>JAEUJW010000015.1 GCA_016793465.1 Myxococcales bacterium
TTGGTGATGTCGAATACACCAGGCGCTAGACCCACCTGCGGGCCCGTTTATGAGGGGTTGCCTCGGAAACCACCAAGATCGCGACAGATTCGGTACGAATTTTCGAGACGCTCATGGGATCGCGTCGTCGCGCATCGCGGCCTCGGTCGCCAGTAGACGGGGTTCAGGACCCAGCCCCAGAGCCGGCCAAGGAGCGGCGATCAGGACATGCGGCGGCGCTCCACAAGGCTTGGTATCTGTCCCAAAGGACAGGCATGATGAGGTTCAGTACTGTCACGGATGCAGTGCCACGACTTGGGCGCTGTTCTCCCCGCACTCACGCAGCGCGACGATCGCGTCCGGCCCTGTGACCACTTCCCACGTCTTCCAGCAGTCGCCCGCATCCGGCGCCGTCCACACGACTTCGCCGTCAGCTCGCTGCAACTGCACGGTCTCGGGCGGCACGAGGTTGGCGACCACGATGTCCTCGCCGACGCTCGCCAGCCCTGTCACCGGCGTCTCCACCGCACGCACCTCCAGAACCTCGCCATCATCCGTCAGCGTCGCCACATATCCTCGTCCGGCCGGATCGTTCTGCGTCATGCTGCCTACGAGCACCTGGCCGGCTTCATCGACCGTGATCGGCACCCGCGGGCCGGATGCCGGCGCCGGGCCGAGGTCCGCCGTCCACGCCGCCGCGCCCGCACCGTCCCGTGCGTGCACCCACCATGTCGTATCGATTCCCGTCGCCACGAAGCCGTCGCCACGCGCCGCTAACCCCGAGACACCGCCCGTCAACGTCGGCTCATCCGCAGCCCACACGACCTCGCCATCGCCGTCGAGCCGCACGAATCTGGCCGGCGAACCACCCCCGACAAACACTCCCCCGCCCGGCGCCGGCGCAACCGCACTGACGGGCAAGGAGGCGTCGTCGAGCCGTCACACCAGCGCCCCGTTGGGGTCGTAGCGGTAAATGGCACGCCCCTCACCGGGCCCGAACCAGTCGCTTGCGACGACGTAGATCCCGCCGTCCTCACCGACCGCCACGTCATTGGCCCATAGCTCCGGATCGTCCACTTGCGTCCACAGCAGCGACCCGTCACTCGCTAACTTGTGCACCGAGACCCCACCGTCGTCGTGCCCCGCGACGTACACCGCCCCGTCATCCGCAACCGCGAGTTGGTACGCATACGCATCCATCCGCGTCTGCCACAGCTCGGACCCGGGGACGGCCTCCTCTCCGCAGGCGAGCGGCCCAACAAAAAGCGCGACCAACAGTGAGGCTCGGCGAAACATCGCGCGAGTATAGCGCAGTGATAGGTCCGTGCAGGCCGGCGGGCGGCCCGGGCGCCACGCGGCGCCAGAACGTTGGTCGGCGCACCCCGGCGGCGGGTCCGGGGCATCCCAGCTCTATCACCGAACGGTCAACCGGACCTGCACGTGGCCGGCAGTGTCGCTCGCAGGGAATCGGACGTCTTCGAGAACACGCTGGACGCAGGCATGCCAGCCGTAGCGAGGATCGTCGGGCGCAGGGGCGTGGAGATTCAGCGCCGTCACGGTGGCGTGGCCACGGGCGAGGTCGAGGTCTGCGGTGACGCGGCGCGGTACATCGGAGCAGGCGCGGAGGAGAGGCAAGGCGCGCTCGGCCGCCACCGTCGCCTCGGACAGCGACACGGGCTCACGCCGTGCTCGTGGGCCTGCCTCGCGCTTCGGTGTCCCGGCGGGAGGTGACGACGTGTCCGGGACGGGTGGTGGCACCGGGGGTGGCGCCGACGGCGGCGGAGCGCTGCCCGGAATCGGCGCCGTCCGCTCGTCGATCAGCGGCGCCGGGACGTGCTTGTCGGCCTCGTTCGTTGCCTGCGTAGAGGGCGGCGCGTCGGTCACGTTGGCCGCATGTGGCACGGTCGCGCGCCCGATCGCAAGGCTCACGACTGCCGTGAGACCGAGCGCCAACGCCGTCGCAAGCCGTCGACGGGGCGCTGGCGGGGTCGTATCACGCCGGCCGCTCAACGCGGCCCCCGCGTCCGCCGTGGTCGTGGCTACTGCACCGTCCGTCGCGCTGACGAACGCTGCCGGGGGTTCGGCAGCGATGGTGTCCGCCGGGGGCACTACGTCGGCAACGTACGCCGCCTCGGGCTTGTCGAGCGCGGTGGCCTGCACCGCGTCGTCGGCGGCGGGAGAGGCCGCGGTGTTGGCGACCGGCTCGCGCTCGTCGATCACGGGCGCGGGCCTCGCGTCGGGGTCGCGTTCGCTGGCGTCCTCGCGCCTGGGAGCGACCTCCGCGGCGAGCTCGGCCTCCTCGTCCTCCAGGGCGCGCAGCACCGCGGCCAGCGTCGGGCGCCTGTTGGCTGTCGGGCTCAGCATCGACAGCAGCAGGCCCTCGAGTCCGGCGGGACAGGCGGGGCACACCTTGCGCGCCGGCACGGCGTCGCCGCCCGCGGCGGGGAACGGCCGCAGTCCGGTCAGCAGGCGGTAGAGCAGGAGGCCGAGCGCGTAGACGTCGCTCGCGGTCGTGAAGGCCGCCCCGCCGCGCACTTCGGGCGAGGCGTAGTCCATGCCCTGCAGGCGCTTCTCCTGCCGCGGCTCCTGCCGCTCCTCCGGCGGCGTCGCCCACCGCTCGGTCAGCGCGGCGTAGAACGCCGGCGACACCTGCGCTTGATCGAAGTCGAAGATCCACGCGCGGGGCGTGTCGCCGCGGGCGATCAGCACGTTGCCCGGGTGCAGGTCGCGGTAGACGACGCCGGCAGCGTGCACGGCGGCGAGCGCCCCGGCGAGTTGTAGGCCGACCGCGAGAACCTCGTCCGGCCGCAGGTGGCTTTGTGGGCGCACGTAGTTCGTCGCGGGAGAGCCGTTGCACAGCCCCGTGACCGCGAATCGCTGCCCCGCGTGCGCGCCGGAGTGCAAGATCGGCGGGATGCTCGGGTGATGCAGCGCGGACAGTACCTTCGCCGCGCGGCGGAAGCGGATCACGTCGTCGTCGATCGTCGCTCCGTCGCGCAGGACCTTGACGGCGACCTCGCGCGACAGCTCGCGATCCGACGCGCGGTAGACGACCGCACTCGCGCCCACGCCGAGGACCTCGAGGAGGTCGTAGCTGCCGCCGTACAGGTGCCGCGGGCCGCTCTCCGGGTGGGCGGAGAGGATGGCCTCGAGCCCGCGTCGCAGGTGATCCGCGGATGGTAGACGTTCGTTCGGATCGTGCGCGAGCGCGGCTTGCAGGAGCCGCGATAGGTCGTCCGGCGCGTCGCTCCCGGGGCAGGCGTCGCGGATCGTACGGCCGCCCGCGTCTTGGGGCAGGAGCTGTGTGCAGAGCTGATACAGCGTCGCCGCCAGCGAGTAGACGTCCAGCCGCGGATCGGCCGGGAGCTCCCCCGCCTCGGGCGGCAGGTAGGGCGGCGTCCCGATCGGGTGCCCGAGCTGTGTCTGGTGCCGCGCGGGCGGGTCGGGCGTGAAGCGGGCGTCCTGCGCGTCGTGGAACGACGCGCCGACGCTGGCGAGCCCGAGATCGATGAGCTTGATCGCAGTGCGTTCGCCCGCCGTCACCATGATGTTGTCGGGCTTCAGATCGCGGTGGACGATCCCGGCGACGTGCATCGCGTGGACCGCGTCGGCGGCCTGGACCCCGAGCCTGGCGACCTCGCGCCACGGCAGCGGGCCGCGTGCGAGGCGACCAGACAGCGGCTCGCCGTCGATGTGCTCGAGCGCCATGAACGGCTGACCGTCGAAGGTCTCGCCGATCTCGATGGCGCGGACGATGTTCGGGTGCTGGAGGTTGCTTAGGATCTCGGCCTCGACCTTGAACCGGCGGTGCGCCTCGGGCGGCCGCGAGCGGAGGAGCTTGATCGCTACGTGGCACCGACGGGTCATGTCCTTCGCCAAGAACACGTCCGCCATGCCGCCCCGGGCGAGCCGGCGGATGATGCGGTGACGCCCGGCGATCAGCTCGCCGATCATGTCGGCGCCCACTTCCTTGTGGACGCGCCAGCCCGTGTTCGGCGCTCGGTCGGTGGCAGGTGTGGGTGAGCTGTCCATCGCCTCCTAGCGTGCCATAAGGATAGGCCGCAGGAGACCCCTGGTGTCCCCTCGGATCTTCCGGCGGCCCCGCGGGTGCGGTACATGTGGACCATGGCCGCCCTCGTCTCCGTGCTGGTCCTTGCGCTTGCAGGCCCCGACGCCACCCCGGCGCCGCTGTCCCCTGCGGCGGACAACGATGCGATCTACGCCGCGATCGTCGCTGGCGATCCGACGCTCACGACATCGCCCGAGCCGCTCGGCAGCCTCGTCGCCGCCACGGAGCTGGCCGAGAAGAGGCTACGCCAGGCGGGGGACGCTGACGACGCGGAGGACTTGCTCATGCTCGTCGCGCAGGGACGCAGGGCCGCCCACGAACGCACGGGCGACGCGGTGCACCTGTGCCGCCTCGTCGCTGCCGCAGACCATGTACTCGGGCGCGAAGCCCTCCCGCTTCGCCTGTCGGCCGCCGCGTCCGACTTCCGGGAGGAAGCCAGGCAGGGCCTCGGCTCGCAACGCTGCGAGGGGGCGCCGCCCCCGGCGCCGGCCCAGGGGAGCCCGCCGCCGAGCCCTCCGGACCGCGGGGCCGTCGTGGTCACGCCGAAACCCGAGCCCCCGCCGATCCGCCCGGTCGATCGACACGATCGGCGAAGGCTGCAGGCCGGGGTGGGGACGCTGGTCCCGGGCCTCGTGATGTTCGCGCCGATGGCCGCGCTCCTCGCCGTCCGCGTCGACGCCCGCGGCGATCTGGCGGACCTCAACGCCGCGACCGCGATGCGCCCCGCGACCGACACCGAGATCCGACAGGCGGACGCGCTGCACGACCGCTTCACGACAACGACAGTCGCCGCGGCAGCGCTCGGCGTGACCGGCGGGGCGCTCGTCGTGACCGGGGCTGTCCTGCTCGCGGTGAAGCGCCGATCGACCCGCGCCGCGCTCGCGCCCTGGGGCGGCGGGGGCATCGGCGGGCTCGTTCTGCAGGGGAGGTTTTGAAATGCGCGGTTTCGTTCGATCCGCTACTGTCTGCGTCATGCGCCGCGTTTCCCTCGTCGCACTCCCCCTCGCGCTCGGCTGCCACATGCCCGAGTACGACACCTTCCTGGAACAGCAGGAGAAGTTCGCCAGCAACACCAGCGACGACAGCAGCGACAACAGCGGCGGCGATGCAGGGACGGCGGGCGAGGCCCAGCCGACGAGCACGGGCCCCGTTGGCAGCGATGGCGCCGACGCGTCAGGCGACACCGCAGACGCGAGCGCGACCGACACGGGCGCGCCGCCGTCCGACCCCACGACGGACACCGGCGAGGAGACCGGCGCGGACAGCCCGCCGGTGGGGGACGGCGACAAGCCGACGATCTCCAACATCGACTTGCCGGACTTCGTCTACGTCGCCGGCCCTGTGCCGATCACGGTGTACACCGAGCACACGGGCTCCGTGTCTGTCACGCTCGACGGCGTCGACGCGGGCTCGCTGATCGACGAGGGTGGCGGCCTCTTCACCGGCGAGCTGCCGGTGCTCGGGGCAATCGACGACGGCTGGCACGACGTCATCGTCACGGCCAAGCAAGGCCCGCACGCGGTCAGCAAACCGGACGGCTACACGGTCACGACACCCGCGCCGGGGACGGAGGCGTGGTCGCTCGCCGGCCCGGACGGGAGCCGCACGAACCGCGTGGCGGTCACCCCGGAGGGAGACTTGATCGAGGTCGGCCAGACCAAGGTGGGCGGCGTACCGCGGCCGACAATCCGCAAGCGGTCAGGCGTCACCGGCGCGGAGCTGTGGCCCGAGAAGACGATCACGCTTGACCCGCGCGAGGGCAGCGCGGTCGACGTCGCGGTGCTACCGGATGGGCGCATGTGGGTCGCTATGAACGTGCGGCCGCCGGGCAAGGACCAGCGCCCGCGGATCGTCCTACTCGACGCGGACGGCCACGCGACCGGGATCGAGATCGAGGGCACAGCGGGTCGCGTCGTCCGGGGACTCGCCGTCGACGCGGAGGGCGGCTGCTTCGCGGTGGGTCTCGCCGGGGTGATGGGCGACTGGGACATCGCCTACTGGCGGATCGATGCCGCGGGCCTGCAGACGCTCGGCGACACGTACGACTACGTCCAGGAACCCGACGACCCCCCACACGAGTTCCTGGACCTCGCCAACGACGTCGTGATCGCCGGGGACGTCGCGTGGGTCGTCGGCATAAGCAAGGGACGGCACGACGAGGGGAACCAAGACTTGTTCCTTCGCGGCATCCTCGTGCCGATGAACGTCCACACCGCCGCGTTGGCCGCCCCTGTGGTTGTCGCGCCGCTCGAGAACGGCTGGCCAAACAGCGCGTTCTTCGGCGCCGCACTGCACCCCGAGGGCGTGGTCGTCACCGGCTACCGCTGCGACCAAACCTGCTCGAAATACCAGATCCAGACCTCGCGCTACGGGTTCGACGGTACGCGGGCATGGGCCCCGCACGAAACTACGGTCGACGGCCTCGCCTACGGCAGCGACGTCGCGCTCGACAGTCAGGGCCGCGCACTCGTCGCGGGCGCGGTGACGCAGAACGGCAAGCTGCGGGGCTACGTGTTCGGCCGCAAGGTCGACGTACTCGGCCCGTTCACGTTCGAACACTGGTACCCCGGCGTCGGACCCTCGGAGGCGCTCGGCATCGTCCGCGACGCTTACGATCGCATCTTCCCGGCGGGCTACATCACCGTCAACGGTGAGACGCAGGCCCGGATCACGCTGATCCACGGCTGACGCCGCGCATGCAGGTCACTGCGGGACGAAGCTCTCGCACGCCTCGCTGATCTTGCCCACGGCCACGTCGAAGAACGGCGCGTAGCTCGTCGCGCATGTGTCGCCGAACGCAGTGTAGGGGAACCTCGACAGCAAATCCCCGAAGTCGAGGGGCGGCATGTCGTACGTGCAGCCCGGGATCATGGGATCGCCGTCCTGGTACGGCTGCGGCACGACCGCAAGCATGACGACCGCGCTCGGGTCGCCCTTGGCCGCGACGATCGCCTCGTACTGGGTCTTGGCGTAGGACTTTGACTTGATGTCGGCGACGTCCGAGATCAACACGACGACGAGCAACGCGTCCTCGCGCAGGAAGCCCTCGTTGCAGCCGCCCGGGCCGTTGAGTTCGGGCGAGATCGCGGCGATCATCGCGTCGCCGAGCGGCGGGTCGCCTCCCGACGTGCCGACCTTGGCGATGCACACGAACGCGCCCGCCATGTCCGGCTCGCCGCTGACGATGTAGCGGTGCCCGTCGTAGAGGTCGCACAGCTTGTTCGCCGCGTCCCCGCCCGTGTTGAAGGTCAGCCCGGCGCCGAGCACCTTGTCGCACTCGGTCATGAGGTCGGGGTAGGTGAGGCAGTCGTAGCCTTCCGCGGTAGGACCGCAGGTCGGCCAGTAGTCCATGCAGAGCCCGCCACCGTCACACACGTCTTCCCCGGGCCAACGGCCGTCCGGGTTCGCGGTCATGATGTGGACGTCGAAGCCCGCGA
The DNA here is from genome assembly GCA_016793465.1 of Myxococcales bacterium. Next base: position 7,486 of record JAEUJW010000015.1, read on the forward strand.
GCTTCTGCTCGATCGTGTCGATGAAGCCCGGGAAGCTCGCCAGGAGCTGGGTCTGCTCGGTCCCCATCGTGGGCAGGCGCGAGATCACGAACAGGATGTCGACCTTGCCCTGGCAGCCCGGCGGCTGACCCGACCCGAAGTCCATCACGGTCCCGACGTCATGGCGGATGTGGGTGCTCGAGCTGTCCGAGCTGCCGGCGGAGTTGTCCGCGGGGTTGCTGGACGACGCATCGCCGCTCGTCGAGCTGCCGCTCGTCGTCTCCGACACGCTCGTGATCCCCGGCCCGGACGACCCGGGCGGGGTAGCGGTGTCCCCGCAGGCGGCGAGGGCGAGAGCGGCGAGGACGAACGCGCGCGTCACCCGGGGCAGCGTAGACCTCCCCCGGACCGCTGTCACCCCAGTTAGCCGGCACGCGCGACCTGGCCTTTAAGGTCGCCCGGCGAGCCGCCGTGACGCCAGCGCCGGAGCAGAGCGGTGATGGCGAGCAGCGCGAGCCACTCGTCGTATGGCCACAATGGGCCCTGCTTGTCGCGGGTGGTCGGCCACGACGTACCGGCGGGGAGCGGGACGAACGTGACGTCGGGCGGCGGGAGGCCGAGGCGCGCGCGCAGGTCGGCGGGGAGTTGGGCGTGGGGCTCCTGGCGGCAATCGAAGGTCTGCAGCGGTGTATCGACAGCGTCGACCTCGAAACGGGCCAGGCGATCGGGCAGGACGTCCTCCGCGGGCGGGCGGATGCTCGCCTCGCGTTTGATGAAGTCGACCTGCAGCGGGGTGCGGCCGCCGTGGTCGCGGGCGAACTGGCGGCAGATGGCGCGGGCATACCAGAGCCGATGGTTCTTGCCGCGAAGGGTGTTTGCGTAGAGCTTGTTGCGGCGCGAGTTCCACACGACGAACGGATGCGGCAGGTGGCTGATGTTCACGTGTTCGCCGCTGTCGGCGTCGACGACCCGGGTGATCAGGGCGGCGTTGTCGCGGCCGCCGCCGCCCGCGAACATCTCCCAGTATTGGTACATGCCGGAGACGCGCAGCCACCAGATGGTCGGGCGGCGCAGCGCCCGGCGCAGCTCGTCGAGCTTCGGCCAGTTCGGCACGCTGTTCACGGCGAGCGCCGTCAGGTGGACGGCGCACAGCGAGCCGACGAGCAGGCGGCCGAGCGGGCCGTACGCCCAGGGCCCGTGCGAGATATCCTCGCGGACAGGTCGCGTACGCAGGCCCAGGATCAGCAGTAGGACGGCCGCGGCGAGCACGACCCAGCGCCACGTCCATGTCGGGGCGTCGGCGACGTCGGCCGCGGCGCCGATGAACAGGACGGCGGCGATGCTTGCAAGGACCGACGCGGGCAGGGCGGCGCCGTCGTGGTGGAGGTGCGGAAGGGTCGGGTCCTCGCAGAGGATCGCAGGGCGGCCGCGCAGGCGGGCGACGAGGCCGGCGATCTCCTCACCGCGGAACAACGCGAGGGTCAGGGTCAGCGTCGCCAGCGGGAACGCGCCGACGTTGAGGGTGAGCACCAGGCCGGCAGTGAACAGCAAGGCGCCGGTCAGCCAGACGCGACGTCCGAGCAGCCACGGATCGAGGACGGTCAGCATGCGGGTGCGGAAGATCGCGAGGATGACGACCAGGATCCATGTGATCCACCAGCCGAGCGCGACCAGGGCGGACGCGTCGAGATCCCGTCGCGGGTGATGATCGGCGAAGGCCGTGATCACGAGTAGTGCGGAAGCGCCGAACGCGGGCCACAGCCAGTGTGCGGCGCGGGGTGTTGGCAGGCGCTCGCGGGCGGCGAATCGGAGGATCAGGCCGAGGGTGACCAGCGGGAACAGGGTCTCCCATGCGCGCACGGACCAGCTGGCCCACGCTGTCGCGTCGACCCCGAGCCATAGGACGAGCGGGCGGCCGTCGAAGCGGGCCCAGTCGCACTGCAGCACATAAAACAGGGCGGTGCCGTCCCACCACTGCTTGCCGTCCTTGTTGAGGCCGTTGAGGCCGTAGGCGACGGTGAGCTGGGCGATCACGAGGAGCCGCGGCCAGGCGGGGATCCGTCGGTAGATCGCCGCGAGGGTCGGGGTGCCAGCGCCGTCGCCCGGGCCACCGGGCTGCGAGAGGCGGCCGCTCCGGCGCAGCGACCGGCAGCGCAGCCAGTTGTCGAGGCTGTAGGCGTGGCCGCAGCGCGACATGGCGAGCAGGACGAACCCCGAGCAATAGATCTGCTCGCCGGCGACCCACAGCGCGTCGCGGCGGAGCAGGCCGATGTAGAGGACAACCACGATCCATGCACACGCGCGCGTGCGCAGGCCGAGAAGCAGGCCGACCAGCGCGAGCATCAGCGCGGTGGTCCACACGGCGACGACCGCGGGCGTGTCCCAGAAGTGCAGCGGGGTCGCGTAGCCGGCGGTGAGGTAGTACCAGGCCGCGACGGCGTCGAACCCGTCCTGGAGGCCCGCGAGCGAGCCGGCGGTCATGTATTCGCGGGCTCCGTCGCGCAGGAAAATGCCCTCGTCGCTAAACCACCACGTCGCGTCGACGACGGGCTCGAGCACGCCGACGATCGCCACCGCGGTGAAGGCTATGCGCAGCGCGCCGAGGGCGCGCGGGTCCTCGGCGCGGAGGAAGGCGCGGCGCAGCAGCTCGCGGTGGACGACAGTGAGTGCGAGCACCAACGCGAGGAACACACCGACGATCCCGGTCATGGGCGGCCTTCAGCTCGCGCTGGAGCGTCGCAGGGCATCGCGCCCACGATACGCCTGTGGCAGAATCGCGGGCAACCGTCGCGGATCAGGGCGTCTGCAGCCTGACCCCGCCAACGCCGATCCGTCGCTCACGCCAGACGCCATACGCGCCCGCTTTCGTCGGGCCAGCGAGATCGAGGGGTGCCTCGTTGAGCTCGACGTTGACGGCCAGGATGAGTGACTCGCGGCGACGTTCAGGCGGTTTCCCGCCTACTCCTGCCTATTTCCTGCCTACTTCCTACCAATTTCCAGCCCGCTTCCCGCCACGTTCCACGCAGGCGATGGCGCGGATCGCCACGACGCGGTCGGTCGCGTCGGCGTGGTCCACCATCGCCGCCCACACACTGGGTGCGCGCCGACGTCCAGGCCGGCTCCGTCGTCGGGCTACGCGCGGGTTCCATGATCCGCCACGCTTCATCCACGCTCACCCACGAATTTTCCAGCGAGTTCCAGCTCTCACCCACCTGTCCACCCACAGGATCGGCGGCCGTGATGCGCGGGAGCGTGCACCATCGGCAGTTCGTCGGCCGTGATCGTCGAATGGCCGTCGAGCGCGTTGTCGCCAGGGATCGTCGGGCTGTCGCCGCGCTGTCGCCGAGGTCGTCGGGCTGTCGGCGGGGCTGTCGACCGCGCTGTCGCCGGAGGTGTCGAGCGCACCGTCGGCGGGTCGTCGGGCTGCCGGCGGGGCTGTCGACCGCGCTGTCGCCGGAGGTGTCGAGCGCACCGTCGGCGGGGTCGTCGGGCTGTCGGCGGAGCTGTCGACCACGCTGTCGCCGGTGATTGTCGGGCTGTCGGCGGGGCTGTCGAGCGCGCTGTCGCCGGGGTCGTCGGGCCGTCGGCGGAGTTGTCGTCGGGGTCGTCGGGGCTGTCGACCGCGCTGTCGCCGGGGTCGTCGGGTTGTCGGCGGGGCTGTCGAGCGCGCTGTCGCCGGGGGCGTCAGGCTGTCGAGCGCGCTGTCGCCGGGGGCGTCAGGCTGTCGGTCGCGCTGTCTTCGGTGATCGTCGGACTGTCGGCGGGGCTGTCGACCGCGCTGTCGCTGGTGATCGTCGGGCTGTCGGCGGGGCTGTCGACCGCGCTGTCGCCGGTGATCGTCGGACTGTCGCCGGGGCTGTCGACCGCGCTGTCGCCGGGGCTTTCGAGCGCGCTGTCGCCGGTGATCGTCGGGCTGTCGCCGGGGCTTTCGAGCGCGCTGTCGCCGGGGTCGTCGGGTTGTCGGCGGGGCTTTCGAGCGCGCTGTCGCCGGGGTCGTCGGGTTGTCGGCTGGGCTGTCGAGCGCGCTGTCGCCGGGATCGTCGGGCTGTCGGCGGAGCTGTCGAGCGCGCTGTCGCCGGGGTCGTTGGGTTGTCGGTCGGGCTGTCGAGCGCGCTGTCGTCGGGATCGTCGGGCTGTCGGCGGAGCTGTCGAGCGCGCTGTCGGCGGAGCTGTCGAGCGCTGTCGCGGGTGATCGTCGGGCTGTCGAGCGCGCTGTCGCCGGGGCGTCGGGCGCGCTGTCGCCGGGGCGTCGGGCGCGCTGTCGCCGGTGATCGTCGGGCTGTCGGCGGGGCGTCGAGCGCGCTGTCGCCAGGGTGTCGGGCCGTCGGCGGGGCTGTCGAGCGCGCTGGCGCCGGGGGCGTCGGGCTGTCGGCTTGGCTGTCGAGCGCGCTGTCGCCGGTGATCGTCGGGCTGTCGGCGGGGCTGTCGAGCGCGCTGTCGCCGGGGTCGTCGGGTTGTCGGCTTGGCTGTCGAGCGCGCTGTCGCCGGTGATCGTCGGGCTGTCGGCGGGGCTGTCGGCGGGGCTGTCGAGCGCGCTGTCGCCGGGATCGTCGGGCTGTCGCCGGAGCTGTCGAGCGCGCTGTCGCCGGAGCTGTCGAGCGCGCTGTCGCCGGAGCTGTCGAGCGCGCTGTCGCCGGAGCTGTCGAGCGCGCTGTTGCCGGTGATCGTCGGCTGTCGCCGGGGCTGCCGAGCGCGCTGTTGCCGGGGTGGTCGGGCTGTCGGCGGGGCTGTCGACCGCGCTGTCGCCGGGGTCGTCGGGCTGTCGCCGGTGCTGTCGAGCGCGCTGTCGCCGGAGCTGTCGAGCGCGCTGTTGCCGGGGTCGTCGGGCTGTCGGCGGGGCTGTCGACCGCGCTGTCGCCGGGGTTGTCGGGGCTGTCGACCGCGCTGTCGCCGGTGATCGTCGCGTTGTGGGCGGGGCTGTCGAGCGCGCTGTCGCCGGGGTCGTCGGGCTGTTGCCGGAGCTGTCGAGCGCGCTGTCGCCGGAGCTGTCGAGCGCGCTTTCGCCGGTGATCGTCGGGCTGTCGGCGGGGCTGTCGAGCGCGCTGTCGGAGCTGTCGAGCGCGCTGCTGCTGGGGTCGCCGGCTGTCGCCGCGAGCGCGCTGCCGGCGGGCTGTCGAGCGCGCTGCCGCTGCGGTCGTCGGGCTGTCGCCGAGGCTGTCGAGCGCGCTGTCGCCGGTGATCGTCGGGCTGTCGCCGGAGCTGTCGGCCGGGCTGCCGAGCGTGCTGTCGGGTTGTCGGCCGGGCTGTCGAGCGTGCTGTCGCCGAGGCTGTCGGGTTGTCGGCCGGACTGTCGAGCGTGCTGTCGCCGGGGCTGTCGGGTTGTCGGCCGGGCTGTCGAGTGTGCTGTTGCCGGAGCTGTTGAACGGGGTGTTGGGGTTGTTGGCGGTGTTGTCGAGCGTGCTGTCGCCGGTGTCGTCAGGCTGTCGAGCGCGCTGTCGTCGGGGTCGTCGGGTCCGTCGGGTCCGGTGTCGTCGAACTCGCGCGTCTACGTCATGCTTGACCGCCACGTCGTGGGTCCGTAGCGTGGTGACATGGGCACTCGTCGGTGGTTCGGAGAGTTGGAGGCATGGCTGCGGAAGTCGGGCATGACCAGGGATGAGCTGGCGAAGCGCTCGAGCCTGTGTGCGCCCGATGTGATCGCGCTGTTCCAGCAAGATGAGCCGAACCCGACGCTCGAGGTCTACCTCAACCTCGTGCAGCAAGCGGGGGCGCGCTTCAACGGCGTGGAGACCAATGAGCCTCTCGCGCTCATCAGGCGCATCAAGGAGATCATGGCCCGCGAGAACATCTCCAACGTCTCGGCGCTCTCGCGGGTCGCTGGCGTCCACCGATCGACGCTCAGCACGCTGCTCAACGCCGCCGCCCCGAACCCCACGCTGGACGTGTTCGACAAGCTGGTCCACGCCCTGGGCGGTGAGCAGGACTTCGTACTCGTCAGCTACAGCGACAAGGCCGAAGCCAAGGTCATCGCCGCCGGTGCGGAGGAGGTGAAGACCATCCGCCAGGATGCCGCGGGCCGGCATCTTCACGCCGTCCCTGGGCCGGTGCGCGGGGCATCACCGGCGGACCCGTGGCAGCAGTTCCGCGAAGCGCAGGCCGAGCGCACAGCGGCCGAGGAGCGGGAGAAGAAGGCCCAGGCCAAGCTGGCCGAGGTGAACAAGCGGGTCGCCGAGCTCCACGCGAAGAATGTCGCCCTCGAGAAGGAGAGCGCGGACCAGCAGGCCGAGATCGTCCGGCAGACACAGATCAACAGGACGCTCGAGCGGCTCCGTGCCGAGGATCTTGCCGAGCGGGCGAAGCAGGACGAGGAACTCCTCAAGCTCCGGGCCGGGGCTGCCCGCATGACCGATCTGAATCAGAAACTGCGCGACGATCAGTCGAAACTCGTCGCGGAGATCCGCGAGCTACAGGCCGAGGCGGCCTCCCGGCGCGAAGAGATTCGCAAGCTCCGCGCCGAGGGCCCGCCCCCCAAGCCGTACTGGAGTGCCGGCAAGATCGCGGCTGCGGTCTCGTTTGTAGCTGCGGCCGGCGCGGCCGGGTACGCGTTGGGCAACCGGAAGTAACGCCGCGAGCGGTGAGGTGAAGCGCGTCGAGCTGTGTCGGCACACAGGGCCGTGCCCGACTCGACTCCCTGCCTGGCGAACAACTCGTTCCGACGGTGTCGGCACACCGAATGCGACGACGTCGCTTGCAGCCGGGCCCGGCTTCCCATGCCCCGCGCCCCGTGGTATCCCTGGTGCGATGTGGCGTCGAGACGTCGTGGTCGCCTTGGGCACGGTCCTCGTCGGGTCGCCGCTCGCGTCCTGCGCCTGCGTCTGCGCCGACACGCCAATCCGCACGCCGCGCGGCCTGCGTCGCCTGGGCGACCTGTTCGTCGGCGATGAGGTGTTCGCCTGCGACGTCGCCACGGGCGAAGCACGCGTGCGGACGATCGTCGCTCGCCGCTCGGCCCGCCGCGAGTGTGTGCGGCTCATGCACCGCACCGGCGAGCTGGTGTGCACGCCCGACCACCCGCTGTACGCCCCGGAGACCTCCGCGTACGAGCCCGCCGCGCGCTGGGTCGACGGAGCACGCCGGACCCTGCTTGTCGCCGACGCGGGGTCCGCGGCCGCAGCGCCGGTCCTGGACGTCGCCGCGTACGCGGGCCTGCGCGAGGTCGTGGACATCACTGTCGATGGCGCGCCGCACAACTTCATCGCTGGCGGCGTCGTAGTCCACAACAAGTCGTTCGTCACCGAGGCCAGCGGCGAGATCGACGGCCCCGAGTTTGAGCTCACGCTCGACAATCCGGTCCGTCGCTTCGAGATCCGCGCCTGCATCAAGGGACAGGAGCCGAGCGGGGCGGAGTACGGATCGAGCATGGGCATCACGATCATGTCCGTGGCCCAGATCGCCTCCGGAGCCGACGAGATGCGCTACGCCGCGTACCTCGAGAGCGAGAGCGACGCCGAGGTCGTCGACCGCGCCGCCGGCCTCGACGTCTACGTCTACATCGAGAATATCGCGGGGATGTGCGCGACCCCCCGGGCCATCGTGTTCGAGCGGCTCGACACGGTCCCAGACGGCAAAATCCTCGTCTCCTGGCGCATCGGCGCCTCCACCGAGCCCCCGCAAGGGACCACCATCGATGACACCGTCGATCTCGAAGTCCGCGAGTAGCGCCCTGGCTCTGGCCCTCATCGCGCCCGGCTGCGGCTACGGCGATTGTAGCGACGACGTCACGATCCTCCCCTTCAAGCCGTCCGGTCCCGGGACGGTCGCGGTCCACGTCCACGGCTCGACCCCAGCGCGCACCGCCTACGTCGCCGCCTCGTGGTTCGGCACGGCGATCAACCGCGGCACAGAGCCGTGCCGGATCGCCGTCTACGAGCACGCGCTCGAGCCGGACCCCGCGACGATCCCCGTCCTGACGCGCAATCAGCCCGCCCCGCTGATGGCGGGAGAAGGCCGGCGGGTGTTCGAGAGCCTGCTCCCCGGCGTCCGCGACGGCCACACGCTCGTGCGCGAGCTCGAGGAGGGCAACGCGCTCGGCGACGACTTCAACTTCGGCGACTACCTCGAGCCGGATGACGACCCCGACCTCAACCACATCGATGTCTGGCTGACGGTCGCCACCTGCGAGGCGCCGGACATTGAGGTCAACCTCGAGATCCGCCGCGAGCTTTGCCCCGCACGCGCCCGTGGCGAGATCGCGGCGGACGTGTGGTGGTCCGCGGAGACCCCGTAGCTGCCGGCTGCACCCCCGTGACCATCGCCCATGGTGCGGATGTGCCGGGCGAAGTCGTCGGCCGTGGGCGAACGGTCGTGGCGAGGCAAATTGACTCGTCCACGGCCCTCGGGGTGCCGTGGACAGACCGGAGACGCCAAGCACCGAAAGGTCAGGCGGAGCGGCGGAGCGCTGCCGCGCGCGTCGTGGGCGGCCTGACCTCGACCGCCTCGACGTCGAGCGTCGGCCTGGGCCGAGCGGCCCCCCGTGACACATGCCGCGGCTCGCGGCCGACCTCGATCTCCGGCAGCTCAAGGGCGGCCGTGATCCGCGTCCACGTCCCGTTGCCGCACCAGCGCTCGTACCACCGCCAGCACGTCGTGGCGCGGCCGAGGGTCTTCGGCATCTCGCGCCACTTGGCGCCGTTGTGCAAGACCCAGCGGATCGCGTCGACGGCCCGCCGCAGGTCCGTGCGGCGGCCCCCGCAGGTGCCGCGCGTCGCCTCCACGATCGCGGCGATCCGCTTCCACTGCCGGTCGGTGAGGCGCTCGAACGGCGGAGGCGTGAGGATGGCGACCCCCCGCGTCGCGCCCACGATCCGGTCCGTCGCCGCCTCGAGACCGTCGCGGACGACGCCGTTGGCCAGGTGGGCGTAGCGCTGCGTCGTGCGGTCGTGCTTGTGCCCGAGCAACGCGCCGACCACGGCCAGCGGGACCCCGCACATGAGCGCGTCGCTGGCGAACGAGTGCCGCAGGTCGTGCAGGCGGACGTCGGGGATCCCGGCAGCGGCGCGGACCTTCTCCCACGAGCGGTTGATGCTCTTGATCCGCGTCCCCTTCGGCCCGCGAAGTACGTAGCCCGTGCGCGGGTTGCCGGTCTGCTCGTGGATGTACTTCAGCAGGCCGAGCACGTGCTTCGACACCTGGATCTTGAGCTGGCCGCCCTTCGTGTCGGGCAGGTCCAGGAACGCGTGCTGCCAGTTCACCATCTCCCACTTGAGCGTGACGATCTCGTTACGGCGGCGGCCGGTCAGCGCCAGCAGGTCGAACGCCCACACGGTGGCGATGTGCAGGTGGCCCTTGCGGCCGGCGGAGATCCTGAGGCCCGCGTCGATCACCGCCTGGACCCGCTGCCGCTCCTCCGGGGTCAGGAAACGCTCGCGCTTCGTCAGCGGGAAGCGCTCGATGCCGAAGGCCGGGTTGCGCAGGTCTGGCAGCTCGCGGTCCTTGTAGATCCACGAGAACAGGCTGCTGATCGTGCCGAGCACGCTGTTGGCCGCGGCCTTGGTCTTGCTCAGCGACGCGTGCAGCTCGTTGATCTCGGACCGCTTGATGCTGCGGAAGTCCCGCTCACCGAAGGTCGGCTTGTCCGCCGTCGGCTTGCTTGCCGTCTCGGCGTCCCCCGTCGGCTTGTCCTCGATCCCCTTGTACGGGAGGATCACGTCGCGGATGTTCTGACGGTACCGATCGGCCGTCCCGGACTTGAGCCTGACGTCGACGTGCACACGGATGAAGCGCTCGGCCAGCGATCGGAGCGTCTCGATCTGAGATCGCACTGGTTCCACCTGTTTCACAGGGGCGCGTGTGCCCGCCATCGATGTGCTCGTCGTCGCTCCGTCACTCGTCTCCGCGGCGACGCCGGCGAGCATGATCGCGGCCCGCCGCCGCGCCTCCTCGATCGTCATCGTCGGGCCGAGTAGGCCGATCCGCTCTCGATGATCCTTACCGGCCACCCGGTACCGCACGAGCGCGACCTTCTTCCCCGTGGGCAGAACGCGGAGGATGAACCCCGGCAGTGCATCACAGGTGACTTCGTACATCTTCACGCGTGGCTTGCACTCGCGCACGAACGCAGCGTTGATCATGGACCTACCTCCTACCCTCCGAGTATCGAGACAAATTCGTACCACACTAGCGGCCTTTGGGCCCTGTCCGAAAGTACACAATCTCAAGTATACGACCGCGCAGCGCGGTATCACGACACGCGTATGGAATTGGTGATGTTGTAGGCGTGCTGGTTCCAGATCTTGCGGCCGGGGCGCCAGGACTGGTCCATGTCGCCGACCACGGTGACGCCGTGGGCGGTCTGGATGAGGTTGTTGTGGGTGACGACGATCTCGACCTGGCCGTCGTTGTCGACGTCGACGACGATCGGGTACTCGATCAAGGTGCCGCTGTTGTGGCCGTCGTAGGTCAGCTTCACGCTGCCGTCGGTTCCGGAGTAGATGTAGAGGTTGACCTCGTCGGCGTAGACGACGTCGGCCACGCCGTCGCCCTCGAAGTCGTAGACGGAGGAGCCGGTGACCGCGGAGCTGGCGTCCTGGGTGGCCTGCTGCCACAGCACGCTGCCGTCGGTGTCGAACACGACGTAGCCGACCTTGCCGGCCACGCCGATCTCGGGCTTGCCGTCGCCGTCGTAGTCGGCGATGGTCGGCGGGCCGCCGACCTGCGCGGGGTTGGCGACGTCCCACAGCACGCCGCCGCCGGCGGTCTGCAGGCGCACGGTGCCGGCGCCGACGACGACGATCTCGGGGCCGCCGTCGCCGTCGAAGTCGGCGACGGCGGGGTAACCGTCGGCCATCTGGTTGTACCAGATGTCGCTGCCGTCGGGCCTGTAGAGGGCGTTGCCGACGACGACCTCCTGCACGCCGTCGTTGTCGGTATCGACGGCGAACGAGGTGCTGCCGTAGGTCGGCGCGCCGGTGCCGTGGAGGCCCTTGCCGCGCAGGCTGCCGTCGCTGTTGAGGATCACGCGGCCGACGATGATCTCGGGGCTGCCGTCGCCGTCCATGTCGGCGATCGACGGCACGCTCATGAATGCATAGGCGAGGTCGGCGGGGTAAGCGGCGCTGGTCCACTTGGCGGCGCCGTCGTGTTCGAACGCGACGACGGCGCCGGCGGGGTCGACGGCGACGAGCTCGACGATGCCGTCGCCGTCGATGTCGCCGGCGGCGAGGCCCGAGCAGGCGGCGACGCCGGGGATCGCCAGCTGCTCGAGGGCGCCGTCGCCGGAGATGGCCCGCAGCACGCCGTCGGACTGGTAGGCGGCGCCGGCGTAGGTGACCATGAGGATCGAGGGCATGTCGCCGGGGCTGCCGTAGACGCCGTCGCCGTCGTCATCGGTGATGGGGGCGACGATGGGGGCGACCATGGCCTGGTCGTAGGCGGGCGCGGCGGCCCAGCTGCTCTTCGACCACTCGGCCACGGGAGTGAAAGTGCCGATCTGCGGCTCGGTCTTGCAGCTGGCGTCGAACGGGCCGACGTAGCCGGCGGGCGGCTCCTCGCTGCAGAACGGCGGGGGGCCGCCGCTGGTGTTGTCGGTGGTGCCGGCGGTCGCGTCGGTGTCGGTGGCGCTGGCGCTGACGTCGGTGGTCGGCTCGCTCGGCGTGCTGGCGACGGTGGCCGACTCGCTCACGCCGCTGACCGCGGTGGTCCCGGTCAGGCTGTCGCTGGCGCTGCCGTCGTCGCCGGTGGTCGGCACACCGGCGGTCATGGTGGCGGTCATGGTCGCCGTCATGCTCGCGCTGGCAGACTCGCTGTCCAGGGGCCGGCCGTCGTCCCCGCAGGCGGCGAGCGCCAGGCCCAGGCCGGCGAGCGTGGTGGTCGCAGTACGAATTCCAGGTGTCATTGTCAGCCTCCCCGCGAGCGGGAGGCCATGATACGCGGAAGGCGCGGCGGCCACGGGAGAGGCTCCGCGGCCGGACGGTGCAGCATCGCCGCGCGGACGCGATAGGGGGCGCGCAACTCGTGCAGCGGCCGGGCAGGCGGCGCGGCGAGGTTGCGCGGCGCGGCGCGCTCCGGTCCGCGGGCGGGTGCTGTACGTTTGCGTGACCATGCACCGGCTCGTCTCGTTGCTGAAGGACACTGGCAGGGAGTTCCTCGACGAGGACCCGTTCACGCTGGCGGGGGCGCTGTCGTATTACACGCTGCTGTCGATCGCGCCGCTGCTGCTGATGATCGTGGCGATCGCGGGCCTGGTCTACGGCGAGGAGGCGGCGCGCGGTCAGGTGCTGGCGACCTTCGAGTCGTCGGTCGGCGCCGACGCGGCGGAGTTCGCCCAGGACGTGCTCGCCAAGGCGCATCAGCAGGGCTCGGGCTGGCTGTCGGCCGTGGTCGCGGCCGTTGGGCTGCTGATCGGGGCGACGACGGCCCTGGCCCAGCTGCAGGCCGCGCTCGACAAGATCTGGGGGGTGAAGGCGCCGCCCAAGCCGGTCATGGCGCTGCTGCGCGGGCGGCTGTTCAGCTTGATCCTCGTGGGCGTGCTCGGGGCCACGGTGGTGGCCTCGCTGGTCGCCAGCTCGGTGCTGTCGGCGCTGTCGAGCCGGGTCGACGGGCCGGCGTGGGACTGGCTGTGGCGGGCGGCCGACATCGGCGTGCCGCTGGTGCTGATGACGGGGCTCTTCGCCATGCTCTACAAGCTGCTGCCGAACGCGGTGGTGCGCTGGCGCGAGGTGTGGATCGGGGCGGCGATCACGTCGCTGCTGTTCGCGGTCGGGCGCGTGGCGATCGGGTTCTACATCGGGCGCTCGGGCGTGGCCTCGGCCTACGGGGCCGCGGGCTCGGTGATCGTGCTGATGGTGTGGATCTACTACTCGTCGCTGATCGTGCTGTTCGGGGCGGAGATCACCCAGGTGCACGCGCGCCGCAGCGGGGCGGAGATCGTCGGGCGCTTCGGCTCGACCGCGGCGAAGCGCGAGGAGGCGACGCCCGCGGAGGTCACGGCTCCAGCTCGAGGCTGACGATCCAGTCGATCTGCGGGGAGTCGTCGCAGATGCCCGTCAGGTGGCTCTGGTAGTTGGTGACGTTGTAGTGGAAGTCGTCGCCGGGCTTGTCGAGGGTGCCGGCGCCGTTCTCGGGCAGGACGAGGCTGTCGCCGAGGGCCGAGAACTCGAGGTCGTAGCGGGCGCCGTCGTTGCAGCAGCCGTCGCACTTGGCGCACTCCTCGACGCCGATCTGCGCGACGTCGAGGTCGTCCTGCACGGCGGCGATCGGGCCGAGCAGGCTGCCGGCGACGTACCACGGGACGTCGATGTCGCTGGCGGGGTCGAGCTCCCAGATGGCCACGCCGACGAGCTCGCAGCCGGCCTTGCTCATGGTCCGTTCCATGACGATGCGCGGACACACGGGCATCTGCAGCGGGAGGGCGCCGGCGGGCACGTCGAGGCTGAAGGTCCACGGGTCGGGGGCGAAGCAGTCGTTGCCGCAGGGGCAGCCGTCGAGGGCGTAGACCGGGCCGGGGCTCATGGCCATGTTCTGACCGGTGAACTCGACGGTGCCGCACGGCGGCGGGGGCTGGTTGTTGTTGTGCACGAGGGTGGCGTCGAGCCTGGGGCCGTCGAAGCCGCAGCCCATGACGCCGCCGGTGGTGCTGTCGTCGGTGGTGCCGGTGTCGGTGCCGCCGGCGGTGGTGTCGGTGTCGGCGCCGGTCGAGGTGTCGCTCGCGTCGGTGGTGCCGCTGGTGGCGGTCGCGGGGGCGGTGGTGACGTCGCCGCCGCTCGAGGTCGCGGCGGTCGGGCTGTCGGTGGTCTCGCCGGTCGCGGTGCCGGTGCCGGAGACGTCGGTGGTCGGGCTGTTGGTCGAGGTGACGGGGGCGCCGGACGAACCGGCCTCGGCCTGCGAGGTGCCGGTGTCGCTGCCGGTGGTGGTGGCGGTGCCGGCGGTGTCGTCGCCGCAGGCGGGGAGGGCGAGGAGGAGGGCGAGGCAGGTCAAGCGCATGCGCCGATCGTAGCGCGGCCCGGGACGTCGCCGCGGCGCGATCGTGCGGGGGCGCGAGGCGACAGCGGCGCCGCCGGATCAGGCGCGGAGGGCCACGCGCAGGCGGGTCTTCTTGCCGGCCTGCAGGCGGATGTAGCCGTCCTGACAGTCGGCGGCGACGAGCACGCGGTGAGGGTCGTTGCAGGGCTCGCCGTTGATGCGGATCGCGCCCTGCTCGATGCGCTGGCGAGCCTCGCGCTTGCTCTTGAACGCCTCGACGTCGGGGTGGGTGACGAGGTCGACGAGCTTGATGTCGGCGAGGTCGAGGGCGAGGGACGGCACGGCGCTCCAGTCGTCGCCCTGGCCGAAGGCCTGCTGCGCGGCTTGTCTGGCCTGATCCGCGTGCCCCTGTCCGTGCAGCAGGCGGGTGGCCTCGTAGGCGAGCGCGGCCTTGGCCCGGTTGAGCGCGGCGCCCCCCTCGGCGGTGAGGGCGTGGATGTCGGCGACCGGAAGCTCGGTGAACAGCTTCAACAGCTTGGTGACGTCGCGGTCGTCGCAGTTCACCCAGAACTGGTAGTAGTCGAACGGCGAGAAGCGGTCGCCGTCGAGCCAGATCGCGCCGCGCTCCGTCTTGCCCATCTTGCGGCCGTCGCTGGTGGTCAGCAGCGGGAGGGTGAGGCAGTGGGCGACGTCGGGGTCGCGGCCCTCGGGGGTCATGCGCCGGATCAGCTCGATGCCGGCGACCATGTTGCCCCACTGATCGCTGCCGCCGAACTGCAGGGTGCAGCCGTGGTGGCGAAACAGGTGCAGGTAGTCGTAGCTCTGCAGCAGCTGGTAGTTGAACTCGAGGAACGACAGCGGGATCTCGGCGTCGAGGCGGTCGCGGTAGGTCTTGACCGCGACCATGCGGTTGACGGTGAAGTGGCGCCCGATCTCCCGCAGGAAGTCGATGTAGCGCAGCTCGAGCAGCCAGTCGGCGTTGTTGAGCAGGACGGCGTCGTTGGCCCGGCCGCTGTCGAAGTGCAGGAAGCGCCCGAGCTGGGCCTTCAGCGCGGCGGCGTTGCTGGCGATCTCGGCGGGCGTGAGCAGCTTGCGGCTCTCGGTCTTGCCCGAGGGGTCGCCGACCATGCCGGTGCCGCCGCCGACGATGACGATCGGCCGGTGACCGCAGCGCTGCAGCGCGCGCATGGCCATGATCTGCACGAGGTGCCCGGCGTGCAGCGAGGCCCCGGTCGGGTCGTAGCCGACGTAGAAGGTGACCATGCCGGCGGCCATCGCGGCGTCGATGGCGGCGAAGTCGGAGGCCTGCTCGAAGTAGCCGCGCTCGAGGAAGGTGGCGAGGGCGGGCGAGCGCGCGGCGAGGGCGGGGGTCGGCATGAGGCGCCGAGGATATCAGGGCCCGGCGGGGACGGCTCGACCCTGCGCAGGCGGTCAGGCGATCACACCGGCGGGCTCAGGTCCTTGACCGGCGGGGGCTCCTGGGCGAGCCCGGCGAGCCGCTGCTCGTGCTCGTCGATCGCGCGCTGGAGGACGGCGAGCTTGTCGGCGACCCGCCGACGGAAGCGCTGGTGGAGGTCCTTCTCGCGGAACAGCTCGTCGGCCAATTGCATGGCGACCAGCAGGGCGACGCGCTGGAGGCTCTGCTGGTTGGTGATCCGGCGGCCCCCGCTGAGCATGCGCAGGTGGGCGTCGACGTAGTCGGCGAGCTGGTGCACGTACTCGGCCCCCTCGTCGCTGCGAATGGTGAGCTGCTGCCCGGCGATCTCGACCTGTATCGACCGCTTCACGCCGCGACGATAGCCCCTGCGTCGCCGGATGTCATCCGTCAGGACTGCGCTTCGGCGAGGCGCTGCGCTTCGTCGCTGGCGCGCAGGGCGGCGATCACGTCCTCGAGGTCGCCGTCCATGAAGTCGGGCAGGGCGTGGCGGGTCAGGTTGATGCGGTGGTCGCTGACGCGGTCCTGCGGGTAGTTGTAGGTGCGGACCTTCTCGGCGCGGTCGCCGGTGCCGATCTGGCCCTTGCGCTGGGCGGCGCGCTCGGCCTGGACGCGCTGGATCTCGCGGTCGAGCAGGCGGCTGCGGAGCAGGCGCATGGCGATCTCGCGGTTCTTGGTCTGCGACTTCTCCTGCATGCAGTGCACGGCGATGCCGGTCGGGATGTGGGTGATCCGCACCGCCGAGTCGGTGGTGTTGACGCTCTGCCCGCCGGCGCCGCTGGCCCGCATGAAGCTGACCTCGAGGTCCTTCGGCTGCAGCACGACGTCGACCTCCTCGGCCTCGGGCATGATCGCGACGGTGGCGGTCGAGGTGTGGATGCGGCCCTGGGCCTCGGTGGCCGGCACGCGCTGCACGCGGTGCACGCCGCTCTCCCATTTTAACAGCGCGTAGACGTCGCGGCCGCGGACCTGGCCGGTGACCTCCTTGAAGCCGCCGGCGCTGGCCTCGCTGACGCTGAGGACCTCGACGCTCCAGCCGTGACGCTCGGCGAAGCGGGTGTACATGCGCCACAGGTCGGCGGCGAACAGGGCGGCCTCCTCGCCGCCGGTGCCGGCGCGGATCTCGAGGATGACGTCGCGGCTGTCGTTGGGGTCCTTCGGCAGGAGCAGGCGCTGGAGGGCGGCGGACAGGTCGCTGCGGCGGGCCTTCAGCTCGCGCACGTCCTGCTCGGCCATGTCGCGCATGTCGGGGTCGGCGAGCAGATCCTCGGCCTCCTTCAGGTTGGCCTCGACGCCGGCGTACTCCTTCAAGGCGGCGACCAGCGGGGCGATCTCCGCGTGCTCGCGCGAGAGGGCGAGGAAACGTCCCTTCTGTTGGGCGATCTCCGGGTCGCACAGCATGGCGCCGAGTTCCTCGTGGCGATCGGCGATGCTGTCGAGCTTGGCGCGGAGCGAGGCGTCGAGCATAAAGGGCGGCGGACGCTAGCACCGCGGGCGGGGCCTGGCAAACCAGGAAGGCGGGGGCGCGGGTCGGCGGCGCGGCGAGCGGCGAAACGTTGCCAGGGAGGCGCGCGCCGGGCTAAGAGTGGGCCGGATGACGTCCGGCAGCGAAGCCGAGCCGGCACCCGCGTCGCGGGCCGGGCCGCCCGTGAAGGGGTCGCCGCTGCCGCGCTGGTGCGGGCGCCTGGCGTTCACCCGCGACGTGTGGTCGGGGCGGGCCCGGGTGTTCGCGGACGCGGAGATCGAGGCGACGCTGGCGTCCGGCCAGGCGCTGCCGGGGCCGGCGGCGGCGCTGCTGATGGAGGCGCTGCCCGAGCGCGGCGGCCAGGCCTGGCTGCTGGCCCACGAGCTCGGCGGCAAGCGGCGCGGGGCCTACGGCTTCGACGAGTTCGAGGCGGTGCTGGCCGACTCGCCGTGGGAGGTGGCGGTCGTCGATCTGCAGCGGCTGTTCGTCGACGCGGCCAGCCTGTCGCGGTTCGCGGCGCGGGCCCGCGGGCGCCTCGAGAACCGCCTCGAGACGCGGGCGTTCCGCCTGCTCGCGGCGATCGGCGAGGGCGCGGCGGCGGGGCGCATGGCGATCGTGTCGAGCCCGGCGGCGACCCGCGGGGGGCTCGGGCTGGCGGACTTCCAGGACCTCGTGGCCCAGCACTTCGCGCGGGCCCGGGTGTACGCGCTGGCGACGGTGCCGGTGGCGGTGGTGGTCGACTGCGGCGAGGTGGTCCGCGACGAGGAGGACGTCGGCGACGAGGACGAGGACGGGGGCGAGCCGTCGCTGGGCTTCGACAACCGGCTCGGCGACGACCTGCGCTACGACACCTACGTGGCCCTCGTCGGGGTGGCCGACGCGCCGCTCGGGGTGACGCTCGTCGAGCTGCCGGCGGCGCCGGAGGCGGTGACGCAGGCGGCGGCGGCCGGCAAGGTCGAGGGCGGGCGGCGCGACGGCGAGGTCGAGGACCTGAAGATCCAGCTGGCGCAGGCGCGGCGGCAGGTCGAGCTGGCGGCCATCGCTCGCCAGTCGCTGGTGACGCAGCTCGACGCGGCGCAGACGCGGGTCGACGCGCTCGAGGATCAGGTGGCGGAGTTCAACCGGCGCGTGGCGGAGGCGCCGCCCGGGGCGATGCCGGCGGCGCCGGCGGAGGATCCGCGGCCGGACGCGACGCAGGCCGCGGTGCTGGCGCTGCGCTGGGAGCTCGAGCAGGTGCGTGAGGAGCTGCGGGCGGCGCTCGGGCGGCCGGTCGAGGCGCTCGAGCGCGAGGTCGCCGAGCTGCGGGCGCGGCTGGCCGGGGGCTGACGCGGCGCCGCGGTCGCCGCGGGGCCTCGGCCGTCGCCGACGCACGGCGGCCGACGCCGCGAGACGTTGCCGCTGCACGCAAGTCGCGGGCCGCGGCGCGGGCGCCAATTCGAGCGACGCCGGCGAGGGTCCAGGGCGGACCGGCGCGGGACCTGTGAGGTAGTGCGCAAGCTGTTGCTCGCCGCCGGGCCGAGGGACTATGCTGCGCGCTGGACGTGCCGTTCCCCAGAGCGGCCCGTCCACGCCCCCGGACCCGCAAGGGCGGCCTCTTGTTGTTATGGCCGACAGCCACACGAGCCGCGCCTGACCAGCGCGGCGGCGCACCACGGGCCCGCATGCTGCCTCGACTGCTCTAAACAGCGAAAGCGATCTTTGCCATGAAAATCTCCCCCGAAGCGCCGGTCCCCGACTGGTCGGCCCTCGAAACCGCATTCGAACACAACGCCCCGGAGCACCACGCCTACCTCGACCTGAGCAACGGGCAGTGCGTGACGATCAACGACAGCCGCCCCGAGGACGAGGAGAAGCGGCAGCTCATCAGCCGCAGCACCGGACGGTTCGTCCACCTCGACCCGGCCTCGTCGCGCGAGCAGTACCGCTGGATGGAGCGGTTCGTCGCCTCGGTCGAGGAGCCCGGGCTGCGCGAGCGGCTGGTGCTCGCCATCGACGGCAAGGGCGCGTTCCGTCGGTTTAAAGACGTGCTGCTGTCGTACCCGGTCGAGCGCGACCGGTGGTTCTCGTACCGCGCCAACCTGCTGCACATCTACATCGACGGGTGGCTGGCCAACCAGGACATCACGCTGGGGGCCTACCCGCCGTGGGGCAAGCCGGAGGAGCCGACCGAGCCCAACGTGCCGCTCGAGAAGCCGGTCGGTGAGCGCGGCGGCGGCCCGTCGGAGGCGCTGCGGAGGACGGCGCGCGACCTGATCGACCGCCTGCCGGCGCTCGAGCTGCCGGCCGCGATCGCGTACCTGCAGTACCTGCACGAGCGCATGCCCGCGGTGCACGAGCCGGCGACGTGAGCTCGGACGGCGCGGGCGCGCGGACCGGCGGACGGGGCTTCACGCGCTTCATCGGCATCAGCCTCGGCGGCGGTCGGGGCAAGACGACGGCGGTGGCCCGCCTCGAGGGCGAGGCGGACACGCTGCGCCTCGTCGAGGCGCGCGTGCGGCACGGGCACCGCGGCAGCGGCGAGGACAGCGACGACGGCGGCGACCCGCTGTTCCGCGACGAGGTGCTCGTCGCGTACCTCGAGCGCCACGTCGACGACGGCACGGCGGTCGCGATCAACGCCCCGCTGACGCTGCCGCCGTGCATCCGCTGCGAGCTCGCGTGCCCCGGGGTGTCGGCGTGCTCGGTGCCGGTGGTCGCGTGGATGCGCCGCCACGCGCCGGCGCTGATCGGCCGGCGCGGGCGCACGGATCCGGGCAAGCCGGCGGTGACGCCGTACACCCAGCGGGCGGCGGATCTACTGCTCGCCCACGCGGGCCTGCAACCGCGCGAGTCGCTCGGCCAGGGTATGGGCCCGCTGGCGGCGCGCGCGGCCTACCTGCGGCGGGTGCTGTCTCCGCGCCTGCGCCTGCACGAGAACCTGATCGAGGTCCACCCCCCGGCCACGCTGATCCGCCTGGCGGGCGAGTCGGTGGTGCGGCGGCTCGGGGTCGGGCCGGCGGACGAGGCGTGGGCGCTGCGCCGGCGGGTGCTCTCCGAATTGCGACCGGGGCTGCGCTTCGACTACGTCTGGCCCGACATCGTGGTCCGAAGCCCCCACGTCTTCGAGGCCGTGATCGCCGCGTATACAGCGTTCTTGTGGGCCCTGCAGGGCTGGCAGGGGCCCGGGGACGTGCGCACGGCGGGCGGCGGGGCGGTGGTCGTGCGCGACCCGCTCGACGCGGCGCTCGCCGAGCTGGGCGAGCTGTGGCTGGCCGACGGGTGGATCTGGGTGCCTCCGGTGCAAACCCGCGGAGGGCCGTGAAGACGGCGTTCCAGGCGGTTTTCGCCCGTGCGATCCGACACGCTCGCGGGCCGAGACCGCGGGCGGGGGCGGGCCGTTCATGGCCGGCTGCGATGTTCGAGGTGTTTCAGATGGACCGCGGCGGGCGGGGCACGCCTTCGCGGGCGGCGGGGGCGATGCTTGCCTCGCCGCGGGCGAACGGTGCACGATGGGAGCGCTGCTGATGGCCGCCGAAGGCACATCGCTCTCGCCCGAAGAGCTCGACCGCCTCGAGGACGCGCTGGAGCGCTGGACCGAGCCGACGTTCGAACCTGGCCCGGAGGACAGCCTGCTCGCCGACCCGCTGCGCGAGCGCCTCGCCGGTTATCGCGAGGTGCTGGCCGCCACGCGCGAGGCCCTGCCGCTCGAGGACGTCGGCGACGACGTGCTCGCGGCGGTGCTGGCCGAGGCGCACCGCAGCCAGCCGCCGCGTCGCGCCGAGAAGCAGGGGCCCGGGTGGTTCGAACGCCTGCGGCGCTCGCTGCTGCTGCCCGGCGTGGCGCTGGCGGGCTCGGCGGCGCTGCTGCTGTGGCTGGTCCAGCCGAGCCCGGAGCTGTCGCTGACGGCCGCCGACGACGCGCCGGCCGCCCGCGAGGAGGCGCGCCTGGCCCCGGAGGCAGGTCCGGCCCCGGCCGCGCCGCAGGAGCCGGCGTCGGCCGTGCCCGAGGCGGAGTCGCCGGGGCGCGGCGCCGACGCGGCCAAGGGCGAGGCCAGGGCCGACCCGTCGTCGGCCGCGGGCGCGGCTGTCCCGAAGGACATGGAGGGCGGCAAGAGCCTCGATCGCAAGCCGGCGAAGCCGATGGTCCGCAAGTCGGACGCGCCGGCGGACGCGCCGCTGCCCGGGCTCGACGACGACGCCGCGGTCGAGGAGGCGGACAAGCAGGACCTGCGCGACACGCTCGACCGGGCCCACGACGCGCGCCACGCCGGCGACTGCGAGGCGGCGATGTCCGGCTACCTGGCGGCGATGAAGATGGCCGGCGCGGCGACCGAGCGGGCGCAGGCGCGGGCCGGCTACGCGGTGTGTCTGCAGCAGCGCGGCAACGAGGCCGACGCCGCCAAGTACATCGACTACGCGCGCAAGCTGTGGTCCGGCACCGATGCGTGGCTGAGCAAGGAAGGCGCGGGCGAGCTGAAGAAGAGCAAGTCGAAGCTGCCGCCGAAGCCGAAGAAGTCCGTCGCCGACCCGATGCCCTGACGCACACGAACGCGGCCCGATGTGCGAGAGGGGCGCTCGTCGTAGCGAGCGGACGCGGCGCGGATGTGCGTGAAGCGAGAGGCGCTCGTCAGGCCGAGCGAACCCGGCCCGGATGTGTGAGAGACGCGCTCGTCAGGCCGACTGAACGCGGCCCGGATGTGTGCGAGCGGGGCGGGAGGTCGTCGTGAACGCCGCGGACCGGGCCCCGCAGGGGCCGTGAAGTCAGTCGATGTCGACCGAGAAGCTGACGGCCATGGCGGGGCCGTCGAACGCGGGGAAGCGGTGCTGGTACACGGCCTTGCGGGCGCACGGGGGGATGCCCCACACGCGCAGGCTGGTCGGGGCGGCGACGTTGACGCCCTCGACCTTGCCGCTCGGCAGGATGCGCAGCTTGAAGGCGAGGCTGCCGCTGCCGACCTCGCCGTAGCGGCTGGCGGTGGTCACACAGCCCTGGATCTCGGGGGTGACGCGGGCGAAGTGCTGGTCGAGGGTGCGCTGCTCGAGGCGCTCGCTGCCCGCCTTCAGGTCGAGGACCTGCGGCTCGGAGTCGCTGAACGCGGGGATCTTGCTGTCGTCGACCGGCACGAACGGCGGGGGCGGCTGGTCGGGCGGGGCCTCGGGGTCGGCGGGATCCGCGGGGTCGCCGGCGGCGGCGCCGGAGCGGCGGCCCTTCTTGCCCTTCTTGCCCTTCTGCGGGGGCGCGGCGGGCTCGGGCTCGGGCGCGGCGGCGGGCAGGCACTGACCGGCGGCGCACGCGGTGCCGGGGCCGCACACGCCGCCGCAGTCGTCGGCAGGCGCGGGGGTTCGTGGCAGCAGCAACCAGGCGGCGCCCCAGGCGATCGAGGCGAGGGCGACGCCTGCGAGGACGCGGAGCATCTCAGGGCGAATACGCGGCGGCGCTCTGGCTGTCAAGCGGGGCATGCGGCGCGCGGGTGGGGGATTGCGAGGCGCGCGGCTTTCATGGCAGCGTCCGCGCGTGCCCGCCGCAAACCCTCGCTCGATGCTCGAGTCGTTCGCCAACCCCCGCCCGGGTCGAGACTACGAGATCCGCTTCGAGTGCCCCGAATTCACCTGTGTGTGCCCGAAGACGGGCCAGCCCGACTTCGCCACGATCCGCATCCGCTACACGCCCGGCGAGCGCTGCGTCGAGCTGAAGTCGTTGAAGCTGTACCTGTGGGCGTTCCGCGACGTCGGCACGTACCACGAGGCGGTCACCAACCAGATCCTCGACGACCTGGTCGCGGCGATCGAGCCGCGGCGGATGCGGGTCGAGGGAGACTTTTACGTGCGCGGCGGGATCCACACCGTCGTCGAGGCCGAGCACCGCGCCCCTGACGGAGCGTGAGACGGCCTGGCGGGTGTTCTCCGGGCCCTGCGGTGTGATACCGTGCGCCCCGGAGATCGCCATGCCACTGCTGCCGAGCCTCGCGGGCGCCCTGCTCGCGCTCTTGATCGACGGACCCTTCAACTACGAGTTCTCGCGCGCGACCGACGAGAAGGGGGAGGCGTACCTGATCGTCCGCGCGAACGAGAACCTGCCCGCGCTCGAGGTGACGATCCTCGGCGACCGCCAGACCATCAAGAAGCAGCTCCCGCCGCTGAAGGCCGGCAAGGAGCACAAGATCGTGTGGACGCAGAACTCGCCGACGGCCGCGTACAACGCGAAGATCGTGGCGGGCTCGTCGGAGGGGGAGTTCGGCTTCGAGGTCGCGCGCGGCGCGGGCAAGGCGGGCAGCACCGCGGCCGGCAAGATCACCGCGCTGGCGACCGCGGAGGACCTCGTCTACAAGCACCAGGCCATCTACCAGGCCTCGTTCGACGTGTCGGGCTTCACCTTCGAGGTCTACGACACCGACGGCGACGTGATCCACAAGGACCAGGGCTCGGGCGGGTGGTCGGCGGGCGAGCGCATCACGTTGAAGTGGGACCGGCCGGAGGACGTGTTCCTGGTGAAGGTGCACTTCGACGGGGCGTCGGGGCAGTTCGGCGACCACATCCTCGCGCCGATGGCGATCGAGATCCCGCACACCGAGGTCGTGTTCGACAGCGGCAAGGCAATTATCAAAGGCGAGCAGTCGCCGAAGCTCGACGAGGCGGCGGCGGTGGCCATGCACAAGCTCGACTCGGTCGAGCGCGCCAAGGCGGCGGTCGGCAACATGCTGGCCGGCAGCGGCTACGTCGCCAAGCTGTACATCAGCGGCTACACCGACACCGTCGGCCAGCCGGGCAAGAACCAGACGCTGTCGGAGCAGCGGGCCAAGGCGATCGCCGACTACTTCGTGTCGAAGGGCGTGTGGTCGGAGATCTGGTTCACCGGCATGGGCGAGCGCGGGCAGAAGGTGCAGACCGGCGACAGCGTCGACGAGGAGAAGAACCGCCGCGCGGTCTACGTGATCAGCTTCCAGCCGCCGACCGGGGCGTGGTTCCCGTCGCCGGGCGCGTGGAAGCGGGCCGCGGGCGCGCGCAAGCGGCCGGGCGAGCTGCCGCCGTACCCCGAGAAGTGGAAGCAGGCCGAGGCCGAGAAGCGCGGGTCTTCGGGCTCGAGCTCGGGCGGGTCCGACGCGGGCTCGGGCGGCTCGGGCGGCGACTCGAGCGACGGCGGCGGCAGCAGCGACGGCGGCTCCGGTGGTTCTGGCGGCGAGCCGCGTGACCCGGACATGAGCCACACCTACGGCCAGCCGTACACCGGCAGCGCCGAGGAGCCGCCGCCGGTCGAGGGCACGCCGGGCGCGACCAAGAAGGGCTGCAGCGTGGCCGACGACGGCGGGCAGCTGCCGGGCGCGCTGATCGTGCTGCTCGCGGGCATCGTCGGGCGTCGGCGCCGGCGCTGAGCCGCTCGCGGGGCGTGCAGGCCGCGTCGACGCTCGTCGACGCGGCGCTACGTGTCACTTGCGGGCGGGGTGCTGGGCCAGCCAGTCGTCGACGCGGCGCTACGTGTCACTTGCGGGCGGGGTGCTGGGCCAGCCAGTCGTCGAACGCGGCCAGCTTCTCGCCGTCGTGGCCCATCGCCTCGGCGTTGCTGCGGGCCTGGAGGACGAGGGCGCGGGCGTCGGAGGCGTCGGCCTCCGCGTGGGCCTTGGCGAGCGCGAACAGCAGGTTCGGCTCGATCTCGGCGGGCTTCTGCAGGGCCGCGACGCGGTCGTAGGCGGCCTGGATGCGCGAGGTGACCTCGTTGCCGCGGCGGGCCCCGGCGTAGGCGTCCCACAGCAGCAGCGACGCGTTGGCGAGCATGTAGGGGTTGAAGTTCTTGGTCGTCTCCATGCCGGTCATGAGGCGCTCGGCGACCGCGACGGCGTCGTCGTACTTGCCGAGCTTGACGAGCACGTACCCGAGGGACTGCTGCGCGGACTGGGTGTTGATGTGCTCGTAGCCCTCGCGGTCGGCGTGGATCTCGAGGGCGCGGCGCAGCAGCGGCTCGGCCTCGTCGAGCTCCTCGCGCTCCATGTGGACCGCCGCCAGCCCGCTGAGGGTGAGGCCGTAGTTGCGGTGGTCGGTGCCGAGGGCCGCGGCCGTCAGCTCGCCGGCCTTCTTCAGCTCGGCCTCGGCCTCGGCGAGGCGGTGCTGCAGGCGCAGGATGTAGCCGATCGAGGTGTGGGCCAGGGCGACGCCGGGGTGCTCCTCGCAGGCGCCGGTGACGAACGAGTCGACGGCCCTGCGGAAGTGCCGCTCGGCGGCGGCGTAGTCGGGCGGGGACACGAACTCGTAGGTCTCGCCGATGGCGATCTGCAGGCGGCCGATGTTGAGCAGGTCGTTGTGCCGCTCGTAGGTCTTCAGGGCCTCGTTGTAGAACTCGCGGGCCTTCAGCTGGCGGGCCTCGCCGTTGCCGTAGTCGGCGACGAGGAACGAGCCGAGGCCGCGGTTGGCGGCCAGGCGGGCGATCTGGCGGTCGTCGCCGCCGCGCTGCAGCAGGGCCTCGGCGTGGCGGACCCACATCTGCATGACGTCGGGGGTCGAGAGCCGGCGGCCGGTGACGAGCACGAGGGCGACGGCGGCGTCGATGGCGACCGGCACGTGGTTGGCCGCGAGGGCGGTGAAGTAGGCCTCCTCGAGCGCGGGGCGGGCCTTCTGGTACTCGCTGAGCAGCTCGAGCGAGACGCCGCGGCGCAGGGCGATCTCGGCGCGCAGCGGCGGGTAGTCGATGTCCTTGACCGAGGCGGCGGCCTGCTCCACGAGGTCGAGGGCGGCGGTGAACTTGCCGACGTTCTCGCGGGCGTCGGCCTCGCGCAGGAGGGCGCGCGCGCCGTCGACGCGGCTGGCGGCGTTGGGGTCGTCGGGCGGCTTGACCTGGGTGCTGACGTACTCGAGCTCGTTGCAGCGGGCGACCGCGGGCAGGTCGACGGCGGCGTCGACGGCGTTCTCGGCGGTCTGCTTGTCGGCGACGGCGAGCACGTTGACGGTCGCGGCGAGCGCGTGGCGGCGCTCGGCGAGGCAGGTCATGCGCTGGTCCATGAGCTGGTTGCTCTGCTCGAGGCGCACGTTGGTGGCCTCGCAGGCGTCGGTGTGGGCGGCGATCCACTCGGCGGCGTAGGCGTCGAGGCGCTCGGCGGCGCGTTCGTAGGTGGTCGCCGCCCCGGGCGCGCCGGAGCTCAGCATGGCCTGCTTGACCTGGTCCTTGCGGGCCTCGTCCCACACGCCGGCCAGCTGCTCGTCGGCGCCGCTGCACACCTGGGCGGCGGCGTCGGCGGTGCCGAGGTAGCTGGTCGCGCCGATCGTCATGGCCACGCCGAAGCCGAGGGCCGCGAAGATCGGGGCGCGGGTGTTGCGCTCGGGGGTGAGGGCCTTCGACAGCGCGTGCATCGACGGCCAGCGCTGCTCGGGGTCGTTCCTCAGGCCGCGCAGCACGGCGGCCCGCAGCCAGCGCGGCACGCGGGCGGCGGCGGCCGGCTCGCGGACCTTGCCGGCGAGCACGGCGGCCATCAGCGAGGACAGGGTGTCGCCGTCGAACGGGCGCTCGCCGAACAGGGCCTCGTAGAGCGCGACGCAGAACGAGAACTGGTCGCTCTTGGCGTCGATGCGCTGGCCGAGGAACTGCTCGGGCGACATGTACGCGGGCGTGCCGAGCACGGTGCCGGTGACGGTGAGCGAGAGGTCGAGCTTGATGTCCTCCTTCGACGCGTCGGCGGCTTCGGCGACCGGGAGGTCGACGTGGCCCTCGTCGGTGCGGTCGAGCGAGGCGATGCCGCCGGGGGTGGCGTCGGCGCGGGCGAGGCCGAAGTCGAGCACGCGCAGGCGGTGGTCCTCGCCGAGGATGGCGTTGGCGGGCTTGAAGTCGCGGTGCACGAGGCCGGCGTCGTGGGCGGCGGCGAGGCCGGCGGCGGCCTGGCGGAACACGGCGAGGATGTCCTGCCAGCGGTGCCCGGGCGTGCGGTTGCCGGCGGCGTCGCGGCGGGCGGCGTGCAGCCAGGCCGACAGCGTCTGGCCGAGCACGAACTCCATGGCGACGTAGATCTGGCCGCGGAACATGCCGACCTCGTGCACGGCGGCGATGTTGGGGTGCGACACGCGGGCCATGGCCTGGGCCTCGCGCAGCAGGCGGGCGTTGGCCGAGCCGGTCTGCTCGTCGGGGCGCTCGTTGTTGAGGAGCTTGACGGCGATCTTGCGGTCGAGCTCGACGTCGTAGGCGATGTAGACGATGCCGGTGCCGCCGCGGCCGAGCTCGCGGATCACCTTGAAGCGGCCGATCATGCTGGGCGCGTCGGCGTCGCCGAACAGGCGGGCCTTGACGGCCTGCTTGGCCTGGTCGTTGATGAGGCCCTGCTCGACCTCGGGGCGCAGCGCGAGGATCTGCAGGGCGGCGTTCTCGCTCGAGGTGGGGGTGACGTGGGTCTGCGCCAGCACGTCGACGCCTCCGCGGCCGCGGCGGAGGTTGACGGTCGGGTCGGACGGCTTGGTTCGAGGGGGGGTCGCAGACATCGGCGGGGGGCTCCGGGAACAGTGCAGTCCCGCGGGGCCGTCCCGAGATTGCCTGCGGACGGAGAAAGTTTCGCGGGCCCGGCGGCCCGCGGTCACGGGGGCGGCGGGCCCCCGTCGGCCACGAACTTGCGCAGGGCGCGGACCCGGGCGGGCTGCTCGCGGAGGCGGGACAGGGCCTCGGCGAGCGCGCGGGCGGTGTCGACGAGGTTGGCGTCGACACCGGCGCGGTCGTGCGGGCTGTCGCGCAGGAGGGCGTAGGCGCGCTCGAGCGACGGAAGGGCGAACGCGGGCTGGTCGGCGGCGAGGTAAGCGAGCCCGAGGCCGCGCTCCGGGAACCCGACGAGGTCTGGTTCGATGTCGGGGTGGATCTGGAGGTGACCGGCGAGGCGCTGGTAGTGGGGCAGGGCGTCGCTGCAGCGACCGAGCGCGCACATGGCCTCGCCGAGGTTGATGAGGATGCCGGATAGATCGAACTCGCCGCGGTACCCGGCTTCGTGGAGGGCCAGCAGTTTCAGGCAGACATCGATGATGTCCTGGTTGCGCCTCTGCTCGCCGTAATAGGCGAAGAGGCTGACGAGGACGCGGACGCGATCGATGTGCTCCTGGGGGAGCACCTCGTCGAAGATGCCGAGCGCGGTCTCGGCGTGGACGATGGCCCGATCGACGGCGCCTTCGCCGGCCGAGACCTGGGCGAGGGCGTGCTCGCACACACCGACGATCAGGGCGCGCGGGCCCTCGGTGGCGACGAACACCTGACGCGCGTGCTCAAGGTGCTTGCGCGCGGCGGGCAGGTCGTTGAGCTCGAGGTCGTCGAGGCCGAGGTTGAGCTCGCTGCGGGCGGCGGTCGGGTGCTCGCTGCCATAGCGTGTGGAGAGGTCGAGCATGACCTCGCGGTGGATGGCGCGGGAGCGGTCGACGGCGCCGCTCTCCGCCCAGGCTACGGCGAGCGCGTCGCGTGCGGCCATCATCTCGGGGTGGTCGGCGACGAGGTGAGGACGCAGCGCCTCGAGGATGCCGCGGCGCATGTGCAGGGCCTCGTCGGCCCGACCCTCGGCCAGCAGGACGTAGCTCTCGACGCTCTGGATAGCCGCCTCGGGGAGCGGGTCGCTGGTGTCGAGCCGCCGCAGGGCGCTGCGGGCGTGGCCCAGCATGCTGCGGGCGTCGCTGTTCTTGTTCAGCTCGTGCGCGTGGATCCAGGCCTTCTGCGTCCAGATGTCCCAGATGAGATCGGGGCGGTCGCCGATCATCGCGCGGTCGTAGGCCTGCTCGAGCGAGGCGAGGGCGCTGGCCGGTTCGCGCAGCAGGCGGCCCTGGATCTCGCCGAGCAGGAGCAGGGCCTCGGCCTCGCCGCCGGTGTCCCCGCTGGCCTGTAGACGCGACAGCACCGGCCCCAGGCGCTCGACGGCGCGGCGGCCCTGGCGGTTGATGTAGAAGATGCGGGCGCTCTCGAGTTCGGCCGCGGTTTCCTCGGCGAGCTCGCGCGTCGTCGACGGCTGCAGCATCGCCAGCGCGTGGGGGTCGCGGCAGTGGTCGGGCGACGGGAGCGAGGCGACCAGCGGGACGGCGTCGGCGACGAGCGTCTCGTCGGCGGTGGACAGCACGCGCACGAGGTTGGCGAAGCTGGTGCGCGCGCGGTCGAGGCAGCGAGCGCTGCGGTCGAGCAGCTCCTGTGACTGGTCGCCGCGCACCCACGTGGCCTCGCAGGCGTCCTGGCGGTTGCGGGTCCAGCGGTCGGCGTAGGCGTCGAGGTTTCTCTCGACGCTCTCGAAGGTCCTGGCGGCGTAGCCGAGGTTGGTCTGCGAGAACGCGGTGCGCACGTCGTGGCGATGACCCATGTCCCAGTACTGGGTGATCTGGGCCCGCGGGTCGGGGCAGACGTCCTGCGGGTCGCTGCGGTTGAGGGCCGCGCCGATGCCGACGGCGGCGACGAGGGCGGTCGCGAGCCCGGCGGTCTGCAGGAACTGGCGGCGGCGGCGGGGGCCGGCCTGCAGGGCCTCGATCAGCGCGGCCATCGAGGGGAAGCGGTCCTCCGGGCGATGGGCGAGGCCGCGGTCGAGCAGCCGACGCAGCCAGAGGGGCACCTTGAACGCGGGCGCGGGGCGGCCCGGACGATCGGGCACGGGGCGCTGGCCGTACACGGCCTCGTGGAGGGCGACGCAGAACGAGTACTGGTCGCTGCGCTCGTCGACGTTGGCGCCGCTGCGCTGCTCGGGGGACATGTACGCGGGCGTGCCGACGGTGCCGGGGCGGGTCGAGCCGTGCTCGGAGGAGGGCCTGTCCGCGGACTCGCGGCCGGTGCTGCTGATCGGCCACAGGCCGCGGGCGAGCCCGAAGTCGGCGATGCGTACGCGGCCGTCCTCGCCGACGAGCGCGTTGCTCGGCTTGAAGTCGCGGTGCACGACCCCCACGCGGTGGGCGGCGTCGAGGCCCTGGGCGGCGGCGAGGAACTGCTCGAGGATGTCGCCGAGCGTGCGCTTGCGGGCCGACAGCCACTGGCGCAGGTTCATGCCGCGCACGAGCTCCATGGCGATGAAGATGTCGCCCTCGTGCTCGCCGACCTCGTAGACCTGGACGACGTTGGGGTGCGAGAGCTTGGCGAGCGTGCGGGCCTCTCGCACGAGGCGGTCGCGCTCGACGCTGTCGCTCTGCTGGCGGTCCTCGCGGAGGATCTTGATGGCGACGCGGCGATCGAGGTCGGCGTCCTCGGCGTCGAGCACCACGCCCATGCCGCCCTCGCCGAGCGAGCCGAGGATGCGGAACCGGCCGACGCGCACCGGCTCGGACGGCTCGTCGAACAGGCGCGAGGCGATGCGGCGGCGCATGGCTTCACCGTCGAGTCCGCGGTCCATGGCTCGCGGTGGGATCGCGGACGGATGCCGCGTGTCATCGAGGAGGTGCATGCGTTGCCGGAGGTTCCCGTGTTGTCCCGCGTGTGACCAGGCTCGGCTGCAAACGGAGGGCCGATATGATCGTGCTAAAGTGCCGCGATGACAAGTGATGTAGAGTTGCTTCGCGCGTGGCGCGCGGGGGATCGCCGCGCCGGCGGCGAGCTGTTCGCGCGCCACTTCGACACGGTACGACGATTCTTCGCCAACAAGGTCGATGCCCACGTGGAGGATCTGGTTCAGCGGACCTTCATCGGCTGCGTCGAGGGACGGGATCGGTTCCGGGAGGCCTCGACATTCCGGACCTACCTCTTCGGCATCGCCCACCACGTGCTGTGCGCATATATTCGCGACAAGCGGCGGGCCGGCGAGAAGGTCGATCTGCAGGCGTCCTCGGTGGTCGACCTCGGAGCCAGCCCGACGACCCGGCTGGCCGCGCGGGGCGAGCGGCGCCTGCTGGTCGAGGGCCTGCGGCGCATCCCGGTCGAGGACCAGGTCGTGCTCGAGCTGTACTACTGGGAGGACTTCTCGGGCCCGGAGCTGGCCGAGTTCCTCGGCGTGCCGCTGGCCGCGACGCGCAGCAAGCTGCGCCGGGCCAAGGCGCGGCTGGCGGCGGCGATCCGCGAGCTGCGCGACGAGCAGCGGCTGGTCGACAGCGCGTCGCCGGACCTCGACGCGTGGGCGGCCGAGCTCCGCGAGCGCACTCCTCCGGCATGATGCGTGAGCCAGGTTGCGCCGCCGTCGGGTTCACCGCGGGAGGCCGGCGAGCCGCTCGGCGACGAGGCCCGCCGGCACGGCGTGGTTGACGACGAAGCGGCCGGCGCCGCCGTAGTGCACGCCGACGACGGCGCCGTCGGCGAGGTCGACGAGCGGAGAGCCGGAGTTGCCGCCGAGAGTGGTGCAGTCGTGGTCGATGCGGGTGGTCGACACCGCGGTGAGCACGCCGGGCGCGAGGCGCTTGACGTCGAACCGATCGCCGAACATGCGGTCGACGTGCGCGGGGTCGTAGTGGGCGATGTTGCGGCTCGGGTAGCCGATCACGGCGACGCGGTCGCCCGGCACGTGATCGAGGGCCAGCGCGAGCGTCGGGGTCGGCGCCGCGGGCGGCGCGAGGCGGACGAACGCGAGGTCATGGTCGTCCGCCTCGTACACGACCGCGACGACGCGGCGCGGCCGGGTCGCGTCGGAGCCGAGCTCGGCGAGCAGATCGAGGGTGACGGCGGCGCTGCCGCCGGCGAGCCGCTCCGCGAACGTGGCGGTGACGTGGCGGTTGGTCACGGCGAGGTCGTCGCGCACCAGCCACGCGGTGCCGAGGCTCGGCTGCGGCCCGAGGTCAGGCGACTGCAGGCGCCCGACGCAGGCGCACGCGCGACGCAGCACCGGCCGCGCCGCGGTGAGGACGGCCGACCACTCGGTGTGGTCGCGAAGATCGAAGTCGGCGTCGTGGATCGCCAGCGACGGACGCGAGTAAGAGATGATGATGCGGCCTCCGGGGCGCGGGCCGTGACCGGCTGGTGGGCTCGTCGATCGGCGTGCGCCGCGGTGGTAGTCGCCGCCTCGGACCGATGCGTCCGCGATCGCGTCGCGCGGACGAACTTCGCGGCGTCGGAAAATTCTCGTCGTCGGCGAGGATGCATCGCCGACGATCCGACACTAACAGGCCCACATCCCGGCGACGCGCCGGCCGCTGTCGCGGTCGGCACGGGCGCTGGTTTTTCCGTCAGGAGCGGAGCAAATGACTGTCACATGGACCCTGAAGGCTGCCGACGGCAGCAACCTCGCGCATCAACCCGGCACGGGCTCGCCGCTCGCGCTGAACTTCAACAACTCGGGCGAGCCGCACCTCAGCGGGTACCCGTCCGAGCTCATCGCCATCGTAGAGGCCGACGCCGACACCTCGACGGTGACGATCGATCTGACGCCCGACAACAGCGGTTACACGCTGAGCGAGTCGGCCTCGACCCCGACCCGCTCGCCGCTCACCCACGCCGGGACGCTCACGTGGACGAACAGCGGGTCGACCACGACGCTGACGTTTAGCGTGCCGGGCGCGGTCAGGGAGGAATATGGCTGGGACTTCGGCCTCGGCGAGCCGCCGGTGGCGCTCAAAATGAGCAACAAGATCCGCCGCCTGTGAGCGTCTAGACCGGGCCTGGCACGGTCAGCACGAGCTTGCCGAACTGCTCGCGGCGGTCGAGGGCGCGGTGCGCCTCGGCCGCCTGTCCCAAGGGGAAGGTGCGATCGACGATCGGGCGCAGGCGGCCGGCCGCGACGTGCTCGAGGATCGGGAACAGCGAGGCCTTGGCGCCCATGGTGCTGCCGAGCACCTGCAGCTGGCGGAAGAACACCTGGCGGAGGTCGGTGACGGCCTCGTAGCCGGAGGTGGCGCCGCACAGCACGACCGCGCCGCCGCGCCGGCACAGCCGCAGGGACGCGGCCCAGGTGGCGACGCCGGTGTGTTCGAACACGACGTCGACGCCGCGCTTGCCGACGAACGGGACGGCGCGGACCTGGCGCTCCCAGTCGGGGGCGTCGCTGCGGATCGTGACCTCGGCGCCGAGCTCGCGGGCGGCCGCGAGTTTGGCGTCGCTGCTGGCGAGCGCGACCACGCGGGCGCCGTGCAGGCGGGCGATCTGCAGGCCGGCCACGCCGACGCCGCTGCCGACCGCGTGGATCAGCACGACCTGGCCGGGGCCGACGCGCGCGCGGGTGACGAGCATCTGCCAGGCGGTCAGGAAGGTCAGGGGCACGGCGGCGGCGGCGACCATCGACAGGCCGGCGGGCTTCGCCAGGAGGTTCTGCGCGGGCACGGCGAGGCGCTCGCAGTAGCCGCCGGGCGCGGTCTCGCCGAGGATCTTGTAGCGCGGGCAGAGGTTGTCCCAGCCCGACAGGCACGCTTCACATGTCCCGCAGGACAGGCCGGGGTTGACCACGACCTCGCGGCCGAGCCAGTCGGCGTCGACGCCGGGGCCGACCGCGGACACGACGCCGGCGATGTCGCTGCCGAGCACGTGCGGCAGTGGCAGGCGCAGGCCGGGCAGGCCGCCGCGGACCCACAGGTCGAGGCGGTTGAGCGCGCAGGCGTGCACGTCGACGACGGCGTGGCCGGGGCCGGGGGTCGGGTCGGGGAGCTCGGCGGGGACGAGCACGGAGGGGTCGCCGTGGGCGTGGAGGACGATCGCTTGCATGGGGACTCGGTCACGGTCCGGCGGCCGTGAAGTTGAGCAGGTCGAAGTCGTGCACGAGGTCGTTGTACTCGCGCAGGGTGCGGCCGAGGTCGGCCGAGCGGGCGGTGTTGTCGTGGAGGGCGGCGCGCAGGGCGTCGGCGCTGGTGAAGAAGTCCTCGAGGCTGGCGACGAACTGCGGCATCCAGAACACGTCGGCGGCGGCCCGGCGGTCGCCGTCGTGGACGCGGTGGAAGGCGGCGCGGGCCTCGGCGAGCGGGGCGAAGAACGCCTCGCAGATCTTGGCGGTGATCTCGTCGTGGTCGCCGAGGCAGCGCACGTAGGGCTTGGAGGCGCGCATGAGGTCGCGGGTGTGCCACTCGATGCGCTTGCCCTGCTTGCGCTCGACGGTCGCGAGCACGGCCGCGTCGACGGTCGCCTGCAGATCGTCGATGGTCTCGTCGAGCGTGCGGCGGGTGTCGTCCCAGCGGTGGAAGGCGGCGGTGAAGCGGGTCTTCGGGTCGGTGGCGGCGAACGGGTCGGGGGCGGGCTCGGGGGCGGGCTCGGGGGCGGCCTTGGCGGGCTTGCCGCGGGCGGGGCGCTCGGGCTCGGGCTCGGCCAGCTGGGCGCGCACGGCGGCGATCGCCGCGGCGAGCTCGCGGGCGCTGGCGAGGTACACGGTCGCGGCCGACTCGAGCGTGGGCAGCGGGGGCTGCAGCAGCGGGCCCTCGCGCTGGGCCCGCACGCACTTCTCGAAGGCCTCCTCGAGCACGGGGTCGATGGTCTGGCGCGCGCGCTTGCCGGCGGCGCTGGCGGCGTTGACCTGGCGGAAGCCGGCGTACAGCGGGACGCGGGTGCTGTTGACGCACTCGACGTAGAGCGAGAGCTTGGCGCCGACGAGCTCGGGGGGCAGCGGCGCGCTTGAGGTGTCGGGCTTGTCGTCGGCGCTCAGGCTCTGCTGCAGGCGCTCGCCGATGACGTTGCGCAGCTCGCGGGTGGCCTCCTTGCAGCCGAGGGGGCCGGCGAGCAGGCCGGCGAGCAGGGCGAGGGCCGGCGCGAGGGGGAGGCGGCGCACCGGCACGAAGCTACACCCAGTGGGGGTCCTCGGGCACGAGGATCCGCAGGTAGTGGTAGAGGTTCTCGATGCGGTAGCGGTCGGCGCTGGGGAACTCCTCGCCGTCGATCTGCGCGGGCAGCGGCGGCATGCCGGGCGGGCGGGTCACGCGGATGTCGATGCGGCTGCCGCTGGGGATCACGCGGCGGGCGAGGCCGAGGACCTCGAGGTCGTCGTTGGTCACCGGGTTGCGCTTGTGGGCGGTGATGGCGGCGTGACCCCAGTCGGCGCTGCCGCGCACGATGATGACCTCGAACTTGCCGTCGTCGGGCTTGCCCTCGGGGGCGAAGATCCAGTCGCCGCCGTAGAGCAGGGTGCCCTTGACGACGATGTCGTTGACCGCGTCCTCCTTCAGCAGCTGGTCGTCGATGCGGATCTCGGCGGCGAAGCGGGCCCGGCCGATCAGCGACTTTAGCAGGTGCTTGACGTAGCTCGACAGGCCGGCGCGGATGTACACCAGCTTGTCGCGGTAGATGCGGTTGATCAGCGGGATGCGCTGCACGGCCTTCTGATCGCGGTTGCGCTTGGCCAGGATCTGGGCCGAGAGGCCGAGGCCCCAGCTGTCGAACCACAGGTCGCGGTGGGTCGGGGTCTCGTCGTCGTCGCCGGCGAACACCTCGACCTTGCCGACGTCGAGCCACTGCTCGATGCCGGCCTTGATGACCTTGATGTTGGCGGCCAGCGCCTTGGTGCCCGAGCGCACGCCGAACGAGCGGCCCTGATCGTTGGCGGTGCCCATCGGCAGCATGCCCATGGGGACATCGACGCCGTACTGCTCGCGCGCGAGGATGATGCCCTTGGCGGTCTCGGCGAAGGTGCCGTCGCCGCCGAGGTAGACCACGCGGGCGACGTCGCCGGCCTCGAGGCGCTGGGCGAGGGCGGCGACGGTCGCGCCGCCGGGCAGGGTGGAGAAGAACTCGGGCTCGAGGCGGGCCTCGGCGAGGCCCGTCATCGCCGCCTCGATCGCCGCGCCGGCGCGTCCGGTGCGGGCGGTCGGGTTGCCGACCAGGAGCGAGACGCGGGGCCGTGGCACGGCGCAGGAGGGTACAGCACTTTCGCCGGCGCGAGCGAGCGGTGTTTGACAACGGCGGCGGGTTTAAGGTCGGATCTCGCATGCGTCTGCGGGGAGTGGTGGTTTGCGCGCTCGCGCTGGCGGGCGCGGGGTGCGACGGGGACGACGGCGTGCGAGGCGACGACGCCCGGGGCACGACGCCGATCGACGTCGACGAGTTTCGCTTCGCGCCGGGCGTCAACGGCCTGCAGTGCACGGCGAGCCCGTACAACTGCAAGCTGCGGCCGACGGGCGGCAACCGGGTGGTCACCGCGGACGCGGACGACAACAACGCCTGGGCGATCGCCCAGGGGGTGCCGGTGCTCGACGGGCACGGCTCGACCGTCGCGTTCAACGCCATGCCGCGCACGTTCTTCGTGTACGGACAGTCACGGGTGTTGAAGGGCGCGGAGCACGTGTTCGCGGCGCTGACGACCAACGGCGGCGCGGGCTGGCTGCGGCGCGCGGACATCGCCGACGAGGCGAGCTTCGCGGCCGGGCTCGGCTCGGCGCCCGCGCTCGGCGAGGGCCTGGCCGAGCTCGGCTGCTACCGCATCGTCAACACGCACGACGCGGACCTCGAGTACAAGCGGGTGATCTACGACTCGCGGGCCTCGCACGAGCGCGCGGCCGACTACCTGCCGCTGCCGCGGGCGAACGGGCAGCGCTCGGTCGACCTGCTGTTCAACGTGCCGGCGTACACGCTCGGCGGGGTGGCGATCGATCACTTCCCGGCGGGCACCAAGTTCCGGCGGCTCGACGTGCCGACCGGCAAGGACGACGCGGGTCCGCCGTCGCTGGCGATCCCGCTGTGGGTGCAGGACCCGCAGCAGCGCTACCGCCAGCAGAGCGGGACGATGACGTTCGTGTACGGCTACGTGCAGGCGGCCGACGGCGACCGGCGTCACGGGTGGATCGCCAGCGCCGCGCTGACCGCCGACGAGGGCTGCCCGTAGTGCGGCGGGCGGCGCGGGCGTGGGCGGTCGCCGGGGCGATCGGGTGCGGCGGGGGCGGCGGGGTCGCGGGCGAGGCGACCGAGGTCGCGACGACCGCGGCGGCGAGCGAAGGGGCCACGGCGGCGAGCGAGGCGACCGTCGACGCGCCGCCGAGCGAGCCGACGAGCGGGACCACCGGCTCGCCGCCGCCGCACGCGTGCGAGGCGAGCGGGGTGTGCTTCGGGGCCGGCGGGTGCGTCGAGTGCTCGCTCGCGGACGCGTGCGCCGACGAGCTGGCGACCTGCAACGCGGCGCCGGGCGACGCGTGCAACCTGTACACCGCGTGCGCGCTCGGGTGCCAGGGCGAGGGCGTGTGCCTGCAGGGCTGCGGGCTGCTCCACCCCGACGGCTACACGCCGGCGTGGGCGCTGGTCGACTGCGAGCTGTGCGCGGTGTGCCCGAGCAGCTGCGACGCGTTCGCCGGGTACTGCGCGACCGGCGGGGGCGGTCCGGGCAAGGCCGAGACGTGCGACGAGCTCGGCGAGTGCGCGGCGTGTGCCGGCTGCAGCGCGGTCGAGGGCTGCTACGCGGAGGCCGTCGCCTGCGCCGACGACCCCCAGTGCAAGCCGTACCGCGACTGCGCGGCCCAGTGTGACGCCGCCGACCGGTGGTGCCACGCGCTGTGCGAGTTCTGGTACCCCGAGGGCTACGCGACGAGCTGGGCGGCCTACGACTGCGCGCTGTGCTCGGAGTGCCCGCAGTCGTGCTCGGCGCAGGCGGGCTACTGCGCGGCCGGCGGGGGCGGGCCGGCGGGGACCGAGTGCCTGGCCAACCTCGACTGCGTCGAGTACTACGACGCCCGCCCGTACTGCGTCGACAACGCGTGCGTCGAGTGCCTGGCCGACGCGGACTGCCTCGATCCGGCGTTCGCCAGCTGTCAGGGCAACTTCTGCAGGTAGCGGGCAACTCCTGCACGACGCGGCCCGAGATCTCGGGACCGGGGCGTGCGGCGTCACGGCGTGTGACGTACTCCACGTGGCCTCGAGGCGCGCGAGGGGACTCGCCTGGACCGAGACCCGGCGGCGGCGGCGAGGGTTTCAGCGCGGACGCCGGGCTTCGTCACGGGCGGGCGGCGGCCGCGGGCCGCGAGATTCTGTTAGCAATGGGGGCATGACGCGCGCGCGACCCCTCTCTCTCGCCCTCACCTCCTCGCTCGTGCTGGCCTGCGCCGGCAAGGCCGACACCGCCAAGCCGGAGCCGCCGCCGGCCCCGGCGCCGTTCAAGTTCGAGAACCCGGGCGGGATGTGGATGCCGCGACAGATGGCGGCGCACGCGGAGACGCTGAAGAAACTCGGGGTGGCGTTCGACCCGGCGGCGCTGACCGACCCGACCGCGTTCCCGCTGAACGCCGTCGTCAGCCTCGGCGGGTGTTCGGCCTCGTTCGTGTCGCCGGACGGCCTGCTGATCACCAACCACCACTGCGTGACGCGCTACCTGCAGACCAACTCGACGCCCGAGGCGAACCTGCTGAAGGACGGCTACCTCGCCAAGACGCGGGCCGACGAGAAGTCGGGCGGGCCGACCGCGCGGGTGTTCGTGACGACGGCGGTGACCGACGTGACCGACAAGGTGCTCGGCGGGCTCGAGTCGGTGACCGACGGGGCCGAGCGCTTCACCAAGATCGAGGAGCGCCGCAAGCAGGTGACCAACGCCTGCGAGGCCGGTCGACCCGAGGTGGCGTGCACGGTCGCGAGCTTCTTCGAGGGCGCGCAGTTCTACCAGATCGAGCAGGTCGAGATCCGCGACGTGCGCCTGGTGTACGCCCCGTCGGCGGGCATCGGCAACTACGGCGGCGAGGTCGACAACTGGCAGTGGCCGCGCCACACCGGCGACTTCTCGTTCCTGCGCGCGTACGTCGGCAAGGACGGCAAGCCGGCCGACTTCAGCGCCGACAACGTGCCGTTCAAGCCGAAGCACCACCTGAAGGTCGCGAGCGACAAGGCGACGGCCGACTCGTTCGTGATGGTCGCGGGCTACCCCGGCCGCACCCAGCGCCTGAAGACCGCGACCGAGGCGCAGCAGGCCGCGGACTGGTACTACAGCCGCCAGATCGCGGTGATGGAGGAGCAGATCAACCTGCTCGAGGAGCTCGGCAAGGACAGCCCCGAGGTCGCGATCAAGACCGCGGGCAAGATCCGCGGGCTGAAGAACTACTACAAGAACTTCCAGGGCGTGCGCGACGGCCTGACCAAGGGCGGGGTCGCGGCCGACAAGGCCCGCGTCGAGGGCGAGCTGCAGAAGTGGATCGACGCCGACGCCGGGCGCAAGGCCAAGTACGGCGACGTGCTGGCGCAGATGGCCGCGCTCGCGGCCGAGAAGGCCAAGACCCGCGAGCACGACGTGGCCCACGACGAGCTGCTGCGCGCCTCGGCGCTGCTGCAGATGGCCGACACCATCGTCAAGCTGGCGGGCGAGCGCGAGAAGCCGGACGCCGAGCGCAAGCTCGGGTTCCAGGAGCGCGACCAGAAGGACCTCGAGCAGGGCGCGGCGGCC
Source organism: Myxococcales bacterium (assembly GCA_016793465.1). Next base: position 46,396 of record JAEUJW010000015.1, read on the forward strand.
ATGGAGGCCGCGTTCTCGCCGGTGGCCGACCGCGCGGTGCTGCGGCTGTTCCTGACCCGCGCGGCCAAGCTGCCCGAGGCCGAGCGGCCCGAGCTGCTGGCGCTGTTCGTCGGCAAGGACACCAGCGAGGCCGGCATCGACAGGGCCTTGAACGCGCTCTACAAGACCACCAAGCTCGGCGAGACCGCGGCGCGGGTCGAGCTGCTGCGCGCGGCGACGCCGGCGAGCCTGGCCAAGAGCCGCGACCCGTTCATCAAGCTGGCGCTGAAGATCAAGCCGATCGTCGAGGCCCAGAAGGCCAAGAACGAGGCCGCGGCCGGGGCGCTGGCGCTGCTGCGGCCGCGCTACATCGAGGCCCTGCGGGCGTTCTCCGGCGAGCTGGCCCCGGACGCCAACGGCACCCTGCGCGTCACCTTCGGCACCATCCGCGGCTATACGCCGCCGGGCAAGACCGCCGCCTACACGCCGTTCACCAAGTTGTCCGAGGTCGTGGCCAAGAACACGGGCGAGGAGCCGTTCCACGCCCCGAAGGCGCTGGTCGACGCCGTCACCGCGCGGAAGTTCGGGCCGTACGTCGACCCGACGCTCGGCGAGGTGCCGGTCAACTACCTCGCGGACCTCGACATCACCGGCGGCAACTCGGGCTCGGCGACCCTCAACGCGAAGGGCGAGCTGACCGGCCTAGTGTTCGACGGCAACATCGAGGCGATGGCCAGCGACTGGGTGTTCATGCCGGCGATCACGCGCTCGATCCACGTCGACATCCGCTACGTGTTGTGGGTGATGGACGCGGTCGACAACGCCGATCACCTGCTCACCGAGATGGGCGTGACGCCGGCGATCTGAGGTCGCCCGCGGGGTTTAAAACCGGCCCGGACGGGGCGACGTCGGCCTGACGTCGCCCTGTCGCGTTTTCGCCCGCGGTTCCGTATTCTCGCGGTCATGCGAGTCGAACTCGGCCTGTGCGCGGCGCTGACGACCGGGTGCGTCGCCGACAACCCGGTGTTCATGGTCGACCCCGACGGCGCGGGCTCGACCGGCGGCGCGACGAGCTCGTCGAGCGCGGACGCGTCGAGCGGGCCGCCCGCGGACCCGAGCACCGGCGACGCGGCGGGTCCGACCTCGGACGGCGCGTCGGCGACGGACGTGACGTCGTCGGGCGAGACGTCGTCGGGCGCGACCACCACGACGAGCGCGGACGCGACGACGGCGGGCGAGACGTCGAGCGGCGAGCCCGCGGTGTGCGGCGACGGGGTGGTCGCGGGCGACGAGCAGTGCGACCACGGGGCCGACAACGGCGAGGGCGCCGCGTGCACGCCGACGTGCGCGGCGGCGGCGTGCGGCGACGGGCTGCTGTGGGTCGGCGACGGCTCGAGCGAGCAGTGCGACGACGGCCCCGACAACGCCGACGACGCGGCGTGCACGAGCGCCTGCCAGACCGCGGTGTGCGGCGACGGGCTGGTGCTCGCCGCGGGCGACGAGCCCGAGGCCTGCGACGACGGCCCCGATAACGGCTGGGCGCTCGGCCACTGCAGCCCCGACTGCCGGGCCGCGATCCCGGCGACGGCGCTGAAGATCTTCCGCACTCCCCCGCAGCAGGGCCTGAAGGGCAACCTGGCCCACCCGGACGGGGTCATGAAGGCCGGCGGGGTGGTGTCCGCCGACGAGGCGTGCGAGCTGCTGGCCGGCGACGGCACGCGGGCGATGATCGTCGAGGGCGGGGTGCGCCGCGCGACCATCGACGCGTGGGTCGGAGGCGAGCAGGGGCTGGGCTGGGTGTTGAAGCCGTACACCGGCTACGCCAACGCGGACGGCGCGCTGATCGGCGTCACCGGGCGCGAGGCGCTGCTCGGCGTGCGCAACGGCGAGATGCTGCCGCTGATCGTGCCGATCACGCCGGGCCAGTTCTACGCGACGCGCACGGGCATGCTGGCCGACTGGCGCGCGTCGGGCAAGAACTGCGGCGACTGGAAGTCGACCCTGCCGGCGGTGTTCGCCACGTACGGCGACTCGGGCACCGCCAGCAAGTACATCTTCCAGGAGGGCATGGTCGGCTGCGCCGAGCCGCTGCCGATCTACTGCGTCGAGCAGTGAGCCCGGGGGACGACCGCGCGTCGCTCACGGCGCGTAGCGCAGCAGCCCCCCGCGCAGGTCGCCGCCCGGCTCGGTCGAGCAGTGGGCGAACACCACCACGCCGTCGCCGGGCATCGCCTCGGCCAGCAGCCCCGCCTGGCAGGTCTCGCTGGCGACCTCCCACAGCAGCGAGCGGTCGGACGCCCGCCGCTCGACCCGCATGCTCACCGGGCACGGGCTAAAGCCGTCCTGGCAGAACCCCGGCTCGTCGAACGGGATGTACTTCCCGTCGGTCACGGTGAACGACCCGTCGCTCGCGACCGCCAGGGCGGCCGCCTCCTCGACGAGCTCCGGCGTGAAGCTCCACAGCTCGGCGCCCGCCGGGCCGTAGGCCCGCACCGTGCGCAGCCCGCCCGCGACCACGAGCGCGACGATCGTCCCGTCCGCCGTGGCCGCGACGTGCTCCACCCAGTCCGTCGCCGTGGCCGCGCTGACCGTCTGGTCCCAGACCACCGCGCCCGACGCCCGCGCCGCGCGGTGCAGCCACGCCGCCGCCACGCCGTCCGGCGGCACCGATGTGTTGCCGGCGAGCACGATGTCGTCGCCGACGACCGCGATCGACCGCACCTGCGCGTACCCGCCGTCCGCCCCGGGGTAATTGTTGTCCCACAGCGTGGCGCCGTCGGCGTCGAGGGCCCGCGCCCACCCGACGCTGTTGCTCTCGTCGAGCGGCGCCGTGCCGCCCGCGATCACCCCGCCCTCGGGCGTCGCCCGCACCGTGTAGACGCGCGTCGGCACGACCACCGACCACACCTCCTCGCCGTCGGGCGCGTGCCGGACCACGGCGTTGCCGACGCCACCCAGCGCCGAGTAGTCGACGACGCCGACGAAGATCTCGCCGCCCGGACCGACGCTGAGCGACTGCGGGACCGCATACGACTCCTCGCTGTTCACGGTCTCGTGCAGCCACACCTGCTCGCCCCCCGGCGAGAACTTGCCCATCCACCGGCTGGCGTAGATCCCGCCGTCGCCCTGCGGCGTGAAGCCCTTCTCGCCGATCACGACGATCGTGCCGTCGGGCCCGACCGCCATCGCGTAGGCGGTGGTGTCGTCGAGCAGCTCGTCCCACTCGAGCACGCCCTCGGGCGCCGGCTCACCGGTCGTCCCGGGGCCGCCCGTGCCTCCGGTGGTGACGCTGTCGGTCCCGTCGGATCCCTCCTCGGTCAGCGTCTCGGCGTCGTCGTCCAGCTTCAGCGAGCCGGGTGTGCAGGCGAACATCACAGCAGTAAGCGTCAAGGTTGCAGATCGCATGTCTCCCTGGTCCCGCGAGCGACCCGCTTCCGTCACGGCGTCGGCGAATTTTTTCGCAGCGCCTCCGCGCAGCGCGCCCGCAGCTTGGCCGCGACGGCCGCGCCCGCGTGCGCGCGCAGGAACTCCCGCGCCGCCGCCCCGGCGTCCGGCTCCTCAAGCCCGCAGCGCGCGCAGATCGCGACCGCCTCGCGCTCCAGCCGGAGCTGCCCCGCCGGGTGGCTGGCGTCCAGCGCCCGCACCCGCGCCAGCGTCTCCGCGAAGTCACCCCGGCCCAGCGCCTCCTCCGCCGCGGCCAGCCCGCGGGTCTCGGCCAGCAGCGCGTCCGCGGTCGCGGCCTCGTCCGCGGCGACGCGCGCCTCGGTCGCCCGCGGGGCCCGACGCTCGCGTCGCCCGGGCTGCTCCGCCGCGTCGCCGGGCGCCGGCGACGGCTCGGTCCGCGGCGTCGCCGGCGCGGCCGTCGACCTGTCCCTCGGGACATCCTCCACGCCCGCGGCCGGCGTCCGCGGGGTCGCCTCGACCGGGGCTGGCCCGCGCGTCGCCGTCGCCGCGACGATCGCACCGACCGCGAGCACGCCGCCGAGCACCAGCGCCTTGACCCCGCCCGCGAGGTTCGTCGCGGCCGCGGCCGGACCCCCGCCGAACGACGGCCCCGGGTCGGGCTCACCCGTCGAACCGCCGTCGGGTCCGCCGGCGGTCGGCAGCCGCGCCATCAGCCCCGCGAGCACCCGCTCCTCGACCTCGGCCCCCGGCATCGCCTCGGCGAGCCCCTCCCGAACGACGCGACGCAGCTCCGGATCAAGCGGCTCCATACTGGCCTCCCTCCTCCGCGCGCAGCGACTCCAGCGCGCGTTGCAGCCGGCTCCGCGCCAGGCGGAGCCGCGAGTACACGGTGTTGATGTTGAGCCCCAGCGCCGCGGCGATCTCCGGCGCGCTGAACCCCGAGACCTCCGCCAGCACGAACACCTCGCGCTGTTCGTCGACCAGCTGGTCGAGCAGGCGGTCGAGCCGGCGCAGCGCCTGGCGCTGCTCGACCTCCTCGTCGAGCCGTCCGACCGCCGACCCCTCGATCTGCTCGAGCTTCGCGGCGCGTCGGCGCAGCGTGTCGCGGTGACGCCGCGCCACGAACACGGCGATCCCGTGCAGCCAGGTCCGCACCGACGACTCGCCGCGGAACTCCGCCCGCCGCCGGTACAGCACCAGGAACACCTCCTGGACCGTGTCCTCCACGTTCGCCGCCGGCACGCCGAGGCGCCCGACCAGCGCGTGGATGTAGCGGAAATGCTCGCGGTACGCCGTGACGATCCACGGCTCCTCGTCGGAGCGCCCTGACTCCCTGCTCACCGCGCCACTGTCCCGTGAGCCCGGCCCATCCGTCACCGTCCGAACACGACTTCGAACCCGACCAGGACCCGCACCCCGAACGGCCGGCTGCGCACCAGCGCCTCGCGCTCGCCGACGTGGAAGGCCGGCCGCCGCAGCGCGACCGCGAGCTCCGCGCCGACCAGCAGGTCGAGCCGCCGGTGGACCCGCCCCACCAGCCCCGCCGTCAGCAGCCCCGACGCCCACAGCGAGGCGCGCGTCTGCGGTTTGGCGACCCCGATCCCCTGGCCGATCATCGGCCCCGCCTCCGCGCCGAGGCACAGCGGCACCCGCACCGCCGCGCCGCCCGGCGACACGCAGCCCAGCGCGCCGAGCGTCACCGCCAGCGCGCGCACGCCGGGCCCGTCGCGCGCGTCGTCGTAGGTGCTCCGGCGCGGCGTCGCCACCTGCGCGCGCGCCTCCACGCGCAGGAGCCCGCGCGCGAGCGCGTACGTCAGCCCGATCGCCGCCGTCGGCAGGTGCGTCAGCCCGATCAGCGCCCCGGCGCGCGCCCCGATCGCGTGCGACACCCGCGGCCTGCGCCGCTCCGGCGGCGCGGCCGGGGCCGCGGCCGTCGGCGCCACCACCACGGGCGCCGGCGCGTCGCTCGTCGCCGCGTCGCTCGCCGCGTCCGGGCTCGGCGTCACCGGCTCCGGCGGCGGCGGCACCAGCTCCGGCGCGGCCGGCCCGGGCGCGAGCGTGTCCGCCAGCCCCGGATCGACCGCCACCGCGATCACCACCGCCACCGCCTGCGCCAGCGCCTCGCATCCGCCGGCCCGCAGCACCCGCGGCGCCGCGCCGGCGATCACCACCGTGGCCGTGACCCCCGCGCCCTCGGCCGAGACGTCCGCGCGCACCGCCGCCCGCGCGGGCGTCCGCCCGGCCAGCAGCCGCTCGACCTCGGCGACCACCGCCTCGCCGCGCGCGCAGCCCTCGGGCGCCCGCCACTCGAGCTCGACCGGCCCCGTCAGGGCCCACGCGAGCGCCCACGAGAGCCCCACCGGCACGCGGGCCAACTTTCGGCCCGCGTCGGCCACGAGTCAACAGACCTGTGTTCGGCGAGGTGCGCCCCTGTCGACCGCGCGCGCCGGATCAGCCGCCCGCGGTCTCCGCGAGCGTGGCGGTCCGGCGGACCGCGAGGCGGATGACGATGTACAGCAGCAGCCCGGCCGGTCCGACCAGCAGCGTCAGCACCAGGCACGGCGCGACGAGCAGCCAGGAGATCCCGCGGCGGACCGCGTCGCGGGCGATCCACGCGCCGACGAACAGGTCGAACACGAGGTAGTGGATCCAGCACACCAGCGCGAGCTCGGGCGAGGCGAACATCCGCAGGACCGCGTCGAGGCTGCCGCCCCCGGCGCCCTCGGGGATCTCGGCCGAGAGCAGCAGCACGAGGTACGCGGTCGACACCGCCACCGGGATCACCGCCGTGTGGACCAGGCGCTGCGTCCACCGCCAGCGCGGCGCGAGCACCAGCAGCGCCCAGGCAGGCAGCAGGGCCGTGTTGAAGATCGGGAACAGGTCGTGCGGACGCATGCCGCCGTCTAACTCGAGCGAGGCCCCGAGCGCGAGCCCCGGCGGGCCGATCGCGCCGCGGGTCGCGCGAGCCGGCCTGCGTCCGCCCGCGAGCGCGCGACGCGGACTCGTGGCGAACGGCGCCGACGAGGTTCTCTCTTTTTGAAAAATTCGCGTCGAGCCGTGGGGTCGCGCGGGCGATCAGAACTGGCCGGACAGCAGCACGGTCAGGCCGGGGCGCATCGGGGCCAGGGACAGGCGCGGGGCGCCCGGGAGGCGGCTGCGGTGCAGCGCGGGGACCAGCAGGCCGACCGACGCGCCGGCCGCCGCGCCGGCCAGCACGTCGGTCCAGAAGTGCTTGCCGGCGGCGACGCGGGCGACGCCGGTGACGCTGGCGAGGCCGAGGCCGATCACGTACACGGGGGCGACCCAGCGCGAGCGCGGGTGGCGGACCTGAAACAGGTAGGCGTAGGCCGTCGCCATCGCGAACGCGGCCGAGGTGTGGCCGGAGAAGAACGACAGGCGCGACTCCTCGGCCAGCGGGTCGCCGACGGCGGTCTCGGGGTCGTAGCTGTAGGGGCGCGGGCGGCGGACCGCGAACTTCACGAGGTTGGTGAGCGCGCTGTCGACGGCCAGCACCTCGAGCAGCACCACCGCGTCCTTGCCCCACGCCCGCAGGTGCCGCGGGCGCGCGGGCGAGGCGTCGCGCGAGCGTTGCAGCAGCGCGTCGCCGAGGTCGAGCAGGAACGGGGCGGCCGCGAGGGTCGCGTAGCCGACGTCGGACACGATCCTGGCGGCGTGGTCGGCGTTGCCGATCACCGTGCGGTCGAGGGCGTTGAGGCGCGCCGGGTCGCAGGCGGCGCAGCCGGCCCAGCGCAGCTCGCGGCCCATGAGGCCGCCGGCCGCCCAGATCGCCGCGCTGACGCCGAGGATCGGCAGGTCGACGGCCCAGCGCACGCGCATCGGGTCGGGCGGCGGGGGCTCGGCGGGCGGCGTGTAGCGGGTGGCCGGGAGGCTCGGCAGCGCGGAGCGGCCGAACCCTGGCGGCGGCTCGTCGGCGCCGGCGCGGGCCGGCAGGGCGGCGACGGCGAGGCCGAGCGCGAGGGCGGCGCGTCGGCGTCGCGGCGGGGTGCGGGGTCGCATGCGGGTCACGCTGCCGTAGCACCGCGGCTGGCGCCTGCGGGCTGGACCTGCGTGTGTAGACGCATATCATCGCGGACCGGCGGCGGGATCAAAGCCCGCGCCGCGACGACTCCCGGGGGGAGGCAGGCATGGACCCCGTATCGAGCGAGAACGACGCACTGACGGACCTGCTGGTCAAGGCGCGACCGGAGCAGACGGACTTCTTCGCCCAGTCGCTGCGGGCGAAGGTCCAGCGCAGCCTGGTGGGCGCGCCGGGCGAGCCGTTCCGGCTCGGGCGCTTCACCGTGCTGGGGCCGCTCGGCGGCGGCGGCATGGGCGTGGTGTTCGTCGCCTACGACCCGGACCTCGACCGCAAGATCGCCCTCAAGGTGCTGCGCAACCGCGGCGAGCCTGGCCGGCGCGAGGTCCTGCGCGAGGGGCGGGCGCTGGCCCGGCTGAAGCACGCCAACGTGGTCGCGGTGTACGAGGTCGGCGTGATCGACGACCGCGAGTTCGTGGCGATGGAGTACGTCGAGGGCGAGACCCTGCGCGAGTGGCTGCGCGAGCCGCGGCCCGCGGCCGCGATCCTGGCCCGGCTCGTCGAGGCCGGGCGCGGGCTGGCGGCGGCCCACGCGGTCGACCTGGTCCACCGCGACTTCAAGCCGGAGAACGTCGTCATCGACGCGGCCGGCCACGCGCGGGTCATCGACTTCGGGCTCGCGCGCCCGCTCGCCGACCTCTCGGGGAGCCTCGGCGAGGACCCGGACGCGCGCGGCACGACCTCGCTGCACGGCGGCACGCCGGCCTACATGGCGCCCGAGCGGCTCGGCGGGGCCGCCGGCGATCACGCCGCCGATCAGTACTCGTACTGCGTGACCTGCTGGGAGGCGCTGTTCGGGGTGCGACCGACCGACAAGCGCGCCGGTCCGGCCGCCCCGCGCAGCGCTCCGGCGTGGCTGCGACGCGTGCTCGAGCGGGGCCTCGTGCCCGATCCGGCCCGGCGCTGGCCGTCGATGGCGGCCCTGCTGGCGGCGCTCGAGCGCGGGGCCCGGCGGGTGCGGCTGCGCCGGGCGGCGCTGGTGGTGCTCGCTGGCCTGGCCGTGGGCGCGGCGCTCGAGGGCCTGCGGCGCCGCGACGTCGCCCGGCGGGTGGCCGCGTGCGCGGCGAGCGGCGCCGACATCGACGCGGTCTGGACCGCGGACGCGCGCCGGCGCCTGCGCGAGGCCTTCGCGGCGACCGGGGTCGGCTTCGCCGAGGCGACGGTCGAGCGCGTGCTGCCGCGGCTCGACGCCAAGGCGGCGGCGTGGCGGCAGGCGCGGACCGAGGCCTGCCTGCGCGCCGACGTCGAGGCGCGCTGGGACGCCGACACGGCCGCGCGCGCGGGCTTCTGCCTCGAGGACCAGCAGATGGACCTGGCGGCGCTCGTCGGCGAGTTCGCGCGGGCCGAGCCCAACACCCTGCGGCACGCGGTGCGGGCGGTCGACCTGCTGAAGCCGCCGGCGAGCTGCCTCGACGAGGCGCTCCTGGAGCGCCAGCCGAGCCCGCCGGAGGGCGGACACGAGGCCACCCGGGCGGCCCGCGCCGAGCTGTCGCGGGCCCGCTCGCTGAGCCTCGCGGGCAAGTTCCCGGCGGCCCTCGAGGTCGTGCGGGCGGCGCGGGTGCGCATCGAGGCGGCGCCGGCCTGGCCGCCGCTGTGGGCGACCGCGCGGGGCATGGAGTGCGCCAGCCTCGAGGAGACCGGCTCGTACGCGGACGCCGAGGCGGCGTGCATGGACGCGTACTTCGCGGGGGCCCGCGCGGGCGCGTGGTCGGTGGCCGCCCACGCGGCCACGCTGCTGGCTCGCGCCTGGCCCGCTTCGACGACGGCCGGGTGTGGTCGCGCCACGCCGAGCTGGCCCTCGACAACGCCGGCGAGCGCGGCACCCAGGCGGAGGCGCGCTGGCTGAGCAGCACCGGTCTGGTGTACGAGGACTCCGGCGCGCCCGACGAGGCCCGCCCGCTGTACGAGCGGGCCCTGGCGATCCGCGAGGCCAGCCTCGGCGCCGACCACCCCGAGACGGCGCACAGCCTGTACGACCTCGGCTACCTGCGCTTCAACGCCGGCGACTACCGCAGCGCGCGGGCCGTGCACGAGCGGGTGGTGGCGGCGTGGGAGCGGGCCTACGGCCCCGATCACCCGCACGTGGCCATGGCCCTGTCGACGCTCGGCAACACCTACTCGGTGGTCGGCGAGTACGCGGCGGCGCGGCCGCTGCAGGAGCGGTCGCTGGCGATCGCCGAGCAGGCTCTGGGGCCCGACCACCCGTCGGTCGGGTCGTCGCTCACCAACCTCGGCATCGTGCTGGTCAACCTCGGCGCCCACGCCGAGGCCCGCGCGGCGTTCCAGCGCTCGCTCGCGATCCGCGAGGCGCGGCTCGGCCCCGACTCGTTCGAGGTCGCGGACGCCCTGTGCACGCTCGCCGACGTCGACTACCGCACCGGCGCGTACGGCCCGGCCATGGCCGCCGCGCTGCGGGCCCGGGCGGTCTACGAGCGGGCGCTGGGGCCCGGGCACCGCAGCGTCGCCAACGCGCTGCTGCTGATCGGCAACATCCACGCGCGCGCCGGCGAGGTCGAGCTGGCCCGGCCGCTCTACGAGCGGGCGCGGACGATCGTCGAGGCGACGCTGGGACCCGAGCACCCCGACGTGGTCGAGGTGCTGGTCGCCCTCGCCGAGCTCGACCTCGCGGCCGGGCGCGCGGGCGCGGCCCTGCCGCTGCTCGAGCGCGCGGCGACCCTCGCCGACGCCCATGCGGGCACCACCTACGACGAGTTCGAGGCCCACTTCGCGCTGGCCCGGGCGCTCGTCGCCACCCGCGGGGACCGCGAGCGGGCCCTCGCCGAGGCCGGCGCGGCGCGCGACGGCTTCCGCGCGCTCGGCCCGGGCAAGGCGCGCCAGCTCGCGGACGTCGAGCGCTGGCTGGCCGAGCAGGCGTCGGCCCGCGCGCCGTGAGCCGCGGCCGGCGGCCGACGACCTGGCCCGCGGGACAGCCTGTCCCACGGGCCAGGTGCGTCACAGGCCGAGCTCGCCGAGGCCCGGGTGGTCGTGCGGGCGCGGCCCGAGCGGCCAGTGGAACCTGCGCTCGTCGGCGGTGATGCGCACGTCGTTGATGCTGGCCTCGCGCCGGCACATCAGGCCCTCGGCGGTGAACTCCCACTGCTCGTTGCCGTGGGCGCGCAGCCACTGGCCGCGCTCGTCGTGGCACTCGTAGACGAACCGCACGGCGATGCGGTCGGCGGTGAACGCCCACACCTCCTTGATCAGGCGGTAGTCGCGCTCGGCCTGCCACTTGCGGGCCAGGAACGCCTCGATCGCGGCGCGCCCGCGGAAGAACTCGGAGCGGTTGCGCCAGCGGCTGTCCGGCGTGTACGCCAGGGCGACGCGGGCGGGGTCGCGGGTGTTCCAGGCGTCCTCGGCCATGCGGGCCTTGAGCGCGGCGGTCTCGGCGGTGAACGGGGGCAGGGGCGGGCGGCTCATGCGGGGCCATCATGCCACGACGCCGGGGCGCTGCGGTCCGCGGGCCCCTGGATGTCCCTCGGGACAGGTGATCCGCGCCGGGCTACCGCGGGCGCCGGCGTTCGGGTAGCGTGGCGGACCATGGCCCCCGCGCTGCCCGTGCCCCCACGCCCCCGATCGCCCGCGCTCCTGTCCGTGGCCGCCGCGTGCGCGCTCGCCTGCGGCGACGCGGGCTCCGCCGAGGCCAGCGATCCGGGGACCGGCGCCGGCCCGACGTCGGGCGACCCGCCGACGAGCGCGAGCGGCGAGCCGTCGACCGCCGGCTCGAGCGGCCCGGCCGCGACCGCGCCGACGACCGCGGGGGAGGCCACCAGCGAGACCACCGGCGCGGGCCCGACGACCGCGGCGACGGACGCCGACGCGACCGCGGCGAGCGGCGAGGACAGCAGCACCGGCGCGCCCGCGAAGTGCCCGCCGGTGTCGCCGACCGCCAGCGCGGTGTGCGTCGAGGGCCGGCAGCTGCTGGTCGGTCGCCGCGTCGACGGCGCGCTCGCGCCGGTGCAGCCCTACGCGATCGAGGGCGTGTGCTGGGCGCCGACCAGCATCGGCGAGGCCAACACCATGGGCTACGCCGACTACTACGTGCAGTACGGCGGGCTCGACGCGCCGCTCATCGAGGCCCTCGGGGCCAACACGCTGAAGACCTACGACCCGTTCGCGCAGACGCCCGAGGCGCTGGCGCTGCTCGACGACCTGCACGCCCGCGGGATCATGGTGGCCATGTCGGTCATCGTCTACCACGGCGACGCCGGGCCCAAGAACTACCTGGCGGCCGTCGACTACTTCAAGGACCACCCGGCGATCCTGATGTGGATCGTCGGCAACGAGTTCAACTACAACAACATGTACGGGGCGCCCGACCTCGACGCGGCGACGGTCATCGTCAACGACGCGATCGCGGCGATCCACGCCGCCGACCCCGACCACCCGGTCGCGGTCGGGCACGGCGAGGTGCCCACGCCCGAGCGCTACGCGGCCGTGCCGGACGCCGACATCTGGGCCATCAACCTCTACCCGGCGCTCGACCTCGAGTCGCGCTTCGTGGCCTGGCCCGGGCTCAGCGACAAGCCGATGTTCGTCAGCGAGTACGGCGCCGACGCCTTCAACAACATGACCGACGCGGAGGACCAGGCGGCCCAGGCCGAGGCGACCGAGGTCCTGACCCTGCAGATCGGCGACCACCTGAGCGCCGACGACCCGCGCCGGGCCTGCCTCGGCGGGACCATCTACGCGCTCACCGACGAGTGGTGGAAGGCCGAGGGGCCCATCGACCAGCACGACAACGGCGGCTTCCCCGGCGGCGTCCACCCCGACGGCTTCGCCAACGAGGAGTGGTGGGGCCTGATGGACGTCGCGCGCACGCCGCGGCAGGCGTACACGGCGCTGCAGGCGATCTACGGCGCGCCGTGAGCGGGCGCGGGCGCGGCTGTCCCCGGGGACAGCCGCGGGTCAGGCCTCGGCCGGGGCGCGCACCCGCAGGCTGCGCGGGCGGCTGACGACGTGCAGCTCGGCCGCGTCGTGGGCCTCGCCGTCGATCATGAGGATCTGCGGGCTGGCCGGCGTCACCTTGATCTCGCGGGCCTGGAAGTGGCCGATGTTCTCGCGGTCGGCCTCGGACTCGCTGAGGGCGCGGGTGGCCAGGTGCAGGGCGGTGACCACGGCCTCGCCGAAGCCCTCGTAGTGGACGAGGGTGACGTCGAGCTGGCCGTCGTCGTCGACGATCTTCTCGGGGCCCTGGGCGAGGATGGTGGTCCGCGGGGCCATGTTGGCGATCGTCACGGCGCAGGCGGCGACGCGGTGGGTGACGCCGTCGACGACCATCTCGACCTCGAAGGGCGCGGTGTTCATGGCCTGGGAGACGGCCTCGATGAGGTAGGCGAGCGGCCCGAGCCGGCGCTTGCGCGCGGGGTCGGCCTCGACGATGGCGGCGGCGTGCAGGCCCATGGCGGCCAGCAGGACCATGGTGCGGCCGTTGGCGATCGAGGTGTCGACGACGCGCTCGTGGCCGGCGAGGATCACGGCGCAGGCGCCCTCGACGTCGCGCGGGATGCCGAGGTGGCCGGCGATCGAGTTGGCGGTGCCCGCGGGGATCACTCCGAGCGACGCCTGCGTGCCGACGAGCGCCGAGGCGACCGCCGAGGTGGTGCCGTCGCCGCCCTGCGCGACCAGCAGCTCGGCGCCGTCGGCCAGGGCCTGGCGGGCCAGCGCGGCCGGGTCGCCGCCCGCCTCGCAGGTGTACACGCGCAGGTCGTAGCGCTCGGCGAGCAGCGCGGCGGCCCGCGCGTGGCTCTCCTCGCTCGCGCTCCCGCCGGCGGGGCAGTGGATCAAGGCGGCTTGTAACGGCATCGGGGCGGGGAGTGTACGCGTGCGCCGCGGCGTGCGCGAGCGACGTGTGTGTCGGGGTGCTCGTCCGCGCCGGCGGACCGCGTCACGCGCCGGCGGTCCTGCGCGAGCGGACGCTGGCGAGCAGGCTCGTCAGCTGCTCGGCGTCGGCGGGCTTGACGAGGTGGGCGGTGAAGTTGGCGGCGCGGCTGGCCTCGCGCTGCTCGGGGGTGCCGTAGCCGCTGAGCGCGACGAGCGTGATGTCGGCGCCGCGCGGGTCGGCGTGGATGCGGCGGGCGACCTCGTGCCCGTCGAGGCCGGGCAGGCCGATGTCGATGATCGCGAGGTCGGGGCGCTCGGCGAGCGCGGCGGTGACGCCGGCGGGGCCGTCCTCGGCGCACACGACGTCGTGACCCCAGAGCGCGAGCAGGTCGGCGAGCGCGAGGCGGGCGTCGGCGTTGTCCTCGACGAGCAGGATGCGCAGCGGCGCGGCCGGCGGCGCGAGCCTCGCGGGCGCGGCCGCCGGCGGCGAGGCCTCGGTGACCCGCGGCAGGCGCACCTCGACGCGGGTGCCGCGGCCGCGGCCCTCGCTGCGCAGGCGGACGCGCCCGCCGTGGAGCTCGGTGAGCGCCTTGACGAGCGTGAGGCCGATGCCGAGGCCGCCCTGGCTGCGGTCGGTGGTCGCGTCGGCCTGGTAGAACAGGTCGAACACGCTGTCCTGGGCCGCGGGCTCGATGCCGAGGCCGTCGTCCTCGACGGTCACGACGGCGTCGTCGCCGTCGGCGCGCAGGCCGACGCGGATGGCGTCGCCGGCGCCGGTGTACTTGACCGCGTTGTCGAGCAGGTTGCTGAAGATCTGCAGCAGGCGGGTGGCGTCGCCGTCGACGGCGACCGCGCCGGGGATGTCGAGGCTGAGGCGGCGCGCGTGGCCGGGGATGTCGACGGTGAGGTCGGTGGCCTGGGCGAGCAGGGCGGCGAGGTCGAGGCGCTCCTTCTGCAGCGCGGTGACGCCGCGCATCACCCGCGACACGTCGAGCAGGTCGTCGACGATGCGCGCGAGCTGGCCCGACTGGCGGGTGGCGATGTCGCGGGCGCGGCCCTCGATGGCGTCGCGGGCGGGGTAGCGGGTGAGCACGGCCAGCGCGGTCGAGACGGCGGCGAGCGGGTTGCGCAGCTCGTGGGCCAGCATGGCCAGGAACTCGTCCTTGCGGCGGTCGGCCTCGGCGAGCGCCTCGGCGCGGCGCAGCTGGGCCGTCTCGCGCTCGCGCAGGCGCAGCAGCGAGCGCACGGTCGCGACCAGCTCCTGGCCGGTGAACGGCTGGGCGAGGAAGGCGTCGGCGCCGTGCTCGAGGCCGTGGATCTTGTCCTCGATCGACACGAACGTGGCCGAGGTCTGGAGGATCGCCAGCGAGGCGGTCGCGGGGTCGGCCTTCAGCTGGCGGCAGACCTCGGTGCCGTGGATGTCGGGCAGCTTGAGGTCGAGGATCATGAGGTCGGGCCGCAGCTTGCGCGCGCACTCGAGGGCCTCGCCGCCGGTGGCGCACTCGAGCACCTCGAAGCCGGCGCGGCTCAGCATGCGGGTGATGACGTAGCGCGCGGCGGCGCCGTCGTTGACGTTGCAGATCGTGGCTCCGGACATGGGCTCACCCCGAGCTGGTGGCGTGCACGCCGGCCTTGGCCAGGGCGTCACGGATGCGGTTGATCGCAAGCTCGCGCGACAGGCTCTCCTTGGAGATCACGGCCTCGGCCTCGGCGAGCAGGCGCAGGCGGTCATCGGCCGCCAGCACGTGCGAGGTGATGATGATGACGGGGATCGAGCGGGTGCGCGGGTCGGCCTTCAGCTCGTCGAGGACGTCGAACGCGGT
The DNA here is from genome assembly GCA_016793465.1 of Myxococcales bacterium. The sequence continues at coordinate 61,519 of JAEUJW010000015.1, forward strand.
CATCCGGTCGAGCAGGAAGTCGAGGAAGATGACGTGCGGCCGGCGGGTGCGCGCGGCCTCGATGCCGGCGTGGCCGTCGGCGGCCTCGATGAGCTGGTAGGGGGTGTCGCGCAGGTGGCGGCGCATGATGTAGCGGGCGCGCTCGTCGTCGTCGACGACGAGGACCCGCGGGGCCGGGTTGGCGCGGGCGAGGCTGCGGAGCTTGCGGAGCAGGCGGTCCTGGTCGATCGGCTTCAGCCAGAACTCGTCGGCGCCGAGGGCCCGGGCCTTCTGCTCGCGGTTGGTCACGGTGACCACGAGCACCGGGATGTCGGCGGTGTGCGGGTTGCGCTTGATCTCCGCCAGGAAGCTCCACGACGTCTCGCTCTCCAGCACGATGTCGAGCACGATCGCGGCCGGCTTGGCGACGGCCAGCACGGCGCGCGCGGCCTCGAGGTCGCGCACCGGGACCACGTGGAAGCCGGCCATCGTCAGGTACTTCTCGTAGATGAAGATCGTCTTGCGGTCGTCCTCGACCACGAGGATCGAGGCCGGGCCGACCGGCTGCTCGGCGCTGCGGGCGCTGATGACCCGCATCTCCGAGGCCTCGGGGTGCACGCGGGGGACCTCGACGGTGAAGGTCGAGCCGACGCCGGGCTCGCTGTGCAGGCCGAGCTCGCCCGACAGCATCGCGGTGAGCTGGCGGGCCAGCGGGAGGCCGAGGCCGGTGCCGGGCAGGCGGCTCTGGCGCGGGCCCTCGACCTGCACGAACTCCTCGAAGACCTTGTCGTGCAGCTCGGGCGGGATGCCGACGCCGGTGTCGGCGACGCTGAAGCGGACCGTGGCGCCGTCGTCGACCGCCTCGGCGGTCACGCGCACGTGGCCGCGCTCGGTGAACTTCAGGGCGTTGGCCACCAGGTTGCGCAGCACCTGGGACAGCTTGCCGCGGTCGCTCTCGAGCTCGACGTCGGCGGGCGCGTCGACGAAGTCGAGGCTGACGGCGCCGCCCTCGGGGACCAGCGGGCGCAGCATGCCGCGCAGCGAGGCGACGAACTCCTCCAGGCCGAAGCGCCCCAGCCGCAGCGGGGCGCGGCCGGCCTCGACGCGGGTCAGGTCGAGCACGTCGTTGACGAGCTGCAGCAGCTCCTCGGCCGACGAGCGGATGAACAGCACCTGCTTGCGCTGCTCGGGGGCGAGCGGGCCGTCGGCGCCGTCGGCGAGCAGCTGGGTGAGGCCGAGGATCGCGTGCAGCGGGGTGCGAAACTCGTGGCTGACGTTGGCGACCACGCGGGCCTTGATCTCGTTCTGGCGGTGCAGCTCGTCGGCGTGCTGGGCGACCTCGGCGTGCATCGTCAGGAGGCCGCTGTTGGAGTCGCGGAGGCTCTGCGTCATGGCGGCGAGCTCGCGGTGGCGGCGCTCGAGCTCGCGCTTCTGGGCGACGACCTCGCGGTGCAGGCGCACGCTCTCCTGCATGGCCTGCTCGACCGCGGCGACGGCCCGGGTGAAGACCTCGGGCACGGGGGTGGCGACCAGCCACACGCCGCCCTCGCCGTCGGGCGCGGCGGCGCAGGACAGGGTGGCGGGGCGGCCGTCGAGCACCACGGCCAGCTCCCAGGCGTCGACGCGGGCCGCGCCGGCGGCGGCCAGCAGGGCGTCGACGCGGGCCTCGCTGCCGGGGGTGCACAGCTGCCGCAGGCCGAGGCCGACGCGGGCGGCGAGGCGCTGGGCGGCCCGCTCGTCGCACCACAGCAGGCGGCCGTCGGCGGCGCAGCGCAGGGCGAGCTCGCTGCGGAGGTGGTCGGGCGGGCTCATGCGTGGGCCTCCGCGGCGGCGCGCAGCAGCTCGGCGGGCGGGCCGTCGAGGTGGGGGACGAGGGCGGCGAGCAGGTCGGGCAGGTAGGCGGCGGGGCGGCCGCGCTGCCGCTCGAACGGGCCGCGCCAGGTCAGGTGGTCGTGGAGGATCGAGGGGCGGTCGAAGGCCAGCGCGTCGGACAGGTACGAGAGCAGGTGGCGGGCGTCGAACTCGACGTCGGCGAGCTCGAGGCCGTGGGCGCGGGCGAGGCCGGCGAGGGCCGGCAGCGGCGGGCCGCCGGCGCCGGGCACGATGCCGGCGGCGTCGGGGTCGGTGTACGTCAGGCTGTTCGCCGCGCACTTCAGGAGGTCGAGCGCGATCCAGGCGTGGCGCCAGCCGCGGGCGGCGATGTGGGCCGCGCGCACGCGGAAGCCGTCGGCGAGGTGCTCGCTGCACATGCCGCGGGTCACCAGCACGCTGCGCAGCCAGCGGGCGTACTTCTCGAGCACGTGCGGGTTGCCGGCGCGCACGGCCTCGGCGAGGTAGTTGAAGTGGTGCACGCCGTCGGACAGCATGAACCGCTGCCCGCGCTCGCCGTAGCGGCGCTGCCAGAACGGGTCGCGGTTCTCGTCGGCGACGGCCGCGGCGTTGAGCTCCGCGGCGGCGTCTTGCAGCAGCTGGGCGAGCTCGCCGCGCTCGACCTTCATGGCCGGGCCTCCACGGCGCGCTCGATGGCGGCGACCAGCGCGTCGGTGTCGCCGAGCACGGCGGTGACGCCGAGCTCGTCGGCGATGTCGGGCTGCCAGGCCACGGCGTTGCCGCCGGCGAGGATCGGCAGCCCGGGGAGGCGGGCCCGCACGGCCTCGACGGCGCCGCGCAGGCCGCCGAGGTTGAACACCATCGTCACCGACAGGCACACCACGTGCGGGCGCTCGGCGGTGAGGAGGTCCGGCAGCGCCTCGCTCGGCACGTTGGCCCCGAGGTAGCGCACCTCGTAGCCCTCGAGCTCGAGGAAGTCGGCGACCATGCGGGCCGGGAGGTCGTGGTGCTCGCCCTCGACGCAGGCGACCACGACCTTGCGCTGGCGCGGCGTCGCCGTCTCGGCGTGGCGCAGCAGGTGGACCAGGGCGACCTGCGAGATCGCGGTGGCCATGTGCTCGTGGGCGATCGACAGGCGGTTCTCCTGCCACAGCCGACCGAGCTCGAGCTGGGCCGCCTGGACGACGTCGCGCTGGAGGTCGGCCACCTCGCTGCCGGCCGCCAGCGCCTCGTCGAGGACCTTCAAGGCGGCCCGCTGGTCGCCCGCGAGCTGGGCTGCCAGGTAGCGGTCGCGCAGCGCGTGGTGCGGCGGCGGGGTCATGGCAGGGCGAACGATGTCACGGATCGCGGCGGGAACATCGCCGGGCGCTTTCCGCAATTTATTCGTCCGGGTGGAAATTTGCGCATCGCCGCCGTGGGCGGCCCTCCGCGGCGGCCGACGGGCGGCGGGTCAGGCGATCGGGGGCAGCGAGAGGGCGCCGCCGAAGCGCTCGCGCAGGCGGCGTGCGAGGGCGTCGGCGTCCTCGCCGAACCAGCGGTGGCGCGAGGTGATGTCGACCTTGAACACGTCCTCGGGGGCGAGGGCGGTGAGCGCGGCGGCCAGATCCTCGGCGATGCCGCCGAGGCCGAGGGCCAGGTGCTCGATGAAGCGGCTCGAGGTGCCGACGTGGAGGGTGCACCAGTGGTTGTCGCGGCGGATCTCGAACACGAGATCGCGGCGGTCGAGCGTGAGCGTGACGGCCTCGAGCGCGGGGTGGTGGAGCACGAAGCGCGTCCAGTGCGGGAGGTCGAGGGCGGGCAGGCGATCGCGGCGCAGCAGCAGCTGCAGGCGGCGGAGCCCGCGGGCGATCGGGGTGTCGGCGAGCCAGCCCCAGTCGCCGCCGCGGCCCGAGCCCTGGATGAAGGTGAGGTCGCGCAGCCCGGGGAAGGCGGCGGCGGTCGTGAAGCGCTCCGGCGCGTCGGGCTGGCGCGGGAGGCGGACGGTCAGGGTGTGGACCTGCGGCAGCGGGACGTCGCGCTCGCACACGGCGCGCAGCGTCCGCCACGGGCAGGTCAGGCGCTCCAGGGCGCGCAGGCCGGGGTGGACGATCAGGTCGGGCAGGTCGCTCTCGAGGTGCTCGACGGTCGACCAGGCCGGGTCGTCGACGCGGGCGGCGGCCGCCGGGAGCGTGCGGCAGGCGGCCGGGAAGCCGCGGCGGAACTGCACGCGCTCGTCGATCAGGCCGGCCAGCGGGGCGACCCAGCGCTCGAAGTTGCGGCGCAGCAGGTCGTCCTCGTCGCGGGGCAGGCGGGCGAGGCGTCGGCCCCCGCCGCGGGCGGCGCTGGCGAGCTGGCGGGCGATGAACTCGCCGCGCAGGTCGCCGGCGGCCCGCAGGTGCTCGGCGTAGGCCCGGCGGGCGGGGTCGCTGGCGGGGTCGTCGTACACGGCCTGCAGCAGCGCTTCGGCGCGGGCGGTGACGGGGGCGACGACGATCGGGCGGCGCGCCGCGAGCTCGACGCGCACGGCCTGCAGGACCCGCTCGAAGGCCTCCTGCGTCATGCGCAGCTCGTTGTCGATGATGATCTGCGGGGCGTCGAGCTCGAGCAGGCGGGCGGTGCGGTTGCAGCGGTTGACGAGCGCGCGGTAGGCCTCGTCCTGGGGGTCGCGCCGGGTGCCGCGCCAGGCCGGCGGGATCACGGGCACGCGTCGCATCAGCAGCTCGCTGCGCTCGCCGAGGTGCGGCACGAGGTCGACGGCGCCGTGGCCCGCGCGGTCGTCGACGTGATGGGCGGTGACGCGGCCGTCGGGGTGCAGGCACCTGTCGACGAGGGCGACGGCCTGGACGTCGCGGGCGCTGCAGCCGATCGCGCGGGCGATCGACGGCGCGAGCCGCGGGTGCACCAGCGGCAGCGCGGACTCGACGTGACCCCAGCGTTCGCCGCGCAGGCGGCTCGGGCCGCACAGCACGCCGCACTTCTCGCAGGTCTGTCCGGCGTGGGCGGGGCCGCTGTACTTGCCGCAGATGCAACGGTGGTCGTCGACCGGGCCGAACACCTTGCAGCAGAACAGGCCCCCGCGCTCGGGCTTGCCGGTGCGACGGTTGAAGGTCTCCGGGTGGGTGACGCGGCCGCTCGACAGGCTCGCCAGGGCCGCGGCCGCGGCGATCACCTCGGCGGGGTCGTCGGAGAGGAACAGCGCGGGCAATACATCGTTGGCGGTGCGCATGCTCGCGGCGCCAATCTAACAAAATCGTCGGCGGGATTGTTGTACGGTGCCGGGGTGAGCGCGGCGGTCGAGCGCGGGATCCTGCTGTACACGCGAGGCGAGTTCTTCGCGGCCCACGAGGCGTGGGAGGAGCGCTGGCGCGAGGCGACCGACGGCGACGAGCGGCGGGCGCTGCAGGGGCTGATCCAGGTCGCCGCCGGCTACTTTAAAATTTTTGGGCAGCAGCGCGGGGAGGCGGGGGCGCGGCTGCTGCGGCGCGGGGCGGACAAGCTGGCGGCGGGGCCGGCGGCGCTGTTCGGGCTGGCGCTGGCGCAGTTCGCCGGCGCCGTGCGGGCGAGCGCGACGGCCGGCGGGGTGGCGCCGCTGCTGCGCTATCAGGGCTACTACTGCGAGGAGAACGCGGCGCTGCTGGGCCGCCACCCGGCGCTGGCGGGGCGCGAGCCGGCGCTGGTGTTCGTGCGCGCGGCGGGCGAGTCGTGCGTGCTGTGGGCGCAGCGCGTCGCCGAGGAGCCGGGCGAGCCGGTGCTGTGGGACTACCACGTGTTCGTGCTGACGCGCGCGCCGTGGCAGGTGTGGGACCTCGACACGACGCTCGGCTGCCCGGCGCCCGCCGCGGAGTACCTGCGCCGCACGTTCCGTCCGGAGCTGCGCCTGCCGCCCGAGGTCCGCCCGCGCTTCCGCGTGGTGCCGGCGGCCGAGCTCGCCACGTTCGCGTCGGACCGGTCGCACATGCGCGGGCCGGACGGAGCGTTCACGCAGCCGCCGCCGCCGTGGCCGCCGCTCGGCGAGGGCTCGACGCTGGCGCGGTTCCTGGCCCTCGACGACCCGATCGCCGGCGAGGAGCACACGCTGGACAGCCTGGTCGCCCACGTCACCCGCGAACATTTTTAATAATTATTATTGTCTACCTGATCTTCTGTGGGCCCACGAGGGGCCGCGGCGTGGTCGTACCTGCAGGTCAGCCGAGGCGCTGCGGCGGCGGCGAGGCTGTCCGTGGGGACAGGTCTCGCCGCGCGCGAGCCGACCGATCAATAATTTTAAATTTTGCTCACTTGCCGGCGCGGCAGCGGCCGTCTTGGATCCGGCAGTCGTCGTGGCACACGTCGACGTCGCCCTCGCAGGTCAGCTTGCAGGTCGCGCGGTCGGTGGCGGACAGCTTGCCGTCGTTGCAGCCGTTGACGCAGGGGGTCAGCTTGGTGTCGCAGGCGCTGTTGCGCTGCTGGGTCTGGCTCGTGCACATGGCGGCGCGGTTGGGGTCCGCGGGCGGGGCGCTGGGGGGCGCAGGCGGCGGCGAGGTCTGGCCGGCGACGCCGCCCGAGGAGCGGATGACGTTGGCGCGGCTGTCGCCCTGCGGGGGCGGCTGGCCGTGGAGCACGTAGTAGCTCTGCGGCTGACCGACGGTCTGCATGCTCGAGGAGCAGTTGAGGCGGCAGGTCGCGCGGTCGGTCTCCGAGCTGTAGCCGTCGTTGCAGGTCTGCTGGCAGCGGGCCACGGCCGCGGGGTCGGCGGTCGGCTGCGGGGTGCCGCCGGGCGTGGCCGAGGTCGTGCCGCCGGCGGTCGTGGGGTAGGGGCCGGGCGCGGGCTGCGGGCGGTCGGTGATCTGCGCGCACTGCAGGCGGCAGGTCGCGCGGTCGCCGGCCGAGGCCTCGGCGTTGCACGAGGTCTCGCAGGCGGCGCGCTGGCGCTGCAGCTCGGCGTAGTTGACGGCCGGTGTGCCCGGGCTGGTGACGGGCGCCGGCACGACGAGCGGCGGGCTGATCGGCGCGGGCGTGGGCTGCGGGGCGGCCGGGCGCGGCTGGGCGGCGACCGGGGCGGGCGCGGGCGCGGGGGCCGGGGCGGGCGCGGGCGTGACGGCCGGCGGGGCCTCGGGCGCCGGGGCGGGCGCGGGGTCCTTCCTGGCGGCGACCTGCGAGCAGTCCATCTCGCAGGTCGACTTCTCGAGCGCGGTCAGCGAGGCGGCGGTGCAGCGATCGAGGCAGGCGTTGCCGGTCGACCCGGTGTTGCGGGAGCAGGAGGCGGCGAGGGCGAGGGCGGTCGCGGCGGTGAGGACGAAGTGCAGAGGTCGCATCGGGGTCGTCTCCTCGAACGGCCCGGCGGGCCGCGGCCTTTCAGGCCGTGCTCACGCGGCATGAGGCCGCGGGAGCGATCGCACCATAGCAAATCGAGCGAAATGGGCAAACTCGCTGCAAGCGGCCGCAGACGGCAGAAACACCGCGTTCACGGCTCATGGGTCCATCCGCGCGGGCACGCCGAGCGCGGCGCGTGGTATGACGAGATCGGTCGCGGGGCGGTGGATCGGAGGGACGATGCGAGGTCGCTGGTGGATCGTGGTGGTGGGGCTGGGCGCGTGCCCAGCCGCGGAGCAGTCGCCCGCGCCGGGCTCGACGAGCACGGGCGACGCGACGAGCGCGGCGGCCACGTCGACGGGGCAGGGCGAGCCGACGAGCTCGCCCGGCGCGCCCGCGTCGACGACCGCGGGCGCGGAGGCGTCGACGAGCACCACCGCGAGCGCGACGTCGACGAGCGAGACGTCGACGAGCGAGACGTCGACGACGAGCGCGCCGCCAGGCTCGACGACCGGCGAGCCCCTGACGACCACCGGCGAGGCCGCGGACACGTCGACCGGCGCCGCGCCGCTGCTGCAGGTCGAGCCGGCGTCGGCCGTGATCGAGGTCAAGAGCGGCTGGTCGTTCCCCCTGCAGTTCACGGCGCTGCTCGACGGCGCGCCGGTGACCGCCGCGTGGACGCTCGACGCGCCGGTCGGGCGCATCACGCCGCTCGGCGGCACGTTCTCCGCCGACAACACGAGCGCGGGCGTGGCCCAGGTGTCGGCCGAGGTCGACGGCCAGATCGCGACCGCCGAGGTCGAGGTGCTGATCGTCGACGACCACCCGACCTGCCCGCCGCGCCCGCCGCTGACCGACGGCCCCGCGGCGCCCGGCCAATTCATCAAGGTCGTGGCCCCGGAGTATGCGGGCACCGGCGTGTACCACGGGGTCTATCTGCCGCCCGACTGGACGCCGGGTCGGCGTTATCCCGTGATCGTCGAGTCTCCGTGCAATGCGTATCAGTCGTTCACCGGCAAGGTCGAGGACACGCGCCTCGGCTATTATTTGTCGGGCTGCCGGCGCTACATCTGGATCGTGCTGCCGTACATCCAGAACCAGGCCAACCTCGACTACGGCTGGGGCGAGCTGGCGAAGAACCTCGAGTACTGGCAGACGAACGTGCGCCGCGCGCTCGTCGACTACGGCGGCGATCCGGGCGCCGTCGTCGTCACCGGCTTCTCGCGCGGGGCGATCGGCGCCAGCTGGATCGGCCTGCAGGACCCGGCCATCGCCGACGCGTGGCTCGGGTTCTTCATGCACAGCCACGCCGACGTGGTCACCAACCTGACCCCCGACGGCGGCGCCGGCTCGTCGACCCGCATGCAGCGCGTGGCCGGCCGCGCTTCCCTGCTGTCGTGGGGCGCCGCCGGCGACGGCGGGATGACCAACAGCGTCAAGGGGGTCGAATTGTTGAATTCGTTCGGCTACCCGGTCACCCAGTTGGCGGTCCCGAACGTGGGGCACACGGACGCGTGGATCGTCGACGACGCGGCCAGCCGCGAGGCGGCGCAGGACTGGCTGTTCGCGACGGTCGCCGCCCGGCCGGGGACCGGATCGATCTACGGGCGGGTGACCGACGCGCAGGGCGATCCGACGTCGAATGTGCTCGTCGCGGGCGGTCCGCTGCATTTTTCGACGACCGATGAGCACGGGTATTATGCGCTGCGCGGGCTGGTGCCCGGCATGCGCGCGGTGACCTGCGGGCAGCCGGGGTGCTCGGGACCTGTGATGATCGACGTCGGTGTCGAGGATGTCGATAACGTCGACTTCGTGGTGCCCTGACGCTCGAATGTTGTGCGGCGAACAGTACTGCGTACTTCGGGGCGTGAACTTGGCCCTGCGAATGGCCGCAGTCCGCTCACGGCGAGCCGGGGAGGGTGATCGCCGGCCAGTGCTCGCCGAGGGCACGCCACTTCGTGGCGCACCATCGGCTGCGCATGTCCGGCGATCACCCTCCCCGGCCCGCCATACGCCAGACTTCGTGAAGCGCCCGAGCGCCGGCTCGCGCGTGGTTCGATGACGGTGTGCGCAGGGAAGCCCGAGTCGGGATGTCACGGCCGAGACGGCCGCGACATTCCCCGACCCACCTGGAGGTGCATTCGGCGCTCGTTCCATGCGGGATGATCGGGGGCGATGTCCCGATCTCTGGTGAAATTCTGAGTGGCGACCTCCTCGGCCCCGAGGTGATTCCCGGGGCTCTGAAGGACAAGGACCAGCATGGAGAAGAATGCCACGAGGATCTCCAGGAACGAGGAGCAATCGGTCGAGGTCGTCGAGAAAAGGCCTCGGTGAAGTGACGGGGCGCCGCGGCCGATCCCGCCGCGCACAGCCGCCTCGTTGCGCGCCAGCGCGTGGGTGCGCCGATTCTTCGAGACCCTGGTGACGCCGAAAGCGAGGATGCCGTGGTCGCTTGCGACCGCGGCATCCTCGCCACACGCGCACCCACGGCCCCGCAGCCGCTCCGCGCGGAGGCATGGACGGCGGATAGCGGTCCAGGTGGGTCGGAGAATGTCGCGGCCGGCTCGGCCGTGACATTCCGACTGACGCACTCCTCGGCGAGACGGCGTCGAATCGCACGAGTGCCGCCGTCCGGGCGCTTCACGAGGTCTGGCGTATGGCGGGCTGGGGAGGGTGAACGCCGGACATGCGCAGCCGATGGTGCGCCACGAAGTGGGCGCGCCCTCGGCGAGCACTGGCCGGCGTTCACCCTCCCCAGTTCGCCGTGAGTTTCACATGGCCTGACGGCCACCAGCGATGCATGAAACGAGCCGCGTCTT
>JAEUJW010000016.1 GCA_016793465.1 Myxococcales bacterium
CTTGCATTGTAAATCCTCGGTCTGGTAATCTCCTCTGGCTGCATTCGGATAATGGCGCGCCGATGAAGAGCGCCGCCCTCCTCTCCAGGCTGCGTGAGCTCGGCATCTCGCCCTCCTTCAGCCGGCCCAGCACCAGCGACGACAACCCCTACTCGGAAGCCCTCTTCCGCACCCTCAAGTACCACCCCACCTTTCCGCAGCGCCCCTTCGCGGACATCGACGCCGCTCATGCCTGGGTCGCCCGGTTCGTCGAGTGGTACAACACCCGGCACATCCACAGCGCCATCAACTTCGTCACCCCGGACGACCGTCACTTCGGCCGTCACCTCTCGATCCTGGCCCGCCGCGACCGCGTCTACGCTGCCGCCCGTCGCCGCCACCCCGAACGCTGGACCGGCAACACCCGCAACTGGAAGCCCGTCCGCGTCGTCTGCCTCAACCCAGAGCGTGAGCCCGCCGATTCCAAGGCGAAGCACGCCTGATTGCCAAGGCGACAACTATCCTGAAACTCACCGCGACCTGTACCGGGACGATCAGCGGCACCGGTCGGCATCCGCCCTCCACCCACGACCGGAGCTCCGCCACCGCGATGCCGATCTCCTCGGCGGCCTGCTCCATGGTCACGCCGCGCGCCGACAACCACCTCCACCGCGCGAGCACCTTCTTCCGGAACCGGCTGCCAGAGCTCTTTACTGTCGCCTTCATCGGTCTCACCTCCATGGCGAGACCTGACCCGGCGCCGACCCGCCGTCACGACGGGTCAGGGCGAGCATGTACGATGTAGTCGTCCATGCCCGCGTCGATGCAGGCCACGCGGTCGTCGGCATCGTCGCTCGCCATGTTGACGTCACGCGTGTCGTTGGGTGTCGCGTCGTCGCGAGCTTGTGCCGTTCGAGGAACCTGATCGGCTCGCGGGCTTGGACTCAACGGCTTCCCTCTCGTCTCCTGAGCCCGAAGCGCACGGACGCGATCTCGCCTTCGTCTCGAAAATTCGTCCCGGTTTTGTCGCGAATCCAGCGGTTTCTGAGGCAACCCCTCGTAAAACGGCTCAAAGGCAAGTCCAGGGCCCATTATACACCACATCACCAA
>JAEUJW010000018.1 GCA_016793465.1 Myxococcales bacterium
GCCGTCGTGCAGGAGACCACCATGAAGGACGCCGCCGTCGGCAACTGCATCGCCCAGGCCGTCCGCCGCTGGACCTTCCCCAAGCCCGAGGGCGGCGGCAGCGTCATCGTGACCTACCCCTTCGTCCTCGAGCCGGGCTGATCCTCAATCCTCAACAACGACGTCCGAAGGCCGGCCTCACCGCCGGCCTTCGGCGTTTAATAATTATTTCGATCGTGCACGCACAACCGCTCACCCCGACAAGAACCGCCCGAGCCGCTGCTTGCCCGTCAGCGCCGCGTCACAGAAGTCCTCGGCGGTCCGCGGCCGCTTCAGCTGCAGCATGCCGCCGATCAGCACCAGCTCGTGCGGCATGACGGCCTCGATCTCGTCGACCCCCTGGTCGAACACGTGCTTCAGCGCCAGCGCCCAGCCCTCGACGCAGGCGGCGAGCCGCGGGTCCTCGCGGTGCTTGGCCGCGAGCGCGAAGACCTCCTGCTCCTTGATGTCGCGGATCGTCGGCGGCTCGCCGGGCTCCATGACGATCAGCCGGACCGTCAGCGAGATCCCACCGTCGCGCTCGTGCACCTCGACCAGCTCCAGTCGCGTCAGCTCCGAAGCGATCGGAAACACGGCCTCGAGGATCTGCGCCGCGGACATCGACGCGCGACTCTAGGCGCCCGGCCTCCCGGCCGTAAAGCCGCGCATCCGTGAGCGCCCGCATGGCCTTACGGCCAGGCGAAGCGGCCGCGATCGACGACCCCCGCGCGCCGCCTCCGGGCCCGCACCCCCACCGCCACGCACGCCCGCGGATTCGCGTCTCGCTTGTGACCGCAGGCGCCCCCCGGTAGGGTGGGACCCTGACCCTTGGAGGCCTTCGTATGAACCGACCCTCTCGCCTCGGGCGCGTGGCCGCGGCATCGCTCGCGACCTTCACGCTCTCCGCTGCACTCACCGTCGGCTGCAACGGCGGCAAGGACGACGACAGCTGCGTGTCCACTCGCGAATATTTCGCGACCGAGGTGTGGACGCAAGTGTTGGCCCGCACCTGCATCAACTGCCACGGCCCCGCCGGCATCGCCGAGCAGGAGGGCGCCGAGTTCCGCCTGCTGCCCTCGTCGTACCCCGGCTTCATGGACGCCAACTACGCGGCCGTGCAGGAGATCGGCAAGCAGTCGTACGAGGGCCAGTCGGTGCTGCTCGCCAAGCCGCTCGGCAAGGCCGACCACGGCGGCAAGCAGGTGCTGCAGGCCGACTCCGCCGAGTACCGCGTCATGGAGTCGTTCGTCGGTCAGCTCGCCGAGCCGGCCCAGTGCGACGACGGCGACGTCACGACCCTCGAGGGCGTGGTCATGCTCGAGCCCGCCGACGCCCTGCGCAAGGCCAGCCTCCACCTCGTCGGTCGCCTGCCGACGTCCGAGGAGGTCGCGGACGTCGAGGCCGGCGGCGACGAGGCCCTCGCCGACGCCGTGCGCGCGATGCTCGACGAGGACGCCTTCTACGACCGCCTCCACGACATCCTCAACGACGTCCTGCTGACCGACCGCTACATCATCTACGACGGCTTCGCCGTCGACTTGCTCAACGACGAGGTCTACGCCGGCGCCGGCGCCTTCTGGGACGGCCTCGACGGCCAGGACGACCTGCGCCGCAAGATCAACCGCGCCGTCGCCCGCGAGCCGGTCGACCTCATCCGCTACATCGTCAAGAACGACCGCCCCTTCAAGGAGATCCTCAGCGCCGACTACACCGTGGTCAACCCGTTCTCGGCCCAGCTCTACGGCACCAAGACCGAGTTCAAGGACCCCAGCGACGAGGACGAGCTGAAGGAGGCCAAGATCTCGTTCACCGTCGACGGCGAGAAGTTCACCACGGCCCACGCCGGCGTGCTGTCCTCGCCGATGTTCCTCAACCGCTTCCCGACCACCCCGACCAACCGCAACCGCCACCGCGCGCGCATGGTCTACAAGATGTTCCTCGCCACCGACATCCTGCGGATCGGCGAGCGCCCCATCGACCCCACGCAGTCGCTGACCTACACCAACCCGACCCGCGACGACACCCGCTGCAACTTCTGCCACAAGCTCATCGACCCCGTCGCCGGCTCGTTCCAGAACTGGGACGACTACGACATGGAGGTCCTCGTCCCCGACCGCGAGTGGTACCCCGAGATGTTCGCGCCCGGCTTCAACGGCGAGGACATGCCGAAGACCGAGTTCCCGCACGCGCTGCAATGGTTCGGCAAACGCGCCGCCGACGACCCGCGCTTCGTGCTCGGCAGCATCCACCTCGGCTTCCGCGCCCTCACCGGCCAGGAGCCGCTCGCGTACCCCGACGACACCGCCGACCCCAACTACGCCGCGCGCCTGACCGCCTGGCAGGCCCAGGACAGCCTGTTCAAGGAGATCGGCGACGCCTTCGTGGCCGACGACTACAACTTCAAGACGATCCTCACCATGGTGATCATGAGCCCGTACTACCGCGGCCAGACCACCGAGGACGAGCTCGACGAGGCCGCCGCGATCCGCCTCGCCGCCGTCGGCACCGCCCGCCTCTCGACCCCCGAATTGCTCGCCCGCAAGATCGAGGCCGTCACCGGCTACCGCTGGATCCGCGGCTGGGACCTCAGCGAGCAGCTCGCCACCGACTACAAGATCCTCTACGGCGGCATCGACTCCGACTCGATCACCCAGCGCCTCCCGCACCTCAACGGCATCATGGCCGGCGTCGCCGCGCGCATGGCCAACGAGATGGCCTGCTACACCACCGCGTACGACCTCTCGCTGCCCGCCGACAAGCGGACCATGCTGCCCGCGGTCACGCTCGACCACGTCCCGCTCGGCCCCACCGGCGACGAGATCCCCGACGCGATCGCCGACATCAAGGCCAACATCCAGCACCTCCACGAACGCTTCCTCGGCGAGAAGCTCGACATCACCGACCCGGAGATCGAGCGCACCTACCAGCTGTTCCTCGAGACCTGGAAGGAGGGCACCGCCAACGTCGCCGCCGGCAAGGAGAACCCGTGGCTCAGCTGGTGGTGCCAGGCCCGCGTCGACCCCAACACTCAGGTCGAGCTGCCCGAGGACGAGCGCCTCGGCGAGGACCCCAACTACACCGTGCGCGCCTGGATGGCCGTCATCACCTACCTGCTCTCGGACTACCGCTTCCTCTACGAGTGAGCCACAGGAGAACACCACCATGGACCGCCGCAAGTTCCTCAAGATCGCCGCCATGACCGGGCTCACCGTGTCGGCCCCGCTCGGCATCCGTCGCGTGCTCGCCAAGCCGGAGCCCTACGACGGCCCCTACTTCGTGCTGGTCAACGCCAGCGGCGGGTGGGACCCCGTCTACCTGTGCGACCCCAAGCCGAACGGGGCGCTCAACCGCCTCTACGGCGACGCCGCCGCGGTCGGCAAGATCAAGTACGCGCCGATCCCCGTCGACGACGCCGCCCTCGGCCTCGAGCCCGGCACCGCCGGCTACCTCATGTCGAACCAGCAGTTCTTCGAGACCTACGGCCCCCAGCTCACGGTCCTCAACGGCATCGACATGCAGACCAACAACCACGACGGCGGCTCGCGGGCGACCTGGTCCGGCCGCCTCGACGAGGGCTTCCCCAGCATCGGCGCCATCATCGCCGCCACCCGCGCGCCCGACAGCTCGCTCGCGTACATCAGCAGCGGCGGCTACGACGTCACCAGCGGCCTCATCCCGCTGACGCGCATGAGCAGCATCGACGCCATCAAGCGCATCGCCTACCCCAACCAGACCGACCCCGGCAACCCCGAGACCGAGCAGTTCCACAACAGCGGCACCGCCGCCCGCATCCGCAAGGCCCAGGAGGAGCGCCTGAAGGCCCAGCTCGAGCAGCAGCGGCTCCCGCGGGTCAAGGCGTCGATGAACGAGCTGGTGCTCGCGCGCGCCGGCGACGACGTGCTCGCCGACCTCGTGCTGCCCGACACCCTGGCGGAGGTCCCCGGCTATCAGCTCTACGACCTGCAGAGCCTGATGCAGCAGAGCCAGCTCGCCGTCGCCGCCTTCAAGGCCAAGATGGCCGTCGCCGCCAACCTGAACCTCGGCGGCTTCGACACCCACGGCAACCACGACCGCGACCAGGTGCTGCAGATCGCCAAGCTGCTGAAGGGCGTCGACTTCCTCATGAAGGAGGCCGAGGCCGCCGGCATCGCCGACAAGCTGGTCGTCATGATCGGCTCCGACTTCGCCCGCGGCCCCGGCTACAACGGCCCCGACCAGTACTCCGGCAAGGACCACTGGTCGATCACCAGCGCCATGTTCATGGGCGCGGGCATCGGCAAGGGCCGCGTCGTCGGGGCCACCGACGACGAACAGCGCGCCCGCGGCGTCGACCCCGGCTCGCTCGCCGTCAAGGACGGCGGCTCCGTCCTCAAGGCCGAGTCGATCCACCGCGCCCTCCGCAAGCTCGCAGACGTCGCCGAAGGCGAGCCCGCCAAGGCGTTCCCGCTCGCCGGCGAGGACATGCCCAAGCTGCTCACCGGCTGACGCCACCCACGCGCCGAGCGCCCCCCGCCCGCGGGCCGCGTCGCCGCGACCCGCGGGCTTCGCACGTCGGCGGCGCGCTCGCCTCGCCGTCGACCTGTCCCAAGAGCCATACCGACAACCGCACGCTTCATTGGTGCACTTGTGCGCATGTACCAGTGTCCGCGTTCCTGTCGTCACGTCTGCGTGCGCAGCGTGTAGGTGGGCCTCCGTGGCCGCCGTTCGCTTGCCGGCCGCAACCCGCCCGTGTAAGGATCGCCGCATGGGTATGGCATTGGCGCGTCGGGGTGTTTCTCTCTTTGGCATTTGTTGGGGGCTCACGGCCGCTGTCGCGTGCGGTGACAGCGGCGAGACCACGGCCAGCGGCACCGACAACGGGTCCGCCGGGACGACGATGATGGGCGCGACCAGCGAGCCCACCGGCAACGGCCCGACCTCGCCGACCGAGGACACCTCGGCCGGCAGCATGACCAACGGCATGACCAGCACGCCGTCCGAGGCGACCACCGGCCCCACCACCAACGGGCCCACCGACCCCACCGAGGGCATGACCAGCAACCCCACCCAGACGTCCCAGACGTCGCTCACCAGCGACACCGAGCCGGACCCCGACACCTCCAACAGCGACACCGACACCACCGCCGCGTCGACCCCGAACACCAGCGACACCAGCGACGGCACCACCGCCGGCGTCAGCGACAGCAACGGCACCTCCAGCGGCAGCACCGGCGGCGAGCAGTGCGCGCCCGACAAGGTCTGCAACGACGACTGCTGCGCCGACGACCAGGTCTGCGTCGAGGAGCAGTGCCAGAAGGACTGCGGCGGCCCGATGCCGTGCGGCCCGATGGAGGAGTGCTGCGCCGACAACGAGCTGTGTTACCTCGGCGAGTGCGTGGTCCCCGGCGCCGCCTGCATGCAGACGCAGTGCGCCACCCAGATCGCCAACGACTGCGGCCCCGGCTACGTCTGCGACGACGCGCTCGACCTGTGCCTGCCGTCGAAGGCCGACCCGAGCTGCATCTACAAGCCGCCGGCCCAGACCTTCAAGCCGGTCCCGACCTTCACGTGGGGCGCCCGCAAGTCGGTCAACTGCGCCAACGTCTCGCAGTGCCAGACCGCCGAGACCTGCACGAACGGCAAGTGCACCCCGACCTGGCCGCACCTCAACATCGCCATGAACGACCTGCCGACGTACAACCAGTCGTCGTCGACGGCCGCGGTGGTCGACCTCGACAAGGACTGCATCCCGGAGATCATCTTCAACACCTACCCGTCCGGCAACCCCGACACCAACGGCGTGCTCCGCGTGATCCGCGGCGACAACGGGGCCAAGGTGTGGACCTTCAACGACGCCGCCTACCGCACCAACGGCACCGACAGCCCCGCCGTCGGCGACGTCGACAACGACGGCGAGGTCGACATCTTCGCCACCGCGGCGACCGCGAACATCCTCCGCTTCGACTCCGCCGGCAAGCTGATCTGGAAGTCCGAGGCGTTCACCGGGGCCAAGACGAGCCCGGCGATCGCCATCGCCAACATGGACGGCGAGGGCCACGCGGAGATCCTCTACGGCTCGACCGTGTTCAGCTCCACGGGCAAGAAGGTGTGGGAGGGCGCGGCCGGCAAGGGCGTCAACAGCCAGGGCCCGATCTCCTGCGTCGCCGACCTCAACGCCGACGGCAAGCCCGAGCTGCTCGCCGGCCGGACCGCGTACACCTTCACCGGCAAGGTCGCCGACAACAACTTCGTGGGCTCGACCCTGTGGAACACCGCCGCCGGCGGCGACGGCTTCTGCGGCATCGCCGACTTCGACGACGACGGCAAGCCCGAGGTCATCCGCGTCGCCTCCGGCACCGTCTACGCCCACGTGGGCGCGACCGGTGCGCTCATCACCTCGACGGCGATCCCCAACGCCGGGAACGGCGGCCCGCCCAACATCGCCGACTTCGACGGCGACGGCGTGCCCGACGTCGCCGCCGCCGGCAACTCGCGCTACACCGTGTGGCGGTTCGACGCCAAGACCTTCTCCCAGATCTGGACCGCCCCCGTCGACGACACCTCGTCGCAGGTCACCGGCTCCTCCGTGTTCGACTTCGACGGCGACGGCAAGAACGAGGTCGTCTACAACGACGAGGTCTATATCCGCATCTACCCCGGCCAGGAGCCCGACTGCCTGTCGAACCCCCCGGGCCCCGCCTGCGACAAGAACATGACCGACGCCGAGGTCCTGTTCCGCGACCGCAACGGCTCGCGCACCCGCACCGAGTACCCCGTCATCGTCGACGTCGACGGCGACTTCAAGGCCGAGATCGTGTTCCCCACCAACAACGACGGCGGCTCCGGCGTGCTCGACGCTGGCCTCGAGGTCTGGGGCGACTCGCTCGACAACTGGGTCACCACCCGCCCGGTCTGGAACCAGCACACCTACCACATCACCAA
>JAEUJW010000019.1 GCA_016793465.1 Myxococcales bacterium
TTGGTGATGTGGTAGGCGTGCTGGTTCCACAGCTTGCGGCCGGGGCGCCACGAGTGGTCGGCGTCGCCGATCACGGTGATGCCGTCGATGGGGCCGAACTGGCCGCCGTAGGACTCGCTGACGAACACGATCTCGACCTCGCCGTCGTCGTCGACGTCGGCCACGACCGGCATCTCGAGGCGGGTGCCGGAGTTGTGGTCGGCGAACTTCAGCTTCTCGGCGCCGTCGACCCCCGAGTACACGTACAGGTTGATCTCGTCGGCGTAGACGACGTCGGCGACGCCGTCGCCCTCGAAGTCGTAGACCGAGCTGCCGGTGATGCCGGACGACGCGTCCTGGGTGGTGTTGCTCCACAGCACGGCGCCATCGGTGTCGAACACGCTGTACTTGCCCTGGCCGGCGATGCCGACCTCGGGCAGGCCGTCGCCGTCGAAGTCGGCGACCGTGGGCGGGCCGCCGAGGCCGCCGGGCACCGCGACGTCCCACACCACCGAGCCGTCGGAGCCGCGCTGCACGCGGACGTTGGCGTTGTAGACGACCACGATCTCGGCGGCGCCGTCGGCCTCGAGGTCGATGGTCGCGGGGAAGCCGTCGGGCAGGCCGTTGAACCACAGGTCGGCGCCGGCGATGTTGTAGAGGGCGTCGCCGACGACCACCTCCTGCTCGCCGTCGGCGTTGACGTCGACCGCGAACGACATGCTCGCGCTGGCGTTGGCGTTGCCGGCGGGCTTGCCGATGCCGTGGGTGCCGGCGGCGATCAGCACGCCCTTGTTGTCGAGGATGGCGCGGCCGGTCACGAGCTCGGGGTTGCCGTCGCCGTTCATGTCGGAGACGGACACCGCGCTGTCGTAGACGCCGGTGTGGTCGCCGAGCGCCGCGCTGGTCCACTTGAGCGCGCCGTCGTGCTCGTAGGCGTAGACCTTCTGGTCGGTGGCCTTGGTCACGATCTCGACGATGCCGTCGCTGTCGATGTCGGCGGCGGTCAGCGTCTGGTTGCGCGTGAACTGGGCGTTCTGAATGTTCAGCACCTCGGTCGCGCCGTCGCCGGAGACCGCGCGGATGTACACCGGGTTCGGGTTGTTCGGGTCGGCGTAGGTGACGGTCAGGACCTCGGGCATGTCGTCGGGGGTGATCTTGCCGTCGGCGTCGTCGTCGGTGAGCTGGGCGACGATCGGCGCCGACGCGCTGCTGCGCGAGCCGGGGCCGGTGGTCCAGCTGCCCTTGTGCCACTCGACCACCGGGTTGAACATGCCGACCTCCGGCATGTTGGCGCAGGCCTGGTCGAACGCGGTCATGTAGCCCGTCGGCGGCTCACGGTCGCAGCCGGGCGTGAAGCCGGTGTCGTCGGTGGCGGTCGTGTCGCCGGTCGCGACGCTCGTCGCCGAGGTCTCGGCGCTGGCGACCGTGGGCTCGCTGCTGGTGTCGGGGGTCGCGTTGGAGTTGGAGTTCGAACCGTCGGTGCCGGTGCCGCTGGCGTCGTCGCCGCCGGTCGGCGGCGTGTCGGTCGCGGAGGCCGCGGTCGGCGTCGTCATCGTCGCGGTCTGCGAGTCGGACGCGGCGTCGGCGGGGCGGCCGTCGTCGCCGCAGGCCACGAGCACGCCGATGGGCAGGACGATCCACGGACGAAGAGAGGGCGCCATGCGACCAGGATCGAGGCCGTCGGGGGTGGCGTCAACGGAGGAGTGCGCGGGGGCGTCGACCCCCGCGGGTGCTTGCGCGCGCAACGACCGTCACGCGTCTCGCGTGACGTCATGGGCCCACGCCACGTAGGGCGCGTGGGCGGCGAGCGGCGCGAAGGCGAGGAGCTTCGGGACCTCGTAGGGGTGGATCTCCGCGAGGCGGCGCAGCGCCGACTCGAGGCGATCGGCGGGCGTCTCCATGATCACGAGGGCCTCGTCGTCGCTGTTGATCGCGCCCTGCCACCAGTAGTGCGAGCGCACGCCGGCGACGACGTTGCCGCAGGCGATCAGGCGCTCGTCGAGGGCCCGGCGCAGCAGGCCCTCGGCCTGGTCGGGGGGACAGGTCATGAGGATGAGGCGGAGCTCGACGGGCATGGCCGGCGCAGCGTAGCAGGCCCGCGGTCGCGCGCGCCGTCCGAGCGCGAGGTGGCGACGCGAGACGAGGGCCGATCGGTCGCACGCCGAACGCGAGACGAGGGCCACCGGCCGCAGGCCGACCCAGGTCCCGGAGGGGCCGTGAAGTGGAAGGCCTGGCGTCAGTGCGTGCCGGCGACGCCGGCTTCGATGCCGCCCTGGGCGCGGGCGGCGTCGAAGGCGGCGCGCACGATCGGGGCGTAGCGGACCACGTCGAAGGCCACGCGGCGCACGCGGTCGCGGACGCCGGGGTTGCCGAGCTGGCCGTCGGCCGAGAAGTCGGCGGCGCGGGCGGCCGCGTGGTACGGCAGGGTGAAGCCGTGACACCAGCTGAAGCTGGTCTTGACCGCGGTGATCGACATGTCGCCGCCGCCGCCGCCGGTGACCGCGAGCACGCCGGCGAACTTGCCGGCGAGCTCGTCGTAGAGGAAGTCGAACCAGTTCTTCAGGCAGCCGGACATGCTGCCGTGGTACTCGGGCGTGACGAGGATGAAGCCGTCGGCGGCGCTCGCGGCGGCGCGGATGAGCTGCACGGCCGGCAGGACCGACTGGGCCTCGTCGCCGTTGCGCATGACCGGGAGGTCGATCTCGTGGAGGCGGAGCACGTCGACGGTCGCGCCGGCGCCGGCGGCGGTCTCGGCGGCGAGCCGGACGACCTCGTGGACGTGGCTCTCGAGGCGCGAGGAGCCGCTGACGACCTGGATCCGGGGTGGCACGCGCGCGAGCATACCCCGGCGGGCGTGTGCGGGGCGGGAGAATGCGGCTACACTCGCCCGCCGTGAGCGAGCACGATTCGCAGGCGACGCTGGCGGGCTGGGGGAACCTCCCGGTGCCCGGGCGCGAGGTGTTGTCGGAGGACCTGCCGGCCGCGACGCGCGGGGCGGTGCTGTCGCGCGGGCTCGGGCGCTCGTACGGCGACTCGTCGCTGCCGCCGCCGAGCCGGCGCGAGGTCGTGGGCACGCGCCTGGCCGACCGCATCCTCGCGTGGGACCCGGCGAGCGGGGTGCTGCGCGCGGAGGCGGGCCTCAGCCTGTGGGAGATCAACCGCCTGCTGCTGCGGCGCGGGTGGTTCGTGAGCTCGACCCCCGGCACGCAGTTCGTCAGCCTCGGCGGCATGGTCGCCGCCGACGTGCACGGCAAGGGCCACCACCGCTTCGGCTCGTTCGGCGCGCACGTGCGGTCGCTGCGGATGCGGGTGGCCGACGGCTCGATCGTCGAGTGCGGCCCGGGCAGCGAGCCCGAGCTGTTCTGGGCCACGGTCGGCGGCATGGGCCTGACCGGGCACATCCTCGAGGTCGAGCTGCAGCTGCAGGCCATCCCGTCGCCGTGGATCTACGGCGAGAGCCGGCGCGTCGCCGACATCGACGAGTTCGTGGCTGCGCTGAAGGAGGTCTCGCGCGACTGGCCGTTCTGCGTCGGCTGGATCGACTGCCTGTCGCGCGGCGAGCACATGGGCCGCGGCATCCTCGACTACGGGCGCTGGGCCACCAGGGAGGAGGCGCCGCGTCCGCTGCCGTTCACCCGCCGGCTGACGCTGCCGTTCGAGTTCCCGTCGCGCACGATCAACCGGCTCACCACCAGGGCCTTCAACTTCCTGTGGTACTGGAAGCACGTGCAGAAGGTGCGGCGCGGGCTGAAGCACCCCGACGCGTTCTTCTACCCGCTCGACGGGGTGCTGCACTGGAACCGCATCTACGGGCGCCGCGGGTTCACGCAGTACCAGTGCGTGCTGCCGGGCAGCGCGGGCCAGGGCGCGGCGCGGCGGTTCCTCGAGCTGCTGACGCGCATGGGCGGGGCCTCGTTCCTGTGCGTAATTAAAGACTGCGGGCCGGAGGGGCAGGGGCTGCTGTCGTTCCTGCGCGACGGGATCTCGATCGCCGTCGACGTGCCGGTGCGCGACGACACCCAGGCGCTGGTCGACGCGCTCAACGAATTGGTGATCGCGGAGGGCGGGCGGATCTACCTCGCCAAGGACGCGTTCACCCGGCCGGAGCACTACGCGGCCATGGACCCGCGGCTGCCGGCCTTCAACGCGGTCCGCGACCGCTGGGACCCCAGGCGGGCCATCCGCTCGGCCCAGTCGGTGCGGGTGCTCGGCGATCCGCCGTGAGCGTGATAAGGGAGCGCGTATGACGAAGGGCCAAAAGGTCGTGGTGCTCGGTGCGACGAAGGGCATGGGCCGGGCGCTGGCCCGGGCGCTGGCGGAGCGCGGGGACCGGGTGTTCCTGCTCGGGCGCGACGCCGCGGAGCTGGCCCGCAGCGCGGCCGACCTGCAGGCCCGCGCGCCGGGCCCGGGGTCCGCGCCGGTCGGCCACGCGGTCTGCGACCTCGCCGAGCCGCAGGGCTTCGCGGCGGCGCTCGACGCGGCCGACGCGGCGCTCGGCGGCTTCGACGTCGTGGTCGTGACGGCCGGGCTGTTCGCCACCCAGGATCAGCTCGAGGCGGACATCGAGCGCACGCGCGAGCTGCTGGTCGTCGACTTCGCCAACACGGTCGTGTTCTGCGAGCACGCCCGCAGGCGCCTGTTATCCCGCGGCGGCGGCACGCTGTGCGTGTTCTCCAGCGTGGCCGGCGATCGCGGGCGCAAGCCGGTGATCCTGTACGGCGCGGCCAAGGCCGGGCTGTCGCACTACCTCGAGGGCCTCGACCACAAGTTCCGGGCCCAGGGACTGCGGACCATCTGCGTCAAGCCGGGGTTCGTGAAGACGGGCATGACGGCCGGGCTGAAGCCGCCGCCGTTCGCCGGGGAGCCGGAGGCGGTGGCCGCGGCGGTGGTGCGGGCGATCGATCGCGGGACCACGCAGGTCTACGCGCCGGGCGTCTGGGCCCACGTGATGCGGGTGATCCGTCTGCTGCCGCGGTTCGTGATGCGGAAGATCAACTTTTGACGCTGCGACGAGGCCGGGGCGATCTCGCGCGGGACGTGCGGACGACCCGGGGTACACACCGGCGGGTCGGCGAGCTCTGCACGATCGGCGGTGCGAGCGAGTGAACGTCGTCGGGCTCCGCGGGCGCGGCGGACCGCGGCGGCGCGTGACGCCGCGGTAGGGGCGGCGCGGGCGCCAGGGTCCGACGGGACCGCGGTAACCGCACTGGCGGGCGCCTGAGGCAGGATTGCCGGGCCCTGGGCGACCGGCTACGGTGCCGCGACTTCGATGCGCATAGGACTTCTTTACAACCTGGCCAGCCACGCGGCACCGCTGCCCCACGACGCCCCCGGGGACGCGCTCTACGAGCTCGACGGGGAGCTCAGCGTGGCGGCCTACCGCGAGGCGCTGCGATCGCTCGGGCACGAGGTGGCGATGGTGCCGGCGGACGGCGAGCTGCTGACGCGGCTGCGCGCGCTGGACGTCGACCTCTGCTTCAACACCTGCGAGGGCACGCAGGGCGACTCGCGCGAGGCCCAGGTGCCGGCGCTGCTCGAGATGCTCGGCATCCCGTACACCGGCTCGCGGGTGCTGGCGCTGGCGCTGACGCTCGACAAGCCGATGACCAAGCGGGTGCTGGCGTTCCACGGCGTCCGCACGCCGATGTTCCAGGAGTTCCACGCGGTCGACGAGGCGATCGACCCGCGGCTGCGCTGGCCGCTGTTCGCCAAGCCGGCGCGCGAGGGCACGGGCATGGGCATCGGCGAGCGGTCGATCGTGCGCGACGAGGCCGAGCTGCGCGCGCGGGTCGAGTACCTGCTCGCCGCGTACCGCCAGCCGGTGCTCGTCGAGGAGTACATCGCCGGCGGCGACGTGACGGTCGGGCTGCTCGGCAACTGGCCGGACATCGAGGTGCTGCCGATGTCCCGCATCGACTACTCGGGCTACGGCGAGCGGGCGGTGCCGGTGTACGGGTCGTCCTACAAGGTCGACCGCGCCAGCGAGTACCGCTGCGAGTGCCCGGCGCGCCTGCCCGCGGCGCTCGAGGCCGAGCTGAAGCGGCTGGCGATCGAGACCATGCGGGTCACGCGGACCCTCGACTTCGCCCGCGTCGACTTCCGCCTCGAGGCCGCCACCGGCGACACGCCCTACGTGCTCGAGATCAACTCGCTGCCGGGCATCACGCCGACGAGCGACATGGCGATCATGACGACGGCCGCGGGTCGCCCGTACTCGGCGCTCGTCGGCGGGGTGCTGGCGGCGGCGCTGGCCCGCCTGGGCCTGCCGCGCCCGCAGCCGCTGGCCGCGGTCGGATGATCGAGGGCTGAAAAAACGCGGAGAGCCGCGAGGTCGCGGCGCGACCTCGCGGCTCTCCGCGAAGTTTCGGCTCAGAGGTTGCGCTCGATGAAGCTCTGGATCTTGGTCTTGTTGCCGGGGTTGCCGACGACCTTGTCGACGACCTTGCCGCCCTTGAAGATGAGCAGGGTGGGGATGTGGCTGACGCCGTAGGTGGTGGCGGTGCTCTGGTTGCGCTCGACGTCGAGCTTGACGATGGAGACCTTGTCGCCGAGCTCGCTGGCGATGGTCTCGAGGTGCGGCGCGATCGCGCGGCACGGGCCGCACCAGGTCGCCCAGAAGTCCACGAGCACGGGGGTCGGCGAGTCGAGGACGTCGCGCTGGAAGTCGCTGTCCGAGGTTTGCTTGAGTTTGTCGGCCATGGTGTCTTTCCGGTCCCGTGGGTGGCGGGATCTCCCGGCGCCCCTGGCGGGCGGCGCGGATAGGCTGTGCATGATGGGTCGGGTGCCCGGCGGGCGCAAGGCGGTCGGGTGCGGCCTGGCGTGAGGTCCGGGACCTCGGGCCGCAAATGCGGCGGCGGGCCGGCTGTCAGATCGCCGGGCTGCTTCACGCGTCCGCGGGGGTGCGATACCCTCGCCCGACCATGCCGCGGATCTTCGTCGCCCAGCCCCTTGTCGACACCTGGCTCGCCGCGGGTCGCGTGCAGCTCGAGCGAGACCTCCTGAAGGTGCCGGACGCGGCCGGCAACATGGTCGACCTGTTCATCAACCCGGCGGTGTTCTTCGAGCGCATCGACGGCAGCGATACCGACGTGCACGGGGTCGTGGGCAAGGTGAAGACGTCGCAGGAGCTGGCGCAGATGGGCGCCGACCACTATGAAGGCTCGGTGGTCATGGGCGACTACGCGTACACGGTGGTCCCGGGGTTCATCGCCGTCGCGGTCGACGCCCGCGGGGCCGAGGTCAAGCTCGACGGCGCGAGCTGGGGCCGCCTGATGGTCCAGATCGAGTCGCTCGGCGCGAGCGCGTGAACCATGCACGTGCTGTTCATCCTGGCCGCGCTGGCCTACGGAGCGGCGACCTTCGCCTACGGGCTGGACAGCGACGAGCCCGAGAGCGCGAGCCGCTCGCAGGTCGCCCGCAACGCGTCGAGCCGGCAGCGCCGCGCGCGGGTCCTGCTGGCGCTCGCGGGCGTGCTGCACCTGTGCACGATCGGCGCCCAGTGCATGCGCGGCGAGCACCCGTTCGGCTCGGTGTTCCTGGCGACCAGCTTCGGCGCGCTGCTGGCGGTGACCGGGTACTGCCTGCTGACGCTGGCCCGGCCGATGCACACGCTCGGCGCGGTGCTGGCCCCGGTCGGGCTGTTCGGGCTGGCCGCGGGCGTGATGTTCGGGGCGACCAGCGTGCACGACCCGCTGCCGGCGCCGGCCCACAGCCTGGCCACCGCGCACATCGCCCTGGCGACGCTCGGCCTGGCGGGCTTCGTGCTGGCGGCCGCGGTCGCGGGCCTGTACCTGGCGCTCGAGCGCAAGCTGCGGCACAAGCAGTGGAAGCCGCGGCCGGGGGTGATGTCGCTGGCCGGCGCGGAGCGGCTGCACTACCAGATCGTGCTGCTGGTGACGCCGGTGTTCACGCTGGCGATCGTGACGGGCGTGCTGTGGACGGTGCGCGCCGGCGGGGTCGAGAGCGTGGGCGCGCGGTGGATCGAGCTGCTGATGGCGGTGGCGGCCTGGATCAGCAGCGTGGCGGTGCTGGTGCTGCGCGCGGCGTTCGGCCTGCGCGGGCGGCGGTCGGCGATCCTCACGCTGTTCACGTTCGCGTGCACGCTGCTGGTGATCGTCTGGTACGGGGTGCGCTCGTGACGAACCTGCTGGCGGTGGGGATCAACCACAAGACGGCGCCGGTCGAGCTGCGCGAGCGGCTGGCGTTCGCGGCGGACGACCTGCGGGCCGCGCTGGCGCAGCTCGGCGAGCGCGCCGAGCTCGAGGAGGTGATGGTGGTCTCGACCTGCAACCGCGTCGAGGTCTACGCGGTCGGCCCGAGCTGGGCCCGCTGCGGCGAGGCGGTGCTGCAGGCCCTGTCCGAGCTGCGCGGGGTGCCGCTCGCCGACCTGACGCCGCACACGTTCGTGCGCGGCGAGCAGGCGGCCGCGAGCCACATCTTCCGGGTGGCCTCGAGCCTCGAGAGCATGGTGGTCGGCGAGCCGCAGATCCTCGGGCAGGTCAAGGAGGCGTTCGAGCTGGCCCAGCGCCACGGGACCGTCGGGGGCCTGCTGGACCGCTGCATGAGCACGGCCTTCAGGGCGGCCAAGCGCGTGCGCAGCGAGACGGAGATCGCCCGCGGCGCGGCCAGCGTGCCGAGCGTGGCGGTCGACCTGGCGAAGAGCATCTTCGGCGAGCTGCGCGGCTGCGGGGCCCTGCTGGTCGGCGCCGGCGAGATGGCGCAGCAGGCCGGGGTGCACCTGAAGGCGGCCGGCGTGGCCGAGCTGACGGTCGTCAACCGCAGCGAGCCGCGCGGGCAGGCGCTGGCGGACGAGCTCGGCGGCCGCTACGCCGGCTGGGACCAGCTCGAGCTCGAGCTGCGGCGGGCCGACATCGCCGTGACGAGCACGGGCTCGGCGCTACCGGTGATCGACCGCGCGCTGCTGAAGCGGGTGATGAAGGCGCGGCGCGGGGCGCCGATGTTCCTCGTCGACATCGCGGTGCCCCGCGACGTCGAGCCCGAGGTGGCGAAGCTCGACCAGGTGTTCCTCTACAACATCGACGACCTGCAGTCGATCGTGCACGACAACCTGCGCAGCCGCGTGGCCGAGGCCGAGCGCGCCGGCGCGGTGGTCGAGGAGGAGGTGCTCGAGTTCATGCGCTGGCAACGAACGCGGGCGATCGGGCCGATCTTGAAGGCGCTCCAGGGGCAGGCGCGGGCGGTGGTCGAGGGGGAGATGGCGCGCCTGAAGGGCAAGCTGCAGGGGCTGTCGCCCGAGCAGCAGAAGGCCGTCGAGACGCTGGTCCACGGGGTGGCCCAGAAGCTGCTGCACAGGCCGATGACGGCGCTGCGCGAGGCGGCGGCGGTGCACGGCGGCCCGGACCTGGCGAGCGCGGCGCAGACGCTGTTCGGCGTCGACCTCGCGCCGGACAGCTCCGGGCGCGCGCCGGTCCCCGGCGGGGCGGCCGAGCCGACGACAGGAGGATGAAGAGCCATGGAAGTCGAACTGGACAGGCCGTTGCGCATCGGGACCCGCGGATCGGAGCTGGCGCTGTGGCAGGCCAATCACACCCGTGATCGCCTGCGCGAGCGCTGGGGCGAGCGGCTGGCGGTCGAGCTGGTGCTGATCACGACCGACGGCGATCGCATCCAGGATCGTCCGCTCAACCAGATCGGCGGCAAGGGGCTGTTCGTCAACGCGATCGAGGAGCAGCTGACGGCCGGGGCGGTCGACCTGGCGGTCCACAGCATGAAGGACCTGCCGGGCCGCCTGGCGCCGGGGCTGGCGATCGTGTGCACGCCGCCGCGCGAGGACCCGCGCGACGCGCTGGTGCTCGGGCCGCGGCTGCGCGCGCAGTTCAAGGCGGAGGCCGAGCGCGGCGAGCTGTCGCTGGCGTCGCTGCCGGCGGGCACGCGCGTCGGCACCACGAGCCTGCGCCGCGCGGCGCTGACGCGGCGCAGCAACCCGGGGCTCGAGATCCGCCAGCTCCGCGGCAACGTGCCGACGCGGCTGCGCAAGGTCCACGGCGGCGAGGAGTACGACGCGATCCTGCTGGCGGCGGCCGGGCTGTCGCGGCTCGGGCTCGGCGCGGAGATCGACGCGCGGCTCGACCCGGAGACGTTCTGCCCCGCGGCGTGTCAGGGCATCCTGGCGCTCGAGTGTCGCGAGGACGACGCCCGCGTGCGCGAGCTGGTGGCGCCGCTGTCCGACGCGGCGGCGGCGACGATGGCCGCGGCCGAGCGGGCGTTCCTCGCGCGGCTCGACGGCGGGTGCCAGGTGCCGATGGGCTGCCACGCGGCGTTCGTCGGCGGCGAGCTGCAGGTGCGCGGGGTGATCGCCGACCCGGCGGGGCGACCTGTCTTTTCGGGCAGCCGCACCGGGCGAGCCGAAGAGGCCGCGGCGCTCGGGCGGGAGCTCGCGGAGCTGCTGCTGCGGCTCGGCGCCGATCGCGTGCTCGACGCGCTGGCCCACACCGTGCGGGCCTGATCCCCGGGCGTCGAGCGCGTCTCGCACGCGCCACTCGATCACGCCCGTCCGACCACGCGATCGAGACGAAATGCCGCGCTCGAACGGCGAGCGCGGCGGGCGATCAGTGCTGCTCTTGCTTCTCGATGCCGACCTGCACGCGGCGGCCGTCGGGGCCGTCCTCGACCTTGACGTCGACCTTGCCGTCGACGCCGTCGGCGGCGAGCTGGTCGCGGATCAGCTGCTCGGCCTCGGCGGGCGACATGTCGGCGTCGACGGCGATGACCGGCATCGACGGGCCGCCGCCCTGGCCGGCGGGGATGGTGGTGGTGGTGATGCTGGCGCCGGCGAGGGCGGGGAAGTTGGCCTTCAGGTCGGCCGCGATGTCGCCCTGGGGGAGGGTGCCGCCCCACAGCTCGATGACGATGCTCGGCGGGCCGTCGTCCTCCTTCTTGACCCGGACCATGGCGGCGCCGGTGTCGTGACCCGCGAGCTCGAGGTGCCTGGCGAGCTCGTGGATCGCGGCCTCGGACAGGTCGCCGGCGTCGGTCACGGTGACGCGCAGGCCGGGCGAGTTCTCGAGCTCGAGGGCGCGGGCGGCCGCGTCGTCGGGTCGGTTGTCGCAGCCGAGGGCGAGAAGGGTGCAGAGCAGCGGGGCGATCAGGAGCTTGGTCATGCACCCTCGTACGGGCCCGGTCGGCGGAGGTGACGGACAATTTTGGCGAACCTCGGGCGCGGGCGCCCGGGGCGAGGACGAGCCCGGGTGCGGGGCCATGGCGGGGTGTCGCGCTGGTACACTCGCGGGCCGGGGGTGGATGGTGGCGGAGTGCGCGGAGCTCGAGGTCGGCCTGGAGCGGCGGGACGCGGGCGCGTACGCGGTGGAGCTGCGGTTCACGCAGCCGGGCAGCGAGGCCGACGTGCGGGTCGGGGGCGTGACGCCGATCCTCGTGCACCTCGCGGTCGACGAGCTGCGGCAGATGGTGCTCGACGCGGACGCCTACGGGGCGGCGCTGGGGGCGGCGCTGTTCGGGCCGCGCGAGGTCGCGGAGACGTTCGCGCGGGCCGAGACGACGGCGCAGCAGGCCGGGCTGCCGCTGCGCCTGCGCCTGGCGATCGGGGCCGACGCGCCCGAGCTGCACGGGCTGCGCTGGGAGACGCTGAAGGACCCGGCGGGGCGGCGCCTCGTGGCGCGCCAGGGGCTGCTGTTCTCGCGCTACCTGGGGAGCTTCGACTGGCAGCCGGTCGCGCTGCGGCCGCAGGGCGAGCTGCGGGTGCTGGTGGCGATCGCCAACCCGAGGGGCATCGAGCGCTACGGGCTGGGGGCGATCGACGTCGCCGGCGAGTGGGCGCGCGCGCAGGCCAGCCTGAAGGGGGTGCGCACGACGCCGCTGATCGAGGCCGGCGCGGTCACGCTGCAGGCCCTCGGCGCGCGCCTGGCCGAGGGCCACGACGTGCTGTACCTGATGGCCCACGGGAGCTGGCAGCGCGGGGCCTCGTGGCTGTTCCTCGACGGCGCGGACGGGCAGGTCGAGCGCGTCGCCGGCGAGGCGCTGGTCGAGCGCGTCGCGGCGCTGTCGCCGAGGCCGCGGCTGGTCGTGCTGGCCAGCTGCGAGAGCTCGGGGACCGGGCAGCTCGCGGGCGAGGCGGAGGAGGCCGCGGCGGCGCTGGGGCCGAGCCTGGCGCGCTGCGGGGTGCCGGCGGTGCTGGCGATGCAGGGCAAGATCAGCGTGGCCACGGTCGAGCGCATGATGCCGATCCTGTTCGCCGAGCTGCAGCAGGGCGGGCAGGTCGACCGCGCCCTGGCGCTCGCGCGGGCGGCGGTGCAGGACCGTCCGGACTGGTGGATGCCGGCCCTGTTCATGCGCCTGCGCAGCGGGCGGATCAGCTACGTGCCGGGCTTCGGCGACGGCCAGGGCTTCGAGAAGTGGCCGTCGCTGGTGCGCAGCATCAAGTCGGGGCGCTGCACGCCGATCGTCGGGACCGGGCTGACGGAGTCGCTGCTGGGCTCGACGCGCGAGCTGGCGCAGGGCTGGGCCCGGCGCTACGGCTACCCGCTGGAGGCCGGCCGCGACGCGCTGCCGCGGGTGGCGCAGTACCTGGTGGTCGACCAGGACACCAACTTCCCGCGCGACGAGCTCGAGGCGACGCTGCGGCAGGTGGTCGCCGGGCGCTGCCCGGGGGCTGTCCCCGAGGACAGCTCGGGCCTCGGCATCGACGAGGTGCTGGCGGCGGCGGCGGCGTGGGGCGAGGCGCGCGGGCAGCTCGAGGGCCACGCGGTGCTCGCGGGCCTACCGGTGCCGATCTTCCTGACGACCGCGGTCGACCGGCTGCTCGAGCGCGGCCTGACGGCGGCGGGCAAGCGGCCGGACTCGCGGCTGTGCGCGTGGAACGGCGAGGCCGAGGCCGAGGACGAGGCGCGGCCGGACGTCCAGCGGCCGCTGGTGTACCACCTGTTCGGGCGGCTCGACGCGCGCGACGCCATGGTCCTGACCGAGGACGACTACTTCGACTTCTTGATCGGCGTGACGAGCAACCGCGAGCTCGTGCCGGTGGCGGTGCGGCGGGCGCTGGCCGACTCGGCGCTGCTGTTCCTCGGGTTTCGCATGGAGGACTGGGAGTTCCGCGTGCTGCTGCGCAGCATCGCGGCGCAGCAGGGCGGCGGCCGGCGCAAGCGCTACGCGCACGTGGCGGCCCAGGTCGATCCGGAGCAGGGGCTGACGGTCGACCCGGCGCGGGCGCGGCGGTTCCTGGCCGGCTACTTCGACGCGGCGGACATCACGATCTACTGGGGCAGCGCGGAGGACTTCCTGCGCGAGCTGAAGGCCCGGCTGGAGGCGCCGTGAGGCGGCCGAACCCCTACGTCGGCCCGCGCTCGTTCGCCACCGGGGAGCCGCTGTACGGCCGCGAGCGCGAGCGGGTGGCGCTGCTCGACCTGGTGATCGCGGAGCGGGTGGTGCTGCTGCACGCGCCGTCGGGGGCGGGCAAGTCGTCGCTGCTGCAGGCGGGGCTGGTGCCCGACCTGATCGCCGAGGGCTTCCGGGTGCGCCCGCCGATCCGCGTGGGCATGGACCTGCCCGGCGAGCTGCCGGGGGCCAACCGCTTCATCGTCAGCGCGCTGCAGAGCGTCGAGGACCAGGCGCGGCCGCTGGCGCTGCTCGCGGGGCTCGACCCGGCGGACGCGCTCGGCGAGCCCGACGACGGCGGCGAGGTGCTGATCTTCGATCAGTTCGAGGAGGTGCTGACGATCGACCCCAACAACCGCGAGGCCAAGCACGCGTTCTTCGCGGCGGTCGGCCGGCTGCTGAGGTCGCCGCGGCGGTGGGCGGTGTTCTCGATGCGCGAGGACTACGTGGCCAGCCTGGCGCCGTACGTGCGCGCGGTGCCGACGCGCTTCAAGACCACGTTCCAGCTCGAGCTGCTCGGCGTCGAGGCGGCCATGCAGGCGGTGATGCGGCCGGCGGAGGCGGCGGGGGTGACGTTCACCGAGGCGGCGGCGCGGCGCATGATCGACGACCTGCGGCAGGTCAAGGTCCAGGCCGCGGACGGGTCGACGGTGCCAGGGCTGGGGCCGTTCGTCGAGCCGGTGCAGCTGCAGGTCGCGTGCCGCAACCTGTGGGCGCGCATGCCGGACGAGGACCGCTCGATCGAGCCCGCCGACGTGGCCGCGGTCGGCGACGTCGACGCGGCGCTGACCGAGTACTACGAGTCGCAGGTCGCGGCGGTGGCGGCGGCCGCGGACGCGGCGGAGCGGGACATCCGGCGGTGGATCGGGCGGGCGCTGATCACCGACCAGGGGCTGCGCGGGCAGGTGCTGCAGGCGGCCGAGGCCAGCGCGGGGCTGGCGAACGCGGTCATCCGCCGGCTGATCGACGTCCACCTGGTGCGCGCGGAGAAGCGGCGGGGGGCCACGTGGTTCGAGCTGGCCCACGACCGGCTGATCGCGCCGGTGCGGGCGAGCAACGCCCGCTGGACCGAGAGCCACCTGTCGCCGGTCCAGCGCCAGGCTGAACTTTGGGACAGCAGCGGGCGGCCCGACGCGCTGCTGCTGCGCGAGCGGGCGGCGGCGGAGCGGGCGGCGGGCGCGGCGGAGTCGGCGGTCGAGCGGGCGTTCGCCGACGAGAGCCTGCGGACGATCGCGCAGGTCGAGGAGACCGAGCGGCTGCGCAAGCAGTCGCTGTGGAGCCGGCGCATCATCGGCTGGATGTTGATCGTCGGGCTGGTGGCCACGGTCGGGGTCGTGGTGACGCGCTACCAGCACGAGATGCGCGCGGCGGGGCGCTCGTCGCGGCTGCGCTGGCGCGCGGAGGTCACGGCCGAGGTGGCGCGGGCGGCGGAGGACGCCGCGCGGGCGCGGCAGCTGGCGGCCGAGCTGGTGCTGCTGCCCGACGAGCAGATCGAGCTGGCCGCGCTGCTGGCGGTCGCGGTCAGCCGCCTGGTCGACGGCCAGGACGCGCGGGCGGGCCTGTACGCGCTGTCGTCGCGGGCGCAGTGGCTGATCGGCACGCTCGCGGGGGCGGCCCGTCCGCTGCGGCTGGCGCTGAGCGGCGACGGCGAGCACCTCGCGGCGGTCGACGAGCGGGCGCAGCTGGTGATCTGGCGGGTCGGCGCGGGCGTCCGCGTGGTCGTCGGCCCGCCGGTGAAGTACAGCGACGTGGTCAGCGACCCCGACAGCGGCGGGTTCGCGACGCTGCGGGCGGACGGCACGATCGAGTTCTGGGCGCCGGCCGAGGTGGCGGGTCCGGACGGCGCGGGCGCGACGTTCCTGGTCACGCGCACGCTGCACGCCGGGGCGGCCGAGTCCCTGGCGGTGGCGGCGGGCGGGCGCTACGCGGCGACGCTGGACCGGGCGGGCGCGGTCGCGGTGATCGACGCGGGCAGCGGGGCGGTGGTCGCCCGCACCCGGCTCGCGGCGGCGAAGCGGGGCCCGGGCTCGCAGCCGCTGCGCTTCACGGCCGACGGCGAGGCGCTGGCGCTGGCGGGGGCGGAGGCGCTGACGCTGTGGTCGTGGCGCAGCGGGGCGCTGTCGACGACGGGGACCGTCGAGGCCGAGCGCGGGGCGACGCGGGCCGATCCGCCGCTGGCGCTGCGGTTCGTGGCGACCGGCCTGATCGGCGTGAGCGCGTCGGGGGCGGTGCGGCGCTGGCCGATCGCAGCCGGGCGGCTGCAGGCGCCGACCCGCCTCGCCTCGCTCGCCGAGGGGATCCGCGGGCTCGAGTCGACGGGCGGCGAGGCGGCGCTCCTCGCCGTCGGGTTCGACGAGCGCGGCGAGCGGGCGGTGGCGATCGGCTGCGTCGACGCGTGCACGCGGACGCTGCTGCGGGTGTGGGAGGCGGGGCGCCTCCACGACGCGGCGATCGAGCTGCCACCGGCCATGGACGGGGGGATGCTGCCGATCGGCGTGGGCGTCGATTCGGTGTTCGTCGGCGGCGCGCGCACGGCGGTGCGAGAGTTCGACACGCGCACGTGGCGGCCGTTCGGCGGGCGCGCCGGGGACGGCGGCCGGCAGCTCGAGCCCGCGCAGGGTGTCGGCGCCGGCGCTGCGGGGGGCGTCGTCGACGCGGCGTTCGCCGCCGACGCGCGCCGGGTGGCGCTGATCGGCGGGGACGGCTCACTGACGCTGTGGGACCCGGCGACGCGCGCGGCGGTCGAGCCGTTCGACGCGCCGGAGGGCCGCTGGCGCGCGCCGGTGTTCGTCGGGTCGACGCTGCTGGCGGCGATCGACGGCGAGGAGCGGCTGCACGTGTGGGACCTGGCCGGCGGGGCGCGCACGGCGGAGCGCGGGCTGACGCCGGGCTCGCGCCTGCTGGCGCTGGGGGCCGGGCTGCTGGCGCTGGCGCCGGACGGGGCGCTGGAGGACGCGCGCACGGGGCGGGCGCTGGCGCGGCTGCCCGGGCTGGCGACGGCGTTCGCGGTGGTGAGCTCGGCCGACGGAGCTCGCCTCGCGGCGGGGAGCTGCGGCGCGAGCGACGAGGGGCGGTGCCTGCGCGGGCGGGTCCAGGTGTGGGACACGGGCCGCTGGACGGCGCTGCTCGAGGCCGAGGCGCACGAGGACGCGGTGCGTCGGCTGGCGTTCGCCCGCGCCGGCGATCGCCTGCTCAGCGGGGCCGGCGACGGATCGCTGCGGCTGTGGCAGCTGTCCGAAGGGACATCCTTCGAGGTGACGGCGCCCGAGCGCGAGCTCGCGGCGATCGCGTGGGACCCGTCCGACGAGCTGGTGGCGACGCTGGCGTGCGGTCCGGCGGGCTGCGCGGCCTCGGCCGAGTCGGCGCTCGGCCTGCGGCGCGCGCGGACGCTGGACCCGGTCGCGCCGGCGCGGCGGATCCTCGGGGCGGCGGCCCCGGCGGAGCCGTCGACGGCGGGCCAGCTCGCGTTCTCGGCCGACGGCCGGCTGCTCTACACCGTGAGCCGCGTCGGCGTGGCGGTCTGGGACCTCGATCTCGAGCGCATGCGGGCGGCGGCGTGTCGCCTCGCGGGGCGCGAGCTGACGCCGGCCGAGCAGGCGCGCTACCTCGGGGCGCGGCGCGAGCCGCTGCGGCTGTGCGCGCCGGGCTGACGCGGCGAAGCGCGGAGATGCCGAGCTCGCCGATCGCCAGGTGAGCGCTCGTCGCGGCGCGGGCGAACGAGCCCGGCGCGCGCGGCCCAGCGGCGGGGCCGCGATGGCAGGGGTTTAGTTGCCGGCCGCGGCCTTGGCGTCGCGGCGGCGGCCGGTGTGGTCGAGGTTGCGCTTGCGGAAGCGCAGCGTCTTCGGGGTGACCTCGAGCAGCTCGTCGTCCTCGATGTAGGCGAGGGCCTGCTCGAGGCTCATCTCGATCGGCGGGGTCAGGAAGATCTTCTCGTCGGCCGAGGTCGTGCGGATGTTGGTCAGCTTCTTGGCGATGCACGGGTTGACCACGAGGTCGTTGTCGCGGCTGTGCTCGCCGATGATCTGGCCGGCGTAGACGTTGACGTGCTCCTTGATGAACAGCACGCCGCGGTCCTGCAGGCGGGCCAGCGAGTAGGCC
Organism: Myxococcales bacterium; assembly: GCA_016793465.1. Next base: position 17,425 of record JAEUJW010000019.1, read on the forward strand.
GAGGTCTCGCCGGGCTCGAGCGCGACCAGCACGCCGCGCGCGCGCGACTTCAGCGGCCCGAGGTGCGGGCCGTAGCCGGCGAAGGTGGCGGCCATGATGCCGGTGCCGCGGGTGTCGGTCAGCATCTCGCTGCGGTAGCCGATCAGGCTGCGCGTGGGGATGTGGAACTCGAGGCGCGAGCGGCCCTCGCCGGCGCCGTCCATGGCCCGCAGCTCGCCCATGCGCTGGGACAGCTTGTCGATCACGGAGCCGGTGTAGGGCGTGTCGCACTGGACCACGAGGTTCTCGTAGGGCTCGCGCAGCACGCCGTGCTCGTCGCGGTCGACGATCACGCGCGGGCGCGAGACGCACAGCTCGTAGCCCTCGCGGCGCATGGTCTCGATGAGCACGCCGAGGTGGAGCTCGCCGCGGCCGGCGACCTCGAACTCCTCGGCGAACTCGGTCGGCGAGACGCGCAGGGCCACGTTGCTGCGGACCTCGCGCTCGAGGCGCTCGGCGATCTTGCGCGAGGTGACGAACTTGCCCTCCTTGCCGGCGAACGGGCCGTCGTTGACGCGGAAGCGCATCGTCATGGTCGGCGGGTCGACGTCGAGGCGGGGGAAGATCGTGCGGGTGGTCGGCTCCTCGGTGGTGATCGAGTCGCCGACCGAGAGGGTCTCCATGCCGGCGAGCGCGACGATGTCGCCGGCGTGGGCGCTCTCGCGTTCGTAGCGGCGAAGGCCCTGGAAGCCGAGCAGCTTGCGCACGCGGAACACCTCGGCGACGCTCGGCTGGGCCAGGTGGGCCTTCTCCTTGGGCGGGTGGCGCACGAGGGCCACGCGGTCGTTGACCTTGAGCTCGCCGCTGCGCAGGCGGCCGATGGCGATGAAGCCGAGGAACGGGTCGTAGTCGAGGGTCGAGACCCACAGGGCGGTGGCGCCCTCGGCGATGACCGGCGGCGGGGCGTGCTCGACGATGAAGTCGAGGATGGTGGTCATGTCGCCCCGCGGCTTGGCCGGGTCGGACATGGCGTAGCGCTCGCGGGCGCTGCAGAAGATGACCGGGAAGTCCATCTGGTCGTCGCTGGCGCCGAGGGCCGACAGCAGGTCGAAGGTGGCGTCGACGGTCTTGTGCGGCTCGCTGCCGGGGCGGTCGATCTTGTTGACGACCAGCAGGACCTTGAGGCCGAGGCCGACCGCCTTCTCGGTGACGAACCGCGTCTGCGGCATCGGGCCCTCGAAGGCGTCGACGACCAGCAGCACGGCGTCGACCATGTTGAGCACGCGCTCGACCTCGCCGCCGAAGTCGGCGTGCCCGGGCGTGTCGACCAGGTTGATGCGCACGCCCTTGAAGCTGAGGCTGGTCGGCTTGCTGGTGATCGTGATGCCGCGCTCACGCTCGAGGTCCATGCTGTCCATGGCCCGCTCGATCTGCCCCTCGTTGCGGTCGAAGGCTCCGGCGGCGGTGAGCAGCGTGTCGACCAGGGTGGTCTTGCCGTGATCGACGTGGGCGATGATGGCGAGGTTGCGAATGTCGTTGCGGCGGGCCATGTGGACGGCGTTCTCGGGGACCGCGCCATCTACCTCGCGGCGCGCCGTTCATGCAAGCGCCGCGGCGTGACTTCGCGGCCACGTGCGATCAACGAAACAGCGGCGCCGGACCCGGGGGGCGCCAGCGGGCGCGTCGCTCGGCGGCGCTGGCGTCGACCCGGGCCCGCAGGGCGGCCCAGAGGTGGGGCTCCAGCCAGGCGCGCCGGCTGTCGCGCTCGGTCTCGACGCCCAGCGCCCGCAGCCAGGCGGTGTGGCTGGAGGCGGCGTCGCGCGGCTCGTCGTCGTCCGGCGGGCCCGCGGGCGGGTCGGGTCGGGGCGGCTGGGGCAGCGGCGGCTCGGGCTGGTGCGGGGACACCTGGGGCAGGCTGGGGTCCTCGGGGTCAGGCAGCTGGCGACCAGGTCCGGGGGTGATGATCAAGCGGCGGCGACGGATCATGGATCCAGGAGGTACCTGAACATCCGGCCAGTCGACACTGGATCCAGAGCCTATCCTGAACGCTTTATCAGCCCTGGATCATGCGGCGAATTCGTGTGAATCCGGGGCGTTATCGCCAGATCTGGCACGTGGACGCGCGGGGCGGGCGTGCGCCCATGGGGGCACTAGCGCGCCGGGCGCGAGGTCGCCCGTGCGGGCACCACGCGGGAGATCGCTTCGTCGAGACGGCGCTCAGGCCGGCGCAAATGCGGGCTCAGAGCGCGGCGGCGGCGAAGGTGTCGCACTGGTCCGGATCGCCGGACTGGTAGCCGCGCTGGAACCAGCGCACGCGCTGCGCCGAGCTGCCGTGGCTGAAGCTTTCGGGGCGCACGCGGCCGCTGCCCTGGCGCTGCAGGGTGTCGTCGCCGATCGCGGCGGCGGCGGTCAGGGCCTCCTCGAGGTCGCCGGCCTCGAGCAGGTCGCGGCGCTGCGAGTCGTGGGCCCACACGCCGGCGTAGCAGTCGGCCTGCAGCTCGAGGCGGACGGAGTCGCCGGACTCGCCGAGGGCGCTGCGGCCGTGGGCGATGCGCTCGGAGGTGCCGAGGATGTGCTGGACGTGGTGGCCGATCTCGTGGGCGATGAC
>JAEUJW010000023.1 GCA_016793465.1 Myxococcales bacterium
ACATCACCAATTCCATACGCGTGTCGTGATACCGCGCTGCGCGGTCGTATACCTGAGATTGTGTACTTTCGGACAGGGCCCAAAGGCCGCTAGCGTGGTACGAATTTGTCTCGATACTCGGAGGGTAGGAGGTAGGTCCATGATCAACGCCGCGTTCGTGCGCGAGTGCAAGCCTCGGGCGAAGATGTATGAAGTCACCTGTGATGCACTCCCGGGGTTCATCCTCCGCGTTCTGCCCACGGGGAAGAAGGTCGCGCTCGTGCGATACCGGGTGGCCGGCAAGGATCACCGCGAGCGGATCGGCCTGCTCGGTCCGACGCTGACGCTCGACGAGGCGCGGCGGCGGGCCGCGATCATGCTCGCCAACGTCGCCGCCGGCGAGGGCGACGGAGCGACGACGAGCGCGACGACGGCGGGCACACGCGCCCCTGTGAAACAGGTGGAACCAGCGCGGTCTCAGATCGAGACGCTGCGATCGCTGGCCGAGCGCTTCATCCGTGTGCACGTCGACGCGAGGCTCAAGTCTGGGACGGCTGAGAGGTACCGTCAGAACATCCGAGACGTGATCCTCCCGTACAAGGAGATCGAGGACAAGCCGAAGAAGAACGACGAGACGGAGGGCAAGCCGACGGAGGGCAAGCCGACGGCGGACAAGCCGACGTTCGGCGAGCGGGACTTCCGCAGCATCAAGCGGTCCGAGATCAACGCGCTGCACGCCTCGCTGAGCAAGACCCCGGCCGCCGCCAACAGCGTGCTCGGCACGATCAGCAGCCTGTTCACGTGGATCTATGAGGACCGCGAGCTGCCGGACCTGCGTAACCCGGCCTTCGGCATCGAGCGCTTCCCCCTGAAGAAGCGCGAGCGCTTCCTGACGCCGGAGGAGCGGCAGCGGGTCCAGGCGGTGATCGACGCGGGCCTCAAGATCCCCGCGGGTCGCAAGGGCCACTTGCACATCGCCATGGTGTGGGCGTTCGACTTGCTCGGGCTGACGGGCCGCCGCCGCAACGAGATCGTGCTGCTGAAGTGGGAGATGGTGAACTGGCAGCACGCGTTCCTGGACTTGCCTGACACGAAGGGCGGCCAGCTCAAGATCCAGGTGTCGAAGCACGTGCTCGGCCTGCTCAAGTACATCCACGACCAGACCGGCAACCCGCGCACGGGCTACGTGCTGCGCGGGCCGAAGGGGACGCGAATCAAGAGCATCAACCGCTCGTGGGAGAAGGTCCGCGCCGCCGCCGGGATCCCCGACGTCCGCTTGCACGATCTGCGGCACTCGTTCGCCAGCGACGCGCTCATGTGCGGGGTCCCGCTGGCCGTGGTCGGCGCGATGCTCGGGCACAAGCACGACCGCACGACCCAGCGCTACGCCCACCTGGCCAACGACGTTGTCCGCGAGGGGCTCGAGGCGGCGACGGACCGGATCATCGGCGCGACGCGGGCGGTCGCCATGCTCACCCCGCCGCCGTTCGAGCGCCTCACCGACCGGCAGTGGAAGCGGATCGCGGCGATCGTGGAGGCGACGCGCGGCACCTGTGGGGGCACGCGCACCGACCTGCGGCGAGCGGTGGACGCGATCCGCTGGGTCCTGCACAACGGTGCCAAGTGGCGCGCGATGCCGAAGAACCTCGGCAGGCCCACGACGTGCTGGCGGTGGTACGAGCGCTGGTGCGGCGACGGGACGTGGGCCCGGATCACGGCTGCCCTGGAGTTGCCGGAGATCGAGGTTGGCCGCGAGCCGCGGGGGGCGTCGCGCGCCAAGCCGACGATCGACGTCGTTGCGGTCGAGGTCAGGCCGGCCAGCGCGCGGCGAGGCCGCCCGGCGGCGCTCCGCCAATCCGCCTGACACTGGCAGGCGTGGCGGCTGCAGGCCCTCGGCCTCGCGGACGCCGGACACGACCCGAAGACGCTGGTCCACGGCCAGGCAGACCGGATGTAAACGATGTTCCAACTGCCTTTTGCCGGCATATCGTGACCAGGCTCACCACGGAGTTCCGTGCAAGACGGTATTGAACCTGGAGTCGACTCCAGGTGCATGCTGTCCGCATGACGTACCCCCTCGCCATCGCCCTGTTCGCCGTCGCGGCGGTCGCGTGTAACGCCGCCGATGCGCCGCCGGCCCCTGGCTCGCCGCCCACGGCCGCGACGACGCCGGCACTAGACCCGGCGCCGACGAACGCCGGGCTGCCGGACCTCTCGCAGTCGCTCGACGGCGTGCGGGCAGCGTTCAACGAGCGGAGCAAGGAGGCCCGGTTCCTGGCCTTGCTGGCCCCGACATGAGGGGCCTGTCAACGCGGGGCCCGTGCGGTCCGTAAAGCTATCTTCGATGATCCCGCCGCTCGCTCGCTCGCGTCGATCGTGGTGTGGATCCCCATGCTCCCGGGCGACAACAAGTCCGCCGCCGTGGAGGAAAGCCAACAGTTCCGCGACGTCGCTGCGCCGCAATTCTGGGACGGCGAACAGAAGCTCGGACTCGAGGTCGCGCGCAGCCTCGCGGTCCCCGACTGGGTCGCCTGGGACATCTACCTGTTCTACCCGCCCGGGGTGGAGTGGCAGGACAGCGGCCTCCCGCCGCCCGAGGCCGTACTCGTCCAGGCGAATGGGGTGGTCGTGGGGACGAAGGGAACCCTGCCCGCCAAAGGCGACCAGTCGAGCTTACCGCCCGGATTCAGCGACCGTGCCGTCGTCGTCGGGGCGCAGTCAGAGCTGCCCGAGCTACTCTCGCAGGTCGCGGTCCCGTACGCCCGGCGCTTCGCCAAACCCTGACCAGAGAACCGATGACACCGAGCGACCCACTCAAGATCGGCGATGTCGCTCGGCTGACCGGGTTCTCGGTCGACACCGTGCGGTTCTACGAGAAGTCGGGACTGCTCGGCCGGGTCGCCCGCCGCCCCTCGGGGATCCGCGAGTACGACCACAACGTGGTCCGGCGGCTCGTCTTCATCCGCCAGGCCGCACGCCTCGGGTTCTCGCTGACCGAGATCCGCGGCCTGCTTGCCCTCCGCGTGTCGTCGCGGACCACCTGCGAGACCGTGCGCAGCCGAACCCTGGCCAAGCTCGCTGACGTCGACGTCCGACTCGCCGAGCTGAAGCTGATGCGGGCGGCGCTCGAGCGCCTCGCGGCGACCTGCGCCACCGCCACGGGGACCGATCCGTGCCCGTTCCTCGACGCACTCGACGCCGCCAAACCGCTCGTCGTCGGTGACTGACCTGAAACCCTCACCCCACCACCAACATGATCGCCGTAAAACTACTGTTCTTCCCCGACTGCCCCAATGTCGACCCGGCCCGGGAACAGCTCCGCCGTGCCCTCGAGGTCGAGGGGCTGCCCGCGTCCTGGACCGAGCTCGACGTGACGGCCGAGGATGCGCCGCCGCAGCTCCGCGGGTACGGCTCGCCGACCATCCTGGTCAACGGCCGCGACGTGACCGGGGCTGAGCCAGGAGCCGGCGCGTCGTGTCGCCTCTACGCCGGGAGCGATCGACCCGGCGCCCCTCCGCTGGAGGTGCTCGTGCTGGCGCTTCGAGCCGCACGCGCAGCGACGGACGCGCTCGCCGATTCGGCGGCACGTTCGCCCTGCCGATGCACCACGGTCGATCTCTCAGGTGATGAAAGGAAGCAAGGCAATGAATGACTGTTCATCTCGGCCCTCCGATCTCGTCGGCACTCGGCTCGGAAGGGTCCTTTGGGGGGTCTCTTGTGGGTTGTTCTTGATCGGCCTGGTGTGGCCCGGAGACAGCGTCTGGTTGTTTGTGCCGGCGCTGCTGGTCGCCGGGTCCACGTGCGTGATCAACGCGTCGCGGTGCGGCCGTCGGCACTGCTTCGTGACGGGGCCGGTGTACTTGCTCGCGGCCCTGGCCATGTTGCTGGACCATGCGGGCATCGTGACGATCGACGGCGGCTGGATCCTCGCGGGGGTGCTCGGAGGCATGGCGGTCGCCTTCGGACTCGAGTGGATCCGCGGGACGTACCGGAGCTAGCATGCCCGTCACCCCGCACCAGACGAGCCCCGATCACGCCCGCGAGTGGACCATCGCCACGAGCGTCGGGTCGATCCTGACGGCGTTCGTAGCCTCGCTCTGTTGCGTCGGCCCCCTCGTGTTCGCATTGCTCGGGATCGGCGGCGCCGGACTGCTCGTGAAATTCGAGCCGGTTCGTCCTTACTTCACCGTGCTGACGCTAGGCTTGCTCGGCGTCGGCTTCTACCTCGCGTACCGGAGACCCGCGACGATGTCCACGACGGGCGAGCCGGACTGCGCCTGCGAGCGCCCGAGGACCAACGCCATGGGCCGACGCGTGCTGTGGACCGCGTCCGTGCTCGTCCTCGGCTTGCTGGCCTTCCCCTACATGACCCCTTACCTGTTCGGCTGAAGTCGACGCGCGCCCTTCGGAAAGGAATCCCATGCCCCGGCTGCTCCAACCCATCTCCATCCACGCGAGCCTGCTCGCGGTGTCCCTCGCGATCCTTGGGTGCCAGAGCGCAGGGCCAACCACTGCCGGTCAGCCGTCAGCCACCCAGGTCGAGACGCGTGAGGCCATCTTCCACATGGAGGGCATGACGTGCGCCTCGTGCAACGTCACGGTGAAGGTCGCCGCGGAGAAGGTGCCGGGCGTGCAGAGCGCCCGAGCCGACGCCGAGACGGGTCGAGCATGGGTCACATACGACCCGGTGACTACCACACCCGCACAGATCGCCGCGGCGATCTCCGAGACTGGCTACCAGGCGACGCCGATCGAGGAGTCCACGACCGAAAAGCCCGCTGCTCCACCCCCTCCGCCGGCGAACGTGTCCCAAGAGGCTGCATGCAAGGTGCTCAAGCAAGGGGTCTACGGCTTGTGGCCCGACCTCGGCAGGGCGCCGCGTTCGCACGAGATCGCCAAGGCGCTCGCCATGAACGAGCTCGACGTCGTCCGCGCCCTCGACGCCCTGGCCTCGGACGACCTCCCCTGCGGGCACGTCGAGCGCGCGCATGAAAGCGACCGGATCGTGTTCGCGTGGCCGCTGTCCAATGTCCCGACGGAGTACATCGTCAAGCTCGAGGGCAAGCAGCCCGTCTACGGCCGCTGTGCAATCGACGCCCTCGGCGTGTCCGCGATGTACGGCAAGCCGGTCGAGATCGAGGCGACCTCGGTTGGTTCGGGCACCCCGATCCGCATCCGGGTCAACGGAGACCGGATCGAACTCGCCGAGCCGGCCGACGCGGTCGTGTGGGTGCGTGAGCAGAAGTGCAGTTGTGACGAGATGGTCCTCTTCGCCAACAAGGCCGAGCTGGAGGGCTGGCGACGGCGCCTCGAGAAACCCGAGGGGCACACCCTCACGCTCGCGGACGCGACCATGTACGGGGTGCGCACGTTCGGCGACCGTCTTCGGTGACGGTAGGGACTGGGCGGCCGGTACAGTGCCTCAACCTCGGCTACGGCGTCGTCGCCGACCTTCGTGAAGAGGCCCCCCGCTGAGGTGACGACCCGCGCGTCAGCTCGACGCGCTGCCGCAGCGGCCGGCGCCGCAGGTGCAGTCGAGGCAGCCGTGCTCGGCACAGGTCCCGCAGGAGCGCGCGACCTGCTTCTTCAGCGCCTCGCGCGCCCGGAACACCCGCACCGCGGCGTTGTTGCTGGTGATGCCGGCCTCGACCGCGTAGTCCTTCACTGCCAGGCCGTCGACCTCGATCCGTCGCAGCGCATCGGCGTACTCGGGCTTGAGGTTGTCGGCGAGGCGGGCGACGCACTGACAGACTGCGCCGCGGAGCTCGACGTCGGGCTCGGCAGTGACGTCCAGCTCCGCTGCGAGCGCGGCGAGGCGGCGGTCCGTGGCCTCGTTTCGCCGGTGGTGGTCGATGACGGCGTTGCGGAGGATCCGGTAGAACCAGGCGACCGCGGACTCGTCGTCGCGCAGGCTGTCGAGCTTGCCGATCCCACGGACGAACGCGTCCTGCAGGATGTCCTCGGCGAGCGCCCGGCTGCCGACGCGGGACTGCAGGAAGCCGAGGAACTCGCGGTGGTTGGCGACGAGCCGGGCCACGGCGGACGGGTTGTCGGGGAGGGCTTGCAGGTCCTGGTCGGTGGTCGTCATGGCCGCGTCTCGTCGGGGATGTGGAGTGTAGCGTCGATGGGTGCGCACCTGCCGGCCGAGCCGACTGGTGCGAAGTGTGGGCTCAGGGCTTGGGCTGCACCACGAGCAGCCCGCGGATCATGTTCATCGCGCAGCGGAACTCGTACTCGCCCGCCGCGAGCGCCGGGAGCTCGAGTACGACCGGCTGATCGGTCGGCAGCTCACACCGGAGGTCGAGGCTGGGGAACATGACCTCGCGGGTGCAGGGGGTGTGATCGCGGCGGACGAAGCGCAGGCGGACGGGCTCGCCCGCGGTCACGGTGATGCGGCCGGGCTGGTAGCCGCCGTCGACGATGATCTCGATCTCGCGGACCGCGGCGGTGTGCTGGGCGTCGGCCGCGGCGGTGGCGGGGGTCAGGGCCGCGCCGGTCAGGGCGGCGATCGAGAGGGCGGCGGCGGGGAGGAGGGATGTCGGCTTGTGCATGTGTTGTTCCTGTAAACCGCTGACGCAGCCGCCAGCGGGGCATTACACCCCGCCGACGGGCATCCGTCAGGTGGCCTTGAAGCGGCGCAGGCGCAGCGAGTTCATCAGCACCGACACGCTCGACAGCGACATGGCCGCGCTCGCCAGCACCGGCGACAGCGTCCAGCCGGTCCACGGCGCGAGCACACCGGCGGCGATCGGGATGCCGAGGACGTTGTAGACGAAGGCCCAGAAGAGGTTTTGCCGGATCGTCGATAGCGTTCGGCGCGCGAGGCGCAGCGCGGTCGGCAGCCCGCCGATGCCGCCGCGGAGCAGGGCGACGTCGGCGGCCGCGATGGCGATGTCGGTGCCCGACCCGATGGCGATGCCGACGTGGGCTCCGGCGAGCGCGGGGGCGTCGTTGATGCCGTCGCCGACCATGGCGACCGTGCGGCCGCGGGCCCGCTCCTCGGCGACCACGCGCGCCTTGTCCTCCGGCCGGACCTCGGCGACCACGCGCTCGATGCCCAGCTCCGCCGCGACGGAGCGGGCGGTGCCGAGGCGGTCGCCCGTCACCATCGTCACCTCGATGCCGAGGCTGCGCAGCGCGGCGACCGTCTCGCGTGCGCCCTCGGCGGGGCGATCGGCGACCGCGACCAGGCCGGCGAGGACACCGTCCACGGCGACGAACGAGGGGGTCTGACCCCGGGCCGCGAGCGCCTCGGCGGTCGATTCATGCGCCGCGGTGTCGATGCCCGCGCGGGCGAGCCAGGCGGATGTGCCAATCCGGACCGTGTGGCTGCCGACCTCCGCCTCGACCCCGAGACCTGGCTCGCTGCGAAAACCGCTCGCCTGCATGGGCGCCGCGCCGCGGGCCAAGGCGCCGCGGACGATTGCCTGCGCGACCGGGTGTTCGCTCTCCCGCTCGACCGCGGCGACGAGGCCCAGCAGGTCGGTGCGGCCAGCGTCGTTCAGGGTGACGACCTCGGTCAGCTCCGGCTTGCCGGTGGTCAGGGTGCCGGTCTTGTCGAGCAACACGGTGTCGATGCGGCTCGCGGCCTCGAGGGCCGCGCCGCCCTTGACGAGGATCCCGAGCTCCGCGCCGCGGCCGGTCCCGACGGCGACCGCCGCGGGCGTGGCGAGGCCGAGGGCGCACGGGCAGGCGATCACCAGCACGGCGACGAAGCGCTCGACGGCCGTGGCGAACCCGCCGGCGGTGGGGTCGACGAGCGCCCACACGAGCAGCGTCACCAGCGCGAGGCCGAGGACGATCGGGACGAACCAGCTACTGACGACGTCGGCCAGACGGGCGATCGGCGCGCGCGAGCCCTGCGCCTGCTCCACGGCCTGGACGATGCGCGCGAGCGCTGTGTCGCCGCCGGTACGGGTGATGCGGACGGTCAGCGCGCCGCTGTGGTTCTGGGTGCCACCGTAGACGGTCGAGCCGGCCTGCTTGTCGACCGGCAGGCTCTCGCCCGTCAGCATCGACTCGTCGACCGCCGACGCACCGCGCACGACCTCGCCGTCACTGGCGATCCGCTCGCCAGGGCGGACCAGCACGAGGTCGCCGGGGACCAGCGTCGCCACCGGCACGTCCTCCTCGAGCGGTCCGCGGATCCGGCGAGCGGTCTTCGGCGCCAGTGCCATGAGGCCGCGGACCGCGTCGGAGAGCCGCCCGCGCGCACGCGTCTCCATCAGCTTGCCGAGCAGGACAAAGCTCAGGATCGCAGCCGCCGCCTCGAAGTACAGGTGGGGCTGCGTGCCGTGCTCCGCGTGGGGGAACAGACCCGGGGCGACGAGGGCGACCGTCGAGTAGCCCCACGCGGCGAGCACCCCCAGGCTGACCAGCGTGTTCATGTCGGCGGCGCGATGCCGCAACGCAGCCAAGGCGAGCCGCAGGAAGCGGCGCCCGGGGCCGAACACGACCGGGGTCGCCAGCGCGAACTGCAACCAGCGCCCGAACGTCCCCTCGGTCCCGGGAATGGCGCCGTGCGACATGGCGACCACCAACAGCGGGATGCTCAACGCAGCGGCGACGATGAAGTCGCGGCGCAGGGTCCGCTGCTCGTGCGCCTCGGACTGCGCCTGTGCACCGGCGCGGGCGCTCGCGTCGACGCGCGGGGAGGCCGACGGGGGCGCCTCCGCGACCTCGTAGCCGGCGGCCCGGACGGCGTCGGCGAGCATGCCCGGGTTGGTCTTCCCGGGCGTGTAGCGCACCGTGGCACGGCCGGTGACGAGGTTGACGGTCGCCTCCTCGACCCCGTCGACCGCTCGGAGCGCCCGTTCCACCCGACCCACGCACGAGGCGCAGGTCATGCCGACGACGGTCAGCTCGGCGGTGACCGCCTCCTGTCGCGGCACCGCATACCCGGCCGCCTCGATCGCCCGTGCCACCCTCTCGGGGTTCGCCGCGGAGGGGTCGTAGGCGACGCTCGCGCGGCCCGTGACGAGGTTGACGTGTGCGTCCTGGACGCCGGGGACGGCCTTGATGGCACGCTCGACCCGAAGGACGCAGCTCGCGCAGTTCATCCCCTGCACGGGCAGCTCGCAACGAGCCTCATCCGGGTCGGCGGCGCTCATGGAGGGGTTCATAGTGGTGGTCGACATGGTGATCCTCGGGCCGATGGCGGGCCCTCGAGGCTGACGCGGCCATCCCAACCGGATTACCGCCACGGTCCGAACAGCGGCCTCATCGCGGGTGTAATGCCGGCACCGGGCGGGCGTCAGCGCCGGTGAACGAGGAGAACGCTGATGCGCTCATGGTTGAACGGCAAGCGCCCGATCGCGCTGGCCCTGACAGTCTTCACGCTCCACGCGCTGCCGGCGGGCTGTGCGAGCCGAATGGTGCCCACGCAGTTCCCGGCGGACGCTGCGGCGTCGACCGCCGCGCCCGAGGCCCGTCCGGCCGTGGTGGACGGTGCCCTCGCGGAAGAACCTCCGCTGCCTGGTCAATCCGCGAACCAGTGGCCCGGCCTTCGCGCCGAGGAGGCCGCGAGCCAACCGAGCAGGCACGGAGGTCACCATGGCCACTGAGCGCCGTACGCTCCGCGCCCTGCTGGCCGCCGCCTCGCTGCTGCTCGGGGGCTGCCTCTCGTCCTCGATCGCCGCCGATCTGGCCGATGTCCGCGCCCGGACGCACGTCCCCGTGCTCGCCGACGTCGCTGACCTCACGGTCGACCCGGGCAGCGACGACGACGCCCGCGACCTCCTGGCCGAGCCGCTGGACGCCGACGCCGCCGTCCGCCTGGCCCTCCTCAACAACCGGGCGCTCCGGGCCCAGCTCCGCGAGCTGGGCGTCGCGCGCGGCCGGCTGATCCAGGCCCGCCAGGTCGCCAACCCGACGTTCGAGGCCGAGTCGCTGCCCGAGCGCAACACCGCATTCGAATTCCGCGTCGAGTACGATCTGACCTCGCTGGTGCTCGCCCCGTTGCGGGCGAAGGCCGCCGCGGCCGACCTGCAGGCGGCTCGCCTCGACGTCGCCGGTGACGTGGTCCAGCTCGGCTACGCGGTCCGCAGCGCGTTCTACACGCTGCAGGGTGCCGAGCAGCGCCTGGCGATCGCCCAGCGCGCCCTCGACACCTTCGCGGCGAGCCGCGACGCAGCGGCCGCGTTGCTCGAGGCCGGCAGCATCTCCGCGCTCGACGCATCCTCACAGATCGCCGCCTTCGAGAAGGCCCGCGTCACCGTCGCCCAGATCGAGCTCGAGGTCGCCGACCAGCGCGAGCGCCTGCAGCGGCTCCTCGGACTGCACGGCCAGGACACCGAGTGGACGATCCGCGGCGAGCTACCGCCGGTGCCAGACACCACCGCGATCACCGACGGCCCCGAGACCCGCGTCGTGCAGGCCAGCCTCGAGCTCGCCGCCATGCGCAGCCGCCTCGAGGCGATCGCCCGCCGCACCAAGCTCTCGCGCACGCAGGGCTGGCTGCCCGAGATCGACGTCGACGTGCACGCGCTCTACGGCGACCCCGAGTCGACCACGACCGGCGGGCCGGTGCGCGCCGGCGCCGGCGTCAGCCTGAGCGTCCCGCTGTTCAACCAGCAGCGCGGCACGACCCGCGCCCACGAGGCCGAGTTCGACGCGCTGATGGAGCGCTACCACGGCCTGGCGATCGACCTCCGGTCCGCCGCTCGCGAGACCCGCAACCGCGTCACCTCGGCATACGCTCGCGCGCGTCAGTTCCAGCAGGTCATCTTGCCGGCCCAGCGACGCGTCGTCGACGAGACCCAGCTCCAGTACAACGCGATGCAGCTCGGAGTCTTCCAGCTCCTCCAGGCCCGGCGCGAACAGCTCGACGTCGAGCTCGCCTACGTCGACACCCTCCGCGAGTTCTGGAGCGCCTCCGCGGCGCTCGACACCCTGCTCGCGGGCCACCGCGTCGACATCGTCGGCGCCGCCGACACCACCCAGATGAACGCGGGCAGCGAGCCCGCCGGAGGCCACTGACATGATCCGCCGTTCCTTCCTGCAGCTCGGGAGCGCCGCCGCCGGCGTCGCACTCGCCGCCCACGCCACCCGATCCGAGGCCGCCACAGCCCCGCATGCCCACACCCCCGCCTCGACCTCCGCACCGCCCGCGGTCGCACCCGACACCCCCGCCGCCCGCAGCCCGGTCGTCGCCCCCGGCGGCCAGGTCGCCGTCGTCACGCCGAACGGATCGACGCTCCCGTGGCGAATCGTCGGCGGCGTCAAGGTCGGCCACCTGATCGCCGAACCCGTCGACCACGAGTTCGCCCCCGGGCTGCGCGCCCAGGTGTGGGGCTACAACGGCGGCACCCCGGGCCCGACGATCGAGGCGATCGAGGGCGACCGCGTCCGCATCTACGTCACCAACCGCCTGCCCGAGCCGACGACCGTGCACTGGCACGGCATCATCCTCCCGAACGGCATGGACGGCGTCGCCGGCCTCAACCAGCGGCCGATCGAGCCCGGCGAGACCTTCGCCTACGAGTTCACGCTGCGCCACGCGGGCACGTTCATGTACCACCCGCACTACGACGAGATGACGCAGATCGCCCTCGGCATGGTGGGCATGCTGATCGTCCACCCGAAGCGCCCGCCGGGCCCGCGCGTCGACCGGGACTTCGTGCTGATGACCCACGAGTGGAAGCTCAACGTCGGCGCCAAGCGCCCGGATCCCAACGAGATGAGCGACTTCAACGTCCTCACCTTCAACAGCAAGTCGTTCCCCGCCACCCAGCCCTTGCTGGTCGGCCGCGGTGAGCGGGTGCGCATCCGTCTCGGCAACCTCGGCCCGATGGACCACCACCCGATCCACCTGCACGGCCTCAACTTCAAGGTCACCGCGACCGACGGCGGCTTCGTCCCCGAGTCGGCGCAAGTGCCAGACACGACGGTGTTGATGCCGGTCGGCAGCACCCGCGTGATCGAGTTCGTCCCCGACGAGCCCGGCGACTGGGGGATGCACTGCCACATGACCCACCACGTGATGACGCAGATGGGCCACGGCCTCCCGCCGATGGTCGGCGTGAACACAAAGAAGCTCGACCACCGCATGAGCCGCGTGATGCCCGAGTACATGACGATGGGCACGAAGGGCATGGGCGGCATGGGCGAGATGGAGATGAAGATCCCCCCGAACAGCCTGCCGATGCGCGGCGGCCCCGGACCGTTCAGCTACATCGACATGGGCGGGATGTTCACCGTGCTCAAGGTCCGCGACAACCCGGCCGCCGCGCCGAACACCTGGTACCGCCACCCGCCCGGCACCGTGGCGGGCCCGGCGGACACGGCGCGCATGGCCACCGACGGCATCGACCCGGCCGCGCCGAGCCGCCGCTGATCCTGTAACCCGGCCAAACCTCGACCGACGACCGAGGCGTACGGATGGCGAAGCGGAACGAGCAGCACGACCGTCATCCGCCGATGCGACGCAGCAGCCATTCAGCGCCGAAGCGGTAGTCGATACGCTGCCATGCGCGGGCGAGCAGTGCGCACACGACGGTCCATGCTGCGATTATCGCCAGCGCGACCGGCCAGTCGAAGGCTTGCCAGGCGCCGAGCGGGCGCGAGAGCTCGCGGAATAGAACGACATGGACGAGGAGCAGAGTCAACGAGGCGCGGCCGAGGCACACGAGCACGCCACGGGGGGCAAGCTCGCGAACGGCCTCGACCCACAGAGCGGTGCGCAGCAGCAGCAGCACACCAGCCTGCAGCAGCAGGACGATGCCGGGTCCCGCGGGGTAGAAGCTGGTCCGCACGGTGATCACCCGGCGCCACGGCTCGGCCTTCAGGAACGAGAGGCTGGGAAGGTGGTGCGCGCCGTACTGCAACCCGACCAGGACGACGCCGACGCCGACGCAGATGCGCAGTAGCGCGGTGATCCGCGCGTGCTGACCGGCGAGCACCCAGCGGCCGACGACGACCCCGGCGAGGAATACCCCGAGCCACGGCAGCACCGGGAACTGACCCTCGGCGAGCGCGAGGCGGGCGGCACCCCCGGGCAGGTCGAGATCCCGCATGCGCGAGTTGTCGAGGAGTATCGGAGTGCGCAGCCACGCCTGTACGGCGACGGTGGCGGCGAGGATACCGGCCTCAAGGGCCAGCAACGCGGCGTCTGGGAGACGGCGCCACAGTGGAGAGGTAGCGATGCCGAGGCCCATCAGGTGAAGGACGAACCACGAGCCGGGCGAGAACCAGCTTGGTGTAAGCCAGTTGAGGAGGTAGCCGAATCCGAGCAAGCCGAGGCCGCGGCGGACGAGGATGGCGTCGACGGAGCGGTGGGCGCGGCCGGCGACGAGGAAGGAAACGCCGGCGCCAGCGAGGGTGATGAAGATAGGGGCCGCGAGCCCGCCGAGGGCGTTGAGGCCCATGTAGAGCGGGGCCTGCGCGACAAGGGAACGGGAGGGGTCGGCAACCTGCCACAGCCACGTGCCGAGGTGTTGTTCCATCATGAGGATGACGGCAACACCGCGGAGGGCGTCGAGGCTGAGTTGGCGGGCCACGCGAGGAGCCTACCGCGAAATTCATCGGGAGCGGGCCGCGCCTCGTCGCCACTGACCCTGTAATCCCGGCCGGACCTCCGCGTCATCCATGTGCATGCGGCGAACGAACGCCGCCCGTGAAGGAGAGCCACCATGAACACCGCCCACGAAACCACCCTCGACGTCACCGGGATGAGCTGCGGCTCCTGCGTCCGTCACGTCTCCGCCGCTCTGCGCAGCCTCGACGGCGTCACCAACGTCGACGTCCGCCTGAAGGATGGCAAGGTCGTCGTCAACCATGACCCCACCAAGACCTCGGCCGTCGCCCTGATCGCCGCGCTCGAGAAGGCGGGCTACGGGTCGCAGCTCAGCGCCGCGGCGTGACAGCCCTCGCCCCGGAGACCGACCATGTCACCCATCAAGAAGACCCTGATCGCCACCGCAGCCTTCGCCCTCGTCGCAACCACCGCATCCGCTGCGGTCGTCCTCGGCGGCATGGCCAGCGTCGCCGCCACGGATGGCCACTGGCCTGCGACCAAGTGGGTACTGCACACGACGATGGAGAACGCGGTGCACCGCGCGGCCCGGGACATCACCCCTCCCGAGGGAACCGACCTCCTCGACCCCGCTCTCGCCGAGCGGGCTTTCGGCCACTACAGCGTGGCCTGCACGACGTGCCACGGCGCGCCGGGCGTCGGCCCGTCGCCATGGATGGTCACGAACCCGCCGTCGCCGCTGCTCGTCGACACCGCCGGACGCTGGACCGACGGGGAGCTCTACTGGATCATCAAGCACGGGATCAAGATGACCGGAATGCCGGCGCTCGGACCGACCCACGCCGACGGCGACCTCTGGGCCATCGCCGCGTTCGTGCGGCAGCTCCCCACGATGACGCCCGAGGCGTACCTGACGATGGCGAAGCGGCACGAGGACAGGAAACACGCCGAGCACACGCACCACGACCACATGTGACGCAGCCTTGGGCGCAGGCCGGTGCCGGTCGGAGCGATCATGCGGCCCGGCGGGGCCGTAAAGCGAGGGCCGTCGCGGCCGCCACCGCGAATGCCGTCGCAGCGAAGCAGGCCGCCATGATCGCGGCGGTGCCGACCGTTGTCCGGGAGAACGGCGTCAGGAACGTGCCGAGGACACAGTGAAGGGCGATGAGGAGGCCGAGGGACCAGCCGACGGTGTTCGCGGCGATCCAGCGCGGGGCCAACCCCGACTGACGTCGCAGGGCCCAGGCCTGGGCGCCGCCCAGGAGCGCGCCCGCGGCGGCGCCGAACGCGAGGACGGCGAGACTGACGAGGGTGATCGAGGAGACGTCGTAGGGGCCACCGGCCGCGACGCCAGCGGCGAGGCCTCCGAGGAGAGCGCCGCCCAGTGCACTCGCCGGGATCCACTCGACGACCTTGGTCCCGCCGCCCATGCTGCGTAGACACGGCCACTGAGCGGCTCCGATGACGATCCCCGCGACGGCTCCGAGCAGGATCGACGTCGTCGGACCGGGCACCAGCGGCGCAAGCGCGGCCACCTCACCGGCAGCGATGAACTGGCCGACGAGGATGGCGATCGTCCAGGTCTTGAGGAAGGGAGGGTCGATCGAGGGCTTCGCAGTCATGGTCGTCGCCGTCCGGAGCAATCTCCAGGCCAACACGTCATCCTCGGAGAGACGGCGGCTCTGGCGTGCTGCGGGCGCCGGACGTGTGAAGCGCTTGCCGGGGCATGCAGGGATTGCATCCGTTGAGCCCGAATGGTGCGGTGCAAACCGTGCAGGTGGATGCAAGACCCGCTGGCGAGCGGCACCCCGACTCGCTCAGCTCGGGGCAACGAGCACGGTCAGTGAGCCGGGCCTCCCATACCCGCGGCCGGCTTGTTGATCACTCAACGATCGCCAGTCTGCCGTGACAAGACATGTCTCGACCCGCTGGAGAATATTCTCCAGGGCTCGCCGCACCGCCCCCTGTCGCCCGCGTTATTCCAGCGACTCCGTCTTGGCACGCGTCGTGCTGCGTCAAGGGACCCATGCGGACCTCGGACTTTTCATGATGATGAGCACCCTCTCCACTCGTGGGCTCTCGAGGGCCGCCAAACACCCCGTCGCGGGGACCGTCGTCGCAACCAACGCGGCTCGTAACGACGCTGGAGCGGTGCCCTGACGGGCGGGTGACGACATGCTCCAACCGCTTCGATACGTATGGATGCGACTCACGCCCTGCGTGCGCTGGTTGGCGGTGTGGCTCGTCGTCGGGTCGCTGGGCTCGGCCCGTGCGGAGGAACCGGTGGGGCTGCCCTCGCCGCTCGGGCTCGATGCGGCGCTGGCGGTCGCCCGTGAGCAGCGGGCCGAGATAGGGGCCTCCCGCGCCCGGGCCCGCGCCGCCGAGCAGGAGCCGGGCGTCGTGTATCCGCTCGAGGATCCGATGCTGATGCCGATGATCAACCACCTGCCGCTGCGCTTCGACGGGCTCGATGTTGCCGTGCTCGTCGAGCAGCGCATGCCGCTGTCGCGCCTGCGGCGGCACCGCCGTGACGCTGCGATCGCCTTGCGTGACCGGGCCCTCGCCGGCGTCTCGCGGACGACCCTGGACGTCGCGCTCGCAGCCACGGAGGCGTTCTTTATGCTGTGGATGCGCCGAGAGATGGCGCGGATTCTCGAGCGACAGCTCGAGCTGTCAGCCGAGTTCGTCGCGGCGGCGGAGGCCCGTTACGCGTCCGCCACCGGCCCCCAATCCGACGTGCTGCGGGCGGAGATCGAGGTGTCACGGATCAAGATGCAGAAGCGGGCGCTCTCCGCCGAGATCTCCGCGGCGGAGGCGATGCTGCGCGCGTCGCTCGGCCTGCCGCCGGAGACGGTCATGCCGGCGCTTGCGGCCTGGACGCCATCGTCGCCGGCGCCGTCGTCGTCGACGGCGGTGGGACGTGCGTATGAGCACCGGCCTGAACTCGCGGCTGGCCGGGCCGAGATCCGCGGCGCCGAGGCCGATGTTCGAGCGATGCGCTCGATGTACGCGCCGATGGGCCTGCTACGCACTGGGCCGGCCTACACCATGACCGACGGTCCGGGCGTGATGCTGGCGTTCGGCATCAGCCTCCCGCGCCGCAACCGCGTGCGGGCGCAGGTGCAGCAGGCCGAGGCGATGGCGGCGATGACTCGCAGCGACCTCGCAGCGATGCGGCGGATGATCGAGGGCGAGGCGAGCGCCGCACAGGGGTACGTCGCCGCGGCGCAGGCCCGCGTCGACTCGCTGCGCGACGACGTGCTCCCCCGTGCCGGCGCGACGATCGAGCCGACGCTCGCGGGGTACGCGGCTGGGCAGCTCCCTCTGGTCAGCGTCATCGAGGCAGCCCGCGCGCTGTGGGCTGTGCAGATGGATCTCGTCACGGCGCAGGCCGAGCTCGGGATCGCCTGGGCCGAGCTGCGCCGCGCCATCGGGGAGGACCGTCCATGAGTTCGCGCAACGCTACCTCGCTCGCGCTCGCGGTGGTCATCACCGCGGCGACCCTGTCCACCGGGCTGTTCGTGCAGCACACACGGCACGGCTGGCCTTTCTCGCTGCACCACGGGCTCGGAGCCCGGGGAGCCCCTTCGGAGCACGCGGAGCACGCGGAGCCGATCGGGCCGACCCGGGTCGCCATCGAGGTCGCTCCGGATCGGCTCGACCGGCTCGGCATCCGCACGGAACAGGTCCGTAGCGAGGAACTGTCCCGGCCGGTGCGCGCGGTCGCCACGGTCGTGCCTGACGAGACGCAGGTGTCGCACGTCCACGCGCGCGTATCGGGGTGGATCGAGAAGCTCCACGTCCGGGCCACGGGTGCCACGGTGCGCGCCGGGCAACCGATCGCCGGGATCTTTTCCCGCGAGCTGCTCGCCTCGCAGACCGAATACCTCGCCGTACGCCGCGCAGCCGCGAATGCTCCGAAGAGCGCCGTCCTCGCGGGCGCTCGCTCTCGCCTCGCCGTCCTCGGCATGAGCGAGGAGGCGATCCAGGGGCTCGAGCAGCGGGGCGAGCCGCGCCGACTGGTGACGATCACGTCGCCTCGCCGCGGCGTCGTCCTGCACCGGGGGATCACCGTGGGCACCGCCGTCGATCCGTCGACCGAGCTCGTCACCATCGCGGACCTCTCGCGGGTGTGGGTGTTCGCCGAGATCCCGGAGGCCGACGTCCCGCTGGTCACCAAGGGCACGATGGCCGCGCTCGAGTTCCCCGCCTCGGGCAAGCCGCCGATCCACGCGCCCGTGGAATTCCTGTACCCCACCCTCAGCGAGACCACCCGGACG
Source organism: Myxococcales bacterium (assembly GCA_016793465.1). The sequence continues at coordinate 17,731 of JAEUJW010000023.1, forward strand.
CTGCGGGTCCGCTTCACCGTCGACAATCCGGACGGCGCGCTGCGGCCCGGGATCTTCGGGCACGCCGACATGCACATCACGCCGCGCACGGTCCTCACCGTCGGCCGCGACGCCGTCGTCGACACCGGCGCCGAGCAGCACGTGTTCATCGTGATCGGCCCGGGTCGCTTCGAGCCGCGCACGGTCGAGCTCGGGCTCCGCCTGCACGACCGCGTCGAGGTCCGCACCGGCCTTGAGGAGGGCGAGACGGTCGTCGCCTCGGGTGTGTTCCTCCTCGACTCGGAGAGCCGTCTGCGGGCCTCCGGGGGCGCGGGTACCGGGCACGCACACGGCGGGCCCGCACCCGCCGATAGCCCCGGCGCTCCGCCCGCTCACGAAGGCCATGGAGGTCACCAGTGATCGAGCGGATCATCGAACTGTGCGCACGGCACCGCTGGGTCGTGTTCGGATTGACGGCGCTGCTGGTCGCCTGGGCGATCGTCTGCATGCGCCGTACCCCGCTCGACGCGGTGCCCGACCTCTCCGATCCGCAAGTGATCGTCTACAGCGAGTGGATGGGCCGCAGCCCCGATCTCGTCGAGGATCAGATCACCTATCCGCTCGTCCGTGCCCTGCAGAGCACGCCCGGCGTCGCGACCGTGCGCGGTTACTCGATGTTCGGGATGAGCTTCATCTACGTCGTGTTCGGCGAGGGGACCGAGATCTACTGGGCGCGGACCCGCGTGCTCGAGCAGCTCGGCCGGGTTCAGCAGGTTCTTCCGCCCGACGTGTCCCCGGTGCTGGGCCCCGACGCGACGGGGATCGGCTGGGTGTTCCAGTATGTCCTCGAGGACACTTCGGGGCGCCTCGACCTCGCCCAGCTGCGCGAGCTCCAGGACTTCACGCTGCGGCCGGCATTGCAGGCGGTCTCCGGCGTCGCCGAGGTCGCGTCGCTCGGCGGCTTCGAGCGCCAATTCCAGATCGTGCTCGACCCGAACCGCCTCGCCGGGTACGGACTGGCGCTGGCCGACGTGACCCGCGCGGTGCGCGACGCCAACTCCGAGGTCGGCGCCCGCGTGCTCGAGCTCGCTGGACGCGAGTACGTGCTCCGCGGTCGCGGTTACGTCGGCACGCTCGAGGATCTCGAGGCGAGCGTCGTCTCGCTCGGTCCAGGCGGCACGCCGATCCGCGTGCGCGACATCGCGCGGGTGCAGTACGGCCCGGAGATCCGGCGCGGCGCGGCCGACTGGGACGCCCGCGGCGAGGCCGTCGGCGGCGTGGTCGTGATGCGTATCGGCTCCAACGCGCTGTCGGTGATCGACGCGGTGAAGGCCGAGCTGGCGGCGCTGCGCTTGCCGGAGGGCGTGCGGGTCGTCCCGACCTACGACCGCTCGGGCCTGATCCGCGGATCGGTCGAGACGATGCAGGAGACCGTGATCGAGGAGATCGCCATCGTCGCGCTGATCTGCCTGGTGTTCCTGTTCCACTTCCGGTCGGCGCTGGTGGCGATCGTCACGATCCCGCTGTCGGTCCTGTTCTCGTTCATCCCGATGTACTACCTCGGCCTGACGATCAACATCATGTCGCTCGGGGGGATCGCCATCGCCATCGGCGAGCTCGAGGACGCCTCGACGACGTTCACGGAGAACGCCGCGCGGCGGCTCGCACGCCTGAAGCCGGGCGAGGACCGCGAGCAGGTGATCATCGACGCGGCCAAGGAGGTCGGACGCCCGACGTTCTTCTCCTTGCTGCTGATCACAGCGGCGTTTGTCCCGATCCTCACGCTCACCGGCCAGGCGGGGCGGTTGTTCAGGCCGCTCGCGTACTCCTTCACCTTCGCGACCTTCGCCGCCGCGATCCTGGCGATCACGCTTGTGCCACCGATGATGCTGCTCCTACTCCGGGGCCGCTTTCGCGGCGAGGAGCAGAACCCAGTCGCGCGGTTGTTAGTGCGTCTGTATCACCCGATCGCCCGGGCCGCCGTGCGCCTGCGTTGGCTCGTCGTCGCCGTCGCGCTTGCGCTCGTCGGCGCCTCGGTTCCGGCAGCGCTACAGCTTGGCTCGGAGTTCATGCCGCCGCTCGACGAGGGCTCGCTGCTCGTCATGCCGACCACCTTCCCCGGCATCTCGATCGAGGAAGCGCGGCAGGCCATGACCTACCAGCACGCGCGGATCAAGGAGTTCCCCGAGGTCGCCTCGGTGCACGGCAAGGCCGGGCGCGCCGAGACGGCGACCGACCCGGCGCAGCTCGACATGATCGAGAGCGTGGTCACCCTGCGCCCACGCGACGAATGGCCGCTGCACGACACCCCACGCTGGTACTCGGACTTCGCCCCCGACTGGCTGCGCCCGGCGTTGCAGCAGCTGTGGCCCGAGCAGCAACCCCGCACGATGGAGGAGCTCGCACGCGAGATGGACGCCGCCCTGCAGATGCCGGGCTACCAGATGGCGATCGCGCCGCCGATCCGGACGCGCATCGACATGCTGACGACCGGCGTGCGGACGCCGGTCGGGATCAAGGTCTTCGGGCGCGATCTGGCGGAGATCGAGAGACTTTCGATCGCGCTCGAGGGTCTGCTTCGCGGCGTGCCGGGAACCCGCAGCACGTTCGCCGAGCGGCAGACCGGGCGGGAGTACATCGACGTTGTTCCCGACCGCGAGGCGATCGCCCGCTACGGCCTCACGGTGCGCGACGTCCACGACGTCGTCGAGGCGGCGATCGGCGGGATGTCGGTGTCGACGGTGATCGCCGGGCGCTCCCGCTTCTCGATCAACTTGCGGTACGCGGCCGACTTTCGCGCCGACCCGGAGGCCCTCCGTGCCATCCTCGTGCCGGTCGCCGTGACGCCGCTCGCGGACGACACGGGCGGCGGCGCCGGATCGGTCGCCGACCCATCCGCGGGTGCGGCGATGGCGGCGCCCACGGGCCAAGACAACGGCATGGGCATGGGCGCCGGGGGGCCGGCGAGCGGCGGCGGTGGCAACGCGGCGGCGATGAGGCCCGCCGCGGACACGGCGGAGATCGGAGATCGGTGGCGCCAGCCGCGAGCGACGGTCCCGCTTGGTGCTCTGGCCGACGTCCGCGTCGTCACCGGACCGCCGATGATCAAGGACGAGAACGGCGTGCTCGTCGGCTATGTGTTCGCCGATATCGACCTGGCCGAGCGGGACCTCGGCGGGTGGGTGCGCGACGCCAAGGCGCTGGTCGACGAGCAGCTCGCGCTGCCGGAGGGCTACCGGCTGGCGTGGACCGGACAGTACGAGTTCATGGAAGAGATGCAGCGCCGGATGGCCTGGATCGTCCCGCTCGCGCTGCTCGCGGTGATCGCCCTCGTCCGCGTTGCCATGCGCGGGTGGACCCAGGCCACGTTGGTGCTGACCAGCCTCCCCTTCGCGCTGGTCGGCAGCATCTGGCTGCTCTGGACGCAGCAGTACAACATGTCGACGGCCGTGTGGGTCGGCCTGATCGCGGTATTCGGAATCGCGATCGAGACGGGCATCCTCATGGTCGAATTCCTCGACCAGGCGATCGACGAGCGCCTGCGGGAAGGCCAGCTCACGCGGCCCGAGGACGTCGACGCGGCGGTGGTCGAGGGCGCGTCGCGGCGGATCCGTCCACTGATCATGTCGGTCGCCAGCACGGTCCTCGGCCTGCTGCCGTTGCTGTGGGAGACCGGCCCCGGCGCCGATGTCTCGGCTCGGATCGCGGCGCCCGTGATCGGCGGCCTCGTCTCGTGCATGGTGCTGACGCTGGTCGTGCTGCCGGCGGCCTATACCATCTGGCGTCGGACACAGGTGCGCCGTGGGACCCTTGAGGCTCCCGCAGAAGTGAAAGAACACGGAGCCTCGCCATGAACCTTTCCAACCACGGGCCCGAAGCCTCCGCGGGCGGGCAAGACGCCGCGGGTCTGACCGAGGAGCAGGTCACGCACCTGCGCGCCGAGTTCGGTCCGAACGAGCTGCAACGCGAGGTCCGTACGCCTGCGTGGGTGCTCCTTGCGGCGCAATTCAAGAGCCCGGTGATCGGGCTGCTCGCCGGCGCCTGCGCGGTCTCTGCGGCGCTCGGAGAGGTCCTGGATGCGGTGGCGATCGGCGCCATCGTCGTGCTCAACGCGCTGGTCGGATTCTTTCAGGAGTACCGCGCCGAGCGGGCGATCCTCGCGCTGCGTTCGATGACCGCGCCGCGGGCACGGGTGGTCCGCGACGGTCGGGCGGCGATCGTGCCCGCGGCCGACGTCGTGCCGGGCGACATCATCGTCCTCGAGGCTGGCGACGTCGTCGCGGCCGACGCGGAGCTGCTCGCGGCGCACGTACTGGCGACCAACGAGGCGTCACTCACGGGTGAGAGTACGCCTGCCGCGAAGAACGTCGGCTCGCTGCCCGAAGGCACCCCGCTCGCGGAGCGCAGCGATAGCGTGTTCATGGGCACCAGCGTCGTCCGCGGGACGGGCACGGCGCGCGTCCTGGCGACCGGAATGCGGACCGAGCTCGGGAAGATCGCCGGCATGCTGGCATCGGTGCAGGACACGACGACGCCGCTGCAGCGGCGCCTCGCCCGTGTCAGCCGCGTGCTGCTCGTTGCGTGCTCCGGGGTCGTCGCGCTCGTCGCCGTCGTCGGGCTCCTGCGCGGAACCGCGGCGCTCGAGGTGTTCCTGTCTGCTGTGTCGCTCGCCGTGGCCGCGGTTCCGGAGGGTCTCCCGGCGGTCATCACGATCGCGCTGGCGATCGGGGTGCAGCGGATGGGCGCCCGCAACGTGCTGGTGCGCCGGCTGCCCGCGGTCGAGACGCTCGGCTGTGCGACGGTGATCTGCACCGACAAGACCGGCACGCTGACCACCGGCGTGATGACCGTGCGCGCGCTCCATGGACCGGACGAGCAGCGACTGCTGGCGGCGGCAGCGGCCTGTTGCGACGCGGAGCTCGCGACGGATGGCCAAGGCGGCGTCGGCGACCCGACGGAGCTGGCGCTGCTCGCCGCCGCGGCGTCGCACGGCGTGTCGCGAGCGGTGATCGAGCAGGGCAACCCGCGGGTCCGGGTCCAGCCCTTCGACGCGGAGCGCAAGCGAATGTCGATCCTCCGCGCGGACGGTACGTTGTACCTGAAGGGCGCCGTCGAGGTCGTCGTGCCGCGCTGCAGCACCGGCGCCGCTGGGGCGCTCGAGGAGGCGGCGGCGATGGCGGGCCGCGGCCTCCGCGTCCTCGCGGTCGCCACCGGCAGGGGGGAGGCCGAGGACGGCCTACAGCTCCTCGGGCTGGTCGGGATGGCCGACCCGCCGCGCCCCGAGGCGATCGAGGCCATCGCGCGGGCCCGGAGCGCCGGGATCCGCACCGTCATGATCACCGGCGACCACCCGATCACTGCCCGGGCGATCGCGGGAGAGCTGGGGTTACTCGCTAACGGCGAGGACCCTGCCGAGGTCGTCCATGCGCGGGCCACGCCCGAAGACAAGCTGCGTATCATCCGGGACTGGAAGGCGCGCGGCGCCGTGGTCGCTATGACAGGCGACGGCGTCAACGACGCGCCCGCGCTGCGCGAGGCCGACGTCGGCGTGGCGATGGGCAAGACCGGCACCGAGGTCACCCGCGAAGCGGCCGACGTCGTCCTGGCCGACGACAACTTCGCGAGCATCGTCGCTGGCGTGCACGAGGGGCGGGGGATCTTCGACAACATCCGCAAGACGCTGGTGTACCTGCTCGCCGGCAACGCTGCCGAGCTCGCGCTCATGCTCCTGGCCGCGGTGCTCGGCCTCCCGCTGCCGCTCCTGCCGCTGGCGCTGTTGTGGATTAATCTCGCTACCGACGGCCTTCCCGCGCTGACGCTGGTGATGGACCCTGCGGATCCCGAGGCGCTGCGCCGTCCGCCGCGACATCCCGACGAGCCGCTGCTCGGCCGCGCCGAGTGGATCTCGATCGCGTGGACCGCCGCGCTGCAGACGACGGTCGTGCTCGCCGTGTACATCTGGGCCCTCGAGGCCCGCGGGCTGACCGAGGCCCGCAACCTCGCCTTCACCACCCTCGTGTTCGGCGAGCTGTTCCGGGCGTTCGCCGCCCGCCACCCGACACGCCTGTTCTGGGAGGTCGGCGCGCTCACCAACCTCCGCCTCCTCGCCGTGGTGCTTGGCTCCGCGGTGCTGCAGATCGCCATTCACCATCTCCCCGCGACCCAGGAACTGTTCCAGATCGCGAGCATCACGCTCGCGGACTGCGCCGCGAGCGTGATGCTCGGTCTGATCCCCGTCACGGTGCTCGAACTCAACAAGCTAGCGCGGCGCGCCCTCCAGGCCCGGCGAGGCGTGACCCGGTAAGGACACCGTCCTGACGCCCATGTCGACACTTTCCCTGCTCGCTCGCATTGCGGTATGCCTCGCGCTGTCCGGAGCCACGGCCTGCCTGTCCGAACGTGGCGGCGGGCCGCCGGCCGGTGCCGATGTGCAAGAGCGGCTGGCCCAGGTCGCAGGAGCAGCCTGGGAGGTCCCGCCGCCGACCGGCGTCACTCGTGAGTACGAGCTGGTCGCCGCGCCGACGTCGCTGTCGCTCCTCGACGGGAGGACGCTCGCAGTCTGGGCCTACAACGGCCAGGTACCCGGGCCGATCCTCCGCGCGGACGTCGGCGACCGGATCCGCGTCCGCTTCACCAATCGCCTCTCGCAGCCGACTTCGATCCACTGGCACGGCATGCGCCTCGACAATGCGATGGACGGGGTTCCCGGCGTGACGCAGTCGCCGATCGAGCCCGGCGAGACGTTCGTCTACGACTTCGTCACCAAGGACGCGGGGACCTTCTGGTTCCACCCGCACCTGCGGGGCAGCGAGCAGGTCGAGCGTGGCCTCCACGGCATACTCCTCGTCGGCGAGGGGGGCCCGCCGATCGTGCGCGAGGAGGTTTGGGTGCTCGACGACTGGCGCCTCGGCGACGACGGGCAGATCGATCCGGAGTTCGTCACCCGCCACGACCTCGCCCACGACGGCCGCTGGGGTTCGATGATCACCGTCAACGGCGTCACCAGCACCACCCTCGAGCTGCGGCCCGGAGAGCGCGCGCGCGTGCGCCTGCTCAACGTCGCCAACGGCCGCGTGTTCCGTCCCCGATTCGGAGCCATGGCCGCGCGGCTCGTCGCCTTCGACGGCCGGCCTACTGTGCGCCCGCTGCCCGTCGATACTCTGGAACTCGCACCGGGGAACCGCGCCGACGTCGAACTGGTCGCGCCCGCCCAGCCGCAGATGATCGCCGTCGAGGACACCTTCACGCGGCGTAGGATTCCCCTAGCGAGTATCCGCGTCGACGGCGCTCCGGCGCCGGCGGACGCCGCTCTGACATTCCCAACGCTCGCCGTCCCGGACTGGTCGGAGGCCCTCGCTTTGGCGCCCGACGAGACGATCCGCCTGCAGGCGCGGCGGGGTGGACCCCACGGCGTCGAGTGGACCCTCAACGACGAGGTCATGCGGCACGTGCAGCACGAGCACGCCTCGATGCAGCACGAGCCGCGCTACACCATGCGCGCCGGTCGCTTCACCAAGTTGCGCTTCGTCAACGACAGCGCACGCCTGCACCCGATGCACCTCCACGGCCAGTTCTTCCTCGTCCTCGCGCGGGACGGCGTCGCTGTCGCCGAGGATCACTGGCGAGACACCGTCCTCGTCCGATCGCGTGAAACCGTCGACGTCGCCCTCGTACCTCGCGATCCGGGGATCTGGGCCCTCCACTGCCACATCCAGGAGCACCACGACTCGGGCATGATGACCATGGTCCGGGTCGAGTGAGGAGCGGAGCATCCGATGCAACCATGTGAATGCGAATCGCCCCACGCGCGCGTGCGCGTCGTCTTGACCGGCGGGCCCGGCGCAGGGAAAACGGCCGTGCTCGAGCTCGTCCGGCAACATTTTTGTCGCCATGTCCATGTGCTGCCGGAGGCCGCGAGCATCCTGTTCACGGGCGGCTTCCCGCGTAGCACGCTCGCCGGGCAGCGCTCCGCCGTCCAGCGCGCGATCTTCTGGGTGCAACGCGAGCTCGAGGCCGTGCAAGACGCAGCCGAGCAGCCGGCGATCACGCTCTGCGATCGCGGCACGATCGACGGCGCCGCCTACTGGCCCGGGCCCGGCACGCTGTGGTCCGCCGTCGGGACGACCCTCGCGGCCGAGCTCGGCCGTTATGACGCGGTCATCCACTTGCGCACGCCGGGAGTGGACGCGTACGACCACAGTAACCCCGTGCGAATCGAGTCGGCCCTTGAGGCTGCCGAGATCGACGAGCGCATCGCCTCCGCGTGGAGCTCACATCCACGGCGGTTCTTCGTCGAGAGCGCCACGGATTTCATGACGAAGGCGCAGCACGCGATCGACACCCTCCGCGCACAGCTCCCGGCGTGCTGTCGCGTCCACCACGTTCCTCGTGGACCCGGGGAACTCGAGCAACAAGGAGACCAGCAATGACGGCCAGCTTAACCTTTCTCGGCGGTGCAGGGACGGTGACGGGGTCGAAGCACCTCGTCGAGGCCGGGGGGCGTCGCGTTCTTCTCGACTGTGGGCTGTTCCAGGGGCTCAAGTCGCTGCGCCTGCGTAACTGGGAGCCGCCGGTGTTCGACCCGGTCACGCTCGACGCCGTCGTCCTCAGCCACGCCCACCTCGACCACTCCGGGTACGTTCCGTTGCTCGTCAAGCACGGCTTTCGCGGCCCGATTTATTGCACGCCGGCCACCGCGGCGCTCCTCGAGATCGTACTCACCGACGCCGCGCACCTGCAAGAAGAGGACGCCGCGCGGGCGAACCGCTACCACTACTCGAAGCACGAGTCCGCGCTGCCGCTCTACACGGTCGACGATGTGCGGCGGGCGCTCGATCTGGTGCAGACCCACACCTACCACCAGCCGCTCGCGGTGGCGCCGGGCATGCGGTGCATGTTTCGCCGCGCCGGGCACATCCTCGGCGCGGCGACCGTCGAGGTCGTGCTCGATCAACCTTCCCCGCAGACGCTGGTGTTCTCGGGCGACCTCGGGCGCTGGAACCGTCCGATCCTGCGCGATCCGGAGCTCGTGGATGAGGCGGACATCCTGCTCGTCGAGTCCACCTACGGCGATCGGGTCCATGAGACGAACGTGGAGGAGTCGCTGGCCCGCGTCCTCACCGAGACGGCACACCGCGGGGGCGCGGTCATCGTCCCGGCTTTTGCGATCGGGCGCACGCAGGACCTGATCTGGCTGATCCGCAAGCTCGAGGACGAGGGCAAGCTCCCGCTGCTCTCCGTCTACCTCGACAGCCCGATGGCGATCGACGTGACCGGCCTCTACTGTCGGTTCCCCGAGGAGCACAACCTCGACATGAGGCAGTTGATGGACACCCGCCGCTGTCCGCTCTGCTGCCGCGAGTACAACCTCGTGCGCACCGTCCAGGGGTCGAAGGAGCTGGCCGGTCGGACCGGGCCCATGGTCATCATCGCCGGTAGCGGGATGGCGACCGGGGGCCGGGTGCTGCACCACCTGAAGCAGCGCCTCCCCGACCATCGGACCACCGTGCTCCTCGCCGGATACCAGGCCGCCGGCACGCGCGGCCGGTCGCTGCAGGACGGCGCCGCGACCCTGCGTATCCACGGGCAGGACATCCCGGTCCGTGCCCGCGTCGAGACGATACACGGGCTCTCCGCGCACGCGGACAGGCAAGAGTTGCTGCGCTGGCTCCGGGGGTTCAAGCGGGCGCCCCGCCAGACCTACGTCGTGCACGGAGAGCCGCCCGCCGCCGAGGCGCTGGCGGCGACGATCCGGGCCGAGCTCGGATGGGCCGCGTCAGTCGCCGTCGACGGAGCGACGGTCCCGCTTCAAATGCCTGTGTAGGTGCAAGCCCTGCGCAGCGGCGCAGAAGCCTCGCCCGCGAGGATTCGACGGCCGGGCGTTGCCCGCATCCATCCGCACCAACCATCCTGGCACACGCCGTGCACCAGCCCGAGCATGTTCTGGCGCCGTCCCATTCCATCCTGTGCGCTCCTCCTGGCCATCACTGCGTGCGGGCTGGGCGATGACTCGTCGGACGCAGAGGCTTCGGGGACAGGCGAGACGTCTTCGGGCGTGGTGACGACGGGCCAGGAGTCGAGCAGCACCGGGGGCAGCACGGGGACGGACGCCACCTGTACACCCAGCGGCGTCCTTGAAGCCGAGGCGACTCGAACGGTCGAAGCCGCAAGCGTGACCGTGTCCGCCACGCTGCTCAACGCCCTCGAGCACTGCCCCAAGTACGAACTGGTGATCGAGCTCGTCCTCGACACGCACTCGGTCGATCTGCTGGGCTACGACATCATCGGATCGGCGTCGGTGACGACCAGCGTGGGCGCAGCCGTCGACGATGGTTTCGTGTGGGAGGGCGGATCGGAGAGCAGCCACCACCGCGACGGAACGCTGCGCGTCGCGGCGCCGTCGCTCGTCGGTGCAACGTGGCTCCGCCTCACGCTGCCCGCCGTCGCGGGGGTCGATCGCATGTTCGAGTGGGAGGCCGGGCTGCTCGCACACGACCTCCCGTGATTCCCCGCCGCATTTCGGAGGTGATGTGACATGTGCAAGTCGTTCATCAAGCCTTGTGTAGCTCTGGGGTTGTTCGTCGCGTGTGCGTCTTCGGGGACCCGTCCGCACGCCATGAGCGCGCCGGCCCACGACGTCCAAGCCGCCGCCCATGAACGGGCCGCGGCCCAGGCGGATGCTCAGGTCGGCCGACCGGAGATCCGGAGCTGGTGCTCGGAGCGTCGCCTCGGGGCACAGGTGTGCTGGACCTCTGTCCGCGACGCCAGCGAGGAGTACCGGCGGCTCGCGGAAGAACACCGCCGGACCGCCGCGAAGCACCGTGCGGCATCCTCGGCGCTGCGCGACGCGGAGTCGCGGTTCTGCGTGGGTATCGACGCCGACGACCGCGACATCAGCCCGTTCGCTCATGTGGAGGACATCGCCTCGGTCGAGCCCCTCTGGGAGCCGAACACGGTGGTCAAGACCTCGACTGCCCGGCTCGCTGGCGCCATCGTCGTCTTTCGGGCGGTGCCTGGCCTCACGCGCGACCGTCTGCAGGCGGTCATCGACTGCCATGTCGCCCGCAATGCGGTCGTCGGACATGACGAGCCGTCCATGGCAGGCTGCCCGCTCCAACCGGCGGGCGTGCGGGCCACGGTAGAGGGAAGCGAGGGAGGGCTTGTCGTCTATCTCCGCGCCGATGATGCCCCTACCGCTGACGAGGTGCTCTCGCGGGCCCAGCGCGTCGTGCAGCGAACGGGCCACCGCCGCTGAGGATCATCGAGGACCTGGCGCCTGCTCATGGCGCGTTCCTTGCTTAGAGTTCGTCATGCAGGCAACCCACGAACCCATGGATCACCCTTTGCACACGTCTGCCGGTCCGCGCGTACAGACCGACGAGGAGCAGGCCTATTACGCGCTCAACGAGCGGGTCTACCGCTGGTTCGCGCCGGTCTACGACCTCGTCACCGCCCCGCTCGCGGGGCTGCGACGCGAAGTCGCGGAGCTTGTCGGCGCGGGCGCGGGCATGCGGATCCTCGACGTCGCCACCGGCAGCGGCGCCCAGGCGTTCGCGTTCGCTACCAGGGGCGCGGAGGTCGTCGGCATCGACCTGTCCGAGGCGATGCTGCGGATCGCGAGGCGCAAGAACCGTCACCCGCGCCTGACCTTCCACCGCGCCGATGCGGTGGCACTGCCATTCCCCAACGCCAGCTTCGACGTGGCATGCATCTCGTTCGCGCTACACGAGATGCCGCGCTCCGTGAGGAACGCCGCCATGATGGAGCTGGTACGGGTGATCAAGCCGGGCGGGTCGGTGGTCGTCGTCGACTATGCACTGCCCCGGCATCCCCTGTCGCGGTCGATCGTCTTCCACGTCGTGAAGCTCTACGAGACCGCCTCGTACATCGACTTCGTCCACTCCGACGTACGAGAACTGCTCACGACGGCTGGCTTCGCGGCGCACGAGGGCCTGCCGCGCTTGTTGGGCGCGGCAAAGGTCTGGACCGGCCTCAAGCCCGCCGGGTGAGCGGCAGGCCGGCATCGCCAGCGAGGCTGACGGTCCCACGTGGGCCGTCGCTGTCTGGTCGCGGGGTATACAACAGCGGCGGTCCCCTGGACGCGGCCTGGCATCAACCAGCGTCTGCACTGCCGTCGCTTCTCTGCTGCAGCGCCGCGCCGAAACGGGTCTATGCGTACGTCGCGGAGTTGCTCGTGGAGGCCGGAGGGCGGACACTCCGTGCGTTGCGCATCGCATGCGGTCCGAATACCCGGGCTACACGACCAGAGGGGGAGGTCGAGCCGCGTTGAGCGGCGAGCAACACGAGCGGACCCACCAGGAGGAGCAGGTAGGGGAGAAGGCCGATCGCATGGGCCGTCTGCCCCGCGGCCATGAGGGCGGCGCTGACGACCAGCATGAAGGCGAGTCCGCAGAGCGGCACCGCGATGGGGGCGATGGAGGTTCGTCCTGTGCTCGTGAACAACGTCATGACGCTCCCTTGTGCAGTCCGGATGCCGCTCGCTAAGTCATTTGATCCTCACGAGTTTCTGCAGTGACGGGACATGCGCGCCAGCGGGCCCTGCATCCACCTGCATGGCTTGCACCTCCAGGGCTGCGTCGGCTCCTCTGCTGCGGGGTGCAAGCGATGCACCCATGCGCACGCGGTTCCGTCCGGGACACGTCCTCGCGGCTCGTAATAAGGGAATCGCACGGCACGCTCCTTGCTGTCCGTGGGCCATGACTCGCGACAAGATCCTGATCGTCGGCGGCTACGGCGAAGTCGGCAGCCGCATCGCGGCGCAGCTCGAGGCCGAGCGGCCCGGCCGCGTCATCGTCGCGGGGCGGCACCCGGAGAAGGCACGCGGCCTCCCCGCGCGCCCGATCGACCTGGGCGAGCCCGACTCGATCGAGGGGGCGCTCGACGGCATCGACACCGTCGTCGCCTGCGTGCGGCAGCGTGAACCCCACCTGCTCCGCGCCGCCGTTCGTCGCGGTCTCGCCTACACCAGTATCGCACCGCCGCGGATCACGTGGGCCGACACCGAGCCGCTCCGCGCGGAGGCCGAGCGGACCGGCGCCCGCATCATCCTCGGCGCCGGCCTCGAGCCCGGCATCACCAGCGTCCTCGTGCGCGCCGCGGCCGATCGCCTCGGCGCCGTCGAGACCGTCGAGTCGGCGCTGCTCCTGTCCCTGGGCGACACCTACGGGCCGGACTCGATGGGCTTCATCCTCGACGAGGTCGCCGAGTCGTACACGATCACCGTCGACGGTCGACCGCGTGCGATGCATGCCTTCGAGGACGCCAAGCGCGTCGCGTTCCCGTCGCCCATCGGAAGGCAGCGTGCTTACACGATGCCGTTCACCGACCAGTTCTACTACCCCACGACGACGGGAGCGCGGACCGCGATCGCCCGGATCGCGCTCGACCCGCCCTGGCTCGCGGACACCATCGCCGCCCTTCTTCGCGTCGGCCTCCGGCGTGCGCTCCGTCGCGGTCGGGGCGCGCTCCACGGCGGCCTCGACGCGCTGCGCCGCCGATACCGCGACCGGGATCGATACGCCCTCGTCCTCGAGGTCCGTGGCAACGGACGCGGGCTCCGGTGGACGCTCGTGGGGCGACAGCAGGCCGCAGCGACGGCCGCCGGCGCTGCCGCGATCACCGCGGCGCTCGCCTCGCGTGAGGTCGCGGATGCCGGCGTCTGGCTCGCAGAGCAGGTCGTGACACCCGGGCCGTTCCTCGCCCGGCTCGCCGCGCAGGGCCTCGTCCCGGTCGCCACCGAACTGCCGGGCGCCATGGACGCCGCAGCGAATCCGCCCGCTCCCTGACCGACAGGTGTAATCCAGGAGCGACCGACGCGTCAGCCCGATCCGCATGCACGACCACGACCATCACCACGCCGCCTCTGGAACGCACCGTGACCCTGTCTGCGGCATGTCGGTCGACCCGGACCGGGCCAGGGGGAAGACCGAGCACGGCGGCACGACCTACTACTTCTGCAGCACGAAGTGCCGCGACAAGTTCGTCGCCTCGCCGGACACCTACCTGCAGCCGCCGGCCCCTGCTGCTCCGGCGTCGAAGCCGGACGACCGCGAGTACACCTGCCCGATGCACCCGCAGATCGTCCAGCGCGGCCCGGGCACGTGCCCGCTGTGCGGGATGGCGCTCGAGCCGCGGATGCCGACCGCTGACGCCGGAGACAGCGCCGAACTGGTCGACTTCCAGCGCCGGTTCTTCTGGACGCTGCCGCTGAGCGCCGCCGTCCTCGTACTCGGCATGTCCGACCTGATCCCGGGGCAGCCGGTCCAGCACGCCCTCGGGCGGGCCCTCGCATGGATCGAGCTTGGCCTCTCCACCCCGGTCGTGCTGTGGGCCGGGTGGCCCTTGCTCGTCCGCGGGGTCGCGTCGCTGCGCACGCGCCTCAACATGTTCACCCTGATCGCGCTCGGCGTGACGGCGGCGTTCCTCTACAGCATCGCCGTCACGCTCGTGCCCGCCGCCTTCCCGCACGCAGCGGGCCACGGCGGCGCGCCGGCCGTCTACTACGAGGCGGCCAGCGTCATCATCAGCCTGGTCCTGCTCGGACAGATCTGGGAGCTGCGCGCCCGCCAACGCGCCGGCGACGCGCTTCGGGCCCTGCTCGACCTCTCGCCCCGGTTCGCCCGGCGCATCGACCGAGACGACCATGAGCGCGACATCCCGATCGCCGAGGTCGTCGTCGGCGACCGCCTGCGTGTGCGCCCCGGCGAGCGCATCGCCGTCGACGGAGTCATCCTCTCCGGCGGCAGCGGCGTCGACGAGTCGATGGTCACGGGCGAGTCGGTCCCGGTCGAGAAGCAGCCGGGCGCCGCGGTCATCGGCGGCACGCTCAACGGCGCCGGGAGCTTCATCATGCGCGCCGAGCGGGTCGGCAGCGATACCGTACTCGCCCGGATCGTCCGCATGGTCGGCGAGGCCCAGCGCAGCCGCGCCCCGATCCAGCGCCTCGCCGACGTCGTCGCCGCCGTGTTCGTCCCGATCGTCGTCGCCGTCGCGGCCCTGACGTTCGCGCTGTGGTGGCTCCTCGGCCCCGAGCCGAGCCTGCCGATCGCCGTGATGAACGCCGTCGCCGTGCTGATCATCGCCTGTCCGTGCGCCCTCGGCCTGGCCACGCCGATGTCGATCATGGTCGCCACGGGCCGTGGCGCCGCGGCCGGCGTGCTCGTGCGCAGCGCCGAGGCCCTCGAGACGCTCGCCCGCGTCGACACCCTGGTGTTCGACAAGACCGGCACGCTCACCGAGGGGAAGCCCAGGCTCGTCGGCGTCGAGCCGCTCGGCCCGCTCGACGAGGCAGAGCTCCTGCGCCTCGCCGCGAGCCTCGAGCAGGGCAGCGAGCACCCGCTGGCCGCCGCGATCGTGTCGGCCGCCCGTGAGCGGGGCCTCGCACTCGCCGCCGCGGAAGGGTTCGAGGCCAAGTCCGGCCGCGGCATCGTCGGACGGATCGACGGCCGAGCGGTCGCCCTCGGCAACGCGGCGCTGCTGCAGGCGCTCCGCGTCGACGCGGGCGCCGCCCTCACCCGCGCCGAGGCCCGCCGCCAGGGCGGCGAGACGGTGATGTTCGTCGTGGTCGACGGCCAGGTCGCCGGCCTGCTCGCGGTCGCAGACCCGATCCGGAGCACCGCCGCCGAGACGCTGCGGCAGCTCCGCGACGAGGGTATGCGACTCGTCATGCTCACCGGCGATCATCACACGACCGCCGGCGCCGTCGCGCGGACCCTCGGCATCGAGCACGTCGAGGCCGAGCGGCTCCCCGAGCAGAAGGCCGAGACGATCCGCCGCCTGCAGGCCGAGGGCCGCCGTGTTGCCATGGCGGGCGACGGGGTCAACGACGCCCCGGCGCTCGCCCAGGCCGACGTCGGCATCGCCATGGGCAGCGGCACCGACGTCGCCCTCGAGAGCGCTGGCCTCACGCTCCTGCGCGGCGACCTCGCCGGGGTCGTCCGGGCCCGCGTCCTGAGCCGTAGGACCGTCGCCAACATCCGCCAGAACCTCGTGTTCGCGTTCGTCTACAACATCCTCGGCGTGCCGCTCGCAGCCGGCGCCCTGTATCCGGTGTTCGGCGTGCTGCTGAACCCGATGTTCGCCAGCGCCGCGATGAGCCTCAGCTCGGTGTCCGTCATCACCAACGCGCTGCGGCTCCGCCGCGCTCGCCTGTGACGACGTCAAGCAGCCGTTCGGTCTACAGCGGCGCGGACCTCGCGAGTGTGCCCCTGACCTCGCGGCCATGGGCTCGGGCATGGAGGTCGAGCTCGGTTCGGCGGTCGCTCCGAGCCCGCCACCGTCCTGGGCAGGCGTGAGCCCGGCGGGGCACGGCCACATCGCGGAACTACTGACTCTCCTCCACGGCGGCTGACGCCTCGTCGGAGGGGAGCACCCTGTTGCTCGTGTTCTCGCCGCTGTACCTGACCTACGGTTGTGCGGTCGACGCGGTCTGTGTCTTCACCGGTGTGCCCTCCGGCGCGGTCGTCCGACCGTGCAGGAGCTCGCGATCCTGCCAGCTCTTGGCGAGGAAAAAGACGATCGGGTACACGACGAGCTCCATGGAGAAGCTCACCACGAGCCCGCCGATCATCGGCGCGGCGACGCGGCGCATCACGTCGGCGCCCGAGCCCTCGGCCCACAGGAGCGGCACGAGCCCGATGAAGGCGGCGGCGACGGTCATCGCCTTCGGCCGGATCCGCTTGACCGCGCCGTCGTGCACCGCAGCCCACAGGTCGTCCCGCGAGCGCAGCCGGCCCTCGGCCTTCGCGCGCGCATGGCTTGTCTCGAGGTAGAGCAGCATGACCATCCCGGTCTCTGCGTCGAGGCCGGCGAGCGCGATGATGCCGATGACCACGGCGAGCGAGAGGTTGTAGCCCAGCGCCCACACGAACCACAGCGCCCCGATGAGGGAAAACGGCACCGCGAGCAGCACCACCCCGACACGGAACCAGCTCCGGCTCGACGCGTAGAGAAGTAGAATGATCAGCGTCAGCGCGACGGCGCCGGCAGCGACGAGCCGCGGGAGCGTCTTCTCCCAGAACTCGTACTGACCCGCGAAGCGGAGCGAGTAGCCGGGCGGCAGCGGCACCTGCTCCGCGACCAAGCGCCGCGCCTCCTCGACGTAGCCGCCGAGGTCGCGGCCCTCGATCTCGATGAACACCCAGGCCGTGCGCTGCGCGTTCTCCGAGCGGATCATCGGCGCGCCGGGGCGGATCGTGATCGACGCGACCTGCCCGAGCGGCACCTGGACGCCGCCGGGCGCCGCGACGAGCACCTGGCGCAGCGCCGGGATGTCGTCGCGTAGCTCCCGGGCGTAGCGGACGTTGAGCGGATACCGCTCGAGCCCCTCGATCGTGGTCGTGACGTTCATCCCGCCGATCGCGGTGCGGACGGCGTCCTGGACGTCGGCGACCGTGAGCCCGACCCGGGCCGCGGCGCGCCGGTCGATGTCGATGTCGAGGTAGTGGCCGCCGAGCGTGCGCTCGGCGTAGGCACTGACCGTGCCGTCGACGGTGCGCACGGCGTTGGCGACCTGCTCGGCAAGGTCGCCGAGCTCGGCGAGGTCGGGGCCGAACACCTTGACGCCGACGGAGGTCTTGATGCCGGTCGCCAGCATGTTGATCCGGTTCTCGATCGGGTACGGCCACGCGTTGGCGACCCCGGGGACGCTCACAACCGAGTTCAGGCCCGGGTGCATGGTCCCGTCGGGGTCGGTCCAGCCGAACTTCAGCTCGGTCATGTCGATCGGCCGCTCCTCGGGGGCGATCGTCGCCAGCGGACGCCGGATCCAGTCGGGCCAGTCGCTGAAGAATCGCTGGACCTCGCGGCGGCGCCACTTGGCGCGGTCGGGCTCGAGCTGCACGACCGTCTCGATCATCGACAGCGGCGCCGGATCGGTCGCGGTCTCGGCCCGGCCGATCTTGCCGTGCACCGACAGCACCTCGGGGAAGGTCTTGATCAGCTTGTCGGTCTGCTGCAGCACGTGCTTACTGGTCGTGATGCCGATCCCCGGATCGGTGGTCGGCATGTACAGGAGGTCGCCCTCGTCGAGCGGCGGCATGAACTCGGTGCCCAGACGCGTCGCCGGGTAGATCGTCGAGGCCAGCGCCGCGAGTGCCAGCGCCAGCGTGATCCAGCGGTGGCGCAAGGCGAGCGTGAACACCGGCTCATACAGCCACTGCAGGATCCGGCTCAGGGGACTCTTGTCCTCGTGGACGATGCCCTGCGGGACGAGCAACATCGCCATGAACACCGCCCAGCCGAGGCCGATCCAGAGGCGGTACGGCCGCAGATGTTCGAGCCCGTCGGCGAGCAGAAACAGCGCGGCGCCCGGGAGGAGACATGCGGCGAGAGTGATCGCTAGGTTGAGCCTCCACCCCCAGCGGCGCGGCAGTACCCGCGGCGTGATGAACAGGTACATCAACACGGGGATGATCGTGATCGACAACCCGGCCGCGGCCGCCATGGCGAAGGTCTTGGTGAACGCGAGCGGCTTGAACAGCCGCCCCGCCTCGCCCTCGAGCACGAACACCGGCAGGAAGCTGACGGTGATGACGAGCAGCGAGAAAAATAGCTGCGGTCCGACCTCCTGGGCGGCGGCCAGGATGATCTGCAGCCGCGGCGTGGGCGGGGCGCCGGCGTGGACGCGCTCCTCGTCGCGGTCGAGGTGCTTGTGGGCGTTCTCCACCATGACGATCGCCGAGTCGACCACCACGCCGATCGAGATCGCGATGCCGCCCAGCGACATGATGTTGGCGGCGACTCCCACGGCGTTCATCACCAGCACGGCGATGATGACGCTCGAGGGCACCACGAACACGGCCACGAGCTCGCTGCGCGCGTGCAGCAGGAACAGGATGCACACGAGCCCCACCACTACGATCTCCTCGATGAGCGTGCCCTGCAGCGTCCGGACCGAGCGGTGGATCAGCTCCGAGCGGTCGTAGGTCGCCTTCACGAACACCCCGGGCGGGAGGCCCTCCTCGAGCTCCGCGAGCTTTTTCTTGGCCGCGTCGATGACCTCCAGGGCATTTGCGCCGAAGCGGGCCACGATGACCCCGCCGACCGCCTCGCCGACGCCGTTGTACTCGCCCACGCCCCGCCGGGCCTCGCCGCCGATCTGCAGGGTCGCGATGTCGCCGAGCATCACGGGCGTGCCGCCGGGGCCGAGCCCGACCGGCACGTCGGCGAGGTCGGGCAGGCCGTGCAGGTAGCCCCGTGCTCGGACCATATACTCGTGCTCGCTCAGCTCGATGACCGAGCCCCCAACGTCGTCGTTCGATCGCTCGATCGCCGCGACGACGTCGGTCACGCGCACGCCCCACGCCTGCAGCTTGGCCGGGTCGAGCGCGACCTGGTACTGCTTGACGAATCCGCCGATTGAGGGCACCTCTGACACACCATCCAGCGCTGTCAGCGGGTAGCGCAGGACCCAATCCTGGAGGCTCCGCAGGCCGGCGAGGTCGATGTCCGCGGCGACGAGCGGTGCTCCGGTCAGCGGGCAGCGTCCGGGCTGCTCGAACGCCCGCACGCGCACCGCAGCCGCGCGCCGCGCCTCCGGCACCTCGCCCTGCGCACCGTACCACTGGTCTTCGTCCGGGTCGTGCCATAGGCCGTTCGGGTGCTCGGGCGAGTAGAACCCCGGCAGGAGCACGTACTGGTACACCCAGCCGACGCCGGTCGCGTCGGGTCCGAGCTTGGGTTCGACGCCGCGAGGCAGGCGGTCGCGGGCGAAGTTCAGGTACTCGAGTACGCGGCTGCGCGCCCAGTAGAGATCGGTGCCGTCCTCGAACAGCACGTAGACGAACGACTGCTCGTACATGCTGACGCCGCGCACGACGGTCGCGCCTGGCACCGACAGCATCGCGGTCGACAGCGGGTACGTGACCTGGTCGTCGACCACCTGCGGGTTTTGGCCCGGGAACTCCGTCGTCACGATCACCTGGACGTCGGACAGATCCGGGATGGCGTCGAGACGGGTGTGCAGCGAGGCCCAGACGCCGGAGCCGACGAGCATGACCGTGAGCAGCACCACCAGGAACCGGTTGTGCAGTGCGAGCTCGATGATCTTCGCGATCATGGTGCGGTCTCCTCCTCGCGCGTGCGCGGGACGAGGTCCATGCCGCAGATCGGGCAGCGGCCCTGCTCGTCACGCAGGACCTCGGGATGCATCGGGCAGGTGTACTTCGCCCCAGGTTCCGTCGGAACCTCGGCAGGATCGTGCGGGCGATGCGGCGATGCTTCTGTCGTCGGGTGCTCGCCGGACGGCTCCGACGTCTTCGCGTCCGGGACATGCTGGGGGGTGGAAGCAACGGCGCCGCCCTCGCGCTCCGCGAGGTACTTCTGGATAGCCTCGCGTGCGCGGCTTTCGGCATCGAGGAGAAATTGCCCGCTCGTGACGACGGCCTCGTCGATCATCAGACCCGAGCGCACCTCGACCTCGCCCGCGTCGCCGGCCGGGCCGAGCTCGACGTCTCGCGCCTCGAAGTGACCGCGGCCCTGGTCGACGAAGGCTATCTGCCGAACGCCCGTGTCGATCACGGCCTCGCGGGGGACAACGAGGGCCTTGGACGCGAGCACGACCTCGAGGTGCACCGTCGCGAACATCCCCGGGCGCAGGCGGCGCTTATCGTTGTCGACCCGGAACCTCACCGTGACGGTGCGGGTGACCGGATCGAGCGCGGGCCCGACGAAGCTCACCTCGCCGGCGAACTTCTCGCCGGGGAAGGCCGCGACCTCTGCGATCACGGGCTGTCCCATGGTGATCCCGGCGTAGTCCTGTTCGAACAGCCGCGCGTCGATCCACAGCTCGCGCTGATCGACGATTCGCAGGATGGGCTGCCCGGCCGTCACGGCGGCGCCCTCCACGACCGACTTGTCGCGCACGAACCCCGCCGCCGGGCTGGGGATCGTCACCGTCGTCGGGGCGCGCGAGCGGCCCGACCACCGACTGATCGCCGACTCCGGGAAGCCGAGCAGCTCGAGCTTGCGTGCGGCGGCCGCAGCAGGCCCGAGGATCGGTTCCAGTTCGCCCTCGCGGACGATCTTGCGGCGGCCCTCCGAGCGTCGCGCGGCGATCAGCTCCTCGATGGCCGCGTACAGCTCGGGGCTGTACAGCTCGAACAGGGGCTCGCCCTGGCGGAGCCACATCCCCTCAGTGTCGGCGTGCAGGCGCCGGATCCAGCCCGAGACGCGCAGGTTCACCTCGTGCACGCTGGGCTCGGCCACCGTGAGGGCTCCGAACGCGCGCACGCTCCGGGCGACCACGGCCTCACGCACGCGCGCGGTGCGAACCCCGATCGTCTGCACCGCGGCCGGATCGATGGTGACGGCGGTCCCGCGCGGCGCCTCGTCTTCGTACACCGGCACGAGGTCCATCCCCATCGGGCTCTTGCCGGGGTGATCGGAGATGTACGGCGGGTCGATCATGGGATCCCACCAGAACTTGACCTTGCGCCCGCCGGCTGCCGGCTCCGATCCCTGGCCCGCATCCTCGACATCGACCGGGGTCAGTTGCATGTGGCAGATCGGGCACTCACCCAGGTGATCCTGGATGACTTGCGGATGCATGCCGCAGGTCCAGAGCTGGGGCCGCTCGCCGGACCCTTCGACCTGCGGCTGCTCGGCTGAGTCGTTGCGCCCGGCGAGCGCGTGGGCACCGACGCCAATCCCGATCCCCGCGATAAACACCAAAAGCACTCGCAGCGCGCCTCCACCGGCCGCCTTGCGCGCCGGGGTAGGTGGCGTGTCCTGCGGGGCTTCGTTGCAGTCGCCGGTCATCGTGCACCTCCCTTCTCCTCACACGGCGGCACGACCCCGAGTGCGTACTGCAGCTCCGCATGGGCACGGTCGAGGTCGGCCACGGCGCGATGAAGACCGAGCTCGAGATCCCGCAGGCCGCGCTCGGCGTCGATCAGCGCGGCAAAGTCGTTCTTGCCGCTCTCGTAGCCGGTCCTCGCAGCGTCGATGCGGTCGCGCGCCGTCGGGATGAGCCGCTCGCGGTAGAGCTGCATGACCTCGTGCGCCGCCAGGACGCGGGCCCGGGCCCCTCCCGCCTCGACCGCGACACGGTCGCGCACCGCGAGTTCAGCGAGCTTTGCCTGGCGACCGAGCGCCTCCGCCTCCTCCACGCCCGCCCGCAACGCGCCGAGTTGCAGCGGGAGCCGGATGCCGAGGCCGACCATGAACCGATGCGGCGCCGCGTCCCACATCGAGTTGTAGGAGGCCATGACGCTGAGCTGGGGCGTGTAGCGGCGGCGTGCCAGCGTCACGGCCTGCGCCCGGGCATGAGCGTCGGCCTCGGCCGCCTCGACCTCCGGACGGTCCGGCGCCGTGACCGGCCGCTGCTGCGCGGGCGAAGGCCCCTCGTCGGTGACGAGCCGCGGTGGCGGCGGGGGGAGCGGCGTGTCGATCGGCTGGTGGAGCAGCCCGTTGATCTCGGCCGTGACGACGGCCAGCTCGGCCGTGAGCTGGGAGCGGGTCTCGTCGGTCCGCGCAAGCTCGACCTCGGCCTGCAGCGGGTCCTGACGTGAGGCGAGGCCGGCGGTGTAGCGACGAACCGCCACGTCGTGGAGCTCGGTGAGCAGCGCGCGATGCTCGGCGTTCGTCTCGAGTCCGCGGGCCGTCGCGTAATACGCGTCGAACAAGGCCGCCGCCGTCCATGCGAGTTCGTTGCGGGCGACCTCGTACCGCTTCTCGGTCGCAACGGCCTCGCTGCGCGCGACGGCTCGCTCGAACCGGACCTGACCCGGCCGGAAGGATTGCTCGACCGTGACGACCTGCCCGAACCGGTGCGTCCCGCCGATGCTGATCGGGGCAAACGCGTAGGACACCGAGGTGTCGCCGATGGACGTCGGCTGACGAGCACGCGCCCCCGCCGCCCGGATGGCCTCGTTCGCCGCGGCGAGGTCGGGGTTGCGCGTGAGCACGGCGCACACGAGGCGGTGCCGATCCAGCGCTTCCGCGTGTGTCAGCTTGTCGATGGTGTCGACGGGGCGTGGCGAGGCGGCGAGCGTGGTGGGCAGCGCCGGCGGCGATGACGGCCGGCATCCGGCGCCACCGGCGACGGTGAGTGCGAGCAGGGATCTTGCGAACGAAACCATGATCTGGACTCCGAGAGGCTGGCCTTGTCGCGCATGCGCGACGAGCTACCGGCGCGTCCGCATTCATTGCGGACACGGACAGGACCAGTTCCGGGTCAGATCAAGAACCTGCAATGACGCAAGTAGGTGGGAGGCCCTCGCTCGCGGGGCGGACCCCGGGCGGAGGAGGTCGGGCCGAGCCGGGAGCGCAGGGATGGCGGTCCGAGGCCGGGCGCCGCGCCCGGCGGCTCCGCTACGAGATCGGGCGCAGTGCCCTGGTCGACCAGCGAGTATGCAGGCGTCGGCGCGTCCCACTCAACGACCTCACAGCAGCCGCGCCGCTTGACCCGGGCGACGTCCTGCGCCGGTGGATCCGCGGTCGTCTTGCAGCAGCAACTGGGGCGGGCGCGGCCGTCGAAGCTGCACACGTAGGCCACCGCGGGGTGCGCGACGCAGAGGGTGGCGAGCACCCAGGCGACCACCCAAACCGTGATCCGCGTGAACATCGGAGCCTGAGCGTAGCATGCTCCCTTACCGTTGCGGGGGACGATGACGGCACAGGCAGGTGGGCTCGGGGCCCAGTGATCAGCAGCGTGTCGACCTCGTGGGGTTCAAGCAGGAGACCGCCATCCCAGCCGAACACACGCGGGGTCCGGGCGCTGCTGCGGAGCTTCGGTCCGGGTTGATCTCCCCGGAGGCGGATCCCCGCCGCCGCGCAGACAGCGATCGGCGGGACCGACGCGGAGGTCGACCGGGCCGAGCAGGGGTGTTGCCGCGAGGAGTGCTGCTGAGCTCGATGTTCACCAGCGCCGCGGGCTCGCCGTCCGTTACCGGCGCTGAAGTGCCGGCTCGCCAAGCGGATGCACCCAGCGTCCGGTCAGTGCCCGTGGCTGAACATGTAGACCGCGTCGACGAGCGCCCAGACGTCCGCCTCCGGGAGCGAAGCACCGACCCCCGGCATCGCCGACGCGTACGGGAAGAATCCGCCACCCTCGGCGATGCGGAAGTACAGGTAGTCATCTCGCAGCGTCACGTGCGGGAGCGCCGTGAGGTTCGAGGGCCGTGGGTCCATCCCCTCGGCCATCGGCCCATCGCCACCCCCGTGCTCACCGTGGCACGAGGCGCACTGCGCGGCGTAGAGGGTAGCCCCGCGGTCCTCCATGCCCCCCGGACTCTTCCGGCCCGCGTATCGTGCGGGCACGTAGACCGGATCGCATCCTCCTTCACCGTCGACGTGGCCGAGCGTCAGCGCGAGGTTGCCGACGTACGTCCACAGGTCGTCGATGTCCACGCCCGCGGTCTGGTAGCGCTCCAACGGCAGGATGCTCGTCTGGGCCAGCTCGCTTGGCAGCACGACCCCGTCGGAGTCGACATCGGACGCCGCGATCAGGTCGAACGCGATCTCGCCGTTCGGCCCGAGATCGTCGAGAAGCAGGTGATCCGCGTGGATCGTGAGCTGCGTGCTGCCCCCGTCCGACGCCCGTACGCGTTCGGCGATCTTGCACGAGTGCCCGAACGAGATCGAAAAATCCCAGTCGAATCCCACCCGCTCGCCTCCCCGGGTCGCCTCACCGACCACGTGCAGCGCCGTCCCCTTGGCCTTCAGCCGCTCGAGCTGCTCTGCGGTCGCGTTGCCCCCGACGACCTCCCCGGGCTGCTCGAAGCGGTAGCGGACCGCGGCGTAGTTCCCGGTCTGGATGTCGTCGATCGCGGCCAGCAGGTGCCCCTCACCGTCGGAGGGCCGGGTCAGGTCGAACACGTAGTAGCCCGCGAGCTCCACCCGCTCGTCACCCTCGAGGCTCACCTCACCGATCGACACGACGAACTCCGTGAACCGGATCTCCCAGCCATCCCGGACCGCCGACGCCGGGATGCCCTCCTCCACGAACGCCTCGCCGAACACGCGGACCTCGTAGGACCCCTGACAGGCGCAGGCGAACACAAGAAGCATGGCGAGCACGCGATGGACCATGGAGCGGGTGATCCTACGCCCTCGCCGGGGGCACGGATCGACCACCCCCCATGTGAATGCGCGCGTCCCGCATGTCCACGGCTCCGTCGACTGTAATGCCCGCGCAGGGCTCGCGTCTCCCCCTACAGCCCGGAGCCGACCTGGGCCGGCATACTCCTCCCCCGGGACCCGATGACCGCTTCCGACCAAGACCCCGCGCTCCCCGAGACGATCGCCGCCATCGAGCGGCTGGTCGCCAACCACCGCCAGTTCCTCGCCTTCCTGCAGTCGCGGGTCGGCAGCGGGTCTTGCGCCACGCATGGCTGCCTCGACTGCACCTGCGGCAGCCCCGACCGTGGTTGTGGATAGGGAGTGCGGCCCGCTCGCGACATGTCTCAGACGAGTGGAGGATATTCTCCATCCGACCCCCGTGTCGTTCGTCGTCCTCCGAGAAAACCTTGTAACTCCCATTCTCCGCCAACTTGGTACACATCGTGCTCGGGGCCCGCCCACCCATGCGAACGACCGACATCCTCCTCGTGCTCGGCGCCCTCGGCAGCGCGGGCCTCGCGTGTGCATCCAAGGGTTCTCCCGACGCGACCGAAGTTCCTGCACCGCCTCGACGCGGCGAGGCTGACGCCTCGTGCCGGCATGAGCTCGGCCGCTGTGGAGGCCACACGCCCGGCGACGGCGCCTGTGGTGGCGAGCCGACCGCCACCAAGCCTGTGCAACCCCTCGGTGAAGTCGTCCTCGAGCCCGGCAAGTTCGCCGAGATCAACCTCGAGATGGGTGAGGGCGCCACGATCGAGGTCGAGTACACGGGCGCGGGCGGTTCGCTCGAGTGGAACGTCCACAGCCACGACGGCGACAACGTCGTCATCCACGCCGAGGGCGTCGGCAGCGAGGGCAAGCTCCCGTTCTCGGCCCCCCACGCTGGCCTCTATTCCTACCTGTGGAAGAACGCGAGCAGCACCCCGGTGCGGCTGACCACCCGCCTCAATTCCACCGGCCCCGTGCGCGTGCACTCCGTGCATCCAGCGTCCTGACCCCGCGAGGATCCCATGAGTCAACGCTACGTCCCGGCGCTCGGCCACGCCTGGCTGACCGGCCTCTACGACCCCGTCATGCGCACGACGATGCGCGAGGCGACGTTCAAGTCGCGTCTGATCGCCCAGGCGGGCGTCCACCCCGGCCATCACGTCCTCGACGTCGGCTGCGGGACCGCGACGCTGACGATGGCGATCAAGCAGGCCGAGCCGATGGCCGAGGTGGTGGGGCTCGACGGCGACCCCGAGGTGCTACGCCGCGCTGCACGAAAGGCAGCCGATGCCGGCGTCGTGATCACCCTCGACGAGGGCTTCAGCGACCAGCTCCCCTACGCCGACGCCAGCTTCGACCGTGTGTTGACGAGCCTCCTCCTGCATCACCTCGATCGCGGCAGCAAGCGCCGGACTCTCGCCGAGATCCACCGCGTGCTCCGCCCGGGGGGCCAGCTTCACATCGCCGACTGGGGCCGCGCCGCCGATCCAGTGATGCGTGCCGCCTTCCTCCTCGTGCAGCTCCTCGACGGCTTCGCCAACACCACCGACAACGTCCGCGGAAGGATCCCCGCCATGCTGAGCGAGGCAGGCTTCGTCGACGTCGCCGAGACCGATCGCCTCCGCACCGTGTTCGGCACCCTGTCCTTGTACCGGGGCACGCGCCCTCCCGGAGATCGATGAACGACATCAAGCTGACCCGCCGCCAGGCCCTCGCGGGCGCCACCCTCGCCGGAACGGCTGTCGCGCTGTCAGGCCAGGAAACCCAGGCTGCCGCGCCTGCAGCCCCCGCGCACAGGTGGGACGCCAGCTACAGCGGCGCCGATGTCAAGGCGAGCCAGCCCGGCCAGCCTGGACGCGACTACCAGCCGACGATCACGCCGAACGGTGCGACCCTCCCGTGGAAGGTTGTCGACGGCGTGAAGGTCTACCACCTGATCGCCGAGGAGGTCGAACACGAGTTCGCCCCCGGGTTGCGTGCGCTGTGCTGGGGCTACAACGGCAGCGTCCACGGCCCGACGATCGAAGCCGTCGAGGGCGACCGCGTGCGGATCTACGTGACCAACCGGCTGAAGGCCCCGACGAGCGTGCACTGGCACGGCATCTTCCTGCCGAACGGCATGGACGGGGTTGCCGGTCTCAATCAGCGGTCGATCGCCCCGGGCGAGACCTTCCGTTACGAGTGGACTTTTAAGCAGCACGGCACCTTCATGTATCACTCGCACCACGACGAGATGACGCAGATGGCGCTCGGCATGCTCGGCATGCTCATCGTCCACCCGCGCCGTCCGCCGGCCGGCTACCGCGTCGACCGCGACTTCGTGCTCCTGCTGAGCGAGTGGAAGCTCGTCCCCGGCGCGAAGCGGCCCGACCCCAACGAGATGACCGACTTCAACGTCCTCACGATCAACGCGAAGGCGTACCCGGGCACTGCGCCGTTGGTGTGTCGCAAGGGCGACCGCGTCCGGATCCGCATCGGCAACCTGAGCGCGATGGATCACCACCCGATCCACCTCCACGGCTACTACTTCAAGGTCACGGCGACCGACGGCGGCCCGCTGCCGGTGTCCGCGCAGTGGCCCGAGACCACCGTCCTCGTCCCCGTCGGCAGCACCCGCGACGTAGAGTTCGTCGCCGACGAGCCCGGTGACTGGGCGATGCACTGCCACATGACCCACCACGTGATGAACCAGATGGGCCACGAGCTGCCGAACATGATCGGCGTCGACACGAGCAAGCTCGGCGCCCGCGCTGGAGGGCTGGTGCCCGGTTACATGCCGATGGGCCAGCACGGCATGGGTGACATGGCCGAGATGGGCATGCCTGTCCCCAAGAACAGCATCCCGATGGTCGGCGCCCGCGGCCCGTTCGACTACATCACCATGGGCGGCATGTTCACGATCGTGAAGGTCCGCGACGCGGACGTCGGCGACGAGAACAAGGATCCGGGCTGGTACAAGCACCCGCCCGGGACCGTCGCCGACCTCGCGCGCAAGGAGGACATGGCCCGTGACGGCATCAAGGCTTGATCCTCGCCCCCGTTGGCGCGCGGCCGCCTTGCTGCTCGCGCTGGCGGGCTGCCGCAGCGGCCTGCCCCCCGAGCCGCCCGGCGCCGACCCGGCAGACCCCGCCGCGGCCGCGTCCCCATACCACGCGCCGGCGAACCCCTATGAGACCTCGGCCTTCGCGGGCGACAAGGCCGCGCCGGCCGGCGACCACGCGGGTCACATGCACCACGGGCACGCGGGTCACGCGACGCAGCCGGATGCAGCGACCGGTCAACCCGAGGCAACCGATCACGCGAACCACGCACCCGCCACGAGCGCACCTTCCCCGCACGCGGGCCACAAGCAGGAGGCGCCGCGATGATTCGCTGGATCTGGATCCCGCTGGCCGCGCTCCTCGGCTGCGCATCCGTCCAACCCACGGAGGCACGCCGCGACGTCGCGGAAATTGTCGAGCAACGCGCCGGGCTCAAGGACGTCATCCCCAGCGAACAGGACGAGGCGTCCCGCGCCCGCGTCCGCGCCCGCGTCGACGAGCTGCTTGGCCAGCCGTTCACCCTCGATCGCGCGCTGCAGGTGGCCATGCTCAACAACCGCGAGCTCCGCGCGGTGTTCGAGGATCTCGGCGTCGCCCAGGCCGAGCTCGTCGAGGCCGGTCTGCTGCAGAACCCCGCCATCTCCGGCGACCTCGTCAACTCGACCAAGGGCAATGGCCTCGGCGGCGGCCTCGGGCTGTCGCAGAGCCTGCTCAGCGTCTTCCTCATTCCCGCGCAGCGGCGCGTGGCCAAGGCCCGCCTCGCCCATGCCGTCGTGACCGTCGGTCAGGCTTCCCTGACGCTGGCCCGCGACGTGCGCGTCGCCTATGCCCGCGCGCAAGCGGCCGAGCAGACGCTCGAGTTGCACAGGAGCCGCGCTCAGGCCGCCGAGGCCGGCAACGAGCTCGCGCAGCGCCAGCTCGACGCCGGCAACATCCCGCCGCTCGACGCCCAGCTCTTTGCGGCAGCCCTCGACCGCGCCCGCGTCGACCTCTCCGACGCGCAGCTCGCCGCGACTACCGCCCGCGAGGAGCTGACGCGCCTACTCGGCCTGTGGGGCGAGGATATCGCGTGGACCTTCGCGGCGCCGATGCCCGACGAATTGCCGCCGGAGGCCGAGCTCGGGCAGCTCGAGCAGCAGGGCATCCGTGATCGGCTCGATCTGTCCGCGGCGCGGTTCGAGGTCGACTCCGTGGCCTACGCGCTGAAGCTGCGCCGCCGCGGCACCATACCCGAGGTGAACGTCGGGCTCTCCGCCCGCAACGAGGTCGGCGACGACATCGGCCACGAGTGGGTCCTCGGCCCGTCGCTCTCGATCGAGCTGCCGATCTTCAACCCCGGCCACGCCGACATCGCCCGGATCCAGGCGTACCTGCGGCAGTCCCAGCACCGCCTGCAAGACATGGCGATCAAGGCCCGCTCCGAGATCCGCGTCCACCGTGCGGAGCTCGTCGCGGCCCGCCGCAAGGTCGAGTATTACCAGCGGACCGTCCTCCCGCGCGCCGCGTCGATCACGGAGCTGACGCTGCAGCAGTACAACGCGATGCAGCTCGGGACCTACCAGCTCCTCGAGACCCGGTCGGATCAGCTCGACGCGCAGAGGGAGTACGTCGAGGCGCTCCGCGATTACTGGACGGAGCGCAGCGAGCTCGAGCTCGCCGTCGGCGGACGTCTGCCCGAGTGAACAGGTTGCGGGTGCTGATGCCCCCACGAGTCCGCAGCCGCAGCCACGCGGCCCCCGACTGGCGAATATTCTCAAGCCAGTTCGCGAAAATCCTTCAAAGCCTGCCCGTACTGCCCCAATCTCGTAACGCCACCAAGCCCAGCCCGTTGGCACAGACGATGCTTTACAGACCCACTCGCCCACCACCACCACCGGCCACGCGGCCGGCTCCGCACGCGGACGACAAGCCCGCGAATAACAGCGAAAATGGTGTGTTCGAGCCGCCCCGCCTTCTTGCTTCCCTGGACTCGCTTATGAAGCACATCCCCCTGACGCTCTCGACGCTGGTCGCGACGCTTTTCGCCTGCAACGGCGGCGCCGACGACAAGCCCCTGGTCGCGCCCCTCGGACCCATCCCGTTCGTCGACGCCGATCCAGATCCCGACGCGATCGAGATCAGCGTCATCGCGGCCCCGGCCAAGTGGGCCTTCCTCCCAGACAAGCCCGCCGACGTGTGGGCCTACCAGGACGGTAACGCGGAGGCCCCCGAGGGCCGCGTCCCCGGTCCGATGCTGCTCGGCAAGGTCGGAGACCGCGTCACTGTCCACTTCCGCAACGACCTGCCGGAAGAGACGACGGTGCACTGGCACGGCATCAAGGTCCAGGCGGCGCACGACGGCAGCAACGTCTCGCAGATGGCGGTCCAGCCTGGCGAGTCCTACACCTACGAGTTCACCCTCACCGACGCGGGCACGTTCTGGTTCCACCCCCACCTCGACGCCGACGTGCAGATCGAGCGCGGCCTGTACGCGCCGATCGTCGTCCGCGGCGACGACGACATCCCCGTCGACACCGACCGCGTCCTCGTCCTCGACGACGTCAAGGTCGAGTCGAGCGGCCAGCTCTCCGAGACGATCACCGGCCTCGATCTCATGGTCGGCCGCATCGGCAACGTGCTGCTGGTCAACGGCGAGAAGCTCCCGCGCCTCGACGCGCCCGCGGGGGGCCGCGAGCGCTGGCGCCTGCTCAACTCCGCCAACGGCACGTTTTTCAACGTCAGCCTGCCGGACCACCGCCTGCGTGTGATCGGCTGGGACGGCGGCCTCCTGCCGGATCCCTATGAGGTCGACACCCTCGTGATCGCCCCCGGCGAGCGCTATGACCTGCTCGTCGAGCTGGGCGGCGCCGAGGGCGACGAGCTCGAGCTGCAAACGCTGTACTACGACCGCGGCCACGACCTGCCGGACCTGGGCCAGCGGGCGATCGCCACCATCGCGCTCGGGGCTTCACCCGCCACGCCGGCGCCCGCGCTTCCGGAGCGTTGGGGGACCGTCGACCCGCTTCCGGTCACAGCCGACACGCCACGGCGGATGATCGAGCTGACCGAGGAGGAGGCGATGGGCCCCGCCGACGAGCCGCGCTTCTTCATCAACGACCGGGCGTACCCTGACGTCTCGCCGGTGACCGTCGACAATGACCAGATCGAGGTCTGGGAGATCAAGAACGGCATGGAGATGGACCACCCGTTCCACCTCCACGGCGTGTTCTTCCAGGTGCTGGATCAGCCACACCTCGGCTGGAAAGACACGGTCAACGTGCCCCGCAACTCCACGATCGAGATCGCCGCGCGCTTCGACAACCCGGGCCTGTGGATGTTCCACTGCCACATCCTCGAGCACGCCGAGCGCGGCATGATGTCCGTCCTTCAGGTCGGCCCGACGCAATGACGACGCTCCGATCGGCACGGCTCTTGTGCTCCACCGCGGTCGCGTTCGCGGCGGGCCAGGGCTGTGCCGATCCGGTCGCCGCCCCACCACCGACCCGCCCCGAGCTGCCAACCCTCGCGCCGGCGGTCGATCGGGATCCCGACCCGAAGGTGGTCGAGGTCCACCTGGAGGCCGTCGCTGCCGAAGTCGACTACCGCGGCGACGGCCGGGAGACCCAGGCGCTCGCATATCGGGACGAAGGCGACCCCAAGTCGACCGCGACGGTCCCCGGACCCCTCATCGTCGCCGACGTCGGCGACACGATTGTCGTCCACTTCACCAACCGGATCGCCGAGCGCACGACCACGATCCACTGGCACGGCCTGCGCCTGCCCGCGGCGATGGATGGCAACCCGGCCGTCTCGGGCGCGGTCTACCCCGACGAGACGTTCACCTACACGTTCACGGCACGCGACGCTGGGCTGTTCTGGTACCACCCGCACGTCGACAATGACGAGCAGATGGAACTCGGCCTCCACGGGCCGCTGCTCGTACGGGCTCCCGACGAGCCCGTCGTCCCGGTCGAGCGTGTGCTCGTCCTCGACGACGTCGACCTCGACGAGACCGGACAGCTCCGCCTAGACCCCGATGACGAGGACGTCGCGATGGGGCGCCACGGTGACACCATCCTCGTTAACGGCCGCGAGCGCCCGAGCATCGAAGTCGCCACCGGCACGACTGAACGCTGGCGCATCGTCAACGCGGCCAACGGACGCTACTTCGCGCTCGAGCTCCCCGGCCACGAATTCGTGATCGTCGGCGGCGATGGTGGTTCACTTGCGGCCGCCGAGATCACGGACATCCTGCGGGTCGCGCCGGGCGAGCGTTACGACGTGCTGGTGACGATCGCGGCGGAGCCCGGCACGTACACCTGGCTGCGCAGCGCCGCCGTCGATCGCGGTCACATGGAGGTCCCCTCGTTCGACATCCTCGAGCTGCGGGCTGGCGAGCCGGCGAGCGAGCCGCCTGTGGTCGACCCCGCAGGGTTCGTCGCCGCGGTCGAGCCGCTCCCCATCACGCCGCAGACTCCGACGCGTCTCTTCCGGCTCGCCGAGGATCTCGATCACCCGACCGGGCCACGCTTCACGATCAACGACGAGCTGTGGCCGTTCAACACGCCGGTGGAGGCCATGCAGGGCGACCTCGAGGTCTGGGAGATCGAGAACGAGGCCGACGGCTCGCACCCGTTTCACCTCCATGGTTTCTTCTTCCAGGTGCTGAGCCGCGACGGCGTCGTCGCGCCGGGCCCGGCCTGGAAAGACACCGTCGACATCGGCGCGCACGAGCTCCTGCGGTTGGCCGTTCGCCCCGAGACGCCGGGCATGTGGATGTTTCACTGCCAGATCCCCGAACACGCCGAAGGCGGGATGATGGGGGACTTGATGGTCATGGAGAGTCCGGGAGCGAACTGAAGGAGCCCCTTATGAAGACGAAGCACTTGAACTTGATCCTTGCGTTGGTGGCGGTGGGCTGCGGGGACAGCCCCAAGACGACGAACGACGACGCCTCGGGGACGGGCGACACCTCGGCGACCTCAGCGACGGGCGACGGCCCGACGACCGGCAACGGTCCGGGCTCAGCGGACACGGGCGGCACCGGCACCGCGACCGGCACCGCCACGGGCAACACCGCGACGACCCCCGGGACCGAAACCGGCGAGACCACCAACAACCCGACCACGAACGGCCCGACCTCGGACACAGTGACCTCGGTGACGGACACGGACGGCCCCTGCGCGGGCATTCCCGTGTTCGAGACGGACATCGTCCCGATCCTCAACGCGAGCTGCGGCGCGAACGACAACGCCTGCCACTCGCGAGTCGCCTACGCCGCGGCCGTGAACTCCGAGTGCCGCGGGTGGCTCGCGCTCGAGGACACGCCGCTCGGCGCCTCGTACTACTCAGGGCCGATGGAGGGCCAGCCGACGGGGTGCCCCGACATGGAGCTGTACCAGCGGCTCATGCAGCTCGACGCCTGGCAGTGCGAGCAGTTCGACCCGCGTGTCCGCTACGTGGTGCCGTGCAAGCCCGAGGAGAGCTACATGGTGCACAAGATGGACGGCGGCCCGTACTGCATGCTGACACAGGACATGCAGAGCCAGCCCATGCCGCTCGGCAAGCCGGTCGACCCGACCGAGCGCGAAATTATCAAAGCGTGGATCGCCGCGGGCGCCCCGCGCGTCGGTGACGCCTGTCCGATCGACTGTGATGGTCCCGATCCCGGGACCACCGGTAACACGACGGACGACACCACGACCGGCGTCGGGCAGGCCCCGGTCGCCCAGATCAACCACCCTGGCGATGGCGAGGACCGGCCGGTCAACGTCGACATCCCGTTCATCGGCCTGGCCAACGACGCCGAGGACGGCATGATCCCCGCGAACAGCCTGGTGTGGACGAGCGACCTCGAGGGCCAGATCGGCGTCGGCGACAACTTCAACGCGCCGCTGACCATGGTCGGCGTCCACACGATCACCCTCACCGCGACCGACAGCGACAACAACCAGGGCATCGACTCGATCGTCCTGAACATCCAGTGACCGGACCTACCCTATGCTTCATCGCTCCTTGTTCGCCTTCTCCCTGACCTTCTCCCTCCTCGCTGCCTGTGACGACCACAAGGGCGATGAAGAAGGCACTCAGGCCACGACCCACCCCGCCACCCACAGCGGCGGCGACACCGGCGGCACCACCGCGGACCAGCCGACGACCAGTGCCGGTGAGGGCACCGGCACCACGGCTGCAGCGGCCGAACCTCCCGCGGCGCCGACCGACCTCATGCTCAGCATCCTCGAGGGCGGCGTGCACACCACCTGGAAGGACGCCTCCGACAACGAGGACAACTTCATCCTCGAGAAGAAGGCCGCTGGTGACCCCGACTTCGCCGTCGTCATCGAGCTGCCGTTCGACTCGGTGACGTACCACGACATCGACGTGGTGCCGGGCACCATGTACACCTACCGCGTCAAGGCCGTAAACGCGGGCGGCGAGTCGCTGTCCAACGAGGCGATGATCCAGGTACCCTGACCCCGGGGCGATGCCCCGGACTATGACGCCCCGGCTCCGCAAGCTCGCGCTCACCGTTCATGTCGTCGCCTCGGTCGGCTGGTTCGGGGCGGTCGCGGCGTTCCTGGGGCTCGCAGTCGCCGGACTGACCAGCCCGGACCCCGAGTTCGTGCGCGCCGCCTGCCTGGCGATGGAGGCGATCACCTGGACCGTGCTCGTCCCGTTGAGCCTCGCCTCGCTGCTGACAGGGCTGCTCTCGTCCCTGGGTACCAGTTGGGGCCTCTTGCGGCACTACTGGGTGCTCGTCAAGCTCCTGCTCACCTGCGGCGCTACCCTCCTGCTCCTGCTGCACACGCAGCCCATCGGCCTGCTGGCGCGCATGGCGGTGCAGTCGACGCAGGGACCCGAGTTCCGGGGCTTGCAGATCCAGCTCGTCGTCGACGCATCCTTGGCCATGGTGGTCTTGCTCGTGACGACGGTGCTGGGGATCTTCAAGCCGAAGGGCCTGACGCCGTACGGGAGGCGAAAGCAGGGTGCCGCCGACGAGAATACGTCCACTGACGCGCCGCGGTGGGTGAGGGTGTTCGCCATCCTGGCGATCGTCATCGTCGTGATCGTGCTGCACAAGCTGATGGGAGGCATGCATCGACATTCTTGACCCCGGCCTTCGACGCGGCGACAACGGCGTCATGACGAGGTCACACCACGCGCGTCTGATCGTGCTGCTCGCCGCCTGTGGCGGTGGCCCCGAGTCGGGAAGTACCGAGGACACCGGGGGTTCTGGGGAGCCTGGGAGCACCGCGGCTCAGGAGCCGACCACCAGCGTCGGCGACGTACCCATGGCGGAGCGCAAGCGCGTCTTCTACTTCCGCAACGGGACCCTCGGGAAGATCCGCGACTCCGCCGACACCCGACCCGCGCTCGAGGTCGCGGACGAGGACTGCACCGCGGGGGCGGCTGCGGCGGGGATGGCCGGGACGTGGCGGGCCTGGCTCTCGTCCTCGCAGGTCGACGCCATCGACCGCATCGATGATGTCGGGCCGTGGTACCGCGTCGACCAGGAGACGCTGCTGTTCGCGACGAAGGCCGAGCTCACGCTCGGGCCACGAGCGCCGATCGACCTCACCTTCGACGACCCCGGCGCGGACGACGACGTCCTGTTCTGGACGGGCACCGACCTGGACGGCCGCCGGACCGCGGACAACTGCATGGACTGGACGATCTACATGGTACCGGCCGTCGCCACCGTAGGCCGGGCCGATGCTGCCGGCGCCGCATGGGTCGCGGCCGAGCCGCTGCTGTGCTCCAACTACCTCGCGCTCCTCTGTGTCGAGCAGTAGAACGTCACGGGCACTCGCCCGTGGGCTCGAGATGGCCATCCGGCGTGACGATCGCTATCTCGACGCCGTCGACGGTGAGCGCGCCCTCATGGACCCCGTCCACGGCCATGTCCGTGAGCACGGTCGACGCGCCGGGCACGAGTCCGGGGAACATCTCGTCGACGGTCATGGTCGTCGGGCCCATCGTCCCCTGGCCCGTCACGGTCCAGTCCTCGCGGCCGCGGCTCGCGGTGGCGGCTCGCGTGTAGCTGATCCCGGGCGCGCCGTCAGCCCAGTCGCAGACGACCTCGATGCTGTCGTAGGTGAACCCGTTTTGGCTGGTGGGCGCCGGTTCGAGCCAGGTACGTACGCTCCAGCCGGCGCCCTCGCCCGTGCAGGAGAGCTGGCTGCAGTGCCCCTGCTCGCAGAACATGTCGTACATCAGCGGCATGCTGCACGTCATGACGAGCGGCCCGGCGAACGAGAC
The DNA here is from genome assembly GCA_016793465.1 of Myxococcales bacterium. Next base: position 54,057 of record JAEUJW010000023.1, read on the forward strand.
CTGCGACATCGCAAATCCGGGCGCGGTGTAGAAGCTCGTCGCCTCCAGTGGCCCGGGGTGCCCTGCGAGCAGTCCGGCGATCCCAGTCAGGTCGGCGATGTGGAGCTCGAGCACTTCGAAGTCGATCGGTGGCAACCCACAGCCCCCGGTCGTCGGGTTCGTGCCCGTGGTCGACTCGCTGGACGAGCCCGTAGACGTCGGCTCCGCGGTCGTCTCGGTCAGCGACGTGGAGGTCGACTCGCTGGCGGCCGACTCGCTCGAGGTCGGCGCACCGGTCGCGGTCATGGCGCTCGCCGAGCTTGTGTTCGCGGCGGTGTCGTCGCCGTCGGAGCCCGGGGTGCATCCGCCGACGTCCACGACAAACAGTAGGACAAAGGCCGAGATCAAGATGGATCGCATGAGTTCATGGTGGCACGACGGTTCTCCCGGCACGAGCAGGTGAGCCGTCGGCAAATGCGTCCGACGCATCACGCATGCCAAGAAACGCCGATCCCAGACACGTGCGACGCAGAGTTTACGGGGCGGCGCCCCATCTGGACGAGCATGACGTCCTCGTCGCTACGGCCGCGATCTTCGCGGGCCGCGGCCGGAATCCACGGATGGCCGCGCCCCTCATGGGGCTCCACGTTCACTGCATGTCGACCGACACCCTGTATACCCTCCGGAACGCTCTCCTCGTCGCCCTCGGACTCGGCGCTGGCCCGGCGGTGGCATCCCCGCGTGGCGAGGCCGCGACGCTGGCGGTGGCACCCGTGTGTGCAACGGACATCCCGGGCCATGCCTGTCACTTCGGCGATCCCGATGCGTCGACGTGCCAGTACGACGCCGACTGCACGGATGGGCCGAACGGGCGGTGCATACAGGGTTTCGGCATGGTCGGCTGGTACTGCGGCTGCGAGTACGCTTGCGCCACCGACGCGGACTGCTCGCCCGGTGAGGCGTGCGTCTGCGGCGAAAGCCTCGGCCTGGGAGCCCATTCGGCCTGCGTCTCGGCGGACTGCCAGGACGGCAGCGAGTGCGTGTCCGGGCAGTGCGAGCTGTCGGTGTACGACAACGGGTGCGGCGAGGAGCTCACCCTCGCATGCCGCAGCAGCGTCGACGCGTGCAGCGACGACGCCGACTGCCCGGTGGACGAAGTCTGCGCCTACGACGGCAGCGTCGGCGCGTGGACGTGCCAGGGCCTCACCTGCATCATCGGTCGCCCGCTCGTCGTCGAGGGCGAGGCGAGGTCTGCTCCATCGACGCCGCGGGCCGACTGGGTCGCGGACATCCGCCCCGACGGTGAGGCCCCGCCCGAGGTCGCCGAGGCGCTCGCCCGGTACTGGACCGACGTCGCCGCCCTCGAGCACGCCTCGGTGGCGAGCTTCGCCCGCTTCACCCTCGAATTGCTCGCCCAGGGTGCGCCGCCCGAGCTCGTCGCCGACGCCCAGCGCGCCGCCCTCGACGAGATCGAACACGCCCGCCTCGCCTGGGCACTCGCCAGCGCTTGGTCAGGTCGCCCGGTCGGGCCTGGCCCGCTCTCCGTGACGGGCGTCCAGCCCGCGCAGAGCCTCGACGAGATGGTCGCCGCGCTCGTGAAGGAGGGGTGCGTCGGCGAGACCCTGGGCGCCGCAGAGGCGCGGCTCATGGCCGAGGACGTCGAGGATCCCGTGCTGGCGTCGGCGCTGCGGCGCGTCGCCGAGGACGAACAGCGCCACGCCGAGCTCGCGTGGCGGACGCTGCGCTGGCTGCTCTCGGTGCATGGGACGCCGGTCCGTGACATCGCCATGAACGCGGCAAGCGAGGCCGCGACGGAGATCCTCGCCCCGGGGCTGCAGAAGCGTGATGGCGTGGTCGCCCCCGCGTGGGGCCTCGTCAGCGAGGCGACCACCCGGCAACGCCGTCACGCGATGCTCGACGGGGTCGTGCGTCCTGTCCTCGAGGCGGCGCTCGACTTGCCCCTCGCAGCCTGACCTGCTCGCGGCTCACGGCGCCCGGCGCCGACCACCCGGCGTGCGGCACACGCCGCCATGGTGAGCGCGCCGTTGCGCGTGAATTATTCGGAATTCAGGACTCGACAGAGGGAAGCGCGGTACCGATTTCGGTAGGTCCGATCGCCGCGTAGACCGCCCCAGGCCCGATCAGGCGGCACTTTTTAATTGCGGGTAATTCATTAGCCGAAATTCCTGCAATTGAAATGCGTTTGGCTCCCCCTGGACGGCCGATCTGTCCAGGGCGTCGAGGGTTCTGGAACACCCACGGTGGCGTCCGGTATTCGATTCTTTTCAATTCAATCGGACCTTGCAGATGACCGCGTCAGCGCTGCAGAGCTGCTGCTGCCTTGCAGCGGTCCGTTTCGCGCCGGGGAGCCCACGCGGCGAGCGCTTTAGGGCTGCAGTAATGCTGCAGCCCTGCACGCCTGCGCGTCACGGCACGAGGCGCACCCGCGGCGCCGTGGTCGCGCGGCGAACCCCGGTGGATGATGAACGCGCGGCATCCGTATCGTACTCGCGCAGACAGCTCGCAGTTGCGCACGGATCCGCGCGCCGCCGTGCCGATGCGTGGGCTTCCGGTCCGGCCGGCCGTGGAGGACCCTAGGGTGTGCCCGCGAGTCCTGGCGTCCGCAAGATCGAGGCGATCCTTGGAGACTGGGGGGTTCGCGGCGGCGTGCATGCACTGGTGCTGCGGTGGCGCAAGCACACGCTGGCCGCGGAGGCCGCCACGCTGACCTGGGAACGTCGCCTCGATCCTGGGCTTTCGGAGCGCCAGCAGGCTGCGCACGGCCTCGGCATCTTCACGCTGGACGCGACGAACGTGGCGGACGAGTGGTTGCTCCGCCACGAATGGCGCGGGTGGGGCTGGCGAGAGTACGGCCACGGCAACGCACTCGAGCTGAAGTCGAAGGCGCTGGACCTGGTTCGCGCGGGGGGCCCCTTCGGCGGGCCCGAGCACGTCTTCCGCCGGGCCAGCCCCGTCCAGGCATGCCTGACAATCGACATGCAGCGGCACGCGTCAGCGGGCGGGGAGTTGCGGATCGGGAACCTGATCCCGGGCCTCAGAGTCCTGCTCCAAGTCAAACCGGACGGGAGGTTCGCTATACGGACGCTGGGCCCCGTCGACCGCGGCGCCGAGCTCGCGCCCCTCCTGGCGACGCTCGGCCCGGTCCAGACGAGCGTGTCGGGTCAACGGCGCGTGCCGTGGATCTTCGTCGACGTCTGGCCGCTGCTCGGGGTGATCCGGACGCCCAGTTTCGACCTGCTCTCGATCCAATTGGCCCCCGACGAGGTCGCGGTGATCGCTGCGAAGGACGAGCCATATGGGGTCCTCGTTGGCACCTTGGCCGAGCTGCGCAAGCTCGACATCGATCGGTGGCTGGCGAGCCTCCCCCGCGCGCCGCTCGTCCGAGAATACTCGCCCCCGCCGAGCGACCACAGGTGCCCGCCGATGGCGGCAGGCGAGGGCCACTTGTCACCGGAGCCGCCGTCACCGCCACCGAGCCGCCCAGCTACCGCTGCCAGTGTCGAGCCGGAGGCGCCGGCATCGCCGCCGAACCGGCCTGCACCGAGCCCACCACGGCCGCCTGCAACCGCTGCACCCGCCCCGCCGGAGCCGCCCGCACCACCGATCCACCCAGCATCTGCGACGGGCTCACCACCTGCACCCGCTGCACCCGCCCTGCAGGAGCCGTCCGCGCCACCGATCCACCCAGCATCTGCGACGAGCTCACCACCTGCACCCGCTGCACCCGCCCTGCAGGAGCCGTCCGCGCCACCGCCTGCACCCGCCGCACCCGCCCTGCCAGAGCGGCCCGCATCGCCACCGCGGCGCCCGGCATCCAAGACGCGCTCACCACGACTGTCAGCTACCACCGCACGCGTCGAGCCCGTCCAGGCGATGAAGCTCCCGCCCGACCTCGTCGACGCGCTCGCCGCCTGCTTCGCGGTCGTGGAGGGTGAGCTGCCTGTGCGGAAGACCGGCGCCGAGTTTGCCCGCGAGCTCGTGTGGGCGCTGGTCCGGGCCGCGAGCGCGGGGACGACGACCATGACGGGGACACCCGCGGAGCTGCTGAGTGCACTTCATCGCCTCGGCTACCTGCGGGCCATGCCGAGCGACCAGGTCGGACGCGACGCCTTCAAGATGCTGGCCGCGCGGACGTCGCTCGTGCGCAGGCCCCACCATCGCCGGTGGGTCCTGGCGTTCGGCGATCTGCTCGATCCGGAGTCGGAGCTGCGCGAGGAGTTGCGGCGCTACGAGTCCCGGTAGCCTGCGCTCCACTACGACGGCTCGTCGGCGCCCTCGGGCTCCTCGTCCACGGGCGCCGCGTCAGCGGCGGCTCGTTCATCCCGCCGCTGCTGTCGCATCGTCCGGAGCCACTCCTCCTGGATCGCCTTGCACACGACGTAGACCAGCGTGGTCTCGTGGGCCTCGGCGAGATACTCGAGCTTCTCGTCGATCTCCTGCGGGAAGCGGAAGTGCCGCGACTTCACCGGACGCTTGCGCTTTGACCGCGATGGTAGTTCGGCCTCGAGGTCGCGCGAGCTCGTCGACGCCGTCGGCTTGCCCGGGGGCGTCGGTTTGCCTGGGGGGGTCGGTTTACCTGGGGGGGTCGACGCTGGCCGCTGGCGGCCGCTGGCCTTCGCCGGCTTGGCGATGAGGCCGCGAGAGGCGAGCTCCTTCTCGGCGTCGGGGGCGAGGCCGCTGGGGTTCCAGGCGCCGGAAAAGCCCTGTTGGGTCTGATGGGCGTAGCTCCCGGCCCTCTGGTCGCTACTCTTCTTCGGCATTGATCCTCCGCTTCTTCATCTTGAACCCGAGGTTGGCGAGGAAACTGCGGCAGAACGTCTCCATCACGACCGCAGCGCGCGTACCCGAACCGTAGGGGACCTCCCAGACCGGCTTGTAGAAGTCGGTGGTTCGGTCGATCGCTTCGGCCTCCGGTATCTCGACCTCGCAGACCTTGGCCTTCGGGATCGCCGCGATCGCCTTGCGCAGCTCGTGGTCCATCCGCTTGCCGCCGCGCCCGACATTGTTCTTCAGGATCAGCACGTCGGTTGCAGACGACTCGAGCTCGCCGAGCACGTTGTGCATGTTCTCGAAGGCGAGGCGGCCGTGGATCGGCACGAGCCAGAGCGACGGGCTGAAGCTGACGGCGATTTCGATCGCCGGCGGGCAGTCGACGAGGACGAGCTCCACGTTCTGGAACTTCGGCACCTTCTTCGGCGAGTAGACGACCGAGAGGAAGGGGCTGCGTTCGTGGAACGTCCCCTCCCGCATCACGCCGTCCCCGCGCGAAAGGATGCGGTAGAGGTCGCCCTGGTTGTCGATGCAGGCGGCGATTGTCCGGATCTCCTGGTACTCGGCGTACCAGGCCAGGTGCGCCGCCATGGTGGTCTTACCGGCGCCACCCTTGTTGTTGTAGATACCGATAGTCTTGTGCATCGTCGGCCACATTCTCATGCGGCTGTCAGTGGCGCCAGACCGCGTGTCCGCGCGGCTCAGGACAGCGCCCGGAGGCGAACACAACCAAGGTTCGCGCGTCGTCGGGTCCTCAGCGGCCGCTTCCGCAAGGCGGCGGGCGAGCGACCCGCACGGCTGCGGTCATCGGTGGTTCTCGGTGTGGCCACATGGCGATGTGGCCCAGCCCCAGTACCACCAGAGATCCCACTGAAGCACGTTTAGCTCGAGATCGTCCCCAACATGGGCAGCCACATGGCGATGTGGCCCGCGCCGCGCTGCTCGGCGGGCCACACGATGATGTGGCCCGCCCATCGCCGCCTGGTGCGCGAACCCGACCTGCTCCTGGGCCAAGCCGCGCGGTGCTACCAGCTCGGCCATGACCACCCGCGATCGAGGGGCCACATCATGATGTGGCCCTCGATCCGCCGGACGACCCTCGGCGTTCGACATCGACCGTCGGATCCGGCCTGTTCCCGAGCGCGGACTCCTCGTTGTGTTCGGCCCGCGCCAAGGCGTTGCGATACCGTATCGCTGTATCAACTGGTCGGGCACAGCGTGTTGGCGCCATGTAACCGGCGTTATCGCGCGTGATCTGGCGAGTTGATACGGTTCATACGGTATCGCTGCCTGGCGCTCGGCCCGTCACGAGCAGTGCCGCTGCGCGGTCGTGCGCTGGCGAGCCCGAGAGGGGTGGGCCACACGATGATGTGGCCCGGGCCGAGAGGCCACACGCGGGTGCGGTCTCTCATGGCGCACGCGGAGCGCACCTTACGACCTACCCGCGTGCCCCTCGAGCGGCTGCTCGCCGGCCCCACCGGCAGCCGCACGATGCGTTTTCCGGACTGACCTGGGCACGGTTTCCGGCCTGACCTGGGCACGGTTTCCGGCCTGACCTGGGCGCCCGTTCCGGGCACCTGGGCACGGATTCCGGACCACCTGGGCGCCCGTTCCGGACCACCTGGGCGCCCGTTCCGGACACCTGGGCACCGTTTCCGGACCGCCTGGGCACCCCGGGAACGGGCCGCCAGCGGGCAGCACGGCGGTCGGTGTGGCGAACATCCCCGAGAGGGCCGAGACCGGCTCCGCTCTCGGCTTGGAGCGCCACCGAATGCGAAGAATCCGAGAAGTCCTCCGCCTCAAGTACGAGTGCGGGCTGAGCAACCGCTGCATGTCGGCGTCGACCGGGATGTCGAAGGGGTCGGTCAGCGAATATCTGCGCCGCGCCAGGGACGCGGGCGTGACCTGGGAGCAGGCGTGCGAGCTCGACGACGGCGAGCTCGAGCGTCGGCTGTTCCACGCGGTCGGCTACAACGAGCCGTCCGAGCGCGCACCGATCGACCTCGAGTGGGCGCGCCTCGAGATGCGCAAGACGGGCGTGACGCTGCAGCTCGTGTGGGCCGAGTACTGCACAGCGGTGAAGGCCGGCGAGGGCTCGAAGCGGCCGTACCAGTACAGCCAATTCTGCGAGCTGTACCGGCGCTTCGAGGCGAAGGTCGACGTGGTGATGCGGCAGGACCACCGCGCCGGCGAGCGGCTCTTCATCGACTACTCGGGCAAGCGGCCGGTGGTCTGGAACCGCGAGACCGGCGAGGCCGAGGAGGTCGAGCTCTACGTCGCGGTGCTCGGCGCCAGCAACTACACCTACGTCGAGGCGACGCGGACGCAGCAGCTCGCCGACTTCGTGATGTCGACGATCCGCGCCCTCGAGTACATCGGGGCCACGCCCGAGATCCTGGTCCCCGACCAGCTGCGCAGCGCGGTGTCGGGGCCGCACCGCCATGATCCTGTGCTCAACCCGACGTACGCCGAGATGGCGGCGCACTACGGCACGGTCGTGATCCCGGCGCGGCCCGGCAAGCCGCGCGACAAGGCGAAGGTCGAGGTCGGCGTGCAGATCGCCCAGCGGTGGATCCTCGCGTGCCTGCGCAACCGGAAATTCTACAGCCTGGACGAGCTGAACGAGGCTATCGCCGAGCTGCTGGAGCGGCTCAACACGCGGCCGTTCGTCAAGCTGGACGGCTGCCGGCGCTCGGTCTTCGAGACCCTCGAGCGCCCATCGATGCGCCCGCTGCCGGCGACGCGCTACCAGCTCGCCGTGTGGAAGACGGCGCGCGTGAACATCGACCACCACGTCGAGTACGAGGGCCGCCTCTACAGCGTGGCGTACCAGCTCATCGGCAAGTCGGTCGAGGTCCGCGCGACCACTGCGACGGTCGAGCTCCTCCACGCGGGTCGACGCGTCGCCGGCCACGCACGCAGCTACGGACCCAAGGGCACGGCGGTGACCGATCCGTCGCACCGTCCCAAGTCGCACCAGGCGCACGGCGACTGGCCGCCGTCGCGGGTGATCGGCTGGGCCGAGAACCTCGGCCCGAGCGTCGGCGACGTCGCTCGCAGGATCCTCGCGGCCCAGCCGCACCCCGAGAAGGGCTACCGCTCGTGCCTCGCCCTGATCGCCGACGTCAAACGCTACGAGCCCGGCCGCGTCGACGCGGCCTGCCGCCGCGCGCTCGAGATCGGCGCGCCGACCCGCCAGAGCGTGCTGGCGATCCTCCGCCGCGGCCTCGATCGCATCGTCGTCGAGCCGCCGCCGAGCAGACCTCCCGTCCCCCACGAGCTGATTCGTGGCGGCGACTACTACGACAAGAAGGAGATGGAGACCGATGACGACCTCAACTAAACCCGAACCCCATGATGATGGCCGCGGCGCGGTGCTGCTACCGCCCACCCCGCCGCCGCCGGGGACGATCCGCCTGCTCTTCGGACGCGGCTGCACGTGGACCGTGCGCGACATGCCCGACATGACGCAGCTCGATGTCACCCTGACGCCGATGAGGCCGCGGCGCCGCGCACAAGGAGGCCGGCCGTGATCGACCAGGAGACCCTCCGCAAGCTCCGCGACATGAAGCTCGACGGCATGGCCGCCGGCTTCGAGGAGCTCCTCGCCCGCGCTCTGCCGCACGACATGACGCCGATCGACGTCGTCGGGACCCTCGTCGACCGCGAGTGGTCGGATCGCGAGAACCGCAGGCTGACCCGCTTGCTCAAGGCCGCCAAGATCGGCCACGACGCCTGCCTCGAGGATGTCCGCTGCGAACCCGGCCGCGGCCTCGACAAGGCCGTCCTCCGCGACCTGGCGACCTGCCGCTGGGTCGACGCCAGGCTCAACGTGATCATCGTCGGCAAGACCGGCGTCGGCAAGAGCTACCTCGCCGCCGCGCTCGCACAGGCCGCGTGTCGTCACGGCCGCCGCGCACTCTTCGCCCGGGTACCACGATTGGTCCACGATCTTGCGATCGCCCGCGCCGATGGTACATACACGACGCTGCTCGCGCGCCTCGCCCGTATCGAGGTGCTCGTGCTCGACGATTTCCTGCTGTCCCCGATGAAGGACAGCGAGCTGCGCGACCTCCTCGAGATCCTCGAGGACCGCTACGACCACTCGTCCACCGTCATCAACTCGCAGGTCCCCACCAAGCGCTGGCACGAGCTCCTCATCGAGCCCACCCTCGCCGACGCCATCTGCGACCGCCTCGTCCACAACGCCCATGTCCTCGCCCTCCAGGGCCCCTCGATGCGCGAGAAGAAAGGTGCCCAGGCCACCAAGGCCACTGCCCGCTGATCAACCCCACCTCCACACCGACCGCCCCGCACTCGTCGCCCCGGACCGGCCACTCAGGCCGTCGCTCCGCTCCGATGCGCCCAGGTGGTCCGGAACGACTGCCCAGGTCTCAGCGGAACGGGCGCCCAGGTCGAGCGGAATACGCACGCACGATGGGCGGCTGCCAGTGCGGCGGTGCGGGCCCACGGGTGGCCGCACCCTGTGCGGACCGTGGTGTGGCCTTCCGTGGGGCCCCTTGTGCGGCTCGTCGTGCGGGCGCCAGTGGGGGCCGCCGATGGGGCCCTCGGTGCGGCCTCTCGTGCGGCCGGTCGTGCGGCTCGTCGTGCGGCTGACGGGCCGCCCGCCACCCTCCGCCGGAACGGGCGAGTTGCCGTGCCAGAGCCCGATCTCGGGTGGGCAAGCGGCGGAGTCGCGACGCGGAGCGGGGGGCGGGGGCCACTCGAGTTCGTGGCATGCGGCGAAGTCGCGATGCCGGGGGCCGTGGGGGCCGCGCCGCGCAGGACAACCGAGTTTACGGCAGCGACCCGCCGCGTCCGGGCGGCGGGCGCCGCCCGCTGCCCGCCGCCCGCCGCGCCGCCGCGCCGCCGCGCCGCCGCTGCCAGGCCGCCGCGGCGCGGCCCGCCGCGACGCCGCCGTGTGTCCCGCCGCGACGCGGGGCCGACGGGGCCGTCGGCCCCGTGCCGACGCGCGCTGGCCCGCCCGCTGGTCGTCTGCGTTCCGCGGCGCGGAGCGCAGCCAGCTTGCCCCGGCGGACGCGGCGTCACTCGCCGCCGCGGTCGGCCGCGCGGCCGGGCGTCGCCAGGACACCGCACCGGCGTCGCGCGAAATCTCCCCTGGAGCCGACGCGTGGACCGCGAGCTCTGCACTCGCCTACTGCCGCATGGGACCAGCGGCCCTGCGTGGGTGCGCGCTGCGTGGACGGCCGCGTGGGTGTGGACGATGTCGAGGAGCTTGGGCCAGCGAGGTCGCTACGAACGGCGCGACGGCCTGTGACGCGCCAAGCCGCCGCCAACGGCGACGCTAGTACCCCCCGGGCCTGCACCGGCGGCCGCTCCACACGCCACCTGCGCCTGTCAGCGGCCGAGCTTTAGGGCTTCCGCCGCCGACCTGTCGAGCCAGGCAGGAGTGCGCGCGAGGGTGCGGCTGGTGCCTTGGCCGCCGGCAGCGCGCGCGACGGTGCGGCGGGTGCCTTGGCCGCCGGCAGCGCGCGCGACGGTGCGGCGGGTGCGGCCGCCGGCAGCATGCGCGAGGGGGTGGGTGCCTTCGCCTCCGGCAGCGCCAGCGTGATCGACCGCCCCGCGCTCCCGGGGGCGAACACCGTCTCGCCGAGCATCTTGCCGTCGGTGGTGATGTGCCACGCCAGCAGCGCCTCGCGGACCCCGAACAACCGTGACCGGGCGGCCTCGATCGCATTCTTCACGAAATGCAGGAGCACGCGATGAAGCCGGCGCAGCTCGGCCTCCTGGTCATCCTCGTTCTCGTCGGGTCGCAGCACGACCAGGCAAGGCCGCCCGTCGATGCGAAACCGGAGGACGGGCATCGGGCCATCGCCGCCTTCCCACTCCGGCTCCGTCAACCCGACGTCGCGGGCATCCTCGATCAGCACCTTGAGCTCGAGCTGGCTGTCGAGGATGGGGACCTTCGTCTCGGTGTAGCGGCGGGCGGGGGTCTTCGCGGTCCGTGAGGCCATCCCACCGAGCGTAGACCTCAGGTCGGTCGCTCGTCGACCCCGCGGATCTTGGGCGAGGCCGTCGCAGCCTGCTACCGCTTGGCGCGCTTCTTGGCTGACTTCTTCTTCTTGTTCTGGGTGTTCTGGGCCCTCGGGGGGCGCGGCTCGGCGAGCACCGCGAGCACCTTGTCCCCGAACGCCGCGACGATCCGCGCCCGGATGTCTTGCAGGCCGAAGCCCAGCTCGCGCTGGCCGCGGACGAACGCGGCGATCTTCAGGGTCACCCGCGGCCATTTGCCGAGGACACCTCGTCCGCCCGTCCACTGCGGCTTTGGGAGGAGTCCCGCCCGCACCCACTCGCCCAGCGCTTGCTTGTCGACCCCCGCGGCCGTCATGACCTGGTAGATGTTCACGTAGTCCGTGAGGGGGCTGTCCTCGGTGTCCTCCACCATGGGACGGCGATGCTACCACCCACCACGCTGGCGCGGCGTCCCCGCAGCCCCGCCGCCTACCGCCTGGATCGGGGCCTGCCCGGCTTTTTCTTGGCGAGCCGGGCACGCGCCCTTGGGCCGCGGGGCTCGGACAGCAGCGTCGTGATCTTCTCGCCATAGGCCGCGATGATGCGAGGCCGGATCTCCGGCAACCCAAACCCCAGCTCGCGCTGGCCGCGGACGAACTTGGCGATCTTCAGCGTGGCGAGCGGCCACTTGGCGATGATGCCGCGACCGCCCGTCGTCTTCGGAGCAGGCAGGAGTCCCCAGCGGACCCACTCGTAGAGCGACGCGCGCTCGACCCCAGCAACCTTGGAGACCTCCTCCGTGGTCGCGAAGTCCTTGCCCATGGGCTTTGGTTCCCAGATGTCCTCGTCCATGTGGGTGCGATTTTACACTACCCGCGGAGCCACGAATTTTTATGATTTGAAAACGCGAAAATTAAGTTATTGTTGGTCGACAGTTTAAGGAGAACAAGCATGAACAGCTCGCAAAGTGCCGCTGCGGCGGAATTTGAGCTGACGGTGGAGGTGTGCGCGGACGCTCGCCCGGTGCCCGGCTTCCACGTGACCCGGACCCGGACCTTCTTCGTCGACAACCACGGCCGGTCCTTCCTGGTCGCGGCGCCCGGCCACCGGGCGATGCTGCTACGGGTCGACGAGCTCCCGGCGGACGCCGAACCGACGCGGGATGTGCCGGAGCCCGAGCCGTGGGTGATGGCCCGCGCCGTCCATGCACTCGGGCGCGGGCAGCCGAACCTGCCCGAGCTGCACATCGCCGACTTCTACGCCTGGCGCACCCGCCTCTTCCACGTGCACGCCGGCCGCGTGTTTGAGCTCCAGCGCGAGCCGGACGGCGTTCGCTTCGCCCCCGCGCCCTTGTTGCCGGCCGGGGCCGTGCCCTTCACCGAGGCCGAGGCCCAGCAACTCGGCGACGACATCCACGAGGCGGCGCGTCGCCTCAATGCATCCTGACGGGCCCGCCCGGCCTGACCCACCCTGCCGCGGGTCTTCCCGCGGCCTGCAGCGATCGATCGCCGCCGATCCGAAGCACCGTTCACCTCGCCGTATGGCGCGGATGGGAGCGTTTTACCGTGATGAAAGATCCAATGGTCCAAACCGCTGCAGCGGCCTCTGTGCTTACCCTGGCCTGCACGTCCGGCGACGTCGTGCACGTCGACACCACGACGACCGGACTCAACGGTCAACCCCCCGCGGCGCTGACACCGGGGGCCGGATCCGCTAGGCTGACATCTGTGCATGTGCCACGACACCTTGGACTGCCGCTCGCGGTCCTCCTCGCTGGCTGCGGCAACAACGGCGCGACGACCGGCTTCTCCGGCGGGTCCACCCCGGTCATGACGCTCCCGGCTGACGAGAGCGGATCGTCCACCGCCGACTCCTCGTCGAGCACCTCATCTGGTGACTCGTCGTCATCGTCGTCATCAACCAGCACGACGGGCAGCTCGAGCGGCAACACGATCTGGGACATGGGCATGCCGGACTTCGACCCGACGCAGCCGGCCGGCTGCGATGGGAGGATCGACTTCCTGTTCGTGATCAGCACCGCGGCCACGATGAAGGTCGCCCAGGATCGCCTGACCGCCGCCGTGCCCGGCTTCATCGCCACGATCCAGGAGCAGTTCTCCGAGTTCGACGTCCACGTCCTAGTCGCCAGCACCGACGTCGTCTGGAACATCGGTGACTGCGGTCTGTGCGAGGACGGCTGCGACCCAATGGGTCAGCCGCCTGCTTGCGGTGCAGTCGTGACACCGTGTGACAAGAAGATCGGGGCTGGGGTCACCTTCCCCGCAGGGATGAACGCCTCAAACCGTCGCTGCGAGCTGGGGGGGGACCTGCGGTACATCGTCAGCGGCCAGCAGGACATGGCCGAAGCGTTCACATGCATCGCTCAGGTCGGCACATCGGGAGCGGCGCGCGGCGGCGAGGCGATGGCCGCCGCGCTCCAGCCGGAGATGAACGACCCGGACGACGAGGACGCTTGCAACCGCGGGTTCCTCCGTGACGATGCCCTCCTGGTCGTCACCATCATCCAGGACACGTACGACGAGGACTCGCTCGGTACGGTCGACGAGTGGATCGCGGCGCTCCGCAAGGCGAAGCACGACGACGATGATGCCTTCGCTGTGCTCGTGCTGACCACCGACGTCGATGTCGACTATGGCCAGCTCTGCCACCCCAACGAGTTCATCATGTACAAGAACCGCCTGCGGTTGCTCGTCGAAGGGATGGAGCACGGCTTTATCGACTCGATCTGCAAGGACGAGTTCGTGTCCTTCTTCGCCGAGCACGCGAACGATCTCGTCGAACTGTGCGACGACTTCGTGCCGCCAGGATGAGAGACCGACTACGGATGATGCACCCGGATCACCGCGTAGGGCTTCGCGTTGGTCGTGCGGTACCCGCCCCAGCCGCAGAACCCGCGGTGGTCGCAGGCCACAGCGCCAGCACCGTTCGCGTCGGCGGCCCCTTGCTCGTACCACACGGGCGTGTCGGACGCGCCGACGACCGTGAAGACCTGAGCATCAGGAACGCCCGATGATCGGGTCGCGGCGCTGACGATTTTTTCCTCGCGGTCGCACGCGACACCGTAGACCTGCGTTGCGCCGAGCTGTGGGAGATGCCGATGCGTCTCGGCCTCCAACCAGAAGAGGAACGGCTGGGGCTTCGCGGTTAGGTCTGCGTGATCACGGGTCCACCCACCAGCCAGTGTGGCGTCACCACAAGCCGTGACCGAACGAAACGCATCATCCCCAAAAGCTGGCCCCCAGGAAGTCCATGGGGTTCCGAGCACCTGGCCGAACGGGTGGACCTGCACCGCAAATGCCCGGCTGTAGACTTTGAGCGTGTCGTCCATGTACTCGCGCTCACCGACCACGAGCGCGTTGCCGGCGGAGTCGACCACGACGGCCCGTACCCACTCGTTGCGCTCGTTGTCGGGATCAGTGTCGAACTCGTCCGGGGTGAACGGGGCGCGGAAGACGGTCGGCGGCTGGACGTACACCTCCTCGCCCTCGGTCCACTGGTAGACCCACACCATGCCGTCCGTGAGGACAGGGTTGTCGCTCGTGCGGGCGGAGCCAACGACGAACACGCGGTTGCTGTAGCTGCCCTTCGACGCCCCCACGCCCGCGACCTCGTCGCCCACCGCGCCGACCTTCTCCCACAGCCGCGAACCTTCGGCGTTGAGCAGAGCGACGTAGCTCTGCGACTGGCCGTTCACGAGGAAGTTGCCGGCGACGACGAGGTTGCCGTCCTCGTCGATGTCGAGCGCGGTCCCCAGCGACATCAGCCCGGCAAGGACCGCGTCGCCGGTCCAGTTGGCGAGGGTCCTGGGCCACCCGGGGAGCAGCTCGCAGTTGTTCGGGTCGAGCTTCCACACCGTGAGCCGCAGCGTCCCCGTGCCGCTCGTCCCCACGGCGACGATCGCCTTGGGCGTGTACCGCAGCGCCACGATCATGCTGGTCTCGACCCCCTTGTCGGGGGCGGTGAACAGGCACCGCTCGGCGCCGGCGGGTGGCAGCGCCACGCTGAGCTCCGCGTCGTCGTCTGCCATGAGGCCCTCGTCGTCCTCCACCACAGCGGAGAATTTGCGGGCGGGTCCGTTGTCCTTCGCCGAGAGCGCCTCCCACACGTAGGGGAAGTCCGCCGGGGTGAGGTCCGCGAGCTTCTCGCCGTCGAGCGACAGCCGCACCTTGACCACGTCCTCGCTGGCGGCGAGATGCAGCTCGGCCGGCCCCGCCTCGCCGAGATGCTCCGGCATCACGGTGAGGTCGACGGTCGGCGGAAGGTTCACGACCTCGCCCGAGCTCGAGGCCGCGTCAACGCCCGTTTCCTCGACCCCCGTCCCCTCGGTCGTCCCGGTCGACCCTGAGTCGCCGGTCACAGTGTGGACGCCGCCGGAGCCGACCCCGGATGTCGTGGGCGTGGAAGGTTCGCCCGTCGACGTCGAGCTGCCGCCCGTCTCGGTGTCCGGGGCCAGGGCAGCCCCATCGGCGAGCAGGTCCTGGATGCACCCCCCGAGCAGGAGCGTGCCCCAGAAAAGTAGCGTCGTCCGGCGCATGATCGTCTCCTCGGTCAGAACTTCAGCCGCAGCACAGCACCGGCGCCCAGCGGGCCGCCGTAGGGTTGGAAGGAATATCCGCGGGCTCTGGCCTTCTTACGTGTCGCCAGTAACGCGACGCCGGTGCCGAGCGTGGCGAGACCGGCAACGCCGACGCCGATCGCCACGTCCGCGCCGCGAAACACATCGTCCCGCAACTCGCCGAAGCGGCGGTGTTCGTCCACGGTGAACAACCGACCCTCGGCCTGGGCGGTCCCGACGATCCCCCGCATCTCGCCGATCCATCGCCGCTCGAGCACCAGCACCCCCGTGAGCACCCCGAGCAGTCCGAGGCCCGCGGTCGTGAGGACGGTGCCGGCGGCGGTGTGCGCTCGCCACCGTCTCACATCCCCTCGGCCTACGGGACCCGGCGGCGCGGCCGAGTCCTCCACCTGCGCCGCGGGCTCCGGCATCCGCGGGAGGGCGCCGTCCGGGTCGATCATCGACACGCGCGGCGCAGCCGGCTTCCCCGCGAAGCGGCAGTTGCCTCGCCCGGTCGTCGCCGCGTCCTGTCGAAGACGATCGAGGTCTTCCTCGCGGGTCTCTTCCCAGGATTGCCGCTCCTCGTCCCCGGCGAACGTCTCGGATTGCAGGGCCAGCTCGGCCACATCGAGCGCTCGACACAGGTGATGGGCGTCGTGGCCGACGAGGTATGCCGAGTCGAAACTCGCGTGGGCGTCCACGAGGACGTCGAGCGGGTGGTCAGCCGTCTCGGCGGCCTTCAGGTACGCATCGCCCTCGGCGGCGAGGTCCGCGGCGGTCGGCGTGGCGGGTGCGAGAAGGAGGAGGGGAAGGGCCAGGATCGTCAGCATCGCAGCTCCTACTCGGGAAACGTGAAGGTCTCGACCGGGCGGTCGCCCGCCGGCAGGTCCGCGTCGCGGATCACCTCGTCGATGCAGGCGACGGACGGGTGGTCCTTCGTGTACTTGAGCACCTTCACCGTGTCGATCTCGCCGCCCTGGCGGCGGACCTGCACCTTGATCGGCCCCCCGGTGATGCCGCCCTTCCGCGCGCAGGCGCGGACCTTCGACGCGAGCAGTTCCATCGACTGCGGGACAGTCGGCGACGGCGCCCGCGACCCTGGGCCGTCAGATCGCGCGCTTCGGCTCATCGCCGCGAGCACACGCGCCGCAGGTTCCTCGGGTGTCAACAGAGGGCTTGGCGGTGTCGGCGGTGGCGTGGCGGGGATTTCCGCCGCCTTCTGCCTCACCACCTCGGCCTCGCAGCGGTCGGCTCGTCGCTCCGCCGCGCTCGCTCGGGCCAGCTCCTGCTCCAGCCGGGCCATCAGAACAGTCCGGTCCGTCGCGGGAGCTGCGTCTCCGTCTGGCCGCAACCCGAGCGTCCCGCCGACGCCCGCTGCGATCCCGAGGACGGCTGCGAGCACCGTCCGCGTGAATCGCCTTCGCGGCCGTAGCGGAACGACGCGCGCCAGCTCCGGAGGAGACGCCGCGCACGGCCTGGCGACGTCGTTCGCAGCGACCACATGCCCATCGACTGGGTGAGCCTCGGCCGTCACCTCCATGGAGGTCGTGGTGGCCGCCGCATCGGCGTGCTCCTGCTGGGTCGGGGCGGAGACCGTAGCCAGGGTGACAACCGCAGCCGCGACCCCCTCGGGTCGGGCAGGTGTGGGGTCCAGTGCGGGAATTTTTCCGGCTGCCGCGACGTGCTCGCGCTGGGCGAGCAAGCACTCGCGGGCCAGCTCGAGACCTTCGCGGAACTCGGCCATCGTCTGCGTCCGCTCGTCGGACCGATAGCGGAGCGCGGCCCGAAGGGCGGCCTCGAGATCGCGGTAGTCGAAGCTCGGAAGGACGTCTCGGATCGGCCGCGGGAGCTTGCGGTTGCCGGGCGCGAACGGTTGACGTCCCGTCAGGAGTTCGTAGAGCACCACGGCGAGCGCGTAGACGTCGGTGCAGAAGCTGGGTGGGTCGGGGTGCTCGCGGAGGATCATCTCCGGCGCCATGTACTCGGGGTTGCCGAACCGGCAGCCGAGCGGCGTCACGAGCCGCGATCCCGGCGGCACGGGGTACTTCTGCGTCGATCGGACGTAGAAAAGATCAAGGTACTTACAGAGTCCCCAGTCCACGACCTTGATCGTCTTCGCGGCGTCGCCGAGGCGGATGATGTTCGACGGGGTGAGATCGCGGTGCAGGATCCCGTGGTCGTGCGCCGACTGGACCGCGTCACAGACCTGCACGCCGACGTCGAGGACCTCGAGCGGATCGAGGGGCTGGCGGCGCTTGATGATGTCTCGCAGCGTCTCGCCCGCGAGCAGCTCCATGCACAGGTAGAGCTTGCCGTCCGGCAGCTCGTCGCAGTCGTAGATCGTGACAACGTTGCGATGGTTGAGCAGGGCGAGCGCGCGGGCCTCGCGGATGAACCGCTCGCGACCATCTGGGCGAAGCTGGAGCGTCTCATCAAGGATCTTCACCGCGACGATGCGCTCGAGCTTGAGGTGGACCCCGCGCCACACGGCCCCCATCCCACCCTCGCCGATCTTCTCGAGGATCTCGATCCGCCCGGCGAGGACGCGCTGCGGAAGTCCCTCGGGGACCAGGTTGGGGGCCGCCTCGTCCTCGTCGAGCAGGAGACTATCGGCCTGCTCGTCGACCTCCTCGTCCTCGTCGATCTCGTCGGCCTCATCGTCCATCGCGTCGGCGTCCGTCTCGTCTCGCATGGTGCTCGCGTCGTCCAGCCGCTCCGTGCACATGGTGCCCTCCGACCTGGTAACAGTACCACGCTCCAGGCTCATGCCTGGCAACCACGTGAACGCGCGTAAACGAGCAGATGATCACGGATCAGCCACTGGATTGTAAGAGTTCACCTACAAGAGTTTTTAACCGTCGACCAAACATGTTGACGGACACTCTCTGGTCGCGACGATGTACGGCGTGAACCTGGTATCGTCCGCCACGTTTGTTCTCGCAGCCGCCGTGCTGGTGCCTGCCCTGGTGAGCCTACTTCTCCTCGTCTTTACCTCGCTGATCTGGGTGATGCGGGACGTTGTTCGGTAGCGAGGCCCACCGTGCGACTCGCGGCCCGGTTCGCTTGCTGACAAGCCACGCAAGGCGAAGTGATCGGCTGTCTCAAAGGACAGGTTATACACCTCTGCGCGGAGCCGGCTGGTACGATCGCCGGAGAGTCAACGGCCCCAAGGCTTGCGCTTGACCCCCAGCTCCGACGCAACGGAGGCGGCTACGCGCGACGGCGCGATCCCTCCGCCGTCTCGAAAATTCGTACCGATTTTGTCGCGAATCTGGCGGTTTCCGAGACAGCCCCTCGTAAACGTGCTCGTAGGGAGGTCTAGCGCCTGCTGTACACGACATCACCAACGTGGCCGACGACGGCACGATCCCCGCGGTCGCCGACCTCAACTGGCTGACCTACAACAACTTCCGCAGCGGCGACCTCTCGCCGCCCGACGGCCTCGCGGCGCCCGACCTGCAGATCAAGGCGCCCGAGTCGTGCATGAACGTGTGCGACGGCCAGATCCTGCAGATCTGGGTGCAGATCGGCAACGTCGGCGCGGTGCCCCTGACCGCGGGCGCCAAGATCGAGGTCTACGGCACGATCATGGGCATGGAGTCGCTGCTGAAGACCGAGGGCTTCCTGCCGGTGCTGCAGCCCGGCGAGTTCGCCGACGCGACCATCATCGAGGTCGACACCAGCGACGTCGACTCGCTGCGCCTCGTCGTCATCCCCAACGAGGCCGAGTGCAAGGTCGACGGGGACAACGAGATCGTGCTCAGCAAGCCGTTCTGCCAGGCCCCGGGCTGAGCGCGGGCGGCTACACCGCGTCGCTGACCGAGGCGAGGTTGAAGCCCTCGACGACCAGCGGCGGGACCACGACCACCCGGTCGTCGTCGACCGTGCGCACCGGGGTCCCGAGCGCGACCAGCTTGGCGAGCACGGTCGCGGGGCTCTCGTTGTAGCGCATGTTCTTGACCGGGCCGGTCAGCTTGCCGCCCTGGATGCGGAAGGTGCCGTCGCGCGTGAGGCCGGTGACGAGCAGCTGGCGCGGGTCGAGCATGCGGTTATACCACAGCCGGGTGATGAGCACGCCGTCCTGCACGCCGCGCACGAGCTCGGCGAGGCCGCCGGCGCCGCCGGCCATGAACAGCGAGCGCGGGCTCGGCAGCGCCGGCTTGCCGGTCTTCTCGGCCCAGTAGCGCGTGCGCGCGAGGGCCATGAGCTTGCCCTGCTCGACCCACACGGTCCGCGGGATCGGCAGGCCGTCGCCGGCGATCGGCGTCGACGGGTGCTCGCGGTCCAGCGGGTCCGACCACAGGCTGACCTTCGGGCTGAACAGCGCCTCGCCGACGGCGTTGCCGCCGGGCCTGGCGAAGAAGCTGCGACCCTCGTCGGCCGCGCGGGCGCCGAGCGCCGAGACCAGGAACGTCAGCAGGTCGGCCACCGCCTGCGGCTCGAGCACGACGGTGAAGCGGCCGGGCGTGAGCGCCGGACCGCCGCCCTGCGACATCGCGGCCTTGTCGGCGGCGACCCGCGCCACCGCGGCGGCGTCGAGCTGCGACCACGCGTGCGGCGCGGCCCCGGCCCAGCCGCTGCCGGTGCCGTCGGCGGTGCGCATGGTCGTGGCCAGCGAGCACTCGCTGTCCTGATAGTAGGCGCGCAGGCCCGCCGAGGTCCCGAGGGCGGTCTGACGCACGCTGTGCTGGATCATGCCCGAGGCCGTCAGCCCGGCGTCGCGCGCGACCTTCAGCACGTACGCGACCATGTCGGTGCGCAGCTGCGGCGTGACCTTCGCCGTCATGGTGTCGACCGCAGAGGACGAGGGGTAGCGCTGCGGGCCGAGCGGCGCGACCCACTCGGGGTCGACCGGGGCGAGCACCGCCAGCGCCTCGGCCCGCCGCACGATCTCCTTGACCCCGGCGGCGTCGAGCGCGTTGCCCGAGGCCGTCGCGCTCGCGCGGTCCTTGGTCGCCGTGACGCTGACCTCGATGCGCTGGGCCTCGCCGGCGCTCGTCGGCGCGTTGCCGGCGAAGCGCAGCCAGCCGCCGGCGCTCGCGCTCACGCGCACCGCGATCTCCTTCAGCGACGCCGCCTTCAGCGCCGCCGCGACGATGCCCTCGACCTCGCGCTGCGACAGGTTCACTTGCCGTCTCCCGTGTTGAGCACGTTGACCGTGAAGCGCGCCGGCGGGCACCCGTGGCTGACCGCGTTGCTCTGCGACGGCTCGCCCTTGCCGTCGGAGAAGCTGCCGCCGAGGCGGTAGGTGCCCGCCCCGCCGAGCATGTCGCACGAGCTCCAGAACTCGACGGTGTTGCTCTGGTAGGCCACGTCGCGCAGCGGCCGGGTCAGCCGGCCCTTCTTGATCTCCCAGAAGAACTGCCCGCCGAACTGGAAGTTGTAGCGCTGCTGGTCGATCGACCAGCTGCCGCGCCCGCTGATCAGGACGCCGTCGTCGGTCGCGGCGATCAGGTCCTCGGTGGTGTAGCCCTCGGGGCCCGGCTGCAGGCTGACGTTCGGCATGCGCGGGAAGGCCACGCTCGCGTAGCTGTCGGCGTACAGGCACCCGCGGCTGGCCGCGTCGCCGACCGCGGCCGCCAGGTCGCGCGTGGTCTGCCAGCCGACGAACACGCCGTCCCTGACGAGGTCCCAGCGCTGGGCCGCCACCGCCTCGTCGTCCCACGCGGTCGTCGCCAGCCCGCCGGGCTGCGTGCGATCGGCGACGAGGTTGACCCGCGGGTGCCCGATCTTCAGGTTGCCGCGCTTGTCCGGGGTGAGGAAGCTGGTGCCCGCGAAGTTGGCCTCCCACCCGAGCGCCCGGTCGAGCTCGGTCGAGTGGCCGATGCTCTCGTGGATCGTCAGCCACAGGTTGCTCGGCGCCAGGATCACCTGCTTCTTGCCCGGCGCCACCGGGGCCGCGTGCAGCTTGCGCAGCGCGTCCTCGGCGATCTCCGGGGCCGCGCCGACGAGGTCGGCGGCGGTCACGTGCTCGTAGCCCGCGAGCATCGGCGCGACCTCGTGGTCGCGGCTGGCGAAGCGCCCGCGCCGGCGATCGATCGCCGTCGCCGTCAGCGACGGCGCCACCCGGAAGAACATCTGATGCACGCGCGAGCCCTCGCTCGTCAGCAGCAGCTTCTCCTCGCGCACGGCCAGGATCGACGCGTCGGCGTGCTGCACCCCCGGCACCGCGAGGGCCGCCCGCGCCGCGGCCAGCAGCAGGTCGACCTTCTCCTGCAGCGGCACCGCGAACGGGTCGACGGCGTGCGGCGAGACCCAGGCCCCGCGCACCACCGGGGCCGCGACCAGCTGGATCGGCGCGGGCATCAGCAGCGCGCTGGTCCTGGCCATCTTCACGGCGGCGCGGGCCGCCTCGACCACGGCCCTGGTGTCGCCCTTGCGGGCCGCCAGCGGCGTGGCCGCGAACCCCCACGCGCCGTCGGCGATGACCCGCACTCCGAGCCCGTAGTCCTCGCGCTGGCCCAGGTTGCTGACGTGGTCGTCGCGCACCGCCAGCTGCTCGCGCTGCCACACGACCAGGCGCACGTCGGCGTAGCTGGCCCCGGCCGCGACCGCGGCCTCGAGGGCCGCCTGCGCCAGGCGTTCGTCGCGCAGCAGCGGGCTGGCGCCGATGCGCCGCGCTCCGTCGTCGGCCATCGGCGGGGCCCACGCAGGCGCCGGCTGACGCTGCACCGGCAGGCCCGCCCACGCCCGCGACCCGACCAGACCCGAGGTCACCAGGCCCGAAGCGGCGAGGAACGTGCGACGCGACGTGGACATCGGCGGCGGATGCTAGCAAGCCCTGCAGCCGACGGACAGCCCCGCCCGCTGGCGCCCAGGGCCGAGTTTGGCCACACTTGCCCGCCATGAAGAAGATCACCTCCCTCTCGCTCCTCGCCCTCGCGCTCGCCCTCGGCTGTGGCGGCGACAGCAAGTCCAACAAGGCCGAGACCAAGGTCGAGACCAAGGTCGAGACCAAGGTCGAGACCACGAAGTCGGTCGAGAAGACGGTCGACGGCAAGACCACCGCCCAGGCCGAGAAGCCCGCCCCCGAGCGCGTGCTGGCCGACAGCGGCCTCGGCGTCGGCGGCAAGTTCCAGCCGTTCGACATCGTCAACTGCGACAGCGGCGACAAGTACTGCCAGGTCTGCAAGTTCGGCGGCAGCCCCAAGATCATGGCGGTCGGCACCGTCGACGACCCCGAGTTCAAGAAGGACCTGCAGAACCTCGACGCCCTGGTCCAGAAGTACGGCGAGGACAAGGTCAAGGCGTTCGCGGTCGTCACCGACATCAAGGACGGCAAGTCGACCACCCCGACCGCCGACCGCGAGGCGCTGATCGCCAGGGTCAAGGCCATGCGCACCGAGCTCGGCGTCAAGATGCCGGTCGTCGTGCCGGCCAGCGAGGGCGGCCAGGCCAACGCGGAGTTCGACGACTACTACAACGTCACCAAGAGCCGCACGGTCATGTTCGCCGACGGCCGCAACTCGGTGAAGTACTCGGCCGTGGCCCCCAAGGACCTCGCCGAGCTCAACACCGCGATCCAGGCCGTGGTCGGCGGCGCCGGCTGATCGCCGCCTCCGCGATCCACCACGCGGGCCGCGTCCCCTCGGGGTCGCGGCCCGTCGCGTTCGTCGGCCCCGCGCGCTTGCGCGGACCCGCGACGTCGGCGATGCTCGCGGCATGGCTCGCCCGCGCGCATGCACCCCCGACGTGGCCCCTTCCGCGGTCGCGCTCGGCCTGCTCGCGCTCGCATGCACGCCGACGAGCCCGGCCGCCCCCGCGCCCGACCCCGCCGCTGCGTCCACCCCGCCCGCGCCCGCGCCCGCGCCCGCCGCCAAGAGGCCCGCGGCCCCGCTCGCCGTGCCGGCCGCCTCCTCGAGCGCGCTGCACCTGATCGCCCGGCGCTACGGCCCGCTCCGCCTGCAGCGCCTCGCGCTCGACCAGCTGGCCATCCGCGGCGACCTCGCGCTCGCCCTGCTCGGCGCCGACGGCCACTTCCGCCGCGCCGAGCACGACCTCGACGGCGTCGACCTGAAGACCATCGCCGAGCTCGGCCAGGTCGTGCACTTCGGCGGGCGCTGGCCCGAGCGCACCTTCATGGTCGGCACCCTCGACGAGCTGCGGACCGCCGGCACGCCCCGCGTGTGGCGCCGCGTCCTCGACGCCCGCTACGTCGCCGTCGACAACGGCGGCTTCGACGGCGCCACCCCGCTCGACTGGCAGTACACCCTGTCCGCCCCCTGGCCCGGCAACGAGACCGTGGCCGTGCGCCTGCTGACCACCGAGCCCGAGCCCGAGTTCACCGCCGAGGCCGGCAAGAAGCCGCCCCGCGGCGCCGAGCCGGTGCGCGCGTTCGTCGAGCTGGTCCGCTTCGCCCGCGGCGCCGACGAACCGCCGCCCCCGCCGATCCCGACCGCGCGCGCGCTCGACACCCCCGACGCGATCCCCGACGCCGCCCCCGCCCTGCTCGCGGCCCCAGGCGCCGCTCCCACGCTCGACGACGCCGGCCTGCTGCCGACCGGCGAGGCCCGCCCGTCCGCCGATCCGCCGCCTGTCCCGAAGGACAGCCCCGAAGCACCTGTCCCCGAGGACAGCTCCGACGCACCTGTCCCCGAGGCCAGCCCCGCTCCCGCCCCGCCGACGCGCGCCGGCCCGCCCGCGCAGTTCCCCCGGCTGCCGCGCACCCTGTTCCCCCGCGACATGGTGGCCGCCGCCGGCACCGTCTACGTGCTGAAGCCCGACGGCGCGATCCTCCACGCCAGCCCGCGCCCGAGCAGCTCCGGCCTGTGGCACAGCCTGCCGGACAGCGGCCTCCCGCGCCTCGGCCCCGACGACTTCGTGCGCCTGCACGCCGCCGACTCGGGCAACCTCTACGTGCTCGCCTGCGTGGCCGAGCGCCCCGCCCTGAAGAAGTGGGACGGCAAGGCCTGGACCGACGAGGCCCTGCCCTCGACCAGCGCCTGCCCGCGCAGCGTGACCGAGGCGCTGGGCGGCGCGCTGTGGCTGGCGACAGTGCCCGACGCCGGCTTCACGCTGTGGCAGCGGCCCGTCGGCGGGGCCTGGGCCGGGGTCGAGCTGCCGCGCATCCCGTGGGTCGAGCTGACGTGGGATCGCTGGTACGCCCACATCCCGCGGGAGATCGGCCACGCCGTGTGGGAGCGCGACAGCCCGCCGAAGAACACCTCGAGCGTGATCCCCGAGCTGCGCGCCAGCGAGGTGCTCGCCCACGACGGCGCGGTGTGGGTCGTCGCCTACGCGCCGAGCGGCCGCTCCAAGGTCCCGCACGTGGTGCTCTCGACTCGCCAGCCGCCGGCCGCCATGGAGTTCCCGGCCGACGCCGAGGAGGGCCTCGACGCCGAGGACAGGGGCGACCGCCCGTTCGACCAGGCCTGCACCGTGCCCTTCCTCTACCTCCGCGACCTCGCGCCCGAGGAGCACGGCGTCGACGTGCTGCCGCCGATCGCCGAGGCGCTCGGCGCCCGCCCGGCGTTCGCCGACACCGTGCTCGTCGAGGTCGTGCGCCGCGACGCCCGCCGCCAGCTCGGCGCGATCTGGACCAACGCCGACGCGCTCGACGAGGGCTTCGGCCCGCTCGGCGAGCTCGGCGAGGCCGTCGACAAGCTGCGCCCCGAGGCCGAGCCGACCATGATGTGCCTCTTGCCCCGCGTGCGCTTCGGCGTCGAGGTCCGCGCCCGCTGAGCCGCGCTCAGGCCCGGAGGGCCGTGAAGCTCCCCAGGCCCGGAGGGCCGTGAAGCTCCCAGGCCCGGAGGGCCGTGAAGCTCCCCAGGCCCGGAGGGCCGTGAAGCCAGCTCCCCAGGCCCGGAGGGCCGTGAAGCTCCCCAGGCCCGGAGGGCCGTGAAGCTCCCCAGGCCCGGAGGGCCGTGAAGCCAGCTCCCCAAGCCCGGAGGGTCGTGAAGCCAGCCCTCAGGCCGCCCGCTTGAACACCGCGAGCAGCGCCGGCAGCACGAGCAGGCTGGCGACCAGGCACGACGAGATGCCGAGCACCATGAGCAGACCGATCGTCTTCATGCCGCCGTACTCGCCGAGCATCAGCGCCGCGAAGCTGGCGATGGTCGTCAGCGCCGACAGCACGACCGCCCCGCCGGTGCTGCGCACGAGGTCGTCGAGCGTGGCCACGCCGCCGTGCTCGCGCGCCGACTCCTGACAGCGGTGCATGAGGTGCACGCCGAAGGCCGTGCCGATGCCGATGACGAGCGGCAGCCCGACGATGTTGGCCACGTTGAAGTGCAGCCCGATCGCCGCCATCACCCCGAGCATCCACAGCCAGCCGATCGCCGTGGGCACGAGCGCGAACACGCCGTCCCGCAGGCTGCGCAGCTCGACGGTCACCAGCAGGAAGATCAGGATCGCCGCCAGCGCGGCCGCCCGGCGAAACCCGGTGATGATCATCGTCTCGTGCAGGTTGATGTTGACCGCCAGGCCCGAGACCTCGGGGTCGACCGCCGAGACCGCGCGGTAGAACGCGTTGGCCGTCTCCGACTCGAACGCCGAGCCCGCGGGGATCACGTAGACCGCCATCGACTCGCCGTCGCTGCCGCGGAAGCGGTCGCGGAACAGCGGCGGCAGGTCGCTCGGCACGTAGCCGCCGCGCTTGGCCACCTGCTCCGCCGTGCCCACCGCGCGCAGCAGCAGGCGCCCGAGCGTCGGCTCGATCGCCGCCAGGCGGGCCTTGCCGTCCGCGTCGAGCTCGCCGATCCGCTTCTTCAGGGCCACGAAGGCCTTGTGCGCGCGGTCGAGGTCGGCCGTCGGTTGCCCGCCCTGCCCGGCCGCGAAGCGGGCCTCCTCGAGCCCGTCGACCACCTGCGTCAGCGGCGGCAGCAGCTCCTCCGGCGTGGTGTTGCGCCCGGCCAGCTTGTTGAAGTCCGGCATCGGCGTCAGCGCGGCCAGCCCGCTGCGCAGCGCGTGCAGGCGCGCGTCGTCGAGCGGCGGCAGCAGGTCGGTCGCCGTCTGCACGCCCGCGACCTCGGGCAGCGCGCGCAGCCTCGCCGACAGCGCCCGCGCGGCCTCGACGCCCTGGGCCGAGGCGTTGGCGTAGACCGGGCTCATCAGCGGGTCGCCCTCGAGCACGTCGAGGGCCTGGGCCGCGTCCGAGTGGGCCGGCAGGAAGTCGAAGTAGCGCGAGTTGAAGCCGATGCGCGGCAGCCCGAGCGCCCCCGCGACCCCGCCGAGCACCGCGACCAGGAGGATCGGCACGCGGGCGCGGGCGACGAACCGCGTCAGCGCGCGGAAGCCCGGCGGCTCCTTGGCGACCGGGGCGATCTTCGCGCCCGCGCGGCGGAACAGCAGCGCCGGCAGCACGGTCAGCGACGTCGCCACCATGAACGCCAGCCCGATCGCCGTGATCACGCCGAGCTGGCCGTAGGCCGTGAACTCGGTCATCAGCGTGGTGATGAACGCGACCGCGGTGACCAGCGCCCCGACCACGATGGCCGGCCCGGTGAAGCGGACCGCCCCGCGGATGGCCGCCGGCACCTCGTCGCCGCGGCGCCGCTGCTCGTTGAAGCGGTAGATCATGTGCACGCCGAAGTCGATGCCGAGCCCGAGCAGCACCGACACGAAGCTCGACGTGATGAGGTTGAGGTTGCCGTAGGCCAGCTGCACGTAGGCCAGCGTCAGCACCACCCCGAACAGCAGCGGGACCTGGGCGATCAACGTCTGGCGGAACGACCGCAGCATGATCAGGCACAGCAGGATGATGGCCGCCGCCGAGGTGACGCTCGACACCAGCAGCCCGCGGCGGATCGCCGCCTGCTCGTCGACGATCAGCGCCGGCAGCCCGGTGAGCCGGGCCTGCACCCCGTCCGGCGCGCTCGCCAGCACCTCGTCGCGGATCGACCGCAGGCGCGAGACGATCGGCAGCACGTCGGTCACCTCGTCGCCGGTCAGCCTGGGGAACATGCTGATGACGTGGTTCTGGCCGTCGACGGTGGTGAGGTAGCCGCGCTCGTCGCGGCCGCGCGGCGCGCCGTCCTGGGCCGGCGGCTCGCCCATGCGCGACAGCACGTCCTCGCCGGCGAGGTACGCGTCAAACGTGCCGGCCATGTCGGCGAGCCCCTGGACGCCCTGGGCCGCGGCCTTCGGATCCGCGGGCGCCTCGCCGTCGAGCCCGGCCTGGATCTGCCCGGCGATCGCCCCCAGCCACGCCGGCAGCCCGCCCTCGATCAGCGGCGCGAGCGGCACGTTGGCCGGCAGCGCCCTGGCGGCCTCGGCCAGCGCCTCCGGCCGCTGCAGCAGGATCACCTCGGCCACCTCTTGCGGCCCGATGCGCGCGAGCACCCGACCGCGCAGCGGCTCCTCCGCCTCGAGCAGCGCCGTCATGCGATCGACGACCGTCCGGCGCTCGTCGGCGGTGCCGCCCGACAGCACGAACACCGGCGCGTCGGGGTTGCCGAAGCGTTCGAAGAACCGCAGCATGCGCGCCTGGTCGGGGTTGTCGGCGGACACCATCCCGTAGCGCGAGGTGCTGACGCCGAGCGACGGGAGCCGCGAGCCCGCGAGCGCCACCACGATCGCGGCGACGACGAGCACCAGCAGCGGCCGGCGGAGGATCGAGTCTGCCAGTCCCGCGAAGATCCGTTGCGTGAGGGTCATTGCGCGGCCTACCTATACCCGAGGCCCGAGGCCGGTCGCACCTGGCGTCCGGCCCGCCGAGGTGTCGCACATGTCACACGTGACCGTGAAGCTCTCGCCGCGGGCTGACCCGCCGTCACGGGCGCCGGCCCGATCCGCCGCCCTCGCGGTGAATTCGGGCGTCATGACGTACAATGCCGCGCGCATGCGAAGCCTCGCAATCCTCCTGTCCGCCGGCCTCGCCTGCGCGCCGTCCGCTCGCGGCACGGCCCCGCCGCCGGCGCTGGCCGCGGGTGATCGCGCCGCCATCGTGCGGGTCCTGCGGGACCAGCAGGACGCCTGGAACCGCGGCGACATCGAGGCCTTCTTGCGCGGCTACGAACCCTCGCCGGATCTCGTGTTCACCTCCGGGGGTGCGGTGCACCGCGGCTTCGCCGAGACCCGCGACCGCTATCGCCGACGTTACGCCGAAGGCGGACGCATGGGGCGGCTCGCGTTCGAGGTCCTCGAGGTGCGCGGCCTCGGCGACGGCGGCGCCGTCGTACTCGGCCGCTGGCGCCTGACGGAGACCCCGGAGGCCGGCGGGGGCGTGTTCAGCCTGGCATTCCTGCGCACCCCCGAGGGCTGGCGGATCGTCCACGACCATACCTCCGCAGATGCGCGATGATCGGGGGCCGCGCCGTGGAGTGATCCAGATCCCGGCGAACGGGGTTATGACAGCGCCGGCCACCTGCTGTATAGTCGGCCGACTACGATGTCATACGGGAGTGTATCGATGCGAAACGTTGCGTGGACTTTCTTCCTTTGTTCCGCCTTTGCCCTTCAGCTCGGCTGCGGCGACAACGGCGGAGACGACTCCACTACCACCACCAACCCGACGAACACGCCGTCGCTCCCGCTGACCAGCGAGACGATGACCAACGACACCGGCACGCAGAGCTCCTCCGGCGAGCCGACCGGCGGCACCGCCACCGACACCTCGGCCAGCGCGCCCACCGGCACCGAGACCGATCCGGTGCTCACCACCGACATCAACACGGCGACGACCAACAACGACACCAGCACCAGCACCAACCCGGCGACCACCAACGAGACCAGCCTCAGCAGCAGCTCGGAGTCCGGCGGCACCCCGTGCGAGGAGATCCAGGCCACCCTGCAGCCGGTCCCGCCGAACATCATGCTCGTGCTCGACAAGTCGGGCTCGATGGTCTCCGACCCCTCCGGCTACTGGGACCACGACAACGATCCGGGCACGCCGACGATCACCCGCTGGAAGAGCCTCTACAACGTGGTCTCCGACATCGTCATGAACAACGAGACCAAGATGAACCTCGGCGCGGTGCTGTTCCCGTCGAAGTCCGCGGTCTCGATGTACAACGCCGGCGCCTGCCCGGTGAACGCCAACCCCGAGGTGCCCGTCCAGCCGATGAACGCCGCGGACATCCTCGCCGCGATCCCGGGCGCCAACGACACCATGCTGAAGGGCGGCACGCCGTCGGCCGCCGGCATGACGACCGCGCTCAACCACCTGAAGATGCTCGACCCCATGGTCCCGCGCGCCGTGCTCCTCATCACCGACGGCGCCGCCAACTGCCGCTCCGACGCCGCGACCGAGCAGCAGCGCTTCGAGACCTACGACCAGAGCCTGCACACCATCGTCGGCGACGCGTTCACCGTCGACATGATCCCGACCTACGTCATCGGCATCGCCATCAGCAACGCGGTCACCGCCGGCAACGCCGACGGCACCCCCGCCAACGCGCAGGACGGCAACCCCAACGCCATCAACCCCTACGAGAAGCTCAACGAGCTGGCCATGCTCGGCGGCAAGCCGAAGAACGACCCCAACGAGAAGTTCTACCAGACCGTCAACCAGCTCGAGCTGCAGGCCGCCCTCGACGCGATCATCGGCGACGCCCTCAGCTGCAAGATCCCGCTCGAAAGCGAGCCGGCGTTCCCCGACGACACCGAGGTCCTCGTCGGCGGCACCAAGGTCCCCCACGTGATGGACTGCGCCAGCGAGAACGGCTGGGTCTTCACCAACCCGATGGGCCCCTACAACGAGATCGAACTGTGCGGCACGGCCTGCCTCGACCTCAAGGCCGCGGGCGAGGCCGACGTCAACTTCTACTGCAGCGCCGGCTGAGCCGACGCCGCCTCCCGGGCGCAGCGCCCGGCGCACATCCGCGGCCCCTCCACGAGGAGGGCCGCGGATGTCTGTTTTTGCCTGCCCCGGCGGCGCCGCCGCATCGGCCGTCGGCCGATGCGAGGGGGTGACGCTGGCCCGCGACTACGCTAAGGTGACCCATGGGTGTGACATTTCGGGGGTGTTCGATGCGACTCACGGCTTATTCGTTGGTGCTCTCTTCTCTGGTGCTGCAGGCGGCTTGTGGTGACGACGGCACGGGCGACACGTCGCAGACGACGCAGCCGACCACCGTCACGATGACGACCATGACGATGACGAATCCGCCGCCGGACACCGATTCGGGGACCGATTCGGCCTCGCAGACCGAGCCGACCAGCGCCGGTTCGGTGAGCAACAGCAACACCGACACGGGCAACCCGACCTCGGAGACCGAGCCGACCGGCAGCACCACCAACGCGCTGACCTCGACCGACCCGACGCTGACCACCGGCCCCTCGAGCGACCCGAGCGGCGACCCCAGCAGCGACCCGAGCACCGACCCGAGCGGCAGCAGCAGCACCAGCACCGACCCGAGCGGCAGCAGCAGCACGGGCGGCGACTCCAGCACCGGCGAGTCGACCGGCAGCAGCTCGACCACCAGCGACGACACGACCGGCGCCGCCGAGACCGAGAGCATCCCCTGCGCCACCATGAACGCGACGCTCACGCCGATCGTGCCGAACATCATGATCGTGCTCGACAAGTCGGGCTCGATGCTGACCAAGTGGGACCACGACGCCAACCCCGGCACCGCGACGATCACCCGCTGGGCCAGCCTCCACGCGACCGTCACCTCGGTGCTCAACGACTTCGCCGCCACCATCAAGTTCGGCATGAACCTGTTCCCGTCGAAGACGGCGACCAGCCTCTACGACATCTCCGCCTGCCCGGTGCAGGCCAACGTCGAGGTCAAGGTCAAGGCCAACAACGCCGCGGCGATCCTCGCCGCCATGCCGGCCGCCGACAACATGACGATCAAGGGCGGCACCCCGGCCGCGGCCGGCATGACCTCCGCGCTCACCCACCTGAAGACCCTCGACCCGGCCGTCCCGCGCGCCGTCCTCTTCATCACCGACGGCGCCGCCAACTGCCGCTCCGACGCGCAGACCGAGGCCCAGCGCTTCGAGACCTACGACCAGAGCCTGCACACCATCGTCGGCAACGCCTTCACCGTCGACATGATCCCGACCTACGTCGTCGGCATCGACATCATCAACCAGGTCAGCGCCGGCAACGCCGACGGCACCCCGGCCAACGCGCAGGACGGCAACCCCAACGCCATCAACCCGTTCGTCAAGCTCAACGAGGTGGCGATGCTCGGCGGCAAGCCGAAGAACGACCCCAACGAGAAGTTCTACCAGGCCAACAACCAGATCGAGCTGAGCGCTGCGCTCGACGCCATCATTCAGGACGCCATCTCCTGCGTCATCCCCCTCGCCGAGGAGCCCGCCAAGCCCGAGTTCACCGAGGTGGAGATCATGGGCATGTCGATCCCCCACGTGAACAACTGCGACAACGAGAACGGCTGGGTGTTCGTCAACCCGAACGGCCCGTACGACGCCATCGAGCTGTGCGGCACGGCCTGCAACCAGCTGAAGCAGGTCGGCAAGGCCGACGTCAACTACTTCTGCATGCCGGGCTGAGGACGCCGGCGGACCTCGCCGACCGTCCGCACGCGGACGGGTGCGCTGGGCGCCGCGGCCACCGCCGCGGCGCTCCGCGTTTAACGCGCACAAGCGCACCCACTGTCACATCGCCATCCGACGACGCCGTAGCTGGCAGTTCAAGTGGGTGATGCTGGCAGACCGCAGGTGCGGGGCCAGTGCAGGTCACACCGCCACGCCGTCGCACTCGGCGCCAGTTGCCGGCGGTCGAGCGTTGTGCCTACCATGACCCAATGCGGTACATCAGCGTTGGGCTTCTGGTTGCGTCGGCGGTCTCTCCTCTCCTCTCGGCGTGCTCCGACGACGGCTCCGGCGACACGACCATGCCGACGGCCACGGCGCCCACGTCGCTCACGTCGCAGCCCTCCGGCCCGATGACCAACGTCACCCAGCCGACCGACGAGAACCCCGAGACCAGCAACGAGTCCGGCGGCAGCAACTCGATCGGCACCGAGTCGAACTCGAACTCGAACTCCGACACCGACACGGCGCCGACCGACCCGACCACCCAGACCACGCAGACCGACACCAGCAACATCAGCTCGGACCCGTCGACCAGCTCGACCGACCCGTCCGGCACCGACACCACCGCGACCACCGACCCGTCCGGCACCGACACCACCGACACCGACACCGGCTCGACCACCGAGCCCCCGCCCCCGCCGTGCGTCGAGGCCGACTGCGTTAACATGGGCGAGTACTGCAGCGCCGACACCGGCAAGTGCGAGCCCGGCTGCAACGACGACTCCGACTGCGGCGGCATGACCTTCTGCGACACCCAGGAGCACACCTGCAAGGGCTGTGTGATCGACGGCAACTGCCCGCTCGGCACGGTCTGCGAGGCCGGCACCTGCGTGCCCGGCTGCAACGACATGCAGCAGTGCCAGCCCGGCACCGCCTGCTGCAGCGGCGACTGCTACGACCTCCTGACCGACCCGCTGCACTGCGGCGGCTGCGACCCCTGCCCGGTGCCCGACAACGCCGCGGCGACCTGCACCGACGGCATGTGCGGCATGGGCGCGTGCGAGGCCGGGTTCTACGACTGCGACAAGATGGCGGCCAACGGCTGCGAGAGCTCGGACACCTGCGAGTGCGAGCCCAACATGGCGATCCCCTGCTACACCGGCCCCGACGGCACCGCGGGCAAGGGCATCTGCAAGATGGGCACGCAGACCTGCAACGCCCAGGGCACCGGCTACGGCGCGTGCGTCGGCGAGGTCACGCCGATGTCCGACGACACCTGCTCCAACGCCCTCGACGACGACTGCAACGGCGTCGTCGACGACAACCCCGACACCGACCAGGACGGCTACACCAAGTGCGGCGGCGACTGCTGCGACTCGGTCGGCCCGGTCTGCCAGCAGCCGAAGCTGGTCAACCCCGGCGCGTTCGAGGTCGGCGGCAACAACGTCGACGACGACTGCGACGGCGTCAAGGACAACCCGGTCGCGGCCTGCGACGCCGGCCTGGCCAGCAACTCGAACACGCCGACCGACTACGCCAAGGCGATCGACCTGTGCCAGACCACCACCGAGAACGCGCAGGGTCCGATGAAGAAGTGGGGCGTCATCTCCGCCACCCTGACGCGCGCCGACGGCGTCGGGGCGATCAACGGCAACGCCAAGTCGATCCGCAACGGCTTCGGCACCGGCGGCATCGTGCCGCAGCAGAACAACAACATGGCGATCCTCTCGACCGGCAACGCGGCCGACCAGAACGACGCCAACCCCGGCTACTTCGACTTCCAGACCGGCAACGACAACGGGGCCAACAGCGCCGCGCCCGCCGACTGGCTGGCGGCCAACGGCAACGCCTTCCCCAACGCGCCCGGCTGCCCGGGCCCCGGGGTCAACACGGCGTTCAACAGCGCGATGCTGAAGATCCGCATCCGCGTGCCGACCAACGCGCTGTCGTTCAACGTGCAGATGCACTTCATGTCGGCCGAGTGGCCCGAGTACGTGTGCACCAGCTTCAACGACCTGTTCGTGACTCTGGTCGACGCCCCCGGCTCGATGGGCAACCCCGCCGACAAGAACATCGCCATCTACACCACGCCGCAGCTCCAGAAGTACCCGGTCGGCGTGAACATCGCCAAGGCCGCCGTCGGCCTGTTCACCGAGTGCCAGAACGGCCCGGTCGGCTGCATCGGCACCCAGTTCAACTACAACAACTGCAGCGCCGGCGTCGGCCCGCTCGCGGGCACCGGCTTCCAGGTCACCAACGACGCCGGCTGCGGCGGCAACAACACCACCGGCGGCGGCACCGGCTGGCTGAAGATGGCGGGCAACGTCGGCCCCGGCCAGGTCATGGAGATCCGGTTCGCCATCTGGGACACCGGCGACGGCGTGTGGGACTCGCTGGTCATGCTCGACGACTGGGTGTGGTCGGTCCAGGCCTCGCAGCCCGGCGTCATGCCGAACTGACCGAGGCAGGCCCTCCGGGCCCGCGGGTCCTCGCTCGCCTCGCGGCTCGCTCTGGACCGTGGCTGGCCCTCCGGGCCTGCGGGTCCTCGCTCGCCTCGGCTCGCTCTGGACCGTGACCCCGAGGGCCCACGAATCCTGGCTCGGGACGCCCGACGCACCGATGGGGTACCGGGTGTTCGGCGTTCTTCCCCGCGGAGCGCCGAGGATCGCTCGCGTGGGCCGCTCGGGCGGGAATTCGGGACTGTGCGATCGCGCGCACTCGGTCCTCGGACCCCCGGTTGGGGCGCCGTGGGCCGAAGTTTGCGCCTGGAGTCGCGGCGTGGCCGGCAAAAACCGGCTGGCACTTCCCGCGCATCGTTGCGTACGCTCGGATCATGCGGCGTACGATCCTTGGCTTTGCAACCCTCGTGACCCTCCCCGGCTGCGCCGACGACGGCGCGGGAAACGACACCCAGACCTCGCAGACGACCCAGACCTCGCAGACCTCGCTCACGAGCGTCACCAACCAGACGTCGATCACGAGCGTGTCCGACAGTGACCCGACGGACGGCGCGCCGACGACCACGGGCGAGCCGACCACCGCGGGCACCAGCGAGCCCGGGTGCAGCGAGGACTCGGAGTGCGGCGCCGGCAACGTGTGTGTCGACGGCGCGTGCGTGCCCGGGTGCTCGGACGTGCAGCCGTGCGAGGGCGGGCTCGCCTGCTGCGACGGCGCCTGCGTCGACCTGCTCGCCGACCCGCTGCACTGCGGGACCTGCGACGCCTGCCCGGGCTACGACAACGCCGCGGCGGTGTGCGCCGAGGGCGAGTGCTCGATGGGCGCGTGCGCGGCCGGGTTCGTCGACTGCAACCAGAACCCGGTCGACGGCTGCGAGGCCGCGGGCGCGTGCAGCTGCACGCCCGGCGAGGTGGTCGCCTGCTATACCGGCGACCCCGGCACCCAGGACGTCGGCCCGTGCAAGGGCGGCACGCAGACCTGCAACCCCGAGGGCGACGGCTTCGGCCCGTGCGAGGGCGAGGTCATCCCGGCCGACGAGGTCTGCGCCAACACCGTCGACGACGACTGCAACGGCACCGTCGACGACGACCCCGACGAGGACGGCGACGGCTTCACCCGCTGCGGCGGCGACTGCTGCGACGCGGCCGGGCCCGAGTGCTCGACGCCCGAGCTCGTCAACCCCGGCGCGTTCGAGGTGCCCGACAACACCGTCGACGACGACTGCGACACGATGGTCGACAACCCGCTGCCGCCGTGCGACGGCGGCCTGAAGAGCAACTCGAGCGACCCCATCGAGTACGCCAAGGCCATCGACCTGTGCAAGACGACCACCGAGGACGGCACCACCTGGGGCGTGATCAGCGGGACGTTCTCCCGCTCCAACGGCCAGGGCGACCCGTTCATCAACGCCAAGTCGATCCGCACCGGCTTCGGCGCGAACATCACCCCGCAGGCCAACATGAGCCTGGCGGTGCTGTCGACCGGCAACGCCGCCGATCAGAGCGACACCAACCCGGCCTACGCCGCGTTCCAGGGCGGCGTCGACCTGCCGAGCGACGCCCCGGTGCCCGCCGACTGGCTGGCGGCCAACAACAACAACCTGCCCAACGTCGCCGGCTGCCCCGAGCCGCAGGGCGGCGCGACCGGCCACGACACCATCCAGCTGAAGCTGCGCGTGCGCGTGCCCTCGAACGCGCTGTCGTTTAGCACGAGCGTGTACTTCTTCTCGTCGGAGTACCCCGAGTGGGTGTGCAGCGCCTTCAACGACTTCTTCATCACCCTGGTCGACTCGACCGGCGCGATGAACCCGGCCGACAAGAACATCGCCATCTACAAGAACCCGCAGGAGCAGCTGTTCCCGCTCGGCGTCAACATCCTCAAGGCGGCCGCCGGCCTGTTCGTCGAGTGCAAGAACGGCCCGGTCGGCTGCGGCGGCGGGGCCGTGCCCGGCAACTACGCCGGCTGCACCGGCATCCAGGGCCTGGTCGGCACCGGCTTCGACCTGCTCAACCCGGCGCCGCAGTTCCCCAACGACCCGGGCTGGTGCGCCGGCGCCGACCAGGTCGGCGGCGGCACCGGCTGGCTGAAGATGTCGGGCAACGTCACGCCCGGCGAGGTCATGGAGCTGCGGTTCGTGCTGTGGGACACCGGCGACGGCTACTACGACTCGGTGGTGCTGCTCGACGACTTCGAGTGGTCGGTGCAGGCGTCCGAGCCGGGCATCGAGCCGGGCTGAGTCAGCCGGCGGCCAGCCGCTGCGCGCGGGCGATGCGGGCGTAGAGGCGGCCGGCGCCCTTCCAGTAGACCGGGCACAGGTCGTGGAGGGCGCCGTCCTTCATCTCGACGACGAACGTCTCGTGACCAGCGGGCGGGCGCTGCTCGACGTGGATGGCGACGATCTCGCGGACCGGCAGGCGCACGCGCTGGCCGCGGGCGCGGATCGTCAGCGTGCGGCCGAACAGGTAGGGCGTGCGCGGCAGCAGGACGCGCAGGAAGTTGTCGAGCCACATGAAGGCCCAGGCGGTCGCGCCGGCCAGCAGCAGGCGCACGATCCAGCCGCGCCCGCCGACCAGCGCGATCCACTCGGCCGGCAGGCGCGCGAGCAGGATGATGAGCACGATGACGACCGCCGCGATCGTGACGATCACGTCGGTCAGCCAGCTCGACCAGTCGTCGGCGCGCGCGGTGCGGAGGCGGATGAACATGCCGCCCGTCGCCTACTGCGAGTAGACCTCGAGCTTGTACTCGCCGCCGCCGATGTCGTTCTGGTCGACCACGACGTAGTAGGTGCCAGGGTCGAGGAAGCGGGGGAGCTCGATGAACGGGCTGCCGACGATGTCGGCCGAGGTGCACTGCAGCTCGGTCACGCCGCCGCAGCCGGTGCGCAGGCTGATGACCGGGTCGAAGCCCTCGTCGGCCGAGACGCGGAACAGGAAGTTGCCGGGGTAGCCGACGTTGAGCTGGAACATGTTCTCCGAGCCGGGGCCGCCGCACAGGCCGTCGACCTGGCCCTGGCGCCGACTGCCGAGCTTGTTCGACCACGTGAAGTAGCCGCCGGGCTCCTGCTGGATCTGCGTGGGGTGGACCGGGCAGGCCGCGATGCCCGGGTCGCCGTAGACGAGCTGCATGGTGTAGCGGCCGTCGGTGTCCTCGGGCGAGTCGACGGTGATCGTGTACGTGTGGCCGACCTCGGCGAGGAAGTGCCACGGCGTGTCGCCGATGGGGGCGGCGCACACGCTGGGGAACACGTCCTCGCGGCAGCCGTCGCGGGTCACCCGCAGCGTCGGCGTGAAGTCGGCGTCGGGGAACAGCACGGTGACGTCGACGTTGTAGCTCGGCGTGATGAGGTAGCTGTCCTCGGCGCCGGCGTCGGGGGCCTCGTCGTCGGTGCGGCCGCACCAGCCGCGCACCGAGCCGGGGCCGAGCAGGCGCCCGCGCACGGTCATGTTGGCGATCGGCAGCACGAACGGCGTGTCGCAGCTGCCCTCGCGCAGGTCGGCCTCGGTGGGGTCGGTCATGAACCCGCTGTCGCCGAACGTGCCCCCCTCGTCGTCATCGGCCCCCGAACGCAGGCCGCAGGCGGCGAGCAGGAGGGTCAGGGCCAGCGCGGCTGGGGTCCGTAAGGTCACCCGCCCAGTGTAGCCTCGTCGGTTTTGCGGCGTCAAAAGGCCGACAATCACGCCTGGGCGTCCCAGAGCGACTCGATCTGGAGCTGGATCCGGACCCGGCCGCGGTAGACCGAGCGCGTCGGCAGGTAGAAGCAGGCGATCCGCGAGCCCGCGGCCAGGGCCGGGTGGGCCTCGGCCTGGCCGAAGGCGATGGCCTCGAACGTCCGCTTGCCCTGGCGCAGCACGAGGCTGAGGTGGCGCTGCGCGACCACGCGGACGCGCTCGACGGCGGCCTCCTCGCAGAGGTAGCGCGGCGGCGCGAACCCGACCCCGTACGGACCCAGGCCCTCGAGGCAGGCGATCCGGGCCTCGTCGACCGCGGCGAACGGCAGCTCGCCGTCGTGCTCGAGCCTCGCCTCGCCGGCGTGGCCGTCGAGCTGGACCCCGACCGCGGCGTCGAACGCCTCGACGAACGCCGGCACCTGGTCGAGCGCGATCGACAGGCCGGCGGCCGCCCGGTGGCCGCCGAAGCGTTTTAGAAGCGGGGCACAGGCGCGCAGGGCGGCGTGCACGTCGACCTCGCCGAACGTGCGGACCGAGCCGCGGGCCTCGTTGCGCGCGGGGTCGAAGGCGAGGACCGCGGCCGGGCGGCGGTAGCGGCCGACCACGCTGGCCGCGGCGATGCCGACGATGCCGTGCAGCCAGCGCTCGTGGCCGACGACGATGCCGTGGCGGTGCTCGCTGCGCGGGTCGGCGGCGAGGATGGCCAGGGCCTCGCGCACGATCGCGTCCTGGTGCTCGCGGCGGTGACTATTGAAGCCCTCGACGCGGTCGGCCATGGCCCTGGCCTCGGCCGGGCTGCGCGCGCGCAGCAGGCTGAGCGAGGGCTCGGCCGGGCCGAGGCGGCCGGGCGCGTTGATCCGCGGGCCGAGGCGGAAGCCGAGGTGGGTCTCGTCGATGGTGTCGTCGGCGCCGACGCCGGCGGCCTCGAGCAGCGCGCGCAGGCCCGGGCGGTGGCGCTGGCCGACCACCCGCAGGCCCGTGCGCACGAGGATGCGGTTCTCCGCGACCAGCGGGACCATGTCGCAGACGGTCCCGAGGGCCACGAGGTCGAGCCACATGCGCGGGTCGGGCAGCGCGGCCCCGGGGTTGTCGCGGGCGATCGACGAGCGCAGGGCGGCGCACAGATAAAAGGCCACGCCGGCGCTGCACAGGCCCTTGAACGGGAAGCCGCAGCCGATCTGATGGGGGTTGAGCAGGGCCGCGGCCGGCGGCATCTGCTCGGGGACCTGGTGGTGGTCGATGACGATGGTGGGGATGCCCTGGCCTTTGAGCCAGGCGAGCGCGTCGTGGTCCGAGGTGCCGCAGTCGCCGGTCAGGACCATGCGCACGTTGGCCTCGCGCAGGGCCTCGGCGTCGGCCTTGCCGAAGCCGTAGCCGCCCTCGCGGGTGGCCGCGCGGGCGACCACCTCGACGCCGATCGCCTCGAGGAAGGTCGTGAGGATCGCGGTGGTGGTGACGCCGTCGACGTCGTA
The DNA here is from genome assembly GCA_016793465.1 of Myxococcales bacterium. The sequence continues at coordinate 93,365 of JAEUJW010000023.1, forward strand.
GTCGCCGAACACGCCGACCCGCCAGCGGCCGCGCCAGGCGTCGCGCAGCAGCTCGATGGCGGCCTCGAACCCGGCCATGCCGGTCGGCGGGCGCAGGTCGGCGATGCGCGGGTGGAGGAAGCGCTGCTGGTCGTCGAGCGTGGCCACGCCGCGCCCGACCAGCAGGTCGATCACCGGCTCGCCGACGCCGAGGCGGGCGGCCTGCTCGCGGACCTGCTCGCGATCGGCCGCCGCGAGCAGCGGGCGGATCGCGTGGGGCGGAGGCGGACTGTCCGAACGGACAGGTCGCGCCCACGCCTCGGAGGCGCCGGTCAGCGGCGGGCGCGGGCTCATGCGCCGGTCTCCTGGCCGAACGGACAGGTCGTGGCGCAGACGCGCCGACCTCCGGGGCGCGCCGCGTCGTGCGGGCGATCCGGAGGTCGGGTTCGAGAGCGCATCCGTGGCTCCGTGGGACCGGGCTCAGGACGACGGGCGCTGGCGCCGGCGCCGGCGGCTGGCCTTCTGCTCGCCGCCCTCGCCGTCGTCGTCGCCGAGCGCGGCCTCGGCGGCCTGCTTGGCGGCGACCTTGACGGCGATGTCGTCGCCGACGGCCGCGCCCATGGCCTTGGCGGCCTGCTCGGCCCGGACCTCGCCGGTCGGCTTGCCGGTGGCCTCGTCGACCTCTTCGTTGGCCGCGGTGCCGAGCAGGTGGCCGGTGCCCTCGCCGGCGGCCGCGGCGGCCGCGGCGGCCTCGTCGGCGGCCAGCAGGTGGCCCTTGCCGCCGTAGAACCGGCGGTTGACCCACAGGAAGATCTGGGCGGCGATGAACAGCGACGAGTAGGTGCCGACGGTGATGCCGACGAACAGCGCGAACGCGAAGTCCTTGATCGTGCCGGTGCCGAGCACCCAGGTGGCGACGACCACGAGGAGGGTGGTGCCCGAGGTCAGGATCGTGCGGCTCAGGGTCTCGTTGAGCGCGACGTCGGTGGTCTCGCCGATGTCCTGGTCGCGGTTGAGGGCCACGCGCTCGCGGATGCGGTCGAACACGACGATGGTGTCGTTGATCGAGTAGCCGATGATCGTCAGCAGCGCGGCGATGGTCTGGAGGTTGAACTCCTTCCAGGTCAGGGCGAACGCGCCGACGGTGAGCATGGCGTCGTGGGCCAGGGCGACGATGCCGCCGGGCGCGAACCGGAGGTCGAAGCGCAGCATCACGTAGAGGAAGATGAAGCCGATGGCGTAGAGCAGCGACTTGATGCCGTCGGTCTTCAGCTGGTCGCCGACCTTGGCGCCGACCGACTCGGACGACACGATCTCGGCGACGGTGCCGTCGCCGAACTTCTGGTCGAGGTCGGCCTGGATCTTGGCGCCGATGCCGATCAGCGCGAACTCGACGGGGAACTCGCCGAGCTTGCCGGTGCCCTTGTCGGCCTTGCCGACGCAGCCGGCGCCGACCAGCAGCTGGTCGAGGTCGGCGTAGGTCGGCTGGGCGTCGAACATCATGAAGATCTTGCTGGCGCCCTCGGTGTAGTTGAAGCGCTTCAGCTTGGCCTTCGGGTAGGTCTTGACCGCCTCCTCGCACTTCGTCGCCTGGGCGCCGTCGATGGTCGCGACATCCTTGACGTGGACCAGGATCTGGTTGTCGTTGTCGGGCACGGTGACGGCCGAGACGCCCTCGTAGCCCGCGCCCTCGAGCGCCTCGCGGACGTCCTGGATCGGCACGTCGCGGCCCTGGGCCAGCGCCAGGCGGACCGAGGACCCGCCGGCGAAGTCGATGCCGAAGTTGAGCGGGGAGCCCTTGGTCGCCACGTTGTAGGACATCAGGCCGATCGAGCCGAGGATCAGGACGATCGAGACCATGATGAAATACTTCGCCGTGCGGACGAAGGGGAACTTGGTCCCGGGGGGGATGATCTCGAAGAACTTCAGGTTCTGTTGATCTGGCATGGGAAGTTCCGTCGGCTCAGATGGAGACCCGGTCGAAGCCGCGGCGGTTGGCCTGGAAGTCGAAGAACAGGCGCGTGCAGAACACGGCGGTGAAGATCGACGTGGTGATGCCGATCAGCAGGGTGATGGCGAAGCCGCGGATCGGGCCCGAGCCGTACTGCCAGAGCACGATGCCGGCGATCGCGGTGGTGAGCTGCGAGTCGAGGATCGTGGTGAAGGCGCGGTCGTAGCCGGCCTCGATGGCGGCGCGGGCGGTGTAGCCGTCGCGCAGGAGCTCGCGCACGCGCTCGTAGATGATGACGTTGGCGTCGACCGCCATGCCGAGCGTGAGCACGACGCCGGCGATGCCCGGCAGCGTCAGGGTGGCCTGGAAGAACGCCATGGCCGCGAGGATCATCAGCACGTTGAGGACCAGGGCGAACACGGCGATGAGGCCCGAGACCCGGTAGTAGAAGCCGGTGAACAGCACGACGGCGGCGAGGCCGACGACGAACGCCCAGAAGCCGCTCTCGACCGCGTCCTTGCCGAGGTCGGCGCCGACGCGGATCTCGAACTCCTTCGACAGGCGGGCCGGGAGGCTGCCGCTCTTCAGCACCTTGACGAGGTCGTTGGCGGCCTCGCGGACCGACTGGCCCGGGGTCTGGCCCATGGTGATGCGCACGTTGCCGCCGGGGATGCGGTCGTTGAACACCGGGTCGCTCATGACCTCGTCGTCGAGCATGATGGCCATCTTGCGGCCGATGTTCTCGCCCGACATGGCCTCGAAGCGGTCGGCGCCCATGCGGTCGAGCTTCAGGTTGACCTCGGGCGTGGTCCCGGTCTGCTGGTCGAAGCCGACCTGGGCCGAGACGATGCTGTCGCCGGTGACCTCGGCGCGGGCCTTGACCACGTAGGTCTGCCACAGCGACTCCGGCGCGTGGCCGCGGCGGGTCACGTACGGCTGACGGCCGTAGGCGATCATGTGGGTCGGGGGCAGGCGCCACTCGGGCGGGAGGTTGTCGAACAGGGCCTCGAGCGACTCGCGGTCGCGGGCGAGGAAGGCGTACCACTCCTTGACCTGGGTGCCCTTGTCGTTGCCGTAGGGGCGCATGGCGTTGACCGAGATGCCCATGCCCTGGGTGACGAGGCCGGCCTCGAACACGGCCTGCAGGTAGGGCTTGCCGGTGGTGCCGAACGGGGTCTCGTCGTCGATCATGCGCATCTCGAGCACGGCGGCGCGCTCGATGATCTTCAGCAGGCGGCGGAAGTCGCTCGACTCCTCGAGCACCTTGTCGCGGGCGGACTCGGAGATCTTGAGGTCGACGGTGTCGGGGCTGGCGCCCTCGCCGGCGTCGTCGGGCACGACCTCGAGCTCGAGGCCGAGGCGGTCGTCGTTGATCTTGTCGGCGGCGAGGCCGGCCGGGAAGGCGGCGGCCAGCAGCTCGCGCACCTTGGTGCCGGCGGCGGTCAGCCTGAAGCTCTCGGGCTCCTTGGCGCTCTCGACGACGGTGACCTGCGAGGCGCCGGCGGCCAGGAGGATCGGCCGCAGCTTGGCGATGATGTCCTTGCGGGCGGCCTTGATCTCGGTGGTGGTGTCGCTGAGGCCCGGCAGCTCGATGACGATCTGGCGGTTCTTGGGGTAGATGTTCGGCTCGGCGATGCCCATGGCGTCGATGCGCCGGCGCACGGTGTCGAGCGCCTGCCCGACCGCGCCGCTGCGGTTCTCCGCCAGGCGCTGCTCGTACATCTTCAGGTGGATGACGCCGTTGACCTCGTCCTCGACGTCGACGCGCTCCATGTCCGACAGGGCGATGCCGAGGACGTCGTCCTCGGCGGTCGCGACCTGGGTCGGGTCGGCGAACTTGATGTCGAGGCGGTCGAGGCCGATGCGCTCGATCTCCACGTCGACGTTCTTCTTCTCCTTGAACGCCGAGTCGAGCTCGCCGGCGATCTGGTCGAGCTTGTTCTCGAGGGCCTCGTCGACGGCGACCGAGTACTCGAGGTGCAGGCCGCCCTGGAGGTCGAGGCCGAGCTTGAACCGGTTGGAGAAGGTGTTGGTGATCCAGGCCGGCAGGTCCTTGTCGGTGCCGAGGATCTGGGCGATCGACGGCGTCACCATCAGCACGCTGAGGGTGATCAGCGTCAGCAGGAACAGCGCCTTGGTCTTTAGAAACCGACGCATGGGCCTAGCTCCGCGCCTCCGTGCCGTCCTTGTTCAGGACGGTGCCGGTGACGGCCGGCGGCTCCCACTTGTCGGCGATCTCGGCGCGCAGGACCTTGATCCGCACCTTGTCCGCGATCTCGACCATGACGATCTGGTCCTCGACGCTCGAGACCCGGCCGAGGATGCCGCCATTGAGGCGCACCTGGTCGCCCTTGTCGAGCTTGGCCAGCCGCGCCCGCCGCTCCTTCTCCATCTTGCTCTGCGGGCGGATGACCAGGAAGTAGAACACGCCGATCATCAGGACGATCGGGAGGAAGCCGGAGAACGCGCTGGGCGCAGCAGCCTCGGCGAGGAGGGACAGGGACGTTGCAAGCATGGGCGGCTCGAGGGAGGAGGCCCCGGTGGGGGCCTCGGAGAGGGGTGGAGTATCCACCGGAGGGGGGGCGTTCTGACGCTTCCAGTGGCAGAAATGGCGTGCAAAAACGCAGACCGGCGCGGCCGCCGGCCGGCTTCAACCGGCCTCGGCGGGCTCGGCCACGGGCTCGGGGGATGGTTCAGAGGTTCGGCCGTAATACTCGGTAATAATGGACGAAAACTGCGCGGCGACCTGCGGGAAGCGCTGCTCGCGCAGGGCGGCCCGCAGGGCCCCCACCCACTGATGAAAGAACACCAGGTTGTGGATCGTGGCCAGGCGCCCGTAGAGCGGGTCGGCCTGCTCGTGGAGGTGGCGCAGGTAGGCCAGGCTGTAGCTGCGGCAGGCCCGGCACGGGCACTCGGGGTCGATCGGGCCGCGGGCGTCGCGGTGCTCGCTGCGGCGGATGTTGACGCGGCCGCGGTAGGTGAACAGCTGGCCGTTGCGGGCGTTGCGGCTCGGCATGACGCAGTCGAACATGTCGATGCCGGCGGCGACGGCGGCCAGGAGATCGTACGGGGTGCCGATGCCCATGACGTAGCGCGGGCGATCGTCGGGCATGTCGGGGCCGATCGCGGCGAGCGTGGCGTGCATGTCCGGGATCGGCTCGCCGACGCTGAGGCCGCCGAGGGCGAGGCCGTCGAACGGCAGCTCGGCCAGGGTCTTCAGGTGGGCGCGGCGCAGGGCGTGATCGGTGCCGCCCTGGACGATGGCGAAGCACAGCTGGTGCGGCGCGAGGATCTTCGGGCGCAGCTCGGCGGCCTCGCGGGCCCAGCGGGTGCTGCGATCGACGGCGGCCTGCATGCTCGCCCGGTCGGCGTCGCCGGGCGGGCAGTGGTCGAGGATCATGCAGATGTCGCTGCCGAGCGCGGCCTGGGTGCGCAGCACCGACTCGGGGGTCATGCGGTGGCGCGAGCCGTCGAAGTGGGTCTGGTAGTCGACGCCGCGGTCGTCGAGCTTCTGCAGGCCGCGCAGGCTGAACACCTGGAAGCCGCCGCTGTCGGTGAGGATCGGCCGATCCCAGGCCATCATGGCGTGCAGGCCGCCGAGCGCGGCGACCCGCGCGGCGCCGGGGCGGTGGCCGAGGTGGTACGAGTTGCCGAGCACGATCTGGGCGCCGGCCTCCTTCAGGTCGTCGGCGTCGAGGCCCTTGACCGCGCCGTAGGTGCCGACGGGCATGAAGGTCGGGGTGTCGACCGGGCCGTGCGCGGTCCACAGGCGGCCGGCCCGCGCGGGGCCGCCGGGGTCGCGGGCCAGGACCTCGAAGGTGCCTGGCTTTTGGGGCAGGTGCGGCTGCTCGCAGCCGAGGGCGGCGCGCGGGTGCGGGCGCAGGGACATGATGCGCGTGGATGCCACAGCGCGAGCTTTGGTGCCAGCGGAAACGCCGGGCCGGCTCAGGCGCCGCGGCGCTGCAGGAGCATGCAGTCGCCGTAGCTGTAGAAGCGGTAGCCGGCGCGCACGGCCTCGGCGTAGGCGGCGAGCACGTGCTCGCGGCCGCCGAAGCTGCACACGAGCATGAGCAGGGAGCTGCGCGGGAGGTGGAAGTTGGTGATCAGCCGGTCGACCACGCGGAACCGGTGGTCGGGGGTGATGACGAGGTCGACCGGGCCGCTGTAGGCGGGCAGCTCGCCGTCGTGACGAGCGGCGACGGCCTCGAGGGCGCGGGTGGCGGTGGTGCCGATGGCGACGATCGGGCGGCCGCTGCGGCGGGCCTCGCCGATGCGGGCGGCGGCCGCGTCGGAGATCTCGGCGTGCTCGGGGGCGACGCGGTGGTCGCGGACGTCGGCGGCCTCCATGGGCAGGAAGGTGCCGGGGCCGACGTGCAGGGTGATCCGCACGAGGTCGAGGGCGGCGAGCACCTCGGGCTCCCAGTGCAGGCCGGCGGTCGGGGCGGCGACGCTGCCGGGCTGGCTGGCGTAGAGGGTCTGGTAGCGGGCGCTGTCGTCGGCGTCGGCCTCGCGGCGGATGTACGGGGGCAGCGGGATGTGGCCGGCGCGCGTGAGGACCGGCAGCAGCTCGCCGGCGGTGACGACGAACCGACGCGCGCGCGGGTCGGTGGCGCCCTGGCCGAGGTAGCGGCAGGCGAAGTCGACGCCGCTCAGCTCGTCGCCGGGGCGCAGGCGGCGGGCGCCGCGGACCCAGGCGGTGAACTCGGCGCCGGCGCTGCGGCCCGGCCGCGGGTCGCAGACGAGGAGTTCGAACCGCCGTCCGCCGCCCTCGAGGTAGACGCGGGCCGGCACGACGCGGCTGTCGTTGACCACCACGAGCGCGCCCGCGGGCAGCCAGCGCGGCAGGTCGTCGGCCCGCGTGTGGTGCCACGGCTCGGGCGCGCCGGCCGGGTGCAGCACGAGCAGGCGGGCGTCGCCGCGCCGCGCCGCCGGGTGCTGGGCGACCTGCTCGGGCGGGAGATCGAAGTCGTAGTCCTCGGGTCCGGGCATACGGGCGGGCGGTGCATCGCACAGGGGGCCGGCGGACACAAGCGGGGCCGCGGGACGCGAGGCGGCGGCCGTCCTCCGCGAGCCGCGGCGGTGGTCGGCGGGGCGCGGCGGTGTCATGCTGCGCCGGTGCCGTCCCCTCGCCTGCTCGCGCTGCTGACGTCGGTGTTGCTGTGGGCGCCGGCGGGGCCGGCGGCGGGCGGCGAGAGCGACGCGCAGCGGCTCCACCGCAAGGGGGTGCACTGCATGGAGGAGATCGAGCGGGCCGACTGCGCGGTCGAACACTTCGAGGCGCTGCTCGACGAGCGCACCGAGGACCGCGAGCTCATCACCGACGCGATGCTGCGGCTGGTCAAGCTCTACGAGAAGGCGGGCGACGACGAGGCGATCAAGGCGGTGCTGCGGCGGTTCTGGGAGGCGGGCCGCTCGCGGCTGCGGCGCGGGCACCTGCCCTACTCGGCGCGCTTCTTGCCGCGCGACATGAACGTGGTCGCGGTGGCCCACATGCCGCGGCTGATGGAGGCGCCGCTGACCCGGAAGCTGCCGCCGGAGATGGCGGAGTACGTGACGACCTGCGACGAGGACCGGCGCAAGGAGCTCGAGGAGCACTGGAACTGGAAGAAGGCGCAGATCCGGGCGCGCGAGAAGAACGTGTCGCTGCAGGCGGCGCTGAGCGAGCAGGCGGCCGCGGAGCGCAAGTCGCGGGCGGCCCGCAAGCAGCGCGAGGCGCAGCGCGACCCGGGCCGCAAGACGCGGGCGAAGCCGGTGTTCTCGGACGGGCTGTGCCAGACCGTGCGGGCGTTCGGCGAGGCCAGCGCGACCGACTGGACGCGCATGCTGTTCGCGTTCCACCACGGCGACCTGAAGCGCTCGGTGATCGTGGCCGACGTGCCGCGGCTGCAGGAGCGCCTCGCCGCGGCGGTGCAGGCCGGCAAGGCCGCGCCCGCCGGCGCGAACACGTGGACGCTGACCGGGGTGACGTACTACGGCGGCGCGGTGCAGCTGGCGAGCTTCGAACAGGACGAGCTGATCGTGGCGCCGGCGAGGCTCATGCCCGAGGTCGCGGCGAACCACGACAAGGGCAAGCGGACGCTGGCGAAGGAGGTCGACCGCCTGGTCACCGGGGTGCCGGTCGACGCCGGGTTCTTCGCGGTGATGAGCGAGCTCGCGGTGCGCGAGCTCGGCTTCGGCGGGATGTCGAAGGGCAGGCGCCGGTTCCTGGAGGCGCTGCTGCCCCACCCCGAGGGCGTGCAGGTGGCGATGGTGCTGCACGAGTACTTCGGGCTGTTCGTGCGCGTGCCGACCGACACGCCGGTCAAGGCCGGGGTGCTCGTCGGCATCGCCCGCCGTGTGCTCGAGAGCCAGAGCGAGGAGGACCCGGAGGACGCCGAGTTCCTGCGCCTGCTCGACCTCACGCAGGCGACCGACAAGCGCGCGCTGCTGCTGTCGTACGTGCTGTCGCGCGGGCAGATCGAGCAGATGGCGCTGAAGTAGCGGTCACTGCGCGGACGGGTGCACGAGCGCGGTCAGGCGGGCGCTCAGCGCCCGGTAGAGCGCGCCGACCGGGGGATCGAGGGCCTCGGCGTGGCGGGCCACGGTCGCGTCGTCGCCGCGCGAGACCGGGCCGGTGACGCCGCGCGGCAGGCCGAGCGCGAGCAGGTTGTGCAGGGCGGAGCGCATGAGCACGGCGAGGGCCTGATCGACGACGCCGCGCGGCTGGCCGCCGGTGACGCTGGCGAGGGTGTCGCCGGCCTCGGCGAGCAGCACCGCGAGGTGGTTGGCCGCGAGGGCGCAGGCGGCGTGGTAGCGCGTGCGGGCGGCGGCGTCGAGGTCCTGCAGGTCGAGCCAGGGCTGGTCCTCGAGCACGCGCACGGCGAACTCGCGGGCGGCGGGGTCGCCCTCGACGCCGAAGCAGCAGCGCCCCAGGTAGTCGGCCGGGACCTCGCGGCGCAGGCTGCAGATCGGGTGCAGCGTGCCGACGGGGAAGCCGGCGGCGACCAGCGGGGCCAGGGCCTCGCGCGCGGGCAACGAGCCGGCGGCGTGCAGGACCGGCACCGGGCGCAGGCCGCAGCGGGCCAGCACCTCGGCGACGGCGCCGAGCTGGGGGTCCTGGCACAGCAGCCAGATGGCCCTGGGGACCCGCGAGATCGGGCCCGAGGCGGCGCGCGACGACGACATGCCGGGCAGCTCCTCGCTGCCGGTGATGAGGCCGCGGGCGCTGATCTGCGTGCTCGTCCACCCGCGCGCGTGCAGCCACGGGCCGGCGTGGCTGGCGACGTTGCCGTGGCCGATCAGCCACACGTGGCCGCGGACCGGCGCGCGCAGGCGCTGGAGGACGGCGGCGGGCACGGTGGCGTCGAGGCTGGCGTGGGCCGAGGGGCTGTCGCTGAGCAGCCAGCCGCGCACCGCCGTGCTGCTGATCTCGGGCAGCGCGCAGGTCTTGGGGTCGGCGTAGCCCATGCGCGGCACCACGATCGGCGGGAACTCGGCGCGCAGCCTGGCGATGTCCTGCCACTTGTTGAGCTCGGTCTCGCTGATGTCGGAGCCGATCACGAGGCGCACGCGGTGGTCGGGGTGCTCGGCCTGGACCGCGCGCAGCAGCTGGTAGGTGTAGCTCGGGGTGTCGTCGCCGCGGGCCTCGGCGAGGCGCCGCTCGAGGTCGGTGACCTCGACCTGGGGGCCGTGCACGGCCATGGCCAGGCGCGTCCAGGCCAGGCGGTCGTTGAACGGCGACATGCGCTTGGCGAACGGGTGCGACCAGCACGGCGCGACCAGCACCCGCGAGGCGGCGCCCCGGGCCAGCACGTAGGTCGGCATGAGCACATGGCCGAGGTGCGGGGGGTCGAAGCTGCCGCCGAGGACGGCGAGGACGGGCTTTTGCACGCGAGGATGCTAGCCCGGGACGGACGTCGGGCGACGAGAGGCGGTGTGAGACGTCTTGCGTGGCGTGACGCCGGGGCCTCGATCGGTCGGCCTGGAATGCTCGCGTGTCGGGCGGTCAAGCCGGACAAACCGCGTTCGCGCGGCGGGCGACGATCACGATGTCAGGGGGCTGACAGCGTCGTGGTCGTCGCCCGATCTACTTGCGCGCGCAAGCAAGCACTCGCAGGGACGGGCTCAGCCGACCTTCATGCCGAGGTTCTTGACGAGGAAGCCCCACAGGTCGACCCACTCCTCGATGAGCTTCGACGTCGGCTTGCCGGCGCCGTGACCGGCCTTGACCTCGACGCGGATGAGCACGGGGTTGTCGCCGGCCTGGGCGGCCTGCAGGGCCGCGGCGAACTTGTAGGAGTGGCCGGGCACGACGCGGTCGTCGTGGTCGGCGGTGTGCACGAGGGTCGCGGGGTACCTGGTGCCGGGCTTCAGGTTGTGCAGCGGCGAGTAGGCGTGCAGGGCCTTGAACTCCTGGGGGTCGTCGGACGAGCCGTAGTCGGACACCCAGGCCCAGCCGATGGTGAACTTGTGGAAGCGCAGCATGTCCATCACGCCGACGCCGGGGATGGCGGCGGCGAACAGGTCGGGGCGCTGGGTGATGGCGGCGCCGACGAGCAGGCCGCCGTTGCTGCGCCCGCCGATCGCGAGCTTCTGCGGGCTCGTGACCTTCTCGGCGATCAGGTGCTCGGCGGCGGCGATGAAGTCGTCGAACACGTTCTGCTTGCGCAGCTTGGTGCCGGCCTCGTGCCAGTCCTTGCCGTACTCGCCGCCGCCGCGCAGGTTGGCGACCGCGAGCACGCCGCCCATCTCCATCCACGTGATGTCGGCGACCGAGAACGACGGCGTGAGCGCGACGTTGAAGCCGCCGTAGCCGTAGAGGTAGGTCGGGTTCTGGCCGTCGCGCTGCAGGCCCTTCTTGTGGGCGAGGAACATCGGCACCTTGGTGCCGTCCTTCGAGCCGTAGAACACCTGCGAGACCTCGTACTGCGCCGGGTCGAAGTCGACCTTGGGCTGGCGGTAGACCTCGCTCTTGCCGCTCGCGATGTCGTGGCGGTAGATCGTCGCCGGCGTGGTGTAGCTGGTGAACATGAAGTAGGTGTCTTTGTCGCCCTTCTCGCCGCCGAAGCCGTAGGCGGTGCCGATGCCGGGCAGCTCGATGTCGCGGACCGGCTTGCCCTTGCGGTCGACCTGGCGGATCTGGCTGCGCGCGTCCTTCAGATAGTTGAGGAAGAACTGGCCGCCGACGTACGACACGCTGCGCAGGGTCTCGGGCGCCTCGGCGACCAGCGTGGTCCAGCTCGCCGCGTCGGAGGCGTTCGGCCGGCGCGTGTCGATCGCGACCAGGCGGCCGCGCGGGGCGTCCTTGTTGGCCTGGAAGTAGAACAGCGGGCCGTCGTTGCCGACGAACCCGTACTGCGCGTCGAAGTTGTTCAGCAGCTCGACGACCTTGCCCTTGCCGATGCCGGGCTTCAGGTCCTGGAAGAACACGCGGTTCTTGTCGGCGGAGCCCTCCCACACGGTGATCACGAGGTAGCGGCCGTCGTCGGTGACGTCGGCGTTGAAGCCCCACTTGGCCTGGTCCTTGCGCTCGTAGATCAGGACGTCCTCGGCCTGGGGGGTGCCGAGCTTGTGGTAGTAGAGCTTCTGGAACTCGTTCTTGGCGACCATCACGCCGGACGCGGGCTCGTCGTAGCGGCTGTAGAAGAAGCCCTTGCCGTCGCGGGTCCACGAGGCGCTGGCGAACTTCACCCATTTAATTACGTCGGGCTTGTCCTGACCGCTGGCGACGTCGCGGACGCGCCACTCTTGCCAGTCGCTGCCGGCGCTGGCCAGGCCGTAGGCGAGCAGCTTGCCGTCGTCGCTGATCGCGGTGCCCGAGAGCGCGACGGTGCCGTCGGCCGACAGCGTGTTGGGGTCGAGCAGGATGCGCGGGCTCGGGGTCTTGGGGTCCTGCACGTAGAGCACGCTCTGGTTCTGCAGGCCGTCGTTCTTGCTGTAGAACACGCGGCCGCCCTCGCGGTTCGGCAGGCCGTAGCGCTCGTAGTTCCACAGGCGGGTCAGGCGGTTGCGCAGCAGCTCGCGCTCCTTGATGCCGCCGAGGTAGCCGAAGGTCAGCTTGTTCTGGGCCTCGACCCACGCGCGCGTGTCGGGGGTGTCGAGCTCCTCGAGCCAGCGGTAGGGGTCGGCGACCTGCACGCCGTGGTAGGTGTCGACGACGTCGCCCCTGGCGGTGGTCGGGTAGCTCAGGCCCTGGCGGGCGGGCGGGGCCGCGTCGGTCGGGGCGACGGTCTGGCCGCTGTCGGTCGGCGCCGGCGGGGTGGTGTCGGGCTCGGGGCGACAGGCGAGCAGGATGGCGGCGCAAACGAACAGCGAACGGGACATGCGGGACCTCGTGCGGGGCGGTTGTAATGCGTAAGTGGTTCGACCCTCAAGGCCCCGCCGCAGGCTTCGCGCGGGCCGCGAGCCGGCTCACACGAGCGCGGCGGGGTCGCAAGGCAGCGAGCGGACGGCCGCGAGGTCGAAGCCGCGGACGAGCTCGGCCGGCGTGATCGAACGGACGGCGTTTGGCACGAGGCCGACCGAGCGGGCCAGGGCGGCGACCACGCGGCGGGGATCCGCGCCGCCCCGGCGCAGCTCGCCGAGGTCGGGCGCGCCGTCGCGTTTGCTGAGCTTGGCGCCGTCGCTGCCGAGGATCAGCGGGACGTGGGCGTACCTCGGCGTCGGCAGACCGAGCGCGCGCTGGAGGAGGATCTGGCGCGGCGTGCTGTCGAGGAGGTCGGCGCCGCGGACGACCGAGTCGATGCCCATGGCGGCGTCGTCGACCACGACCGCGAGCTGGTAGGCCCACGCGCCGTCGCCGCGGCGGAGCACGAAGTCGCCGACCTCGCGCGCGACAGTCTGGCTGTGGCGGCCGAGCAGGCGGTCGGTGAAGTCGATCGTGACGTCGACGGGGACCCGCCAGCGGGTCGCGGCCGGACGCCCGGGCGCGGCGCCGGCGCGGCAGGTGCCGGGGTACACGGGCTCGCCGGCCATGCCCATGGTCGGCAGCGCCCGCAGCTCGCGGCGGGTGCAGGTGCACGGGTAGGTCGCGAGGCGCGCGAGCGCGGCGGCGTAGTGCTCGGCGCGCTCGCTCTGGCGGTAGGGGCCGAGCGGGCCGCCGACGTCGGGGCCCTCGTCCCAGTCGAGGCCGAGCCACGCGAGGTCGCGGAGCATGTCGTCCTCGAGGGCGCGGCGCGAGCGGCCGAGGTCGACGTCCTCGACGCGCAGGACGAACGCGCCGGCGGCGGCGCGCGCGTCGAGCCAGGCGAGCAGCGCGGTGCGGGCGTTGCCGAGGTGGAGGCGTCCGGTCGGGCTCGGGGCGTAGCGCCCGCGGCTCGCCGCTGGGGCGGGCGCGGTCACGTCAGGAGCGCGGCAGGTAGGCCGGCGGGATCGGCGAGCCCTCGTGCTCGTCGGTCCAGAGGATGGTCAGGATCCACCAGCGGCGGCCGTCGTTGCGCAGCTGGATGCTGTTGATGCCGCGGTAGAGCAGCTCGTCGCCCTCGTCGACGGCGGTGCGCGCCTCGTAGGTGGTGAACACGTGGGCGATGCCGGAGAACACCTCGGTGCGGCGGTAGAGCTCGCGCTCGACGAACGTGGTCAGGCCGGCGCTGCCGATGCGGGCCTGCACGCGCAGCACGAACTCGGCGACGCCCATGTCGTCGATGCCGCCGGGGTAGACCTTGCTGAGGCGGGCGTGCGGCGAGCACAGGCCGGCGAGGCGTACGCCGTCGGGGCCGCGGCCGTCGGTGAAGCTGACGGCCTCGTACACGGCCCGCACGATCGCGTCGATCGAGCTCACGTCCTCCGGCGAGGCCGGCAGCTGGACGAGCGGACCCATGACGCCCTGCAGGCGCAGCGAGGACGAGGAGTGGGCTGGACTCGGGGGTTCGTTCGGCAACGGTTCGCGCTCCTTGCGAAGCCCCGAGCATACATGTTTGCCCGCGCTTGCACCGGGGTCCCCTGCCCCCACGGAGCGCCCACAGGCGCCGCAGAACCCCGTGCGAACGCCGTGACGCGGGGAGCTGCGCAGGCCCGGTCGCGGTGGGCCGCGTCACGCGGCGAGCGCGGCCGACAGCTCGGCGAGGAATTCGGCGCGGTCGGTGGTGGCCGCGAGCTCGCGGCCCATCGTCAGCGCGGCCACCGAGATGAGCATGGCGATGACCTTCGAATCGACGAGGTAGGTGACGCGCACGAAGTCGGCGTTGTGCTCGCGACCCCAGCGCTTCAGGGCGTCGCGGGCGCCGGGCTCGTAGCGCGTCATCTCGGACCAGTCGTGGAACACGCGCAGGCGACCGCTCGCCATGGCGCGCTCGGCGTGGGCCATGTAGAACCGCAGCAGGTCGATCGACGCCGGGCCGATCACGCGGGTGACGATGAGGCACGGCGCGGGTCGCCAGAGCAGCGCCGTGGTGGCGTCGCGGCGATATGCCTCGGCGGCGGCCTCGTCCCAGCGAAACTCCACGGCAAAACTGTAGAGAGGATCACAGCCCCGCGTCGAGGGACGTGCGGCCGGTCGTGCGGAAACACCCGGAGATGAAGGACTTTCCGCACGGTTCCGAACGTCGGGCCCGGACTGCGAGCGGATAAAGTCGCGGCGCATGGCGGACCGCCTCGACATCTCGCAGCGCAAGAAGGACCACCTGGCCCTGTGCGCCGGCGACAACGTCAACTTCCGCGAGAAGACCAGCCTGTTCGAGCAGGTCGAGCTCGTGCACAACGCGCTGCCGGAGCTGCACGCCGACGCGGTCGACAGCTCGGTCACGCTGCTCGGTAAAAAATTGTCGGCGCCGATCGTGGTCGCGGCGATGACCGGCGGCACCGACGAGGCGGCGCAGATCAACCAGGACCTGGCGCGCGCGGCCGACTCGCTCGGCCTCGGGTTCGGGCTCGGCAGCCAGCGGGCGATGTTCGTGCGGCCGCATACGGCGTGGACGTTCAAGGTCCGCGAGCACGCGCCGAACGTGCTGCTGCTCGGCAACCTCGGGGTGGTCCAGGCGCGGCAGATGACGACCGAGCAGATCGCGGCGCTGTGCCGCGAGACCGGCAGCGACGCGCTCTGCGTTCATCTGAACCCGGCGATGGAGATCGTGCAGCCGGGCGGCGATCGCGACTTCTCCGGCGGGCTCGACACGATCAAGCGGCTGGTCGAGGAGCTGCCGATCCCGGTGGTCGTCAAGGAGACCGGGTGCGGGCTGTCGCGCGGCGTGGCCTCGCTGGTGCGCGCGGCCGGCGTGAAGCACGTCGACGTCAGCGGCTCGGGCGGGACCAGCTGGGTCGCGGTCGAGGCCCACCGCGCGGTCGACCCGGGCGAGCGCGAGCTGGCCGACGAGCTGTGGGACTGGGGCATCCCGACCGCGGCCTCGCTCGTGCAGCTGCAAGGGCTCGGGCTGCAGGTCATCGCCACCGGCGGGCTGCGCAGCGGCAGCGACGTGGCCAAGGCGGTCGCGCTCGGCGCGAGCGCGGGCGGGCTGGCGGCGCCGATCTTGAAGGCGCACCGCGCGGGCGGCTATGACGGGGCGCTGACGTTCCTGCGGCGGCTGATCCACACGGTGCGCAGCATCATGCTGCTGACCGGCTCGCGCACGATCGGCGACCTGCAGCGCGCGCCGCGGATCCTCGGGCCGGCGCTCGCGCGCTGGGTGCCGTGAGGAGGACGCATGGCGATCCCGCTTTTTGATCGGGCCGAGGCCTGCGGCAAGGTCATCTTGCTCGGCGAACATTCGGTGGTGTACGGCCACCCGGCGATCGCGGCCGGGCTGCCGCAGGGGCTGTGCCTGACGGCAAGACCTCGCGAGCGCGAGGACCTGCCGATCCGCGTGCGCATCCCCGACTGGCAGCTCGACCTCGAGCTGCGTCCGGACAGCGATCATCCGGTCGCGCGCGCGTGCCTCGAGGTGCTGACGCACTGCGACGGGCCGATCACCGGGCACGACATCGACGGCACGACCTGCCTGCCGGCGCGCGCGGGGCTGGGCTCGTCGGCGGCGCTGACCGTCGCGCTGGCGCGGCTGGTGCTCGGGCAGGACGCGGACCTCGACGAGGTGGTCGCGGCGTCGCTGGCCGGCGAGCGCGTGTTCCACGGCGAGCCCTCGGGGCTCGACAGCCGGGTCGCGGCCCAGGGCGGGGTGCTGCGCTTCGTGCGGGGCGCGGGCGCCGAGGCGGTGGCGCTCGGCGGGCCGCTGCCGCTGGTGATCGTGCCGAGCGGGATCCCGCGCTCGACGGCCGCGCAGGTGGCCAGGGTGCGGGCCAGGCGCGAGCGCCTGCCGGCGCTCATGGACGCGATCCTCGGCGCGCTGGCGTCGGCGGTCGACGCCGGGATCCGGGCGCTCGCCGAGCACGACCTCGCGACCCTCGGCGAGGTCATGAACGTCAGCCACGCGCTGCTGGCGGCGATCGACGTGTCGACGCCGGCGCTCGACGCCCTGCAGGCGACCGCGGTCACGGCGGGCGCGCGCGGGGCCAAATTGACGGGGGCCGGCGGCGGCGGCTGCCTGCTGGTGCTCCCGCCGGACGACGCCGCGGAGCTGGTGGCGTCGTTCGCGATCTACAGCCCGCTCTCGCTCGAGGTGTCGCCGTGAGACCCGCCCGCGCCGTTGCCCACACGAACATCGCGCTGATCAAGTACTGGGGGAAGCGACCGTCGCTGACGCCCGACATGAACCTGCCGGCGGTCGGCTCGCTGTCGCTGACGCTCGACCGGCTGCGCAGCGAGACCATCATTCGCCCGGCGGAGCAGGACAGCTTCGTGCTGGCCTCGGCGAGCGGCGGCGCGGCCGACGACAAGGCGGCGGCCAAGGTCTTTAAACACCTCGATCGGGTGTGGCAGAGCCGGCACGCGGGGCCGCGTCCGGCGTGCGCGGTCGAGTCGACCAACTTCCTGCCGACGGCGGCGGGGCTGGCGTCGTCGGCCTCGGGCTTCGCGGCGCTGACGCTGGCGGCGGCGGCGGCGTTCGGGCTCGACCTCGCCGACCGCACGGGCCTGTCGACGCTCGCGCGCCGCGGCTCGGGCTCGGCGGCGCGCTCGCTGTGGGGCGGCTGGGTCCGCCAGGAGCGCGGCGAGCGGGCCGACGGGCACGACTGCTTCGCGCGGCCGCTGCACCCGCAGGACCACTGGGACCTGCGGCTGTTGATCGTGCACACGGCGCGCGGCAAGAAGCCGGTCGGCTCGACCGACGGCATGCAGCGCAGCGCGGACACGTCGCCGTACTATCCGGCGTGGGTCGGCACGTCGGCGTCCGACCTGGCGGCGGCCGAGCGCGCGCTCGCGGCCCGCGACCTCGCGGCCCTCGGCGCGGCGATGGAGCACTCGACGTTGAAGATGCACGCCTGCATGCTGGCCACCGTGCCGCCCCTGCTCTACTGGAACGGGACCACCCTGACCGTGCTGCACGACCTCTGGCAGGCCCGCCGCGAGGGCCTCGAGGCGTACATCACCAGCGACGCCGGGCCGCACGTGAAGGTGCTGTGCCGGCCCGACGCGGTCGCGCCGCTGTGCGAGCGCCTGGCCGGGCTGCCGGGCGTGCTCGCGGTCGAGGCGGTCGCGCCCGGGCCCGACGCGCGCGCGGAGGTGCTGTCGTGAACATGTCCGAACGGGCAGGTCCCCTCGCCGTCTCGGCGCCGGGCAAGGCGTTCCTGATCGGCGAGTACGCGGTGCTCGAGGGCGTGCCGGCGGTCGTCACCGCGACGACCGTGCGCGCGGTCGCCTACCACAGCGACAGCCCCGACCGCACCGCCCCGTCGGACCTCAGCCTGGCGGCCCACGCGGTGGTCCGCGAGCGCTGTCCCGAGGGCCAGGTCGGCGAGGTGCCGACGGTCGAGACCGGACCGTTCTACCGCGGGCCGCGCAAGCTCGGGTTCGGCTCGTCGGCGGCGGTGGCGGCGGCGGTGGTCGGCTGGCACCTCGAGAGCGCGGGCCACGACCTCGCGAGCGAGCGCGAGCTGGCGCTGACGCTGGCGACCGCGGCCCACCGCCGCGTGCAGGGCGGCGGCAGCGGCGGCGACGTCGCGGCGGCGGTGCTCGGCGGCAGCCTGCGCTTCGTCAAGGACCAGGCCCCGCAGGCCATCGCCCACCCCGCGTGGCTGTACGTCGGGTTCGTCGACGTCGGCGCGCCGGCGGTCACCAGCGGCCTCGTGCAGCAGGTGCGGGCGGCCGCCGCCAAGCACCGCCCGGCGTTCACGCGCGCGATCGACGAGCTCGCCGCGGCCAGCGACGGCTTCATCCGCGGGCTCGCGGCCGATCCGCGGGCCGGGTTCGCCGACGTGCGCGCGGCGGCGGGGCGCCACCTCGAGGGCCTCCGCCAGCTGCAGGCCATGAGCGGCGCGCCGATCGTCACCCCGGCGATCGCGGCGGTGTGCGCGACCGCCGAGCGCATGGGCCTCGCGGCCAAGCCGACCGGGGCCGGCGGCGGCGACCTCGTGGTCGTGTTCGCGGCCAGCCAGGGCGGCCTCGACGCCTTCGGGGTCGAGCTCGAGCGCGAGCGCGGGTACACGCTGCTCACCAAGATCGGGGTGGCGGCCGCGGGCCTGCGCGTCGATCGCCGCCCGCCGGTGCAGTCGCGCCTCGGCGGGTTCTTCAAGCTCGGAGTGCCCGGGCGCCGCGCCGCGGTCGCGGCGACCACCGGCCTCGCCGAGGCCGGCTTCCACGCGCTCGACCCCGGCAGCCTCGACCTCGAGCAGGCCGACAACCTGATCGAGAACGTGGTCGGCACGCTCGGTCTGCCGGTGGCGATCGCCACCAACTTCCGCATCAACGGGGTCGACTTCCTGGTGCCGATGGCGGTCGAGGAGGCGTCGGTGGTCGCGGCCGCGTCGAACGCCGCCAAGATGATCCGCGCGGGCGGCGGGTTCCTCGCCCGCTCCGATCCGCCGTGGATGATCGCCCAGGTCCAGCTGACCAACGCGCGCGCGGCCCGGCCCGGCCTGTCGCCGCAGACCGGCCCGGAGCGCCCGTACGAGCCCGAATTCGCGGTCCTCCCGGCGGGTCCGGGCCCGCAGGTGCGCGCCGAGTCGCGCGCCGCGCCGCTGCCGGGGCACGAGGCCGACGACGCGATCGCGGCGGCGACGGCGATCCGCAACGCCCGCGACGAGCTGCTGGCGCTGGCCGACGCGGCCCACCCGCGCCTGGTCGCCCGCGGCGGCGGGGCCCGCGACATCGAGGTGCGGGTGCTCGCGCTCGACATGCTGGTCGTGCACGCGATCGTCGACTGCCAGGACGCGATGGGGGCCAACCTCCTCAACACGATCGCCGAGGCGATCGCGCCGCGCCTGCGCGAGCTGACCGGCTGGACCCCGGGCCTGCGCATCCTCAGCAACCTCGCCGACCGCCGCTGCTCGCACGTCGGCTGCCGCATCCCGCCCGAGGCGCTCGCCGGCAAGGGCTGGCGCGGCGACGACGTGGCCGCCGGCGTGGCCTCCGCCTCGCGCTTCGCCGAGCTCGACCCCTACCGCGCGACCACCCACAACAAGGGCGTGATGAACGGTGTCGACGCGGTCGTGCTGGCGACCGGCAACGACTGGCGGGCGATGGAGGCCGGGGCCCACGCCTACGCGGCGCGCACCGGCGTCTACCGCCCCCTCGCCACGTGGCGCGTGGCCCCCGACGGCTGGCTCGAGGGACAGATCAGCCTGCCGACGGCGGTCGGCACGGTCGGCGGCGCCACCAAGGTCCACCCGGCGGCCCGCCTGGCGCTGCAGGTGCTCGGCGCGAGCGTCGGCGGCGGCACGATCTCCGGCCACGAGCTCGGCCAGGTCATGGCCGCGGCCGGACTCGCCTCCAACCTCGCGGCCCTGCGCGCGATGGCGACCGAGGGCATCCAGCGCGGGCACATGTCGCTGCACGCCCGCTCGGTGGCCGTCGGCGCCGGGGCGGTCGGGCCCGAGGTCGACATCCTGGTCCAGCGGCTGATCGAGTCGGGCGAAGTCAAGCACGAGCAGGCCGTGCTGTTGCTGCGCCACCTGCGGCAATGAGCCGCGGCGAGACGCTCGCCGGATCTGCATCCGCGTGATCGGGTCCGGCGGCGGCGTCGCCGAGGCCCGACAGACCGCGGCGCGGCGCCCCGGGTCGCGCCGCGCCGACCGGATCACCGCCCCTGGACGATCGAGCGCCGTTCACGAGTTTGCTTGTCGCACAGCACGGTGCAACACACTTCACAGCCACCGCGCCGCGAAATGCGGCTACATTCCTCGCGCCGAGGTCCTTGATGGTCAGCGCCACCGAACCGCGTCTCTTCTGCGTCCCGCCTCCTCCCGCCGACGACGACCTCGCCTCGCGCTGGAACCCGCCCGACGGCGCGCCGCCGGGGCCGTGGACCCTCGAGACCGCGTACCGCTACTGCGAGCGCATGGCGACCACGCACTACGAGAACTTCCCGGTCGCCTCGCGCTTCCTGCCCGGGCACCTGCGCCAGAACGTGATGGCGATCTACGCCTTCGCCCGCACCGCCGACGACTTCGCCGACGAGCCGCGGTTCGAACACCGCCGCGTCGAGGCGCTCGACCGCTGGGAGCAGCTGCTCGAGGCCTGCTACCACCGCGACGTCGCCCACCCCGTGTTCCTCGCCCTGCGCGACACGGTCCGCCGCCACAACATCCCGATCGGGCCGTTCAAGGCGCTGCTGACCGCGTTCCGCATGGACCTGATCAAGAAGCGCTACGCGACCTTCGCCGAGATGCGGCACTACTGCCTGCACTCGGCCCACCCGGTCGGACAGCTCGTGCTGTACGTGCACGGCCACCACGAGCCGGAGCTGCACCGCTGCAGCGACGAGATCTGCGCCGCCCTGCAGATCGCCAACTTCCTGCAGGACCTGAGCGTCGACATCCCGCGCGGCCGCTGCTACCTGCCGGAGGAGGACCTCGTGCACTTCGGCGTGCCGCGCGAGGACCTGCTGGCCGGGCGCCACACCCGGGCCTTCAAGGACCTGATGGCCTTCTCGGTCGCGCGCTGCCGGGCCATGTTCCTGCGCGGCAAGCCGCTCGTGCGCAAGGTCGAGCCGGGCCTGTCGATGGAGCTCGAGGCGACCTGGCGCGGCGGCATGGCGATCCTGCAGCGCATCGAGGACCTCGACTTCGAGGTGCTGGCGTTCCGCCCGACCCTCGAGAAGAAGGACATGGCCGGCATCGCCGTGCGCGCCCTGTTCTCGTTCGGCCGCCGCTTCATCCGCGGCGAGGTGTGAACGGATGACGGCCACACAGACGAGCCCGATCTACGGCACCGCCGCCTTCGATCGACTCATGGGCCTCGCCCGCAACATCCCGAGCCCGCACGCGCTGTGGCAGCGGCTGACCCAGCGCTCGAACAGCAACTTCAAGTTCGCGTTCCTGTTCCTCGGGCCCGAGCAGCGGGCCGGGCTCTACCAGGTCTACGAGTTCTGCCGCGTGGTCGACGACATCGTCGACGAGCGCGTGCCCGGCGAGGCCGGCTCGGCCGCCGCGCGCAAGGCCCTCGACGAGTGGACCGCCGAGGTCGCGCGCGTCTACGACGACCCCTACCTCAACGAGGACCCGCCGCACACCGAGCTCGGCCGCGGGCTCGTGCGCACCAACACCGAGTTCCACTACCCGCGCGAGGCGTTCGACGAGATCATCGCCGGCGTGGCCATGGACCTCGACCGCAGCACCTACCGGGACATGGAGGAGCTGCGGCTGTACTGCTACCGCGTGGCCTCGTGCGTGGGCTTTTTGTGCGTGGCGATCTTCGGCGACCAGAGCCGCCCGGCCCGCGCCTACGCCGAGCACCTCGGGCTGGCGCTGCAGTACACCAACATCCTCCGCGACGTCGCCGAGGACGCGGCCCGCGGGCGCGTGTACCTGCCGCAGGACCTGCTGGAGCGCCACCACCTGTCGAGCGCCGACGTGCTCGACTTCCGCTACGACGGCCGCTTCGTCGCCGCGGCCGCCGACTTCGCCGAGGCGGCCGAGCGCGAGTACCAGGCCGCGTGGGCGCTGCTGCCGGAGATCCAGCAGCGGCGCCTGCTGCCGGCCGAGATCATGGGCCGCACGTACTACGAGATCCTGCAGGAGATCCGGGCGCGCAACTACAACGTGTTCACCCGCCGGGCCGCGCTGCGCCGCCGCGACAAGCTGAAGGTCGCAGCCCTGGCGATCGCCCGCGCGGGGTTCCCCTCGCTGATCCGGCCCTGACGGGCCGCCGAGCGGCCGATCCGCCGTGAAATGGCCGTATAAGGCCGAACCGAGCGCTTGTCGGCGCGCCGCTGTCCGCCGACAATGCCGCTCGCCCGCACCCGCGGGAGAGGCAGCATGAGCGAGTCGTCTCGAGTGTTGATCATCGGCGCCGGCCTGGCAGGCCTCGCCGCGGCGGTGCGCCTGGCCGAGGCAGGCCGCAAGGTGACCGTGTTCGAGGCGACCAAGGCCGGCGGCGGTCGAGCGCGCAGCTTCCCCGACGCCGCGACCGGGCGCGAGCTCGACAACGGGCAGCACCTGATGATGGGCTGCTACCACGAGACGCTGGCGTTCCTGCGCGCCATCGACTCGACCGACGGCATCTACTTCCAGCGCAACCTCAGCGTCCGCATGGTCAAGCCCGGCGGCAAGCGCATGAGCCTCGACTGCCCCGCCCTGCCCGCGCCGCTGCACCTCGCGACCGGGCTCCTGACGATGCGAGGCCTCGGCGTGCTCGACAAGGCCGCGGCCCTGCGCGCGGGGCTGCTGCTGCGCGGCGAGGTCCAGCGGCCCGACGACAACGAGACCTGCGACGCCTGGCTGCGCCGGCTCGGGCAGACGCCGGCGCTGCGCAACGCGTTCTGGGACCCGCTGATCTGGGGCACGCTCAACGACGACCCGCTGGTCTCGTCGGCGGCGATGTTCACCGCGGTGCTCGAGCGGGCGTTCCTGTCGACGCGCGACGCCTCGCGCCTCGGCGTGCCGAAGGTCCCGCTGAGCCGGCTCTACGTCGATCAGGCGGTCGCGTACCTGAAGGCCCGCGGCTGCGAGGTCCGCGTCGGCGAGCCGGTGCGCGCGCTGCAGATCCAGGGCACGCGCGTGGCCGGCGTGACGCTGAAGTCGGGCGAGACGATCGCGGGCGAGACCGTGATCTCGTCGGTCCCGCCGCACGCGTTCCTCGAGCTGCTCTCGGGCACGTGGCCGAGCCACCCGGTCTACCAGGACATCGCGCGCCTGAAGTCGTCGCCGATCGTCAACCTGTGGTTCACCACCGGGCGCGCGCCGTTCGACGAGCCGTTCATCGGCCTGGTCGGCAGCCCGCTGCACTGGATGTTCAACCGCTCGCAGATCGAGGGCAACGTCGGCGGCGACGTGCTGCTCAACTGCACCATCTCCGGGGCCCGCGCGGCCGTCGAGGACGCGCCCGAGTCGCTGCAAGAGCTGCTGCGCGGCGAGCTGGTGCGCTACTTCCCGGGCTGGAACCCCGACATCCGCCAGTTCCGCGCGATCAAGGAGAAGCGCGCGACCATCTCGCACGCGGCCGGCACCTACCACTGCCGACCCGAGACCATCGGACCGATCCAGGGCCTCTACATGGCCGGCGACTGGGTCCGCACCGGCCTGCCCGCGACCATCGAGTCGGCGGTGCAGAGCGGGCACAACGCGGCCCGCGTGATTCTCTCCGGCTGACCCGGCATACTCGCGGGATGCTGCGAGGATGCCGAGTCGCGGCCGCGGCCGCGCTGGCCTGCACGCCCAACCGCCCGCCGATGCCCTCGGCGAGCCCGGCGGAGGCTGCCCCCGCGGCTGTCCCCGAGGACAGGTCCGAGGCCCCGGCCGAGGCTGTCCCGAAGGACAGCTCCGAGGCGACCCCGCCGGCGAGCGAGTCCCCGCGCGCCGCGGTCGCCGCGGGCGCGGGCCTGCGGGTGGTGCTCGAGCTCGAGACCTACGAGGCGATGGCCGCGCCCGGGCGGGTGCTCGTGGTCTCGCCGGACTTCCTGCACGTGACCGCCTACGACGCGGCGACCGGGGCCCAGCAGTGGCGCACGCAGGTCCAGGACCAGGTGAACGGCTGGCACACGCTGTACGGCCAGGGCGAGCAGGCGGTGCTGCACGCCGGGCCGCGGCGCGTCCACCTCGATCTCGCGTCGGGGGCCATCCGCGGCGCGCGCGCGGCGTTCTTCCACGGCCTCGACAAGGGCTGCTCCATGCGCCTGTACGCGGGCGGCGAGGCGGCGGGCTGGTCGGCGTGGATCGGGCCCTCGCCGGCCGGCTTCGCCTGCGCGCAGGCGTGCGAGTGCGGCCTGACCGTGTTCGACTGCAGCGGCGCGAGCGAGGCCGCGGTCGGCTTCCACAGCGCGCCGACCCACCTCTACCGCAGCCTGTCCGAGCCGCACGACACGGTGTGCTTCCAGAAGCCGGGGCTGCTGGCCAGCGCCGGCAACACGCTGGTCGTGCGGGTCGAGGACGACGAGCGCAGGCTGACGCTCGTCGGGCTCGACCCGACGAGCTTCAAGAAGACGTGGGAGAGCCGCGAGCTGGCGGCGCTCGCTAGCCACGGCGACGCGGGCGTCGACCCGTCCGGCGCGCTGTGCTGGATCGCCGCCGAGACCTCTCTGGTCGCGTTCGCCTGCGCGACGGGCCGCAAGCGCTGGACCGTGAGGCTCGGCAGCGGCGACGGCCCGGCCCACACCGACGCCCACTGGATCGACGGCGGCCTGGTCGTGCAGCACCGCGACACCAAGCGCACCCTGGTCGAGCTGCGCGGGCCGAACGGCGAGCGCAGGTGGTCGCGCACGCTGCCCGCCGACACCTACGCGGTGACGCCGGGGGTCGACCTCTCCTACCTGTACGGCGGCGAGGCGATCTTGAATTATGCCGTGCTCGAGGTCCGCGGCGGCGAGACGCTCGTCGACATCCCGATCCGCGGCAAGCAGCGGCTGCTGCGCGACGGCGACGGGTTCGTGCGGGTCGGCGACGGCGCCATCGGCGAGTACGACGCGCGCGGCAAGCTGGTGCGCGAGCGGGCGTTCGCGGGGGCCGACGCGGTCGGGCGCCCGTCCGCGGGGTTCTTGCTCGAGAGCCCAGCCGAGCGCACCCGCCTGCTGCGACGCGCCGACCTCGAGCCCGTCGTCACCCTGCCCGGCACCTGGACCGCGCGCGAGTCGCTGGCCGCGCTCGGGCCCGACGCCTACCTGCTGCACGAGCACCGCGGCCAGACCCGGCCGGGGCGCCTCGTGCTGCTGCGCCCCTGAGTCGGCGTCAGCGCGAGATGTGGGCCGTCGACAGCGAGGCCGACGACTGCTCGGGCGGCGGGTCGGGCAATTGTTCGACCGGCACGTTGCCGGGCGCGTGCCAGCGCGAGCGGCGGAACGCGAACAGGAACAGCGTCTGCAGCATCGAGGCGACCGGCGCGGCCAGCAGGGCGCCGGTGAGGCCGTACATGTGCTCGCCGGTCAGCAGCGCGAAGATCACCACGACCGGGTGCATGTGCGCGGCGTCGCCGATGATCTTGGGGTTGAAGATGTTGGCCTCGAGCAGGTGGATGCCGGAGATCCACGCCAGCATGAGCAGCGGCGGGCCGAAGTTGATGCCGTCCTCGTTGGACACCAGGGCGATGAGCAGGATCGGGATCGACGAGATGATGGTGCCGAAGATCGGCACCAGGCTGAACGCCGCGGCGATCACGGCCAGCAGGAAGCTGTACTTGATGCCGAAGATCACCAGGCCGATGTAGGTCAGCACGCCGTTGACCAGGCAGATCAGCAGCTGGCCGCGGATGACGCCGGCGAGGCCGACGTCGAGCAGGCGGACCAGCTCCTCGTACTGCCCGCGGAACTGCAGCGGGATCAGCCCGCGCACGAAGTTCATGACCCGACCGGGGTTGATCAGGATGAACGCCGCGAGCATCAGCGTGATCACGAAGTTGGTGAGGAACGAGGCCACGCCGCTGACGAGCGCCCGCAGGTAGCCGGCGATCTGGCCGCTGTACTCGCTACCCTTGCTGATCGCCAGCTTGCGCAGGGTGTCGCCGAAGCTGGCGTCCTCGTGGTGCGACGGCGCCTGCACGAGGAACCCGTCGCTGGTCTCCTTGACCGAGAGGTGCACGCCCTCGAGGCTGAGCCGCCAGCTGCCGTCGCCGGCCGGGCGGGCCAGCAGCTCGCTCGGCGGATCGTCGATCGCGGGGGCGGCCTGCTGCAGCGAGCTGAAGTTCTCCTCGATCCACTTGTTGACATTCGGGAGGAAGTGCTGATCGACGTACTCGATGGCCTGGGGCGCGGTGTCCCGCAGGCGCGAGAAGTCCTTGATGAGCGCCGGCAGGAACACGACCATGAACAGGGTCACGACCCCGAACAGGGTGAGGTAGACGATCACCACCGACAGCGCCCGGCCGAGCCGCGGCTGCAGGCGGTGGATCACCGGGGCCATCAGGTAGGCCAGCGCGAACGCGAAGATGAACGGGATCAGGACCTCCCGGAACTCCACGATCACGAAGATCATGAAGAGGAGGTAGCCCCACTGCCGCACGAAGCGGTTGGCGGCGCTGAGGATCTCGTTGCGCCGCCGCGGGTGCACGCCGGAGGTCTCGTGACTCATGGATCCCTCCCGGCCCGCCCGTGAAACGCGTCGAGCGTGACGGCGCTGTCCCAGGCGCCGCACTCGTCGCAGCGGAAGCGGAACCGCGGCATCTCTCGGGCGCACGCGCGGCACACCAGCGTCGTCGGGGTGGAGTCCATCATCGCGGCCTCGAGCGCCCGGGATTGCTGGCCGTGGGCGAGGTGCAAGCGTATCAGGCTTAGGGCGGCCGCGGGCGAGCGCGGTCGCACCCGCTGCAGGGCGGCGGCCGCGGCCTCGGGCTCGCGGGCGGCGACGCGGAGCGCCAGAGCGGTCACGAGGGGCGGGTCGTCGGCGGTCCGGAGCGAGGCGAGCATGCGCTCGTGCAGGTCGTCGCCGCCGCCGATCTCGGCGGCGGCCTCGAGGGCCTCGGAGAGCAGCGGCGCGGCCGCGGCGGGGGCCAGCTCCCACGCCCGCTGCCAGGCCATGCCGGCCGCCTCGGCGTCGCCCGCGGCCACGGCGACGCGGGCGCGGGTGGTCCACACGTGGCCGCTGTCGGGCGCCAGCTCGAGGGCGCGTTCGATCAGGCGGCCGGCCTTGCCGACATCGGCCTCGGCCAGGGCGGCCAGGGCCTGACCGGCGACGGCATGGCCGCGGCCGATGCGGCTGTCGCGGCGGCGGCGGGCGGGCACCAGCTTCTCGTGGCGCTCCCACGCGGCGGCGGCCCGGTCCCACGCGCCGGCCTGCTCGAGCGCGCGGGCCAGGCTCTCGAGGGTGGCGACCGACTGCGGGGCCAGGCTGATCGCGCGCGAGAGGGCGCCGACGGCCGCCTCCTGTTGGCCTTGCGCGAGCAGGTCGCGGCCGAGGCCGACGAACCCGGCGACCCGCAATTCCGGCGCGAGCTCGGCGGCGGCGAGCACGGTGCGGTGGATCGCCTTGGCCCGCTCGACCCGCCCGCGCCGACGGTCGAGCGCCGCCAGCGCGAGGAACACTGTGGCGTCCCCCGGTTCGGCCTCGGCGATCTGCTCGAGCGTGTGGGCCACGTTCTCGACGTCGCCCTCGGCGAGCGCGTGCAGCACCTGGCTGCGGCGGGCCGCGACCTCGGGATCGGGGCGACGCGGGCCGAGCCGCCACCACGCGATACCTGCCCCGAGGGCCAGGCCGAGGATCGCGGCGAGCACGATCAGGGCGATCACGGCGACTCCCGTGAACTGTCCACCCGTTCACCTGCGCCCGCTGCGGCGCCGCGTGCGGACGATGTGCCGGTTCGCGGCGCGGCGCGTGCGGTGGGTCCCGAACCCGGGCCGTCCCGGGTGGTCACGACGCCGGCGAGCACGCGCTGCGGGCCGCCGCCGAGGCGGGCCTCGGCCGCCAGCATGTCGTCCTCCTCGGCCTGGCGCAGGGGCAAGGTGCGCAGCTCGAGGACCTCGCGCTCGAGCGCCCGCACCCGGCGCTGGGCCACGGCCGCGGCCCGGATGCGAAACGGCGCGCGGATCGCGTACAGGCCCATGAGGCCGAAGGTGGTCAGCCAACCGGCGAGCAGGGCCGCGGTGCTGATCTCATAGTGCCGGGCCTGCCACAGGCCGTCCGGGGCCCAGGACGGGAACCACAGCGAGATCGGGACCCAGGCGGGGTTGTCCCGCAGGATCATCGCGGCCCACACGAGGCAGAGCACGGCGAGGGTCAGGCTGACGAGCAGATAGACTTTGCCGAGCAGCGACACTTTGGGCCTCGCATCCTATCAAGTCGTGTATGCTAGGGCCATGGGAGACTTGCGAGACCATCGCACGTTGATCGGACGCGCCTGCCTCATGGGCCTGTTCGGCGGCGCCATCTTTGGTGCCTGCGCCAACACCGATCAGAACCTCGAGAAGCAGCGCCTGCTCGACGAGCTCAACGCCGCGGGCACCAAGAAGGCGGCGGAGTGCAAGCCGGGGATCGTCGAGGCCTGTTACAACGGCCCCGACGGGACCGCGGGGCGCGGCGTGTGCCGCGGCGGCAACCGCACCTGCAAGGACGACGCGACCTGGGGTCCGTGCTCCGGCGAGGTCGGGCCGAAGAAGGAGACCTGCAACCGCTCCGACGACGACTGCGACGGCATCATCGACAACGACTTCGAACGCGAGGGCGCGAGCTGCACGATCGGCGCCGGCGCGTGCAAGACGTCGGGCACGTGGAGCTGCAACGCCGACGGCCTCGGCACCACCTGCAACGCCCCCGCCCCGAAGTCGGAGCCCGAGCGCTGCGACGGCCAGGACAACGACTGCGACGGCCTCATCGACGAGGACGTGCCGAACAGCGGCCAGGCCTGCCAGACCGGCAAGCCCGGCGTGTGCGCCCAGGGCGTGATGAAGTGCCTCGGCGGCCAGATGCAGTGCGCGCAGAACCAGCAGCCCTCGCAGGAGATCTGCAACGGCATCGACGACGACTGCAACAACGCCGCCGACGACCGCTGCCTGACCCCCGAGGACGCGGCCAAGTTCAACGCGACCAAGAAGTAGCTTCGCCCACCCACCCGCCCTTCGCTGCCGCGGGCTGCTCGTACCTTCTGGGGCGGGTGGTCTCTCGCAGCGGAGGGTGCGGCGTTCGCCGGGGTGACGCGACGCGCCCGATGCGGGCTGGATCGTCCCTCGGCTGAGCGGCGGTCAACACGGGTGAAGCGACGCGCCCTTCGTGGGCGCGTCGCTCCTTCCCTGCGCTTCGCCGCCGGTCTCAGCTCGCGGTCGCGGGAGCACCACCGAGCGCGAGCAGGCGCTGCGGGACCTCGGCGCCCTGCTCCGCGAGGCGGCGCAGGAAGTCGGGCACGTGCGGGGTGCTCTTGAATTCGGTGGTGCCGTCCTCGCCCTTGGAGGCGGTGAACAGCGGGCGGTACTCGATGGTGCCGTCGGCGCGGGTGTTGGGCTCGTTGAGCTCGAGCACCTGCATCGATTCGAGGTTGACGCCGCTGTTGAGGCGGACCACGAGGTCGATGGCGTGGGCCAGCGAGAGCGTGAGGCCCTGGACGGCGCCGCCGGACACGGTGCCGAGGGCGGCCAGGCGCGACAGCGCGTGGGCGGTGTTGATGCCCCACGTCGAGACCACGACCCCGCGGCTGGCGCCGGCCAGCGCGTCGATCACCGCGGCGGCATCGGCGTGGCCGCACTGCTGCGAGATCACGAGGTCGAGGCCGCCGCGCAGCAGCACGCCGAGCACGTGCTGCAGCTCGAGCTTGTCGCCCTGCTCGACGAGGCGGCGGACCTGCACCCAGCCCTTCTTCATGCCGAGGCGGCCGGAGTCGGAGATGCAGGCGACGCGCAGCGACTCGGGGATCTCGCCGATCAGCGCGCGCATGAAGCGGTCGAGGTTGACGCCGCCCGAGGCGCACACCAGCACGCGGCGGCAGGCCTTCAGCGCCAGCACCAGCAGCTCGCGCATGTCGGCCGATAGCACGCCCTCCTGGACCAGCGCGGTCAGGTTGTTGGCGTCGGTGCGCATGCGTCGGAGGCTGACCACGAGCTGGCGCGCGGGGTGCGGCGGGATCAGGGCGTAGAGGAAGAACCCGTGGTCGACGATGCCCTCGATGACCTGCGAGCCGTCGGTCCACACGCCGCGCTTGCGGGTCATCCGCTGGATCGCGCGCAGCAGCGCGGCCTCGCCGGTGAAGCGCAGGTCGAGCCGCTCGGAGGTGCCGCTGTCGCGGATGACGTGCACGGCGTTGATGCCGACGACCTGGATCTCGCGCACGGTGTCGTCGCGCATGAGGTCGCCGAGCGGGCCCCACTCGATGGCCTCGCGGACGATGCGCTCGCGGAACGGGCCGATGTCGACGGCGGCCTCGATCTGCTGCGAGTCGCGGAAGTCGTCGAGGATGCCGTCGATCAGCTCGAGGGCCTCCTTGCGCTCGTCGTCGCTGATGTCGTTGGCCTGCAGCGGGTCGAGGCGGGGGATCGCCTTCAGCAGGGTCTGGTGGATCTGGGCGGCGAGGCCGTCGAGGTAGCTGCTCTCGACGCCGGCCGCGGCGACCCGCTGGGCGGACGTCATCAGGCCGGTGTCGTCGGCGACGAGCTCCACGAGGTCGGACTTGCCGCCGGCCTTGCGCTTCTTGTCGTCGGTCGCGGCCTGGGCGCTGGCCAGCAAGGCGTCGTCGCCCTCGAGCATGAGGATGTAGTCGCCGACGTAGACCCGGTCGGTGCGCCGCACGGTCCGCGGGCTCTGGACCTTGCGGCCGTTCAGATAGGTGCCGTTGGTGCTCTCGAGGTCGATGACCTCGACGTGCCCGCCGACCCGCTGGAAGCGCAGGTGGTGCTTGGACACGTTCACGCGATCGAGGACGAGGTCGTTGTCGTCCTCGCGGCCGATCGAGAAGCTGTCGGCCTTGAAGGAGAAACGCTGGGTCTGCCCGCCCTTCTCGTGGACTACTACGGTGAGCACAGGCCAGGCTTACCGCGAACGGGCGAGCGGACTCAAGGCCCACGCGCGGGCGATCGCCGCCGAACTGCCAGCGGTCTCGGCCCGATCACGCCGCGGGGGCGCGCGGGCCCTAAAATTCGTCGATGCGGCCGAGCGCGTCGTCGAGGGCGTCGTTTTCGCGCCGCGAGGCGGGGCCCGCGGGGCCCGCGGGCGCCGCTCCCAGATCGGCGACCATCGGCGCCACGGGTCGGGTGATGCCCCCTGTCGTCCGGCGGACCCAGCGGCGGGCGGCCAGCGCGAGGCCGACGATCGCCACCAGCGCGACGATGGCGGTGACGTAGAGGATCTCGGGCCGGCCGACGTAGCCGCGGATGTCGGGGAAGCGCGCGACCAGGGCCGTCTCGATCTCCTCGCGCGACTTGCCGGCCTCGGCCTGCTCGAGGATGTGACCCTCGAGCTTGCGCGCCTGCGGCGACGGGCACGACGCGATCGTGCGGCCCGGGCAGTAGGGCGACATCAGGTCGTGCGACAGCTCGTGCATGAGCGCCTCGGCCTGCGGGACCTCGCCGGGGCTGGCGCTCGTGGACTTGCTCGCCGGTTCGTTGGCGGCCGGTGCCATCGCTCAGTCGTCGCCCATGTTGAGCTTCTTGGGCCCGCCGCCGCCGCCGCCGACGTACTTGATCTTGGCCTTGCCGGTGTTCTTGGGCGGGTTGAGCGCGGCGGCGCAGAACTTCTGGTGCTTCTCGAGGACCTTGGGGTCGGTCAGGTCCTCCTTCGGCAGATCCTCGTTGGAGATGTTCTTCAGGTACTTGTTGATCTTGCTCTCGATGATGAGCCAGTGGGCGTCGGCGGTGTCGACGGCGACCTTGTCGTTGTTGTTGTAGGCGTCCGGGTAGCCGTGCATGACCGCCTCGTGGGCCTCGAGGAAGTGGCCGATGAGCTTCGACTTCTCGAGGATGCGCGGCTCGTTGGCGAACAGGCGCTGCTGCCAGGCGTTCACCATCGGGATGAAGTTCTGCTTGAACTGGTACCACTGCTCCTCGGTCGCGCTGCCGGGCTCGGCGCCCATGGCCTTGGCGCCCTCTTCCTTCATCTTCTCGCGGAAGCAGCCGAGCTCCGCGAAGTAGTTCAGCATCTTCTTCAGGTTGGCCTTGTCGAACTTGTAGAGGTGCTTCTCGCCCTCGGGGTCCTTGCGGTCCCAGGCCTTGAACTCCGACTCCGACGGCGGCGGCAGTCCGGCGGGCGGGCGCGGCTTGGGGTTGGCCTTGTAGCCGGCCTTTTCGAGCAGCGCCTGCTCCGGATCGGCGGCCATCTTCTCGGCGAGCGACTTGCTGTCGCCGCTCCCGGTGCAGGCGGGGAGGACCAACGCGAGGACGAGGGCAGCCAACTGTGGCCCGGGGGGCAGCGGACGGGTCATGGTCCGGACTTTAGCCGGGCGCTGCGGCGCGTGTAAAGCCGTCCGCGCGCGGTTGCTCCCGGGCGCGGCGTGGGGGTACGAAGGGCTCGTCATGGCGACCAAGACCTCCTCCCGCAAGACCACCCCCGCGACGCCCCGGGCCGCCGGAGCGCCCACCCGTACCGCCAAGGCCCCGGCCGCGAAGGCCCAGGCCCGCGCCGCCAAGGCCCCCGAGCGCGCGAGCAAGGCGAGCCCGGCGAGCAAGGCCACGAAGGCCCCGGCGCGCGCGGCCAAGGCCCCTGCCCCGGCCGCGAAGGCCACGAAGGCCGCGCCGGCGAGGCCCGCCGGCAAGGCGCCGACCCCGTCGGCGGCGGCGCCCGGGGTCGGAGATCCGGCGCCCGACTTCTCGCTCGCGGCCGACGACGGCAAGACGTACACGCTCGCGGGCCTGCGGGGCTCGCGATTCGTCCTCTACTTTTATCCGCGCGACAGCACCCCGGGCTGCACGACCGAGGCGTGCGACTTCCGCGATCGCCTCCCGACCTTCGGCAAGGCCAAGGTGCCGGTGCTCGGGGTCAGCGGCGACAGCCTGCGCGCGCACGCCAACTTCCGCGGCAAGCACTCGCTGAACTTCCCGCTGCTCAGCGACCCCGACCACCGCGTGGCCGCCGCGTACGGGGCCTACGGCACCAAGATGATGTACGGCCGGGCGGTCGAGGGCATCATACGCAGCACGTTCGTGGTCGGTCCGAGCGGCACGATCGAGGCGGTGTGGCGGCCGGTCAAGGTGCCCGGCCACGCCGAGGCGGTCTTGCAGTCGATCCGCGGCAAGTGACCCGCGGCGCGCGCTCGGCGGGCCGCGCGGCGGCTTCGCGGCCCGCGCCGAGCACCTGTCCCGAAGGACAGGCCCTTCGTGCACGCGGCCGGGCGGCCCGTGCGCTCCAGCGGCGCGACGTCGAGAGTTGTCGCGGCGCGCCGGCGTCGATAGCGTGGTGTGTATGGTGGCGGGGCGCGAGGGCGCGGGGGAGAGGCTCGTCTGGGTGTTGGCGGCGCTGGTCGGGGCGGGCTGCTTGACGCGGCAGCACGTCGACGACGGCGAGTCGTCGGGCGGTCCGACTGGCACGAGCGGGGGCGGATCGACGGCGGGCTCGTCGACGATGGGCCCCGACATCATGACGACCACCGAGTCGCCCGGGGAGACCAGCGAGCCCGGCGAACCCAGCTGCGCCGACGGCGAGCACAACCAGGGCGAGTCGGACGTCGACTGCGGCGGCCCGTGCTCCGGCTGCGGCGCGGGCCAGAGCTGCGGCGGCGGCTCCGACTGCGCCAGCCAGGCCTGCGTCGCCGGCGTGTGCGTGGCCGCGAGCTGCCTGTCCGACGCCGACTGCGCCGGCATGGAGACCGCGTGCACGGCGGGCAAGTGCGGGCCGGACTTCACGTGCGCGCCGGCGCCGAGCAACGAGGGCGTGGCCTGCGACGACGGCGACCCGTGCACGCCGGCCTCGGCCTGTCAGGCCGGCGCCTGCGCGGCGAGCGAGGCGCTCGACTGCTCGCACTTCGACGGCGCGTGCACGCTCGGCGCCTGCGACCCCGGGACCGGCGCGTGCGTGGCCGTCGACCGGCCCGACGGGACCGACTGCGACGACGACGACGGCTGCACCGTGTCGTCGACCTGCATGGCCGGGGCGTGCGCGGCGAGCGACGCGGGCGCGCTGTTCCACGAGGACTTCTCGGGCCCCGGCGACGCCTGGACGCGCGACAAGCTGTGGGCGATCGGTCCGGCCGTGGCCTCGCCCGCGGGCGCCGGCGGGGTCGATCCGGACGAAGACCACAGCGCGGGCGACGACAACCGCCTCGCCGGCGTGGCGATCGGCGGGCTCGACGTCAACACCTCGCACGGCCCGTGGTGCCTGACGTCGCCGATCATCGACACCGCGGCGCTCGCGGGCGGCCTGTGGGTCTCGTTCTGGCGCCACCTGCACTCCCCTGCCCTGCCCGAGGTGAAGCACACCGTCGAGGTGTGGAACGGCGCGGCGTGGACGGTGCTCGACAGCGGCTACGCGGTCGCGGTCGACGATCCGGCGTGGATGTTCATGAAGTACAACGCGAGCGGCGCGGCCAACCCGGCGTTCCGCCTGCGCATCTGCACGGAGCGGCTGGCCGGCGCCGACGACTTCGCGGGCTGGAGCGTCGACGACGTGACGGTCGCCGCGCTGGCCTGCACGCCGTAGCGCGTCGGCCTCACCGCGTCGGCAAGAACGGGTCGTCCGCGGCCTTCTTGGCCGGCACCTGGGTGTCGAGCAGGTCGGGCGCGGAGACCTCGACGGGCCGCTCGACCGGGCGCTCGACTGCCCTGGTCTCGGGCTTGCCGTCGCCGCGCTTGCCGGGCCGCGGGCTCGTCTTGGTCGGCGGCGTGATCGGCTCGGTCGGCGGCGGCGGCGGCTTCAGGCGTTCGACCGCCACGCGCGCCTCGGGGTTGCCGGGGTGGTCGCGCACGATGGCCTCGTAGGCGACGAGCGCCGCCGCGGTCTCGCCGCGCTTCTCGAGCGCCTCGGCGGCGGTGAGGGCCGAGGCCAGAGTGATGCGCGAGCGCAGCTGGGCGGCGCGGGACTTCAGGGCCGGCAGGCCCCCCAGCTGCGGCTCGGCCGACTCGAGGTCCTTCAGGGCTTCGTCGTACTTGCCGGCCAGCAGCTCGGCCTCGGCGGTCTCGAGCAGCGCCTCGAGGCGGCGCACGTCCTTCTGCCCGGCGACAGCCTCGTCGGCGCGGCGGTCGCCCATCTTGACGATGAAGGCGCCGATCACCACGAGGCCGACGATCACGAGGGCCGCCCCGATCAGCCACAGGCGCCCGCTGCTCTCGGGCACCGGCGCCGGCGCCGGCTGGACCGACATCGAGGCGCTGACCGGCCGCGGGATGACGGGCACGCGGCGGTGCCCGCCGGTCGAGCGGACGGCGCGTCGTCGCATGGTCACGCTGTGGTCGCCGCGATCGAAGGTGTCCGCGGCCTCGTGCTCGAGGTCGCCGGGCAGCGCCTCGTAGGCGGTCGAGGGCGTGGCGACCGCGCCGGGCGCGAGCGGCAGCTGGAACAGCTCGCGCGGGACGATCATGCGCAGGGCCTCGACCATCGCGCCGGCGTCCTGCGGGCGGTCGGCGGGGTTCTTGGCCAGGCACTGGTGGATCAGCGCGATCAGATCGTCGGGGATGTCGTGGTCCTCGGGCAGCGCGTCGGCCAGCGGCGGCGGCTCCTCGTGCACGTGCTTGTACAGCAGCGCCGCGTTGTTGTCGGCGTCGAACGGCAGGCGCCCCGAGAGCATGGCGTAGAACATGATGCCGAGCGCGTAGACGTCGACGCGCACGTCGATCGGCTCGCCGCGGATCTGCTCGGGCGAGAGGTAGTTGGCGGTGCCGATGATCTGCTCGGAGGTGATGTCGCGCTTGTCGTCGGTCAGCTTGGCCAGGCCGAAGTCGAGGATCTTGACGAAGTTCGCCCGACCCTTGCGCTCGCACAGCATGATGTTGGTCGGCTTGATGTCGCGGTGCATCAAGCCGCGGCGGTGGGCGAAGTTCATCGCCTTCAGGATCTGGGCGGCGATCGGCGCGAACACCTCGAGCGACAGCGGGCAGTGCTTGTCGAGGAAGTCGGCCAGCAGCTCGCCCTCGAGGTACTCCATGACGAGGTACGGCGAGTCCTGCTCGTGGCCGTGGTCGATCATCCGCACGATGTTGGGGTGCTGCACGCCGGCGAGGCGGTCGGCCTCGCGGTCGAAGCGGGCGTGGGCCTCCTCGTCGCCGACCATCGAGGCCGACAGCACCTTGATCACGACCTCGTCGTCGGTCTCGACCGGCTTGCCGAGGTAGACGATGCCGACGCCGCCGCGGGCGATCAGGCGGATGATCTCGTAGCGACCGCCGATCGTCTCTCCGGGCTGCGGATCGACGCTCACGGGGCGCATGACGGCGACGGGCTGTACAGGTCGACGTGGTGGCATCGCGGCGCGAGCTCCCAACGGAGCCGATGCTACCGAGGTCTGTGGCGGTTGTCTGCGCCGCGGCCGCGCGTGGGTGCGCATGCGAGCGCACTCCTTCGAGTCGCCCGTGCCGCGCCTTGACCGCCCGTTCGCGACGGCGACGCATCGTCACCCGACGTCCGCGGGGCACCGCGGGCGCTCAGGCTTGATCGGCGTCACACCCGCGCGCTGTGCCCAGGCGGATCGTCACAGGTCCATCCACTGGCCCGTCTCTAACGGCGCCGGATCCAGCTTGTACTCCCGCTTCTGCTTGAGCAGCGGGGTGTTGGGGTCGCCCATCTTGGGCTCGAGGCCCCAGCCGATGATGTTGGTGCGCG
This sequence comes from Myxococcales bacterium, assembly GCA_016793465.1. The sequence continues at coordinate 129,840 of JAEUJW010000023.1, forward strand.
GTTCGCCGGTGGCCAGGTCGAACTGCAGCTCGCCGCTCACGCCCTTCAGGTCGACGGTCTGGCCGGTGACGAGCGCGTTGTGGGCGGTCTTGATGAACGTGAGCGTGAGGCCCATGACGTCGCCGAACGAGACCTTGGTGCCGGCGGGGTCCTGCAGCTTCTCGATGTTGGCGGCGATCTTGGCGCCCGTGATCGCCTCCCCCATCGGCACCGCGGCCATGGCGAACATGACGAGCATGCCGGCGTCGTAGCTCAGCGACGAGGCGGTGATCGCGTCGGTCTCGTTGAAGGTGACCTTGTAGCGGGCGTTGAAGCTGGCGAAGTTCTGCGGGTCGAAGATCACCGGGGCGGTGCCCTCGAGCACGCTCATCAGCGGCTGCTTCAGCGGGTCGGGCACGTTGTCGCTCTTGACCGTGTCCTCCATGCTCGGCACGGCACCGTGGCTGACGATGAAGCGCGGCAGCGGGATCGGCGGGTTCTCGCTGCTCCACAGCAACAACACGCCATGGACGAAGCTGGAGACCTCGGTGGTGCCGGCGAGGACGATGGTGTCGGGATGCTCCTCGCCCATCGCGCCATAAGCCTGAGCGATCACCGCGCCGTAGGTCGCCGGGAGGTCATCGGGCGGGATGGTGGTCGGGTCGGGGTACGGGTGGACCGCGAGGCCTTGCCCGAGCGGGACCATCAGGCGCGCGACCACGTCGCTGGCGATGCCGTTGCCGTAGGCGTCGTCCTTGTGCACGAGCGCGAGCTTTTCGACCTTTGGCGTGAGGTCGAGGACGCGGTCCGCGATGGCATTGGATTGGTAGGCGTCGCTGGTGATCGTACGCCACACCAGGCCGCCGTCATCGAGTTTGGTGATGTCACGGGCGGTCGCGGTAGGGCTGATGAGGAAGACACCGGCGGGGATCGTGACCTGTTCCGCGACGGCGAGGACTTGCTCGCTGAAGATCGGGCCGACGATCGCCTGGACTTTCAGCGTGCCGGTCAGGTGGCTGGCTGCGTCGAGGGCTCGCTGAAGCTTACCCTGGTCGTCGCAGGTGACCCAAGCGATACGGTAACCCCCTGGCAGGTCCGTGGTCTTGTTGTAGTCGCCGATCGCCAGCTGCAGGGCGTTCTGCAGGGGCAGCGTGAGCGGGGCGTAGGGGTCGCTCGAGGGAATGATCGAGCCGACGAGCACGACCTTGTCGGGGTCATGACCGGACGGCATGACCAGCGACGTGCACTCGGCGGTCAGCGCGTTGACGCAGGCGCCGTCGATGCACAGCCAGCCGTCCCCGGCATCGGCGATGCACTCGCTGTTGAGCGTGCAGCCGGACGGGCCGGTGGTGTTGTCGGTCGTGCCGGTCGAGCTGTCGTCGGTCGTGGTGATCGTGACCTGGGCGGTGGTGTCGCCGGTCGTGGTCGTCTCGCCGGGCTCGGTGGTCGGGGGCGCGTCGCCGCTCGACGAGCTGGCCGGCGGCTCGCCGCTGGGGCTGCCGGTGCTGCCCTCGGGCGGCACGCACTTGCCGTCCAAGCACATCCAGTCGGCCGCGCCGTCGACGTTGCACTGCGCGTCGCTGGTGCACTCGGTGAAGTCGACGATCAGCGAGCAGGCGCCGAGCGTGAACCCGGCCGCCGCGGCCAGGCCGTAGAGAGGTGCCAGGTTGCGCGAACAGGCGGACATGACGGGCTCCTTTAGTTCAAGGCGAAACGCCGCTTTCAGAAGCGGAGGCTCCAGACCACGCCGGCGTGGCCGCGGCCGAAGCTGGGGGCGAAGGCCGAGCGGGCGGCCTTGGTGCGCGAGCGGGCGACGAGCACCAGCACGAGGCCGGTGGCGGCGATGCCGACGCCGGAGAACAGGGTCACGTCGGACACGAGGGCGAAGGTCTTGCCCGAGGTCGTCAGATCGCGGCGCTCCATGGCCAGGGCGGTGCCGTCGAGGTCGTTCTTCTTGGCGAGGGCCAGCCCGCCGAAGACGCCGCCGAGGATCATCGACAGGCCGCCGACGCCGAGCAGGCCATAGCCGGCGAGGCGCATGCTGCGGTGCGGGTCGGCGTCGGTGACCTCGGGCTTGGCCTGCGGTTCGTCGGGCGCCTGCTCGACCGGCTTGCCGTCGTCGGGCTTCGTATCGGGCTTCTGGTCGGTCTCCTGCAGGATCGCCTTCAGCACGCGCAGGCGCTGGACCGCGAGGTCGCGCGACTCGATCTGGACGCCGGGCTCCTTGACGAAGCGCTGGTAGAACTCGACCGCGCGGTTGATGTCGCCCTTCTCTTCGTAGACGCGGCCGATGTTGAAGAGGTAGTTGGGGTTGGGGTCGAGGGCGTGGGCCTGCTCGAACAGGTTGGCGGCGGTGTCGTAGTCCTTGGCCTTGAAGCGCTCGATCGCCTGGTCGCTCAGCTCGGCGGCGGTCGGCGGGGCCGGCGTGGTCGGGGCCGGCTCGCTGGCGGCGACCGGCTCCGACTTCGCGGGCGCGGCGTGGACGGGGCCGGCGATCAGCGTGAGGCTGATCGACAAGCAGATCGGGCTCGCTCGCTTCACTTGTTACCTCCGACGGGCAGGAAGACGCCGCCGTCGTCAGGCTTGGCGACAGGCAGGAACGGGCCGTCCTTCTCGGGCGGCGGCGTCGTCTCGGGCGTGGACGGGGCGGGGCTCGGTTCGGCCGTCTTGCCGGGCTGCGGCTTCTTGCCGGGCTGCGGGCGCGGGCGGCCGGGTCGCGCGGCCGGGTCGTCGGCGGCCGGCGTGGCCTTGGCGGCGGGGCCGGACAGGCGGGCGATGGCGTTGCGGGCCTCGACGTGGCCGGGATCGAGGACGAGGATCTCGCGGTAGGCGGTCAGCGCGGCCTCGCGGTGGCCGTCGCGCTCGAGCCGCTGGGCGCTGGCGAAGGTGCGGGCCATGGCGATGCGGTCGCGCAGGCGCTGGGCGCGGGCCTTCAGCGGCGGGAAAGCCTCGATGTCGGCGGCAGCGGCGTCGAGGCTGATGCGGGCCTTCTCGAACTCGCCGGCCAGCACGTCGCCCTCGGCCTGGTCGAGGATCGCGGTCGTGCGCGCGCGATCGGGGGCGCTCGAGCCATCGCCCGCGGCGCCGACGACCGCGGCGGGCGCGTCGCGCGAGCCGCCGAGGTAGATCGCGGTGCCGACCCCGCCGATCAGCAGGGCCGCGACGGCGCCGATCACCAGGCCCCAGTTGCCGCTCGGCGTGGCGACGCTGGCGGCCTCGAGGGTGATGATCGTGCTGTCGAGCGCGGGCGGGCCCTGGACGGCGCCGGGCGGGATCTGGCGCAGGGTCGGCGGACGGTTGCGATTCCGCGTGGTCGGACGGTGGCTGCGCGTCGACGGCGCGTCGGGGCGCGAGAGGTCGGCGTGCGACAGCTCGGCGCTGGTCTGACGCGCCTCGGAGCCCGAGCCGGAGCCCGCGGCCATCGACATCGCCGTCTGTGAGACGAACACACCGGTCGAGCCGTCGGCGACCGGCAGGTGGAACATGTTGGCCGGCACGCAGTCGATCAGCGCCTCGACCATCGCGTCGGCGTCGTTCGGGCGGGCGTCCGGCTCCTTCTCGAGGCACTGCATGATCAGGTTCTGCAGGCCCTCGGGGACGTTGTGCTCGGGCGGCAGCACCTCGGAGAGGTGCGGCGGCGCGTCGTGCACGTGGCTGTAGAGCAGCGCGGCGTTCGACTCGGCGACGAACGGCAAGCGCCCGGCCAGCATGCTGTAGAACAGCACGCCGACGGCGTACACGTCGCAGCGGACGTCGACGGTGTCGCCCTTGATCTGCTCGGGCGACATGTAGTTGGCGGTGCCGACCACGTGGTTGGCCGTGATCTCGCGCTCGCCGTCGATCAGCTTGGCCATGCCGAAGTCGAGGATCTTGACGAAGTTCGCGCGGCCCTTGCGGACGCACAGCATGATGTTGGCGGGCTTGATGTCGCGGTGCATGAGCCCGCGCGAGTGGGCGTAGCCGAGGCCCTTCAATATCTGCGCGGCGATCGGGACGAACTCCTCGACGCTGAGCCGGCCCTTGCGGGCGATGTAGTCGCTGAGCAGCTCGCCGACGAGGTGCTCCATCACCAGGTAGGTGACCCCGTGCTCGTGGCCGCACTCGAACAGGCGCACGATGTTGGCGTGCTGGACCCCGCCGAGGCGCTGGCCCTCGCGTTCGAAGCGGGCGACCGTCTCGGGGTTGTCGATCCAGTTGGGCGCGAGGACCTTGATGACGACGTCGCGCTCGGCGGTCGACAGCGACGCGTTGGCGGCGATGTCGTTGCGTGTGGCGAGATAGACGAGACCGATCCCGCCGCGCGCGATCAGACGGACGATCGTGTAGCGGCCGGCGACGGTCGCCCCGACCAGCGGGTCGACCGCGGCGCTCCTCTCCGATCTGGCGATCGGTGCAGACTTTCGCCGGGTGCTCATTCGACGCCCGCCGATGGTATCCCCAGCGCTCGCGGCTGTCTGCTGAAGATTGGCCGCCGGCGACCGCCCTGGCCGCAGACACGTGGTTCACCGCCCGGCCAGCGGTCCTCGGAGATCGCGGGGGTGCGCAGACGCGCAGCCCCTCCCAGCTCGTCCGGCTTGCATCACGCCTCGATCCGTCGGCTCGCGCCGGGTCGTTCGGGTCGACGCAAATCCGTCGAGCAGCAGCTCAAAACCCCTCGGGGTCCGAGGACCCGGAGGGGCGTTGAAGCGAGAGGCCTGGGCCGGAATTGAACCGGCGTATAGAGCTTTTGCAGAGCTCTGCCTTACCACTTGGCTACCAGGCCGAGGACGGTGGGTCTAACAAAAAACGCGGCGCCGGGCAAGAGCCTCGGCGCCGAGTTTGGTGACCTGTCCGTGGGAGCGGGAGTCCGGGCGGGAGGTCAGGCCCACGAGAGGCCGTGATCGCCGATCACAGGCCGTCCAGCGGATCGTCGACGTTCTTCTTGACGGTGATGCCGCCCTTCGACTTCTCGGGCTTCGGATCGTCGCCGCCGCCGCTGCTGCCGCCGGAGGTCTTGCGGGTGCGGGTCTGCTTCTTGGTGTTGTCGGCGAGCTGAGCGTCGAGCGCGGCCTTCTCGGCCAGCAGGCGCTGCTTCTCGGTCTCGTCGGTGACGTTCTTCAGGCGCTCGTCGAGGTCCTTCTTCTCCTTCTCGAGGCGGTCCTGCTCGTCCTTCAGGCCCTTCAGCTCGGCCATCAGGGCGTCGGTGATCTTCTTCTGCTCGGCGTCCTTCCTGGCCTGGGCCTCGGCGTCGGCCGCGGCCTTGGCGTCCTGACGCACGGTGTAGTCGTAGGCGAAGTAACCACCGATGCCGAGACCGACGACGAGGATGCCGATGATGGCGTACAGCCACACGGGCTTGGCCTTCTTCTCGGCGAGCTTGACCTGGGCGTCGAGGCGCATCTGCTCCTCGGCGAGGCGAGCCTGCTGCTCGGCGCGGGCGCGGAGCTCGGCCTCTTGCAGGCGCAGGCGCTCCTCGCGGTCGCGGGCCTCCTTCTCGGCGGCGATGCGGGCCTGACGCTCGGCCTCCTCCTTGGCGATACGCTCGGCCTCCTCGCGGGCGCGACGCTCGGCCTCTTCACGGGCGCGACGCTCGGCCTCCTCGCGGGCCTTCTTGGCCGACTCGACGTCGGCCACCCGGTTGGCCTCGAGGTTCTTGAGCTCGCTCAGGGCGATCAGGGCTGAGTTCTCGGTGTTCGACATGGCTGGTTTAAACTCCTGGGAGACTTGCAGCCCCGAGGGACTGGTTGGCCGAGGTGGGCGAAACGCCCGGAGGGCGGTCAACGCACCGCGGCCGGGGAAGACTTGGCAGCGCCGCGATCAGCCTCCCTTAAAACGCGGGCGCTGCCTAGCCGAAATCTCGCGGCGTGCGGCCAGCCAGCGGCCGACGGGGTGCGAGCCGCCGCCACCCCGGACCCGGCGGGGCCGCCACCACGGGGCGGACGGCGAGCCCCACGACGCCCGCGTGCGCCGCGGCGGGACCGGCGACCGCGTTGACGCGCCGGCATGGTGCAGCGGTTTCGCGACGAGAGCCGCCCCGAGGGGCGGCTCTGCGCGATCGACCCGCGGGTCGACCCGGGCCCGGTGGGCCGTGAAGCTAGAAGGACACCGAGATCTGGGTCCCGATCTGCTCCTTCTGGACCTTCTTGAAGGTGGACTTCTTGAGCTCCGCGGCGACGCAGCTGGCGAGGCCGGCGTTGCCGCCGTCCTCGGCGACCGTCGAGCTGATGACGGTGCCGGCGGGGCCGTTGATCGAGAGCTTGATCTTCACCTTCTCACCGCCCTTCGACTGGCCCTTGCACTTCGACTCGGCCGAGGCCTTGCTCGACGCGGTGCCGGCCTTGATGTCCTCGAGCTCAAGCTTCTCGGGCAGGTTTTTGTCCGGGGGCGGCTTGCTGTCGCCGCCGCCGCCGCCGCCGCCGCTCTTCTTGCACTTCGACGGATCGAGGATGCACTCGACCGACGGCGTGCTGTCCTCAGCCTTCTTGGGCTCGGTCTTCGTCTCGGTCTTCGTCTCGCCGGGGCCGTCGGTCTTGGTCTCGGTGCCCTTCTTGTCGGTCGTCTTGACGGCGCCCTTCTTGTCGCCCTTCTTCGGGGTCGTGGTCTTGCCGCCCTTGTCGTCGGTGGCCTTGGTGTCACCGGCGTCGGCCGCGTCCTCGCCGTCCTCTTCGCCCTCTTCGTCCTTCGCGGCCTTCTTCTTGCGGTCCTCTTCGTCCTTCTCGTCCTTGTCCGGCGGGACCGGCAGCGACTGGTAGACGATCTGCGGCTGCGGCGGAGGCGGAGGCTCGCGGGTGGCGACGTAGAAGCCGAGGCCGCCCATCGCCAGCACGAGGATGCCGATGATGATGTAGAGCGGGGCCTGGCTCTGGCGCTGCGGCTCGGCGATCACGGGCTCGGGCGCCGACGCGGCCGGCTGGGCCGTGAGCAGCGGCGCCGCCGAGAGGCCGCCGAAGCCGGTGCCGCCGAAGCTCGGGAGCATCGAGTCGTCGCGATCGTCGTCGGCACCGCCGCCGCCGCCGCCACCGCCGCCGCCGAGCATGGCGCCCATCGAGCGGATGTCGATGAGGCCGGAGCCCTCGCTGTTGCCGGTCGCCGACGGCGTGTGGCTGCTGCTCGGAGAGGGCGAGGAGAACGAGCTCACCGAGCCGCCGCCGCCGCCGCCGCCCCCACCACTGGGCTTACCGCCGCCCATCACCGCGGACGACAGGCTGTCGAGCGAGAAGAGCACCGAGTTCTCGTTGCGGGCGCCGGTCAGCGCGCTGACGCGGGGCGACTCGCCGCCGCCGCTCTTCGCGGGCGAGCTGGCCACCGGCGAGCTGGCCACCGGCGTCGAGGCGACGGCGGGACGGGCCGGCTCCGGTTCGTGTGCGGGGGCCTGGCTGCCGCGGCTGTAGTCGTCCTCGCCGCTCGCAGCGAACGGATCGGGCGCGGGCGTGGCGACGGCGGCCGCGGCCGGCGAGCGCGAGGGCAGGTCGCTGAAGGTCTGGACGTCGCCGAGGGGCAGCCAGTCTTCGAAGCCCTCCTGCCAGACCGAGGTCTCCTTGTCGATCTCGCCGGCGGCGTAACGATCACGGACCTCCTGCTCGCTCAGCGGACCGACGGTCTCGCCGCCGATCGCGAGGTGCCAGCCCGGTTCGTCCGCCGGGGGCTCCCCGTCCGCAGCGTCGCCACCTCCCGCCTTGTCGCGGACGATGATCACGTTGCTGCACTTCTTGCAGCGGATCTTGAAGGTCTTGCCACGGACCTTGTCATCCGCAATCGAGTATTTGGCTCCGCACTTATCGCATTCGATCTTCATGAGCGTGATTCCTGGGAGTCGCTCGCCAGAGCGCGACGGCGCCCTGCAGAACCGACTGTGTCCGCGGGGTCGCCAGTATAAAAAATCGGGCAGGTAGGTACAACAACGGAGCCCGAGTGCTGTTTCGGGTGCCCGGGGCTGTGTCCATGGCCGTTCATCGGGGGCTCGTGCGAGTTTCAGGTCCGTGGGGCGGTTGGGCGAATTTGGCCTGCGAGCAGGCCGCTGAGGGGTCAGCGAGACGCAAACGCTGCCCCGGTGAGAATGGTCTGCTCGCGGTCGGGGCCGACGGAGACCAGGACGATCGGGACGCCCACGGCGGCTTCGACGCCGTCGAGGTAGGCCCGGGCTGCAGGCGGGAGATCTTCCAGGCGCCGGGCGGCGGCGATCCGGGTCCGGAGCGACGGGTCGCCCCAGCCCGGTACGTCCGCATATTCGGCGACGACGTCGGCGAGATCGACGAGGCCGGGCTCGGCCCCGTCGCGGTAGCGGGTGCACAGCTGGACCCGCGGGAGCGCGGCGAGCACGTCGAGCTTGGTGATGCAGAGGCCCGTGAGCCCGTTGAGGCGGGCGGCGTGGCGGAGCGCGGGCAGGTCGAGCCAGCCGCAGTCGCGCGGGCGGCCGGTGGTGGCCCCGAACTCGGCGCCGGCCTGGCGCAGCAGCTCGCCGGTGGCGTCGTGCAGGCAGGTCGGGAACGGGCCCGCGCCGACGCGGGTCGCGTAGGCCTTGGTGATGCCCCAGACCTGGTCGACGCGGGTCGGGCCGATCCCGAGGCCGGCACAGGCGCCGCCGGCGAGCGTCGTCGACGACGTCACGTACGGGTAGGTGCCGTGATCGAGGTCGAGGAGGGCCCCCTGCGCGCCCTCGATGAGCACGCGCTTGCCGGCGACGATGGCCGCGTCGACGAGCGCGCCGGCGTCGCAGACCTGTCCCTTCAGCCAGGTCGCCCACGCGGCCGCGGCGGCGAGGATGTCGTCGACGTCGACCGGCTCGCCGCCGAGGCGCACGAGCTCGGGGTCGACGTCCTCCTTGTTCTGCAACAGGCGCGGGCGCAGGCGGTCGGGGTCGAGGAGGTCGCGCACGCGCACGCCGCGGCGCCCGGCCTTGGCCTCGTAGGCCGGGCCGATGCCGCGGCGGGTGGTGCCGAGGCGGCCGGCCGAGCGATCTTCACGCAGGCCGTCGAGCGCGCGGTGGTACGGGAGGATGACGTGGGCGTCGAGCGAGACGCGGAGCTCGCCGCCCTGCAGCATGCCCTCGCGCTGGAGGTCGGCGACCTCCTTCTGCAGCACGTCGACGTCGACGACCATGCCGGCACCGAGCACGCAGGTGGTGCCAGGGTAGGCGCAGCCCGAGGGCACCAGGTGGGTGACGATCTTGCGGGCGCCGATCACCAGCGTGTGCCCGGCGTTGTTGCCCCCGGCGTAGCGCGCGACGACCTGGGCCTGGCTGGCGAGGTAGTCGACGACCTTGCCCTTGCCCTCGTCGCCCCACTGGGCGCCGACCACCACGAGGGTCGTCACGAGGCCGCGCCCTTCTCGTCGCCGAGGGTATGGAACACCAGGCCGGTCGGGATCTTCGGGTAGAAGAACGTGCTCTTCTGCGGCATGACCTCGCCGCTGTCGCACACGGCCCGCACGTCGCTGACGGGGGTCGCGTTCATGAAGCAGACGAGCTGGACGTCCGAATCAGGCCCGGGGGGCCGTGAAGATGAGCTCCCTGCCCTCGCCACGTTGACGGCCTCGTCGGTCGACTTGTAGTAGCGGAGGTTGGTGTTCTGGGCCTGGGCCTCGCGGGTGATGCCGAGGCCGCGCTCGAGCACGAGCTCGTGGAGGAGCGCGACGTCGAGGCGCTGCAGCGCGGGGTGGAGGTGGCCGAGGCCGGCGGCCTGCGGATCGAAGTCGGGGCGCAGGCGCAGGGTGTGGAGCGCGCCGGAGCCGGGCACCGACAGGCCGAAGGCGGCGCCGCCGTGCGCGGCCGCCTTGAGGCCCGCGCGCAGGTCGGCGCCGTCCCGGGGCAGCGGGACCTCGTCGATCGTGAAGTACGGGCGCAGCGCGGCGAGCGTGGCCTGCAGGTCGAAGGCGGCGACGCCGTGGACCAGGCGGTGCGTGGGCAGCACGACGAGGCCGGGGTCGTCGAGGTTGCTGAGGTAGATGAGGCCCCAGCGCGCCGTCTCGCCGCGGCCGGCGGCCAGCAGCTCGTCGCGGAAGGTGCACATGGTCTCGTAGCGGTGGTGGCCGTCGGCGATGTAGATGTTCTTGTCGGCGAGGACTTCGGCGAGCGCGGCGGCGCGGGCCGGATCGGCGACGCGGTAGAGCGTGTGTTGGGCGCCGTCGAAGTCGCAGTCGAGCACGGGCTCGCCGAGCTCGCCGGTCGCGCCCTCCCACGCGCGCGCGGGGTCGGCGAACATGCCGAACACGAGCTCGAGGTGGGCGTCGCAGGCCCGCATGAGCTTCAGGCGGTCGGCCTTGGGCCCCGAGAGCGTGCGCTCGTGGGCGAGCACCGGGCCCTCGCCGAAGCGGGTGAGCTCGATGAGGCCGATGAAGCCCTTGCGCGTGTACTGCCGGCCCTCGCTGGTGAAGGTCTGGTGGTAGACGTAGAAGCTCGGCTCGGGGTCGCGGACGAGGGCCTCGGCGCGCAGGCGGGCGAACTGGGCCGCGCCCTCGGGGTACTTGGCGTCGCCCTCGCCCTGCGGGAGGATCACGTGGATGCAGTTGTGCGGCGAGCGAGCGGCGATGCGGGCGCGGCCGGCGTCGTCGACGACGTCGTACGGCGGGGCGAGCAGGAGGCCGGCGTCTCCGGCGCGGGCATCGTAACGCAGACCACGGACGGGACGAATGCGGGCCATCGTGGTGCCCTCATACCACGCGGACGGGCCGGCAGGTCAAGCGCGGGCGCCGATGTCGCGACGGTGCTGACCACCGGCGACGTCGATGCGATCGACGGCGGCGTAGGCCCGGACGAGCGCGGCGGGCAGATCGGGTCCGCGCGCGCACACGCCGAGCACGCGGCCGCCGTTGGTGACCCAGCCGTCGGCGCCGCGGCGGGTGCCGGCGTGGAAGACCTTGACGTCGGGCAGCTCCTGCGCGAGCTCGAGGCCGCGGATCGCCGCGCCCGGCGTGCACGCGCCGGGGTAGCCGCCGGCGGCGAGCACCACGGTGGCGGCCGCGAGCGCCGGCAACGGGCGCGCCGGGGGCTGCAGGCGGCCGTGCGCGGCGGCGAGGAGGTGGGGGAAGATCGGGGCCTGCAGACCGAAGAGGACCGGCTGGATCTCGGGGTCGCCGAAGCGGCAGTTGTACTCGATGACCCGGGGGACGCCCGCGGCGTCGATCATGAGGCCGACGAACAGGGCGCCGACGAACGGGCGGCCCTCGGCGCGCAGGCCCGCGAGCGTGGGCTCGACGATCTCGGCGGCGACGCGGCGCAGCACGGCGTCGCTGCAGATCGGCGCCGGGCTGTAGGCTCCCATGCCGCCGGTGTTGGGCCCGCGATCGCCGGCGAGCAGGCGCTTGTGGTCCTGGGCGGGCGGCAGGCAGAGGTAGCGCTCGCCGTCGGTGACGACGAACAGCGAGGCCTCGGCGCCTTCGAGGCGCTCCTCGAGCACGACGCTGTCGCCGGCGCGGCCGAACACCTGGTCTTCGAGACAGGAACGAACGGCCAGCTCGGCCTCCTCGAAGCTGTCGGCGACGGTCACGCCCTTGCCCGCGGCCAGGCCGCTGGCCTTGATCACCGGCGGCGCGGCGAACGTGCGCACGGCGGCGAGGCCGGCGGCGAGCTCGTCGGCGCGGACGTGGCGGGCGGTCGGGACGCCGTGGCGGACCATGAAGGCCTTGGCCGCGGCCTTGCTGCCCTCGAGCTCGGCGGCGGCCTCGGACGGGCCGAACACGGCGAGGGGGGCGGCGCGCAGGCGATCGGCGAGGCCCTCGACGAGCGGCTGCTCGGGGCCGACGATCACGAGGTCCGGCGCGAGGCCGCGGGCGAGCGCGACCACGGCGGCGTGATCGGCGAGCGCGAGCGGGTGGCAGCGGGCGTCGGCGGCGATGCCGTCGCTGCCGGGGGCGACGTGGATCTCGTGGCCCTCGTGGGCCGCGCGCCAGGCCAGGGCGTGCTCGCGGCCGCCGGATCCGAGGACGAGGATACGCATCTCCGATAGCTCCTGTCCGAAGGGTCAGTCGATCAGTGACGGAAGTGGCGCTCGCCGGTGAACAGCATGGCGATGCCGTGCTCGTCGGCGGCGGCGAGGACCTCGTCGTCGCGCACCGAGCCGCCGGGCTGGACGACGGCGGTGACGCCCGCGGCGGCGGCGGCGTCGATGCCGTCGCGGAACGGGAAGAACGCGTCGGAGGCGAGCACGGCCCCGCGGGCGCGCTCCCCTGCCCTCGCGCTGGCCTGGCGGGCGGCCTCGACGCGCGAGGTCTGGCCGCCGCCGATGCCGACCGAGGCGCCGTCCTTGCACAGCACGATCGCGTTGCTGCGCACCCACTTGCCGGCGATGTGGGCGAGCTCGAGGTCGCGGATCTCGGACGGCGTGGGCGCGCGGCGGGTGACCACGCGGCTGCGGGCGATCGGCGCCACGGGGTCCTCGCGCTGGGCCAGCAGGCCGCCGGCGATCGAGCGCAGGCGCAGCGGCGGGACCGTGGAGCCGTGGTCGACCGGGAGCTCGAGCAGGCGGAGGTTCTTCTTGGCGGCGAGGATCGTGCGGGCCTCGGGCAGGAACGAGGGAGCGATCACGACCTCGAGGAAGGTCTCGGCGAGGCGAGCCGCCGTCGCCGCGTCGACCGGCTGCGACAGCGCGACGATGCCGCCGAACGCGCTCTCGCTGTCGGCCTCGCGGGCGCGCAGGTACACGTCCGCGAGCGCCTCGCCGCCGCGGCCGACCGCCAGCCCGCACGGCGACACGTGTTTGATGATCGCGGCGCTGGGGCCGAGGCGGGCCAGGTCGCGGACGAGGCCGAGGGCGGCGTCGGCGTCGAGCAGGTTGTTGTAGCTGAGGGCCTTGCCCTGCAGCACGCCGGCGCGGTCGAGGCCGGGCGGATCGGTGAGCGCGGAGGCGGCGTAGAAGCGGGCGGGCTGGTGCGGGTTCTCGCCGTAGCGCAGCTCGCCGGTCGCGCTGCCGGCCACGAACAAGCGCTCGGGCAGCGCCTCGGGGCCGAGCGCCGCGCCGCCGTCGTCGAAGCCGGCGAGGTAGGTGGCGATCGCGGCGTCGTAGGCGGCGGTGTGCGCGTAGGCCTTGCGGGCCAGGCGGCGGCGCAGCGGCTCGGGCAGCGCGCGTCCGTTGCCGGCGAGGGCCTCGCCGAGCGCGGCGTAGTCGTCGGGGTCGACGATCACGGCGACGCGCTGCCAGTTCTTGGCGGCCGCGCGGACCATCGCCGGGCCGCCGATGTCGATGTTCTCGACGGCCTCGTCGAAGCTGCCGCCGCGGGCGACGACGTCGCGGAAGGGATAGAGGTTGACGACCACCAGGTCGATCGCGGCGAGCCCGTGGAGGCGCAGCTCGGCCTCGTGGGCGGCGGTCGGCAGGGCCAGGATGCCGCCGTGGATCTTGGGGTGGAGCGTCTTGACGCGCCCGCCGAGGATCTCGGGGGCGCCGGTGTACTCGCTGACCTTGACCGCCTCGACGCCGAGGGCCTCGAGGGCGGTGTAGGTGCCTCCGGTCGACAGCACCTCGACCTGGCTGTCGATGAGGATCTGCGCGAGCGTCTCGAGGTTGCGCTTGTCGCTGACGCTGACGAGGGCGCGGCGGATCGGCGGCAGGGGGTTCACGGCCCTGGCTGATACGACGAGCGCCGCAGGGTGGTCAACGCGCGCGGTGTGCGGCGCCTCGCACCCGCGTCAGTCGCCGCGGGCCAGGTACGAGAGCATGTCCTCGCCGCCCTCTTCCTTCAGCTTCAGGAGGCCGCGGACCTCGACCTGGCGGATGCGTTCGCGGGTGAGGTTCAAGATCTCGCCGACCTCTTCCAGCGTGATCCCGCCGGTCTGGGCGACGTCGAGGGCGCACGAGTGCTGCAGCTCCCAGACCTCGAGGTCGGGGAAGTTGATCTTGATGCTGCCGGTCGCCGGGTTGACGTCGATGTAGAGGTGGTACTTGCAGCTCACGTACGGGCACGGGCGCGAGACGTTGGCGCACTCGCCACGGTTCTTCGGGCGCCAGTAGGTGCGCTCGGGGTACAGCAGGGCGCCGATGCGCAGCTCCTCCTTGGTGAGGCGCTTCATGGCGATGGTCTTGGCGCGGGCGCGGCGGACGATCGGCTTGGGGTCGCCGAGGGCCGGGGCGTCCTCGTCGGCCTCGTCGGCCTCGGCCGGGACCTCGGCGTCGTTGTCGGTGGCGAGATCGGGGCTGGCGCCGTCGAGGAGGGCCTGGGAGTCGTCGTCGTGGGTGTCGAGGGTGTGCATGAGGAGACCTGCGCGGGGCCGTGATGCGGCTCCGGTGAACCTGAGGTGGGCGAGGATGAGGATGTCCGAAGGGACAGGTAACTACAGCAGTTCAGTCGGGCTGGCAGCGCCGCCGCCCCGAGGACGGACGGCCGCGCTGCCGGAGAGCAGCAGTTTTTCGAGGCGGTGGACGCCGCTGAGGAGCTCGTCGGCGGCGGCCTTGATCGACCGCAGCTCGTCGTAGAGTTGGTCGCGGCGGGGCGACGGGGCCTCCGCCTCGAGCCGGGATTCGAACTGCGTCAGCAGGTCGTCGAGCGCCTCGTCGAGGGTCTCGATGCTGTCCTTGAAGGACAGGAACTTGGCCTGGATCTCTTCGATCGTGTAGCGCTCGGCCATCAACTTCTTGATGGTGTTGATGCGGCGGACGGCGCGGACCGGGTAGACCCCGTGCGAGCCGAGGTGCTTGCCCTTCTGGCCGACGCGACGAGAGCGCGGCACCAGGCCGAGCTGCACGTAGCGGCGGAGGTTGGCCTCGCTGAACTTGACCCCCTGCCCCTCGAAGGCGGCGACGAGCTGCTGCGAGCTGAGCCCCTCGGGGCTCGAGGACTCGATGGCTCGGATCTGCGCTTCGGTGAGGACGGTGGCCATGGGTTCGCAGGCTAGAGGGCTTCGGGTGCGGAGAGCCGGCAGAAGGCCGGTAGAACAGGCTTTTAGCTCGATCTCGTGAGGAACTGTCGCTTGGGACGATCAGCCTCGCGGCTAGGCGAGCAATGTATTCTATTGAGTAGATCCTAGGAAGCATTTTCCATCGAGACCGTAAAGTTTTGTGCACGTGCACCTTGCTCGGCCGTTCAGTGAGAGCTGCTCAGATTTTCAGAACAGAGCGCGTCGCTCCGCGGCCTCGCCGACGCGATCGCGGCGCGTGCACAGGCGGCAGAACGGCGCTCGAGCGGGGCGAGCTGAACATCGTGGCAGATCGCGGCGAAGCGGCGACGACAGGCTCCGAAGATGACCTGTCTCAAAGGCCATCCACAACTACCCCACAGGTTTTCCACAGGGGGTACGACGCGTCACGTCGGTGAATTCGCGGAGACGCGCGTGGACCCCGGCGGGCAGGCCAGGGGCGTCGAGGCCGCGAGATCTCGCGAAGTACATCGAGATCGGATCTCCTCGTGCGGGGTGGGCCGAGATCTCGCGACCGGCCGTCGACGCGCGCGATCCGCGAAGCTCAGCCCGGACCGGCGACCAGCGGCAGCGAGGTCAGCATGCGCCAGCGGTACGGGTCGTAGTGCTCGGGGCCGCCGTACTTGTAGCGCTTCTTCTCGTGCTGCCAGACCGGGCCGCGGTCGATGCAGCCGTGGAAGCGGTCGGTGCGCGAGCAGTAGATGCGGAGGTGGAAGTGATCGTCGTGCGGCGGGGCGTCGGGCGGGTTGTAGAGCACGGTCGCGGCGTACTCGACGAGCCAGGCCGGACGGTCCTTGCGGCGCGCGTACTCGAGGAGCCTGGCCTCGAGGCCCTCGGACACGAAGATCCACTGCACGCGGACCTCGCTGTCCGTCAGCAGGGCCTCGACCAGCTGCCAGTTGCGGGCGGTGTCGAAGCGCCGCGCGGCCCACTCGGCCTCGTTGTAGGTCGCCTTGCCGCGGACGTACGGCTTGCCCTCGGCGTCGAAGCGGATCATGTCGTCCTCGGGCGGGTCCAGCGGGTGACCCTGCTCGTCGACGGTGTAAAAGAGCAGGTCGACGTCGCGGCCGGCCTGGTGGCTGCTGTGCCACATCGACTTGCCGCCGCGCTGAGGGCCGAGGTCGGCGACGCCGAGCACGACCTTCCTGGCGCGGCCGCTGACCTTGCGAGCGGCGCGCTGGATGACGCCGACCAGCTCGTCCACGCCGTACTGGAAGCCGCGCTCCGACCAGCGCTGCGGGACCTTGAAGCCGTGGCCGGCGAGCGGGAGCCTGGCCGGGCGCCGCATGCGGCCGCGGCTGGTGGTGCCGGTCGAGACGCTGGTGCCGTCGGTCCACAGGTTGGGGCCGGCGCACGCGGCCGCGGTCGCGAGCACCGTCACGGCGAGCGCAGCGAGAGCCAGCCTCGAGGCCATGGGGATCAACCTACGGCATCGCCGTGACGCCCGCCAGAAACCGGGGCGCGCGCGGCCGCCGGCGGCGTGGTGCCTCCAGGGGCGCGGGCGACGGGGCGAAGAAACGCGGAGGGCCGGGCCCGCGGGTGCGGGTCCGGCCCTGGTTCATGCGCCGTCGAGGGCTCAGTTCTTCTCTTCGAACTCGGCGTCGATCACGTCGCCCTGCCCCGCCTTGGCGCCGGCGTCACCGCCGGGCGCGCCGCCCTGCGGGCCGCCAGGCTGCTGCGGGCCGCCCTCGCCGGGCGTGCCGTAGGCGGCCTGGGCCAGCTTGTGCGAGGCCTTGGTGAGGGCCTCCTTGGCGGAGCTGATGCGGTCGGCGTCGCCCGACTCGAGGGCCGCCTTGGCGTCCTTGATCGCGGCCTCGGCCTCGCCCTTCGGCCCGGCCGGGAGCTTGTCGCCGCTCTCGCCGATGAGCTTCTCCATCTGGAGGATCATCGACTCGAGCGAGTTGCGGTTCTCGACGGCCTCGCGCCGCTTCTTGTCCTCGGCCTCGTGCTTCTGGGCCTGGTTGACCATGTCCTGGATCTGCTGCTCGTTGAGGCCCGAGTTGGCGGTG
This sequence comes from Myxococcales bacterium, assembly GCA_016793465.1. The sequence goes on from JAEUJW010000023.1 coordinate 146,652, forward strand.
ATCGTGATCTTCGACTCCTTGCCGGTGGCCTTGTCCTTGGCGCCGACGTGGACGATGCCGTTGGCGTCGATGTCGAAGGTGACCTCGATCTGCGGCACGCCACGCGGCGCCGGCGGAATTCCGACCAGGTCGAACTGGCCGAGGATCTTGTTGTCCGCCGCCATCTCGCGTTCGCCCTGGAACACGCGGATGGTGACCGCGGTCTGGCCGTCCTCGGCGGTGGAGAAGGTCTGGCTCTTCTTGGTCGGGATCGTCGTGTTGCGGTCGATGAGCCGCGTGAACACGCCGCCCAGCGTCTCGATGCCGAGCGACAGCGGGGTCACGTCGAGCAGCAGGACGTCCTTCACCTCGCCCTTCAGCACGGCGCCCTGGATGGCGGCGCCGACGGCGACGACCTCGTCCGGGTTGACGCCGCGATGCGGCTCGCGCCCGAAGAACTCCTTCACCTTCTCGATGATCTTGGGCATGCGGGTCATGCCGCCGACCAGGATCACCTCGTTGATGTCGCTGGCCTTCAGGCCGGCATCCTTCAGCGCCTTGCGGCACGGC
>JAEUJW010000082.1 GCA_016793465.1 Myxococcales bacterium
GCTCCGCCCAGACCTTCACCGTGCTCCGCGTGATGCTGGCGGCCGCCATGATGTCGTCGGTGGTGGCGAAGGCCGGGTCGAGGTTGCGCGGGAGGGGCACAGGCGCCGGAGTATAGGCCATCGGCGCACCTTCGCGCCAGCGCCGCGGGGGCTCGCAACGCCTTGCACGGCCGATTGGACGAGTGTAGGGTCGAAGTGCCGAATGACTCGACAATCGACAGGAATTGATCATCAATGGACTCCAGCAACCAGATCACCCCGACCCCTGACCACGAACAGCACGCGGCGGTTCGGATGCTGCGCGTCGCGTCTGGCTTCTACCGGAGCGACGCTCACCTCTTCTACGTGACCAGCGACGGGCGCATCTTCCTCGTGAGCGCGCCCGGCGAGCCCGTGTGCCTGCGGCCGTGGGACATCCTCCCGGACGAGGCGCAGGCCGTGAGCGTCACGAACGCCGCCCACCTCCTGATGGCCGACACGGCCGAGCAGTTAGCCTCGCCCGCTGGCCCGTATCTCCGGGCGGACGTCGGCCGTGACGCGCGGGTGCTCGCCGCGTCGATGCTGCAAGACCTGCTCGACATCGCCAAGGACGAGATCGGAGGGCTGCTCCTCGAGGATCGTCCCGCATGCATCGACGCCCTGAACGATCGCGTCGCAGACCTCGTGACGACGTCACGGGCGCATCGTCGACGCCTCAGCAACCGGCGGGCCAACGCCCGCGGCCTGTCGCCGAGCCATCCCCCGCCGCCGCTGTCGACCCCGCGTTTCGCCGTCCCGTTCCGCCACCGCGGCGACTACCTCGGCTGGTTCGTGGGGATGCGCATGGCTGGCGAGACGCTGGGCTTCACGTCCGTGCGCGACGCCCATCTGCGCGGCGACCTGTGGACCCTCGCCCAAGGCGGCATCGTCCACGTGTTCCGCTGCGGGCTGGCACATCACGAGCTGGAGCCCGCAGCCATGTCTGCGGCTGTGTGAGCGCGACGACCATGACGACCGCAGCCCCCATCACCGCCCCCTTGCCCTTCTTCCACCACGTCGCCAGCGGCAGGATCTTCTACGTCGCCGCCGGCCCGTGCCCGCTCGTGTTCGCGATCCCGCTCGCGGATGTCGGCAGACACGCGCCCGTGACCGACCGCGGTAGTACCCACCCGTTCGGCCTGTCGACCACGGTCGCGTCGCTCGCGGATGTGGATGTACGCCGCGCGCTCGGCGAGGCGATCGTGCTGCACCCTGGGCCCCTCGACGAGCGGCTCGCAGCTTGGGCCTCCTACTGCGACGACGTCGCCGATCGACTCCACGAGGGCGACGACCTGCGCGCCGCGCTCGACGTCTGGGTGGTCGACGACGGCCAGGACGTGATCCTGGAGGACGACCTCTCGCCCGGTCCAAGCGCCGCGTTCGCCGGCTAGCTTCCTGAAACTCGATCCAGCAGTCCCAACCCCGAAAGGCAAACATGACCCGTAGACCCGCGTTCCCCTTCCTTCTACTCTCCCCCCGGAGGGCCAACATGATCCCCCAGATCCTCCTCAGCATCGGCCTGCTCGGCGGATGCAACGGACCGAAGACCGGCGGGTCCGACACGGACACGAAGGACAAGTGCAGCAAGCACACGAAGTGCTCGGCCGGCTACACGTGCAACTACGGCAGCGCCAACCCCTCCGACCCGCACGCGGTCGGTGAGTGCGAGTACCAGATCTGCGGTCTCACGGAGCCGTGCAAGAAGCCGCAGCCGTGCCTGCCGGACAAGGAGACCGCCTCGTGCGACAAGTTCGACAACGACAAGTTCTGCGGCTGCGTGAGCCCGAACTCGCAGGAGGTGCCGAGCGACCCCACGACGGGCCCACCGACCACGGGGCAGAGCCCGTAGATGCGTCAGCCGCGATACGCCTTCGCCTGGACGTTGCTCGCCTGCGCCTGCCAGCGAGACGACGCGGCGCGCCATGAGCTTGACGGGCTCACGGTGATCCAGGACTTCGACGAGCCGATCTGTGACGGCTCGTTCGACTACTTCGAGCGGCGGTTGCGTTGGCTCGAACAAGAGACCGGCCTCCCGCGCGACCCCCAAGGTCTGACCTACTGGTGGTTGTTCGATCGCGCCGCCGTCGAGGCCGCGTGCAACCTGTCGCTCGGCGGCTGCACCAGGGGCCGCGAGATGTTCGGCGACCTGATCGTGTTCAGCCACGAGCTTGTCCACGCCCAACTCTCCAGGCTCGGCCGCCCGCGGCCCTGGCTGATCGAAGGCATGGCGACGATGCTGGAGGACGAACGCAATGGCGCTCCGCACCCGTTGTTCACGCCCTCGGTGATGGTCGAGATCGACGACGGCCGCGACGTCGACTACGACGCCGCGGGCGCCTTCACCAGCTACCTGCGCGGGCGCTACGGGATGGCGCTGCTACTCGATTACTACGCGGCGTCCGCCGGCACGGACGCCGCCGCGTCGATCGACCTGTTCGCGGATGTCTTCGGCGACGCGTTCGCGGATGTCGAGGCCGAGTACCTGGCCGGTGGCCTGCCGGCGACGAGCGGGTCGCTGGAGTGCGACGGCCCCGACGTCGCCTGGGACGGCGCGACGTGGGAGCACACGTTCCGCCTGGCGTGCGACGAGCCTGGCTCGATCGGGCCACAGCGATCGGAAGACGGCGCGGGCTCCTACCTCTGGTCCAAGGTGACGATGACCGCGCCCGCGGGTTGGATCTCGCTCGAGCTCGACGCCTCGGGGCCGAGCTGGGTCAGCGTGCTCGAGTGCGGCGGCACCGATGCGGTCTTCGTCGCTACCGACGAACCGCAGGCGGACATGTTCCTCGTGGGCGGGCGCTACGTGGTGTTCGCCGACGCCTTCACCGCGGACGCGCCGATCGCTCGCGTCGCCGCGCGGAGTCTCCCGGGGCCCCCAGCCGCGCCGAAGCAGGGACCCCTGGCCGGCCTGCTTCATCGCGGAGCGGCTCGCCGTGCGTGTTCAGCCTCCGACCCACAGCTCGCCAGGTAGCAAGGGCGGTGGTGGCGGCGGCAGCAAGGGCGGCGGGGGCAACCCCGGCGGCAGCAAGGGCTGCGGGGGCAACCCCGGCGGCAGCAAGGGCGGCAACGGCGGCAACTGGCCGAGCGGGACCGGCAACCCTCGGACGGAGGCAGAGGCAACAACCCACCGTCGAAGTAAGCAGCACAACCCTCAACCAGCGCGAGGTCCTGGTGGGACCTCGCGCTTCTCGTTCTGGGCCCGGCACCACGGTCCGTTCGATGGTCACAGCGCAAACGGCCCAGCACGAGCTCGCCGAAGTTCTCGCCGCCGTGGCACGGCGGGCGGCGCCGACACGCGGGACAGCGGCGCCGGCGAGCGGGCAGCGCCGGCACGGCATGCACGGCATGCAGCAGCGCCAAGATCCGCGGGGTCGACGAGCGACCGCCCTGCGGTCTACGCTCGGTGGGATGGCCTCACGGACCGCGAAGACCCCCGCCCGCCGCTACACCGAGACGAAGGTCCCCATCCTCGACAGCCAGCTCGAGCTCAAGGTGCTGATGGAGGATGCCCGCGACGTCGGGTTGACGGATCCGGAGTGGGAAGGCGGCGACGGCCCGATGCCCGTCCTCCGGTTTCGCATCGACGGGCGGCCTTGCCTGGTCGTGCTGCGACCCGACGAGCACGAAGATGATCAGGAGGCCGAGCTGCGCCGGCTTCATCGTGTGCTCCTGCATTTCGTGAAGAATGCGATCGAGGCCGCCCGGTCGCGGTTGTTCGGGGTCCGCGAGGCGCTGCTGGCGTGGCACATCACCACCGACGGCAAGATGCTCGGCGAGACGGTGTTCGCCCCCGGGAGCGCGGGGCGGTCGGTCACGCTGGCGCTGCCCGAGGCCAAGGCGCCCGTCCCCTCGCGCACGCTGCCGGCGGCCAAGGCCCCCGCCGCACCCTCGCGTGCGCTGCCAGGGGCCAAGACACCCGCCGCCCCCTCGCGCGCGCTGCCGGCGGCCAAGGCACCCGCCGCTCCCTCGCGCGCGCTCCTGCCTGGCCCGACAGCTCGTCGGCGCAAGCCCTAAACTCGGCACTGACACGCGCAGATGGCGTGTGGAACGGCTCGGGGCAGAGGGGCCGGGGGCGGACATCGCCGCTGGCGGCGGCCTGGCACGCGACAGGCCATCCCGCCATTCGTCGCGACTTCGCCCCGAAACCACAAGCGCGACCGCTCGATCCGGCGCGCGTCCGCAAGGCTGCCCGCGCGGCGCACAACCACGCATGCTGGCACCCCCAGTCGGCAGTGCGGAGCTAGAGATCCGCGCGCCGGCTCAGGGGAGGTTTCGCGCGGCGCCGCTGCGGTGTTCTGCGGTGCCGGCCGCGTGGCCGACCCGCGGCGACGGGCGACGCCGCGTCCGCCGGCCGGGAGCGCCGCTCCGCGCCGCGGCGACGCAGGCGATCGGGGGACGGGCCAGCGCGCGTCGGCACGGCGCCGACGGCCCTGTCAGCGCGGCGGCGACGCGCGCGACACGGCGGCGTCGCGGCGGGCCGCGCAGCGCCGGCTCGGCGAGCGGCGGCGCGGCAGGCGGCGGGCGGCGACGCGGCACGCGGCGAGGCGGTGGGCGGCGGGCGGCGGGTGGCGCCCGCCCGCCCGGATGCTGCGGGTCGCTGGCATGAACTCGGTTGTCCTGCGCGCCGAGGCCCCCCCGGTCCCCGCGTTGCGACTTCCTGGCGTGCAACGAACTCGAGTGGCCCCCGCCCTACGCTCCGCGTCGCGACTTCCCTGCTTGCCCACCCGAGAACGGGGTCTGGCACGGCAACTCGCCCGTTCCGGCGGAAGGTAGCGGGCGGCCTGTCAGCCGCACGACGAGCCGCACGAGAGGCCGCACCAAGGGCCCCATCGGCGGCCCACAAGAGGCCCCACCGGCGCCCGCACGACGAGCCGCGCCGGCGGCCCCACAAGGGGCCGCACGAAAGGCCACACCACGGTCCGCACAGAGTGCGGCCAGTCGTGGGCCTGCGCCGCCACACTGGCAGCCGCCTATTGTGCGGCCGCCGGTAGGGCCGGCGAGCAGCCGCTCGAGGGGCACACAGGTAGATCGTAAGGTGTGCTCTGCGCGCGCCACGGGCGGCCACACCCGTGTGCGGCCTCCTGGCCGGGCCACATCATCGTGTGGCCCACCCTGCCTGAGCCTCGCCTGCGCGTGACCGCGCTGGTACCCCCTGACGCTTCGCGCCGAACTGGGGCGCGGTCTACCTCAGCGATACCGTATGAACCGTATCAACCCGCCAGGTCACGCGCGATCACGCCGGTTAGATGGAGCAATCAGGCTGTGCGCGTCCAATTGATACAGCGATACGGTATCGAGTATCAGAATGCGCGATTGCGTCACCTTGGCGCGCGCCGATAGCGGCGACCGAACGCGCGCAGATTTGATCAAGCGCGGCGACCAGGGAGCCCACGACCTCGCCCGCGCGCGGCGTACCCGGCGTCACGGTGATCGTCGCCGAGGCCGCCAGCGTCCCCTACCTCGCCCCTGGCGGCTGGTTCGTCTGGCGCGAGCAGGGCCACATCGATGTGTGGCCACTATCCAACTACCTCCCAGCACCTCGTAGAACCCGGATCTACCAGCGAACGGTGGTGGCCACATCGTCGTGTGGCCCTGGCCTTGGACCAGCTCGGCATGGTCTCCCACCGCCCAGCCGAGCGGATGTTTCGCCACCGAGCCGGCCGGATCGAGGCCGTCCCGGTCAGGTCGACTGCTGACGGCGTGGGTGAACCGCGCATCCGTCTCGCTGGCCTGACCCGACAGAACCGAGCACAGAGAAACTGCGATCGGGCGGCTCGGCGGCGGGCGGCTCGGCGGCCCGCGGCCCTCCGCGATGCAGCGGAGATTCGCGCCTGAGTACGCGTACCCGTGCGCGGCGCGGGCGCGTGACCTGGCGCCACCTACAGCCACATGAGAATGTGGCCCGACATGCACAAGACCATAGGTGTCTACAACAACAAGGGTGGCGTCGGTAAGACGATGACGACCTCTCACCTGGCCTGGTACGCCGAGTACCAGGAGATCCGGACGGTCGCGGTCTGCATCGACAACCAGGGCGACCTATTCCGCATCCTCTCGCGCGGCGACGGCGCCATGAAGGAGGGGACGTTCCACGAACGCAGCCCCTACCTCTCGGTCGTCTTCTCCCCCAAAAAGGTGCCGAAGTTCACGAACGTGGACCTCGTCCTCGTCGACTGCTCGCCGGCGATCGAGGTCGCGGTCAGCTTCAGCCCGTCGCTGTGGCTCGTGCCGATCCACGGCCGCCTCGCGTTCGAGAACATGCACAATGTCCTCGGCGAGCTCGAGGCTTCGGCGTCCGAGGTCATGATCCTGATGAACATGAGCGGGCGCGGTGGGAAGCGGATGGACTTCGAGCAGCGCAAGGCCATCGCGGCGATCCCCAAGGCCAAGGTCTGCGACGTCGTGTTGCCGGAAGCTGACGCGATCACCCGCACCACCGACTTTTTCAAGCCGGTCTGGGACGTGCCCTACGGATCCGGAACGAACGCGGCCGTGCTGGTGGAGTCGATGTGCCGGAGCGTCCTCACCACCGCCGGATTCAAGATGAAGAAGCGGAGGATTAACCATGAAGAAGAATAGGGACCAGTCGGCCGTGAGCGCCGCTGCTGGGATGGAGGCGCCGTCCCGCAGCAGGAGCACGGATGCCGAAGGGTAAGGACCAAAAGGCGGGGAGCTACGCCCACCAGGCCCAGCAGGGCTTCTCCGGCGCGTGGAACCCCAGCGGTCTCACGCCCGACGCGGAGAAGGAACTCGCCGCCCGGGGCCTCATCGCCAAGCCGGCGAAGACTAGCGCCCGCAAGCGACCCGCCTCCACCACGGCGAAGGCATCCGCATCGACGAGCCCGCGCGACCTGGAGGCCGAGCTCCCGTCTCGGTCGAAGCGCAAGCGGGCGCTCAAGTCGCGACACTTCCGCCTCCCGGCGGAGATCGACGAGAAGCTCGAGCAGCTCGCCGAGCACTACGAGACCACGTTCGTCTACGTCGTGTGCAAGGCGGTGCAGGAGGAGTGGCTCCGGGCGATGCGCCAGCAGCGACGGGACGAACGCGCCGCGGCGACCTCGGCGGCCGAGGCCGAGACCGAGACCGGGGACGAGTCCTAGCTAGATCCTGGGGGGTTCCGTCGGCTCGTAGCGACGCAGTTCCTCGCGCAGCGTCGACTCCGGCTCGAGGAGATCGCCGAACGCCAGTCGCCACCGGCGGTGGTGGATCCGGCGGACCAGCGACGTCCGCTCGGCCAGCATCTTGAGCGCGTCGCGTCCGACCTGATCGCTCGGCACGGACTGCAAGAAGCCCAGGCGATGAAGTGTAGTCAGCAGCTCCGCGGGGGTCCCGGTCATGGTCGTCGTCCCTGCGCTCGCGGCCCGAACCAGCGCCCACACGAGCTCGCGGGCAAACTTGGCACCTGTCTCTCGAGCGGGCAGATCGCCCTCGACGACCGCGAAGCAGGCGGCGAGTGCATCGGCAAGACCCTGCGGGAGCTTCATCGCCTGAACCGGCTCGACGCGTGCAGGGGTCGCTGGAGATCGCGGTGGAATCGTCGCGGAGGTCCGCCGACTCGCTGGCGACGCGGACGGCTCCAGCGGTGTGCGTGCCGGGTTAGCGGGAGGTAGTGGTGGACCCGACGCAGAGCGGCTCGGTGGCGACGTCGACGGCTCCGGTGACGCGCAGCCCGTCTCCGTCGAGCCGGGCAACGCCGACGGAGACGACACTAACGGCGACCCGCCCGCGAGCGCGAGCGAGGGCGGCGAGGCCTCGAGATCGACCGGCGACGACGACACCACCGGCGATGAGGGCGGTGGGGCAGGTCGGGCGAGCGGCCGCATCGGCAAACCCGCGAGCCAGCGATCGACGTCAAGTGCGCGGACGTCAGCCCAGGTCCCGACGAAGACGCCGTAAGGCCCATCACGCGCCGCAATGATCGCGACCTCGTCGCGCGTCAGCCAGCAGGACAGGAGGTCGAACGCCGACACCTTGATCCTCCCGAGCAGGGGCCACACGTCGGTGAAGATCCACGGCACGCGTTCTCCGGCAAGCACGAGCGTCTCCACCTCGCCGAGCTTCCGGGCAAGCTCGGCCGGATCGTGTGTGAGACCCTGTGCATCCAGCGCCCGCTGCGCGAAGGTCCCGTCCACCGCAACGTGAAGCAGGGTTCCGACCCCGGGCACGAGCTCGCCGACGCGAAGCTCGCCGGCTGGAGCGGCATGCCGCACCATCCCGCTCGGAGGCCAGGGCCGCGTCGGGCTTCGGTTGCGGAAGATGTCGCTGGGTCCACCGAACGGCCCCCCAGATCGAAGAATCTGCAGCGCCTTCTCCTTCAGCTCGCGCACCCCGCCTTGATCGAGCGCACGCCAGCCCCACTCGCGCCACTCGAACTTCAGCACCCAGTCGCCGTGCGTGCCGTCCGGGTCAAGGACGAAGATGCCGTGGTCGGCAGGCGCTTGATGTCTCGCCGGGAAGAGTCCGGCTTCCTGGTACTCCCACGTGAGCGTCTCACCCGCGAGTCTCGCGGCGCGTTCACGCCATCGGCTCACCAGGCCGTGTACGCCGCCGTCGACCCCCCAGGCGGCGATCGTCGACTCGGCGATGGTACTCGCGGTCCCCGGGGGCACGCCCAAGGATCCGTCGCCGGCCGCTCGGCGGGAAGTCTCAGCCCTCGAGCTCGCTGATGCGCGCTGACGCACGCGGACATGGGCTCGATCTCCCGCCGGGGGCGTCGGGCGGCGCGCCGATGCCCGATCTTGTGGTCGATCTCGATCCCTCGATCACGATCATGGACGCAGATGCGCGAGACCACCGACAGTGCCTCTAGGATCTCCGCTGCAATGGCGCGAAACTCCGGGATCGAGGAGCTTCATGACGACATTGGCGATGATCAACGGGAAGGGCGGCGTCGGGCGAACAACCCTCGCCGTACACCTCGCACTCTACGCGTCGGAACTCGGCATCAAGACCATCGGTGTCAGCCTCGAGCGGACCGGCGGTCTGTCCTACTGGTTGAACGACGGCAAGGAGCCGCCGGAGGAGCAGGTTCTATGGAAGAACCCTCATCTTGGCTTCGTGTACAGCCCGCATGACATTCCAGAGTACCCGGACGCGTCCCTTGTCATCTACGACTGCCCGCCGCGATTCGAGATCCGCGACGCAGAGGACGACGTGAGGCCGAGGTTGGCCTTCAAGCCCTTGCACCCCGTCTGGAGCGCACCGCCCCCGAAGCCCGGCAAGTACATGCACTGGCGCCCGGGTGCTCGCCCAGCCGATTTCTGGATCATCCCTACGCCGGCAAATCCGTACGGGCTCGAGCTCCTGGAAGAGAGTCTCGTTGAACTCGCGGACCTGGGCGGTGCGGTGCGGTGCGTGCTCTACCAGCCTTGGAAGGAGGCGGCCCTGGTCATGCCGGCGTTGCGTGCTCAGGTGAGCCGACACTCGAATGTCGAAGTTCTTGACCACGTGGTCCTCGAGGATCCGCGCTTTGCAGTGGCCGAAGACCAACGGCGGCCGATCTGGGAGGGGCCCGAGGGGGAGTATCAATGCGCCCAAGACATGCGTCGACTGTGCTCGGAGATCCTCGAGCAGTGCGGCCTCACCCCACGACACTGACGCCTGCGTGACCTTCGCCGCCACAGAGTCCGGCCCGCAGCGTGCGCAGCGGCGCCTGCTCGGCCTGCGAGGCCTCCTGGCGGACTTCGCCGGCGAGCGCGACCGGGCTCTCGCCGACCTGCGCGCCACCCTCGAGCTGCCCGCGCTGCAGGACGACGAAGACGCCGACGCGCGCACCGACCTCCACGTCCACCTCGCGCCTGCTCGCGGCCACTGACCCGGCCGCGGCCTCGATCACGCGGCTGCCGCGGTGGCCGTCGCGCACGCACCCGCCGCGGTCCGCCTGCGCTTTGGCGACTTGCCCGAGCTCGCCGACCTCCGCGGAGCGCCGGGTGGCGCTCGCGGATACAGCCCTGACCGCGACCTGTCCGCGGCCATGCCCAGACACTTAGACGCGTGATCGCCATCGACCTGGGCGCTGACGCGGCGGCAGGTGGTGAAGGTGAAAAATCACGTCCGGGTGCGGACGGAGATGCTTCGGCGCCGCCACAGCCGGCGCGGCGAGCCAGAACGACGTGTCGCCGCGTTGCTTTTATTCGGCGATGCGGTGCGATACTCTGCCCGGCCCATGCGAACTCCGGCGACACCCCGGGCTCAGGCTGTTGATGAAGCAAGCGATCGTTCCGGAGCGCATGCATGATCGATGCGCTGGTGCTGACCGCCCTGGCCGATGAACTACGGGCGCTGTTTGGGGCCCGTGACGGGGCGGCTGCGTGGTCCGAGGTGGCGGGTCCCGACGGCTTTCCGTACCATCAGCGACGGATCGGCGGCGTGCAGATCGCCGCGGCTTGGGTCGGGGCGATGGGCGAGACGGCGACTGCGGCGCGGGCGGCGGCGCTGATCGGACACCTCGATCCGCGGTGCCTGGCGATGGCGGGCATCTGCGCGGGCAACCGCGCTGCAGTCTCCCTGGGAGACGTAATCATCGCCGACCGCGTCTACAGCCGCGACCACGGCAAGATCGTGACTCGGCCGACGCCGGACGGCCATAGCGAACGGCAACTGCTCCACGATATCACGACCTACAACCTCGACCCGGGCTGGCGGATCCACGCCGACCACCTCACGGTGCCGGGCGAATTGCATGCGGCGATGCTGCGCGAACGGCCTCTCGCGTGGGCAATCCAGGAGGCGTGGCTCTGCCACGCCCTCGCCAAGCACGCCGAGCGCGAGGGCCCGGTCCCGCAGGAGCATCAGGAACGCAAGGCTCGCTGTCCGGACTGGCCGGAGATCGTCCACAGGCTGGTATCGGCCGGGCTTGTGCGTCAAGCGGGGGAGCGGCTGCTCCTGACCGCAGCGGGTAAGCGACGGGTACAAGCGGAGCGGAGCGCCCACCCCGACGGGCTGCCACCCGAGCTGCCCTTCCGCGTGCACATCGGCGCGATCGCCACCGGCAAGACCGTCGAGCGCGACGGAGAGCTGTTCGCCCGACTCGAACGAATGGTCTGCCGGACGCTGGGCGTCGAGATGGAGGCGGCGGCGATCGGCCACGTCGCGGAGACGTTCAAGCGCAAGGCGGTGGTGGTCAAGGCGGTCTCGGATCACGGGGATGCGGCCAAGGACGACCGCTACCGCGGGTTCGCGGCGCGGGCTGCGGCGACCGTGCTGCTCGCGTTGCTCGAGCGCGTGCTGGCGGATCCCGGGGCGCCGGCGCCGGAGGTCGCGGGCAATCCGTTCAAGACCGGGGGGACGCTCCCAGCGGACCATCGGACCTACGTGGTCCGCGGATGCGACGAGGCGCTCGAGGCCGCGGCACGGGCGGAGCGGCTGTGCGCGGTGGAGGGGGACTTCGGGACCGGGAAGTCGAGCCTGGTGACGCGCGTGGGGGCGGAGCTCAAGGCTACGCACCGAGTGCTGTACGTCGACCTGGCGGCGATTCGCGGAGACGACGTCAAGCTGTTCATGTCGCGGCTGTTCAAAAAATTGAGCCGAGAGCTCGGGCGTACAGTCGAAGATTGGTCGGACCTGGCGGCGCCGGGGGAGCTGCCGGTGGCGCTGGTGTTCGACGAGTTCAAGTCGCTGACGCGGGAGGTGCTGCCGTCGCTGATCCCGTCGCTGATCCACTTCGTCGAGGCGTACCCGCCGGCCTGTGTGATCGTGTGCCTGCCGGTCGCGGTGGGCGGGCCTACGACCCGCCGGTTCCTCGCGGACGGCGGGGTGGCCAACCCGAAGCACCGCGAATGCTGGCGGCGGATCGAAGTGCCGCGGTTTTCGCTGGCCGAGGTCGGGCGCCTGCTGGACCTGCTGTCGTCGCGGGCGCGGGGGGTCGCGCGGGCCCAGGCGGAGGCGATCCGCACGCGGACAGGGGGGATCCCGGTGCAGGTCCAGCGGCTGTGTAGCGCGCTCTATGAGGCCGAGGCGGCGGGCAAGTCGGACGCCGAGCTGCGCGCGCTGATCACCGCGTGGGAGGCCAATGACGACTGAGTCGCCGTACCGCGCCGCGGGGACGTTCGCCGGGCCGGCGTACGTTGAGCGCGAGGCTGACGCGCTGCTGCGGGCGGCGATTGGGCGCAACGACCGGGTGCCCTACATTGTCGCGCCGCGGCAGAGCGGCAAGTCGAGCCTGCTGCTACGCACGCTGGGCGCACTGGATCCGATGCGGTACCGCTGCGCGTACGTCGACGTCTCGCAGCTCGACCTCAGCGCTCACGAGGCGTGCTGGGAGGGGCTGCTCGTCGAGATTGCGCGCGCGGCGGACCTACCGCGCGAGGGCGTCGACGCCGAGTTTCCGGAGGACACGTTGCGCGGGTGGTTAGCGGCCTTTCCGTGGAGATTGGTGGTGTTCCTCGACGAGGTCGACGCGCTGGTCCACGTGCCGTTCCGCGACCGGCTGTTCAGCGAGCTGCGCGGGCTGTTCAACTTGCGCGCGCAGGCGCGGGAATTCGAGCGGCTGGTGTTGGTGCTGGCGGGGGCGGCCTCGCCAAGCCAGTTGATCGAGGATCCGATGCGCTCGCCGTTCAACGTCGGCGTGGAGATCCGGCTCGACGATCTGACCCTGGCGCGGACGGGCGAGCTGGTGGCGTTCCTCGGGCGGAGTGGGGCGACCGTCGACGCGGAGGTCGCGGCGCGGGTGCACCACTGGACCGGCGGATCGGTGTACCTCGAGCAGGCCATCCTCGAGGGCCTCTGGGACCGCGGCGGGCCAGGGCGACGGATCGGCGGGGTGGACGTAGACGCGACGGCGGCGGCGGTGGTCGAGCGGGCGCCGACGGAGATCCACTTTCAGAACATCCACAAGAACCTCGCGGATCGCCGGCCGGTGCTTGCGGCGCTGCGCGCATGGCTCGCGGGGCGAGCGATCGATCCGGGGTTGATGCAATCGTTGCGGATCTCCGGGCTATCGGGCGAGGCGCCGTACCGCAACGCCATTTATCGCCATGTTTTCGACGGCGACGGGCCGCTCGCGCTGATCCCCCGGCCGGCGGAGCCAGAGGCACCCACGCGGCCGGCTCCGCCGGAGGCGGTGCGCGGGGTGGAGCCGGACGCGTCGGAGATCCCGGAGTCGGTGATCGCGCTGGTACGGGCCCTGTTCTGCGGCGAGGCCGCGCCGTACGGCCCGTACACACTGCCCGACGAGCTGCCTGAGGCGGTGGTCCCTGGGATTGTGTACCGCTTCGTGCTGGTCGACTCGGACCGGCAGCGGGTCAGCCTGCAGCTCTATCACGGGCTGGCGTCGATTGGCGGTGCGTTGTGGACGCGGGAGGTCCGGGTGCTCACGCGGGTGTCGTGGCGGCAGCACCCCGCGCTGCCGACGATCCTCGGCGGCGCTTATGTCGACGAGCACGACCTCGCGTTCGTGCTGACGACGGCCGCGCCCTATCGCCTGTCGGAAGTACCCAACACGCTGATCGCCCGCGACCGCGGCGAGGCGCTGCGTCAGCTCGCGTTGCTCGCCCAGGGCCTGGCGGTGCTGCACGAGCAGGGCATCACCCACCGCAACCTTCACCCGGGCACTGTCGAGTTCATCCCAGGCGACGAAGAGCGCTATGGGCTGCGGATCACCCGGTTCGAGATGAGTGCGATGATCAGCAACCTTGCGCGCCACCAGGTCGCTCACGAGCGGCTGCTCGGCGAGCAGTTGCGGCGGCTATACCTCGTGTCGGACGCGGCCGCGGTGGCGCCGGCGTTCTGTCCACCGGAGCGGGCGCGGTGGTTGTTCGGCGAGGAGGTCGCGCAACCGGAGGGGGACCGGTCGGACGTGTACTCGCTCGGGGTGTTCGCGTGGTTCTGGCTGGTCCACCGCGGGGACGAGGCGGCGGCGGCGTTGACCCCGGAGCGGAGCCTCGAGGGGGTGCGGCGGCTCAACCAGCGGATGCGGTCGAGCCTGGAGGAGCAAGCGGCGGACGTGCCCCCGCGACTGCGGGAGTTGCTGCGGCGGATGCTCGCGCCGGAGCCGCACGAGCGGCCATCTATCTTCGACGTACTCGAGGCGCTAGCGCAGGACTACGGGCGGATGGTCGCTGGGCTGACGCCGACGGTCGAGGGCGGTACGTGGTTCGTCGGTTTCATGCCGGTGGAGAGTGAGAAGACGATCTACCGCTGGGGGTGGATCGACCAGGACCCGCGGACCGACACGGGGCTCGAGGAGCTGCGCGGGTTCCTCGCGCGGGAGCTGGGCGACGCGGAGCTGCTGTACTGCGCCGACGGCTTCGCGGCCTATCGTGGGGCGCAGAGCAAGCGCGAGCGCGAGGCGATGGCCAGCGCCCGCTACGTGCTGGTCGGGCGGCAGGCGTACTGGTTCTGCGACCTCTACCGCGAGTCCGGCGGGCGATCGCGGCGGGTAGAGCAGATCCTCTTGATCAAGTACGTGGTGCACCACCACCGGGCGTGGCGATTGGAGGCCACGCCGCTACGGCGGTCGATCCCCGGGGACCTGCGGTTCGTCCCGGTATGGGCCGACCGCAGGATCGAGGTGCGGCAGATCGTCGACGAAGGCCAGAGCTGGGTCCCGCTGCTCGAGTCGGTGCGCCATGACCAGTCGACGCCGACGTGGCTACAGGACATGGAGTCCGCGCTAAACTTCCTGCTGGCGTTCCGCCGCGCCGAGCTCGAGGCGCGGGTCTTTCCGTACACGCTCGCCGAGGCGAGCGGGGGGGCGACGGTCGAGCTTGCGCTCGACCTCCCGCGCGACCGTAAGTACAAGTTCGCGGACACGCTGCGCTCGCTGTACTTCGAGAAGTTTCGGCTAGCGATGGGGCGGCTGTTCGAGGGCCTCGACGGCGAGGGCCCGGTGCGGTTCGCGGTGTTCGAGGACCGGCGCGGGCGTCCGGACTACCAGACAGGCGCGGTAGGCCATCTGTTCTTCGACCGGCGCCTCGACGACGACACCGTGCGCATGCGTAGCCCGCGAGGCACCCGCGACCTGCCGGAGAACGGCTGGATCCGCCCGGATGACGACCAGGGCAGCTTTGTCCAGCTCCAGCGGCAGGCCGATGCAGTTCAGCAGCTCCTACAGGCGCGCACGCTGCTGCATCAGCTTCACCACCCGGCGGCGGTCCGCGGATTTCGGGCCCGCTGGCGCGATGTCGGCGGGGGCCTTGAGGGTCGCGGGGCCCAGGTGGTCCAGGACATGCTTAGCTGCGAGCCATTCTATGCGCTCCACGGGCCGCCGGGGTCGGGCAAGACGACGGTGGCTAGCACGGCGGTGGCGGCATACCTGCGGCTTGATCCGGGGCAGCGGGTGCTGGTCAGTTCGCAGTCGCACAACGCGCTCGACAACCTCGGGGTCCGGATGCTCGCGCAGTGCGGCGGCGACGTGATGGCGGTCCGCGTGGCCTCGCAGGGGGCACTGGCCGACGAGAAGATCCACCCGAGGATGCAGGCGCTGCTGGCGGAGAACCAGGCCGGCGCACTGGTCCGGCGGGTGATCCAGACCTGTACGCGGGCGCAGGAGGACGGCGCGCTGGCCAACGGGCGGCCTCTCGACGACAGGCTGCGCGAGGTGCTACGCGAGTGGGCCGAGCAAGCGCCGCGGGTCGAGCTCGAGCTTCGTGATCGTATCCGACGCGGGGCGAACCTGGTTTTCGCCACTACAGGGACGTGCTCGGAGCGCAGCGTGGCAACGGCCAGCGCCAATGGGACGTACGACTGGGTGATCGTTGAGGAGGCCGCCCGCGCGTGGCCGACGGAGCTGGCCCAGCCGCTGGTTCGCGGGCTTCGCTGGACGTTGATCGGCGATCATTATCAGCTGCCGGCGTTCGACGAGATCGCGGTTGACCGGTTCCTCGAGCGGTGCGCTGACAGCGACGACGAGGAGCTGCGGGCCCATGGCGAGCGGGCGGACGTCTACCACTCGGTGTTTCGACTGTTCGGCAATCTGTTCGACGAGCGAGCGGCGCGGCGGCGGGAGGGTGGCGGGGGTGCGCGCCTGAGCGACCCGCTCGACGAGCTCGACCTGCAGTTTCGCATGCACCCGGACATCTGCCGGATTGTCGCGCGGGCGTTCTACCGCGAGCGGGTGATGCCGGAGACCGGCGAGCTGAAGCACTACGAGGAGGGCTGGCTGAAGACCCACGCATCCGCGCGGCGAGCCCATACGCTGCAGCACCCGCGGCGGCTACGGGGGCGGGCCGTAATCTGGCTCGACACGCAGCACGTGCCGGACTGCAACGATGTTCGGGCGTGGCGCAACGCGGGCGAGGCGGAGGTGATCCGCCGTCTGCTCGCAGAGATGGATCCGACGCCGCCGCAAGGCGACGAGCGATTCGCCCTGCTGACACCCTACAACGCTCAGATCGAGGAGCTGCGGCTAGCCAACCTGCCGGGCTGGGTCGGCCCGCGGATCTACACGACCGACGGGTTCCAGGGCCGCGAGGCCGACATCGTCGTCGTCTCGCTGGTCCGCTCGGTCCAGCGCGATGGGTCGCGGCCCGAGGCGAACATCGGCCACCTGGTTTCGCCGAACCGGGTCAACGTGCTGCTGTCGCGCGCGCGCAAGCTGCTGGTCGTGGTCGGCCGCATCGACCACTTCGAGCGACAGGCTAACCTCGATCCAACGCGCACGGACCTCCGCTACTGGCGCACGGTGGTGGACGAGTTCCGGCGCCAGGATAGCGTTGTCGACGCGGCCGAGCTACTCGGCGGGGAGGACGGGTGGTGAGGCTGCGTGCCCAGGAGATCACGATCCCGTGCGTGGCGTTCGACGTGCGCGCGCGCCTCGGCGAAGGCGACGAGCTGACACCGGTCGAGCGCGTGACCCTCAAGGCGATCGGAGCAGGACTCGACAGCGTCGCCGAACTGTCGGGAGCCCTCGCGCTCAACCAGCGGCTGCTGCTGGACCTGATCTACGACTTTTGGATGAAGGGCTACGTGGTGATCGACCACGACAGCGCGCGGGTGCGCCTCGTCGGCGAGGCAGAGGACGCGGCGCGGACCGGCGACTGGACGCGGCTGGTGACCGCGGAAAACAACCTCGAGAACGTCTGTCTGCTGCAAGAACTGGTCTCGGGTGCGGTGCTTCCGGACCTCGGGCGGCGGACGCCGTCAGGTCCAGAGAGCGCACTGGTGCCGACGATCATGAGCGGGCTGGAGCTCGACGTGATCGACGGTCGGGCGCTGCACACTGCCCTCGGCGACGCGGTGGCTCGGGCTTCGCGGCAGTCGGGACGGCCGTTGGTGCTGCGGGAGGCGTGGGTCGATCCGCAGCGGATCCTAGAGGAGCAGCGGCGACGCGGCGGACAGGTGCGGCGCTTCCTCTCACTGCTGGCCGACGTGACCCGCGAACCGACGAGTGACGAGCTGCGGTTCGAACTTGTCGACGCGCCTCGGGGGCTCTCGCCGGTGATCCGCCGGCGCATCGAGCGGAAGTTGACCGCGCTGGCGCGGCGGTTCCCGGATCATCTGTTCTTCAAGCGGCTGCGCCAGCAACTCGACGGCGGCGAGCCGGACGCGCCGCGCGACCCGGCGGACGGGCTACAGAGGCTCGCGCGGACGGTCCGCGAGCTCGACGGAGTCGACCCTGGGCTGGTCCTGCAGCGCCACGCGGGGCTGATGGTCGACTTCGAGGAAGCGTACCTCGAGCTGGCGACGCTGGCGGCAGCGCAGGCCGAGGTGCGGACGCTGCGCGGGTACGCCGCCCACGACGCTGTGATCCGCGAGCTACTGGCGGGCGCACGGCGTCAGATCGTACTCGGCAACCCGTGGATCAAGCTGGAGGCGTTGGTCGAACCCGGAGACGACGACAAGAGCTGGTTCGACCACATCGCGGCGACGCTGGATCGCGGGGTCCAGGTCGTGCTGTTCTGGGGGATATCGAGCGACGCCACGCTTGCGACGCCGGTCCGCAATGCGCTTACCGAGCTACGCGAACGGCATCAGCAGCGGTTCGTGTGGTCAAGCCGGCCCGGCGGGTCGCATGCGAAGTTCGTGGTCCGCGACGCCGAGGAAGCGCTGTTGACCAGCTACAATTTCTTCGACCCGGCGCAGCGCACAGAGAGCCATGAGATCGGGGTGCTGGTCGCAGGGCAGGCGCCCGGACGGACGACGGCGGCGATCCTCGAGTTGCTGCGGTGGGTACGTGACGTATTCCCAGACCATCAGCTCGGGCGGCGGATTCATGTGCTCGCTGCGGAGCTCGGGGCTGACGAACCCGCGGCACCGCGAGTGCCAGCGCCCGCGCAGCCCGACGTGCAGGGCGATCCGGAACTGCGGGGGCCGGCGCTGCGCCACTGGGCGCAGTCCTGGCAGGACACGGTGACGAACCTGCAGGCGCAGCGCCATGCGCTCCGCCGGCGGGTCGCGCTGGTCATCGACCGCGAGCACCGCGAGGCATTAGCGCACGCGCTCCGCCAGGCCGACCGCCGCCTCGCCGTGCTGTCCGACGCTATCGGCATCGACGTGGTGAACGACCGGTTCGTCGCCGGCCTGCGGCGACAACTCGCCCGCGGGGTCGCCTGCGCCATGGTGTTCCGCCGCCAAGGCGCGAGCGACAGCGCGGCCGGTCCCGAAGCCCGCGTCGCCCAACTCGTCGACGAGTTCGCCAATTTCTCGCTGACTAACGACAATAGCCACGCCAAGCTGCTGGTCGTCGATGACTCGGTGGTCATCGGCAGCTTCAATTTCCTCTCGTTCCGCGGCGACTACGAGCGCGGCTTCCGCGGCGAGAGCAGTGAGCTCAGCATCCGTATTGACGACCCCGCGGTCGTACAGGACGTCCTCGCGGCGCTCGCCGAGCGCTGGCCGCGAGCCTTCACCCCGCTGGTCGCGCGGCGCGGCGGGGCCGAGCCCCTGCCGCTGCTGGGCCCCTGCCCCCCGGCGTTGCAGCCGCTGTTCCGCGCGCTGCAACTGGTCGAGGACCGCGGACCAGAGCTTCTAAAGTGGTTCGCCGGGCGCGACGCGCCATGGCCTGACCTCGAGGCGATGCGCGATGCCGGCGTCCCCGAGCCACTGCTCGCCCAGGCCGTCGGGGCCGCGCTCGCGGGAGCGACATCTCTAGCTGACGGGGCCGCGCGCGGCTGGCAGCGCTGGCTCGCCGAGCAGCGCTGGCGGATAGGCGACTTTATCGGTGGGGCGTTGTTCGTTCCGTTCGACGAGGATGCTGGGGGGGGGCTGCCGCGCTGGCTGGCCGAGGGTGGCGCGGCGATCGAGGCGGGGCTGCCGCTCGCGGTCGGGTCGCTCGATCGGCGACACCCGGCGGCGGCGCTGCTGGTACTCGCCGACACGCTGCTGCACGGGCGAGACCCGCCGGAGTTCGACGGGGCTGGACTGCCGCGGCCCCTCCAGCGCTGGCTGGTCGGGGTCCGCGAGTACCATGCCGCGACGCGAGAGCCGTTGCCGCTGGGGTTGCTGACGCAGCGGGCGGGCGCGGCGCGCTCGCAGCAGGCGGTGGCCGCAGCGCGGGAGCGGTTCGCGCAGGCGCTCGGGGCGGCCGAGCAGGTCGGGTTCCGCTTCCCCCTTGGGCAGCACACCTGGGATCGGCTGAAGACGCGGGGGCACTACCTCGGCGAACTGCGGGCCGCGCTAGACGCCGAAGATCCAACCGCACTCGCCGTCTATCTCGCGGGCTCCGAGCGCGACGGGACCTCGCCGGAGGCGCTGATGGACGCTGCCAGCCTCGCCGTGCGCGACGACCACAACGATCGCATCGACCACCCCAAGCGCGGGGTCTGCCTCAAGCGTTTGAACGTCGCGCATGCGGCCGCCCATGCGTGGGTCCAGCAGGCCAACACCCGTACGACAGCGGCCGACGGACACCGCCTCGGCGCCTGCTGGCATCTTCGACGCGCCCTCGTCGACCTCCCGAGCGTTCCCCTGGACGCGCACGCTGAGCCTGTCCGAAAGTTCCTGTGCATCCGCTTGCAACCCCTGTTCGAGGCGGAGGAGGGATGAAACCCAGCGATCTACTGCAGGCGTGGGCGGCGACGCGGCGGCGGGCCGAGGCATGGGGGGCGGTGTTCGCGGACGACCCGACGGAGCTGGTGCGGGTCTGCGGAGCGGCGCTCGCGGCTCCGCAGGACCCGGGTGCGGTCGTGCGGGCGCTGGTCAACGACGGCGAGTTCGAGTTGGCCGAGTTGCTTCTACTCGACGAGGAGTTCGCCGACTCTGCGGGACCCGCGCTGCTGGCGACGCTCGAGGCCGAGGTGACCCACGCACGCTCTGTGTCGCTGCAGGAGATCGAGGCCGACCTCGAGTTCGTGCTCCCACGCGCGAGTAGCCTCGGAGTGCCAATCGATGTGGCAGCGATTCGTAGCGCCGGCCGCCGCCGGGCCGACGCTCGTCGTCTGCTCGCCGAAGCCGAGCGACGGGTCGCGGACGCCGAGGAGGCCCGCGTCGCTGCTGTACTGGTCCGGCTGAGAGCTGTTCCCCAGGGAGAATCGACCCCAGCGGCGTTCGAATCCTGGCAGGCAGCCGTTCGCCGCGCGCTCGCTATGGGCGATTACGAGGTCGTCGACGCCGCGCTGGCGCAGGGTCCGACCGCCGACCTGCCGCCGGCGATCGACGTACCCGAGCCGATCCGCTGGCCGTACGACGGCGAGTCGGTGGCCGAGCTTCTGCGCTGGTTCGGCGGCGATCGTCCGTCTCCGCCGGCGTTTGGGCGCTACCTCCCGCACGACGACGACGCGGCCCAGGCGTTGCTCAACGCCGCGTCGAGGTGGAGCGAGTGGGCCGGCGACCCTGTCGAAGTCGACGCCCTCCTGCAGGCATTCGCTGCGGTGCTGGACTGCAAGCTCGTGAGTGAGGCGCGACCTGGGGGAGCGACGCATCGCCTCGACGACCTCAGCGCCCCGGGTTTCCACGCATTCGGTCGTAGCCGCTGGCCGGACGGGATCCCTGTCGAATTCGATGGGGATGGGACCTTTCTCGTAGGTGTCGCGGGCGGCGCGCTGCGGCTCCCGCTACGGACCGTCCTGGCCGTCCTCCACGACCGAGGCGGTCGGCGATGGCGACTCTTGGCGGAACTCGGACGCCAAGTTCGGCTGGCAGACGCCTTCCCGTCGCTTCTCCCCGATGAAAGCGTGCGCTGGGAGCGTCATGACGTCACCATTCCGGACGCGGCGGACGCGGCGGTGCTGCTGGTGGCTGCGCCGGGGATGGGCGTCACGACCCTTCTGCGCGAGCTAGCCGCGCCGCTCGCCGGGGTCGTGATCGACGCGCCGCTCGAGCCGGAACTGCCCGAGGCACCAGCGATCTTCCTCGACCGCGCCGACCGCCTCGGGCCCACGGAGCTGCGCGCGTTGGTCCGGGAGATCCACTGGATCCGGACCACCCGCCAGCCGGCGCCGCGGATCGTCCTCGCGGGGAGACCGGAGTTGCGCGCGAAACTTGGCCCGCTACCGCGGGATACCTTCGTCACGTTGGCGTTGTCGGGCCGCTCGTTGCCAGCGCTGCGCGAGCAGGCGCGGACGACCCTCGCCTGGGTCGGCATCCACGCGACGCGTCCGGGAATCCACGACCGCATGGCCTGGCTCGCCAGCGGCAATCCGACCCTGCTGCTGCTGCTCTGCCGGGCGGTCGCCCGTCGTCTCGACGAGACCGGCGGCGTCTCGCGGCGGATCGACGACGACTTGGTGGTCGCGGCCTGGCGGAGCAGCGAGCTGCGCCACGCGGCGCGAGTTCTGCTGTGGGACCCGGTCCTGCGCAACGACGGCGTGTCCGAGTTGATCCGGGCGATCGTTCACCTCGACCTCCCGGGCCGACCACTGCGCCGCGACGAGCTAGGGTGGCTGCTCGAGGAGCGCGACGACGCGTGGATTGCCGCGCGCATGGACCTCCTGGTCGACTACGGCTTGGTCCGGCGCGACGCCGACGGAGAGCGTCCGTGGCCCGGCGGGCTCGCCCAGCTGGTCTCGCACTGGACCGACGAGTGACGTTCCGGATCCCGTGGCATGTGCTATCCGACTCCGGTCGCCGTCAACGCTCCAACCTGGCCAGCACTTTTCGGAACGCCTCCGCCTGCTCGAGCTCGCGCATCTGCTCATGGACAAGGACCAGCCGTTGGAGAATCGCTCTCCTCCGCGGGAGCTGTCGGTTGAGGTCCAACAAGATCTCGGCCGCCTCGCGGAACCGCGCCTGAAGGCCAAGGATCGACGCCTTGCGCAGTAGGAGACCTGCGGTGTTCCCCTGTCGGGATAGACACCGATCGACCATCCCGGCCGCGTCGTTGATCCGCTCGGTACGCACGAGCGCCTCTAGCGCGAGCAGTTCCAGGTCCCCGACGACCGCCGACTCCTGTGCCAGCATCTCCGGCGCGGCATCCAGAGTCTTTAGGACGTCGAAATACCGCCCATCACGCGCCGCTGCGCGGACCATCAGCAGGAAAGCATGGGCGTCTCGCGACCGCTGGAATTCCGTCCTCGCTGCGACCTCAGCGTCGCGCCAGGACTGCTCGTCCATGAGCGACATTACCTGCGAGGACCAGTCAGTCACCCGCTCCGAGACCGGCGGAGGAACGCGATGCTGGGATGCCGCGAGCTGGGCTTCGCGCGCCTGCAAGAACGCCGCCCGCATGGCGTCGACTGAGGCCCATCGATCCTCGGGCTGCCGTTGCAGTGCTCCCATCACGACTTCGTCAAGAGCCCTAACTACGGAGCTGCTCAGCTCTCCGGCCTTCGGGAACGGTGTGTGTCGAACGACCTGTGCAAGGGTGTCGTGCGGAAGCCGGCCCGTGAGCAACTGGTAGAGCAGCACGCCCAAGCTGTACACGTCGTGTGAGATCGCAAGCGCAGCATCTCGCTTCCGGGCGTTGAGACCTGCAAACTCCGGCGGCGAGTACAGTACCGTGCCGCCGTTCTCGCGTGTACGCAGGTAGATGTCCTGGGTAGTCAGGCTGCTGCCGAAGTCGGTGAGCTTCGCGGTGTCACCGCTCACGAGGATGTTCTGCGGCTTGATGTCGCCGTGGGTTATGCCGAGCCCGTGCAAATAACAGACGCCGTCCAGCACCTGCCCGAACAAGTTCAGGAGCGTCCGATAGCTGGTGACCATCCGGTCGTCGTGCGCGTCGAGCAGGAAGGCCAAGGTGTGGCTGTTGAAGAACTCCATCTCGATAGCGAACAGCTCGTGCTCTGGCGGCACGCGCCCCATCCAGTAGACCGAGACCAGATTCGCGTGAGGCTTGGCTCCAACGAGTGCCTTGCCCTCCTCCAGGTCGCTGTTTCGGCCGCCCTGGTGCTTCGGGATCTTCACCGCGACGACGTCGTGGTCGGTCAGGCGCTCAGCCTTCCACACGAAGCCGTAGCTGCCGTCACCGAGGCAGCGATCGAGCCGATAGCGATTGCCCAGCGTGCCTCCGGGATGGAGGCGGAAGATCTGGTCCAGGACGCTCATGTGCGCCTCCACTCCTTGAACCGTTTCAAGACGTGCTGCTCGCCGTCCACGCCCGTGTGGAGGCACTCGTGCACGCTGAGCAGGCTTGTTGGTACGGGGCCGACCTCTGCTCCGCCGTCATCGCGGTAGCCGCGTTCGAGCTCCCGCCATAGTCCCACGACTCGCCTAGGGTCTCCAGCGTAGAAGTTCTTCTGCCAGAACACGAGTCCCAACAGCAACGGTGCTCGACCAGTGAAGTGCCAGGCCCGCATGAGGTTGCGAACCTTGGCCACGAGCTCCGAACCGTCCTTCAATCGCTCGAACTCGAAGATGGCGATGGGTTTTCGGGTCGCGCGCTCCCACCACACGGCGTCAGCCCGAACAAGGTGCCCTGCCACGGGAAACTCACTCGCGCAGACGTAGCCGAGCTCCTGCCCGATCCGCACCAGGTAGGACAGTCCCAGGCTGTGCACCGCGTGCGACTCGTCCGCGACGCCCCAACTCGTCCAGATGGGGAAGTCCCGTCGTGCGACGGCCAGGCTATCGAACTCGGCGCGGAGGCCGGCGACTGGGTCAGCCATCGAACTGCCCCCACATATCGAGCACCCGCGGGGACTCGCCGCCGTGCACCAGGGCCTTGGTGCCAACCTTCACGAGCAGGGGCGCGACGATGGAGCGGCCGGAGACCAACGCTTCCCCAGTGGACAGGCCGGGGAGTTCGTCGACATCCGCCTTGCTGAACATGTCTGACACCTTGAGGATGAACCGTTGGTCGTCCGGGTTCTTGAGGCGCATAGCGATGATGGTGTTGCACTGAGAGGTTACGTCCGGGTCGAGCTTTGACGGACGCTGGCTCACGATAGCGAAGCCGACTCCGAACTTGCGGCCCTCGCCGGCGACCTTCTTGATGATGCGCAGGCTAATCGCAGGCTGGCCGGCCGGCGCGAAAGTGTGCCCCTCCTCGTAAACCATGAACACGGGGCGGATAGGCTCCGTCTTGCTCGACGCCGCCCGAAGGATCTCGCTGCTGAGGAGCGCCGTGATTACCTGCTTGGCCGTGTCCGAGAGGCCCTGCAGGTCGACGATGATCATGCGACCCTTGCGGTCGCCATGACGGCCCACGAGCTGCACGATGTCCGTCGGTCCCGGCAGCGCCACGTTGTAGAAGGCCTTCGCCTCCATGAGGAGCCTGCGGAGCTTCATTGAAGCGACCGCGGCGCTCCGGCTGCTCAGGGCGTTTGCCTCGGCCTCGGACAGATCGTCCCACTGCCGCAGTTCGTCGAGGCCCTCCCCGAGCAGGTCACGGAGGCGGTTGATGTCGCGCGGCGCCTTCTCGATGTTGCGCCAATAGCGGATTGCCACGTCGAGGACCCGCTGCTGCGGCTCGGTGAGCCCCGGCAGGATCTCGGACAGGTCATCCATCTCGAACTGATCGAACTGGAGAGCGAGTTCGTGGTTCTCGCCGGCGTACTTGTGGCGGAAGCCAGCGTCCTGCGGCGAGTATACCTGGATTCCGGCGCCGGCCTCGGTGAGCCGCTTGAGCGTCTCCTGGATCCGGGGGAGCGACTTTGCGTCGCGCGGATCATCGGTCTTTACGTCGCCAAAGCGGAGTTTGCCCCCTGCGAGTGCCTTTCCGTATTCGCCATGGGGGTCGAACACAACAACGGTGCCGTTGTTGACCGCGACGAGGCGCTCGATGATGCGCCCCACGGTGTAGGACTTACCTGAGCCCGTCATTGCGAGCACCGCGAGGTGCTCGGTCGCCAGGTTGGTGACGTCCAAGTAGACGGGGACGATGTTGTCGCCACGGTCGTAGCCGACGAGGTTGCCGAGGTGTAGGCTGGTCTCCTCGCGGAACTCGTAGAACTCTGAGAGGAAGTGGAAGTCGACCGTCTCGACGCTCGCTCCCGGGTCCAACGGTCGGCGGGGCATGCGGATGCGACCGGTGACCGCGTCCTTGAAACCCACGATCTCGAGCTTCCCGTAAAGGCTCTCGCCGCTCACCCGGGCCCCGGGCATCAGTTCTAAGTCGTTGACGCCGCTGCCCATGCCCGAGTTGTAGAGCACATTGCTGCGGTGGATACTCACGATCCGTCCGAGCACATCAACCTGCGGCTCACCGCTGCGCTCTTGGTGGCGAATGCGGACAAATTCGCCCCGCCGACCTCCGAAGGACGAGTTCATTACCATCGTGAGGCTGCCGGGATCGCCGGTGTTCCCCACCAGCTTGCCGAGGACTTGGTTTTTCATCGGATCATCCTTCGCTAGGGTTCAATCGAGATCGTCGAGGCCGTCGAGCCAGCCCTGTTCGAGCTTTCGGCTGCGCAGGTGGCCTCGGACCGAGAGCGCATAGTGATTCAGAAAGCCATTGAGGGGGCGCAGCTCCCGCTCGGCAAGCAGCAGCGGCAGCGGGACCGCTTCCCGTCCTCCGACCGCGCTGAGCGCCATCAGCAGGCCTGCCACGTGGTCCAGACCGTCGCGCGTCCACAGCTCCGGCGCCCCGAGCATATGCGCGAAGCGGGCCGAGGTGCCCTCTGCACCCTTGAAGTGGAACCCGACCACGCCCTGCTTAGCGAGCCGCGCGGGCTCCATGCGAGGCGACTGCACGTTGAGCCGGTACGCAGCGGTCCGCGTGTATGGGCCGAGGAGCCCCTGGAGAAAGCGCTGCTGTCCGATAGTCGCTACAGCGGCCGAGAGCGCCTCGACGCGGCTCAGGGGGCGGGTGTCGATCGCCTCTCCCGGGAGCACGAATCCCCGGCCATCCGCGCTACGCAGGTCCTGTGTAGCGAGCTGAGTGATGGCCGCATATCGACCCGTGCCGATGCCCACGACGACCGGGCCATCGGGGGTCCACGGGAACAGTCGGTCGTGGTGGGTCTCCCAGAACTCCTCGACCACGGCTGCTGCCGACTCGTAGGCCTCGCGGTGGGCGCGATGTGCCGCGTCCTCGCGCGGAGCCACCATGGAGCGTGACAGGAGCAGCGGACTGTCGAGTAGCAGGAGGTCGCGGCGCTCGCCGTCACGCATTGCCGCGTCAGCGAGCTGGTACGCCTGTCGGATCCCGATCAACCGCAGGCGGTTGCGCTGATCCTCAAAGTCGATGTCGTCGACCTCGCAGACTGAGTCCTGTGTGCCCGTGGATACTCGGTTGTCGTCGACGAGGACGTCTAGTCGTACCGCACCAGCGGCATAGAGGAAGCCCCCCATTACCCGCTCTGGCGGCGGTGTGGCCGAGGAGATGCCCGCAGCACGCACGTTGAGTGGGACCGGTCGTGTCACCTTCCGCACCAGTCCAGCGTCCGCGAAGGCTGGCGCTGCGGATTCGAGGTCGCGTATCTGCTGGGCCAGCCGGCCCGCGGTGCCCGGCAGATGGAGCTGCGTGACGACCGCGAGGTTCCGGACGAGTGGCACGGAGGGGTCGGACTTCGGATCAGCCATGGGACATCCTCGAGAGGTCGCGCGCATGGAGGGCGTAGGGGCTCGCCACGAGCGCCTGCCGCCCCTCGTTGGTCAGCGCGCCTCCCTTCGCCCAGCCGGCGGACTGGACACGGGCGAGCGCCGCAGCTGCGGTCGGGCCGTCGACACGAAACACGTCAGAGTTAGCGAGCGCTGCGAGCGCGGCCCGCCCGTCCACGTAGGGGCCGGTGCAGAGGTGCAGGAGAAGGGTCCAGTCGTCTAGCGAAGGCTGGAAGGCCTCCGGGACCGGCGCCTCGGTGACGGCGCGCGGAACGCCCGCCTGTACGAGGAGGTCCTCCAGCCAGGCTCGGAGCGCGGCTCGATGGTCGAGCACGAGCAGCGACCAGAGCGGCAAGGTCGTGATGACCACCAGGCCTGCGGTCGGATGCCGACGCCACGCACCGGTGACAACTTGCCCAGCCACCCGCTCGATGGGCACCAAATCCCCACGCAACTCGTACTGGCGCTCCCGGGCGAGCGTGCGCCCCAACTGCCCCTCACCGCCGGCGAGAGGATCGGCCCTACGGGCCTCCCAAGGGGTCGGGACGTCGCAACTGCCGCGCTGAAAGGGCGGCATCAGGACGAGCACACAGCCGGGCTCCCGAGCCCAGTCCACCCAGCGCGCGAGCTGGTCCGTGTGTTGCTGCGCGTCCTTGCCAAACGCCAGCGCCACGCCGTGCGGCGGGGGATCGCCGGAGGCGGCGTCTACCGCCGCCACAAGTGTGCGCCCGCGCGCGTGGTGTCCCAGCTCTCCGAGCAAAACCGTCGTCATGCGGGGCCCCCCGGCACGGCGTACACACGGCGCAGGAACCCGTGGCTGACCAGCGCCTCCTCCTGACTAGCGGTCACGGGCAGGTCAGCCTGGCTCGACACGGCGGCGAGCACCTCGACCCACGCCTTGAAGGAGACTCCGGTGGGGGCGAGCAACGCTTCTCCGGAATCGGCCCAGCCCGCGACGGTGGCGTCAATGAAGGCTACGCCATTGCATAACGAGCGCGACTCCAGCTCGTCCAAACCAGGAGCAGCCACCTCTCCGCGACCCTTGGCACGGTGGAGAGCGTTGAGGCCGCGGCGCGCCGTGAGGAGCTCCGAACGCTGAAGCAGGCCCTGCCGGTACGCGGCGGCCGCGTTCTCCAGAGTCCGGGTTCGCCCCTCCAGGCCCTTGATCGCCTGTTCGGCGCTGTCCAACAGGCGCTGTCGTGCCTCCCGCATCAAGGGTCCGAACTGACCGAAATTCATCTCCTCGTCGTGTCGGTCGAGCATGTCCTCGACATCGTCCCGAATCGACTCGTCAAGCTGGCCTTCGATGAGCGCCGGCCGACCGCTCACTTGGTCCAGGCTCGCGCCTGCCGGAAGCTGGAAATCTGCAGGCGGATCGGTCAAGGCGTCCTCAAGGGCGTGAATACGTCCCGCGAGGGATACGACGTTGGACCGAGCCGCGACCAGACGCTCACGGATATCTGCCCACCCGCAGAGGATGTCGCCCTCGATGTCGTCGAGCCCCTTGTCCTCGGCGGCCTTGGTCCCGATGCCCACCTCGCGCGCGAGCCGACGGAGCGCGTCCATGGCGTCCGCGACCCGAAGCTCCTTGAGGTACCAGGCGAGCGTGTCAACCTTGGCGTGCTGCACACGCTTGGTCGTTGATGCCGGGTCGTCTCCCGTGAGCCCTGGGTCGACGATGTGGTCGATCTTTATGAGCGGCTTCGTGAAGAGCGCGATAGGAAAGCCAGGTGTGACTCCGGCGGCGAGGATGAGCTCGTCTCGCAGCTTCGGCACGCGCTCGCGGATGCGCTTGGCGAGGTTTTTCACCGCTAGCGCGAAGTGCTCGGCCAGCCGCACTCGCTCCCAAAGCGGCCGGTCCTCGTCGAGCAGGTGGAGGATGCGGAGGTCGAGATCCGCCGGTAGCGCCTCGTAGCGCTCCTTTTCAAATACGCGTCCGATCCGTTCGGACGCTTGTAGCCGCAAGCGCGTGGCCTGGACGAACCACTCCGCGGCGACCGTGAGCTCGGCATCGAATGGCGGGTTGGCCTCGAGCGCGTCGAGCTTGACGAGCGCCGCCTCAGCGTCGTCGAGGTGCTTCTCCGCTGCGACGAACTTAGTACCCGACCTGGGCTTGAAGTGCGTGTCGACCTGCCCGTTGCCCAGTAGGTCGACGAGGCCTTGGTAGACGGCCGGATACTGCGTGTCCAGCCAGTTGCGTGCCGAGTCGAGCCGCGCGCGCAGCTCCTGTCGGGGGATGAAGGCATACCGAGCCTTCTTGGCCTCCCCCACGTTCCGCGCCCACCCGAGCTGGCAAGCCACGACCATCCACTCGCGGAAGATGTCCCCAGGGCGGTTGCCGTCCCAGGTGTAGCCCCATAACCAGTCCGAGCGCACGGCGTCGAGGTCGATCGCTAAAGTCGGCGCGCGCACGAGGCGCAGGACCACCGAGCATAGGAGGAAGGGGGGCACCTCGGGCCGCGCCGCACTGCCCTCGCCTCGCCACAGCCCGGCGCTATCCTGGGTTGTGTAGCCTCGCGGGCCCGCAGCCGGGCTGAGCCCCAACTTGTCGATGTCCTGAAGCAGCGGACCGAAGTCCAGCCCCTTCACGTCGCCGGCGTCCTCCAGCGAGACGCTGCCCTTCTCAAGCATCACGCGACGCCAGCCCTCCACCAGGCGGTCCAGCGACTCCGACTTGAGCGGTCCCGTGGGACGGATCGGCCACGCGACGACACCGTGCGCCGTGGCGGCGTGGCGCCAGTCTCGCACTAGCCGCGCGATGGGGCTCTTGATGCGGTTCAGACGCTCCGAGAACCGGGTCGTTAACCCATCGCGCCGGAGCCGGAAACCCTTCCAGGAGGCCGTCGGCAGGCCGATACCGACCAGAGCCGCCTCCTCGCCCGAGTTCACATGCACGACGATCACGTGATCCCGGGCCCGGACGTACTCCGCGATGTTTGCCTTCGAGAAGCGGCCCGGCAGGTCATAGTCACCGGTGAACACGAGCACCGGGTACCGCCCCTCGGACTTCTGGTGCTCCGCGACCGCTTTGGTGAGCGCCAGGAGCTCCGCGTCACCGCGCACCCATGCCAGTCCCGCCGTCCCCTTGGGGTGGAGCCAAAGGCCCTTGAAGTCGACCAGCCCCTTGTCCTTGGGCGTGCGGATGGCCACAGCCTTTTGGAGCACCAAACGCTCGGGGTCGAGTGCCCATGACTCGTCGAGGAGGCGCAGTGCACCGGTGAGCGCGTAGGCGGCGCGATCCTCGTCCGAGAGTCGAAGCGCGTCGACGGAGGCGGTGTAGGCGGCGTTCTCCTCCGGGTCGCGCAGGACAGCACCGATGCTGGCCTTGCGAAGGCGGATGTCCAGGCGCCGCAGCATCTCGACCGAGGGCCCGACGTGAGTCGCCCCGGCTTCGGGCAGGGCGCTGCCACCGACGAGTTCGTTCCACAGCACCCGCCCGGTCTCTTCGACTGCGGGGTGCGGGTGCAACAGGTCGAGGAGTTGCAGGAAGTCGCCCTGGGTCGCGGGCAGCAGCACCGTCGTCGCGTCCGGATCGGCGCCGACGGGCTCCCGGACAGCCAGCGTGGACAGATCGTCGAGCAGGCGTTCCAGGTCGATCGCCTCCGGGATGCCCGGCGCCGTCCACTTGGACGTTCCGGGCAGCCGCTGGAACCGGTTGCGGATGAGGATCTGCGTGCAGTCACGCAGCCGCCAGGCCGCGCGATGGAACCGCAGGGCGACGGGCTCGCCGTGTGCGTTGCGTGCTACCAACAGCGACTCGACGTCGGGGAGATCGTCCGCCGGCAGCGGCACCTGTCCGAACAATAGGCGCTCGACCGACGACCGAATCGACGCCGGGAGGTCGACCTCGTCTAGGGCGCGGTAGTCCAGGACGTAGGAGGCGACGCGGTTCGAGACCTCGATCGCCCGGCGAAAGACTGCCTCCGCGGCGGGAGGCGCATCGCCCCGGTGCTGCTGGAGCACCTGGTCGACCACCGCCATCACCACATTGAACCAGCCGAAGTTCCCGCCGCTCATCATATAGGCGGCCTCGACCAGGCCGAGCGGGTACGGGCGGAGCAGCCGGCCCTCTTCGTGCAGGCTGCGCACGAAGGACCGCACGTCCGAGAACGCATTACGCTGCAGGTCAACGATCTCGAAGCGCCGGTCGGTGGACTGCACATCCTTGAGTTCGTCACCGATGGCTGGGGAGCAGAGCACCACAAACCGCAGCCATGGGAAGCGTGCGCGGGCGTCCTCCTCCTTCACGGCCTTGCTGACGGTCTCAATACCTCGGCGATCCAGGCCCTCCTCGCCGATCTGCTCGACCGCGCGCTTGAGCATGGTGATCGCGCGGCCGTCCATCGCGCGGGCGTCCTCGGACTCCATGCCGGAGGTGGCGCGCTCCGCGGCGGTCTCCAGCTCGTCGAGCACCACGACGACGTACCGAATCCCCGCGGGCATGAGCGCCTCGAAGGCGGCGTTGCACAACCGCGTGGCGAGCGCTGTATCGCCGTAGATCACAGACTCCTCGTGCTGGCCCAGCTCCATCGCGGCGGCGAGGGCCTTGGGGTCGAAGCCCTCCGCGACGAGCCTGGCGTGTGCCTGCTTCGCAATTTGGTGCTGGATGGAGCTGTCGAACCGCCCCTCCGCCAGCGGAGTGAGCGCCTTGTACACGGCCGGCGCGAACCAGTTGTCGAGGTTGAGCGCGCGGTTCGCTACCTGGCTGTAACGGATGTAGAGCGCCAGGTGCTGCTCGCGCTCGGCGTCGTCGTCGAAAAGCCGGGCATCTGTGAGCGTGCCGTCGGCACCGCGCACCTTCCAGCCCTTCGACGCGTCGTTGACCTGGGCGACGATCTCGTAGCCGAGCCGCGACTTACCGACGCCCCAGGGGGCGACCACCGCGAACACGTGGGCGAAGCGGTTGTCCTCGCCAGCGACGAGCTTCAGGTAGCTCCTGAACTTCGTGAACAGGTCGACCTGACCGACGATCGGATGGGTGATCGGGTAGCCAGTAACGCCAGTGGCCTCCCAGGTGTGGTGCGTGCGAAGAGTCATACGGGTCCTCCGGGAATATCGAAGTCGTCGTGGATCGTCCAGCGGACCAGCTTGCGGTCACGGTCGCCGAGGTGTCCTCGTCCAT
This sequence comes from Myxococcales bacterium, assembly GCA_016793465.1. The sequence continues at coordinate 31,934 of JAEUJW010000082.1, forward strand.
GGCGCGGCTGCCCGGGCGCCCACTCATGCACTTCGATGGTGCCGCGCGCGACGGCGGCGCCGAAGACGGCGTCCGACCAAGCTGCGAGATCGGACGGCTCCTCCTTGCCGTGCAGCGCGGCCCAGAGTCCCCGTGCGGCCCGCTCCAACGGGACGAAGCCGCGGGCATCCGCCTCGGCCACGCTCACCCGACGGAGGAGCTCGGAAGGCGCGTCCGGGAGGAGCACCACCCGTAGGTCTGTTGGGAGGGTGGGCCGGCCTACGGCGTCGAGCCAGCCGAGCGCATGCAGCAGGTAGAGCGGCGCGTGGAGCGGGGCGAGCGCGCGATCCTGAACATCTACCCGCAGCGCGTGGCCCACACCCGAGTCCGTCCGAGGCAGCGTGACCCGGAACCGCTTTACACCCACGTCGAGGTCCTCCGGCACGCGAAGCGCGCGGGCGGCATGCAGCGGCGCGGTGCCTCGGGGGAGGGTCCAGGCCCGTGTTGAGAGCCGCGTCAGCAAGAGCCGGACCCAGGGAGAGCGCGCCACGAGCCAGCAGGCCAGAGCGCGTTCGAAGTCCTTGCGGTCGACGTCGACGAGAACCCGTGCGTCCGGGTGTATACTCCAACGCTGGCCGTCCCACGACAGGAAGCCGGTGCCGAGCCAGGTCCCCGGCGAGGGAACCGTCTTCCACCCGTACAGACCCTGAACGGCCCGCCGCGGGAGCAGTTCGCGTAGCGGTCCCTCCCAGGCGGGCCAGGGGTCCGGCACACCGCCGATCTCCGCCACGCGACGAAGCGCACGCTGCCATGCCCACGGGTCGCGGGGTTCCGTCCAGAAGGCGGGGCGGGCGAGCACGCCGGTCATGCTCGGCCTTCCTTCGGCGACGCGACAGAGCCGGTCGCGGCCGGCTCGGCCAACCCGACGCGCGCACGCGCCCACGTGACGCATACCGCCCGGAGGACCTCCGAGAGTCGCTCGCCGTTGAGGTAAACCGCCTTGTGTCCGAGGCCGCCGTAGCATGCGCGGCTGAACGTGTCGCTAATGACGTAGCGGGGTCGCGCGTCGGGCTGCCACACCCACACACCCGCGCGAAGAAGTTGGGCGACGACGGAGGCCAGCGCAGTGTCGAGGTCGCTGGCGTCGCGCGGTGGGACCAACGCCATTCCGAGTGCATCCACCGCGCGTAGGCACAGCTCACCCAGGCCGCCACACAGGATCTCGCGCCCGTCCGGCAGCGTCACCACGACGTCGATGCGTGTTGGGGCGCCAAAGGACTGCACGCTGGCGAGAGGGAGCTCGAGCTGCACGCCTCCCCGTCGCTCCGCCGCCCAGGCCTCGGCCGTGAAGCCAAGCACCGCGAGGAGCATGGCCCATGGTGTATCGAGCGCCCAGCGCAGCGGATCCCCCTCGCATGCAATGATGTGGCCTGAGAGCACATGGTCTCCGGCCGTTTGGGCATCGGCTCCCGGAGCCTGGAGCAGGCGGCCCGGCCGCCAGCTCACCGCAGGGTTCTCGGGGTCGATCGGGGGCAGAACTTCCTGTACGGCACCGAGGTCACCCTCCACGCGCGGTGCGGTGGCGGCGAGTGCACGCCGCAGCGGGAGCGCCGCCATTGGCTGGTCGGCCGCGCCGCCAAAAATCGCGAGCTCGAGCGCGCCAAGGCCCGTGGGCCCGAGACGAGCGGTCGCTAGTCGGTCCCACAACCTGCGTGCAGCCACCCCCGCGAGTCCGATCGCCTCGCACAGCGCCATAAGGGCGCCGCGCTGGCCCAGGTCGCGCAGCCGCGCAGCCTCGAGGGACAGCCAGGGATCGCGGAAGCGGGGTTCGGTAGAAAGCAGCGCGCCCACGGCCTCGCCTTCGGTGGGCAGGCTCGCTGTGAGGCGCATCAGCGCGGGCGTGGCCACGATCTCGCTGGCGCCGGGCACTCGCCACCACAGGCCAGCGCGGGTCGGACCATCGAGCTCCCAGGTGGTCGGCACTCGCGCACGACCGTCGCGGAGGAGACCGAGCAAGACCGGCACCGATGGTTCAGCGGCCATGGTGACCTCCCGGCTGCGCATCGATATCCATAGGGAGCGTCATGTCGCACCCCCGATCAGATCGACGCGGCACACCCCGAACTGAAACCCACGCCCCTGCACGCGACGAGCGTGCTCCAAGACGTTGATCCGGCTGAGGAGCATCTTCCCGAAGAGATCACCGCCCGGGGGGCGCGCGATCGCTAGAACTACCTTCGGACGGCCAGCGGTGTCGAACCGGGTTCCGGGCCACTGGGTTTCGAACCGGCTCCGCATCTCGTCGATGAACGGCTGGTGTCGGTACAGAAGGTCGGCCGAGCCGCTCGCCTGACTGAACAGGTGGCTGAGCTCCGACGCCGCAAGCCCCTTCTTCACGTGAATGAAGTGTCGCTCTGGGGTGAGCAGGTCGCACGGTTCGACCTTCTCGCTGCCGTGGTACCAGCACTTCTGGTCCTGAAGCAGCCAGCCCTTCGAACTTGCGACGTGGTGGTTGTAGTCCTCCTCGCGGGGGTGCGTCGTGCCGATGTCCCAGGCAGGGAGACCCAGCGAAGCTGTGAGATCATCGAGAGCGTGCACCCTCTCGGTGACGCGCTTCACGTAGTCCTCCCGACAACGGAACCAGCGCCGCTCGATGCGGACGTACCAGTCGCCCCCGCGGTCGATCTCCATCTGGATAAGATGGTCCAGCCGCCGGTTCAGCACCTCATCGCCCTCTGAGTCGAGCAAACGGAGGCAGACCTTGGTGTGATCGAAGGCGGGTTCGACCGCGGCGAGTTGGTCCAGTCCCGCGCGGAGCGACACGTCGTCCAGTCCATCGATCTCCCAGCTCCCACCCTTGTAGGTTACGAAGTACTGGCTCGCCTCGTGGACCGCCTTCGCGTCGAGTCCGATGGACAGATGCTCGAAGAACCGAAGCTGAAGAGCGGCCCTCAAGTCGCTCTCGAGCGTGGCGTGCAGGGGGCCGTTCTCCGGAACCAGCTTCACACTGTCAGCGAACGTGAAGGCCTCGGGGACGCCCCGGTTGAAGATCGTCAGGAACTCGGCGCACGCATGCGGGAGTTCGGCCAGCGGTCGATTCCAGCCCCGCAGGCGGAGAGATTCGGCACCCGCAACCACGTTGCAGTCCGCGCGATCGGTACGGCCGACCGCGGCGCGCAACCACTCAACGTCGAGGTCCAACGCGAACTCGGGCACGTCCGCACCGAGGATCTGGTGCGTGTCGCGCTGGCGGGTGCGCACGTCGATGCTCTTCGTCACCAGCGTGCGCAACTGCTTCGGGTTCACCTCGTTCAGCGCCACGGTGAGCCCGAAGTCCCGCTCGACGAGTTCATCGGGGATCGCGTGGCGGCCCGTGCCGAAGCAGGCAGCAAACACGCGTCCGGCCGCGAGTACGAGAACCGCACATCCCGAGCTCATGCTCTCGGGGCGCCTTTCCCCGAACGAGAAGCCCTGTTCGAGCCAGGAGCACCAGCCCGTAGCCCTCGGCTCGTTCCTCTTGACCCAGCAGGCGAACTCGGCGTCGGAGCGGAACTCCTCACGCACGTCGACTTGCTCAAAACCATCCGCGCCGCGCTTCTCGTCGGGGATGATCCCGTCGAGCTGCGTGACGGAGTCTTTCAGCAGGTAGAGGGTGAGATCGACGCTCATCGGTTTTTCGTTGCCTCATGGAAAAGGTGAGCAAGACCGTCGAGGTCCGAGAACAGCGGCGCACCCGCACCGTCGAGGCCATCCTCGGCGAGGCGGGCGAGCAGGGCCCGGTCGGCGTCGGCGTCTTTGTCGGCGGCGATCAGCTCGGTCTCGGTGATCTTGCGCTCGATGAGGGCCTCGACGAGGAGACGGGCGCCCGTCACCAGCGCGCGAGCGGCGAAGTAGGACTGCTGGGCGCGCTCCAGGCTTTCTCCAAGCGCCTCGTGATCGTCCCGCCACGGTACGAGTAGATCGAGCACCTCGTCCGCCCCGACACGCGGATGCGTCGCGCCTGAAGCCACGGGGTTTAGCTGCCGGACCGTGGTGTCCAGCTTCAGCACACCATAGACATACCCGGGGTGCACTGTCTCGCTCCGAACGCAGAGCAGTTCGGTCGAGCCGACGAACTGACCATGGTCACGGGGGACGAACACGGCCTTGTTCAGGTAGGGGCGAAGCTTCGAGATGGCAGCCCCCCGTGGCAGCGCCCGGCAAGTGCCCGACACACCAGCGCCCGCGAAACGTTGCAGCATGATGTCGATGGACGAGGTCGAGATCCCCTCCAATCCGAGGTACCGGGCATCGGGTGAGGGGGATGCGATGTTGTCCGCGGCGATGGTCGCAAAAGATTCCAAGAGACGGGCGCCGTTACGCGACAGTGCGCGTCGAACCTCCAGTCGGTCGGGCGTGAAGCGTCCGGGGTTGAGGCCCAGATCGAGGTCATCCGAGGAGACGCGAGACTGACGACCGCGACCGGTGGCGTCCGGCACCTCGACGGCGACAGCTTCGCGAAAGCGGGACTCCGTCGATCGCGCCCACTCTCGTAGCACCTCTGCCTGGCGGACCTTGGAGCCGACGTAGCCAACAACCCGCTCATGGGGCATCGGGACTGGCACGGCAGGTAAGTCTGCGATGTTCAGATGCTGCTGCACCGCACCGACGGCGCGGCGAGCCAGCACCCCCTGGCCGTACTTCGACGAAAGGAATGCGGCAGTCCACTGACCGTCTTCAATCGTTCGGCATCTGACGCGCGCTACCGACTGATTGAGATTCGCGGGTTCCATGCCCTCGGGCACGATGCCCACGACGCCGACGCTACCCGCGATGCCGATCAGGACATCCCCCCGCCTCACCCGGCTCCGGGCATACGGTCGGTCGATCTCCGGGGCGACCCATCGCAGATTCGCAGTGTTGACGGACATGTCGCCGAGGTCCGTACATCGGACGATACGAACCCCGGCGCCGTCCGCCACGAACTCCCCCGGCTGCACGATGCCGTAGGTGATCGTGGCGTCACGCTGGCGAAGCTCGTCGAGCGCGCTCCTCCGCAGGCCACTCTGCGTCACCTCCCTCTCAAGGTGAATGAGGTCAGGCCGGAAGTGCTCCGCGTCCAGCCTGTCGGATAGCAGTGCATGCTCGACGCGGGACGCAAACATCACTCCCCCCTCCGGTACGCACCCACGATCGGCACCAGGTCGTTGGAGATGAACTTCCCGCCCAGGTCGTACACCTCTGCGTTGCCCTTTACGGCGTACCCGAGGGTGTCGGCCACGGCCATGAACACGTCGGTCTGCGGCTCGTCAACGAAGCGCTGCCTGTCCTTCCGGTCAGCCCGCCGCTTCTGGACGTAGAGGATGCTGGTCTTCGCCCCCGTGCCCGACAGCTTGAAGGTATCGGCGGGCAGGCTGATCACCGCACGCACGATGGCCTTACCGCCGTGGAACTCGCCGGTCTTGGGGTCCTTGCGCCCCATCAGATACTCGCGGACGTAGCGAGTGTCCTTGTTGCAGAGCAGGCTGTCTGGCACGACCATCAGCAGCCGCCCGCCGGGCTTGAGGAGCTGCAGGCAGCGGTCGAGGAAGAGGACCGATAGGTCGACGCCTTTATCCTTCTGCTTCCATACGCCCTTGCCGTCGGGCGAGGCACCCATGGCCATGCCGCCGGGTGTGGGCGTGAGCACGCCGCCCTTGCCGCGCACGGCGTCGAAGTCGATGTCGTCGCGGAAGTGGGCCATCAGCTCGGCCACCGCCTGCTGCTCCTCGACCTTCTTGGCCTGCGGCGTCCCGAAGGGGGGATTGGTGAGGATGAGGTCGAAGCTTTCGGGCTCGAGAACCGGAGCGGTGAGGCTGTTCTCGAGGTTGTAGACGCGAGCGCGCAGAGCGCCCTGCAGCGCCAGGTTGAGCCGCGCGAGGCGCACCATCCGTGGTGAGCTGTCGGCCGCGACGAGGCTGTGGTCGAGGATGCCGCGCCAGAGCGTGTCGCGCTCCTTGTCGGTGAGCCCGCCCAGGCGCTCGTAGATCAGTCGCCGGAGCTGCGGCAACAGCGCCACGAGGAAGCCAGCCGAGCCACCAGTGGGGTCGCCGGCCCGGAAGGTCGGCCGGCCCTTCGCGTCGCGAGCAGTGAGGATGCCGTAGTCAGTCGCCTCGATGTCGTGGAGCGCGAGGTCGACCATCGCGCGCTTCACGGGGGCGGGCGTCAGATAGATGCCGACGCCTTCCTTCTCAAACTTGTGCCGGAGGAATACATCGAAGGCGCGACCGAGCACGTCGCCGGCGACCTCACGCAGATTGGCTGGCCGGTTCAGCGGTCGGTCTCGGTTGTCGGTGAGCCGCGGCAGATCCTGGAGCAGCTTGATGAGCGTGGCGTAGTTGCTCGGGTTCGACAGCTTCAGGTGCACGTCGGCCGTGAAGATCGGGATGCGCGTGCCGTGCTCGTCGATCGTGACATAGTCGCTGTGCCCCTTGAACGCGTTGAACGCGGCCTTCACCCGCTCGACCGCGAGGGCAGCCTGCTTCTTGTCGCCCCCCTCGAAGACCCGATAGTCAAACACCTCGTCGAGGGTGAGCTTCTGCCCGTCGTGGACGAAGCGCTTGTCGACGTCCGGGTGGGTCAGCCGGAAGAGCTCAAGGAAGATGAACTTCGCGGTCTCGTCGATGATGTCGTTCTTGCCGTCGACGGTGTCGCGGACGGAGCTGTAGACGCGCTCATGGAAGGCGTCGAAGCCGGCCTGGAGCTGGTGGTAGACCTTGCGCGACCACTTGTAGGTGGGCTCGGTGCGCATCCGGCGAAGGTCGCCGGCCAGCGTGGCGTGCGGGAGCTGGTCGATCTCGTAGGGGGCGCCAGGGTCGAGGTCGAAGATGCGCGAGCCGCCGCCGCCGTCCACGAGCGCCACCACCGGCTCGGACGCTCCCTCGACGGGAGCCTGCCAGGCGAAGGAGAGCACATCGTCGGCCGCGGTGTCGCCGAGACTTCCGTCGGGGAGGACAAGGAGCAGAGCACGCGCCGTCGGGGCGCCCTGGTCGATGCCCCACGCCACGGCGGCGCGGGCATCGTCGCCACGGTCGGTGCGGAAGTCGAGGGTCTTGGTGTAGCCCTTGTCCTTGGCGGTCTTCTTGAGGGCGGCGAGGCGTTCGTCGAGAGGGGTCATTCGGGGTCCAGGAGCGATCAGCCGAAGATGGTGCGGACGGGGCAGGTCGCCGAGAGCGTGGAGGTCGACAACGGGAAGGTCGTGGTTCGGCCTACCGACGGCGTATGCGGCCACCCGGGAGTAGCTCTAGGTCAGGGTGACGACGCGCGGCCTCGCAGAGCGCCGTTGCGGAAGCGACGACACCCGGCGGCAGACGCGCGACGAGAGCAGCCGCGGGGAGCGGCGTGGATATGGCGATGGACAACAGCGCGTCCGCGATTGGATCGGCCGAGGCCGCCTCCTCCAGACTCCAGAGGCCGCCCTCCTCGGACAGGCCCGGGAGGCACGCAAGCATCAGCGCGACTTGATCGGCGCTCCACGGGCTCCCAGCGGCCCGTGCCGCCTGGTGCAGCTCGTGGAGGGGACGCGGGCCGACGCGGAGGCGTGCGCGAAGCTCGGTGATGATCTCGGGGGTCATGCCACACCTTCCAGGCCCTGGGTGACCAACGAGGCGAGCAGGGCGCGAAGCTCTGCGAGGCGGGATACGGCCTCGCGCCGACGCCCGACGAGTGCGACGACCCGACGATGCAGCGAGGCCGCGGCAGCGGCTGGCGGCGCTGGTACGCGGACCTCAGCCAACTCCTCGCGTCCAATGAACTGGCGGACGGCGCCGGTGGTTGCGCTTGCTAGCTGCCACGCGACCTGCCGGGTCTCCAGCAGTAACGCGAGCGCCCCGGCGTTCGGCCCCCCGTCGAGACGCGCCCACTGATCCGAGAGCCAGACGGTCGACGGACATGCGGGCTCGTTCAGGACGACCTTCGGCGCGCTCCCGAGGGTCGAGAGGAGCACCTCACCGGGCCGCATGGGATCGGCGTACAAGCGGAACCACGGCGGGCGGACGGGCGCCATCTCCGGGAGGTGGAATCCGAGGTCGCCGGTGGCATCGCCCAAGTGGAGGACGCGCGCGGGTGGGATGTGCTCGCGCAGGCGGGCCGGATCGGTCGGCAAGAAGCGAGCGAGAGGCAGCCACCCAGCGCGAGCGAGTCGGAGCTGGTACCGAGCAAGGGCCGCCTGATCCGGGGCCCAAGTGTCGGGCATCTCGTCCGCGGGGATCCATGTCGGGCCGCCGGGATCGGGCGGGAGCGGCGCTGTCTCGTCGGCCAGGGCCAGCGCCTCTCGGCGCAGTTCGCCGAGCTCGCGCTGCACATTAAGGAGGATCTCGCTAGCGTCCAACCAAGGCGGGACCAAAGTGGAGACCTCGGCCGGCATCGGCGGGAGCAACATCTCGGCGAGATCACGGGCTCCCACCCGCGGAAGCGTGCTGCCGGAGCTCTGGCGCCCGAGATGCGCCGCAAAGCCGGGGTGAGTGAACAGAGCGGTGAGCCAGAGGGCCCACTCAGGACGCAGCCCGATAATCCGCAAGCAGTTGGCGTCCGGAACGTGGCGCGGCACCGCGGGAATCACCAGACCAACACGCGGCGGCTGGAACTTGCTCACCACCACGTCCCCCGGGCCGACCGCCCGGGAAGAGCATACGGGCGCCGTGGCGAGGTGCTCGGCGTCCGGCATGACCAACCCGTCAACCAAGTGCGACGGGCGGAAAAGCAGCGGTTCCGGGCCGGACGCGCGCTCCGGGCGAAGCCCTTCTGAGACTTCGGCGCCGAGGTCGCCGAGCGACCGCCATGCGGTGCCCACCGCGCGCGTCTTCACGCTGAACTCAGCGTCCCAACGCTGGAGCATGACGGCCTCGCGCGCCGGGACGAAGCGCCAGGCTGGAACGGGACCGATCTCGACGGAAGGAAGGGCCACTGGTGATCTCGCACGGAGAACCTACATACCCGTGTCCGGCGAGTCAAGCGCCATGTCAAAATATCTTGGTGAGCCCGCATGTACAGCAATACTTTCAATTTTGCGCCCGGAGACACACAAGGCGCGAAGCTGCCCCCCTTCTTGTCCCGCCTCGAGCGCTTGTGGGTGGCGTCGGCGCCATGGTGCTGGAGGTGCTCGCCACGCCCGATGCGGTCGCGCGGGCTCGTAGTCGGCGGGTGGGAAAGGTGAACTTACCTGCTGTGATCGCCGCCGCCAGGACCCCCGAGCAACACGAGCAGCCCGAAGCCGCATGATCGGCCGAGTTAGGCGGATTGACGGAGAGCCGGGCGGCCTCGGCGTGCCACAGACGGCCGGACCTCGACCGCGGCGACGTCGATAGTTGGCTTAGCAAGCGCCCGCGACCCATGGCGCGGTTCGCGGCCGACCTCGATCTCCGGTAGCTCCAGGGCTGCTGTGATCTGCGCCCAGGTCCCGTTGCCGCACCAGCGCTCGTACCACCGCCAGCATGTTGATGCGCTGCCAAGGGTCTTCGGCATCTCTCGCCACTTGGCGCCGTTGTGCAGGACCCAGCGGATCGCGTCGACGGCCCGCCGCAGGTCCGTGCGGCGGCCCCCGCAGGTGCCGCGTGTCGCCTCCACGATCGCCGCGATCCGCTTCCACTGGCGGTCGGTGAGGCGCTCGAACGGCGGGGGGGTGAGCACGAGGGCACCCCGCGTCGCGCCGACGATCCGGTCCGTCGCCGCCTCGAGGCCGTCGCGGACGACGTCGTTGGCCAGGTGGGCGTAGCGCTGCGTCGTGCGGTCGTGTTTGTGCCCGAGCATCGCGCCGACCACGGCCAGCGGGACCCCGCACATGAGCGCGTCGCTGGCGAACGAGTGCCGCAGGTCATGCAGGCGGACGTCGGGGATCCCGGCGGCGGCACGGACGTTCTCCCACGAGCGGTTGATGCTCTTGATCCGCGTCCCCTTCGGCCCGCGCAGCACGTAGCCCGTGGGCGGGTTGCCGGTCTGGTCGTGGATGTACTTCAGCAGGCCGAGCACGTGCTTCGACACCTGGATCTTGAGCTGGCCGCCCTTCGTGTCGGGCAGGTCCAGGAACGCGTGCTGCCAGTTCACCATCTCCCACTTCAGCAGCA
>JAEUJW010000083.1 GCA_016793465.1 Myxococcales bacterium
GATGCCGACCGTCGAGGAGTTCGCGCCGCTGTGGATCGAGTACAGCAAGGCCCAGCGGCACAAGCCGAGCACGCTGCACAACAAGGCCCTGCTGCTGCGCTGCCACATCCTCCCGCTGATCGGCAAGCTGCGGCTCAACGAGGTGACGGAGGCCGCGCTCGCGCTCGTCGTCAAGAAGCGGGCCGACCTCGAGCCCGGGTCGGTCAACAACCTGCTCAAGTACATCATCGCCTTGCTGCGCTGCGCCAAGGAGAAGCACGGCAAGAAGATCGAGATCCCCAAGGCGCCCTACCTGACGAACGAGACCGAGGCGGCCTGGTACACGGCCGAACAGCTCGAGGCCCTCGTCGAGAGCGCGGCGACCTTCGCGACCGCCGACCTCGTGCTGATCCTGCTCGCCGGCGAGGCGGGCCTGCGGTCGGGGGAGATCAGCGCGCTGCGCTGGACCGACGTCGACCTCGCCAAGCGGGAGATCACGATCCGCAGCAACCTCGTGCGGGGCCACGAGGGCACGCCCAAGGGCGGGGTGACGCGCACGGTGCCGATGTCCGGCCGACTGCACCGCGCCCTCGTCCGGCACCAGGCGGCCGAGGGCAGCGCGGGCCGGGTGCTGCGCCGCGACGACGGCAGCGACATGACCACCGACTCGCAGCGCACGGTGCTGCGGCGGGTGTCGACCTACGCCGGGCTGCCGGCCTACGGCATGCATGCGCTGCGGCACTGCTTCGGCTCGCGCATGATGAACGGCGGCGCGGGCGGCAAGGTGGTGATGCGCCTGCTCGGGCACAAGAAGCTGTCGACCACCGAGCGCTACGTCCACGCGTCGGACGAGCACTGCCGCAGCGTGGTCGACCGGCTGCTGCCGGGCTGACGCCCGCTCGGGCTTCGCGGCGAGAGGCCGCCTACAGCGCGACGCGCTGTAGGCGGCCTCGTCGTTCATCACCGCCGGCCGGCTTGTCGCGCCTTGATCCCCTCGGCCATCCGACGCGCAACCTCCTCCATCCACGGTTCGACCACCGGCGGCTCTTGCTCCGCCTTTGGCGTCGGCGCCGGCCTCGCCGCTCGCGTAGGGTCGAAGACCGGGCCGCTCCGCGAGCCCCGAACCCGCGAGGGCTCCGCGGGCTTCGGGCTCGGGGCTCCCCGTGACGGCTCCGCGGGCTTCGGACTCGGGGATGCCTCCGCGGGCTTCGGGCTCGGGGATGCCTCCGCGGGCTTCGCGGGCTCTGGACGTGGGGACGCCCGCGAAGGCTCTGCCGGTGGGGGTCCTGCCGGTTGGGACCTCCGGGGAGGCGGACCGGGAGGTCGGGTCTCGAACGAGGATGGTGGCCACCAGGCGTCTGTCGGGGGGCTCGGCCTCGTCGTGCTCGCGGCCTTGCGTCGAGGTCGCGGTGGAGGAGTTAGCGCCCTCACCCCGTTGATGATCCCGCGGATGATCAGTCCACCCGCGACGCCGCTGCCTACAGCGATCGCGATCTTGTGGATCACCTTCTCCACGTCCGAGTTACCGTCCTCCGCCATCAAAACAGCTTAGAGGAGACCTGCGCGCTGCTCAAGACGCAGGAGCGCGCGCAGGTCGAGGTGGATCGCTGACTGACGTCTAGCTGCGATCAGGCGGCGATCCGAAACACCGGCGCCAGTCTTCGGCGATCGCCACGCTGGCGGCGGCGTTTAGGTCCACGCCGCGGAACTCGGCGAGCTGCCGCAGCTTCGCGTCGAGCTGCGGTGACAGACGGATCACCCGGTGCGCGCGGTCTTCCTTCGACGGTCGACCTTGGCCGCCCTGTGCACGCGTGCGCGGAGCCCGGCCGCGTGGCTTGGTCTCGTCGGCCTCGCCCGTGCCCTCGTCGGAGCGTGGTTGGGGTGACGTGTTCGAGCGGCGCCTGGCGGCGCGGCGCGGCGGAGCCTCGGGGACCGCGTCGTCGTCTTCCCCTGCGTCGTCGGGAGATCGACGATCCGGCTGCGTCGGCGTGCTCGGCGGTTTCGGGGCCTCCTGCTTCATCTTCTCGAGCTCTTGCAGCGCCTCCGGGCTGGCGCCCGGTGGTGCGTGGGTTCCGGTGAAGGGCTGCGGGTTGAAGGAAGGGCCGCGCCCCATCAGCGCTTCTCCAGGGGGTATCCGGCCCGCGCGAGGATCGCGTCACAGAGCCCGACCATCAAGTGATGGGCGACCGTCCCCTTGCCGTGGGGCACGTCCCACACCGGCCTGTAGTAAGCCTGGGACCGAAACGCTGCGGGGCTGTGTGGGATGACCTCCGGGTGATACTCGACGCCCGGGATCAGCCTCGTAGCCTCCTGCAAGCCGCGGAGGGTGTTGATGCCGCCCGCATCCGCCCCGTAGAAGACGACGTAGCACGGCGCCTTCTCGGTCATCGCCGGCACGACCTCGGCGAGGGACTCGATCGCGGTGCGGTTGTCGACGGGACAGATCCAGAGGTCGGGGGTGACGATGGCCGGGATGCCCGCCTCGGGGGGGGTGTCGATGACCACGAGGGGAAAGCCGCTCATCGCGCTCGCAGGCGGTTGTTCCATCGGCGAGTAGAGCGCGGTGATGTTCCCGCGCTTGATCGGCCTGCTCGGGTCGAGCTGCCGCTCGTCGCTGAACCAGCGCATCAGGTCGCCCTGGCGGTCGAGCGTGACCAAGAGGATTGGGATGCCGCGCTGATCGGCGCGGAGCCCGGTGTGTGCGGTGATCGTGGTCTTCCCGATACCGCCCTTGTGGTTATGAATTCCGATGATCACTACAGGTCTCCTTTTTGATCGCTACCAGCGATCACCTTGATATCGAGATCATGCGGAGCCGACAAGACCGCAGAACCGCGCGGCCCTGGCGTGGGCGATCACGGCGCTGCGCGAGGATCCGCTGCCGCGTTGCGTTCCGCGCGACGGCTGACGCCACCGCGCACGCGCGACCTGTCCCTTTAACCATGCAGTAAGGATCTCGACTTCTTTGCATGAAGTCGCAAAGAAGTCAGCAGAAGCCTTATAAAGCTTAATAAAGAAGAAGAAGGGCTTTCGCAAAAGCCCAAGATCCCGACGCTGGCCGGGCTCGGTGGGACAGCGCCCCCAGGGGCGGCATCGCCTCGCCGCTGTCCGAGCGACGCGGAGGTCGGGCCGCCGCGCGGTCGCCCGCCGGGCGAGCGCGTCGACGGTGCCGCGCGCCGTCGGCTCGTCGTGTGGGGCCGTCGCCGCGCGTCGCCCGACTGACCCGGTCTCCACGCTGGGGCGAGCGCGCGGCAACGGGCGCCGGGGTCGTCCGGCGCTCCGCCGCGCCTTGCTCGATAGATATCAAGCTGATCGCTAGTGGCGATCATAAATGATCGGGCTGCCCCAACCCGCACCATGCTCGCCCATGCTCGGCTGTCCTTCTCGGGTATCAGGGTGATCGCAGCTAGCGATCAGGAATGTCCGAGCAACACAGCTCCTTCCATCGCTTCTCAGATATCAGGGTGATCGCTGGTAGCAATCAGCGGCTTGTGCCCTCCGGACACATTTGCGCTTGCGCCAGATATCAGGGTGATCGCTGATAGCGATCAGTAACTTCCGGGCTCCCCGTCCATTCAGTACGTTCGTCAGATATCAGAGTGATCGCTGGTTGCTATCAGGAATGGTTGAGTCATACGGTTGCCCGCGGCATTCACCAGATATCAGGGTGATCGCTGTCTGCTATCAGAAACGATGAGGCCGTGCGGATACGTGCGGATATCAGGGTGATCGCTGGTTGCTATCAGAAGTGATTAGATTACGGCACCGGGTGAATGAGGCGCTTTGCGGCCGAAACCCGTGTTAGGTGCCACGTAGCGGCATCCGTACCGCATCCGTGTCGCATCCCGCAGCGTGTCGCGTCCTCTCCCGCGGTGTCGGGCCCCGTGTCACGTCCAAGTCGCATCCCGTGGCATGGCGTTCGTGTCGTATCCCACGGCACCACGTCCGTGCCGCATCCCGCCGCGCCACGTCCGCGTAGCGTCACCGCGTCCGTGCCGTATCCGTGTCGCCGTGCCGCAGCCCACCGCACTTGCTCGCGTCGACGTCGTTGTGGCGCATTGTCAACGAGCGATCAGGAATGCCGCCGCACCCCGACTCGACCCGGGCGACGTCCGACGCGCGGAGCTGTCGCCGGGGCCGGCGTCGCCGACCACCTGCCGCCGCGACGGTCGGGCGCCCGCCGCGGCGGCGCGGCTGGTGCCCGGCGGCAATGCAGGGGCGAGTGCAGCCGCAGCGCGATTTTCGCAAGCAGGTGACGACATGTGGTGCGGCGCCGCGCGCCGTCGTCAGGCCACCGCCGCGCGTCGTCCGGCTGACCAGTCGCCCGCTGGGGCGCATGCGCGGCATCGGGCTTCAGCATCGTTCGGCGTCCCAAGCTCGCCGCGAGCGTCTGATATCATTCTGATTACTGGTAGCCTTCAGAATAATCGGGGTTCATCGGCATACTACCTCGTTCCGAGGTATCAGGGTGATCGCAGTTAGCGATCAGAAATCTGCAATCTGCGCGTCGCAGTCGTCGTCCGCTGGATATCAGCATGATCGCTATAAGCAGTCTAAAATGATCGAAGGCCCCCGAACCTTGCTACGTTCGCCTGGTATCAGGGTGATCGCTGGTAGGCATCAGAAATGATCGGCCTCCGCCGATCCCGACATCGCTCGCCGGATATCAGGGTGATCGCTGATAGCCATCAGCGGTGACCAGGCATTACTGCCCCCGGCATCGCGTGCCAGATATCAGGGTGATCGCTAGTAGCGATCAGAAATCTACTGCCCCGGTGCGGTGATTTAGATATCAAGGTGATCGCTGGTAGCGATCAGAAATGACAGTGCCCGAGCCGCCTCGCATGTGGCGGTGTCGTGTCTGATATCGCGGCGACGCCGTGCCTGATGCCGTTTCGCATGCCGCACCGCATGGTGTCCGCTGTGTGTCACAGCCGCTGAGCGCGTCTGACGGCGTGGTGCCTGCTGCGTGTCGCATCCGCGGCGCGCGTCTGGTGTCGCGGTGACGCGGTGTCTGCTGCGTGTCGCGTCCGCGGCGCGCGTCTGGTGTCGCGGTGACGCGGTGTCTGCTGCGTGTCGCATCCGCGGCGCGCGTCTGGTGTCGCGGTGTCATGGTGCCTGCTGCTGTTGCGGCGCGTCGAGCCTCGCGGCGACGTCGCATGCCGCTGCGCGTCGTGTCGCGGCGATGATGCGGCGACGGCGGTAGCAAGGCGGCGGATCGCCGACAGCGATCAGAAAGGGCCGACATCACCCATCACCCCAACCCGCCGACGCGTCCGCGAGGGGAAGGGTGCATCACTGCCGCGACGGGCGGACCTCGATCCGCAATCGAGGCCGCCGTGATCTGGCCCACGACTCTGGCCTGCTGACGCGGAGTCTACAAGGCGCGGTGAGGGGACCTGTATAACATGGGCCTACATGATCTTAGTCGTTGAGCCCGATCCAGCAACACAGACTGCTCTGCTCAACACGCTCGCGGGCGAGGGACACACCGCAGTTGCCGTCTCGAACGGAACCGAGGCGCTGAACGCGGCCAAGCAGGACCCCCCGTACGTCGTGCTACTGAGCCTCAACTTGCCAGACGTGGACGGCCCCTTGCTGCGCGAAAGGCTGCGGGCAGTGCCTGGTTGTGCCACGACACCCGTCCTCTTCCTCGTGAAGAAGTACGACGTTGAGAGCTCGACCTTTGGCCTTCCTATGGGTGATGACTTCGTGATGAAGCCGCTCAGAATGGCAGAGCTCTTGCTTCGGGTGAATGCGCTTCTGCTCCGGTAGGTTGCTTCGATGCGCGGGGCCTTGGCCTGCCGAACCGCGTGCCAGGAGTGTCATCAGGGCACTTGCTGACTCCACAGGGCGCGGTGGTCGGCGATGTACTGCACGAGGGTCCGCGCGGGTCGACCTAGTAGATGGTGTAATGTTGGGTCGACGTTGCGGGCCTGGCCGAAGCGCAGGCCGACGTGGAGGAGCGACTGTACCGCGATCTGGCCCCACGGGAGACCGCGTCGACGCAGGCGACGGACGTAGGCGAGGACGCTGGGGCGGGTGTAACGGATCTCGCGGCCGAGCGCGGCGGTCAGCAGGGCGGCGACCTCGGTGAACGTCAGTGCCTCGGGGCCGGTCAACGTGTGCGCGACGCGGACGTGTCCAGGTTCGATGAACGCCCGCGCAGCGACCTCGCCGATGTCGCGGACGTCAACGAACGCGGCGCGACCGTCCCCAGCGGGCACGAATAGCTCACACCGCTCGCAGATATCCGTCCGGTAGGCGTCCCCGAGGTTTTGCGCGAAGAAGCCGGCGCGTAGGAAGGTCCAGTCGGCGCCTGCGGCGCGAAGGTGTCGCTCCACCTTCGCGTGCGGGATGTATCCTCGCCGATCGGCGCCGATCACCGACAGGAACACTACACGACGGACCCCGGCAGCCATCGCCGCGTCGACGAGCGCGCACAGGGTCGGGCCGACGTCGGCGATCGGCGGCGGACGCACGAGCACGAGACCGCCGACGCCGACGACGGATGGCGCGAAGGTCTCGGGGCGCTCGAAGTCGAGGACGACGGCGTCGTGTCCGGGCCTTTGGGACAGGTCACGAACACCGGCCCGCGCTGGGATGCCCAGGGTGGCTAGCGAGTGGAGCGCGGCGCGGCCGAGGTTCCCGGTCGCGCCGGTGACGAGGATCGGTGCCGGGAGTGACACGGACGGCATCATGGCAGATCCGCGGGCGACCATCGACACCGGACTACGAGGCGTCCTCGTCGGTCTCGCTTTTCAGCGATGCAAACCACGTCGTAACCGCCCGCGGCGGTGGACCTTGCAGGGCTCGAGTCACCGCGTCCGCGAGCTGTTCCAGCGTGAACGGCTTGGCGAGCATGTCTCGGCCGAAGAGACCGTTGGTGGTGAAGAGAACACGAAGGCCCGGATGTTGCTCGCGAACCTGCCGGCCCAGCTCCAGGCCCTGCATGTCGGGCAGGTCGGTCGACGCCACGAGGAGATCGAAGGGCCCGGCGGACGCCGCGACAGCCAGTGCGTCCCGGCCGGTCTCGCAGCACCGGACCTCATACCCAAGCTCGGTGAGAGCGGCGGCGATGCTGTCTCGGACACCGCCGTAGTCGTCGGCGACAAGGACCTTCGCGTGGCTCTGGGACATGCAGCGAGGATGCCTCACGAGCCTGCGCAGGGGGAAGACTGCGACGGTCGCAAGGTCACGGCGTCCTCACCAGTCGGCGAGCTGTGGGTCGGAGGCTGAGCACGCACGGCGGGCCGCCCCGCGGCGAAGTAGGCCCGCCGGGGGCCCCTGCTTCGGTGAGTCCGGGGCCCCAGGGAGGCTCCGGACGGTGACCCGTGCGTTCGGCGCGTCTGCGGTGAAGGCGTCGGCGAACACGACGTAGCGCCCGCCCGTGAGGACCATGTCCGCGTGCGGCTCGTCGGTCGCAACGTAGACGGCCTCGGTGCCTTCGCACTCGAGCACGCTGATCCAACTCGGCCCCGAGGCGTCGAGCTCGATCGAGATCCAACCCGCGGGCGCTGTCATCGTCACCTTGGACCAGAGGTAGGAGCCGGCATCGTCTTCCGATCGCTGGGGGCCGATCGAGCCGGGCTCGTCGCACGACAAGCGGAAGGTGTGCTCCCACGTCGCGCCGTCCCAGGCGACGTCAGGGCCGTCGCACTCCAGCGATCCGCTCGTCGCGGGCAAACCACCGGCCAGGTACTCGGCCTCGACATCCGCGAACGGGTCGCCGAAGACATCCGCGAACACCTCGATCGACGCGGCCGCGTCCGTGCCGGCGGACGCCGCGTAGTAGTCGAGTAGCAGTGCCATCCCGTAGCGCTCGCGCAAGTAGCTCGTGAAGGCGCCCGCGGCGTCGTAGTCGAGGTCGCGTCCGTCGTCGATCTCGACCATCACCGACGGCGTGAACAACGGCTGTGGAGCGTCGTTGCGTTTGTCCTCGAGCATGGTCGCCATGCCTTCGATCAGCCAGGGCCGCGGGCGGCCGAGCCTGGACAGGTGGGCATGGACAAGTTCGTGGCTAAACACGATCAGGTCGCCGAACATCACGCGGCCCTTGGTGCAGCCGCCGAGCGACAGGTTGCACGCGGCCTCGACGGCCGCGCGATCGAACAACCAGCGGTAGCTGAGACCTTGGGGGTCACGCGGGAGGCCGGTCTCTTCTTCGAGCCAACGCAACCGCCGCTCGAAGTAGTCGAACGAGCCGGCACAGATCGGCTCGTCGAATTCCTGGATCACCGTGAGGCCGTCAAGCTCGTAGCGCGTCGCGTCGTCCCGCTCGCACGCGCAAGCGAGCAACGTCCAGGCGACCGCGCTCCGGTGCCGACGCATCTACGGCCTGGCCCCCGTGGTCGGTGGACCCGTCGTGGGGTCGCTCGGCACTTCCTGCGAGTTCGTGCCCACGCACCCGCAGAACTTGTCGTTGTCGAACTTGTCGCACGAGGCGGTCTCCTTGTCCGGCAGGCATTGCTGCGGCTTCTTGCACGGCTCCGTGAGGCCGCAGGTCTGGTACTCGCACTCACCGACCGCGTGCGGGTTGGAGGGGTTGGCGTTGCCGAAGTTGCACTTGTAGCCGGCCGAACACTTCGTGTGCGTGCTGCACTTCGCCATGCCCTCCGTGTCGGACTCGCCGGTCTTCGGACCGTTGCACGCGGAGAGCAGGCTGATGCCGAGTAGGATCGGGTGGATCAGGTGGGTCCTCCGGGGGAAGAGTAGAAGGAAGGGGAACGCGGGTCTACGGGTCATGATTGCCTTTCGGGGTTGGGACTGCTGGATCGAGTTTCAGGAAGCTAGCCGGCGAACGCGGCGCTTGGACCGGGCGAGAGGTCGTCCTCCAGGATCACGTCCTGGCCGTCGTCGACCACCCAGACGTCGAGCGCGGTGCGCAGGTCGTCGCCCTCGTGGAGTCGATCGGCGACGTCGTCGCAGTAGGAGGCCCACGCTGCGAGCCGCTCGTCGAGGGGCCCAGGGTGCAGCACGATCGCCTCGCCAAGCTCGCGGCGTACATCGGCATCCGCGAGCGACGCGACCGTGGTCGACAGGCCGAACGGGTGGGTACGACCGCGGTCGGTCACGGGCGCGTGTCTGCCGACATCCGCGAGCGGGATCGCGAACACGAGCGGGCACGGGCCGGCGGAGATGTAGAAGATCCTGCCGATGGCGACGTGGTGGAAGAAGGGCAAGGGGGCGGTGATGGGGGTTGCGGTCGTCATGGTCCTCGCGCTCACACGGCCGCAGACATGGCTGCGGGCTCCAGCTCGTGATGTGCCAGCCCGCAGCGGAACACGTGGACGATGCCGCCTTTGGCGAGGGTCCACAGGTCGCCGCGCAGGTGGGCGTCGCGCACGGACGTGAAGCCCAGCGTCTCGCCGGCCATGCGCATCCCCACGAACCAGCCGAGGTAGTCGCCGCGGTGCTGAAACGCGGCGGCGAACCACGGGGTCGCCAGCGGCGGCGGCGGATGGCTCGGCGACAGACCGCGGGCGTTGGCCCGCTGGTTGCTGAGACGTCGCCGATGCGCCCGTGACGTCGTCACGAGGTCCCCGACGCGGTCGTTCAGGGCGTCGATGCATGCGGGGCGATCCTCGAGGAGGAGCGCTCCGATCTCGTCCCTGGCGATGTCGAGCAGGTCTTGCAGCATCGACGCGGCGAGCACCCGCGCGTCACGGCCGATGTCCGCCCGGAGGAACGGGCCAGCGGGCGAGGCCAACTGCTCGGCCGTGTCGGCGAGCAGGAGGTGCGCGGCGTTCGTGATGCTCACGGCCTGCGCCTCGTCCGGGAGAACGTCCCACGGCCGCAGACACACGGGCTCGCCGGGCGCGCTCACGAGGAAGAGGCGCCCGTCGCCGGCCACGTAGAAGAGGTGAGCGTCGCTTCGGTAGAAGCCAGACGCGGCGCGCAGCATCCGAACCGCCGCGTGCGGCTCGTGGTCAGGGGTCGGGGTGATCTGGTTGTTGAGGTCCATCGATGATCAATTCCTGTCGATTGTCGAGTCATTCGGCACTTTGACCCTACACTCGTCCAATCGGCCGCGCAAGGCGCTGCGAGCCCCTGCGGTGCTGGCGCGAAGGTGCGCCGATGGCCTATACTCCGGCGCCTGTGCCCCTCCCGCGCAACCTCGACCCGGCCTTCGCCACCACCGACGACATCATGGCGGCCGCCAGCATCACGCGGAGCACGGTGAAGGTCTGGGCGGAGC
>JAEUJW010000102.1 GCA_016793465.1 Myxococcales bacterium
TCAGCCCGGCTCGAGGACGAAGGGGTAGGTCACGATGACGCTGCCGCCGCCCTCGGGCTTGGGGAAGGTCCAGCGGCGGACGGCCTGGGCGATGCAGTTGCCGACGGCGGCGTCCTTCATGGTGGTCTCCTGCACGACGGCGCTGGGGACCTTGCCGGTGCCGCCGATGGTGAACTGCACGGCGACGCGGCCCTTGGCGTTGGGGTCGCGGGCCAGCGCCTGGTTGTAGCAGTAGCGGACCTCGTTGATGTGGGCGCGGACGATGCGGCGGATGATGTCCTTGTCGAGCGCGCCCTGGACCTCGGCCTTGGCCTGACGGACCGTCGGGACGCGGGTGCCGCGGCCGCCGAAGCCGGCGCCGGCGCCACGGCCGTAGCCCGAGCCGGTGCCGCCGCCGCCGCCCTTGCCGATGAGGCCGGTGTTGCCGAGGCCGATGGTGCCCTCGCCGGTGCCGCCGCCGCCGCGACCCGTGCCGACCAGGCCGAGGCCGCCGACGCCGTACGCCTCGCCGATCTCGGTGCCGGTCAGGCCGCCCCACACGTCCGCGTCGTCGTTGCCGACCGCGAACGCGCCGCCGTACGGCGAGGCGAGGAAGTGGCCCTGCTGCGAGGCCA
Source organism: Myxococcales bacterium (assembly GCA_016793465.1). Next base: position 615 of record JAEUJW010000102.1, read on the forward strand.
TCACGCCGAGGATGCCGGCCTGACGCGCCGCCATCTCCGGGTCGAAGTTACGCGCCATCTGCGGGATGGCGTCCTTCGGGCCCTTCATGGCGTAGAGGCCCGACTTGGACTTGGAGGTGGGCTTGCCCATCTTGCCCTCCTCGCCCTTGTGCCGCTGGCCGGTGCCGCCGGCCTCCTCGTCGCTGTTCTCCTGGTCCTGCGGCGGCGGCTCCTCCTCCGGGGTCTTGTCGGGGGCGTTGAGGTAACCGACGAACCGGTTCTCCTCGCTCATCTCGTCGAGGCTGAGCTCGCCGGCCTCGTTGGGGATGAGGTGCGTCAGCACGAGCAGCGAGCCGACCACCGCGAACGAGGCGCCGTTGTAGAACCAGAACGGCTTGTCAGTGTCGCTGCCAGCCGAGATCACCGCGCCAGGAGCGACCGAGTTCACGAAGAACGTGATGTCGTTGTACTTGACGCGGCAGTTGGCCCCGGGAGGCAGCGGGAAGGTGTACGCGCCGCCGCCCGCGCTGCCGGCACGACCCGACGACACGAGCTGACCGAGCGAGACGCTCTGGCCGTCGAACGTGACCTCGCCGGTCATATTCTGGGTGAAGTTGAGGGCGAACTCGTGGTCGCTGCCGCGGACCAGCGGGAACGCGGCCGACTCCGGGAGACCCTGCGGCGGCACGTGGAAGCTGGCGCCGTGGCTCTCGCCGACGGTGTAGTTGCGGTTGACGTAGTCACCGAGGCGGATGAGACCGAAGCCGAACGGGATCACGCCGAGCAGCGCGATGCCCACGCCGATGCCCGCGAGGCCGTTGCCCGGCTTCTGCGGACGCACGCCGCCGGACTCGTTGGCCTCGGCCAGCTTGTCCTGGTAGCCCTCCCAGTCCTGGCCGACCTCGTTGAGGAAGATGCCGGTGCCCGCGATCATCAGCAGCCCGCCGACCGCCAGCCACGCCGGCGCCTGCGACTTCTTGTTCTTCAGCTGGCCCACGTGCTGCACGTCGAGCACCGTGCTGCCGTACATCGCCACGACCTCGGCCACCCGCTGGCCGTTCTGCACCTCGAACTCGCTCGCGTCGATCTGGATCGGCGCGCGGTGCACCGGCGCCGGCGCGGCCGCGGCCATCGCCATCGGCGCGGCAGCAGCCAGCGGCGCGGCCACCTGCGCGACCGGGGCCGGGGCTGCCACCGCCGCCTGACGCACGAACCCGACCTCGAGGCGGTACGGCCCGAAGGTCAGCACGTCGCCGTCATTGAGCACCGCGTTCTTGTCGATGCGGCTGTCGTTGAGCGTCGTGCCCGTCGCGCTCCCGAGGTCGATCACCCGCACCTCGTCGCCGGACACCTCGATCACGGCGTGCATGCGGGCCACCGACTCGTCGTCGAGGCACACGTGGCTCGACTTCAGCTTGCCGATCTTGATGACGTCCTGCGACAGCGTCTGCGTGTCGACCAGCTGGTCGTTGTAGAAAACCTTGATTGCGAGCGTCTTGGTGGACATGGGTCGGG
>JAEUJW010000104.1 GCA_016793465.1 Myxococcales bacterium
GCGTCGAGACGTCTCCGCGAGGCTCCTTACCGAAATTTCACTCGGTGATCGGGCGAAGCTGCTGATCCTGCCGCCCGCTCTCCCGCACCGAATCCGGGACGGATCGGCCTGTTCCCCTGCATCTAATTCAGGACGTCACACACGGCCGCGCCGCCAGTCCTCGAGACAGGCCGGCTTCAGCAGATCCATGCCGATGAGCACATCGACCGGCGCGACGACCTTACCCTGGGCGAGGATCCTCGCCACCACGCGCTCGATCCGCGGGAACAGCGGGTCGTCACGAAAGTTGTCCACCGTGGGCCGCGCCGTCTGTCTCATCGGGCGTGGCGCCGACGTTGCGGACGGCTTCCTGTTCGACGACCTCTCGTGATGCTCTTGCTTCATGACATCCCCACGGAGGGGTCGGCCAGCAGGGGCTCGATGATCAGTTCCTCGTGCACCGTGGCTCCGCCGGGTCAGGCCCAGGGTCGTTCATTCATCGGGGAGTGCGGACGACTCGCTGGAACATCCGGCAGCCCAGACAGGAGAATGACCGAGGACTCGGGGTTCACGTAGCCCTCGAACACGAATTCGGGCCAGTACGTGCTCGTCGGTCCGTACTTCATGTGGAGCGCGTGCGCGTCGATGCGTACGTGGAGCGGTTCCGCCGGCAACTGCCGCCGGAAGTACGCCTGCCACTCCGACGACCCCGGGCGCTGCAGGACGTACGGGGTCGTCATCACGACGTGCTCCGTGGCCACCGGCAGCGGTGGCGGCAGCACGCGGGCGTACCAGAGCTCACCCTTCTGCCCGCGGTATCCGCTCGGCACGATGGCGTGACACATGAGGCCGGACACCAGCTCGCGGAGGACGACCAGCTCACCTTCAACTCCCTGGTGGGCGTAGATCCCCATCCGCGAGCGTTGCATGAGCCCGAGGAGGCGCTGGATCTCGGGGTCCATGCCGAGGGTCGGCGCCAGCGCGAGGAGGATGGTGCCGAGCGTCTCCCGGCCGGGTCCCGCGCACGCATCGAACAGCGCCCAGCAGGTGAAGTACGACTTGGTGATCGGGGAGATCGGCGGCCCGCCCGATCCGTACGTGTCCTCCACCTTGGCGATGAGCTCGGCCAACGGCGTCAGCTCGTCGAGGCTCGTGAGCTGCTCGGACAGAATCGACATGTGGTTCTGCGCCAGCACGTACAGCGCGTGCGCGGGGTGGAGGTCGGCGAGCGCCTCGTCGCTGGCGATCGTCCGCTGCAGTTCGGCGGCCGTGGCCTTCCCGGCGGCGACGGACTTGAGATCGATGACCTTTCGGCTGCGCGCCTGCTTGAACGCCGCGATCAGCTTGTCGGCGATCGGGTGCTCGTCGACGCCCTCGCAGGACGCCTGCGCCCAGCGGGGCGGCTCGGCGGGTGCCGGAGGCAGGTTTGGAGAGATCCACTGGACCTGGATCGTGCCGTCCGGGGTCATCCCGAACGCGGCGGCGATCCTGCGCCGGTCGTCGGGGTAGTGCGCCTGTTTGTACTCGACGAGCCCGGCGATGAGCTGCTCGGTGTCCGTGGACTGCAGCTCGGGCCATGGCGAGCGATCGCTCCAGTCATACTTCGTCAGCATCTCGAGGTGCCTTCGCCGCACCCCGGGATCCCCCGAAGCATCGTTCCAGGCCGCGACCGCGAGCAGGAGCGCGGCCTCGACGGCGGCCATCGAGGGGACGGCGTCGGGGTTCTTGAGCAGCCGCAGGGCCAGCTCCTTGAGCAAGTCCGACAGCTTGCGATCCTTGCTCGCCGGTGCGGCCTTCGGAGATCGCTTCGGGCGATGTTTCGTCTTGCCCATGTCGGTCATCTCCTCGAGCGGGAAGATCGGCGACGTGGCCGCACGACCTCCTCGTCGTCCGGTCGCCAGGGGGTCCGTGCCTTGACCGGGCTCAGCAGCTCACGGGCGCCGAGGTTGTCCCACGGGCACATCCACACCATGCGCTCGAAGATGGTCCGCGCGCCGTCGAAGTCGCCGATCCGCCAGTGACACAGGCCATACCCGTGAAGCGCCCGCAGGTACGGCCGGTTGTCGATCAGACCCCACGGGATCACGCCGTCGAAGTCTTTGCCGAGCTGGTGCTCGCCGAGGCGCACGCCCACCTCGTAGTGCGCCAGCGCGATCGGCAGCGCGTGATCGAAGATCAAGTTGCCGAGGTGGACGTGGGCGTCGATGCAGCGGAGGTCGCGGGCGATGAGCTTCATCAGGTGCAGCCAGGCGCCGGGGATGTCGCCGTCCTCCTTGAGGTCCACGGCCTCGCCGATCGGATCCTCGTCGACATCGGAGTGGGCGCCGAAGCCGGGCAGCACCTGCTTCATCTCGACCATCCGCCGCGGCCCGCGTGCGCGGAAGCGCCGCGCCCAGTCACGGCCGAGGTTGTCGAGCCATTCCTCGTCCTGCGGGTCCCACGAACCCTCCTCGGTGGGCGCCCACGGGCGGAGGTCGAAGGCCTCGACCGCCGTGCGCCGGTCGACGAGGTCGCCCTCGACGCGGACCCGGGTCGCCAGCGCCTCCTCGCGGCGCACACGCACGGTCGCAATCTGGCCGGGGACGACCGCCGCGATCCCGCGACCCTGCAACGTGACCGCGGCTCGGTCGACGAGCCGACGACAGCGCGCCGTGTCCTTGCCGAACGACAGGACCAGGAACTCCTGCACGAGAGCCTGTGTTCGGGGCCCGGAGGCGGTGACCGTCGGCGAATCGGTGGGCACGCGGAGCGTGTCTATCAGCAGGCTCGATTCCGCACAAGCGGATGCGCTGCAGCGCCGTGGACGACCGGCACCGTCACCGGGCCACGGCTCAGGATGCGCTGACCGACCGGCGCTCCCTCGTGCTCTCCCACGGGCGTCGCTGGATCACGTCCTCGCGGATGAAGCGCACGCCCTGGTTGTCGTTCGGGTTGAACGCGAGGATCCGGTCGAACACCTGGAGCGCCCGCTCGAAGTGGCCGAGCCGCCACAGGCAGAGTCCCTGACCATGCAGCGCGCGGAGGTAGGGGCGGTTGTAGATGCGGCCCCACTGCAGCACGCCGTCGAAGCCAGGCGGCAGCGAGAGCTCGCCGATGCCGACACCGATCTCGTAGTGCAGGAGGGCCGTCCGCGGCGAGCGGTGGAACTCGACAAAGCCGAGGAGCGCATGGGCGTCGATGCAGCGAAGGTCGCGCAGCAGGACGTTCATCAGCAGCTCGCGGGCGCCGTCCAGATCGCCCGCCCCGGCCAGGTCGGACGCTCTGCACGTCGCGTTGTCGTCGAAGTCGTCGCGGTCGTCGTCCGGGAAGCTGCCCCAGGCGATCGGATCGAACTCGGCGCACACCCGCGGCTTCGCGGTGTTTCGCCGCCACAAGGGGGCATAGGGATCGGGGTTACGATAAGGCTCGTAGGACCGGCGCAGATCTTCGGGCTCGCCGAGGGAGAGCGGGAGCGGCTCGAGTCCGAGCCGCGTCGCGTCGATCCGGGAGGTCCTCGATCTCGCCGGAGGCGTAGGCGTCTCCCCGCCAGGTCCACCGCCGTTCGATGAGCAGCGTCGCGAGATGGCCAGGCACGGCCTCCCAGACGTCGGGCGAGCGGAACGTGATCTGGCCAGCCTCGCCTGGCACGCGCACCCGTGCGGACTCGCGGTTGACCTTCAGGATCACCGCCTCGCGCCTCATGCCCGCGTCGATCTGCGGCGATGGCGTGGGCGGTCGAGGGCCCGAGGCGAGGATCTGGGCGCGGGCCGCGGTATACGACTCGCCGGTCTTGTGTTGGCGGTCGCGAATGATCTGTTTCAAATTTCGCTGGGCGGTCATCGGTATTCTCCTCGCTGTGCCGCTCTGGCCCCTGCCCATAGCCACACAGCACAGAAGAACCGTGCGCGTCGCCAGCCGGAGGATTCGTTCCCCTTTGCCCCGGTCATGGGGTCCTGCAGGGGAGGACCCGTCGGGGTTTGGCGTCGGTGCCGCCGACAGGGACCATGCCGCGCAGCCGCAGGGGCGTCAACCAAAATGTGCGGAGTCGCCCTCGTCCAAAGCCGTGACCCGGGTGGAGGCCGCACGCGATGGGCTGCCAGAAAGGCTGCGGTCCCTGCAGCGTTGAAGACGCGGGTGGCGACCAGGTGCGCGACAAGTTCCGGCGGAAGGCACCGCTGAAATTTTCTGATCACGGCGTACTGCTCGACGGCCGTACGATTTCTCCCCCTCGGAGCCGAGGACGAGGCGGCCGTCGGCCTCGTACAGGATGTCGCGGGCGAGCATCGTGTCCACGACGGCCTGGAGATCGCCCGGGGTGATGTCGCGGAACGGGGCGGCGGTGGCGAGCCAGGCGCGGAGCTGGTGACGGGATATTCCCCGCTCTTGCAGGCACAGGGCGAGGATCTGGTGGGCGAGGATGTGGGCGGCGGCTGGCGCAGGGCCTGGTGCACGGCGTGCAGGGCCTCGAGGGCCTTCGGCTCGCTGCGCGTCACCTTGAGGGCGCACGTGGTGCCGCTGACCAGGTGACGGGCGCGGTACACGGTGGGGAGGCCGCCGCGGCCGAGCAGGCCGGTGATCTCGTAGTTGTCCCGATGCGGGTGTTCTCGGGGATGTTCTCGGGGTCGAGCTCCCGGCGTAGGCGACCTCGGGCGCGGCCGGGGCGATGGCGGCCGTGACGGCGTCGATCGCCTCACGGAGGTCCGGGTAGCGGTTGGCCGAGGCGACCTCGAGCATGCGCCCGACGGCCCGGTCGAGCTGGAGCTTGAAGGACGCGTTGACGTCGCGGATGCGGGTGAAGACACCGCCGCGGCGGATCATCTTCTCGGTGGAGTCGAACAGCGGGCGGCCGATGAGGATATGCCCGAGTAAAGCGCCGAGGCTGAACTGATCCGAGTGTGCGTCGGCGTCGGAGAAGGACCGCACGACCTCGGGCGAGAACCGCCAGATCCTCCGCGCCGACGCCCCCTTCACCGAGGGCGCCAGCTTCGTCCTGCCGTTCGAGACGTTCACCGGGATCACGCTCGGCTCGTGGCTCGACAAGTACGGCCCCAGGCTCAACGGCGCCGCCGCCGTCACCGCCAGGATCGGACTGTGGCGGAGGATCGCCGGCTTCGAGTTCGCCAAGCAGTCCACCACGCCGGCACCGCCATCTCCAGCGTGATCTCCGACGATCGCCGCCGCTTCGCCGCCGTCGAGCACCTCTTTCCGCAGTGCACGACTCGCGCACTCGCGGCTCCTCCCGCGTCCCTCCCCGCCGGCCTCACGCTGGAAGAACTGGAGGCGGCGCTCCGCGACCGCGGTGTCGCCCAGGCAGTGGTGACGAACACCCTCCGAGTGATAGCGCGACAGCGGCAGCTCCTGAATTTCTACAGGACACGCGCCGGAGGCGGACGCCCGAACGAGCACGAGGTCGTTGCCTACCTCGTCCTCTCGCTCCTCTACGCCCTCGGCTGGTCCGAGGAGCAACTGGCCCCGGAGTGGAACAAGGTCGTCGTCGCCGGGTTCTAGCAGGCTGCTGAAAAAGTCGGCGTAACCACACGCCGAGGGACGTACAAGAGGGCTTCGCGAACGGCGCGCGATTTTGTACAACACCCTCGTGCGCGGCCCTAACTGTCAACATGCAGTGAGACACGACACCCCCGGAGTTTACTGACCTGGGCGAGGAATCGAACAGAGGAGATGAACGACGAGAACACCCAGAAGAACAAGGACGGAGAACACCCGAGGGTCGACGAAGTCCATCA
>JAEUJW010000105.1 GCA_016793465.1 Myxococcales bacterium
ACAACCCAAATCCGTCGCAGATCCCGATCGGTCTCCCGCGGCTCACTGAAATCTACGCGAGCTGCATGACATCAATTTCACTGACTGTCCTCCCGCGGATCCTCGCCGGTGGAATTACGCGGATCTCGGTCGGCGTTGACATGCAGAACGCCTGTTTGTGGCCGACGGCCGCGATCTCCTCGTCGAGAAGCAACTGATAGCGGGCGAACTCGTCGAAGTGGTAGTGGTCGTGACACGGGCTGTACTGGAACAGCTCCGGATGGTTCGCCGGCACACCCATCACCAGGTCGGCGGCTCCGATGTTGGGCGTCGCAGCGGTGAACAGCATCACCGTGCGCGCGCCGAGGTCACCGACGCAGCCCTCGTAGTACTCGCAGGTCTCGATGGTCACCGCGATCTGTGTGAAGATCGGGAAGAGCCAGCGGTTGTCGACGATGAGGTCCGGCGCGTCGCAGCCGAGCGGGCCGTTGCCCGGATCGTCGACGCTCAGCGGTGGGTCCTCGAAGTCGAGGCCGGCAACCGGCGGCGTGCAACGGTAGACACCCTCGTTGATCACCCCCTGTGAGCAGCAGAGGAGGTCCGGCGGACAGGCCGCCGCACCGAGCGTGGGGTCGCAGACTCCGCCCTCTCCGCTGCCACACACGAGTGCGTCGGCGTGGGCACGCACCTCGATCGAGTCGATCGCTGCCTCGAGCAGGCCGTCACCGGCATCGGTCGCAGAGATCCGTAGGCGCGAGCCGTCGGCCATCGGCACGCCGCAGACGACGTTCTCGCGCGGCCACCACAGATTGTCGGAGGTCCCGGCGCTGGGAGCGGTCAACTCCTCGAGGAGGTGCGCGTCGTACTCGTCGGATCCGTCGACGGGGACGAGCAACTCGATCGTCAGCCGAGGCCCCGGGGCAGCCTCGGATTTGTAGAAGAACCGCGTCAGCCGGACGGTCGCCGCCGCCGCGCCGCCGAGGTCGAACGGGGGCGAGGTGAGGGTCGTGGTACCGCCGGCGACGTCGGCCTGATCCGGGATGCCGGCGGGGTTCTGCCCGGTGAAGTAGCAGCCAGTCCCGCCGAAGCATGAGGCTGGCTGCGCCAGTGCCTCGCCATCGAACGTGCGCACCGGTTCGCCATGGACCCACGCGCCGCTCGCTGCGTTGCCCGTGACCTCCCACCCGCGCCCGTCGCCGTTGAAATCGTCGGCAAACACGGTCTCAACGGCGACCTCGGGCGGCGTCGAGAAGCTCCACGTCGCGCTCGACGGTGACGCGTGTGTCGGGTCGTCGACCTCGAAGGCCACGACCCGCCAGGTGTACGTGCGACCCAACATGAAGTTCAGGGGCCCGACGCAGGGACCCTCGTACCCGGGCGAACCTCCGAGGATGCCCGACGTGAGCTCGGTGTCGTCGATGAACACGCGGTAGCGCAGCGGTTGTCCGTCCGCTTCGGCGACTGGTTGCCAGCATAGCGACGTGACGAGCGGGACCTCCTTCGCGCCGTCGGGCGGGCTGACCAGGGTAGGTGCGGGGGGGAGCACGTCGATCGACAGCGTACCGATCCCGCCCGTGTCGGTCGTCGAGGTCGGCGTCACGGCGCCGCTGGACGAGGGGACCGCTGTGGTCGTCATGGTCGACGGGTCCTCGCCGATGGGCGGGTCTTGGGGGCAGCCGCTTGTGGCGAGTACATACACGGCGACGCCCGCGCGGTGGTGTCTCCTGAACATGTGAGCGTCCCGGACGATGAAGCTCATCTCGACCTCTGGTGTACTACTACAGACTGTAGTAGTAGAGGAAGGGTCACCAAGGCGTTCTCTGCCTCGCCGGAGGCGGATGGATACGATCGTTTCATGAATTTACGGTCCGTCATCTTGTTCATGCCCTCTGCTCTCGTGCTTGTCGTCGGCTGCACCCGGCCAGAGGGTACCCAGCAAGACGGCCCGAAAATGTGCACGCAGGCCGATTTCGGTGAGCTGTTCAAGCAGCGGATCGAGCCGCTCCTCGCCGAGGAGCGACCGAAGAGCTGTAACCAGTGTCACCTGTCGGGGGTCGACCTCACCCTGTTCGTCCGCGACGACGCGTGTCAGACGATGGCCTGCATGACCGAGCAGGGGCTGGTCGACCTCGAGACGCCCGAGGACAGCAAGATCCTCGAATGGATCGCTCGGGCGGATCCCGACAGCGAACTCATCACGCCCGAGGTGGTCCAGGAGGAGTACGACGGGTTTCTCCAGTGGATCCAGTGGAGCGCGTCGTGCGGCGCCGCGGCATGCGGAGAGGTCGCGGAGGCTTGCGCTGGTGGGTCGATGCAGCCAGCCTGTGCGACCTCCGAGTCGGCCGCCGATCGGCCGGAGTTCGTCGACCCGGGGGACTGCAGCGACCTCACCCGCGAGGCGGTGTTCCGTGAGAAAGTGTTCGTGTGGCGTGGGCGCTGCCACCCTTGCCACTTCCAGGGGGTCGAGGACACCCCGCACACCGCGATGGCGCCGAAGTGGGTCGCATCCGGGGCATGCAACGAGGCTTCGCTCGAAACGATGCGGACGGTTCTGTCGCGCAGCTACATCGACCTGGAGAACCCGACCGAGAGCTTGCTGCTGCTGAAGCCGCTGACGGAGAAATACGGCGGGGTCGAGCACGGCGGCGGCGCCAAGTTCAACGGCGCCGAGGACCCCGGGTACATCGACTTCCTCTACTGGATCGAGCGTGAGAGCGAGTGTGCGGCGGCCCCGTAAATCGACCCTCGCGGTCGCGTACAAGCCGCTCCGCGGCCCTGGGCGCATTCGCTCATGAGGGAGCTTCCATCCTACTATGGCCTGTAGTACAAACTAGGACGGCATGGAATTTCGCATACGCAAGGGCCAGGACGGCGCTGCGATCCGACTCCACGATCTCGAGGCGGAGATCATGGACGTCGTCTGGTCGCGTGACCTGAAGGACTTCGCGGTGAGCGACGTGCACACCACGCTCGAGGCTCGCCGCGAGATCGCCTACACGACGGTGATGACGACCCTCGCGCGCCTCCACGAGAAAGCCGTGCTGGAGCGGCGGCGCGAGGGTAAGCGCTACCTCTACACTCCACGCTACTCTCGCGAGGAGTTCGTCCAGGCGACGGTCCGCGAGGTTCTGGAGAGCATCGGGAGCGCTGCCGGTCGGGACGTGCTGGCCCTCCTGGTCGAGACCGCCTCGGCGGCTGACGAGGCCGCGCTCGACGAGCTCGACCGGATGATCCGCCGCCGTCGGCGGGAGCTGAAGCGATGACGGAGGCAGTGTTCCCGCTGCTCGGCCCGTTGATCGTGTTCGGTCTGGCGCTCCCTTGCATCGCGCTCATGACGAGGCTGCTCCTCGTGTTCGTCCGCCGACGCGAGAACCTCCACCTTCGCTTGCGTCTGCGCTACGTGCTGATCGTCGCGTCGAGCGGGATCCCGCTGGTCTGGCTGATCTCGGCGGGGTTCCATCAAGCGGAGTCAGGCCGGGTCGCGGAGGTTTGTATCGCGCCGCACGGCCCCGATGCGCTGTGTCTCGAGGCCATCTTCTTTGCGCTCGCGCTGAGCGTGCTCGCTGTGCTGTTCGCCATGCCGCGTCTGATCTGGGAGCAGGTGCTGCTGCGCGCCTCGACCAGCCCGGACGCGGGGCGCGTACGTGGGCGACTCGCGCGTCTGATCAGCGGACACGCCCGGCTCGCGCCACTCGCCGGGCGCTGCGTGGTGCGCGACTCGCTGCCGGAGACGATGATCACGGTGGGCGCGCTCTCACCACGGCTGGTCGTCCGCGCCTCGTTCGCTGAGGGGCTAGACGACGAGTCGCTGGTCGCGGCCCTCCATCACGAGCTCGAACATGTCGTCGGTCGTGATCCGCTGCGCTACTTCATCGCCTGGTGGGCTCTGGCGGTCAACCCCATCGGCCGGTGGTTCCTCGAGGGCGAGCTCGCCCGTTGGATCCTCGCCCGCGAGGTCCACTGCGACCGCGAGGCGGTCCTCGCGGGCGCATCGTCGCCGGCGCTGGCCCACTCGCTCGTGCTTGGCTCACGACCTGCGCCTGCGCGCGTCGAGCCTGCGCTCGGGGCGAGTAACCTCGGGGCACTCCGCCTCCGGGTCGGACTGCTCATCGCCTACTCCGAGCGTCCTCCCGTGCGTTGCTGTGGCGGTTCGGCGCTACTGCCGGTCCTCGGACTCTTGCTCTTCGTCGCCGCGCTGCCGCATACGACCGGCACCGGCCTCCTCGATCACCTGCATGCCGCTTCCGAGTACGCCGGTGGTCTTCTGATCGGATGGTGATTCGATGTCGCGCGATACCTCGCCACGATTCCCGATCTTGCCGCCATCTACGACTGTGAGTGGTAGATCTTGGCTTCTCGTCGTGTCGATGGTCGCTCTCTTGGCGAGCCCGGTTCATGGAGCGGAGCCCCCGCGAGCCGACGCTGGGCCCGGACCGACCGTGGGCCGAGCGAGCGCCGCGTCCCCAGACCCCGCGCGGACGAAGTCGGTGTCGCTGGCGGAGCTGCTCACCTACGCCGACGAGTACTCGCCGCAGCTAGTCGTCGCTCGCAGCGCGCGGGGTGTCGCCGACGCGGCGCGGGTCGCCGCTTCTCCGCTTCTGCCCGCGAACCCGGAACTCGCGGCGGGGGTCGGCCCGCGGTACGGTATCTCCGGGATCGGCGTCGACGCCGACGTCTCGCTCTCGCAGCGACTCTACATCGCCGGGGAGCGCGGCCGGCGACGTGAGGCCGCCAAGCGGTACGGCGAGCTGACCGACGCGGCGATCGAGCAGGCGCGCTGGGCAGTCCACTGCGACATCCATGCCGCGTTCCAGAGGGCGCTCGTGTTGCACGAGCGTGCGCTGCTCGCCGAGCGCGTGCTTGCCTTCCAGGAGAACGTGCTGCGCGTGGTGCAGGGCCAGGTGAAGGCGGGTAACGTCTCGCCGCTGATGCTCCGGCTCGCCGAGGCCGAGGTCGCCCAGGCGAAGCAGGCGCTCCTGGCCGCGCAGCAGGCTCTGCTCGTGTCGCGTATCCAGCTCGCGCAGCTCTCGGGCTGGCCCGCCGCGAACCCTCCCGAGCCTCGAGGGGCGCTCGTGCCGCCGGAGGACCCGCCGCCGTACCCGGACCTCGTGGCCACGGCGCGGGCGAATCTCCCAGTCCTGCGCACGCGGGAGGCCGCGGTCCGCGAGGCTGACTCGCGCGTGAAGGTCGCGCGGCGTGAGGTGTGGCCGCAGCCTTCGATCGGCGTCCAGTACCGGCGCGAGGGCAATCCGACGGCCGAGGGCCCCTACAACATCGTGCTCGGGACGTTGGCATTCACGATCCCGAGCTTCCAGACCAACCAGGGCGAGCGCGCCCTGGCCCGCGCGCGTGCCGGAGTGGCCCGCGCCGAACAGGCCGCGACCCTTACCCTGCTCGACGCCCAGATCGCCGAGGCACACAGCGCCGTGGTCGCCGCGGCCAAGCGCGTGCGCAGCTACGGGAGCGAGATCCTGCCGCGGTTCGAGGAGAACCTCGGGCTGCTCCGCCGGTCCTTCGAGCTCGGGGAGATCGACATGCTGTCGCTATTGATCGGCCGCGAGCGCTTCCTGAAGATCCAGAGCGACGCGCTGGACACCTACGTCGACTACTTCGTCGCGCTCGCCAACCTCGAGCGGACCGTCGGCATCGACTTCGCGGCCGATCGTCGCGCCGGAGGAGAATGAAGCATGGGTACGTACCTTCGATCGCTTCTCGTCATCCTGTGGGCCGCGTTACTGGTCGCCTGCGACTCCGGCAAGCCGGCTGCACCGAAAGAGCACGCCGAGGAGGCCGGGCACGAGGCCGAGGAGGCCGGACACGAGGCCGAGGGGGCCGAGCACGCCGAACATGACGAGGAGGGTGACGAACATGCCGAGGGCCCACCGGGTGTCGTTCGCCTCGAGGCCGAGGCCGTCGAACGCGCGGGGATCCGCACCGGCACGGTCGAACGACGGTCGCTCGGCGGCGGCACGGCGATCCCCGCCGAGATCGAGTTCGACCCCTCGAGCCTCGCCCACGTCGGACCGCTGGTGCCCGGTCGGTTCGTCCGGGTCGCCGTGGCTCTGGGTGACCGGGTCGAGGCCGGCCAGCTCCTCGCGGTCGTCGCCTCGAGCGACGTCTCGACCGCCCGCGCCCGTCTCGGACAGTCCAAAGCCCGCCTCGCGGCCGCCGAGCTCGCGCTCAAACGCCAGCAGCAGCTCTCCAGCGAGGGCATCGGGGCCCAGCGCACGTTGATCGAGGCTGAAGCCCAGGTCGGCGAGCTCCGGGCCGACGTCGAGGGCCTACGCCGGCAGCTCGCGGTGTTCGGCTCGGGATCCGCTGGCGAGCTCCAGCTCGTCTCGCCCATTACCGGGGTGATCGTCGATCTCCACGCCACCCTCGGCGAGACCGCCGGCGCCGACGAGGCGGTCTTCACGATCACCGACCCGACCAAGGTGTGGGTCCGCGGCAACGTGCCGGAGCTCGAGATCGACCGCGTCAAGGTCAACACCGCGGCCATCGTCCGCACCCACGCCTACCCCGACATGGTCCTCGCAGGGACCGTCAACTACGTCGCGCCCTCGCTCGACGAGAAGACCCGTTCGCTCCCGATCCGCGTCACGCTCGAGGCCCCCGATCCGCGGCTGCGCTCCGGCCTCTACGGCAGCATTGAGCTCGTTGGCGGTGCCCGCGACGAGCGCGTGCTGGTGGTCCCGATCGACGCGGTCGCCACCATTGACGGCCAGCAGGTCGTGTTCGTACCAGCGGGCGAACCGAACAGCTTCCGGGCCCAGCCGATCCGGCTCGGACGGCGCGCGGGTGGCTTCTACGAGGTGCGCGACGGCCTGACCGAGGGCGCCGCGGTCGCCTTCAGCGGGGCGTTCACCCTGAAGAGTGTGTTGAAAAGCGGGGAGCTGTCCGAGGGCCACGCCCACTGAGAGGGAGCCATGAAGCAGATCGTCGCATTTTGTCTGCAGTGGCGGCTCCTGGTCCTCGCGTTCGTCGTGCTCGTGGGCGTGGTAGGCGCCCGCAGCGCGCTGCAACTGCCGATCGACGCCGTCCCCGACATCACGAACGTACAGGTGCAGATCCTGACGAAGGTCCCGGCGCTCGGACCGGTCGACATCGAACGGACGGTGACCTTCCCGGTCGAGTCGTCGATGAGCGGCCTCCCTGGCGTGACCGAGATCCGCAGCATCTCGCGCTTCGGGCTGTCGGCGGTGACGGTCGTGTTCGAGGAGGACACCGACCTGCTGCGCTCGCGCCAGCTCGTGTCGGAGCGGTTGACCCAGGCCCGCGAGCGTCTGCCTCCGGGCGTCACCCCCGACCTCGGGCCGATGAGCTCCGGCCTCGGGGAGATCCTGCAGTTCGAGGTCCGCGCCGACAGCATGTGCGATCCGGGCGAGCCCGATACCGACACCTGCTACACGCCGATGGAGCTGCGCGTCGTCCTCGACTGGTTCATCGCCTTCGAGCTCCGCGGCGTGCCGGGCGTCGTCGAGGTCAACTCGTTCGGCGGCGAGCTGAAGACCTACGAGGTCGAGGTCCTGCCCGACCGGCTGCGCGCGCTCGACGTCTCGCTGAGTGAGCTGTTCGAAGCCCTCGAGCGCAACAACGCGACCGCCGGCGGCGGCTACCTCGTCCGAGCCGGCGAGCAATTGCTCGTACGAGGCGAGGGACGGATCCAGAGCCTCGAGGAGATCGGCGACGTCTTGATCGAGACCCGTGGCGACGGCGTCCCGGTTCGCGTCCGCGACGTCGCACGCGTTCACTTCGCGCCGTTGATCCGCCAGGGTGCGGTCACACGCGACGGCCGGGGCGAGGTCGTCACCGGCATCGTCATGATGCTCGTCGGCGCCAATGGTCGCGAAGTTGTCGAGAACGTGAAGGCGAGGATCGAACAGATCGAACCTTCTCTGCCCGAGGGGGTCCGCCTCGACGTCTTCTACGACCGCGCCACCCTGGTCAACCGCACCATCGTCACGGTCGCCAAGAACCTCGCCGAGGGCGCGCTGTTCGTCATCGCCGTGCTGTTCCTGCTGCTCGGCAGCATCCGCGGCGGACTGATCGTCGCCGCCGCCATCCCGTTCGCCATGCTCGTCGCCTTCATCGGCATGAAGGCCCTCGGCCTCAGCGGCAACCTGATGAGCCTCGGCGCGATCGACTTCGGAATCGTCGTCGACGGATCGATCATCGTCGTCGAGAACGCGGTCGTTCACCTCGCGGCGGCGGCCCGCGGGCGCACCCGGCCGATGACCTACAGTGAGGCCTCCGACGTGGTCCTCGGCGCGACCCTCGACGTCCGCCGGGCGGCGCTGTTCGGCGAGGCCATCATCGTCCTCGTCTACGTCCCGATCCTCACCCTCGCGGGGATCGAGGGCAAGATGTTCAAGCCGATGGCGATCACCGTACTGTTCGCCCTGTGCGGGGCGTTCATCGCCTCGCTGACGTTCGTCCCGGTGCTGGTGGCCTCGCTGCTGCGCCAGCGGCCGGAGGAGAAGGAGCCGTTGATCGTGCGCCTGCTCCACCGGGTCTACCCGCGAGTGCTAGGGTGGACGATGGCCGCCCCGCGCGTGTTGATCGTCCTGTGCCTGGCTCTCCTCGGCGTCGCCGGCTGGATCGGCTCGCGCATGGGCGCGGAGTTCGTGCCTCGACTCGACGAGGGCGCCTTGGCCATCCAGGTGCTCAGGCTCCCGAGCGTGTCGCTCGAGGAGAGCGTCAACGGCGCGACCCGCTTCGAGCGGGTGCTACGTGAATTCCCGGAGGTCGTCACGGTCATTTCCAAGACGGGCCGCGCCGAGATCGCTACCGACCCGATGGGCGTCGAGCTGTCGGACGCGATCATCATCCTCCGCCCGCCCGAGGAGTGGCAAACCGCCCACACGCGCGAGGGGCTGGTCGAGGCGATGTCGCAGCGCCTGACCCGGACGCTGCCCGGTCTGGGTTTTTCGTTCTCCCAGCCGATCGAGCTGCGGATGGCCGAGCTCATCAGCGGGACTCGCAGCGACGTCGCCATCACCTTGTTCGGCGACGACCTGGGCACCCTCGAGCGTCTCAGCCTCGAGATCCAGACCGCCGTCCGCGACGTTCCCGGGGCGACCGACGTGCGCGGCGAGCAGCTCGCCGGCTTGCCCACGCTCGAGGTCACCGTCGATCGCGCCGCGGCATCCCGCTACGGCGTGTCAGTGGGCGACGCGCTCGACGCGATCGAGGCGATCGGTGGGCGCGCGGTCGGCGAGGTCTACGAGGGTGAGCGACGCTTCCGCCTGCAGGTCCGCGTGCCGGCGGGGCTGCGCGACGACATCGAACAGCTCCGGATCCTGCCGGTCAGCGGCCCCGGCGCCCAGCTCGTGCCGCTCGGACAGATCGCCAGCATGCAGATCGTCGACTCCCCGGCCAGCATCAGTCGGCAGTCGGTGCGTCGCCGGACCAACGTCGAGGTCAACGTCCGCGGGCGCGACCTCGCGAGCTTCGTCGGTGATGCCCAGGCCCGCGTGGCGGCGATCGAACTTCCGACTGGTTACGTGGTCCGCTGGGGCGGCCAGTTCGAGAACCTCACCGCCGCGACCCAGCGGCTCGCGCTGGCGGTGCCGCTCGCGCTCGGGTTGATCTTCGTCCTGCTCTACATGGCGTTCCAGGAGCTCAAGCCCGCGCTCCTCATCTACCTCAACGTGCCATTCGCAGCCGTCGGTGGGGTGCTGTTTCTGTGGGCGCGTGACATGCCGTTCTCGATCAGCGCGGCGATCGGGTTCATCGCTCTGTTCGGGATCGCCGTGCTCAACGGCGTGGTGCTGCTGACGACGATCAAGAAGCTCCGCGCCCAGGGCCACGGCCCGCGGGAGGCCGCGCGCGAGGGCGCGGAGGGCCGCCTCCGGGCGGTCGTGATGACCGCGACGGTCGCCGCGCTCGGCTTCCTGCCGATGGCCCTGTCGGGCAGCGCCGGCGCCGAGGTCCAGCGTCCGCTCGCCACTGTGGTGATCGGCGGCCTGGTCACCGCGACCTTCTTGACCCTCTTCGTGCTGCCGACGATCTACGCGTTCTTCTACCGCAAGGAAGAACTGAAGCCCCAGCAGGAGCACGCCCCATGAACAAGCTGAAGCTCGACCTCCCGCTCGTCCTTCCGCACGACGCGGAGCAGGCCGATCCATGCGTCCATCGCCTGCTGATCGCCGTGCGCGGTCGACCGGGCGTTGTCGACGCGCACATCGACACGACCCTCGACGCGCAGAAGCCTCGACTGTGCGTGCACTTCGACGCCGGGACAATCGCCCCGTCGGAGGTCGAGAAGCTCGTGCACGCCGCTGGGGCCGAGCTCGCCGAGCAGTACGGCCACCTCCGCGTGTCTGTCCGCGGCGTGCGCCACGAGCGTCACGCCCGCGTGGTCGAGGCGGCCCTGCTACGCGAGCGCGGGGTCCTCTATGCGGCGGTCAGCTTCGGGACACGGCGCGCGGCCATCGAGTTCGACCCGCGACAGATCGGCGAACCGCAAGCCCTCGAGTACCTGAAGCGCGCGGGCCTACAGCCCGGGGACCCGCACGAGGGTCACAGCCACGCTCGCGACGAGCACTCTGATCACAAACACGGGCCCGGCGAGCACGACGGTCACAAGCACGGGCCCGGCGAGCACGCCCACGGGGGCCCGTTCGGCGAGCGCTCCGAGTTGGTGTTCAGCGTCCTGTGCGGTGTCCTGACCGGGGCCGGCTGGTTGCTCGAAGGTGTGACCCCGCCGGCCGTGTCGATGGTGCTCTACGCGCTCGCGTATCTCTTCGGCGGGTACTTCACGGTCCGCGAGGCTTACGAAGCGATCCGCGCTGGGCGCTTCGAGATCGATTTCCTCATGCTGGTCGCGGCCGGCGGCGCGGCGGCCCTCGGTGAATTTGCCGAGGGCGCCTTGCTGCTGTTCCTGTTCAGCTTCGGCCACGGGCTCGAGGGCTACGCCATGTCGCGCGCCCGCAAGGCGATCGCCGGCCTGACCGAGCTGGTGCCCGCGACCGCGGTCAAGCTCACCGCGGGGGGGGAGGCAGTCGTCCCGGTCGCCAATCTGGCGATCGGCGACCGCCTTCTCATCAAGCCGAACACTCGGATCCCCGCCGACGGGGTCGTCGCGCGCGGTGAGAGCAGCGTCGACCAGGCGCCGATCACGGGTGAGAGCGTGCCGGTCGACAAGCGGCCGCACGCCGATCCCGCGGCGGCGCTCGCAGAGCCCGCACGCATCGACCCCGAGCACCGCGTGTTCGCCGGGACGATCAACGGGCCCGGCGCACTCGAAGTGCTCGTCACTCGAGTGGCCGCCGACAGCACGCTCGCGCGGGTCGTCAAACTCGTCACCGAGGCCGAGACCCAGAAGTCGCCGACCCAGCAGTTCACCGACCGGTTCGAACGAGTATTCGTCCCGGTGATCCTCGGCCTGGTCGTCCTTCTCCTGTTCGCCTGGGTCGTCCTCCCCGAGCCGTTCTCGGCCAGCTTCTACCGGGCGATGGCTGTGTTGGTAGCCGCGAGCCCGTGCGCGCTGGCCATCGCCACGCCTAGCGCCGTGCTCGCGGGCGTCGCCAGGGCTGCCCGCGGCGGCGTGCTGGTCAAGGGCGGCGCGCACCTCGAGGCGCTCGGCAGCGTCGGCGCGATCGCCTTCGACAAGACCGGTACGCTGACCGAGGGCAAGCCCCGCCTCACCGACGTGCGACCGGCGCAGGGCGTCGACGTGGCGCAGTTGCTCTCCATCGCCGGGGCGCTCGAGCGCCGCTCGGACCACCCACTCGCGCGCGCGGTCGTCGAGGGTGCCGAGGCCCGGCTGGCGGTGCTACCCGATGCTACCGATGTCGCCGCGATCACCGGCTTCGGGCTGCGCGGGCGGATCGACGGCACGACCGTCCGGATCGGCAAGCCCGGCCTGTTCACCCGCGACGGTGGCACGCTGCCCCCGCCCATTCAGTCGCTCGTCAGCGAAGTCGAGGGCCGGGGCCGCACGGTCATGCTCGTGGAGTTCGGCGGCGCGTTCTTCGGAGTCCTCGGGGTGATGGACACGCCGCGCCCCTCGGCCCGGCCGGTGCTCGAACGCCTGCGGGAGCTGGGGGTCGGCAAGACGATCATGCTCACCGGCGACAACCAGCGGGTCGCCGACGCGGTCGCCCGTGAGGTCGGAATCACCGAGGCGCGCGGCGACCTCCTCCCCGAGCACAAGGTCGAGGCTGTCGCCGAACTGGCCCGTTCGTCGAGTCGGGTCGCCATGGTCGGCGACGGCGTCAACGACGCCCCGGCCCTCGCCAGCGCGACGGTCGGCATTGCCATGGGTGCCGGCGGCTCCGACGTCGCCCTCGAGACCGCCGACGTGGCCTTGATGAGCGACGATCTCCATGGGCTCCCGTTCGCGGTCGGCCTCAGCCGGTCGTGCCGGCGGGTCATCCGCCAGAACCTGTGGGCGAGCCTCGGCATGGTCGCCTTCCTCATCCCCGCGACGCTGTTCGGCTTCGCGGGGATCGGCGCGGCCGTCGCGTTGCACGAGGGGTCAACTCTCGTCGTCGTCGCAAATGCGCTGCGTCTGCTCGCTTACCGCGATCCCAGAACCAAGCACTGAACTACCCGATCCCACCGTCACCCCGAGCGAACTGCAATACACGAGACGCATAGCAGTGCGTCTCGACGGGATTGCATTTGTGGTGATCTCGATGTATCGAGCACCACATTAATTACTTGCGTTTAAGCATAGTCATAGCGATAAAACTTCCATGTTTCGGATGTTCGTTCCCGCGGCGCTCGTCTCCCTGTGCTCCAACGTCCTCGTACCTGTCGATGCGCACGCGGCGACAGGCAGCCCTTCGACGCTCTTCGGTCGGCCGGTCGCGCCGTCACGCGAGCTCAGCGAGGTGGAGCGAGACGAGCGGCGCCGGCAGTTCGACGCGATGCTCGAGGCGAGGGGCCTGGAGCGTCACGGCGACGTGGTCGGCCCCCGGGAGCTGTTCGCGCCGTCCGAGCCGAACCCCGCGACACAAGCGGAGTGGGATTACCCGCCGCATCGGGCCACGATCTTCCTCAACTTCTTCGGTGGCGAGATGTCGAATGGGACGAATTCGGCGCTGATGGAGTCCACCTGCATCCCCTCCAACAAGTTCGACTACCCCGGCTTCTCGGGGACCGAGGCCCAGGCGCTCGCGATCATCGAGACCTTCGTCAATCTGCTCGAGCCCTACGGCGTCCGCGTCGCCTACGAGAAGGCGCCGCCGCCCGAGCTTCCCTACGCCATGGTCATGATGGGCGGGACCCCGGATCTCGTCGGCCTCCCGAACGGCGTGCTCGGCGTGTCCTGCAGCAGCGACTGCGGCGATCGCTGGTGGCGTGACACGACCCTCGCGTTCACGGCCGCGGCATCCCCTAACCAGACCAACACCCTCTCGACCACCGCTCTCCACGAGGCCGCGCATGCGTTCGGCCTCGCCCACATCGACACGAACCAGAACTCGCCGCTGGTCATGCATCCGTACGTCGACAACTCCCCCAAGATCTGGGGTGACCAGTGCGAGGAGTACAACGCGGCGACCGGGGGCATCAACTGTCAGTCGACCCACGACTATTGGTGTGCGGGCGACGCCCAGAACACCCACGCCGAGCTCCTGGCCTACTTCGGTCCCAATGGCCCTGATACCGAGCCGCCCCTCGTCGAGATCCTGGCGCCGGAGGACGGGCTCGAGCTCGAGGTGGGCGCGAGCGTCGAGCTCGAGGTCGCTGTCACCGACAACCATGACGGCGCCGGCTGGAAGCTCATGGTCTACAAGGACGACGTGCTCGTCCAGGAGCAGCCGACGTTCAACTTCCAAACCAAGTGGGCGCTCTCTGGCCTGCCCGCGGGCACCTTCCGCCTGCGCGTCGAGGGGATCGACCACGACCGCAACGTCGGCGCGGACGAGGTGACGCTCTACGTGGGCGTGGAGGCGCCCGTGCCGGGATCGAGTACCGGCGACGACCCGACCACTGCGGGCGAGACGGCGGACGATACCGGATCCGTCCCCACGGGGTCGGCCGGCGACACCGGACAGGGTGAGGGCGGTGGCTCCTCGAGCACTTCGATGCCGAGCGAGGAAGGGGAGGACGGCTGCTCCTGCCTGGTCAGCGGGCGCACGGTCCCCGCGCTCGCCTGGACGGTTCTCTTCGCCGGCCTCGTCTGCAGGCGCAAGACCCGATCCGTGTCAATGTCATGACCCGCTCGGGGATGTGCGAAAGCGAGCGCACTTGCAATCTATGGAATTTCTCTGTCCGTCGTGATCGATCGGTCGCTCGTCGTTACTGGGAACAGAGTAAATACAAGTATCCTTGGCGGTCGCCGCCGGCCGCCACAGAAGTCCTGCGTAGACGTCCAGGAGTCGCCAACGCGATGCGTACCCGTCCTCTAGCCCTCTCGTTCCACCTAGCCCTCGTCGAGCTCACGCTGGCGTGTTCCCCCGTCGTCCTGCCCGAGGAGACGGAGACCGACGCTGGCACCGGCACCGGCGGCGGCACGGCCGGAGAAACCGGGGCCTCAGAGACCGGGGCCGCCGAGGACGGCACCCCGGAGCCGAGCGATGTGCCGACCGCCTGCGTCGACCTCGAGCCGCGCGTGCTGTCGGTGTTCGAGGCCAACTGCGCGAAGTGCCACGGCGCGGGCAGCGTTGCCCAGGGCGGGATGGACTACATCCTCAACCTCGACGCGCTGATCGCCAACGACAAGGTCGAGCCGGGCAAGCCGAACGACTCACGGGTGTACGTGCGCATGGCCGCGATGGAGGCGCCTATGCCGCCGCTGACCGAGATGCAGCGCCCGAGCTCAAGCGACATCCAGTCGGTCCACGACTGGATCGCCAACTGCGCCGGCGTGCAGAGCTGCGGCGAGCAGCCGTTCATGACCCGCGACGTGATGCTGCAGAAGATCAACGCCGACCTGAGCGCGGTCCCGCTGCAGAACCAGAAGTTCACCCGCTACTTCAGCTTCGTGCACCTGTACAACGCGGGCTGGTGCGACGGCGAGATCGAGGTCTTCCGCCAGGCGCTGATCAAGCTGGTCAACAGCCTGTCTCAGGAGACGTTGATCAAGGCGCCGGTGGCGATCGACCCCGAGAAGCTGATCTACCGCGTCGACATCAGTGACTACGACTGGGACCGCGACGACGGCGAGCCCAAGCCGCGCCTCAGCGAGCCGACGTTCTACTTCCGCGACGAGAACTTCGACCAGAACAACGAGGACGAGCTCGAGGAGCTAGCCAAGGAGTTCAACGACAAGTGGGAGATGATGGCCGACCAGAACCCGTACAACATCGAGTACATCGGCCAGACCGCGCTCAACATCAAGACCCTGACCGGCACGCACTTCACGGTCGTGCAGGGTGACTCGTTCATCGACGTGGCGTCGCGCTCGCCGCTGTACTACGACATCCTCGGGATCCCGACCCGCAGCGCCCGCCTGCGCGAGCAGGACCCTGAGTGCCAGCCGGGCGAGTGCCTCGAGGACCTGCTCAACATCGACATCCTGCTCAACATCCAGGACGAGAAAGACAACGACGACGGCAAGGTCGCGCGCGCCGGCTTCCACGACTCCGATGTGTCGGACTTCAACCGGGTGATCGAGCGCCACCGCTTCAACGACGCCAACAATCGGGTGTTCTGGCTGAGCTACGACTTCGCCGGCCAGAGCGGGCTCCAGAACATCGGCGTGCACCCGCTCGACTTCGACTTCGACGGCGGCGAGATCATCTTCAACCTGCCGAACGGGCTGCAGGCGTACATGCTGACCAACGCGGCCGGCGGCCGGCTCAACGAGGGTCCGATCAACATCGTCCAGGACGAGAGCCAGAAGGACTTCCTGGTCCGCAACGGGGTGTCGTGCATGGGCTGCCACAGCTCCGGTATGATCAAGCGCCAGGACGATCTCCGCTACGCACTCGACAACGGCCAAGCCGAGACTCAATTCACCGACCTCGACAAGGAGCTCATCCGCGCGCTCTACCCGCTCCGCGAGGAATTCGACGACCTGCTCGAGCAGGACACCCGTCGCTTCAACGACGCGCTCAGCGCCGCCGGCGTGACTCCCGACTCCGAGAAGGAGCCGGTCATCACGTCATTCTTGTCGTTCGACGAGGACGTCAACCTGCGCCGCGCCGCCGCCGAGCTCGGCCTCCGCGAGGAGGACCTCGGCAAGGACATCGGTCAGCTCAACCCCGACCTCGACGAGCTCTCGAAAGAGGGTGGAACGATCCTTCGAAAGGACTTCACGGCGAACTTCGCAGCCAGCGCGTGTGTCGAGTTTGTCGGCTGCAGCCGTGAGTGTCCGGCGATTCCAAACCCGAATGGTACGGGTCAGAACGAATTCGACACCGTCTGCGACCTGACGAAGTTCGACTGAGCCCGGATAGCGTCTCCCGCGGTAACCCGCCGCGAACCCGCGACTACTCGATCCCGAGGACGCGGATTCGGTGGTTGAGCGTGTCGGCGACGTAAAGAAGGTCTTCGGCGACTGCAATGCCGTACGGCTGATCGAGGAGTGCGGCTGTGGCCATCCCGCCGTCGCCGTCGTATCCGCGGGCACCGCAAATCCCTGCGACGGTGGTGATCACCCCGTCGGGATCGACCCGACGGATGCAGGCGTTGTCCGTGTCGGCGATGTACAAGTTGCCAGATTCGTCGACATCGACGTCGCTCGGCCGGGAAAGCGAGGCGTGGGTGGCGGGACCGCCATCACCCGCGTACGTTGGGTCGCCGTTGCCGGCCACCGTCGTGATCGTGCCTGCGACATCGATCCGGCGGACGCGGTGGTTGCCGGAGTCGGCGAAGTAGAGGTTGCCCGCAGGATCTACGACGAGACGCCCCGAGGGTGGGGGCGATTCTCCGTCAGGGAAGCCGACCTGCGCCGACGCGGCCGGGCCGCCGTCGCCGAAGAAGCCAGCCATGCCGTTCCCGCAGACGGTGTGTACGACGCCCTGCCGATCGACCATGCGGATCCGCTGGTTGACCTGGTCGGTGATAAACATGTTGCCCTCGCCGTCAAAGGCGGTCGCTACCGGGAGGTCGAACTGCGCTTCCCCGAGAGGTCCACCGTCACCGGCGAAGCCGCGGTCCCCGGTCCCGGCCAGGGTCGCGGCCGTCTCCGTTGCGGGATCGTACTCCAGTAGCTTCGAGTTGTGCCAGACCGCCACGATGAACGTTCCACTCGGCGAGATGCTCAGGTGCGTCGGGTGATTGATCGCCATGGTGCGCGCGTCGCCTTCGGGGCCGTCGCCGACCTCACCGGTGCCGAGCGCGCGTCGCACCAGCCCCGACGGCTCGATTACTAGAACACGATGGTTGTTCCAGTCGAGCACGAAGACCTCGCCGTTCGCACCGATTGTAGCGTCCTGCGGCAAGTAAAGCTCCGTCTGCAAGCGATCAAGCCCCTCGTCGCCCTTACCAGCCTCACCGGTCCCCACGAATGTACAGATCTGTCCTGGTGAAGGCATGCAGGTCGTATCGACCTCGGGCTCGACGCAGGTGATCATGCCGATCCACACGAGTGGCAGCGCTCGAAAAGATGTTCGGTAATGCGAGGTCATGGTGCGGTAGAGACGGTCGATGAGACCAGCCGGGAACGACGGCTCGACCGACGGCGTCGCATGAATATCCCGAGCCCGAGCCATGCGAGTGGGGCAGTCGGTTGGCTGATGCCACATCCACCGCATCCTTCCCCCGCGCCAGGCATCTGCCCGGAAGCGACAGAGGTCCCTTCGCTGCTGCTGCCGTCGGAGTCGACGTCGCTGGTGGGAACCGGGGGTCCATCCGTCGTCAACGGATTTCCAGAAATCTCGGTGTTGCTCGAGTCCGACTCGCTGCTCATGCCACCCGTCGTGCAGGCCGGGTCGCCGATGAAGCCGCTGCCGTCGCATTCACCGCCGGTGTCGGTGCTCGGCGGGCTTCCCGGGAGGACGGAGACCAGGAGGTCCATGTGCGCGTCGAAGGTTCGATCCATCGGATCCGTGATCTCGACCTTGAGCGCCACCAACTTGCTAGCCGTCTCTGGAGGCGGCTTGAACAGAAGTTCGAATGTGTCGCCGACGACCGGAGAATCGGGCTCAAACGCGTTCCACACGAGAGGTAGACCATTGTCGGTCTGTGCCCAGTAGCCGGTGATCGTCGAACCATCCATGGCGCTGGCGCAGCCGTACACGGTCAGCGCCTCGGTTTCCCATACGATCTCCTCGCCTTCTGCGTTGCTGATCGCAAGGGCAGGCGGGCTCGCCGCGAGATCCGGATCGTCGACGACCTTGACGACCCCATTGCG
Organism: Myxococcales bacterium; assembly: GCA_016793465.1. The sequence goes on from JAEUJW010000105.1 coordinate 18,230, forward strand.
CAGGGAAAAAATATTGAACACCGGCTCCCAGGTGTAACCGTTGACGACGTAGGTTCCGATAGGCAGTCCCGCCGTGTCCCATACGACCGGCTCCGCCGCCGCCGCGAACGTAATGCTGCGGCGTGCGTCGTCCGGCGTGATGCGCACGAGGCAGTCTTGCCACTCCATGCTCGTGTCGAACACGTCCTCCAGGGTGAGGTCATTCGGCTCGACGATCCCGAGAGCCGCGGCCTCATCGACATCGGCGGTCGACAGCCACACCGGCAGCGGCTCCTGCACGCTGTGCCCGCGACAGAACGCGAGGAATTGATGGGTGCGGCTGCTGGCGACCTCATCGACTGCGTTCGCCGGACGTAGATCCTCGTAGGGGATCGTATAGTTCAGGACGAGCTCCGACGAGTCCGTGCGATCGATGATCGTCATGCACGCATGTTCCGGCCAGACCACCGGTGTTCGGGGATGCACACCGTTGCCGGCCTGCGCTTCCGTCGCGCTGAGGACCAGCGTCAGCAAGCCCATGTAGACGTTGCGGCAGGAGCGGCGGAGAAGGCCCATGCCCCAGTCTACCGCGCTCCCGGAAACCAGAGAATCCGGGCGCGGACATCTTCCACAAACATCGGGAGGACCACCGCGGCGGGCAGCCGCCCGCGGCGCCGCCGTGGAGCACCGGGCGCTCGCCGACGCCACCCTCGCCGGAACGGCTGTCGCACTGGCGGGCCAGGAAACCCGTGCTGCCACGCCTACAGCCCCCGCGCACAAGTGGGACGCCAGCTACAGCGGCGCCGCCTGGTGCCATAATGCGCCATGCCTCTGACGGTCATCATCTCCGGCGCCGGCATCGGCGGCCTGGCACTGGCTGCCCCTCCTCGGCGCTCGGAGTATTGTCGTCGAGCGCGCACCGCGCTTCGAGCCGCTCGGCCACTACATCACGCTCAAGGGCAACGGCGTCGAGATGGTGCGCCGCATGGGGATCGCCGACGTCTGCCAGGCCCGCGCCGCGCCGATCGAGGAGACTTGCTTCTACACCGCCTCGGGGTGGCGCCTGCGCTGCGACCTGGGCACAGGCCAGATGGTGAACCTGCTGCCGGTGGCCGAGGACGCGATCTCGGCGGTGGTGTACCTGAGCGAGCGCGCGGGCCCCCCGCCGCACCAGGACGCGCTGGCCATGCGCGGCTACCTGATCTCCGCGTGCGCCCAGTTCCCCCCCGAGGTCCTCCGTCTCTTTCACGCCTTGAGCGCGGACGACTTCGTCTTCTCGGACGCCATCGCCCAGATCGAGGTGCCCCACATCACCGCCGGCCGCTGTGCACTGATCGGCGACGCCGCGCACTGCCCGACGTTCCTCTCCGGTATGGGCAGCTCGCTGGCCCTGCAGGACGCGCACGTCCTGGCCGGCTGTCTGGCGCGTGACGGGACGGATGTCGCGGCGACCCTTGACACGCTGGAACGCTACGCGGAGAGCGTCGCGCCGATCGCCCGCCGTTATCACGACAGTGTTGCGCATGAGCCGCCTGCTGCTGGGCCATAGCCTGTCCGAGCGCGTCCTGGAGCGCCAGATGCGGCGCTTCATGACTCCGAGCGACCCTTGGCCGATGTCCCGCTGCCTGCGTAGCTGCGTTTTCCGGTTGGACCTGACCCGCCCTCGCTATTTTGTTCATCCTGTCCCGCCGTCCCGCCTCGTGTTCTGGCACGGCTAATAACTCGCTGGCCCGCGGGTCCGCGCCATCGGCATGGCCGGCACCGTCGTCGTCACCATCCTCACCTACGGCGCTGTCACCTACACCGTACGCGTCGACTTCGACTGATCGGCGCCGGCTTACGCCTCGACGACAGGTTGAAGATGGTCGTCGAGCAGTACGTGCCGCGACCATGCGGCACGATGTCGCACGAGCGCCTCCTCGGAGCGTTTCTGGGGCAGTATGCCGCTGTGTCCCCCTGCAACCGGAACTGCTGGCGTCTCGTGCGCCTACGCTGGTTCCTGCTCGTGGCGACGGTGTTACTGGTGGCTCGGGGTGCCGCAGCCGGCCAGCAGTGCCATCCTCTGACCGGAGACATCGGGCGGAACACCGGTCTGTTCGCCGGAGTGCGAGTCGACGCGGCGGGCTACCGCAACTCCAGCTACGTGGGCGACTTTCAGGGCCTGGCGCCGATGGTCAGCTTGAACCACCGTCGCGTCTCGGCGGTGGCGCTGTTGCCGGCGTACCGGCTCACGCGCAACGGCCGCACAGGTTACGGTCTCGGCGACCTCGCGCTGGCGGTGCGGGTGCCGGTGCCGGCGTTCGCGTCGAAGTCCTCATCGGCCGGCTTCGGCCTGTCGATGACGCTCCCCACCGGGAAGTCCAGCGCCGACCTCGGCATGGGACACGTGATGCTGATGCCGGAGTTCTGGTTCATCCACCAGCGTGATCGTGTGCAACTGCTGGGGACGCTGGGGTTTGCACGCGCGCTGGTCGGCGCCAGCTCGAGCAGCCACGCCCATGGTCCGCGGCCCATCGTGAACCCGATGAATCTGGCCGAGATCGACGCCTCCCTCTACTCCTACGTCCGCGTCCATGACCGGGTGTGGCTCAAGTTGGGCATGTTCGGCGCGATGCCCGTCGGCACCGTCAACCCGCAAGGCAGGACGCGTGTGGTCGCCGCGAGCGGGCTCGCAGTCACCGTCAGGGGCTTCGAGCTCAGCGCCGAGCTACAAGCGCCGTTGACCGGTTCGCCGTTCCTGGCTCGCGGCGTGTTGCAGGTCGGCTACCGCTTCGAGCTCGAACGGCGCGGCAAGCCTCGTCGCGCTCGCTGACTACCGCGCTGGCGGCAGCACTATCCTCAGTGTTGAAATTGTACAATTTTCGCGGTCTGGGGAGGCTCCCGGTAGATTCCGGTGCCGATGTCCCCCGCAGTGATCACGGGCCTCTGGCTGCTGTATGCGCCCCCGGACGGAGGGCGAGCGCCGGACGTGCCGCTGGCAGTACCCACGGCCGAGGAACCGCTCCCGACGACGCGGGCCCCCGGCACATCCCCGCCTGCACCCGCGACGAGTGAGCCCAAGGTCCCCCCGCCGTCCGCGAGTCCGCCGCCAGCCGGCGACTTCTTCGCCCCGGGGACGAGCGACAGTCCGTCTGCGAAGGCTCCGCCGATGCCTCCTGTCGAGGAGCTTCCGCCTCGAGGCACCCCCCCGAAGCCGGCCGTCGAGGAGCTGCCCCCACGCCGAAGTCCTCCGATCGTCCTCGGCGGCGCGAAGGATCGCAAGCCGATCAGCGGCGGCGGCGCGGGCTTCTTCGACCCGGGCAAGCTGAGCGGCGACGAAGGGGGGTCGGGCGGAATCCAGGTGCGCGGCTACCTCGGCTTCAACTTCTCCGTCACCGAGCGCAGCAACCTCGCCGCACGAAACCCCGAGACCGGGACCTTCGATCGCCTGAAGACACTGCCCTACTTCGGCGGCGGCGCGGCGAACCTCTACGTCGGCGCGCCGGTCTACTCCGACGTCGTCTACGTGCGGATCGCGTTCGAGTTCCTGTCGATCCCCCGCTCGGCCCCGGGCGCGGCTGACGTGGCCCCGTCGTTCAACCCGGTCATCCTGATGGAATCCGCGGCCGTCGAGGTCAACCCGTTCACGTGGGCGAGCAAGGCGGGGCGGTGGCTGCGCGAAGGCTTCAAGATCACCGGCGGGGTGTTCGTCGTCCCCTTCGGCATCGAGGATGAAGAACACGACGCGCCCGTGCGGTGGTGGGTGACCCGGCCGCTGGCGATGAGCGCCGGCCGCGTGTACCCCGGCACCTGGATCGACATCGGCGCGATGATCAAGTGGAAGCCGACATTCGGCAGCGGCAAGCCCATCCGCCCGATCGAGATCGATCTCGGCGTGGTCAACGGCGACGCCTGCACGCAGACCCGCAGCAACGACCTCCTCTACCGCTACCAGCCCGTGGGTCAGGTCGACGAGACCTGCGAGCGCCGGCTCCGCGAGGTCGAGAAGATCGCCCGCGGTGACGGTTCGGTCCTCGGCATCGCCCCGGACAACAACGGCAACAAGTCCTTCGTCGGCCGCGTGATGATCCGGCCCGTACCGGCGATCAACTTCGGCGGCTCGGTCGTCTGGGGCAAGCACCCCGAGAGCACCTTCGTCGTCAACAGCTTCCTCGGTCAGACCTTCGTGGACACGCGCCAGGCGGCGACCTGGCGCGCCGGCGGCCACCTCGATCTCAACTTCGACGAGATGTTCGCCAGCCCGTATCCGCTGCCGCACCTCCGCGGCGAGGTCGTCTACGGCGTCGACGCCGCCGCGCCGCCGATCGACCCCGACGATCCCGTCCTGGCCGATCGGCGGATGCTCGGCGCCTACGCCCAGATCGCCCAGCCGCTCTGGCGGCGGAAGAAGACGCGGCTCCCGGGGCTCATCGTCCAGTACCGCTTCGACCACGCCGATCCCGACCTCGCGGTCCCCGGGCGGACCGCCTCCGGTCAGCCGATCAATTCGGACTTCGCCGACGCCTTCAAGTACGACGAGACGCTGCAGGCCCACGTCATCGGCCTGCGGTTCCCGGTGCTCCCGCGCTTCACGCTCAAGGTCGAGTACGACTTCGTGCGTGAGGACGGCGGGCGGACCAACCGGCTGTTCAACGACGCGTTCGGGTTCCAGGCGGTGGCCGACTTCTGACCGTCACGGCGTGGCGTCGCCACGGGTCACGCCCACCGAGGCCAGCGTCCAGTTGTTCTGGCCGTGATTGTGCAAGTGGAAGTACACCGGCGTGCCGACGGGCGCGGTGAAATCCGCCACGACATCGACGTTGTGCACGTCCGCCTTCCCCGGGATCGCGACCTCCCGCTCCCAGATGACGCGTTCGCCGATCGCCAGGGCAACGTGGGCCGTCGCCGGCTCGGCGGCCAAGAGGTTGAAGTGGTAGAGCATGGCCACGACCCGGTCGCCGGGTTCGATCGAGGTGAGCGTGGGCTGACTGAACATGGCGTAGTTGCAGAGCCGGGTGGAGATCTCGAACCCCGTCGGCTCGACGATCCATCCCCCCTGCGGACAACTGACCTCGGTCGGGCGGTGGCTGGCGAGCGGGTCGGATGCGGCGGCTACAGCGACCCACGCGGCCTTGTCCACCAGGGGCGTCGGCTTCGTCCTGGTCCGCTTCTCGGTCCTCTTCTGGATCGGATCCACACCGCCGGGACCGCACGCCTGACCGAAGAAACAGGAGATGAGGAGCAACGGTCGGACCGCGAGCATCCTGTCTACCTTAACCGCTCAACCGATTGGCCGCACCCCCTGGGTGCGCCTTGACGGGGTGAGGGTACCCGCTCCATCGTTCGCCAGACCGACGCCCATGCTCAGCCGTCGCATCCTTCTCAGCCTGACGCTCCTCGGCTTCCTCGCTCTGTCAACGCCGGTCGCCGCCCACCTGGTCGCCTGGGGGAGCTGGCAGATCACGCACCGTAACTTGATGAAGCTCTACCCCGACGCCGATCCGTTCGCCTGGCGGATCAAGCGCCACGTCTACTCAGATGAGGAAGCCGCGCGACTCGAACAGGCCCTTGGAGTTCGGCTGTACCCGGAGGAGCGAGCAGGAGAGTTCTACGTCGCTCTCGACAGGAGGGGCCGGGTCCTCGGGGTGGCGACGTTCATAGATCCTCGTAGCCGTCCCAAGATCGTCGACGACGCGATCCTCAGCCTTGAGGTCGGCGTTGGCGTCGACCTGACCGGGCGCGTCGACCGACTTCACCTCTACGACTACCGGGGGAACGCCAGCCTCGCCCAGGATGAATTTCTCCGCCAACTGCGCGGCCGGACCCTCGCATCAAGCTTCTCCATGGACGCCGACGGGCTCGTGTCCATCCCCGGAGAGTCCGACGAGAGTCAACTCGTCGCCACGGCGGCGTACGAGGGCCTGCTCTTCATGCAGGTCGCCCTGGGCCAGCGTGAATAGCGTACGCGCGGTTGTGATAGCCTCGCGTCCATGTCTGCCCGGACCCTCGTCGCACTCGCCCTCGTCGCTGGTTGCTTGCCGGAGAACTACGACACGACCGACACGACGTCAGGCAGTTCGTCGGACGGCTCCGGCGGCGAGCCTACCTCCGGGGGCTCCAGCGCGGGCCTGTTCGCGTGCAACGCTCCCCCGTGCACGCTGGTGATCGTGAGCCAGACGCTCGACGATCGGATCGACGTCCACGAGGTGACCGGCGAGACGTCGCGGCTGCGCGGTCGGATCGGCCTCGATCTCAAGCCTGACCCGTCCGGCGAGCAGATCATGGGCAACCTCCTCGACGAGCCCTACGGGCTCGTGCTCACGCCGTCGGACCTCCTCGTCGCCGTCGGTCACTACCCCGACACCGACCGCGGCTCACTGCTCCGCTTCCCCCGGAGCGCCTTCGCCGAGCTCGACCCGGGGGCGACCTTCGGCGTCGACCAATACTTCTCCGGGGGCGCGTTCTCGGCGGGCGTCGAGGCGCTGCTCCACGAGCGAGAGGAGGGCATCTTCTACCTCCCGCACCCGAGCGGCCGCCTCCTGATCGGCGTGTTCGCCAACTCCCTCAAGAGCGCCGACTTCTCGAACCCGAGCGAGCTGCTCGTCGTCGACCCGGGCGACTCCGCCGTCGACGCGATCGGTAGCTTCGACCTCGGCGCCATCGATCCCCCGTGTGCCGGCGGGTGGCGACTCGAGGCCCTCGATGCCCAGGTCGACAACGTCGCCGTGGCATGCGACGGCAGCGACTCCGTCGCGGTCATGCACCTCCCGACCGACCTCGGCGCGAAAACTCCGAAGGACGCCGCGACCGCGGTCACCGCCTGCGGCCTCAACCTCGGCGGAACAGGCTGGACCACCCAGTTCGTCGCCGCAGACGGCGCGGGAGGACTCCTCGCGGTCCAGTCCCAGCTCGCCCAGCCCCCGCGGGCGTGGCGGGTCAGCGGGGATTGTGCGCCGCTCGGCCTGCCCTCGATGTCCGTGGCGCCGTCGGTCGAAGCGGTCAGGTTACTGCGCGAGGCCATCCGCGTGCCGGACGCCGGCGTCTGGCTGATCGCCGCCGGACCGCCCAGCCCTGGCGTCGTGATCGCTCGCGGCGGCGGCACGCCCGAGCTGTGCGGGATGGTTTCCGGCCTCGACGCCCTCGACGCCGCCAATACCCCGTTCGCCCTCGCCCTCGACGAGTCCAACACACACCTCGCCATCGGGGCGGGTCCACCGTCGAATCCCGAGCTGACCGACGGCCGGGGCCAGGTTCTGTGGGCGACGCTCGACCTTAGCGGCAGCGCCGACTGCGAGATCGCGGCGACTTCCGTGGTCGACCTCAACGCCGGCCTCTTTCAGCAGTCGAGCCCGGACACCTGGGTCCGTGCTCCGAACGTGATCCTCGTGGCCGAGGTGGACGGTAGCGACCCCTGAGCCTGAAGTGGCGCTACCTCGACCCGTGCGGCCAGCGCCGGCGACGTAGGGTGAGCAGAACACCGACAACCCATGCGGAGGAGGAGATCGCATGGACGTCGCACGAGCAACCGCTCGGCCCATCCTCGAGCAACGGCTCCGTCGTCGCTCCCGAGTCGTCGCTACTCCCAGTGCTGCTCCCCGGACTGCCGGGGGCGCTGCTGGCGTCGGCTTCGGAGTCACCCGCACCGCCGCTCGACCCCGCCGTCGTGGATTCACCAGCCCCGCTCGTGCCGCACGGATCGGCGACGAATGACGCCTCGGGATCACATCCGGTCGTGTCGTCGTCGCCGCCGCCGCCGGGCAAGACCGTGACGAGGATGAGCGGGTAGGCGCTGAACGAGCGCTGCATCGGGTCGGTGACGTCGACGCGCAATGCCACGGTCTTCCCGGCGGCCGCGGGCGGGGGCAAGAACGGCAGCTCGAAGGTCTCGCCGTCGAGGGGTACGTCCTCGGCGAAGGGCTGCCAGTCGAGCATCCCGGCGCCTGTGAGCGACCAGTACGCGCTGAGCGTCGAACCCGGCAATGCCCGCGCGCACCCTTCGATCACGTAGGGATCTTCGGCGAAGGTGACATCTGTCTTGTTGCTCACCGCCGCGGCGGGACCGACGGCGGCCAGGTCCGGCCCGTCGACGACGTGGACGACCCCGGGGCGCTGCGAATAGATGTTCACCCAGGGCTCCCAGGTGTAGCCCTGGACGACGTAGGGCCCGGCTGGGAGCACCGTCGTGTCCCAGTCGACGCCTTTCATCGCCTGGGCGAACGTGATCGGTCTCCGGTCGTCGTCCGCAGTGATCCGATACCAGCAGTCCTTCCAGACGGTGCTGGTCTCGAGGACCTGCTCATCCTCAATCGTCAGCGGATCGACCAGCATTTTTTCCGCCGCAGCGTCGACGTCCTTCCACGACAACCAGGTCGGCAAGAACTCTTCACGGCTGTGGTCGCGACAGAACGCGAGGAACTGGTGACGGCGGCTGTCGGCGACCTCGTCCGGCGTGACGTCGGCATCCTCGTAGGGGATGCTGTAGTCCATGTGCAGCATGGCCCCCTGCGTGCGATCAACGACCGTGAGACAGGCAGTGTCGTCAGGCCATGCAACCGGCGTGCGAGGTTCCAGGCCGTTGCCCGCGAACGCCACGGCCGGAGCTGCGACGGTCGCGCCAAACACCAGGGCCGGGAACGACTTGCGGCGCACTTATGGCACGGTACCCCTGATGCGTCAGGACGTCACAGGATCCTCATGGGGACGGCAGACCACAGGAGCCGCTACGCGTACGCCATTGGCGTGGCTGCGGGGACCATGCAGACGCCTTCACGCAATTTGTGGCCGTTGCGGCCTCCTCGCCGCCGGCGATCGCCTGGCCCTGACGGACTCGCGTGCCTCAGGGCACACCGCAGGCGAGCCACTCCCCGAGCTTGCGTCGTTCCTCCTCGGCGGGCGCCGGGGAGCCGATCGGCATCAGGGTGTTCGTGCTCTCACTGCCGGCCGCTGCCTGTTCGTCGATGTGATCGATCTGCGACATGATCAACTCGTGCGAGTTGAAGTTGTGATCGCTCGGCGCGCCCTGCCGCTCGGCGCCCGAGAGGGTCTCGCTGTGACAGCGCACGCAGTAGGTCTCCATGAAGGACTTTCCGAAGTTGTCCCAGGTGAGCGTGGAGTTTTCAGGGCACGTTGCTCCCGAAGGGGCCTCCTCGCCCTCATTTCCTTCCCCGCAGCCGCCGATAAGGAGCGACGCCGCGAGCACGAGAGACAATCTGCAAAACGTCGATGCGTGGAGCATTTCTGGACTCTATCCGGCCCTGGCGATAGCAGAACAGCGGAGGCTCCGTGTGCGTCAGGACGTCGCAGCCGCGCCTCGACCGAGTGCCGGGAGTCATGCGACAGATCGCCACGGGGGTTGTTCCCCTGCTCATCGGCCCGTGGTGGGCTCGAGGGTTCTCCGCAGATCATCCTCACCGCCCGGACACCCACTCTCCTCGCCGCCGGGGAGCGGACGTCAGATGTCGGCGGTACGCATGAACATCGGCTGGGCGAGTAGCCACAGGCTCAGCATGCTCATGGCGACCATGCCGACCATCATGACGAGGTGGACGCGCAGGCAGGCCCGGCGGTCCTTGCCGTAGAGGCGGCTGGCCTCGCGCTGGGCGACGTAGATGCCGTAGATGTGGCCAATGACGACGAGCGCCACCTGCAGGTACCAGATACTCTCCGGGGACCACAAGGCGGTGAGCGGGGCGCGGGCGGTGCCGAAGAAGTCGTGGTCCCAGCCGAGCGGGTCGCTGACCAGGCGGCGCAGCTTGGACCACTCCCAGAACACGTGCACGGCGTTGTGGGCGAGGTGATAGAAGAGCGCGATCGGCAGCAGGGTGTAGCTGAACTTGATGAAGAGCTTGCGGGTGGTGATGTCATGGCGGCCGCTGACCAGGCGCATGACGGCGCACAGCAGCCAGTAGAGGAGGCCGGGGACGACGATGCAGGCGAGCATCATGACGGTGAACGTCATGGTCCCGCCGTGACTGCCGCCGAAGCCGAGGAGGTCGCGCCCGAGGACGGCGACCTGGGCGTCGAGGATCGCCCCGCGCAGGCCGTTCTCCCACTCCATCCACAGGGGGATCATCGCGGCGCCGTGGAAGGCGCTGACGATGAAAATCAGCAGGGCCATGTAGGCCTCGTCGGCGTGGCTGCGGTGCCCTAACTGTCAACATGCAGTGAGACACGACACCCCCGGAGTTTACTGACCTGGGCGAGGAATCGAACAGAGGAGATGAACGACGAGAACACCCAGAAGAACAAGGACGGAGAACACCCGAGGGTCGACGAAGTCCATCA
>JAEUJW010000037.1 GCA_016793465.1 Myxococcales bacterium
TCGCACCTGGGACCTGCTACCGGGCGCTCCGGCGCCTACCCGGACGGGACTTTCACCCGCTGGAACGGTGCAGCGTGAAGCGGTCGCCTCGACCCCTTCGGGGTCTCGTCGGTCCGCTTCGTCAGGACGCACCATCGCCGCAGTATAGAGCGGGCGAGTTCGCGCAAACAAGCCTGGAACTCGGTTCGTGACCGTTCTGGCGGCCCGCGGCAAGGCTTGCGGCGAGCCGCTCGCGCGCGGAGAAACGGGCCCGCGAGCTGCGAGGCGATCGATCTATCCTGCGAAGATCGGCCGCGGTCCGTGCGCCGGCGAGGTCGCCGGACGCGGCCGCGACGTCGCCCGGAGTCCATCGCCATGACGCTCCCCACCGCTGTCAACGATCCGATCACCGATGCCGTCACCCAGGCCAACACCAGGGTCCTCGCCGACGCCCCGAGCATCGCCATGAGCGACGCGGTCCTGGCCGCCTCGCAGGCGCAGGCCGACGGAGCGGCCGACGCGGCCGCGGCCCAGCAACAGGCGACGGTGACGGCCCAGTCGGCGACGACCATGGGCGTCGCGACCCTGCTCTCGACCGACACCGACAGCGTCGGCGAGGCAACCCGCGTCGTTCACCGCCCGGGCGACGAACAGAGCGCCTGCTGAGCCGCGGGCCGATGCACGGCGCCGCGCGATCGCGGGGCGTGACGGGCCCCGGCGACCCGCGGTATCGTGGGCGGCTTGATCGGCCTCGATCGCACCCAGTTCCCCGGCGACACGCCGACGCTGATGGCCTCGGGCGCGGAGGCCACCCTGGTCGGCGAGCTGTCGGGCCCGTCGCGCGGGGCCGGGGGGTCGTCGCGGCCGCTGACCCGCGGCAGCAGCATCGGCCGCTACACCGTGCTGCAGATGCTCGGCGCCGGCGGGATGGGCGTCGTCTACGCGGCCTACGACCCCGAGCTCGACCGCAAGGTCGCGATCAAGCTGCTGCACGCCGAGCTCGCGCCCGCCGGCGCGTCCGCGGGCGCGACCCGGCTGCTGCGCGAGGCCCAGGCCATGGCCCGCCTGTCGCACCCCAACGTGATCGCGGTGCACGACGTCGGCACCCACGACGGGCAGGTGTTCATGGCCATGGAGTTCGTCGAGGGCCGCACGCTCGGCGGCGAGCTGGCGGCGCGCCCGCGCGGCTGGCGGGACATCGTCGCCCTGTTCGCCGCCGCCGGCCGCGGGCTCGCGGCGGCCCACCGCTCGGGCCTGGTGCACCGCGACTTCAAGCCCGACAACGTGATGATCGACCGCGACGGGCGCGTGCGCGTGCTGGACTTCGGCCTGGCGTGCAGCCGCAACGACGCGCCGCTGCCCGAGCTCGCGGCCGCCGCGACGTCGAGCCTCGACATCCGCCTGACCGCGACCGGGGCGGTCATGGGCACGCCGGCCTACATGGCCCCGGAGCAGCACCTCGGCCTGCCCGCCGACGAGCGCTGCGATCAGTTCGCGTTCTGCGTCGCGCTCCACGAGTCGCTGTACGGCGAGCGCCCGTTCGCCGGCGACAGCCTGCCGGAGGTCGTGTCGGCGGTCACCCGCGGCGAGGTCCGGCCCGCGCGCGCCGGCAGCCGGGTGCCGGGGTTCGTGCGCCGGGCGCTGCTGCGCGGGCTCGCGGTCGCGCCCGAGGACCGCTGGCCCGACATGACGGCCCTGCTCGCCGCGCTCGAGCGCGACCCGGCCCGCCGCCGCCGCGCGGGCCTGGCGATCGCCGCGGCCGCGCTGGCGATCGCCGGCGGCGTGTTCGCGATCCAGCAGCAGGTCGACGCCCGCGCCCGCCTGTGCACCGGCTCGCGCGAGCTGCTCGCGGGCGTGTGGGACGCCGAGCGCCGCGAGGCCGGGCGGGCCGCGTTCGCCGCGGTCGAGCGCCCGTTCGCCGCGGCCGCCTGGGACGCCAGCGCCGGCCTGCTCGACGAGTACACCGCGGCCTGGGCGGCCGCCCGCGACGACGCCTGCGCGGCCACGCGGATCCGCGGCGAGCAGTCCGAGGAGCTGCTCGACCGCCGCATGGCCTGCTCGCGCCGGCAGATCGACCGCGTGCGCAGCGTCGTCGACGCGCTGATCGCCGCCGACGCCGCGGTCGCCGAGCGGGCCGTCGAGGTCGTCAGCAAGCTGCCCGAGGCGGCCCAGTGCGCCGACATCGCCGCCCTCACCAGCTCGGTCGAGCAGCCGCCCGACCCCGACGCCGCCGAGGCCGCGGCCCGCCTGCGCCAGCGCCAGGACGCCGCGTACGTGACGTTCCAGCTCGGCAAGCAGCAGGAGGGCGCCGACCTGACCCGGGCGATCGTCGACGACGCCCGCGCGCTCGGCCTGCGCCCGACGCTCAGCGAGGCGCTCGGCAGCTACGGCCAGATGCGCACCCTGCTCGGCGACGGCAAGGCCGGCGAGGCCGCGCTCGAGGAGTCGATGCTGCTCGCCGAGGCCAGCCGTCACGACCACCAGGTCGCGCACGCCCGGGTCCAGCTGATCGGCAACCTCGCGCTGTCGCAGAACCGGTTCGCCGAGGCCCACCACTACGCGAAGCTGGCCCAGGCCGCGATCGACCGCCTCGGAGGCGACGACCGGCTGCAGACCGACCTGCTGATCCGGCGCGTGATGCTGGCCAACCTCGAGGCCGACCGCACGCTCTCGAGCGAGCTCGGCGCCCAGGCGCTGGCCCTCGGCGAGCGGGCCTACGGCCCCGACCACCTCGTCGTCGCCGACATCGTCAACAACATGGCGATCAACGAGAAGGCCCGCGGCCGCATGTCCGAGGCCGAGCGGCTGTACGAGCGGGCGCTCGACATCTGGACGCGCCGGCTCGGCCCGGAGCACCCCAAGCTGGGCACCGCGCTGACCAACCTGTCGTTCATCCACCGCGAGCGCAAGCAGGACGCCCAGGCCGAGCAGGAGCTGCGGCGGGCGCTCGCCCTCTACGAGCAGAGCCTCCCGCCCGACCACCCCGAGATCGCCATCACCCTCAACGCCCTGTCGCAGCTGATGTCGGGCGAGGACCGCCACGCCGAGGCCGAGGCGCTGGCCCTGCGGGCCCTGAAGATCTTCGAGGCCAAGCTCGGGCCGCGCCACCGCAACGTCGGCGCCGTGCACGCGACGATCGCCCGCGTCGAGGTCGACCTCGAGCGCTTCGACGCGGCGGTGCGGCACGCGACGCTGGCCGTGGAGATCATGACCGAGGTGCACGGGCCCGATCACCCGATGACCGGCAAGGCGATCGAGGCCCTCGCCAGCGTCTTCGAGAACAAGAAGGACCTGCCCCGGGCCCTCGCGGAGTACCGCCGCGCCCAGCGGATCTCGCGCGAGCACAAGGACGACTCGAACCTGGCCGTGCCGCTGCTCGGCGAGGCCCGCGTGCTGCTCGAGATGGGCAAGGCGACGCAGGCGCTGCCGATCCTGCAGGCGACGCTCGAGCTGGCCGAGAAGCAGCCCGACTGGGACGCCGGCTACCTCGGGACGATCCGGTTCCCCCTGGCCAGAGCCCTGTGGGACACCGGCCAGCGGCCGCGGGCGCTGCAGCTGGCCCGCGCGGTCGAGGCGACCTGGGCCGACGACGACCGCTTCGACGACAGCCGCGCCAGGCTCGCGACCTGGCTGACGACCCACCAGTCGCCGTGACGCCGAGCGCCGGCGCGGCCGCGCGCCGCGACGACGACGACCCGGCGTGCATCCATGCAGACCGAAGCCGCGGGCCGCACGTTCCGCGGACCGTCACCGCATCCGCCGCGCCGCGGCGGAGCTCCCCCGACGCTCCCCCCGTACGCCCGCGCCGAGGCCGGACCACCCTCGCGGCGCGACGCTCGGTGGGACGCGGCCTCGCAACCATTCACCCCGAGAGCCCGACCGACATGCGATTCACCGCCCCATTCGCTGGCATCTGTACCCTCGCGCTCACCCTCGCCGCCTGCCGCGAGCAGCCCACCGTGCCCCCGGGCGAACGCCCCAGCGAGCCCGCCGCGCCGCAGGCGGACGGCCCCGCCCCGGCCTCGGCGCAGGCCCGTGCCGACTTCGCGAAGGCCGCGCAGGCCTACGTCGCGGCCCGCAAGGACGGCGCGCTGAGCCCCGCCGAGTGTGAGGCCGTCACCGGCGAATTCTCGCGGGTCTACCGCAGCCACGGCGCGTCCCTGGCGATCGCCGAGTTCAACGCCGGCGTGGTCTGGGAGGAGTGCGGCCAGCCCGAGCGCGCCGAGACGATCTACAGCGGCCTCGTCGCCGCCGTGCCCGCGTTCGACCTCCCCTACAACAACCTCGGCGTGCTGCTGTGGAAGAAGGGCCAGGAGGACCGCGCCCTCGAGCTGTTCCGCCAGGGCGTCGAGCGCGGCGGCCTGATGGTCCGCGCCGCCCGCAACAACGTCGCCGGGCTGCTGCGCGACAGGTACGTCGAGCGGCCCGACGGCGGCGTGTTCGGCGAGGCCGAGACGGCCACCCAGACGGTGCTCGCCGTCGACACCAGCAACAAGGCCGCCTACGAGAACCTGGCCCGGCTCTACTACGACCGCGGCCTGCGCAAGGACCGGTCGTACCTCGTGCTCGCCAACCTGGTCGTCTCCCAGGGCATGCGCGTGCTGAAGGATCGCGGGGTCGAGAGCGCCGACCTGTACAACACGCAGGGGCTGCTGCTGCTCGAGCGCAACGACCAGGTCAGCGCCCTGCGCGCGTTCAAGGAGGCGGCCCGGATCGAGCCGTCGCACGTCGAGGCCAGCCTCAACATCGGCTTCATCTCGATCCGCTTCCGCGACTACGCCACCGCCGAGGCCGCCTTCGCCGCGGCCCTGCGCTCGCCGCGGCAGCAGCGGAACATCGAGGTGTGGCTGGCCCTCGGGGTCGCCCAGCGCGGGCTGAAGAAGTACAAGGAGTGCGAGGCGTCGTATCAGCAGGCGATCAAGCTCGACGCAGCCGACCCCCGCGCATACTTCAACCTGGGCGTGCTCTACCAGGACCACATCGCCGTCCAGAGCGACGTCAGCCTCGAGCGCAGCGTGGAGCTCGGCGAGGTCGCCCGCAAGCACTACCGCAAGTTCGCCGAGGTCGCCGGCAAGAACAGGGCGTACGCCGAGCGCCTGCTCGTCAGTCAGGACCGCATCGCCATCCTCGACGAGAACAGGGACATCGCCAGGACCACCGCGGAGCTCGAGGAGCAGGTGCGCAAGCTGGCGGTCGAGGCCGAGGCCGCCGACAGGGCCGAGCGCGAGCGTCTGATCAAACTCGAGCAGCAGGCCATGGCGGCGGAGCAGGCCGGGGCCGCGCCGGCCCCGACCCCGTGACGCCGCTTCAGCGGTTGAGCCACCAGATCGCCGCGTTGAGCGCGCCGGCGAAGCTGACCCACAGCAGGTACGGCACCAGCAAGGCGGAGCTGGTGCCGTCGACGCGGGCGAACGAGCGGATCGTGCCGACGATCGCCAGCCACAGCAGGCCGATGCACACCAGCGCGAGGTCGGGCCGGTGCAGGCCGAAGAACAGCGGGGTCCACAGGGCGTTGAGCACGAGCTGGACGAAGAACCACGTGAGCGCCCGCGGCGTCGCGGCGCTGTCGCGGCGGGCCACGCGGTACACGGCCACGCCGATCAGGAAGTAGAGGGTGAGCCACACCGGGCCGAACAGCGCGTCGGGCGGGGTCCACGACGGCTTGTCGATGCGCCGCCACCACCCGTCGGGCTGGAAGTAGTAGCCGGTGATGCCGGGGGCGTAGGAGATCGCCAGCCAGAACAGCAGGGAGACGAGGGAGAAGCGGGGCCGGTCGCTCATGCGAGCAAGGGTTGGCGAGGTCGCTGAGGATGCAAGCGCGCAGGGATGTGCCCGCGGAACGGAGAGCGAGGCCCGTCCGGCGAGGCAGGCGGCGAAATTGCGGGGGCCGCGCTGGCGCCCGCGGCGTCAGCGGCGGCGCAGCACCGCGGCGATCTTGCGGAGCCCGAGCACGACGGTCACCACGAGGTGCACGATCGCGTTGGCCACGAGCACGGCGCCGAGCTCGATGAGGAACTGCACCTGCTCGGCGGCGCCGACGCTTATGAACACGGCGCCGAAGACGGCGAGGAGGACCACGCAGATCAGGGCGAAGCTCGCGGGGCCGAGGGTGACGAGCCGGCCGATCGTCCGCGCGGGCGCGCGGAGGGCGGCGCGCTCGCGCAGCAGCACGAGGCCGCCGGCGATCAGCATGGGCAGCACGAACGGCGCCAGGCGGGCGCCGTAGTCACGGCCGACGAGCGGCTCGCTGAGGATCGGCGCGACCGCGAGGCCGCACGCGAGCGGGGCCAGCAGCGCGAGCGGGGTCGGCCGACGCCACGCGGTCCACGCCAGCGCGAGGGCCCCGAGCAGCAGCGACGTCGTCAGGAGGAGCACCGTGCTGCGGTAGCGCGGCACGATCTCGCCGAGGTTGCGGTCGAAGCGCGCGAGGGAGCGGGCCGCCTCGGGCGCGAGCGGGTCGGCGAGCGACAGCAGGGCGCGCCGCTGGTCGCGGTGCTCGACGAGCGGCCAGCCGACGAAGCGGTCGGAGAACGGGGGCAGACGGTCGATGAACTCGCGGTCGACGCGGGCGACCTGCGCGGCGATCGGGGCCGCGGGATCGACGGGCGCGGGCGGGTCCGGGAGGGCCGCGGCGCACCAGGCCAGCGCGCCCGCCTCGACGAGCAGGACCAGCGCCGCGACGCTCGTCAGGATCCGACGCCTGCCCTGCCCCACCGGCCGAGCGTACGCCATCCGCGTCGGCGCCGGCGCCGGGCCGTCGGCGCTCGCGGCCGACGCGGGATCGCGCCGACGCTGCGGTCGTCCGGCCGCGGGCTCGCGATCAGTCGCGGGGCGCGAGGTCGTCGCGGCGCGCGGCGACGGCGGTGAGCACGGTCGGCTTGCAGCCGGCGCCGCCCTCGTCGACGAAGCGGAGCAGCGCGCGGCGCATGCGCGGGTCCCAGAAGCGCTTGATGTGGCCGGCGATGCCGTCGGTGACCGCCTGCGGGTCAGGGTCGGTCTCGAAGAACGCGGCGATGTCGTTGGCCATCTTGACCAGCTTGGCGGTGTCCATGGCGCTCACTTCTCCGTGTGGGCGCCGGGCAGCAGGCGCTCTTGCTGCTCGCTGAACTCGCCGAAGCGGCGCTGCCAGGTCGAGGGCTCGGCGGTCGGGCTGACCTGCACCGCCGTGACCTTGTACTCGGGGCAGTTGGTGGCCCAGTCCGAGTTATCGGTGGTGATGACGTTGGCGCCGGAGCCGGGGAAGTGGAAGGTGGTGTAGACGACGCCGGCCTGCATGCGCTCGCTGAGCGTCGCGCGCAGCACGGTCTCGCCGGCGCGGCTGCGGATCTTGACCCACTCGCCGTCCTTGATGCCGCGCTGCTCGGCGTCGTGCGGGTGGATCTCGAGGCGGTCCTCGTGGTGCCAGGTGTTGTTGGCGGTGCGGCGGGTCTGGGCGCCGACGTTGTACTGGCTGAGGATCCGCCCGGTGGTGAGGATCAGCGGGAACTCCCAGTTGCTGCGCTCGCTGGTGGCGACGTAGCGCGTCAGCATGAACTTGCCCTTGCCGCGCACGAACTCCTGGCGGTGCATGACCGGCGTGCCCTCGGGGGCGCTGTCGTTGCACGGCCACTGGATGCTGCCGAGGCGGTCGAGCTTGGCGTAGCTGACGCCCGTGAAGGTCGGCGTGAGCTTGGCGATCTCGTCCATGATCTCGGACGGGTGGGCGTAGTGCATCGGGTGGCCGAGCGCGTTGGCCAGCGCGAGCGTGGTCTCCCAGTCGGCCTTGCCGGCCAGCGGCGCGGTCACCTTGCGCACGCGGGAGATCCGGCGCTCGGCGTTGGTGAAGGTGCCGTCCTTCTCGAGGAACGACGAGCCCGGCAAGAACACGTGGGCGTACTTGGCGGTCTCGTTGATGAAGAGGTCCTGCACGACCAGGCACTCGAGCGCGCGCAGGGCCGCGTCGACGTGGTGGGTGTTGGGGTCGCTCTGGGCGATGTCCTCGCCCTGCACGTAGAGGCCCTTGAAAGACCCGTCGACGGCGGCGTCGAACATGTTGGGGATGCGCAGGCCCGGCTCGGAGTCGATCGGCACGCCCCACGCGCTGGCGAACAGGGCGCGCACCGCCGGGTCGGACACGTGGCGGTAGCCGGGCAGCTCGTGGGGGAAGCTGCCCATGTCGCACGAGCCCTGCACGTTGTTCTGGCCGCGCAGCGGGTTGACGCCGACGCCGGGGCGGCCGATGTTGCCGGTCGCCATGGCGAGGTTGGCGATGCCCATGACCATGGTCGAGCCCTGGCTGTGCTCGGTGACGCCGAGGCCGTAGTAGATCGCCGCGTTGCCGCCGGTGGCGTACAGGCGGGCCGCGCCGCGGACGTCGGCCGCGGGCACGCCGGTGATCGACTCGAGCGCCTCGGGCGAGTTCTCGGGGCCGGCGATGAAGGCCCGCCACTTCTCGAACGCGGGCAGCTCGCAGCGCTCGCGCACGAAGTCCTCGGCGACGAGGCCCTCGCTGACGATGACGTGGGCCAGCGCGTTGACCACGGCGACGTTGGTGCCGGGCCGCAGCTGCAGGTGGTAGTCGGCCTCGACGTGGGCCGAGCGCACCAGGTCGATGCCGCGGGGGTCGAGGATGATGAGGCGCGCGCCGGCCCGCAGGCGCCGCTTCATCTGCGAGGCGAACACCGGGTGGGCGTCGGTCGGGTTGGCGCCGATGATGACGATGACGTCGGCCTGCTCGACCGAGTCGAAGTCCTGGGTCCCCGCCGACTCGCCGAGCGTGGTCTTCAGGCCGTAGCCGGTCGGGCTGTGGCACACGCGGGCGCAGGTGTCGACGTTGTTGTTGCCGAAGGCGGCGCGCACCAGCTTCTGCACGAGGTAGGTCTCCTCGTTGGTGCAGCGCGAGGAGGTGATGCCGCCGACCGAGCCGCGGCCGTACTTGGCCTGGATGCGCTTGAACTCCGAGGCGGTGTAGGCGATGGCCTCGTCCCACGAGACCTCGCGCCACGGCTCGTCGATCGAGCCGCGGATCATCGGCCTGGTGACGCGGTCCTTGTGGGTGGCGTAGCCCCAGGCGAACCGGCCCTTGACGCACGAGTGGCCGTGGTTGGCGTGGCCGTCCTTGTTGGGGACCATGCGCACGACCTCGGAGCCCTTGACCTCGGCGCGGAACGAGCAGCCGACGCCGCAGTAGGCGCAGGTGGTGACGACGCTGTGGTCGGGCTGGCCGCGCTCGACGATCGACTTCTCGACGAGGGTGGCGGTCGGGCACGCCTGCACGCAGGCGCCGCACGAGACGCACTCGGAGCCGAGGAAGTCGGTCGGGCCGCTGGCGATCTTCGAGGCGAAGCCGCGTCCGACCAGCGTCAGGGCGAAGGTGCCCTGGATCTCCTCGCAGGCCCGCACGCAGCGCGAGCAGGCGATGCACTTGCCGGGGTCGAAGTCGAAGTACGGGTTCGACGTGTCCTTCTCGGCGTCTTTAAAATGGTTCTCGCCGTCGAAGCCGTAGCGGACCTCGCGCAGGCCGACCACGCCGGCCATTTCTTGTAATTCGCAGTTGCCGTTGGTCGGGCAGGTCAGGCAGTCGAGCGGGTGGTCGGAGATGTACATCTCCATCACGCCGCGGCGGATCTTCTGTAGCGGGTCGGACTGGGTGCGGACCTTCATGCCCGCCTCGACCGGGGTCGTGCACGAGGCCGGCATGCCGCGCCGGCCCTCGATCTGCACGAGGCACAGGCGGCACGAGCCGAACGCCTCGAGCGTGTCGGTGGCGCACAGCTTCGGCACGCGCACGCCGGCCTCGGCGGCCGCGCGCATGACCGAGGTGCCGGCCGGCACCGTGACCGCGCGGCCGTCGATCTCGAGGGTGACCTGCTGCTCGCTGCGGCTGGCCGGGGTGCCGGCGTCGGGCTCTTTGACGGAGTACATGCGTGCTCCTCCTTTCAGCGGCGGAAATCTTCGGGGAAGTGGTCGAGCGCGGACAGCACCGGCGCCGGGGTCAGGCCGCCCATGGCGCACAGCGAGCCGTGGGTCATGGTGTCGCAGAGGTCGCGCAGGAGCACGAGGTTTTGCGGGCGGCGCTCGCCGGCGACGATGCGATCGATCACCTCGACGCCGCGCGTCGAGCCGATCCGGCAAGGCGTGCACTTGCCGCAAGACTCGATGGCGCAGAACTCCATGGCGTAGCGGGCCATCGCGGCCATGTCGACGGTGTCGTCGAACACGACCACGCCGCCGTGTCCGAGCATGGCGCCGGCCGCGGCCATGGCCTCATAGTCGAGCGGGATGTCGAACTTCGCGGCGGGGATGTACTGGCCGAGCGGGCCGCCGACCTGGACCGCGCGGATCGGCCGGCCGCTGGCGCTGCCGCCGCCCCAGTCGTACAGCAGCTCGCTCAGCGTGAGGCCGAAGGCCTTCTCGACCAGGCCGCCGCGTTTAATATTGCCGGCGAGCTGGAACGGCAGGGTGCCGCGCGAGCGGCCCATGCCGTAGTCGGCGTAGTGCCTGGCGCCGCGGTCGAGGATGATCGGCACGCTCGCCAGGGTTATGACGTTGTTGACGATGGTGGGGCGACCGAACAGGCCCTCGATGGCCGGCAGCGGGGGCTTGGGGCGGACCATGCCGCGCTTGCCCTCGAGGCTCTCGAGCATGGCGGTCTCCTCGCCGCAGATGTACGCGCCGGCGCCGCGGCGCAGCTCGAGCTCGAAGCGGCGGCCGGAGCCGAGGATGTCCGGACCGAGCAGGCCGGCCTCGCGCGCGCGGGCGAGGGCCGCGAGCAGGGTGCGCTCGGCGTCGGGGTACTCGGAGCGCAGATATATGAAGCCGTGCTCGGCGCCGACGGCGAGGCCGGCGATCACCATGCCCTCGATGAGCACGTAGGGGTCGCCCTCCATGAGCATGCGGTCGCTGAAGGTGCCGGAGTCGCCCTCGTCGGCGTTGCAGCACACGTACTTGCGATCGGCGGGCGCGCCGGCCACCGTGCGCCACTTGATCCCCGCGGGGAAGGCGGCGCCGCCGCGGCCGCGCAGGCCGCTCTGGAATACGGCCTCGACGATGTCGCGGGGCTCGGCGGCGAGGGCGTTGCGCAGGCCGCGGAGGCCGCCGTGGGCCTCGTAGTCGGCGAGCGAGCGCGGGTCGGTGAGGCCGACGCGGGCGAAGGTCAGGCGCTCCTGGCCTTTGAGCCAGGCGTGATCGTCGGTGAGGCCGTGGCCGAGGCGGTGCGCGCCGCCGCGGAGGAAGTCGGCGGCGAACAGGCCGGGCACGTCGGACGCGTCGACCGGGCCGTAGGCGACGCGGCCGCGCGGGGTCGCGACCTCGACGAGCGGCTCGAGCCAGCACATGCCGCGCGTGCCGTTGCGGACGATCGTGACCGCCTCGCCGCGGGCCGCGGCCTCGCGGGCGATCGCGGCGGCGACGTCGTCGGCGCCGAGCGAGCGGGCGGTGGCGTCGATCGGGACGTGGACGGTGGTGCTCACGAGGCCTCCTCGGCCAGGCCGTCGATCAGACGATCGAGGCGCTCGGGGGTGACGCGCCCGCGCAGCTGGCCGTCGAGCAGCAGCGCGGGCGAGGCGGCGCAGTTGCCGAGGCAGTACACCGGCTCGAGGGTGACGCCGCCGTCGGCCGTGGTCTCGCCGAACGCGCAGCCGAGGCGCCGCTCGGCGTGGGCGGCCAGCGCCTCGCTGCCCATGCTGCGGCAGGCCTCGGCGCGGCACATTTTAATAACGTGCCGCCCGGGCGGGGCGCCGCGAAAGTCGTGATAAAAGCTGACGACGCCGTGGACCTCGGCGCGCGAGAGGTTGAGCGCGCGGGCGATGCGGTCGAGGCTGTCCGCGGGGATGTGGCCGATGCGGTCGGCGATGTGGTGGAGCAGCGGCATCAGGCCGCCAGGGAGGTGGCCGCAGGCGGCAATCGCCTCGCCTATCACGTCGGAGGGCACGCGGCCAATCTATCGGGTTTTCCGCGAGCCGGCGATGCGCTCGCCGCCGCTGTAGACGGTGAAGCGGCCGTCTCGCACGAAGCCGAGCAAGGTCATGCCGGCCTCCTCGGCGAGCTCGACGGCGAGGCTGGACGGCGCCCCGACCGCCGCGAGCACGGGGATCCGGGCCATCAGCGCCTTCTGGACCAGCTCGAAGCTGGCCCGCCCGCTGACCAGCAAGACGCTGTCCTGCGCCGGCAGCCGATCGGCGAGCAGCAGGGCGCCGACGAGCTTGTCGACGGCGTTGTGGCGGCCCACGTCCTCGCGCAGGAGACCTAGCTCACCACCGGCGTCGAACAGGCCCGCGGCGTGGATGCCCCCGGTGGCCGCGAACGCGGTCTGGACGCGCAGCAGCGCGGCCGGCAACCCGGGGATCACCGCGGGCGCGAGCACGGGCCGGCCCGCCGCCAGCGGCCCGGGGGGCGCGGCCCGCAGCCCGTCGAGCGAGGCCCGCCCGCACACACCGCACGCGGAGGTCATGACGAACGACCGCTGGTGCGCGCCGTCCGGCAGGCGCACGCCGGCGGCGAGGTCGACGAGCACGTGGGTCCGATCGACGTGAATTTTTAATAGTTGGTCGCGCCGCTGGGCGATGCCCTCGGTGCACAGGAAGCCGGCGGCGAGCTCGGCGTCGTCGCCGGGGGTGCGCATCGTCATCGCCAGCGAGCGCGGCTCGGGCTCGCCAGCGAGGCGCACGCGGATCTCCAGCGGGTTCTCGACGGCGAGCAGCTCCTCGCGCTCGAGCGCCTGCCCGCCGCGGTGCTGCACGGCCGTCACCTCTCGTATGCGCGGGCTGTTCAACATTTTTAATAGTTAATGATTTTAGTTCTTCTACGGGACGCCGAACTCGCGGCAGGCCGGGACGAAGTTCTCGTTCTTGTGGCTCGAGCGGCTGAGCTTGTAGAGCGCGAAGCGCTGCAGCGGGGCGAGGCCGGCCCACTGCGGCTGGGTCAGCGTGACGCCCTCCTCCGCGGCCTTGCTCGCGACCTCCGCGGGGACGCGCGTGGTGTCGGCCCACGCCGGGTCGGCCTCGATCGGCAGGCGCGCGGGACGCTGGCCCATGCGGCGCTCGACCAGCGCGTCGACGGCCTCGGCGAAGCGCTCGACGGGCTCGTCGATGTGCCCGAGGACCTCGCTGCGCTGCTCCGGGCCGAGCTTGACCCACTCCTTCAGCGACATCTTGATCCCGCACTGATCGAGGCGGTGTCGCACGACCATGGGGATGCATCGGAGGTCGGTCTGGAAGTCGCGCTCGAACTTGAAGAGGCCGTCGGACACGCCCGCGATGGTATCAGAGGCGCGCGGCGAGGGCAGCGCTCGCGCCTGGCGCCGCGGACGCGGGCCGGCTTCCCGCCTCCCGGCGCTTCTGTGACGGGGTCGCCGTGAGCTCGGGTCGATGCGTCGCGGGCCGAGTCCGCGGACAATCGCGGGATGCGTCGTGTCACCTGGCTGCGTTCGTGGCGGCGGCTCGCCGTCCAGGCGGGTCTGCTCGCCGGACTCTCGCTGGCGTTCGTCGGCCCGCGGCCGCGGCTCGGGGCGGTCCCGCCGCCGGACTGCCAGCCCGAGGCGACGTGCGGCTTCAAGAAGCCGCTGCTGCTGTTCCTGCTCGACTACTCGACGTCGATGAACGCGCCGCTGGACTGCGGCCTGTCGCGCTGGCAGGGCGCGGTGAAGGCGGTGCAGACCACCTTCTACGCCAACAACGGGTTCGTCGCCTCGCACTTCGTGGTCGGGCTCATGCGCTTCGGGCACGACCCGGATCCGCAGGCCGCGGGCACGCCGATCCCCGGCGACACCTCGGGGCTGCGCGACGGCTTCAAGCTCGACCACGGGTTTTATGACCCGGCCGCGCCGAACAAGCCGTTCTTCGGCTGCGAGCAGAGCGACGCGCTCGACGCGGCGCTGGCGGCGATCCCGGCGCCGCTGAGCGGCGAGCCGGTCGGCATCGAGTCGTGGACGCGCGGGGCCCTGCAGCGCGCGCGCGCCTACTTCAACGTCACGCGCTTCGACCACCCGGGCGACGAGGACCGCCTGCGCTCGATCGTGATGATCACCGACGGGCCGTGGACCGATCAGAAGGGCGCGCAGCAGCTCGCGCCGGCGGCCGAGGACCCGGCGCCGGTCGCCGCGGCGCTGTTCGACCAGGACGGCGTCCCGCTGCACGTGATCACCCTCGGCGAGGCCGCGGGGCAGCCGTTCGCCGACGCGCTGGCGGCCAGCGGCGGCACCGGCGTGGCGGTCGCGGCGGACAGCTCGGTCACGCTCGCGGACGCCATGGACGCCGCCGTGTCCGACGTCGGCGCGCAGCAGGTGGTGCCCGCGTGCGCGCCGAAGCTGCCGCGCGTGATGGTCCTGCTCGACGCCTCGTCGTCGATGCTCAACCTCCAGGGCGGCGCCGTGCGGGCGCCGATCGGTCAGGGCGGCTGGGAGAGTGCCCGCGACAGCCTCGCCGGGGACTTCGCGGGGGTGCTGCTCGCGGAGACGGCGAACGGCCGGGCCGAGGAGCTCGGGCTGTTCGGGCTGGCGGTGTTCGGCGGCGCTCAGCCCGACGAGTCGGAGGTGCTCGTGCAGTACGGCCCCTGCCACCGCGAGAACTTCGAGTGGGCCCTCGACCCCGCGAGCTCGTGCGTGGCGCCCGGCTGCAACGACCCCTACGACGAGGCGCCGATCGTCTGGACGTACCGGGACGGGTCGATGGTCGGGCCGCTGTTCGCGGAGGCGACGCTCAGCCACGTGCCGCTGTGCAACCCGGGCTCGCCGCCGAACAAGGGCTGCTTCGGCTCCGGCACGGCCACGCACCTCGGGCTGCTCGCGGTCCAGGCCAACCTCGCGGCCTACAAGGCGGCGTGCGCCGAGCCGCAGGCGCCGCTGCCGTGCGACGGCGACACGAAGTTCGTCAACGTGCTGATCACCGACGGGCTGCCGAACTCGACGATGGCGCAGTACTCGGCGCCGCTGGTCGCGATGTTCGACGCGGGCGTGACGACCCACGTGATCGGCCTCGGCGACGGCGTCGACACGCCGCAGGCGATCGCCGCCTTGAACGACATGGCGGCCAAGGGCTCCGGCGGGCAGCTGCAGTACCGCGACGCCAACAACCAGCTCCAGCTGCAGGCGGCGCTGGCCGACATCGTCGAGGGCGCGCTCGTCCCGCTGGATCCGTGCTGCAAGGTCCTCGCCTGCGAGACGCCGTTCCCCGTCACGGCGGAGCCCGACCCGCTGCCGCCCGAGCCCACGATCGGCTGCAGCGAGGGCGACTCGTCGTCGTCGTCATCATCGACCGGCGGATCGTCCACGGGCGCGTCGAGCGGCGACCCGGGCGGCGACTCGTCGTCGGGCACGGACACCGACGCGACGACGCAGCCGGCGACGCTCACCGAGGTGACGCCCTCGACGTCGAGCGGGGGCGAGACGAGCGGCGCGAGCGAGTCGTCGGGCGACTCGGCGAGCGTTTCACTCGCGGACCCGACGACGACGGACGCGCCGGAGCCCGAGCCGACGACGACGACGCCGACGCCGACGAGCGACGGGCCTCCTCCCGCGAGCGGCGAGGCGGGCGACGCCGCGAGCACCGCCGGCGAGCCGCCGAGCGCCGACGACGGCTGCGGCTGCCGCGCGCGCAGGGACGGAGCGGCGCCGCTGGCCGTGCTGCTGCTCGCGCTCCGGCGGCGGTCCCGACGCGAGCGCGCGTGGTGACGTGTTCACCGGACCTGATCAGGGGATCTCGGCCCAGCGGAAGCTGACGAACCCGGGCGTGCCGGCGTCGTCGTAGTAGCCCTGCATCTCGACTTTGTAGTGATTGCCCTCGGGGGTGCGGACCACGTAGATCCGGCCGGGCGCGGGCGCGAGGGTGTGGTCGACGGGGTTGTAGGCGAACCACTCGTCGAAGGCGTAGCCGGGGGTGATGTCGGCCATCTCGCCGCCGACGCCGGGGTCGCCGGCGGCGTCCTCTCTGTACCCGTCGGTCGGGGCTGCGGTGACGGCGTCGAAGCTGGTGCCGTCGAGCACGGCGACCGCGGCTCCGCCGTCGCCGCTGGTGCCGCCGTTGGTCTTGATGTTGAAGCGCAGGGCGCCGAGGTCCCAGGCGGCGTCGCTCATCTCGACGTGCTCGCCGGACTCGAGGTCGAAGTGGGTCCACTCGGACTCGGAGCTGGCGTCGAGCACGGTGACGAAGCTGCCGTCGCCCCGGTCCTCGGTCCGGGCGGGGCCGTCCTGGGGGGCGCCGTCGTCGTCGCCGGCGTCCGTGGTGGTGGCGCAGGCGGCGAGCAGCAGCGGGAGGATGAATGCGAGGCGGCGGTTCTTCATGGGCGGGTCCTCTTTCTTCGCGGCAGGTCGGGGCGGAGGCGGGTCATCAGACCGCCGTAGAACATGCGGGGGATCAGCGGCAGGTAAGCGGCGTCGCCGGCATTCAATAAATTGTCGACGCCGGCGAATATGGTGAGTCGGCCCTTTAATAATTCCTGGGCGAGGCGGAGATCGAGGCTGGCGTAGGGGGCGACGCGGATGTCGTCCTCGACGCCGTCGCCGTCTTCGTCGCCGAAGAAATACTGCTGGCCGTGGATCCCGCCGCGCAGCTGGGCCGAGGTGCCGGAGCGCGGGTGCTTCCAGCGCACGCGGGCGAGGGCCTGGTGGAGCGGGCGGCCGGGCAGCGGGCGCCGCTGCGCGCGGTCGAGGGTGCGATTGAGCGTGTAGCCGAGCTCGGCGTCGACGCCTCCGGCGAGCTGCAGCGAGAGGACGGCCTCGAGGCCGTGGCTGCGGGCGCTGCCGACGTTGATGTAATGAAACACGTTGTCGCCGCCGAGCGTGAGGGTGTTGGCGTCGAGGGCGATGAGGTCGCGGAGGTCGTGGTGGAAATAATCGACGGACAGCTGGCGGCCCTCGCCGAAGCGCCAGGCGACGCCTGCGGTGGCGCTGCGGGCGGTCTCGGCGCGCAGGTCGGGGTTGCCGGCGACGCGGTAGCCGGCGGCGGGGTTGGCGAAGCTGAGGTAGAGCTCGCGGAACGAGGGGGCGCGGAAGCCGAGGCCGGCGCTGGCGCGAATTGTCAAATCCTCGAAGGGGTCGACGCGCAGGGCCAGGCGCGGCGATCCGTAGCCGCCGAACTGGCTGTCGAGGTCGAGGCGGGCGCCGGGCACGAGCACGACGAGCGGCTTTAATGCGACCTTCCACTCGTCCTGGGCGTAGAGCGCGAAGCGCTGGCGGGCGCTCTGGCCGGACTCGAGGCGGGGGGTGTCGAGGTGTTCGAACTGGCCCTCGATGCCGGCGGAGAACAGGTGGCGGCGGGCGATCATATGATCGTACTGCGCGCCGATCTGGCCGAGGGTGTCGCGCGTCCTTTGAAACTGATCGAGGGCGTCGGACTTGCGCTGGTCGAGCGTGTAATCGTCGGAGAAGTGGGCGACGTGGCCCATGAGGCGCAGGCGGGCGGGCGCGGACCAGTGGATCTCGGGGACCAGGGTCAGCGAGGCGGTGTTTGTCAGATTGCGGCGGTCGAACACGGCGCCGGCGCCGTTGCTGTCGATGCCGCGGGAGTCGCGGCGCTGGACGTCGGAGTGGACCCCCACGAGGAACATGCGGCTGGCGCGGAACTCGGTGCGCTGGGCGGCGTGCACGGTGTCGTGGGCGTTGCCCGTGGTCGATACATCGGACTTGTCGCGGTCGAAGCCGGCCGTGTGCGACCAGCTGCCGCTCCAGCGGGTGCTCCAGCGGCCGCGCGCGCCGCCGATCGTCGCCGCGAGGTCCGCCGTTTTGAACGACCCGTAGCGGGCTCTGGCGTCGACCTCGAGCGGGCGGGTCGACTTGCGGGTGATGATGTTAATTACGCCAGCGATCGCGTCGGCGCCGTAGAGCGAGGAGCCCGGGCCCTTGACGATCTCGATCTGGGCGATGTCCTCGACGGGGAAGCGGCTGAGGTCGATGACGCCGCCGACGCGGCCCGTCGCGCGCAGGCCGTCGACCAATATTAAGACGTATTTGGAGTCGAGGCCTTGCATCTGCACGCCGACGCCGCCGGCGCCGGCGAAGCTGCGCAGGACCTGGAGGCCGGGCTGCTCCTCGAGCACGCCGGCGAGGGTCTCGGCGCCGGTGGCCTCGATGGCGGCGCGGTCGATCACGCGGGTCGAGACGGCGACGTCGCCGACGGCTTGCTCGGTGCGGGCGGCGGTGACGACGATCGTGCGGCGATCGGTCGGCAGGGTCATGACGCGCGGGCGCGCGGGACGTCTTTTATTGACAGTGTCGTTGTTGATTCTTTGATTGGCCGGGCGCGACGGAGCCGGCGCGGCCGCGGGGGGCGGCGCGGCGAGCAGTCCGTAGGCGAGGAGCGCGGCCATCATCGGGTCGGGTCGGCTGGAGCGGGAATCTTGTGCGGGTCGGAATTCGTGGCGGCCATGTCGGCGGAGGGTTCGATGTGCCCTGCCCTTCGGGTCATGTCGGCGGACTGGCCGCTGGCCGCCCTCCCGGGCTGTTTGGCAGGGTGTTTGCGGCGACGGACGAGGGCGCCCAGGAGCAGCACGAGCGGCGGTGATGTCGGGGTCGTGCGGCAGCTCGAGCAGCCGGCGGCGCCGTCCATCTCCGGGTCGGTGGCGGTCGGGTCGGTGTCGGCGGCGGCCGCGTCGGTCGAGTCGGTCGTGCCGGTGTCGCCTTCGCTCGTGTCGCCCTCGCTGTCCGCGGCGAGGGGTTCGACGCAGGTCAGGGCTTCGCGC
This sequence comes from Myxococcales bacterium, assembly GCA_016793465.1. The sequence continues at coordinate 18,631 of JAEUJW010000037.1, forward strand.
TCGGCGGCGGTGCAGAGGTGGGCGCGCAGGACCTCGTCGGCGAGCGAGGGGTTGGCGACGGACAGCCAGTAGCCGCCGGGCGGGAGGTCGCCGAGGCTGCGCGCGCCCGCTTCGTCGCCTCGCCACGCGAGCAGCGCGGCGGACACGGGGCCGTCGGCGGCGCCGTCGTCGACCTGGTGGAGCGCGAGCTCGAGGCCGGGGGCGGCGGCGGCGAGGGCGAACCACAGGTCGCCGCCGGGGTGGTCGATCAGGTAGTAGCGGGACGACAGCGGATAGAAGCGCTCGTCGTCGTCGAGGGCCGCGCCGGACTGCTCGGCGGTGATACCTATTAATGATTCGGCGTAGGGGTGACCGAGCTCGGGGTTCGCGCGCGGGCCGGTCGCCAGGTTGGCGGCAGTGAACTCGAGCCAGGCGGCGGCGAGGCTGTCGTCGCGGGCGGTGAGCTCGTCGGTCAGGGTCTCGAGGGGTTCGCGCTCGTCGGCGGCGGACAGCATCGCGTCGATCAGCGCGGGGTCGTGGCGGCGCGTGAGAAAGTCCCACCACAGCGCCGAGCCGTAGGCGAACGCGGGGACAGGGCCTGCGGGCGGTTTAAAAATCGAGCGGCCGGTGTCGGCGAGGTAACCGTCGCACAGGCGCAGGAAGTCGCGCGAGTCGGGGCGGAGCTGGCGCTCGGCCCAGGTCGCGGTGCCCTCCGAGAAGTACAGCGGGAGGTCGGCGGCGTAGGCGGCCTGGACCGCGTGGAAGCCCTCGTGCGAGGCCACGGTGTCGACGGCCTCTGCCGTGCTGGCGTAGGCGTAGCCGGCGAAGTCGTTCTCGATCACGAGGTAGCCGGCGCAGCGGACCGGGGCGAGCGTGCAGGCGTCGACGCCGAACAGGCCGTCGGCGTTGCCGGCGAAGTCGACGAGGTAGATGTCGAGGGCCGGGCTGCCGCCGAGCTCGAGCTCGACCTCGGCCTCGGTCAGCGGCGGGCGCAGGCCGAGGTCGTCGCGGAAGCGGGCGAGCGCCTCGGCGGTGGTCGCGGCGACGAGGGCGACGTAGTCGGGCGCGCCGTCGGCGTCGGCGTCGGCGAGCCGCGTCGCGTTGGGGCCGGCGACGCTGTAGTGCACGCGCAGCGCGTCGCCGAGGTCGTGGGTCGCGAGCTGGTCCTCGGGGTCGAACGACCACGGGCCGCCCGCGGTCGGGCGCGCGGCCGTCACCGACGAACTCACGAGCCACGCCGCGGCGAGCGCGAGGTGGTTCACGGCAGGAAGCTCCAGCGCCAGGTCATGATCGCCGAGCCGGTGCCCATGGCGCCGCTCGTGTTGCAGGCGTCCTGGCCCTCCTGATAGTAGGCCTCGATCACGAGCTTCAGGTGGCGGCCGTCGGCCAGGCGCACCGCGAACGGGACGTTCGTGGTGGTGACGCAGCCGGTGTAGCCCCACCAGCGCTTCATGCGAAAGTCGGGGTTGCCCGGCAGGCCGGAGCCGTCCTCGATCAGCGCGCAGGCGTCGTCGTAGTAGCGCTCGACGGCGAAGGCGTCGGCGGCCGGGGCGGCGGCGACGTCGGCGTAGGCGCCGCCGAGCTCGGCGACGGCGACGCACGAGCCGCCCGAGGTGCCGCTGTTGACGCGGACGCCGTAGCGCTTGGCGGCGATGTCCCACGCGGCGCTGTCGATCGCCGACACGTCGTCGAGGTCGACGCGGGTGAGGCCGTCGTCGCCGAAGCGCAGGTAGACCCAGGGGTTCATGGCCGCGCCCATGGTGCCGCCGGCGGAGGCGTCGACCGTCGAGACCCAGTCGTCGCCGTCGCGGGTGTTGGCGACGGCGACGGCGCTGATCTTGTCGTCCTGCAGCGAGAGGTCCTGGACGGCCGCGTCGGCGCAGGGGACCGGGACGAGGGCGCAGCTGCCGGGCGGCGGCTCATCGGTGGGGTCATCGGTGTCGGCGCCGGAGGCGTCGCCCGACGTCCGGCCGCTGGTGTCGCCGGGCTCGTCGGTGTCGCCGGTGTCGCCCGGTTCGCCGGTGGCGTCGCCGGTGTCATCGCCGGACGAACCGCAGGCCGTGAGGAGGGAGACGGTGAAGAGGGACAGCTGGATGCTTCGCATGTCTGGTTACTCCGTGGCGCCGAGGTCGGGGAGGTCGTCGAGGGCGTCGCGCCAGGCGGCGAGCTCGGGGGCGCCAGGCTTGCGCTCGCCGAACACGAGGGCGATCGTGCCGCCGTCGGCGTCGAACAGCTCGAGCGAGGAGACGACGCCGTCGCTGGTCGGCTTGCGCACGACCCAGGCCTGGTCGACGCGGTCGCGGCGCAGGTGGAGGTTGAAGCCGGGGTCGAGCACGTTGATCCACGAGCCCATGGGGGCGATGCGCGCGACCGGTCCGGTGTGGATCTGAATACAGCCGGGGTTGCCGACGAAGACCATGATCGGCAGGGCGAGGCCGGCGGCGACCGGCAGCAGGCGGTCGAGCGCGTCGACGGCGACGCGGCGCGCGTGGCCCTCGGGGGCGTGGCGCATGGCCTGCAGGCGCGAGACCTCGAGGCGGCGGAGGAGGCCGAAGAACTCGTGGGTGTCGCGCATGGCCAGCCAGGCGGCGCGCAGGGCCGGGCCGTCGATGTGGGCGTCGGGCCGCTCGGGCGCGGGCGCGGGGCGGACCGAGGGCGTGAAGCCGGGGCGCTGATCGTCGGCGCGGAAGATGGCGACGAGCTTGTCCCACTCGCCGCGGTCGGTCGCCTCGCGCGCGTGGATCTTGTGGATCGCCTCGCCGTACTCGTCGAAGAACTGCAGGCTGCGCGCGCCGTCCTCATCGACGGCGAAGCCGTGGTGCCAGCGGTTCAAGAACAGGCGCAGGTCGATGGGCCCGCCGAGCACGAGGCCGTGGCTGCCGGTGAACGAGGGCGTGCGGTACTCGCCGACCTTCTCGTGCACGGCGTGCTCGTTGCGGGTCAGGGCCATGACCTCGCCGAGCAGCGGGGCGCGGCGCAGGACGCCCTGCCAGTCGTCGACGAGGCGCGTGGTGGTGGCGCCGACCGCCGTCGCGCGCAGGGCGGCCTCGGGCACGCCGAGGCGGGCGGCGGCGTCGCGGATGCGCAGCCTGGGCTCGGCGGCGCGGAGGTCGGCCCACGCGCGCGGGAGGTCGTGGGTGTCGGGCACTGAGATCACGGCGTGGTCCATGGGGCGTCTCCTTCGAAGTCTTCGGGCGGCCGCGGGAGCACCGCGAGGCCGCGTCCGTGGGGGGCGGCGACGACGTCGAAGTCGACGCCGAAGCAGCGTTGCAGGCGATCGGAGGTCAGCACGTCGGCGGGGCGGCCGTCGGCGACGAGCGCGCCGGCGTGCAAGAGGGCCACTCGATCGGCGACCTGTGCGGCGCCGCCGAGGTCGTGCGAGACGACGACCACGGCGGTGGCGGTGGCCCGGGCGAACCGACGCACGCGCGCGAGGATGCGGACGGCGTGGCCGGGGTCGAGGCTGGCGCCGGGCTCGTCGAGCAGGAGGTAGCGGCGCGGGCGCTCGGGCGTGGCCTCCCACACCTGGGCGAGCGCCCGCGCGAGCTGGACGCGCTGCTGCTCGCCGCCGGAGAGGGTCGGCGCGAGGCGCTCGCCGAGGTGGGCGGCCTCGACGAACTCGAGGGCGGCGTCGGCGATCTCGCGGTCGCGCGGGGTCTCGCCGCGGCCGGGGTGCGGCAGGCGACCGAGACGCACGACGTCGCGGACGCGCAGGGGGAAGCGCAGCGCCGACTGCTGCGGCAGCACGGCGCGCAGGCGGGCGAGCGCGGCCGGACCGATCTGTCCGATCGGACAGCCCGCGAATTTAATAATTCCGGCGGTCGGCGGGCGCTCGCCGGACAGCGCGCGCAGCAGCGTCGACTTGCCGGCGCCGCTCGGGCCGACGAGCGCGAGGATCTGCCCGGCGTCGGCGGCCAGCGAGACGCCCCGTAAGAGGGCGACCTTGCCGACACGCACGTGGACCGAATCGGCGATCAGCGTCATGACGCCTCCGCGACGTCCATGCGGCCGAGCATGGTGAGGAACAGCGGGGCGCCGAGCATGGCGGTGAGGACGCCGACCGGCAGCTCGGCGGGCGCGAGCACGGTGCGGGCGGCGGCGTCGGCGAGCAGCAGCAGGGCGGCGCCGCCGAGCGCGGCCGCGGGCAGCAGCACGCGGTGGCGCGGGCCGACGACGCCGCGCAGCAGGTGCGGCACGAGCAGGCCGACGAACCCGATCATGCCGGTGAACGCGACCGCGACGCCGACGGCCAGGGCGATCTCCGCGATCACCCGCCGGCGCAGGCGCTCGACGTCGACGCCGAGGTGGTAGGCCTCGGCCTCGCCGAGCAGCAGCGCGTCGAGCTCGCGGGCGCGGCGCCACAGCAGCAGGCCGGCCGCGAGCACGCAAGGCAGCAGGACGAGCGCGACGTCGCGGCTGGCCCCGCCGAGGCCGCCGAGCAGCCACAGGCTGAGGTCGCGCAGCTGGCGGTCGTCGGCGAGGTAGCCGAGCAGGCCGATCGCGGCGCCGGCGAGGGCCGACATGGCGATGCCGGCGAGCAGGAGGCCGACGACAGAGGTCCGGCCGCGCACGCGGGCCAGGCGGTGCACGGCCCAGGTGGCCGCGAGCCCGCCGAGGAACGCGAGCGCGGGCTGGGCGAGCGTGACGGGCAGCCACGGCACGCGCACGTCGAGGGCGATGGCCACGGCGGCGCCGAGGGCCGCGCCGCTGGCCACGCCGACGAGGCCGGGGTCGGCGAGCGGGTTGCGGAACAGGCCCTGCATGGCCGCGCCGGCGACCGCGAGGCCGGCGCCCGCGCCGACGGCGACGAGCGCCCGCGGCAGGCGCAGCGCGATCAGGATGTAGCGCTCGCCCGGGTCGCAGGACTCGCCGCGGACGATGCACGCGAGCTGCTGCGCCACGTCGATCGACGCCGCGCCGACCGCGAGCTCGAGCGCCACGCCGAGGACCAGCAGCAGCGCCAGCGCGACGAACACGATCCGCGGTCGCGTCGCGGGACGTGCCCCTGCGGACAGGTTCACGGGGCCCGCTCCGCGAGCTCGGGGTGGAGCCCGAGCAGCAGGGCGCGCAGGCCCCGGCCGATGCGCGGGCCGAAGCCGAGCAGCTCGAGGTCGTCGACGGCGACGACGCGGCGAGCGCGGCCGGCGGGGGTCTCGGCGAGGCCGGGCATGGCGAGCAGGGCCGCGGCGCCGCCGAGGCTGTCGAGGCCGCGGGTCGGCAGCACGACGGCGTCGGGGGCCGCGGCGACCACCGCCTCGGGGCTCCACGGCTTCATGCCCGCGAGGGCGTCGCCGGCGTTGTCGGCGGCGGCGAGGCGCAGGACCTCGGCGGCCGGGGTGTCGCGCCCGCCGATCAGCAGGCGCCCGGGGCCGCGGGCGTAGACGAACAGCACGCGCGGGCGCGCGGTGGTCCTGGCGCGCAGGGCCTCGACCTCGGCGAGCTCGCGCTCGAGGTCGGCGAGCAGGGCCGACGGATCGGCGCCGACGACCGCGGCGATCGTGCGGATGTTGGCGCGGGCGTCGTCGAGGCCGCGGGCCGCGGGCACCGGCTCGACGCGGACGCCCGCGGCCCGCACGTGGTCGAGCGCGGCGGCCGGGCCGGCCTCGTCGCTGACGAGCACGACGTCGGGCCGCAGCCCGAGCACGCCCTCGGCCGAGAACTGCCGGTAGTAGCCGACCTGCGGCAGGCGCGTGGCGGCCTCGGGGTAGAGGCTCGAGCGATCGACGCCGACCACGCGCTCGCCGGCGCCGAGGCTGAACACGGTCTCGCTGATCGGTCCGCCGAGCGTGACGATCCGCTGCGGCGCCGCGATCTCCGCCGCGCCGGAGGCCGGGCTCGACGAGCCGCAGGCGGCGCTCGCCAGCACGAGCGCGGCGCACAGGCGCCACGCGAGCGGTCGGGAGGAGGTCGTGCGCATGCCGGTCGTGAGGGAGCAGTATCCCGGCGTTTTTGAAAATGCAAATCAAAATTAAGATATGAGATTCTGCATGACGCCGGCATTCAACGTCCTTCTTCGCAAATAATGAAAATTGTTCTCATCCGTGCGCTCTCTCCCGACGCCGCTTGACAAATCTACTCACGAGTAGATAAGCTCCGACTTCATGGGTCGTCCTCCCGCCGGCGCCGTCGCCCACGCCACCCCGGAGCGCCTGCTCGACGCCGCCGAGCAGGCCTTCGCGGTCACCGGCTACGGCGCGACGCGCCTCGAGGACATCGCCACCGCCGCCGGCATCCGCCGCCCCTCGCTGCTCTACCACTACCCCTCGAAGGACAGCCTCTACGCCGCGGTCGTGCACCGCGCCTTCGCGCAGCTCGGCGCCGTGCTGGCCGAGGCCATGGCCCTGCAGGTCTCGTTCGTCGAGCGCCTGGCCGCCGTGTGCAACGGCTTCACCCGCTTCCTCGCCGACAACCCCGCCCCCGCGCGCCTGCTCGTGCGCGAGGTCGTCGACGCCGAGGGCCCGGGCCGCGACATCCTGCTCGGCGAGGTCGCCCCCCTGCTCGACATCGTCGAGCGGTTCGTCCGCCTCGAGGGCCGCGGCCTCGTCCGCCCGGGCCTCCCGATCCGCGCCGCGATCTTGCAGGTCGCCAGCGGCAGTCTCCTGCGCACCGCCTCCGGCGGCCTGCGCGACCCTCTGTGGGGCCCGGTCGACCACACCTGGGACCTCGCTCGCACCCTGTTCTTCGAATCGGAGCAATGACCATGGCCACCCTGATCGAGCGCGCCAGCGAATACACCCCGTCCCACATGCTGCAGAAGGTCCTGCGCACCGGCAACGTGCGCGTCGCCCTCAACCTGCTCGGCCCGGCGATCCGCGGCCTCGTCATGCACGGCGGCAAGCAGCCGACCAGCGACATGCCCGCGCACCACCACGTGCACTTCGAGTGGACCTACCAGCGCGACCAGGACGAGCTGCGCCGGCTCTACGAGGTCGCCAAGGCCTCGCAGTGGAACGCCACCACCGACCTCGACTGGTCGATCGACGTCGACCCCTACAACCCCGACAAGGACCTGTTCCCCGAGGCGCTGATCCCCCTGCCCGACGTGCCGTCGTACCGCAAGCTGCCCGAGCGCGACAAGCAGACCCACCGCCTCGGCCTGGCCTGCTGGATGCTGTCGCAGTTCCTGCACGGCGAGCAGGGCGCCCTGTTCGCCGCCTGCCAGGTCACCGAGGCCGTGCAGTGGCTCGACGGCAAGCTCTACGGCTCGACGCAGGTCGTCGACGAGGGCCGCCACGTCGAGGTGTTCTACCGCTACATCAGCGAGAAGCTCGGCAAGCTCTACACGGTCAACGACAACCTGTTCACCCTGATCGACGCGCTGATGACCGACGGCCGCTGGGACCTCAAGTTCCTCGGCATGCAGATCATGATCGAGGGCCTCGCCCTCGGCGCGTTCGGCATCATGCGCCAGACCAGCCGAGAGCCGCTGCTGCGCGAGCTGCTGAAGTACGTGATCACCGACGAGGCCCGCCACGTGCACTACGGCGTGGTCGCCCTGCGCGAGTTTTATAAAGACCTGCCCGAGAAGGAGCGGCGCGAGCGCGAGGACTGGGCCTTCGAGGTCGCGGTGCTCATGCGCAACCGCTTCCTCGCCCACGAGTTCTACGACGAGTACTACGCCCACGCGATGCCCCGCCGGGCCTGGGACGAGCTCCTGCTCAACAGCGCCTACATGCGCAGCTTCCGGCAGACCATGTTCCGCCGGCTGATCCCCAACCTGAAGCGCATCCACCTGCTGTCGGACCGCATCCGCCCGCACTACCAGGCGCTCGGCCTGCTCGACTGGGAGCACGAGAAGGCCGCCCCCGACCTCTCGGCCGGCGACCTCATCCGCGACTCCGACGCGCCGATCAAGCTGCTGCACTGACCGGGTCGGCCCGGGTCACGCGCGCGCGACGTCCATCAGCATCGGGTTGCCGATCTCGAGCGCCCCGTCGCGCCCGAAGCGGCACAGCCCGAGGTCGCAGGCGTAGCGGATGTCGGCCTCGGCCGGCAGTCGGCGGGCCGCGCCGATCGTCCGCTCGACCACCGCGCGCACCCTCGCCTCGCGCAGGCGCTCGCCGAGCCGCCCGAAGTACACGTCGCTGCGCCCGACCAGGTACTTGACCGTGGCGTCGACGTCCTCGGCCTCGATCACGCGCCCGTGGTACGTCACCTCGACCTCGGTCAGCCGCCGCCCGATCAGGCTGACCAGCCACGGCTGGCCCTGCGACCAGTGGTACACCCGCGCCAGCGCCTCGTCGGCGAACATCTGCCCGGTGTCGCGGGTGTACTGCGCGTACAGCGTGCGGACCTCGTCGAGCGTGAGGTCCGCGAGCTCGAGCGTCTCGAGCATGAACCGCGACCCCGCGGTCGGCGACCCGACCACCCCGATCGCCGCCGGGAACCCGGCCGGCCGCGCCCCGTGGCCCTCCCGCAGCTGGCGCATCACCGCCAGCGCCGGCAGCTCCGACAGCGCGCCGAGGTCGTCGAGCAGCAGCACCAGCGGCCGCGGGCACCGCACGCTCCACGCCATCAGCGCGGCCAAGATCTGCTCGCCCGGGCTGCCCTCGACCCACGCCGGCGGCCCCAGCTCCGCCGGCAGCTGCTCGCGCGCCGCCGCCTGCCAGCTCGCCAGCACCTCGAGCTCCGCCGCCCCGACGTCGTCCTCGTAGTCCGCGCCGGCCGCCATCGACAGGTGCACCGCCGCGTACATGCCCTCGTCCGTCAGCTCCCGCGCCAGCGCCCGCAGGCTCGTGCTCGTGCCCACGCGGTGCCGCGCCCGGATCGCGAAGTACGCCCCGCGCTCGATCGCCGCGCGGGCCTGCTGCAGCCGCGGCCCCGCCGGCAGCATGTAGTGCAGCTCCGGGTCGCACGGTCCGCCGACGTTGAACGAGCGCTGGGACATGGCGGCAGTCTAATCGCCCCGGCCCCGACCCTGCGCGAGTAAGAATGGTGCGCCACCATACCGAATTTACCCTCGCAGCCCCCGCCAGCCCGCCGTACAGGCCTCCCGCGCGTAATCGCCCACCTGACCGATCGGCCAGGTCTGCGCCGCCCCACGGACTTGTGGCATCGTACGGTCGTGGTCCAGTCCGACGAACGCCGCAAGCACGACCGCGTCCCGATCTCGATCGCCGTGCAGTACGAGGATCACCAGGAGACCGTCGTCGTGCAGAGCGTCGACATCAGCCTCGGCGGGCTGTTCCTCGGCAGCAGCGACCCGGCCGCGCCCGGCACCGACCTCGCGCTGACCCTGAAGCTGCCCGCCCCGTACGGCCACGTCATGGCCCGCGGCGTCGTCGTCCACTGCCTGATGGGCATCGGCATGGGCGTCGAGTTCCGCGGCTTCCCCGACGACGGCGAGGCCCGCCTGCGCGACTACATCGACAGCCTGCAGGCTTAGGTCATATACAGGGCCATGCCCGTCCTCCTCGCCCCCTCGCTGCTCAGCGCCGACTTCGCCCGCCTCGGCGAGGAGGTCGACGCCCTCGACGCCGCCGGCGCCGACTGGATCCACGTCGACGTCATGGACGGCCGGTTCGTGCCCAACATCACCATCGGCCCGGTCGTGCTCGAGGCCCTGCGCCCGCGCACCCGGAAGATCCTCGACTGCCACCTCATGATCGAGGAGCCCGAGCGCTACGTCGCCAACTTCGCGGCCGCCGGCGCCGACGTGATCACCATCCACGTCGAGGCCTGCCGCCACCTCCACCGCAACCTGCAGCAGATCCGCGACCTCGAGCACCACGCCGGCGGCCGCGTCATGGCCGGCGTCAGCATCAACCCCCATACCCCCGTCGAGGCCATCGAGCACGTGCTCGACCTCTGCGACCTCGTGCTCGTGATGAGCGTCAACCCCGGCTTCGGCGGCCAGAGCTTCATCCCCGCGGTGCGCCCGAAGATCCGCAGCCTGCGCGCCCGCATCCGCGAGCGCGGCCTCGACACCCACATCGAGGTCGACGGCGGCATCCACGAGGGCACCATCGCCGGACCCGCCGGCGACGGCGCCGACGTGTTCGTGGCCGGCAACGGCATCCTCCGCAACAAGCAGCACGGCCGCGACTACGCGGCCGCCATGGCCGCCCTCCGCGCGGCCGCCGGGCGTTGAACGCGACGCCCGGGGTCCGACGTTCCGACCCCCGCGTTCCCCTCTCGGAGACGTCTGCCTCGGGCCGCCGCCGTCCGCCGCGGCCCGCACCTCGAGTTCGCCGGATTCTTGGGCGTCGCACGCATCCGGTGGCAAAACCCGCCCCATGCGCCCCGCGTCTCTGGCCACCCTCGTCTTTCTCGCCGCCGCCGCAACCTGGCCGACCGCGACGCACGCCCAGGCGCCGGCCCCGGCCCCGCCCCCGGCCGCAGCCACCACCACGCCGGTCGCCCCGACCGGCACCGTCGGCGCCCAGGCCACCGCCAGCAGCGGCGCCACCGAGCTGAGTGACACCAAGGTCGTGACCGCCGCCGTCAAGCCGGCCGAGGTCACCGACGCCACCGAGCTCGAGATCGGCGCCGGCGGCATGTTCAACTCGGGCAACGCCCGCGCGGTCGCCCTCACCGGCACCGGCCGCTTCCGCATCCGCCGCAAGATCCACGAGTTCCAGGCCGGCCTCGCCGGCAACTACGGCCGGGCCGCCGCCGCCGCCGACCAGGCCACCCGCGACACCGTGCGCAACGTCCAGGGCCGCGTGCGCTACGACGTGTTCTTCCACGATCGCGTGTCGTTCTTCTTCATGGCCACCGTGCGCCACGACCCGTTCCTCGGCCTCAACGCCCGCGTGCGCCTCGACCCCGGGTTCGCCTTCTACATCCTGCAGCAGGCCAAGCACCGCCTGTGGGCCGAGGCCGGCTACGACTTCCAGGTCGACGCCCGCCGCGTGCTCGGGCAAAAGGACGACTGCCTGATCGGCGGCGAGACCGTCGTCGACGGCTGCTACATCCTCGACGTGCCCAACGCGCCCGCGCCCGCCGAGGGCATGCCGGACACCCGGGCCCACGTCCAGGATCGCCGCCTGATCACCCACTCGGTGCGTCTGTTCGCCGGCTACGCCAACCAGCTGTCCGACCTCGTGTCGTTTAGCACCGGCCTCGAGTACATCCAGGCCCTCGCGCCGCTGCGCACCAGCGACACCGACCCGCCCAAGCCCGGCGCCGCCGTCGACCCGCGGCTGAAGCTGTGGGTCAACTGGGACGCCGCGCTGGCCGTGCAGATCCGCAAGAACCTCGCGTTCGCCACCACCTTCACCCTGCGCTACGACAACGCCCCGCTGCCGGGCGTGCGCAGGCTCGACACCATCACCGCCGTCAACCTCGTCTACAGGTTCTTCTGAGCGCTCACCCGTCCTCGGGCACCGCGCAGTCGAAGCGGCTCGCGCCGGGCTGCTCGTAGAACGAGCAGGACCGCGAGTCGTCGCACCACAGCTCGCCGAGGCACTCGACGTACGACGACCCGTCGCCGGCCACGTCGCCGCAGCGCTCGCCGCGGCCGGCCTTGGCCACGCACGTGCCCGGCGAGCCCAGCGGCTCGTCGTACTCGTCGTAGCCGATCCCGCCCTGACAGCTCGCGTAGCCCACGCAGCCCTCGGGCGAGCACGCCGCCCCCGGGATCGGCAGCACCTTGCACAGCCTCGCCGTCGGCTCGCAGTAGGTGTCGAAGCGCGCGCAGCTGCCGTAGTCGTCGGGGTCGCAAGGCGCCCCCACGAGCGCCGGCGCCACGCACAGCTGGACGTACTCGCCGGTCTCGTTCGGCACCCCGTGACAGTCGGCCGGCTCCGCGCAGCGCTGGCCCTGCTCGCCGCACGTCTGCCCCGGCGCGCGCACCTGCCAGGCCCGGCACTCCGCGCCGTCGCAGTACGCCTCCTCGACGCACCGCTCGCCGTTGCCGCAGGCCCCCCCGACCTTCACCGCCGGCGTGCACACCGTCGACACGAACGTCACCGGGTCGAACCCGCAGAACAGCCCCTCCGCGCACGCCACCCCGCCGCCGCACGCCTCGCCCTCCGCCAGCGGATCGGCGAACACCCGGCACGCCCCCGGACAGCACGCGTCGGTGCAGCGCGGGTCGAACCCGCAGACCGCGTCGCCCACGCACTCGAGCGAGCTCATGCACGGCCCGTTGCGCCCGATCCTCCCGCGGAACACCGCGTCGCACTCGCCCGGCGTGGCCGCATCGTCGCTCACGCAGCCGCGCCCGCGCATGGCGTCGAGGCAGGCCAGCGCCGCCTGCCCGTCGTACTCCGCCGTGCCCGCGGCCACCGCCTTGGCGAGGTAGCGGAACTCCGGGTCGGCGTCGATCGAGCGCGCCGCCATGCAGTCGTCGACCGCCGCGTACTCGTGGCACTCGGTCTGCCACTCACAGTACGCCCGCTCGAGCTCGCCCGCGTACTCGTGCACCGCCGGCGGCGTCGCGCACCCGGCCAGCACCACCAGCGTCAGCGCTCCGCGTCGCATCGCCCCGCCCTCCTCAGACATCGGCCGGCGCCGGGCACTGGTTGTTGACGTTCGGCGGCACGCACGTCTGCCCGTTGTCGTAGTCGCAGTCGAGGTCGCCCGAGCACGGGATCGACTCGCCGGACTGCTCCTGGTAGCCGCACGGCTCGCCCTCGTCGGCCATCGGCGAGCACAGCTGGGCGTTGGTGCAGAACAGGTCGCCCGCGCAGCGGTAGTCGTTGCAGCTCTCGCCGACGTCGGGCAGGGCCACGCACGTCTCGCTGGCGAAGTCGCAGGCGTTGTCGAAGCGCCGGCACGTCGACTGCGGCGAGGCCAGGCACTTCTCGCCGAGGTCCCCGGGGCGGAAGCACGTGCCCGACGCGAAGTCGAGGTCGTACGCGCACATCAGCCCGGCCTTGCACATGCCGTCCCAGTCGCACGGCGCGCCCTCGTCCGCGAGCGCCTCGCAGCGCGGCGTGCCCTGGTTGTAGTCGCACAGCAGGCCATCGGCGCAGCCGATGCCGTCGCAGGCCTCGCCCTCGCCGGCCAGCTCGTCGCAGATCGTGCCGATCCCGGTGTTGGGGTCGAAGCGGCAGCCCGTGCCCGCCTCGCACGACGCGTTGGGGTTCTGCGGGCACGGCTCGCCGAGCGGCACGTCCGCCGGCAGCACCCGGCACGCGCCCACGCAGCAGGCCTCGGAGCAGGTGGGGTCGAAGCCGCAGATCGCCTCCTCCGCGCACTCGATGGCCCGCGCGCACGGCCCGTTCTTGCCCATGCGCCCGGCGAACACCTGCTCGCACGCCGCCTGGCCGGCCAGCTCCTCTTCGGTCCACACGTGGTACTGCTCGCGGTCGCAGGTCCGCGCGCTCACGTAGTTGAGGCAGGTCGCCGCCGCCTGCCCGTCGAACACGATGCGGTCGATGTCCACGGCGCCCTGCATGTACGCCAGCGTGATCACGTCGTCCGGCCCGACCCCGGCGATGGTGCGCAGCGACACCCGCTCCTCGAAGTGCACCACCTCCTGGCAGCGCTCGACCGACTTGAACCCGCCGCACGCCGCCTGCCAGGCGCAGAACGCCTGCTCCGCCGCCGGGAAGAACTCCGCGAGCGAGACCTCGGTCAACGGCTCGCCGCTGCCGCTCTCCTCACCGGAGCCGCCCTCCTCGCCGGAGCCGCCCTCCTCGCCGGAGCCGCCGTCGATCGGTTCGTCGTGGGGACACCCCGTCGCAAGGAGCGTCATCGTCGCAAGGGTCAAGCCAAGTCGCAGGTGCATGACCCCCACGCTACGGAAGCCGCCCGCGCCCTGTCAACGCTGGCCGCCTAGGGAGACCGCAGCGCCACCGCGCCGCCCGCAGAACGCCGGTCCGCGAGCGCCTGCTGGGCCCCGGTCGGATCGCCGACCAGCACCGTCGCGGCGCACGTCCCCTCCAGGTCCGCACGCGACCGCTCGACCGCCCGCTTCACGCACGCCTCCACCTTCGGCCCCGCGCCCTGGACCTTGACCTGGGCCGCGCGCCGACCCTGCCACGCCCACGAGACCTTCGGCGCCGCCCCGGCCGGCGCGCAGGCGTCGATCGCCGCCTTGTGGGCGGCCACCGCCTCGACCGCCTCGGCCAGCGCCATCGGCCCGACCGACGGCATGCGGCACGACAGCTCGACCATCCGCAGCCCGCCGATCATCAGCGACGACGCCGTCGACGTCAGCGCGATCGCCAGCTCCGCCCCGCGCCGCCCGCGGTCCCTGGTGACCTGCTGGGCCGCCGCGCAGCCGTCCTCGTCGCCGGCACGACATGCCCGATCGAACAGGTCCTTGGCGACCTGCGCGTTCGCACGGGTCCCCACCCCGCGCAGCGAGGCGATGCCGAGGCGCAGGCAGCCCGCCGCCTCCTGGGCGTCGCAGGCCCGCCCGAAGTACTCGGCCGCCCGCTCGTTGTCCCCCGGCTTGGCCCCGCGCTCGCTGTACAGCAAGATCCCGGCGTTGAAGCAGCCGGTGCCGTGGCCCAGCCCGCACGCCTGGTCGAGCCGCTGCGCCCGCACGCCCGGGTCCTTGGCGGCCATGCCCGCGTCGAAGCAGCCGTTCGCGTGCTTCAGCGCGCACGCCCGCTCGACCAGCGCCGCCGAGCGCAGCGGGTCCGTCGTGACCCTCGCGCCGGCCATGCACCCCGTGGCCATGCCGAGCTCGCACGAGCGCTCGAACGCCGCGTGCGACCGCGGCAGCGACTGCCGCCCGGTGCCGGCCTCGCGGTAGAGCCCGCCGAGGTTGAAGCAGCCCTCCGCCGAGCCGAGCTGGCACGCCCGGTCGAGCAGGCCCGCGGCCTCCTCGTAGCGCGCCAGCGCCAGCGCCTGCATGCCCCGCGTGTTGCACTCGCCGACCGCACAGTTCGGCCCCGCGATCGTCGGCCCCGCGCCGGCCGGCGCCACCGCCGTCTCCGTCTGTCCCGCACAGCCAGCCGCCGACCCCAACCCAGCCGCCAACATCCAGCCGATCGCGTCTCGCATCACCATAAGCGCAACCTCGCCCGTCAGCCTCGCTCGCCCGCGTCCATGCCGTCAAGCGCCCCCAGCCGCGGTGGTCACCCGGCGTCACCCCGATCGCCGCCCGCCGCCCCCGCCGCCTCCGACCAATTCGCCACCGTGACCGCCTCCACGCCGCGTACGGCGCGTCACACCGACGCGCCGCGACGTCAGACCTGTCCCCAAGGACAGCCGTGACGTCGCGTCACTCCGGTATTCCCGGGAGATCCTCCGCTGTTCATGTCCGCGACGCGCTCAGCACACCGGGCACTCGCAGGCGATGTCGTCGGGCGTCTCCTGGCAGATGGTGTGCGGCGGCGAGGCGTCGCACACCTGCTGCCCGCAGCCGCAGTCGATGTCCTCGACGTCGCCGCAGTCGAGCGGCTTGGCGTCGCACACCGTGAACGACCCCTTCTGCAGCTTGTTCACGCAGATGAGCTCGTCCTCGTCGCAGAAGCTGCAGTCCGGCACCCAGTCGCAGGCCTCGGCCGGCGCGCACTGCCCGGTCCAGCACGTGCCGTCCTCGTCGACCGACGGCAGGTCGCCCGGCCCGCACTGCGGCGGCGCCTCGTCGCAGCTCACCAGCGTCGGGTTGCAGCGGATCTTCTCGAACGTGCAGCGCCCGAAGCGACAGGCCAGCGCCGCCCCCTCGAGCCCCTTCGGCCCGCACTGGGTCACGAAGCACTCCGGCAGGTCGCACTTGCTCGGCGCCTCGCCGGGGCCGATCGGCTCGCACGAGCAGCAGTCGTCGATCAGCACGCAGTCCGCCGCGGTCTCGCACGGGATGATGTCCGCCCCCGTGTCGCCGCCGGACCCGCTCTCGCCGCTCGACTCGCTCGCCCCGGTGTCCGACGTCTCCGTCCCGGTCGTCAGCGGCGGATCGGTGGTCGGCCCCGCCGTGGTGTCCGGGTCGCTCGTCGGCGTGGTCGCCGTCGCCGTCGCCGACATCGTCCCCGGCGCGCTCGCCGACGCGCTGCCGCCGTCGCCGGTGCTCGGCTCGCCGCCGGTCGGCGCCTCGGTCGACGGCCCCGCCGACGTGTCGACGCTCGTGGTCGTGCCCGGCGCGCTGGTGCCGATGGTCGTCACCTCGTCGCCGCCACAGGCGGCCATCAGCCAGCCCACGAGCGCGACGAACCTCGTTCCGCAATTCAAGTCAGGCATACCCCGCAACATCTACCAGATCCCCCGCGCCGCCGCCGCTTGCCGGGCGCCGCGCCGCGCGCCTACACTGCCCGCGTGCACCCTCACTACCGCGGCGTCGCCTTCCTCCTCTCGCTCGGCTCCCTCCCGATCGCCTGCGGCAAGGACCCCGAGGTCGGCGA
Organism: Myxococcales bacterium; assembly: GCA_016793465.1. Next base: position 34,851 of record JAEUJW010000037.1, read on the forward strand.
GGGCAGCACCGGCGCGCCCGGCACGTCCGGCGGCCCCGGCGACACCGGCACCACCGCGGGCGAACCGACCACCGCCCCGGTCACCGGCAGCGACTCCTCCTCCGGCGCCGGCACCACGCTCGAGTCGACCAGCGGCACCACCACCACCACGCCCGAGCCCACCACCTTCCTCACCAACAACCCCTCGACCGACGACACCGCCGACAGCGAGTCCGGCTTCCCGCCCCCGCCCCCGCCCGAGAACCGCGTGTGCATCGCGTACCTCGAGCACGCCGACACCTGCTTCCCCGGCAGCCCCTACAACGCCGTCTACGCCTACTACTGCGATGTCTACATCCAGTACGGCATGCGCCTCGACGGCCCCGCCTGCGTCGCCGCGCTCGAGGCGATGTACGCCTGCTTCGCCATGACCGAGTGCGACCTCGACCCGTTCGAGGAGTGCAGCGAGTCGCTCGCGGCCGCCTTCGCCGCCTGCCCCAACCTGTTCGAGAGCCCCGGCGAGACCGACACCGACACCGACGCGAGCAGCACCGGCGGCTCCGACACCGGCACCGACACCGACACGAGCAGCACCGGCTAGCCCCTCATGATGATCTTCGTCTCCGGCACCAAGCGCAGCGGCACCTCGATGTGGATGCAGGTGCTGCGCGCCGCCGGCGTCCCCGTGCTCGGCGAGCAGTTCCCCCCCGCGTTCGCCTCCGGGCTGAAGGCCGCCAACCCCGACGGCTTCTACGAGTCCCTGCTCCGCGGCGGCATCTACTTCGCCACCAACCCCCACCCGGTCACCGGCAAGTACTTCCTCCCCGAGCACGTCGCCGGCTACGCCGTCAAGGTGTTCGTCCCCGGCGTCATCCGCAGCGAGCGCGCCTACATCGGTCACCTGGTCGCCAACGTCCGCCCCTGGCAGGAGTACGAGGCCAGCGTCCTGCGCCTCCAGGCCATCGAGGACGAGGCCATGCGGGCCCGCGGCCAGGCTGTCCCCGAGGACAGGATCGTCATGCCCCCGGCCTACGAGTGGTGGCTCGAGAACTTCTCGCTCGTCCGCGACATCACCATCCGCCGCTACCCCGCCCGCCTGCTCACCTACGACGCGGTGCTGTCCGACCCCGAGGGCGCCGTCGGCCCGCTGCTCCGCTGGCTCGGCCGCGGCGACCCCGGCGCCGCGCTCGCCGCCGTCAAGCCCGACCACCGCACCCAGCGCGACGTCGCCTCGAGCACCACCCTGCCGCCGGCCGTCGCCCGCAGCTTCGACGACCTCTACGCCGCCGTCGCCGACGGCACGATCTTCAAGAACCCGGCCCTGCTGCGGGCCCTCGGCGCCCAGAACCAGGCCCTCGTGCCCGAACTCGGCGAGATCCAGAGCCGCGTGGTCGAGTCCGAGATCCGCCACGCCCGCGCCCGCGGCGAGCCCATACGCCCCGCCCCGGTCGCCGGCCTGCCCGAGCGCCTCCCCGGCCTCGACTAGCCCTTGTCAGCCCCGCGCGCGCGGCCGACAATCCCGCGCCATGGACAAGACCTTCGCCAGCGCCGACGAAGCGGTCGCCGACATCTCCGACGGGGTCACGCTGATGAGCGGCGGCTTCGGGCTGTGCGGCAACCCCGAGCACCTGATCGCCGCGCTCCACCGCAAGGGCGTCAAGGACCTCGACATCATCTCCAACAACTGCGGCGTCGACGGCGTCGGCCTCGGCGTGCTGCTCGCCGCCGGCCAGGTCCGCAGCATGACCTCGTCGTACGTAGGCGAGAACAAGACCTTCGAGAAGCTCTACCTGTCCGGCCAGCTGAAGGTCACCCTCGTGCCCCAGGGCACGCTCGCCGAGCGCATCCGGGCCGGCGGCGCCGGCATCGGCGCGTTCTACACCCCGACCGGCTACGGCACCCCCGTCGCCGAGGGCAAGGAGGTGCGCCAGATCGACGGCCGCTGGTACGTGCTCGAGCTGCCGCTGCGCGCCGACTTCGCCATCGTCAAGGCGTGGAAAGGCGACACCCACGGCAACCTCGTCTTCCGCAAGACGGCCAACAACTTCAATCAGGCGATGGCCACCGCCGCCAAGATCACGATCGCCGAGGTCGAGGAGCTGGTGCCCGCCGGCCAGCTCGACCCCGACCAGATCCACACCCCCGGCATATACGTCCAGCGGATCCTCCGCGGCGAGCACTACGCCAAACCCATCGAGTTTCGCACCACCCGCGCGAGGTAAAACGCCATGCCACTGTCCCGCGAGCAGATCGTCCAGCGCGTCGCCAGGGAGCTGCGCGACGGCTTCTATGTCAACCTCGGCATCGGCATGCCCACGCTGGTCGCCAACTACATCCCCGACGGCGTCGACGTGGTCCTCCAGTCGGAGAACGGCCTCCTGGGCCTCGGGCCGTTCCCCGCCGAGGACGAGGTCGACCCCGACCTCATCAACGCCGGCAAGCAGACCGTCACCGCCATGCCCGGCGCCTCGTTCTTCGGCAGCCACGAGAGCTTCGCCATGATCCGCGGCGGCCACATCGACCTCTGCATCCTCGGCGCCATGGAGGTCAGCGAGCACGGCGACCTCGCCAACTGGATGATCCCCGGCAAGAAGGTCAAGGGCATGGGCGGCGCCATGGACCTCGTCGCCGGCGCCAAGCGGGTCATCGTCTGCATGGAGCACAACAACAAGGACGGCGAGCACAAGCTCGTCAAGACCTGCAGCCTGCCGCTCACCGGCAAGGCCGTGGTCCACGAGGTCGTCACCGATCTCGGCTATTTCAAAATTACGCAGCAGGGCCTCGAGATCCTCGAGATCGCCCCGGACATGACCCTCGACGAGGTCCGCGCCCGCACCGGCTGCCCCGTGCACGCCCGCGAGCCCGTGCCCGTGGTCGCCTGAGCGACGACCGCGGGTCCTCGCGTCGGCTCGTCGCCGCCACGGCGCCTGTACGCGTCGGCGTCACGTCGCCCCCGGCGAACGCCGCCGCCGATGGACGGGCCCGGGACGCTTGGGTACCGTGTCCCCATGCGTCCCGCCCGCCTCGCCCTCTCCGTCCTCGTCCTCGGCTGCGGCGACTCGACCGGCGGCAGCGCCTCCGGCTCGAGCACCACCGTCACCACCGCCGCGAGCGCGACCGAGTCCCCGCCGACCACCGACGCGAGCGCCGGCACGACCACCGGCGGCGCGAGCGACGACGCGACCGCGAGCCCGCCCGCGACCGCGAGCCCCGCGACCAGCGAGCCCGGCAGCACCTCGCTGCTGCTCGACGTCGGCGCCGACGAGACGACCGACGGCTGCCAGCCCGGCGGCGAGGCCACGCTCACCGGCGTCGTCACCGTCCCGAACGGCACCATCCCGATCTCCGGCGCCCTCGTCTACCTGACCCACGACGCGCCGACGATCCCCCAGACCGTGTACTGCTCCGAGTGCGTCGACCTCGCCTGCGGCACCGCCTACACGTTCACCGGCCCCGACGGCAGCTTCAGCCTCGACGCCCCCGCCGGCGCGTGGAACGTGGTCGTCCAGAAGGGCCAGTTCATGCGCGTCACGGCCCTCGACGTCGTCGCCGGCGACAACCCGCTGGCCGCCGAGCTCACCCGCATGCCCGACCACAACGACCCGCCGGCGGGCCAGTTCATCCCCCGCGTCGCCCTCGCCCTCGGCGACCACGACCACCTCGAGGACGCGCTCGCCAAGCTCGGCCTCGGCGCCACCGAGACCAAAGACTTCAAGCAGCTGCTGGTCAACGGCAGCCAGCAGTTCGACGTGTGGGACAACGCCCCCGACCGCGACTTCCCCGGCTCGATGGGCTCGTTCGCCCAGCTCGTCGGCAACTACGCGCTGATGGAGAAGTACCACGTCATCTTCGTGCCCTGCACCCAGCAGGCCGGCGAGTACCTCGAGGCCCTCGACGACCCCGCCGTCCAGGCCAACATCCAGACCTGGGTCGCCAACGGCGGCAAGTGGTACGTCGCCGACTGGTCGAGCGAGGCCATCTCCGTGCCCTTCCCGCAGTACCAGGACTTCTGGCTGCGCAAGGACAGCACCACCGTCGAGCAGTGGAAGGACCAGAACACCGCCGACCTCGGCCGCTACGACCCGCTCGGCACCGTGCTCGACCCCGACCTCGAGGCCTGGCTGGACGCGCTGCCACCTGACTTGAAGGACATCAACCCGGTCAACGACCCCGACCTCGAGTCCTACCCCGTGCTCGACGCCCTCCCCGACGTCCAGACCATGTACGTCTACTCCGGCGTCAAGGCGGTGCACGAGGTGCTCGTCCCCGACAACATGGGCGGCCAGGTCGACGTCGGCCACAAGGTCTGGATCGAAGGCCCCGGCGCCGAGAGCTGGGGCGTCCCGCCCGCCGACATGCAGTGGCCGCTCACCATCACCGGCGAGTACGGCTGCGGCCGCATCATGTTCACCGCCTACCACACCGTCGAGAGCGGCGGCTACGTCGGCCTCTCGCCGCAAGAGCTCATCCTGATGTACCTCATCCTCGAGATCGGCGTGTGCCAGACCCCCTACGCGCCGCCGCAATGAGCTCGCGCGCACGGGCCCCGCGAGCCGAGGTTCAGGCGTCGGGGTCGCCCTGCAAGAACGTGTAGGGCGTGGCCTTCCAGGCCGTCGGCCACGTGCTGTGCACGCTGGGCCGGCTGCGCATGCGCGCGTAGAACCCGTGCAGGTTGGGGTAGTGCGCTCCGAGGCGCAGCCCGAGGTGGACCGCCGTCGCCACGTGCACGTACACCGCCAGGTCGGCGAACGTCAGCTCGGACCCGGCCGCCCACTGCGCCGTCCCGTAGTAGTACTCCCAGAAGAACAGCTCGTCGTGCAGCGCGTCGCCGCGGGCGTCGACCTCGGCCGGGTCGAGGTCCTTGCCGCGTGTGTTGGCGAGGTACGAGAACAGCGCGCCGGCGACCTCCTCGAGGTTGTGGACCTCGTGTAGACGTGTCAGCGCCAGCGCGCGCAGTGCGCGAGCCTCGGGCAACAGCGGGGGTTGCGCGTGCGCGTGCTCGAGGTAGTCGAGGATCGCGAACGGCTCGTAGACCACGATCGACCCGTCGACGAGCACCGGGAACGTGCCGCGCGGGTTCTTCGCGAGCAGCTCCGGGCTGGCGTGCTTGCCGGTGGCCGGCGGCAGCAGGCGGACCTGGTACGGCAGGTCCTTCTCCTCGAGCGCGAGCTGGACCATCCACGCCGTCGGCGAGCACTCGACCACGCGGACCGTGCTGCACTCGGGTGCGTACAGCTTGATCTCCGTGGACATGCGATTTTTTTGCTAACAGACCGCAGAAACCCCGTCAAGCGCATACCCCTGGGCCCGGCGGACCGCGCATGCACCGAGCTGTGACCCGTCTCCGGGATACCCGGCCGCAGGCGGCCGTTCCCAGCTCCTGGCGCGATCGTCGGGGCCTGATACGCTCCGCCGCATGAGTCAGCCCGGAAACGCCGCACCGCGCCGCGTCGTCATCGTCGGCGGCGGTTTCGGCGGCTTATGTGCCGGCATCAAGCTCGTCCGGAACAAGGAGGTCGAGGTCACGCTGATCGACCGGCGCAACCATCACCTGTTCCAGCCGCTGCTCTACCAGGTGGCGATGGCCGGCCTCAGCCCGGCCGAGATCGCGTACCCGATCCGCACGATCTTCAGCGGCCGACGCAACATCAAGATCCTCCTCGGGCGGGCCGTCAGCGTCGACCTCGCCCGCAGGACCCTGCAGACCGACGACGGCGAGGTCCCCTACGACAACCTCATCCTCGCCTGCGGGGCCCGGCACAGCTACTTCGGCCACAACGAGTGGGAGGTCTACGCCCCCGGCCTGAAGTCGCTCGAGGAGGCGACCGAGATCCGCCGCCGCGTGCTGACCGCGTTCGAGCTCGCCGAGAAGGAGAAGGACCCGACCCGCCAGCACAAGCTGCTGACCTTCGTGGTCGTCGGCGGCGGCCCGACCGGCGTCGAACTCGCCGGCGCGCTCGGTGAGATCAGCCGCTTCACCCTCAGCCGGGACTTTCGCAACATCGACCCGCGGCGCACACGCGTCATCCTCATCGAGGCCGGCCCGCGCATCCTCCCCAGCTTCGACGCCAAGCTGGCCCAGCGCGCCACCGACGACCTCGAGTCGCTCGGCGTCACCGTGTGGACGTCGACCAAGGTCAACAAGATCGACGCCGACGGCGTCTACCTGGACGGCGGCGAGTCGCTGCAGGCCGCCACCATCCTCTGGGCCGCCGGCGTCGCCCCGGCCGCCATCAACAAGTCCCTCGGCGACGCCGGCGTCGCCCTCGACCGCGGCGGCCGCATCATGGTCGAGCAGGACTGCTCGCTGAAGGACCACCCCGAGGTGTTCGTCATCGGCGACCAGGCCCACTTCCCGGTCGACGGCAAGCCCCTGCCCGGCCTCGCCCCCGTCGCCATGCAGCAGGGCCGCCACGTCGCCGCCAACATCGTGCGCGAGCTGAAGGGCAAGCCGCGCGAGCCCTTCAAGTACCTCGACAAGGGCCAGATGGCGACCATCGGCCGGCGCCGCGCCATCGTCGAGTTCGGCCGCCTCAAGTTCGGCGGCTTCATCGCCTGGCTCGGCTGGCTGTTCGTCCACATCCTCTACCTCGTCGGCTTCAAGAACCGCGTCGAGGTCCTCCTCAACTGGACGTGGAGCTACTTCGCCTTCGCCCGCGGCGCCCGCCTGATCGTCGGCAAGGACTGGCGCACCGCCTCGACCAACGCCCCCGCCCCGCGCGACGTGGTCGACAACCCGGCGCCCGCCGTACCCGCCCCGCCGCCCCCGCCGGTGATGTCCGCGCAGGCTCCGGCCGCTTCCGCCCCGCCCGCGTAAACCCTTGCACGGCAGATCGGCGGACAGCGGAGTTATCTCCGCTGTCCGCCGATCTGCCGTGCAGGGCGCGCCCGTATATACTGGCCGCCAAGATTTCGCCCCCGGAGCGATGGATGTCCGAACCTGAGATGCAAGCCGCCCCGCATGCCGCGGACGACGCGGCCCGGCTCGACATGAGCGACAACCTGTGGATGCGGGCGTTCGATGCCGCCAGCATGGGCATCTTCTTCGTGCTCGAGTTCCTGCTCGCGCGCGAGGTCTGGCGCGGCTTCGTGGCCCTCGACGCCGCCCCGCACGCCGGCTGGATGGTCCCGCTCGCCTTCATCGGCGGCTACCTGACCGCCGACTTCGCCTCGGGCCTGTTCCACTTCCTCGCCGACAACTACGGCTCGTCGCAGAAGCCGATCGTCGGCCCGCTGTTCATCCGCCCGTTCCGCGAGCACCACATCGACCCGACCGCGATCTGCCGCCACGGCTTCCTCGAGGTCAACGGCGTCAACTGTGCCATGAGCATCCCGTTCGCCGCCGCGACCTACTACTTCGTCCCGGTCGGCGCCAACCTCGCGACCCTGTTCTTCGCGGCCTACATGGGCCTGTTTTTGTTCGGCATCTTCCTGACCAACCAGTTCCACAGCTGGGCGCACATGGCCGACCCGCCGCCGGTGATCCGCCTGCTCCACCGCAGCGGCCTCATCCTCGGGCCCGAGCACCACAGCAAGCACCACACCCCGCCCTTCAACACCTACTACTGCATCACCTGCGGCTGGCTAAACCCCATCCTCGCGCGCACGCGCTTCTGGGAGCGGGTCTACGAGCCGCTCCGCCGCGTGCTCGAGCCCCTCATCGGCAAGGCCGACGAGGTCGGCAGCACCGACCACAAGTCGCCCTACGGCCACTGATCCCCCGCCGACCGCGGACGGTCAGCGGCCGTCGCGGCTGCGGTCGACCAGCGTGCGCAGCTTCGAGATCACCAGGTCGAGGGCCACGCGGTTGTCGCCGCCCTCGGGGATGATGAGGTCGGCGCGGCGCTTCGACGGCTCGACGAACTGCAGGTGCATCGGCCGCACGTGGCGGTAGTACTGCTCGCGCACCGACTCGAAGGTCCGCCCGCGCTGCTCGATGTCGCGGCGGATCCGCCTGAAGATGCGGATGTCCGGGTCGGTGTCGACGAACAGCTTGATGTCCAGCTCGGCCCGCAGGCGGGCGTCGACCAGCGCCAGGATGCCCTCGACGATGATCACCGGCTTGGGGTCGACGACCCGCGGCTCGGACGTCCGGCGGTGGGTCTTGAAGTCGTAGACGGGCACCTCGACCCGCCGCCCCGCCTTCAACGCGATGATGTGCTCGACCAGCAGCTCGGTCTCCAGCGACTCCGGGTGGTCGAAGTTGAGGGCGCTGCGCTCGTCGAAGCTGAGGTCCGGACGGTCGCGGTAGTACGCGTCGTGCTCGATGATCCCCACGCCCTCCGGCGGCAAAGCCTCGGAGATCTTGCGGGCGATCGTCGTCTTCCCCGAACCGCTGCCCCCAGCGATCCCAACGATGGTCGCGCTCATTCGCCCGTGCTCATACCATGGTTATCGCGCGCGCCCCGCGCACGCGCGGGTGCGGGCCCTCGCGCCGCCGTGAGATACCATGGCCCGCGGTCATGCCCGGCGAGACCATCCTGCTCATCGAGGACGACGACTCGGGCCGCGAGCTCGGGCTCTACAACCTGCGCAAAGGCGGTTTTGTGGCCGAAGGCGCCGCCGACGGCGAGGCCGGCCTGCTGCTGTTCGCCGCGGATCGCCACGCCCTGGTGATCACCGACGTCAAGATGCCCGGCATGTCCGGCCTCGAGGTGCTCCGCCGGGTCAAGGAGCGGGCCCCCGAGACCCCCGTCCTCGTGATCACCGCCCACGCCGACGTCGACCTCGCGGTCGCCGCCATGAAGGCCGGCGCCTTCGACTTCATCGGCAAGCCGTTCCACCGCGAGCACCTCGTGCTCACCGTCGAGAAGGCGCTCGAGCAGCGCCGCCTGCGGCGGGAGATCGAGTCGCTGAAGATCCGCGCCGCCGGGGTCGAGCGGCCGATCGTCCACAAGTCCGCGGCCATGGCCCGCGCCCTCGAGATCGCCGACCGCGTGGCCCCGTCCGCCGCCTCGGTGCTCATCACCGGCGAGAGCGGCACCGGCAAGGAGCTGGTGGCCCGCCGCATCCACGTGCGAAGCCCCCGCGCCGCCGGCCCGTTCGTCGCCGTCAACTGCGCCGCGATCCCCGGCGACCTGCTCGAGTCGGAGCTGTTCGGCCACCTCCGCGGCGCCTTCACCGGGGCCGTGCGCGACCGCCCCGGCCGCTTCCGCCAGGCCCACGGCGGCACCCTGTTCCTCGACGAGATCGGCGAGCTGCCCCTGCCCCTGCAGGCCAAGCTGCTGCGCGCCCTGCAGGAGCGCCAGGTCGACGTCCTCGGCGGCGACGCCCCCACCGCCGTCGACGTCCGCGTGCTCGCGGCCACCAACCAGGACCCCCACGCCCTCGTCGCCGCCGGCGGCCTGCGCCGCGACCTGCTCTACCGCCTCAACGTCGTCGAGCTCCCGCTGCCCCCGCTGCGCGAGCGCCGCGGCGACATCCCCGCGCTCGTCGCCCACTTCGTCGCCCACTTCGCCGGCGGCCGCGACCTCGACGTGCCCGAGCCCGTGCTCGCCGAGCTGTCCGCCCGCGCCTGGCCCGGCAACGTCCGCGAGCTCGAGAACGCCTGCGAGCGCGCCGTCCTGCTGTGCACCGGACCGCAGCTGCGCCTGGAGGACCTCCCGCCGCGCCCGCCGGGCCCCGAGGCCCAGCCCGCGTCCGGCGACTGGCTGCCGAACCTGCCCGAGGACGGCCTCTCGCTCGTCGACCTCGAGAAGCGGGTCATCGAGCGCGCCCTCCAGCTGAAGCGCGGCAACGTCAGCCAGGCCGCCGCCTACCTCCGCATCCCGCGGCACATCCTGGCCTACCGCATGGAGAAGTATGGCCTCAAGCGCACCTGACCCCGGGGACATGGCCCTCGGGACCGGTCCCGAGGGCCTGCTCGGCGCGCGCACCGTGCTGGTCGTGTGGCTGCCGATCGCCGTGATCACCGCCCTCCACTACGGCACCAGCCACGAGCTCGCGTGGGTCCACGACGTGCTGCGCCGCCTCTACTACCTGCCGATCGTGCTCGCCGCGTTCCGCCACGGCCTCGGCGGGGGCCTCGGCGCCGCGCTCGTGACCTCGCTGGTCTACCTGCCGCACGCCTTCGCCCCCGGCGACCACCACCACGACCCCGGCGGCGGCCTCGACAAGGCGCTCGAGATCCTGCTCTACAACAGCGTCGGCGCGACCGCGGGCTGGCTCGCCGGACGCGAGCGCCGGCGCCGGGTCGAGCTGCAGGCTGCGCTCGCCGAGCAGCGCCGCCTCGTCGATCAGCTGGTCCAGGCCGGCCGCCTCAGCGCGCTCGGCGAGGTCGTGGCGGGGATCGCCCATGAAATTAAAAACCCGCTGCACGCGCTGGCCGGCACGGCCGAGATCGTCGACCCGCTGATCCCCGCCGAGGCCGAGGAGCGCCGCATGTGGGAGATCCACCGCAAGGAGCTCGGCCGCCTCGCCCGCGTCGCCGACCGCTTCCTCTCGTTCGCCCGCCCGAGCCCCAGCGCGCTCGCCCCGCTCGACCTCCGCCGCGTCGCCGAGCAGCTGGTCTCGCTCGTCGAGGCCGAGGCCCGCCACAAGCAGGTCCGCCTGACCCTCGAGCTCCCCGAACAGCCCGTCGAGATCCGCGGCGACGCCGACCAGCTCGCCAGCCTCGTCCTCCACATCGCCGTCAACGCCTTTAAATACGCCGCGGGCGGCAACCTCCGCGTCCGCGTCACGACCGACGCCGAGCACGCGCTGCTCACCCTCGAGAACGACGGCCCCCCGCTGGCCGACGCGGTCCGCGAGCGCCTGTTCGAGCCGTTCTACAGCGGCGACCCGACGGGCACCGGCCTCGGCCTGTCGATCGCCGCCCGCATCGCCGAGCAGCACGACGGCAGCCTCGTCGCCGAGAACGCCGGCCTCGGCGTGCGCTTCACCCTCCGCCTGCCCCGACTGAATTAATAATTTAAAAATTTAATTATTAAAAGCCGACGGCCGGCGTCGCCGGCCGTCTCGACATGAGCCGCGCGGCTCACTTCAGCTTCTTGACGTACGCGGCGACCGCGTCGATCTCCTCGGGCTTCATCTTCCCCGAGAACGACTTCATCGGCGAGCCCTCGATGCCCTTGTTGAGCACGTCGACGATCTTCGCCTTGCTGTGCTTGCCCTGCCAGCCGGCGTCGGTCAGGTCCGGGACGTTCTTCTTCTTCATCGCCTCGGTGCCCTTGCCGTCGAGCGCGTGGCACGACTTGCAGTGCTTCTCGTACAGCGGCTTGCCGTCGATCGCCGGGGTCGTGGCCTTGGTGTCGGTCTTGGTCGGCGTGCCCTTCTTGTCGGGCGCCTTGGCCTCCGGGGTCTTCGTGTCCGGCGCGGCCACGTCGGGGGCCTTGGTGTCGCCCGCGGTCTCGCCCGCGGTCTCGCCCGCCTTCGCGTCCGGCGGGACCGTGTCCGGCGCCTTCACGTCGGGGGCCGGCTCGGTCTTCACCGGCTCGGTCTTCACCGGCTCGGTCTTCACCGGCTCGGGCGCCTTGACGTCCTTGGCCGGCTCGACCTTCTTCGCGTCCTTGGTCTCGCCTCCGCTGTCGCAGGCGCCGAGGCCGAGCGCCGCGACGAGTCCGGCGATCCGGACCCATCCAAACTTGCTGTGCAGGTGCATCGTGGGTTCTCTTTTCGTGGGCGGCCCCGCAGGCCACACCGTCGCAGTGTAAGAGAACCGCCCCGAAGCGATCAAGAACTCGCACCCCGACCGCTCGCGCGACCTGCGCGGAGTGTGACAGCGGACGAGCGGCGCGTTCGAACGACGGACGCCGCCGCCCGAAGGGCAGCGGCGTCCGCGTTTGCTGCGGGCCAGGGCCCGATCACGATCACTGCACGAGGATCGTGAACTCGATGCGGCGGTTCTTGGCGCGACCGGCCGCGGTCTTGTTGGTGTCGACCGGCTCGTCCATGCCGGCGCCGCGGGTCTCGATGCGCTTCTCGTCGACACCGTGCTCGACCAGGTAGCGCTTGACCGAGGCCGCGCGCCGACCCGACAGGTCCTTGTTGTACTCGGGCGAGCCCGTGCTGTCGGTGTGGCCGCTGATCTCGATGCGGATGGTGTTGAACTCCTGCAGCACCGACACCGCGCGGTCGAGGACCGGCTTCGACTTGGGCTTGATAGTGTCCTTGTCGAGGTCGAAGTAGATGCCCTTGATCGTGCCAGTGAACTTGGCCAGCTGGACCGGGATGGTGTCCGGGCAGCCGTCCTCGTCCTGGTAGCCGTTCTTGGTCTCGGGCTCGGTCGGGCACTTGTCGTCCGGATCGAGGATGCCGTCGCCGTCGGTGTCGGGGATCGGGCAGCCGTCGGGCTCGACACCCGGGTCGTCCGGGCACTTGTCGACGCTGTCGAGGAAGCCGTCGCCGTCGCGGTCGCGCTCGGGGCAGCCGTCCGGCGCGATGCCGGGGACATCCGGGCATGCGTCCTGGCTGTCCATGAAGCCGTCGCCGTCGCGGTCGCGCTCGGGGCAGCCGTCCGGCGCGATGCCCGGCTCGTACGGGCACGCGTCGCTGTTGTCGAGGAAGCCGTCGCCGTCGCTGTCCTGCTCCGAGGCCGCCTTCTTCTTCGGGCGGTTGAGCGTCAGCGACAGGCCGAGCAGCACCTCGGGGTAGTTGGTCGCGCCGGCGTCGATGTTGAGGCGGGCCGCCACCACGTCGCGGATGTCGAGCCGCATCATGAAGCGGTGCGTGATGTAGAACTTCACGCCGCCGCCGAAGTGCGTCGACGGGTCGACGTCGTTGCCGAGCGCCCCGCTGGTGCCGATCAGGCCGCCGCCGACGAGGATGAACGGAGCGATGCGCCAGAACGGCAGCTGCCCGATCACGTGGGCGCGGAAGTTGAACAGCATCGCCCGGTCGGCCGGGTTGCCGTCGATGAGGATCTTGGTCGGCATGATGCCGCCCTCGACCTCACCGCCGAGGAAGCTGAACGGGAACCACGCGAAGCGCAGGCCGAACTCGGGGTTGACCCGGCGGTACGGCTTCCAGAACGAGTTGCCCCCGGGCGAGTCGCGCTGCGCGTAGGGGTCGAACAGCTCGTGGGTCTGCCACGCGGGGAACTGGATGCCGCCGAACAGGCCGACCTCGAACATGTTCCGCTCGGGCCGACAGCGCCGGATCCACTTCTCGTCGGTCCGGTTCTGGCACTTGTCGGAGCCCGAACGGATCGTCCCGCCCGTGCCGGCGCCGCCCGACTTGTCGGCGCTCCCAGCGTTCGCGTCACCCGACGCCGCGGCGCCCGACGAGTCGAGCGACACCGAACCACCGGCCGAAGGACCCTCGGGCGTACCAGCGGCAGCGCCAGCGCCGGCGTCCGGGGCAGGCGCAGCGGCATCTGCCGGTGCAGCCGCAGGCGCGGCCGCCGGAGGAGCCGCACCGCTGGCGGCCGCGTCTTGCGCCGCAGACGCCGGCAAGGCTACGAGCCCTGCGATCAGTGAAGCTCCAAGTCCAACACGAAAGCTGCTCATGGTCGTCTCTCCTCGGGGGATTGGTCGGAACACGGCACGCGACCCGGACGTGGACCGTGCGTGCGAAGAGTCAGATGGTTCATGGCCCGAAGGCCGTGGTGGAGGGTCGAATCAGGCCTGGCAAGGCATGGGGCCGTGCGGGCCGCATGGGGCCTGCCGGGAAAGAGTGGGTCGGTGATTCGCGGGCGTCTCACGCGCTTCTCGGGCCCCTTTATGGCACAGCGCCACGCAAAAGGGAAACTGCCGCGGGGTGTCCCACGAACCGGGCCGCTTTGCGAAGATCTGACGAAAACCATGCCCGCGCTGGTTCGCGCATATCCACGCGAACACCGTCCGCATCGGCCAAGGCCGCAGCACTGCGGCTCACCCGGCGGACCTGCGCGACTCAACTGTTCCGTTTGCCACCGTAAAAATCACCCGGGGAAATACCGACATTACCCACGATGTTCATGACTGACAGTGCAGTCCAGCCGGCCAGTAGATCCCCACCGCGTCATCACGAATATAGTACGGTTTGGCGTGGACTTTGAGCCGTGGCTCGACGACCGCACCGGTCCCGAGGGCCAGGTCCCGAGGGCCAGGTCGGACCCGCGGCCCCGCCCGCATCAGCCACTGTCGCATAAGAAGAAGCGAGGACCTCGCGACAGTCGGACCGCCGTGGTGTCACACCCCTGACGTCCCGGCCTGCGCAGGTCATTTCGCCGCCTGCCCGCTGGCCATTGCCCGCGCACTCGCGCACCGGCCCCGGCGGCTGGGGCCCGCCATCGACGCGAAACCTCCGCTTGTGCGGCGCGCCGTGTTATTGAGGTGTCATGCGCTGTCTACGTTACCTCCCGCTGCCGTCGCTCCTGTGGGCCCTGCTCGCCTCCCCCGCCGCCCACGCCACGCCGTGGAAGGAGGACCAGGTGTTCTTCAGCGAGAACGCCAACGTCCCCTCGAGCAAGGTCGACGCCGCGGACCTCGACGGCGACGGCCTCATCGACCTCGTGTTCGCCAACGCCGCCGGCTACAACAAGGGCGATCCGGGCTCCCCGCAGCTCCAGCAGGCGTTCCGCAACAACGGCGCCGGCATGGAGGACATCAGCAGCAACGTCTTCATGGGGACCAAGTACAACGGCCGAGCGGTCAAGCTGCGCGACCTCGACAACGACGGCGACAACGACATCTTCCTCGGCACGACCTGGTTCACCCAGAGCCAGATGTTCCAGAACGACGGCGCCGGCACCTTCGCCAACGACCCGAGCAAGCTGCCGACGGCGACCATCAACGTCGGCGACGTCGAGGTCGGCGATGTCGACTTCGACGGCGACCTCGACATCGTGCTCGCCAACTGGGGCGACGACCCGATCGCCGACGGCGAGGTCGACGCCCCCGGCGCCGGCGGCGTGACCCTGCTGTGGACGCAGTCGGGCGAGCCCGGCACCAAGGGCGCCCTCAGCGAGGTCACCAAGACCCCGACGTCCGGCTCGTTCCTCGACAGCACCGGCGCGCGCATGCCCAACCTCGAGGTCATGTTCTCGTGGGACCTCGACTTCGTCGACTTCGACAACGACTACGCGCTCGACCTCGCCATCTCGACCAAGGACCCCAACCGCAGCTTCCTTTTGTTCCACAACGACGGCCTCGGCAACTTCCAGGTCGTCAACGTCGACAACGTGCAGGGCAAGGCCAGCGTCGACGTCGAGCCGTGGGACCTCAACGGCGACAGCTTCCTCGACATCATCACCCTGCAGGACGGTCAGAACCGCCGCAACCGCGTGCTCGTCAACGACGGCAACGGCGGCTTCGTGATCAACGCCGACATCTGGTCGCAGCTGCAGAACCCGCCGAGCTTCGACTTCGGCGTCGCCTTCGCCGACCCCGACATGGACGCCGACGCCGACATCGTGCTCGGCGCCTTCCAGAACGTCAACAAGTTCCCCGACCGCATGATGGTCAACGAGGCCGGCCTGCTCGTGCAGTACGACACCGGCATGCCCGCGCCCCTGCAGTTCCAGGCGCTCGAGCACACCAACGTGGCCGACCAGTCCGCCGGCACCTACTCGATCGTGCTCGCCGACCTCAACGCCGACACCAAGCTCGACATCGCCATGGCCCAGAACGAGAACGCCTTCGACAAGAAGGTGTTCCTCGCCACCGAAGAGGCGCTCGCCGACATCAACCCGCCGGTCATCGCCAACTACCAGAAGCTGCCGAACCCCTACGCCGCCAACCAGGAGCTGGTCGTCCGCGCCCGCGTGCACGACAACAAGTCGCCCCTGCAGCTGCACGACTTCCAGCTCAGCGACCCGCTCGGCTTCCCCTACATCGAGTCGTGGACCACCGAGCCCATGGACCCGCCCGAGCCCGGCCAGGTCGACTCCGGCCAGTGGTACGGCGAGTACCTGTGGCGCATCGCCTACACCCTGCCGAGCACCCCCGCCCTGTGGTGGCGCCTGTGCGCCATCGACGCGGCCGGCAACAAGTACTGCACCGAGATCGAGCGCATCGACTGCGACCCCGCCGACCCGGTGTGCTTCCCGCCGGACCCGACCACCGGCGACGACTCCACCACGACCACCGGCGACGACTCGACCACGATGATCACCTCGATCACGACGCTCGAGACCGACGAGGACTCCGACACCGACTCGACCACGGCCGACGACACCGGCCCGGTGCCGACCTCCACCGCGGTCGACCCGAGCACCACCACCACGGGCATCAGCGAGACCGACTCCGCGACCACCGCCGGCCTCGACGACGACGGCTGCGGCTGCCGCACCGACGACAGCCCCGCCCGCAACCTCGCGGCCTCGCTCGCCCTGCTCGGCCTGCTCGGCATCCGCCGGCGCCGCCGCTGATCTGTCCCTCGGGACATAAGACAGCGACCCTCCCCGCGAGGGCCGCTGTCTCCGCTTTAATACGAATTGCGGGTTCGCCAGCGCCGAACGCCCACACGTGCGCACAACATTTCGCCCCTGCCCCGCCGCCAAACACGCGGACTTGCGCGCATGTCACCGTGACACCACAGCGGGGCTTTCAGGCAGCAGGCAGATCGTGCCCCGACGTCGCCTGAGCCTCCGCGCTGGACCGCCGGCCGGGGCCCCTAGGGCGAGCTTTGTCCGCCCTGCGATCGGCGAGCCGTGCTATGGAGGCGGCATGCGCCGTCTCCGTTACCTGACCCTCCCCTCGCTCCTGTTGACGATGCTCGTCGCGCTCCCGGCCCATGCCGCGCCGTGGCTGCAGGACGCCGGCTTTGTCTCGCCCAACATCGACGGCGCCAAGGGCGACGCCGCCGACCTCGACGGCGACGGCAACATCGACCTCGTGTTCGCCAACACCAAGGGCTACAACAAGGGCGACCCGATGGGGTCCGACAAGCCCCAGCTCGCCTTCCTCAACATGGGCGGCGGCAGCTTCATGGACGTCAGCGACACGATCTTCGGGCCGGGCCAGTCGTTCAACGGCCGCGCGGTCAAGCTGCGCGACATCGACTACGACGGCGACAACGACATCATCCTCGGCACCACCTGGATCTCCCAGAGCCAGATCTTCATCAACGACGGCAACGGCGGCTTCACCAACGAGACCGCCACCCACCTGCCGCAGATGGTCGCCAGCATCGGCGACATCGAGGTCGGCGACGTCGACTACGACGGCGACCTCGACCTCGCGCTGTCCAACTGGGGCAGCGACGTCGTCGACGAGCAGGCCGACGGCGCCCAGGCCGGCGGCGTGACCCTGCTGTGGAGCCAGATGGGCGGCCCGCTCGAGATCGGCGACCAGGGCACCGGCATGTTCGAGGACATCACCCCGTCCAACATGCCGAACACCGAGCTGCGCTGGTCGTGGGACCTCGAGTTCGTCGACATCGACAACGACTGGGACCTCGACCTCGTCATCTCCTGCTTCGCCTGCGACAAGAGCATCTACATCTACGGCAACGACGGCACCGGCAAGTTCGCCAGCGTGCCCGCCGACAACGTCGCCGGCAAGGGCGCGGCCGACGTCGAGCCGCTCAACCTCGACGACGACGAGTACATCGACCTCGTCACCCTGCAGGACGGCCCCAACCGCCGCAACCGCGTGCTGCTCAACACCGGCAACGGCGGCTACACCATCAACCAGGACAACATCTGGCCGAACCTCGAGAACCCGACCGCGTTCGACTTCGCCGGCGCGTTCTACGACTACGACTCGGACAACGACCCCGACCTGGTGATCGGCGCGTTCCAGACCGCCACCAAGTACCCCGACCGCCTGATGGTCAACGACGGCGGCAAGCTCAGCCAGTGGGGCTCGGCCAACGTGCCGAAGTACCAGGCCCTCGAGCACACGCCCAACCCGGCCAACGCCTCGCCGGGCACCTACCACATCACGCTCGCCGACTTCACCGGCGACCACAAGCTCGACATCGCCATGTCGCAGGCCGAGAACGCCGACAACAAGCTGGTGTTCACCGCCACCGACGAGGTCGCCGCCGACACCGCCGCGCCGAAGTTCGTCAACATCGAGCCGCTCACCCTCGTCAAGTACGGCGAGCCCGGCTTCGTGCGCGTGCGCTGCCACGACAACAAGTCGCCGCTGCAGCTCCACGACTTCACCCAGACCGACGGCTTCCCCTACGTCGAGGGCTGGGGCGAGGACCCGGGCGACCCGGACCTCAACCCCGGCGACAAGTCCACCCCCGGCCAGTGGTACGGCGAGTACCTGTGGCGCATCACCTTCATGGTGCCCGACTCGGACGTGTTCTTCTACCGCATCTGTGCCATCGACGCCGCCGGCAACAAGGCCTGCACGCCGGTCATGAACGTCCCCGTCGAGGGCGGCACCGAGACCGAGACCGACAGCGAGACCGTCACCGACAGCATCACCGACGGCACCGTCTCGATGACCCAGGTCAGCGCCAGCGACTCGATGACCGAGACCGACAGCGCCTCGCTCACCGACTCGATGACCAACACGATGACCAACACGATGACCAACACGATGTCGGACACCGACGGCACCGTGTCCGAGTCGAACAGCGACACCCCCGCGACCGTCTCGGACTCCAACTCGAACACCGAGCCGACCGAGAGCTTCACCGTCGGCGACAACGCCAGCGACTCGAACACCGACTCGGAGTCGAACTCGCAGTCGGACTCCGAGACCGTCGCCAGCGCCAGCGACACCAGCAACCAGCTCGACGACGACGGCTGCGGCTGCCGCACCGACGACAGCCCGGCCCGCAACCTCGCGGCCTCGCTGGCCCTGCTCGGCCTGCTCGGCATCCGCCGCCGCCGCCGCTGATCCCGGCGCTCGCCTCACCGCAGGGCCGCGCGGCGTTCGCCGCCGGCCCTGCGCCGCTTTCTTCGATCACTCGAACCTCAGCCGCCCGAGTCGTCGTCCTCGGCCTCCGGCGGCGTCGCATCGTCGACGTCGTCGAGGTACCCGTGCGGCAGCGTGACCTTCTGCGGCGCCCCGCTCTTGCCGCGTACGGTCCGCGCCGCCGCGGCCGGGAACGGCTCCGTGGGGTCGATGCAGGCCGCCAGCGCCTCGAGCTCCGCGAGCGTGCGCACCCGCATCATCGCCCCGCGGTCGACCCCCGTTAATAAAAACCCCAGCGTGTACCACCCGACATGTTTAATCATCATGCGCATGCCGACGGGCTCCGTCGCCCAGGCGCACAGCGCCCGCGCATGCTCGAGCAGCGTCGCCCACACCTTCCCCAGGTTCGGCGATTCAGGCGGCGCCTCATTATTAAAGGCGGCGGACAGCTCGGCGAACAGCCACGGGCGGCCGAGGCACCCGCGCCCGACGATCACGCCGTCGCAGCCGGTCGTCCGCATCATCCGCAGGGCGTCGCCGGCCTCCCAGATGTCGCCGTTGCCGAGCACGGGGATCGTGCGCACGACCTGCTTCAAGCGTGCGATCGCCGCCCAGCGCGCCTCGCCCGAGTACAGCTGGGCAGCAGTGCGCGCGTGCAGGCCGACCGCGGCGCAGCCCTCGTCCTCGCCGATCTTCCCGGCATTTTCAAAGGTCACCAGGTCGTCGTCGACGCCGATGCGAAACTTCATGGTCACCGGCACCGCGCCGGCCGCCGTGACCGCGGCGCGGACGATCGCCCGCAGCAGGTTGCGCTTCACCGGGATCGCCGCGCCCCCGCCCTTGCGCGTCACCTTGCGCACCGGGCAGCCGAAGTTGAGGTCGATGTGGTCGACCCGCCCCTCGCCGACCAGCCAGCGCACGGCCTCGCCGACGGTCGTCGGATCGACCCCGTAGAGCTGCAGGCTGCGCGGCGACTCGTCGGGCTCGAAGCCCGCCAGCGCCAGCGTCTTGCGGTCGCCGCGGACGAGGCCCCCCGCGGTGATCATCTCGCTGACATAAAGCCCCGCCCCGTGGCGCCGGCACAGCGCCCGGAACGGCGCGTTGGTGATGCCCGCCATCGGCGCCAGCACCACCGGCGGCCACACCGAGTGCGGTCCGATTCGCAGCGGCCGAAACTCCCCGGGCGCGGCCCGCACCATGTCCTGTCCGTCCATGTGTGCGGGTTTTAATTAATTAAAATAATTATTTTCTCAACGCGCCCGCGCCCGCGCAGCCGTGATCGCCTCTTCCAGCATCGCGTCGTGCTGCGTCGGGTCGGCCCAGCGCGCCCGACCCGCCTCCGGCAGCGCGTCGATCGGGTCGAAGTAGCAGTAGTAGGCCGCCGCGTTGACGTTCGGGCTGCGGTACACCGAGATGCCGGTCTCCGGGTTGTAGTGCTCGAACGAGTGCACGTCGCGCTTGCCCCCGCCGCCCGGCGCGTCGACCACGAACACCGGACTATTAAAGCCCGCGGTCGAGCCGCGCACCTGCTTCTCGAGCTCGATGGCCGAGCCCACCGTGGTCCGCAGGTCCTCGACCCCGCGCACGAGGTCGTGCACGTACACGTAGTAGGCGTGCACGTTCAGGTACCCCATGCGTTTGATGAGCAGCCGCATGGTCTCGGGCGTGTCGTTGACGCCGCGCTGCAGCACCGTCTGGTTGCGCACGAACACGCCGGCCTCGCACAGCCGGTCCATCGCCCGCTGGGTGATCTGCGTCAGCTCGGTCGGGTGCCCGAAGTGCGTGTGCAGCACGACCTCCTTGTGCAGCTTGCGCCCGCGCTCGACCACCCCGACGAGCGCCTGGAACCACGCGTCGTCGGTCAGGATCTTCTGCGGCATCACGGCCGGGCCCTTGGTCGCGAAGCGCATGCGCCGGATGTTCGGCATGGCGAGCAGGCGCTCGCCGATGGTCGTGATGTGCTCGGCCCGCAGGTTGTAGGCGTCGCCGCCGCTGATGACGATGTCCTCGAGCTCCGGCCGCGAGGCGATATAATTGAACGCCGCCTCCCAGCGGTCGTGCGTCGGCTTCAGGCTGACCTTCTCGACCTGCTCGGTGTCGGTGCCGACCGCGTACGAGCGCGTGCAGAACCGGCAGTACACCGGGCAGGTGTCGAGCGCGAGGAACAGCGCCTTGTCGGGGTAGCGATGCGTGAGGCCCGGCACCGGCGCGTCGGCCTGCTCGTGCAGCGAGTCGAGGTCGAGCTTGGGGTGATCCGGCAGCAGCCCCGAGCCCAGCGGGATGAACTGTCGGCGCAGCGGATCCTCGTACGGCCGCGACCAGTCGATCAGGCTCAGCATGTACGGCGAGACCCGCAGGCTCATCGGCGCTTTGATAAAGCCCTCGCGCGCGTCGGCGATGAAGCCCGGCGTCACCAGGCCCTCGACCACGTCGAGCAGCTTCTCCGGCTTAATAATCGTGTGCTTGCTCTGCCACTTGTGATCGAGGAACGTCGCCTCGTCGATGTCACGATAGGCGGGGATCCGCCGCCAGAAGTCGCCGCCCAGCAGATCACGGTGGGCCAGCGCCTCCGGCGGCGCCGGGGGCTTGTGGGTCGGATCGGGGTGGCTCCCCTTCGTCACCAGCGGCAACTTCGTGGTCTGCGGCACGCGTGCGTCCATGGGGCGGTGGTGTAGTCCAGATCCCCGCGCGGCGCCGGTCCGTCGCGCACTTCGCAGCAATCCCTCAAAAGCCCCGGCGCGTGGCCCCACTCACGCGTCCGGCCCCGGCGCGACCCCGTTCGCACCGGCGCGCACGCCGACGTCCGGGCGCCTCGCTCGCCGCGCTACACTCCCGGGCTCATGCCGCAGCCCCCGCCGTCGCTCGCGCCGTGGCCCGCCCCCGCGGTCGAGCACGTCCGCGACGACGAGGCCCTCGCCCGCGCGCTCGCGACCGTCGGCGCCGACGTGCTCGGCCTGGTCGTCCTGCTCGCCGCCCCCCACCCCGACCTCCCCCGTGAGGCCGCCCACGACCCCCGCCGCGTGCGCGCCGACCTGCTCGCCCTCGCCTGCGACGGCCGCGTCCTCATCCTCCACCTCGCCTGCCTCACCAGCCTGCTGCCGCTGCAGGCCGTGCTCGACGGCCGCGGCTGCCCCGCCCCCTACGTGGTGTTCCACGGGGCGCAGTTCGCCCTCCACGTGCTCGCGCGCCTCGGCCTGCGCCCGCGCCGGTTCGGCTGCACGCACGTCGCCGCGACCCTGCTGTGCGAGGGCGTGCAGGCCCGCCACGACGCCCTCAGCCTCGCGCGCCAGGTCGAGGCCGCGCTCGCCCGCGGCCTGCCCGGCGACCTCGACGGCGGCCAGGTCACCCCGGCGATCGCCCGCCTGCCCGTGCTCGCCGCCGCCGCCGACAGCCTCGTCCCGCTATTAAAAGCGTTGACCCCGCCGCTCCGCGAGGCCGGCCTCAATCGCGTCTACGACCTCGAGTGCCGCCTGCTCCCGTCGGTGCTCGCCATGGAGGACGCCGGCGTCGGCTTCGACGCCGAGGCCTTCGCCAGGATCTCCGCCGGCTGGCAGCGCGAGAAGGACAGCAAACCCGGCCCCGAGCGCACCGCCCAGCTCGACAAGCTGCTCTCGACCTACGCCCACTGGCCGCGCGACTTCCTGGCCGACGACGGCCGCCTCCACCCTCACCTCCACCCGCTCGCCACCGACTCCGGCCGCTTCGCCTGCTCGCAGCCCAACCTCCAGCAGGTCCCCGCCGAGCACACCGCGCCCGGCATGCGCGCCTGCTTCGTGCCGGCCCCCGGCCACGCGCTCATCGTCGCCGACTACGCCCAGATCGAGCTGCGCGTGGCCGCCGCCCTGGCCCCCTGCGAGGCCATGCGCAGGGTCTTCCGCGCCGGCCGCGACCCCCACCGCGCGACCGCCTCGACGCTCGCGCGCAAGCCCGAGGCCGAGGTCACCGCCCACGAGCGCAAGCTCGCCAAGGCCGTCAACTTCGGCTTCCTGTTCGGCATGGGCGCGCGCCGCTTCCAGGAGTACGCGAGGTCCAACTACGGCCTCGAGCTCAGCCCCGCCGCCGCCCAGTCGGCCCGCGACGCGTTCTTCGCGACCTTCCCCGGCATCGCCGCCTGGCACCGACGGATCGGCAACCTCGAGCACCGCAGCCAGCGCGAGCCGATCACGGTGCAGACCACCCTCGGCCGCCGCAAGCGCTTCCAGCCCGGCCACTTCAGCTTTAACGCCGCCCTCAACATCCCCGTCCAGGGCACCGCCGCCGAGGGCTTTAAAAGGGCGATGATCGACCTGCACGCCGCGCTGCAAACGATCGGCGGCCGCGGGATCCTGTGCGTGCACGACGAGTACATCGCCGAGGTCCCCGAGGACCGCGCCGAAGAAGCCCGCGCCATCGTCCAGCAGACCATGGAGGCCGCGATGGCCAGCGTCGTCCCCCACGTCCCCATCGTCGCCGACGCCCGCGTCGCCCGCTCGTGGGCCGAGAAGTGACCGCGTGAGCGCGCCGGCCCGCCTGTTCTGGTTCGCCGAGCCGGTCGCGTGCAGCGACCCCGCCGCGCCGATCGGCCGCCTGCTGCTCGCCGACGACGGCCTCACGTTCATCCCCGGCAAGCGCTCGCGGGCCGCCGCCCGCGCCGACCAGGGCTGGCTGGCGCACGCCCTGTCCGACGACGAGGGCCTCGAGGATCTGTTCGCCGCCGTGGCCCATCGTGCGCCCGTCGAGCAGCGCGCCGCGATCGCCGGCTCGCTGCACCTCGCCGCGCCGTCGGGGCTCGCGCTCGCCGGCCGCACGCTCACGGTCTCCGAACCCGCGCGCAGCTTCACCCTGCCGCCGGTGCTCGGCGCCTCGCTGCGGGCCTGGCTGGCCGCGATCGCCGCCGTCGCTCCCGACCCGCGAATGTGACAGCGCCGCGCGACGCCGCCGCGGTCGATCGCCGGCGGATCACCGTGTCCGCCGCCCGTGCCCACGGGGCTCGACGCCTGCACCGTCGCCGCCACCACCCCGAGGTCCCCGCCGCCCCGTGCGCCGCGATGTGCTCGGCCGCGAAACCTCACGCCTCGTTTCCGGTTCCAAGCGACAACCCGCCCCCTCAGGGGGTCATCCTCGTCGCCGGAGCCGTCCTCGCATGCACCCGTTGTCCTTGACTCGTCGCGCCTTCGTGCGCACCTCCACAGCTGGCGCGGCGGTCCTCGCCACCGCCTCGGGCCTCGGGCTCGGCGGATGCAGCAAGACCGCCTCCACGGCAAACACCATGATCCCCGGCGACACCGCACCCCTGGCCCACCACCTCGAGTTCTTCTCCCTCGACGAGCCGACGCTCGCGCGCGTCATGACCGAGCTGACGGCCCGCGGCGCCGACGCGGCGGACCTTTATTTTCAGCACAGCCGCGACCACTCGATCACCATGGAGGACGGCATCATCAGCCGCGCCTCCTCTTCGGTGGATCAGGGCGTCGGCCTGCGCGTCGTCGTCGGCGACCAGACCGGCTACGCCTTCACCGAGGACCTCTCGCTCGAGTCGATGCTGGCGGCCGCCCGCACCGCCGCGACGATCGCCCACGGCGGCAAGCCGGTCGCCCCCGTCACCTTCGACCACAAGGTGCGCCCGTCGAGCTTCTACACCTTGCAGCGCCCGTGGCACGACGTCACCGTCGCCAGCAAGCTGCCGAAGATCGAGCAGCTCCACGCGCTCGCCCGCAAGGTCGACCCCTCGGTCGAGAAAGCCACCGTCAACTGGGCCGACGGCGACGAGATCGTGCTCATCGTCGACATGCACGGGCGGATCCACACCGACGTGCGGCCGATGACCCGCCTGTGGTGCACCCTGACCGCCAAGAAGAACGGCGTCACCCAGTCGAACTCGGCCAACCTCGCCGGCCGCCACGGCTTCGACTGGTACACCGACGAGCGCCTCGCCTTCCTCGCCAAGGAGGCCGGCGACCGCACCATGATCCTGTTCGAGGCCAAGCGACCCCCCGCCGGCGAGATGCCGGTCGTGCTGGCCGCCGGCGCCTCCGGCATCCTGCTGCACGAGGCCATCGGCCACGGCATGGAGGCCGACTTCAACCGCAAGGGCACCTCGATCTACAGCAGCATGATCGGCAAGAAGGTCGCCCCCGACTTCGTCACCATCGTCGACGACGCCACGCAAGAAGGCGAGCGCGGCGCGCTCAACGTCGACGACGAAGGGAACCCCACCGAGAAGACCGTGCTCGTCGACCACGGCGTGATGGCCTCGTACCTCCACGACAGCATCAGCGCCCGCCACTACAAGCACAAGGGCACCGGCTCCGGCCGCCGCGAGTCGTTCCGCCACGCCCCGCTGCCGCGCATGCGCTCCACGTACATGGAGAACGGCCCGCACACCCGCGACGAGATCATCGCCTCGGTCAAGAAGGGCATCATCGCCGAGACCTTCACCAACGGTCAGGTCCAGATCGGCGCCGGCGACTTCACGTTCTACATCAAGAACGGCTGGCTCATCGAGGACGGCAAGATCACCGCTCCCATCAAGGACATCAACATCATCGGCAACGGCCCCGAGGCCCTGCGCAACGTGACCATGGTCGCCAACGACACCAAGCTCGACTTCGGCGGCTGGACCTGCGGGAAGGACGGCCAGTCCGTGCCGGTCTCGCAGGGCATGCCGACCACCCTCGTGTCCAAGATGACCGTCGGAGGCGAGAATGTCTGAGCACACCGACAGCACCGAAGCCCTGCTGAAGAGCGCCGCCTCCGCCGTCGAGATCGCCAGGAAGGCCGGGGCCAGCGACGCCTGGGCCAGCGTCTCGCGCGACCGCAGCGTCAGCTACATCTACCGCGACGGCAAGATCGAGAAGGTCGAGGAGAGCACCTCGCGCGGCCTCGGCGTCAGCATCTACGCCGACGGCAAGTACTCGACGCACAGCACCACCGACCTGCGCCCCGACCGCCTGAAGCTGTTCGTCGAGGACGCGGTCGCCCTCACCCGCGCGCTCCAGCCCGACCCGCAGCGCAAGATCCCCGACCCGGCCCTCTTCGCCGACCGCCCGAACGTCGACCTGCAGCGCCAGGACCCCGCGGTCGGCAAGCTCGGCCGCGAGCAGCGCGAGGCCTGGCTGGCCGAGATGGACAGCCGCGCCCACGCCGATCAGAAGGTCATCTCCGCCGAGAGCAACCTGTTTAGCGGCGAGACCCGCGGCGCCTCGGCCAGCTCGAACGGCTTCCAGGGCACCTGGGAGGGCGGCTACGTCGGCTACTCCGGCAACGTGACCGTGCGCGAGGGCGAGGACAAGCGCCCCGAGGGCTCGGCCCACGCGGTCGGCCGCTTCCTCGGCGACCTGCCCGAGCCGAGCAAGATCGCCGACCTCGCCCTGCGCCGCGCGCTCGACCGCCTCGGCAGCAAGAAGGGCCCGACCATCCGCACGACGATGGTGGTCGACCCCGAGGCCGCGGTCTCGCTGATCTCCCGCGCGCTCGGCCCGTCGCACGCGGCCTCGATCCAGCAGGGCCGCTCGTTCTGGGCCGGCAAGGTCGGGACCCAGCTGTTCGGCGACAAGCTCACCGTGACCGACGACCCGCTGATCCCCCGCGGCCTCGGCTCGCGCCACTTCGACGGCGAGGGCATCTCCGCCAAGAAGCTGCCGATCGTCGAGAACGGCGTCGTCAAAAACCTCTACGTCGACACCTACTACGGCCGCAAGCTCGGCCTGGCCCCGACCACCGGCTCGTCGTCGAACCGCGTGGTCGGCCTCGGCGACAGGCCGCTCGCCGAGCTCATCGCCGCGGCGGGCACCGGCGTGTACGTGACGACCTGGCTCGGCGGCAACAGCGACGGCACCACCGGCGACTTCTCGCTCGGCCTGCGCGGCCACCTGATCGAGAACGGCAAGATCGGCGCGCCGATCGGCGAGATGAACGTCACCGGCAACCTCGCGGCGCTGTTCAAGAGCCTGGTCGCGGTCGGCAACGACCCCTACCCCTACTCGAGCCTGCGCGCGCCGACCCTGGTGTTCGAGAACGTCCAGTTCTCCGGCACCTGAAGCGCGCCGCGCGAGCCGCGAAGCCCGGGTCTCTCGCCGGTGAGACGCCCGGGCTTCTTCTGCTGTGCGGCCCACGGCGAAGGCTGGCTGGTCGCGCTCATCGACGCGGACGGCACCCTGCGGCGGGCCCGACCGGCTTCTCGCCGCGACCCGCGTGGGTTAGTGTGCGCCTCGCATGGCACTCCCTGACAAGCCCCGAGTCGTCGTCACCGGCGCCGGCGGCGGCCTCGGCCGCGCCTTCAGCCTCGAGCTCGCGACCCGCCGCGCGCGCATCATCGCCGCCGACATCGACGCGGCCGCCGCGGAGGCCACCGCCGCGGCCGTGCGTGCGGCCGGCGGCGAGGCCCACGCCGTCGTCTGCGACGTGGCCGTGCCCGCCGAGGTCGAGCGCCTCGGCAACCTCGCCGACGAGACCTTCGGCGGCGCCGACCTCGTGATCAACAACGCGGGCGTCGCCGTCGCCGGCCCGTTCGAGGACGTCGCGCTGGCCGACTGGGAGTGGATCATGGGGATCAACCTGTGGGGCGTGATCTACGGCTGCCGCACCTTCATCCCCCGCTTCAAGGCCCAGAAGCGCGGCGCGATCCTCAACGTCGCCTCGGCCGCCGGACTGCTCAACATGCCGGAGATGGGCCCCTACAACGTCACCAAGGCCGGCGTCGTGGCCCTGTCCGAGACCCTGTGCGCCGAGCTGGCCCCGCACGGCATCAGCGTGACCGTGCTCTGCCCCACGTTCTTCCGCACCAACATCATCAAGTCCGGCCGCAACACCAAACCCGACCAGGCCAAGTTCGGCGAGCGGCTGATGGCCCGGGCCAAGGTGCAGGCCGACGGGGTCGCCCGCCACGCGATCGCGGCCGTCGACGCCGGCGAGCTGTTCGCCCTGCCGCACAGCGACGGGGCGTGGCTGTGGCGCCTGAAGCGTCTCGCCCCCGAGCGCTTCTACCGCAAGCTGATCCCCGCCAACATTCAGCGCGTCCGCGATCGCGCCCGCTGAGCCCCGGCGCCCTGCGAGCCGCACCGACACCGCCGCCGTGAACCACCGCCGCGCGCCTCGCCCGCGTCCACGCGCCGCCGAGGCGTGATAGCGTGGCCCGCGGAGGTGGAGGATGGGACGGGGTCGGCTGTTCGGGGCCTTCTTTCTCGCGGGCGTGCTCGCGTGCGGCGACGGCGGCACCGGAGAGACCAGCGCGCCGCCGCCCGGCAGCGACAGCGAGGCGACGATGGTCGCCTCCACGACCTCGGGCGTGACGCCGCCGACCACCACCGACACCCCCGAGACCGCCGGCTTCACCGAGCAGCCGACCACCGGCGCCCCCGCGAGCTGCGGCGACGGTGCCGTCGACCCCGGCGAGGCCTGCGACGACGGCCCCCAGAACGGCCCCGGCCAGGCCTGCAGCGCCGACTGCCAGACCAACACCTGCGGCGACGGCGACCCCGGGCCCGGCGAGCAGTGCGACGACGGCCCCCAGAACGGCCCCGGCATGGCCTGCAGCGCCGACTGCCAGACCAACGTGTGCGGCGACGGCGACCCCGGCCCCGGCGAGCAGTGCGACGACGGAGCCGACAACGCCGACACCAACTCCTGCAAGGCCGACTGCAGCGACAACGTGTGCGGCGACGGGTTCGTCGGCCCCGGCGAGGGCTGCGACGACGGCAACACCGACGACGCCGACGAGTGCACCGGCGAGTGCGCGCTCGCGACCTGCGGCGACGGCGTGGTCGCCCCCACCGAGCAGTGCGACGACGGCAACCCCGACGACGGCGACGCCTGCACCGCCGCCTGCACCAACGCCGCCTGCTCCGACGGCCACGTCCAGCCCGGCAACGGCGAGGCCTGCGACGACGGCCCAGGCAACGCCGACAACGCCGCCTGCACCACCGCGTGCCAGGACAACGTGTGCGGCGACGGCAACGCCTTCACCGACGGCGGCCCCGAGCAGTGCGACAACGGCGTCGACAACGGCCCCGGCCAGCCGTGCAACGCGACGTGCCAGCTCAACGTGTGCGGCGACGCCGACATGTCGCCGACCGAGGCCTGCGACGACGGCAACACCGCCGCCGGCGACGGCTGCTCGCCGACCTGCGCGCTCGAGGAGTGCGGCAACGGCGTGCTCGACCCCGGCGAGGCCTGCGACGACGGCAAGAACGGCGACAACGACGACGGCTGCACCGACCTCTGCCTCGCCCCCGCGTGCGGCGACGGCCTGCTGCAGCCGAGCCTCGGCGAGCAGTGCGACGACGGCGACCAGAACTCCAACAGCGGCGCCTGCCTGCTCGGCTGCACCCCCGCGGCCTGCGGCGACGGCTTCATCCAGCAGAACGTCGAGCAGTGCGACGACGGCGAGCAGAACGGCAACACCAACGCTTGCAAGCTCGACTGCCAGCAGAACGTGTGCGGCGACGGGTTCGTCGGCCCCGGCGAGACCTGCGACGACGGCAACGGGTCCAACGACGACGCCTGCACCAACGTGTGCAAGCCCGCGACCTGCGGCGACGGCTTCACCCAGCCGCCCGAGCAGTGCGACATGGGCCCGCAGAACCAGAACACCGGCTTCTGCACCCTGCAGTGCCAGCTCCCGGTGTGCGGCGACGGCTTCACCCAGCCGAGCAACGGCGAGCAGTGCGACGACCAGAACGGCTCGAACATGGACGCCTGCCTGAACACCTGCAAGGCCGCGGCCTGCGGCGACGGGTTCGTCCAGCAGGGCGTCGAGCAGTGCGACGACCAGAACCAGATCTCCAGCGACGCCTGCGTAGCCTGCAAGACCGCGGCCTGCGGCGACGGCTTCATCCAGGCGGGCGTCGAGCAGTGCGACGACGGCAACCAGGCCAACACCGACGGCTGCGTCGGCATGTGCAAGACCGCCGTGTGCGGCGACGGCTACGTGCGCGCCGGCTTCGAGCAGTGCGACGACGCCAACAACCTCAACACCGACGAGTGCGTGGCCGGCTGCAAGGCGGCCAAGTGCGGCGACGGCTTCCTCCACGCCGGCGTCGAGACCTGCGACGACGGCAACATGAACAACAACGACGGCTGCGGCAACACCTGCACCAAGATCGCCACCTGCAACGACCTGCTGACCGCCATGAACATGTGGGGCAAGCCCGCCAAGGGCGTCGACCTGCGGGCCTGGACCGGCAGCACCCTGCACTACCTCGGATGCATCGGCGACGGCTGCAACGCCGCCGACTTCTACTGCAACTACGACCAGGCCGCCCAGAAGCTGGCCTTCGGCGCCACCGCCGGGGTCGTGCGCGCCGCCGTCGACCCCGGCAACGCCCTCGGCGACGCGATGCCGAACAGCTACGTCGGCTGCTGCACCGGCCCGCTCGGCATGTGCAACGGCCCCGACGGCCTCAACAACGGCGTCGGCCTCGACGCCGCCGACGCGCTGTGCAACGCCCTCGGCTACCAGAACGGCGCGCTCGTGCGCGAGGGCAACACCAACGCCTGCCCGCAGGTCCACGCGCTCGACGCCGCCGGCGGCCAGTGGAGCTCCGACTTCCTCAAGGTCCCGCCCGGCTTCGGCGCCGAGTGGGAGTGCTCCGGCTTCAAGTGAGGCCCCGCGCCGCGCGGGCGCGCGGGGCCCCGCGACCGCCGCCTCACTGCGGGGCGAACGGCGCGCAGGTCGACACCCCGGCGCCGACGATGCTGATCGGCGCGTTGGCCACGACCTCGGTGATCTGCTGCTGCCCGTTCATGTCGGAGTCGTCGTAGTCGATGTGGGTGACCTCGCTGCCGGGCCCGTTCTTCGAGTTCGTGAAGAAGTAGAAGTCGCCCGCGAAGTGCGCGAAGGCCCACGCCGAGCCCAGCTCCACGCCCGCCAGCGGGGTGACGTCGAGCTTGGCCCCGGTCGCCTTGTTGATCTCGACGAGCTTGGCCGGGTTGGCCCCCGCGAACAGGAACGTGCGCCCGTCGCCGGTGCCGGTCACCTCCGCGGTGCCGTAGTCCGACTTGCCGATCTGCAGCACGTCGAGGCTCACGGGGTCGATGGCGAAGAAGTCCGACACAGCGTTGCCCTCGGAGATCCCGCTCGCGCGCACGCCGTAGATGCGGTCGCACGCGTCGGCCGCGCTGTTCGACACGAACGCCATGCCGAAGTTGGTGATGCCCATCTGCCCGACCTGGTAGCCCGGGTTGTTGCAGGCGCCGACGTCGGTCACCGGCACCGTGCGCAGGTCGCCGCCGGCGTACTGCACCCACGCGTTGCCGAGGCGGTCGACCGCCATCGAGAACGTCGACGCCGGCAGCGGGCACGTCAGGTCGCCGAGCTTCAGGAACTCCTTGGTCTCGGGGAAGAACTTCCACAGCTCCGCGGTGATCGACAGCACGAAGATGCCGTCGTCGAGCGGCACCTCGAGGTCGGGGCAGGCGCACGGCTCGGGCGGCTCCATGGTGTCCTCGCCGCCGGTGCTCGAGCTGCCGTCCGAGCCGCTCGTGCCCTCGCCCGCCGTCGTGCCGGTGTCGGACGACCCGGTGTCGAGCACGCCCATGGTCGTCCCGGTCTCGCCGCCGGTCGTGCTCGTGCCCGTCGACTCCGACGTCACCACGGCGGTCGAATCGCCGGTCGCCTCGCTCGTCGACGACGTCGACGTCGTCCCGCTCTCGGTGTTGCCCGCCGAGCCGCCGGTCGGCGCGTCGCCCGACGAGCTGGTGCCCGGGTCGGGCGTGGTCGTCGGGTCGGGCGCGGTCGACGAGTCGGTCGCGCTCTCGGTCGCGGACGCGGACGCGGACGAACCCGCGGGATCGTTGCCGCAGGCGCTCAGCGGCAGGACGAGGAGGGCAAAAGAAAGACTACGCATTCCCGGAGCCTATCGTAAAACGCGGACCCGCGGGCGCTCAGAACCGACCGCGCCAGACCACGCCGACCGTCGACGGCGAGGCCACCGGCACCGGCGCCTGACGCAGCTTGCGTTGGCGGCGCTGGTCGGCCCAGCGCATGGCCAGCCCGACGAACGCGCCCGCCATGCCGATCGACATCAGGGCCAGCCCGGCGTCGCGGACGCCCTGCGGGACCGGCGACGGGCACGGCGACTCCGAGCCGACGCGCGCGTCGCACTCGACCTTCGCGGCCCACAGCGCCCCGCCGAGCCCGACCACGCTGACGCTCACGATCGTGGTCGCGAAGCCCGCGTCCATCAGGTCGGTCTTCGCCGTCAGCTGCAGCTTGCGCGTCGATCGCGGCGCGGCCGCCTGGATCGCCGGACGCGGCGCCGGCCCGGCCCGCGGCCTCGCACCGAGGGCCGCGGGCGCGTCGCCCGGCGCGTCGGGCCGCGCCGGCTCGGCGTCCGCGGCCGGCTCGCCCGCGTCGATCGGCTGCGGCACCGCGTCGATCGGCGCCGACGGATCCAGCGGCGCCCTGTCGACCGGCGCCGCCGACGGCGCCTCGGCCCCCTCGCCCGGCGTCGCCGGCTGCGCCGCGCACTGCTCCTCCGTCAGCCCCGCCTCCGCCAGCGCCTTGCTCACCGCCGCGGACATGCGCTGCACCTTCTTGCGGAAGCGGAAGAACGTCGCGACCTTCTCGCGCGACTGGTAGTCGAGGATCAGCTTGCGGGCGATGCACAGCGTGCGCGGCTCGCTCGCCGCCGCCGCCTGACTGGCCGCGACCGCGTCGGCCAGCACGTAATACAGGTCGGTGCGCGGCTGCTTCTCGATGTTGACCAGCCCCGCGTACACGTCCTGCAGGCAGCTCGCCGCCTGCGCCGACTGACCGGCGTCGAGCTGCTGCAGGCACGACTCGTACAGCGACTGCACGTCGCGACTGACCGCGCCGCTGGCCGCCGCGACGGCCGCACGCGCGCCGGACGGCGGCAGCGCCAGCGCGGCCGCCAGCACGCCGTGCAGCACCGACCGCACGCTCGCGCTCCCCTGTGATCCGTGTCCTGGCCGTCGCATGGCCGTGTGTCCCCGCGAGCCCGGAGATCGCGCATTGCGCCCCCGAAACCGGACCAAGTGTGCCACAGCACCCGACGGCTCCGGCGCCCCTCGCGAGCGAGTTTTTAGCGCTATGCTGGCGCCACTGGCCGATGCGCGAAGCTGTTCCCACGCCCGGCGGCGTCGACGGGTTCTCTCCGACGGTCGCGCCGGTGACCCCGTCCGGCGGCGCTCCCGGCCACGAGTCGAGCAAGGTCACCGAGGCCGCGACCGGCGTGCCCGTGCAGCGCGAGGGTCACGCCGACGAACTGCTCGGCGCGGTGCTCGCTGAACGCTACCGCATCGACCGCCGCGTCGGCGCGGGCGGCATGGGCGCGGTCTACGTCGGCACCCACATCGCGCTGGCCAAGAAGGTCGCCGTCAAGGTCATCCAGCCGCGGCTCGGCGCCGACGCGACGATCGCCCAGCGCTTCATTCAGGAGGCCCGCGCCGCCTCGGCGATCGGCCACGAGCACATCGTCCAGATCACCGACTTCGGCAGCACCGACGTCGGCGGCTCGTTCCTGGTGATGGAGTACCTCGACGGCGAGGACCTCAGCGAGACGCTGCGCCGCGAGGGCCCGCTGCCGTGGCAGCGCGTCGTCCACCTCGGCGAGCAGATCGCCTGGGCCCTCGCCGCCGCCCACAAGAACGGCATCGTCCACCGCGACATCAAGCCCGCCAACTGCTACCGCGTCCCCCGCGAGCACGACCCCGACTTCGTCAAAGTCCTCGACTTCGGCCTCGCCAAGGTCACCGTCGACGACCGCCGCGAGGGCGAGTCGCTGACCAACACCGGCATGCTGCTCGGCACGCCCGGCTACATCGCCCCCGAACTCTACCGCGGCCTCAAGGCCGACCACCGCGTCGACATCTACGCCCTCGGCGCCCTCATGCACAAGCTGCTGACCGGCGAGCTGCCGCCGATGTGCGGCAGCGACGACGACGAGCCCATGCGCGGCCTGCCCGCGCCCGACGCCGTCGCCTCCGTGCTCGGCAAGACCCTGCGCGAGAACCCCGAGCAGCGCTGGTCGACCGCCCACGAGCTCGCCGCGGCCCTGCGCGCCATCCCCCGCACGCTGCACGACGAGCCCACCCTCGTGCAGCGCGTGCACTCCGGCGCCGCCGCGACCGCCGCCACCGTCCCCGAGACCACCCCCGGCGGCGGCGTCATCACGCTCGGCCCCGGCGACCGCGGCAGCAGCCCGCGCGAGCCCGCGAGCGCCCCCGGCATCACCGCCCGCGAGCCGACCCCGGTCTCGTTCTCCTCGCTCGTCACGGTCGAGCGCGACGGCCAGCGCGTGCGCCTCTCGCTCGGCATCCCCGCGTTCCTCCTGATCGTCGGCATCGTCGGCGTCGTCGTCTACGCGCTCACCCGCCGCGACGACCCGCCCCAGCCCCTGCCGG
This sequence comes from Myxococcales bacterium, assembly GCA_016793465.1. The sequence continues at coordinate 68,909 of JAEUJW010000037.1, forward strand.
TCGCCGTGACCCAGCCCGCCGCGCTCCAGCCCGCCCCGCCGAGCGCCGCGCCGCCCACCGCCCCCGACCCGAGCACGCCCACCGCCCCCGTCGCCGACCCGGGCACGACCGTCGACGCTCCTGCGGTCGCCGACCCCGCGAAGACCGACGCCCCGCCGCTCTCCGACGCGCACAAGACCGTCGACGCTCCTCCGCTCGCCGAGCCCGGCGAGGCCGACGCCCCGCCCGCCGCCGACGCGGGGAAACCCACCCCCCCGCCGGTCGCCCGCAAGCGCGGCACGCCGGCCCTGCTCTCGAAGAAGCTGAAGCGCTGCGTGAGCGGCTCCTCGCTGTCGACCTACCTCGAGGTCGACCTCCGCTGGACCACCGACGCCGAGGGCAGCATCGTCGACGACAGCATCACCCTCGCGCCCGAGCAGCCGCAGTCGATCGGCCCCGGCGTCAAGCAGTGCATCCGCGAGGCCACGGCCGCCACCGACTTCGCGTGGAGGCCGCAGCGCACCTACAAGGAGCGCGTCGAGATCGGCACCCGCCCGAGCGAGCCCGCCGGCTGACCTGTCCCTCCGGACAGCCGGTCGCTCGCCGCGGCTCGCCGCCTCAGCGCTCGAAGCGGTGCCCGCACGCCGGCTCGCCCATGAACCCCTGCGCCGACCCCGGTGTCACGCGCGCGGCCGCGACGTCGCCCGCCAAATCTTCGGCCGCCTCACTCCCCTCGCCGCGAGCACGCCAGCGTGCCCACGACCCGGCCTGCCCGGCACGCTCGCGGGCTCCGGCGACGCGCCCGGCGGCGCGTAGACGTCGCGCGGCGACAGCCTGCCCGGCGCACGCACGCCTCGACCTCAGCCATCCGACTCGCCCCCGATCGCGTGCCGCAGCCTCGCCAGCCGCGCCAGCGCGTCGCCCCGCGACACCTCGTCGAGCCGCCCCAGCTCGCGCTCGAGCAGCCCGACCAGCTCGCGCCAGCGGCCGTCCTGCGCGTAGAAGTCGGCCACGATCTGCGCCGACTTGCGCAGCCCCGGCCGCCTCTCCTCGCGCTCGCCGGCCCGCCCGCGCCTCGCCCCGACCAGCACGCGCCGCAGCAGCGCCGCCTTCGCCGTCTCCGAGCGCCCGCTCCGCATCACCGCCTCCGCCACCAGGCCGCGCAGGTCGCTCGCCTCCTCGCGCCGGCGCCAGCCGTCCTCGCCGAGCGCCGCCGTCAACGCCGCCTCGACCTCGACGGCCTTCGCCGACGCGTCCGCCGCCCGCACGCAAGCCAGCGCCCGCAGCACCGCCGCCGAGCCCCCGTCCGTCGCCATCGCCTCGAGCAGCGCCCGCGCCTCCACCACCCCCTCGGGCGCCCGCGCCAGCACCAGCGCCCGCGCCAGCCGCACGCCCTCCGCCTCGCACACCCCCATCAGCCCGCCCAGCATTTTTAATAATTCGTCGGCCGATCCACGCGCCAGCGCCACCCGCGTCCACCAGCCCGCCGCGTCGGTCGGCTCGCCCAGCGCCGCCGCGCACGCCTCGGCGTCGACGAACCGCAGCGCCCGCACGCACGCCCGCGACAGCCGCTCCTCCGCCCCCGGCAATTCCTCCGCCAGCGCCCGCAGCCGCTCGCACGCCGCCGCCCGCTGGTCAGGCGGCCCTCGCAGCCCCGCGCGCACCTCCGCGAGCACGTCCACGACCTGTCCTTCGGGCCATCCCGCCTGTCCCTCGGGCCATCCGCGCACGGCCTGTCCCTCGCGCCATCCCACCTGTCCCTCGCGCCATCCAGCCTGTCCCTCGCGCCATCCCACCTGTCCCTCGCGCCATCCAGCCTGTCCCTCGCGCCATCCGTGCACGACCTGTCCCTCAGGCCATCCAACCTGTCCCTCCGGCCATCCCGCCTGTCCCTCGGGCCATCCGCTCCCCGCGCGCAGCTCGACCCCCTCGTGCGTCACCCACACCCGCGCCCCTGCCGCGCGCCCGGGCACCCGCCAGCCCGCCGCCGCGAACACCCCGCCGAGCGCCGCCGCCCCGGCGTCGATCGCCAGCTCGCCGCCGTCCGCCGCGATCCCCGCGCCCCGTAGACGCCGCAGCACGGCCGCCCACGAGCGCGCCAGCGTCACCCCCGGCGGCCCGAGCAGCCACCCGCGCCGCAGCCACACCCGCATCCCGCCATCACACCTCACCACGAGCTCGCCCCGCAGCCACACCTCCCCCTCTTCGCCGCGTCCGACCAGCTCCCACGCGCCTGTCCCTTCCGACCTGTCCCATCGCACCTGTTCGATGCGCCAGCCCCCGACGTGCTCCCCCACCAGCCGCCGCCGCACCCAGGCCTCCACCACGTCGAACGGCACCACCACCGCCAGCCGCGTGATCGCCCCGACCGCTCCGCGGCACTCCGCGACCGTGCGCGGCCGCCCGCGCACCGCCATCTCGCAGTCCGCCACGCGCGCCCCGCCGACCTCGCGCCCCTCGGCGACCAGCCGCGCCCCGCCGCGCTCGAGCAGCAGCGCCAGCCCGCGCGGCGCCGACGACAGGGCCGGGCCCTGCTCCTGCACGCCCGGCCCGGCCATCCTCGGCTCCGCCTCTACCGCGCCCCGCCGGCCATCGCCGCGGCGCGCAGCATGCCGCCGCGGTTGCCCACGCGGTCGCACATCACGTACGGCTTTAGCTGGCGGTTGCCCTGCTCGTCGACCGCGAGGTTGGTGTCGTAGACCATCAGCCGCCGCACCTTGGCGTCGTTCGGCGAGATCTCCCCGCGCGCCTTGTCGGCCAGGCACTGGTGGAACGCGAAGCGGGCCGTCACCTTGCCGGCCTTCATGGTCGCCAGCTCGCGGTACAGGGCCACCCGCGCCTCCGCGAGCCCCTCCGGCGTGGCCGTCTCCTTGCGCTCGACCGCCGCCAGCACGAAGCCGTCCGGCGTCTCGAACACCTGGTCGATGAACTCCGCCTTCGGGTCGGCCGCCCACGCCGCGTTGGTCAGGTCGGGGTTCTGCCCGAGCCCGGGGATCGGCCGCTCCTTGGTGAACAGCCCGGTGACCCGCAGCTCCGGCGTCGTCCCGCTCGCCGTCGGCGGCGCGCCCGTGCCGGCCTCGTCCGCGAGCCCGAGCGCGTCGATGCCCGGCTTGTCCTGCCCCATCGCGTCCGGACTCTTGAACAGGTCGGTCAGCTTCTTGCCGTCCTTCAGCGCCTGCAGCGCCTCGGCCGCGGCCTGCTTGGCCAGCTCCTTGCCGCGCTCGCGCATCACCGCCTCCTCGGCCAGCTCGCGCAGCGCCTCCTCCTGCGTCACGTCGCCCTCGCGCGCCCCGTCGACGCGCACGATGTAGAACGCCTCGTCGCTCTCGACCACCTTCGAGCTGGTGCCGACGGCCAGGCCCTTCGCCGTGTCGTCGATCACCGGGTCGAGCCCCGAGCCCGTCTCCGCCGACACCCACCCGCGGTCGCCGCCCCGCGGCGCCGAGTCCGGGTCCTCCGACGTCTCGCGCGCCACCTTGCGAAAGTCCTCGCCCGCCGCCAGCTTCCTGGCCGCCCCGTCGATCTTGGCCCGCGCCGCCTTCAGCGCCGCGTCGTAGGCGGCCCGGGTCGGCTTGTCGGCGTCCTCGGCCGGCTTGCCCGGCTTCTTGACCTGCATGAAGCGCAAGCGCAGCTGCTTCGGCAGCTTGTTGAAGCGCGAGCCCTGGGCCTCGAACTGCTTGACCAGCTCGTCCTTGTGGGCCTCCTGGTACTTGCCGATCTCCGCCTCGTCGGCGTCGACGAGGTCGGCGAAGCGCAGCTGCTCGAACCGCACGTAGCGCAGCGACAGCTTGTTCTGCCGCTTCTCGTACTCGGCCTGCAGCTCGGCCTCGCTGACCGTCACCGACGCGGCCACGAGGTCGCGGACCGTGCGCGCGAGCAGCTCCTGGCGCTGGTACTCGAGGTACTTCGGCTCGGTCACCGCGAACTGCGGCAGGAAGTTGCGCTTGAACAGCTCGTAGTTGAACGGCGAGTCGCCGAGCCAGTCGTAGGTGTTGCCGAGCACGATCACGTGCCCGTCCGACGTCATGTCCTCGGCGTCCTCCTTGACCGTCGCCAGCCCGAGGCGCTCGCCGAGCCTGGCCAGCACGCGGCGCTCGACGATCGCGTCGAGCACCTCCTCCTTCAGCCCCATCATCTCGGCGAACTGCGCGTCCTTGGGGGCCAGCCCCGCGATCGTGATCGCCTGCAGCTGGTACTGGTAGTCCTCGTCGCTGATCTTGGTCCCGTAGGCCTTGGCCAGCGGCTCGACGCCGCAGGTGATCGCGTCGCTCGGGAGGCCGAAGCTCAGGCCGAAGCCGAGCGCCAGCACGCCGAGGAACAACCACACGACGATTTGCTTGAGGGAGCTTCGCAGGGCGGACATCATGGGCACCGGGAAGGTAGCGCCCATGCCCCGCGGTGTGAAACCCCGCGCGCCGGTCCGGAATCTCGACCCCCTGTGAGGAGTAGTCGGCCCGGATCGCCAGCAAACCCCGTCAGATCGACCGGCTGCCGGGCCCTGGCCCCCGCGCGCGAAACCGTGAGAAATAGCGCAAAGCCGCCGATTTTCCCCCCCGTTCCTTGCCGCTCGCCCTTCGGGACGGTATGGGAGTCCACCCGCGAGCCCCTCCTCAGACCCCTTCCATGCTCTTCGACTGGGTATACGGCCTGTTCTCCAACGACCTGGCCATCGACCTCGGCACCGCCACCACCCTCACGTACGTGAAGGGCAAGGGGATCGTCGCCCACGAGCCCAGCGTCGTCGCCGTGCAGAAGAAGGGCAACTCGAAGCGGGTCGTCGCCGTCGGCAAGGACGCCAAGGAGATGCTCGGCCGGACCCCCGGCAACATCGTCGCCATCCGCCCCATGAAGGACGGCGTCATCGCCGACTTCGAGGTCACCGAGGCGATGATGCGCCATTTTATTAATCGGGCCCACCACCGCCAGACCTTAGTTAAACCGCGGATCGTCATCTGCGTGCCGAGCGGCATCACCGAGGTCGAGAAGCGGGCCGTGCGCGACTCGGCCCTCGCCGCCGGCGCCCGCGAGGTGTTTTTAATTGAAGAGCCGATGGCCGCGGCGATCGGCGCCGGCCTGCCGATCACCGAGCCCGGCGGCAACATGGTCGTCGACATCGGCGGCGGCACGGCCGAGGTCGCGGTGATCTCCCTCGCCGGGATCGTCGCCTGCAAGTCGGTCCGCGTCGGCGGCGACAAGCTCGACGAGGCGATCGTCCAGCACGTCAAGCGCAAGTACAACCTGCTGATCGGCGAGCGCACCGCCGAACGGATCAAGATTCAGATCGGCACCGCCGCCCCGACCCGCACCATCATGACGATGGAGGTCAAGGGCCGCGACCTCGTGGCCGGCATCCCGCGCACCATCGTGGTCGACTCCGAGGAGGTGCGCGAGGCCCTCAGCGAGCCGATCACCGCCATCGTCGACGCCGTGCGCGTGGTCCTCGAGCGCGCCCCGCCCGAGCTGTGCGCCGACATCGTCGACAAGGGCATCGTGCTCACCGGCGGCGGCTCCCAGCTGCGCAACCTCGACATCCTGCTGTCCGACGAGACCGGCCTGCCGGTGTTCCTGTGCGACGAACCCGAGTTCGCCGTCGTGCTCGGCACCGGCGCCGTGCTCGACGAGCTCGACCTCCTCCGCGAGGTCGCCCTCTCCTGACCGAAGTGGCGGCACCATGGCCTATCGCAGCGCCCGCTCCGCCGTGCTAGTCGCCTTCCTCCTGGGCATCCCCGTCCTCCTGCTGCGCGCCGCCACCCAGGACCCGCAGGGCCTCAGCTCGTTCGACCGCGCGGTCCGCCGCGTCGGCGGCCCGCTCGAGGCCGGGGTCTCGTACGCCGCCGGCACCGTCGGCCGGTTCTTCGAGCGCTGGGTCCTGCAGGCCCGCCTGCAGCAGGAGAACGAGGACCTCGCGACCGACAACCGCGAGCTCCGCCGCCAGCTGCGCGCCCTCGCGGCCGTCGAGGACGAGAACCGCGAGCTCCGCCGCTCCCTGCAGATGCGCGACAAGGTCCCCGAGGACATGATCGCCGCCGAGATCTCCGGCGTCGAGCAGTCGCCGTACTTCCGCGTGGTCAAGCTGACGATCGACCGCGGCACCGGCTACGTGCGCCCCGGCATGGCCGTGATCACCGACGCCGGCGTGGTCGGCCGGGTCGACCGCGCCGACGAGTCGCACGCCGACGTCATGCTGCTCACCGACCCCCGCTCGAAGATCGCCGTCGAGGTCGCCCGCACCCGCGCCCCCGGCATCCTCGTCGGCGCCGACGAGGACTCGTGCACCGTCGACCTGCCCGCCGACTTCGCCACCCAGGTCGGCGACTTCATCCAGACGTCCGGCGTCGACGAGCTGTTCCCCCGCGGCCAGCCGATCGGCCAGGTCACCCAGGTCGAGGACGTCGCCGGCGACCGCCAGCGCGTGCGCGTCGTCCCGGCCGTCCGCTTCGACCGCCTCGACATGGTCTGGGTCGTGCTCGCCGCCGCCCCGCCGCCCGACCCCAACGAACCCGCCCGCAAACCCCCCGTCGCCGCCGGCCTCGGCCCGCTCCGGTGATCCGATGCCCCGCGCCGTCGTCACCCTCCTGCTCGGCTGGCTCCTCCTCGCCAGCGTCGCCGGCCTCGGCCACAGCCTCGGCCTCACCATCATGCTGCCGGCGACGAGCGCGATCCTCCTGGTCCGCCTCGCCTTCGCCCGCGACCAGTCGGTCCCGCTCGGCCTCGCCGTCGCGCTCGGCCTCGGCTACCTCGAGGACCTTCACCAGGGCACCCCCGTCGGCGTGCTCTGCCTCGCCCACGGCCTCGCCTACCTGCTCACGGTCTGGGCCGCCACCCGCATCGCCGTCGAGGGCCCGGTCGTGCGCGCCCTCGTCGCCGGCCTGCTCGCCGCCGCCGTCGACCTCGTCACCTTCGCCGAGCTCATGCTGCTCGCCGAGCCCCTCGGCATCGAGCCCCGCGCCCTGCTGAGCGCCTTGCCGGCGCTGCGCTGGCACGCGCTCGCCACCCTGCTCGCCACGCCCGCGGTGTGGTGGCTCGCCGACCTCGTGCTGCGGCGCCCGCACGACCGCCGCCCGACCTACGCCGCCCGGGGAGGCGGCCTCACACCTGTCTCATGGTACAGGTCATGAGGGCCCCGCCGTGACCGACATCCGCCAGCCCGAGGACCTCCGCCAGCTGCGCCCGCGGCTGCAGGCCATGGTGCTGCTGGTCATCCTCGCGTTCATCGCCCTGCTCGGGCGGGCCTGCCAGCTGCAGGTCCTCGAGGGCGAGCACTACGTGCGCAAGGCCGAGCGCAACTTCATCGACACCATCGAGGTGCCCGCCCCGCGCGGCCGCATCTTCGACGCCCAGGGCCGCCCGCTCGCCAACAACCGCCCGTCGTACACGCTGTGGGTCACCCCGCGCCCGCGCCTCGTGCTCGAGGACGACCCCGGCAAGCAGAGCGGCCAGCGCGTCGCCCTCACTGACGGCCAGATCGACGCGCTCGCCGAGCTCATCGACTTCGTCGACCGCGACGACCGCCGCGAGTTCACCGACAAGATCGTCAGCCGCCGCGACGGCGACAGCGGCTTCTACCCGGTCGCCGTGCGCCAGAACCTGACCTGGGCCGAGTACGCGAGGATCCAGACCCGCCGCGCCGCGCTCGGCGACTGGCTCGAGATCCGCGAGTCCGCCCGCCGCTACTACCCCGCCGGCGAGCTGTCGGCGTTCGTCACCGGCTACGTCGGCGAGGCCACGCCCGACATGCTGGCCCGCCCCGGCAGCAACTACCGCCCCGGCGACCGCGTCGGCAAGACCGGCATCGAGCGCCAGTGGGAGAACTACCTGCGCGGCCGCCCCGGCAAGCGCTCGCGCGTGGTCGACAACCGCCACCGCCCGGTCAAGGACCCGCCGCCCGACGCCCGGGCCGCGCTCCCGCCCGACGAGGACCCGATCCCCGGCCAGGACATCCACCTCACCCTCGACCTCGCGCTGCAGCAGGTCGCCGCCGAGGCGTTCGCCGACAAGCAGGCCGGCGGCCTGGTGGCCATGGACCCGCGCACCGGCAAGATCCTCGCCATGCTCTCGGTCCCCGCGATCGACCCCAACCGCTGGCAGCAGCCGATCGCCCGCGACCAGTACACCGCCTGGTCGAAGTCCCCATTAAAGCCGTTCATCGACCGCACCGTGCAGGAGCACTACTTCCCCGGCTCGACCTACAAGGTCGTCTCGGCCCTCGGCGCGCTCGACGACCCGACCTTCGACCCCGAAGAAGAGATCACCTGCGACGGCTACGTCAACTACGGCGGCCGCAAATTCAAGTGCACGCACAAGCACGGCCCCGTCAACCTCGAGCAAGCGATCGTGCAGTCGTGCAACGTGTACTTTTATACGCTGGCGATCGACAAGAACCTCGACCTCGAGGCCATGGAGAAGTTCGCCCGCCGCCTCGGCCTCGGCGAGCGCACCGGCCTCGGTTTAAATAGCGAGGCCAAGGGCCGCATCCCCACCGAGGCCTTCGAGGCCCGCGAGGGCACCTACCAGCGCGGCGTCCGCCTCAACAGCGCGATCGGCCAGGGCAACGTGACCGCCACCGTCCTCCAGATCGCCGTCATGTACGCCGCGATCGCCAACGGCGGCACCGTGCTCACGCCCTACCTCGTCGACCGCATCCGCACCGAGGACGGCCGCCTGGTGTTCCAGGCCGAGCCCAAGGCCCGCACCGACCTCGAGAAGATCCACGGCGCCGACCGCAACCGCATCCACGCCGGCCTCGTCGGCGTCGTCAACAACGAGCTCGGCACCGCCTACAGCGAGCGCCCCGACAACATCCTCGTCGCCGGCAAGACCGGCACCGCCCAGGTCGGCGCGTCCGACCGCGTCGTCGCCGACAAGGACGCCCCGCTCGACGGCTTCAACACCACCCAGGACCACTCCTGGTTCGCCGGCTACGCCCCAGCCGACGACCCGCAGATCGTCGTCGTCGCGTTCGTCGAGCACGGCGGCGCCGGGGCCGACGCCGCCGCGCCGATCGTCATGACCGTCACCGAGGCCTACCTCGGCCGCAGCAGCGAGGTCGTCGGCGGCCCGGTGGCGCGCCGCGCCGGCGTGCCCCCGCCGCTCCCGGGCCAGCGCGCCCGCGAGGCCGCCGCGCGCGAGGACAGCACCGTGCCGAGCCCCGACCGCGAGGTCGCCCTCACCGGCGCCCGCCTGCCCGGCGACCGCCCGCTCGTCGGCGACCTGCCGAGCGAGCCCGAGACCGACCTGACGCGCACCGCCACCCCCGGCAAGAAGCCGCCGCAAAAGCCCGGCAAGCCCGCCGCCCCCGCGAAGGAGGCCCCGTGACCGCCCTCGGACGCCCGCGCTCGCTCGCCCGCCGCGCCTTCCAGGCCGTCGACTGGGTGATCGTCACCCTCGTCGCCGGCATCATCACGCTCGCGCTGATCAACCTCAACAGCGCCGGCGCCGGCGACTGGACCGGCAAGATCCAGACCCAGATCCGCTGGCTCGGCCTCGGCACGATCGCCGCGCTGATCGTCACCAGCCTCGACTACCGCTTCCTCCACCGCGTCGCCTACGCCGCCTACATCTTCGGCCTCGGCCTGCTCGCGCTGGTGCCGATGATCGGCGTCATGCGCAACGACGCCCGCCGCTGGCTCGAGTTCGGCGACTACCAGTTCCAGCCGTCCGAGCTGATGAAGATCCTGCTGATCATGGCGCTCGCCCGCTACATCAGCGACCTGCCGCCGAAGGAGCACAAGCGCCTGCGGCACCTCATCGTCCCGTTCGCCATGTTCCTCGTGCCGGTCGTGCTCATCGTCAAGCAGCCCGACCTCAGCACCGGCATCATCTGCATCCTCGTGTCGATGACGATCCTCGCGCTGACCGAGCTGACGCTGAAGGCCATCCTCGCCCTGCTGGCCGCCGGCGTGGCCATGTTCATGCTCGGCTGGGCGTTCTTCATGCACAGGTACCAGCGCTCGCGCATCGACGTGTGGCTCAACCCCGAGGCCTACGCCGACAACGAGGGCTACCAGACCATCCAGGCCATGATCGGCGTCGGCAACGGCGGCATCCTCGGCCGCGGCGTCGGCAAGGGCACCCAGAACGTGCTCGACTTCCTGCCCTACGGCGACACCGACTTCCCGTTCGCCGTCTACGCCGAGGAGTGGGGGTTCGTCGGCTCCGCCATGGTCCTCGTCATGTTCCTCTGCCTGGTGCTGTGGTCGATCAACCTCGCCTCCCAGGCCCGCGACCGCTTCTCCGCCCTACTGTGCATCGGCGTGGCCTCGCTGTTCTTCTTCCACGTCTGCCTCAACGTCGGCATGGTCCTCCAGCTCGTGCCCGTCACCGGCATCACCATCCCGTTCTTCAGCGTCGGCGGCTCCAACGCCCTGGCGATGATGCTCGGCATCGGCATCCTCATGAGCGTGAGCCGCTCCCGCCTGCGGCCCTGAGCGGCGCGGCGCGACAGCGCGTCGGCGGGTGACGTCGGTCGACCGCCGCGCGACGGTTCGCCCGCCGCTCGACGGGCGGCCGACGACGTCACGCGGAGCTCACGCCCCGCCGAGCTTCGCCGTGCAGCTGCCCGCGTCGCAGGCGCAGCCGCCCCCGCAGTCGAGCGTGCCGCCGCGACACTCCATCGTGCAGGCGACGTCCCCGCAGTCCGGCTTCTGCGCCGCCGGCACGCACGCGGTCGCGTGGCAGCACGACGCCGGCACGCAGTCCGCGTCGACCTTGCACTGCGCCCCGCCGCCGTCCCCCGCCGGCTCGGCACCCTCACCCCCGGCGTCCGCGCCGGCGCCAGCGTCGGCCCCGGCCGGCGGCGGCGTCGGCCCCGGCGAGGGCGCCGGCTGGTCGAGCGGCTTCTTGCAGGCGAACAGAGTGAACGAGACGACGACGAGGGAGAGGATTCGAAGCATGCGGTGTTGTGCACTACCCACGCCCGCCGCGCCGCGCAACTTTCACCCCGGATCCACACTTCATATACGGACCTCCGCGCACGCCGTCACCCTCGACGAACGGGCGGGATCGCCGCTGCCCCGAACGACGGGCGCCGCCCCTCTCCCCGCTCAGCGAGCGAGCGCCCGCGCGAGCCAGGCGCCGAGCGCCACCATCAGCATGCCGCCGAACACGTGCAGGCCGAGCTGCCACGCGAACGCGAGCCAGCGCCCGGCCCCCGCCAGCTCGACCGTCACCAGCGCGAACGAGCTGTAGGTGGTGAACCCGCCGAGCAGCCCGACGATCACGACCGTGCGCGCCGTCCCGGCCGGCAGCGCCGCCGCCAGCACGCCGATCGCCAGGCACCCGATCAGGTTGACCGTCAGCATGCCGCCGTTCGGCATGGCCCGCCCGATCGCCCCCGCCTCGAACCTCTGGTCGAGCGTCGCCGCCAGCGCGTGGCGCAGACACACCCCGCATCCGCCGGCCGCGAACAACCCCGCCCACTGCGCCGCCTGCATGGAACATGCTTCTACACCGCCCCGCGAGCTTCGCCAACGTGATACCCATTTCTCATGACTCGCCTTACCTCGTTCGCTTTCTTCGCCGTCCTGTCCGCCTGCGGCGACTCCAAGGATGTCACCGGCGGCGAGAGCCTCACGACCCCGTTCGGCACCTTCACCGACGGAGAGGCCACCCTCGGCATGTCGTCGGACCCCGCCACCGACGCCCCGACGTCCGGCGCCACCACCGGCGCCTCCGACCCGAGCGACCCCAGCGCCCCGAGCGACCCCAGCACCCCGAGCGACCCCAGCGCGACCGACCCCTCGAGCCCGAGCGACCCCAGCGGCGGCACCGTCAGCTCCGACCCCGACACCACCGCCGGCACCGTCGGCTCCGACCCCGACACCACCGCCGGTCCCGGCTCCGACCCCGACACCACCGCGAGCTCCGACCCCGACACCACCGACACCGGCACGCCGGCGGACCTCAGCGGCCTGTTCTTGTTCTCGATCTCGACCGTCATCCAGCCCGACCTGCCGTTCCAGTTCCTGGCCACCGTCGACGCCAGCGGCGTGCCGACCCTCGCCATCGAGTTCCAGCCGCTCACGCTCGACATCGGCAAGGTCAGCACGCCGCGCCAGCCGTTCGGCGACACCCTGAACCACGAGACGTTCGTCGAGGGCGACTTCACCTTCCAGATCGACTTCGGCAGCGTCATGCTGCCCGGGCAGACCAACCCGATCACCGGCTCCGACATCACCGCCGACCTCTTCATGTCCGGCACCATCATCTCGCAGGACTTCGTGTGCGGCACCATCAGCGGCGACGTCACCGCCCCGCTGATGGCCAGCGTCGACGGCAGCACCTTCGCCGCCGTCCGCGTCGACGGCCCAGGCGACCTCCCGGCCGAGGTCCCGATCAACTGCACGCCCGACTTCGTCGGCGACCAGTGATCACGCCCTCGGGCGCACACGGACGCCGCGCGGCCCCGCCGGCGCGGCGATCCCGTTGGTCATGAAGTCGACCGCCAGCGGGTCCTTGCCCGGCTCGAGCGTCACCTCGTAGTCGCGCAGCAGGCGGGCGACCGCCAGCAGGATCTCCTGACGGGCCAGGTTGCGTCCGAGGCACGTGTGCACGCCCTTGCCGTAGGGCAGCCAGTGCGCCGAGCTCGGCGGCTTGCCCGGCCCGCGCGGCCCGGCCAAAAAGCGGTCCGGGTCGAACACCATCGGGTCGGTGTACACCGCCGGGTCGTGGTGCAGGATGTACGCCGAGAACCCGATCATCGAGCGCGCCGGCAGCGTGTACGGCCCGACGGTCATCGGGGTCAGCGTCATGCGCAGGTGGAACGGCCCGACGTAGCGGCGCAGCACCTCGTGGTAGACCGCGTTCAGCAGCGGCATGGCCTTCAGCGCCGCCCCGCCGATCGCCTCGCCGTGCGCGCGTCGGGCCGCCGCCAGCTCGTCGTCGACGCGGCGCTTCAGCCCGGGGTCGGCGAGGATGTGCAGCAGGCACATCGACGCCGTCGCCGGCGTGTTGGCCGTGGTCGCGAACATGTACCCGTGCATCGCCGTCGCCAGCGCCGTGAGGCCGAACGGCTGGCCCTCGCGGTCGCGCAGCCCCAGCATGACATCGAGGAAGCCCGGCTCTCCGTCCCCCTCGCGGCGCCGCTCGAGCTCGGCGACGATCCGCGCGACCGCCCGGTCGCGCAGCGCCAGCGCCTCGCGCACGACCCCGCGGGCGTACGGGTTCTTGATCAGCCGGGTCGACGCCACGTCGAACGCGCACACGTCTGCGATGAAGCCGGCGTCGTGGGCCAGACGCTCGCTCGTCAGCAGCAGCGCCGTCAGCCGCACGATCGTCCGCGTCATCACCTGCATGACGTCGCCGCGCCCGCCGGCCAGCGCCTCGGCGAGCGCCAGCTTCATCTCCGCGTCGAGCGCCTCGCCCGCGCCGGTCACCCGCGGCGGCAACCACGTGCGCAGCGCCTCGAGCCCCGCGTTGTCCCACTCGGGCCCGGTGCTGTTCATGTCGACGACGTCGGCGATGCCCGGCAGCGTCGCCAGCGCCTCGAGGAAGCTGACCTCGTCGAGCTTCGCCGTATAAAAGTGCTGCATGAACTCGGGGTCCTGGGCCAGCGTGACGGTCCGCCCGAGCATGTACAGCGTGAACGGCGAGCCCCGGCGCGCGTGCTGGTCGCGCAGCCACGCGGGCCCGCCGCGCCCGAACCGCAGGCCGCAGCCGAGGAACGGGATGTGCCAGCCGACCACCGGCGGACGCGAGGGGTCACGGTGCGCGCGGACGGTGTCGCCCCAGCGCGTGAGCTGCTGCCTGACGCTTTCGAGGATCATGTTCAAGAAAATTTCCGGCGCGCAGCATACCCGCCGCGCCGCGCTCGCGGGCCTGCGTTCGCGGCCCGGGCCGCGGCCGCGTGCGTGCGTCCCCGCGCCCGCGCGGGGGCCGTCGTCGCGGTGTATCCTGGCCGATGCATGGTCAAGCGCCTGTGTGTCCTCGCCGCCGCCCTCGGCCTCGCCCTCGCCGCGCCGCGCACCGCCGCGGCCTTCTGCGGCTTCTACGTCGGCGGCGGCGACGCCAGGCTCTACAACAACGCCACCCTCGTCGTCCTCATGCGCGACGGCACCCGCACCGTGCTCAGCATGCAGAACAACTACCAGGGCCCGCCGGAGGACTTCGCGCTGGTCGTCCCGGTGCCGGTGATCCTCGCCGAGAAAGACGTGAAGACCCTGCCGAAGTCGATCTTCTCGCGCGTCGACGAGCTCGCCGCTCCGCGCCTCGTCGAGTACTGGGAGCAGGACCCGTGCGACCCCTACAGCGGCTACGGCGCCGGCCTCGGCCGGTCCGCCGGGGCCAAGGCGGCCGAGGCCGACATGGCCAGCGACGACGGCGGTGCGCCCGACCTCGGGGTCAAGATCGAGGCCCAGTTCGTGGTCGGCGAGTACGAGATCCTCATCCTCAGCGCCGAGGAGGCCACCGGCCTCGACACCTGGCTGCGCCAGCACGACTACAAGATCCCCGCCGGCGCCGCCGAGGTCCTGCGCCCCTACGTCGCCGCCGGCATGAAGTTCTTCGTCGCCAAGGTCGACGTCAAGAAGGTCAAGTTCGACGCCAAGGGCCAGGCCATGCTCTCGCCGCTGCGCTTCCACTACGACAGCGAGACCTTCAACCTCCCGGTCCGACTCGGACTGCTCAACTCGGGCGGGGTGCAGGACCTGCTGGTGCACATCCTGGCCCGCCAGCGCTACGAGGTCGCCAACTACAAGACCGTCCCGATCCCCACCAACATCGAGGTCAAGAAGGAGGTCAAGGCCAGCTTCGGCGAGTTCTACGTGGCCCTGCTCGACGCCGTGCTGGCCAGGGACCCCGGCGCGGTGATCACCGAGTACGCCTGGCAGGCCAGCAACTGCGACCCCTGCCCGGTCGACCCGCTCTCGGCCCGCGAGCTGCGCACGCTCGGCGCCGACGTGCTGCCGCGCTACCGCCACCGCGACCGCGACGACTGGTCGCTGCCCGAGGAGTTCGTGCTCACCCGCCTGCACGCCCGCTACGCCAAGGACAGCCTCGGCGAGGACCTGATCTTCAAGAGCGCCCGGCCGATCGTCGGCGGGCGCGAGGGCGAGGGCCCCGGTCGCAACGAGCGCGGGGCCAGGCGCAGCGACATGAACAACTTCCAGGCGCGCTACATCGTGCGCCACCGCTGGTGGAAGAAGCTCACCTGCGAGGACCCCCAGCGCGGCATCTGGGGCGGCCCGCCCGACGGACGCGCGCCGCGGCGGCCCGTCGCCGCCAGGGACCTCGCGTTCGTGCCGCGCGGCGGCGAGATGACGGCCTACGTCGCCGAGAAGTTCCCCGACCTGAAGTCGGCCGTGGTCATGAACGTGCCGCCGCCGGTCGACCCGAACGCGCCGCCGGTCGACCCGAACACGCCGCCCGCCGAGGCGCCGCCCGCCACGCCCGCCGCGACCAACGTCGACGCCGCATCCGCGCCCGCCGCGACCAACGTCGACGCCGCGCCCGCGAAGGCGAACATCGACGCCGCGCCCGCGCCCGCGAAGGCCGCGCCCGCGCCTGTCCCTTCGGCCAGCCCGCCCTCCGCCGGCTGCGGCTGCAGGGCGACCGACCCACCGTGGTTCGCCGCGGCCGTGGTGCCGCTGCTCGCACGCCGTCGCCGTCGCTGACGGCGCTCAAGAGAGTCGGCCCGGAGACGCCGAGCTTCCTCCACCGCGGATGGCGGAGGCCACGGAGCGCTCAGTTGAGCGGGGCGCCGTCGAGGATCCAGCGCAGGAACACCTGGACCTCGGCGGCCGTCAGCGGCGCGGCGCCCTTCGGCATGCGCTCGCCGGCCTCGGGCGCGTCGACCGCGAGCTTGTGCAGCACGTAGCTGAGGCGCGGCTCGTCGGGCACGACCAGGTACCACTCGGGGGCGCCGACGGCGGCGCGCTTGATCAGCTGCTCGTAGGTCGCCTTGTCCCCGCGGTCCCAGCGCAGGCCGCCGGCCTGCACGCCGTCGATGTGACAGCCGGCCAGCGCGCAGCTGGTGCCCGCGAGCGCGTAGACCTCGGTGAAGGTCACGGGCGGCGGGTCGAACGCCGTCACGTCGACGACGAACGGCGCGCTCATCACTCCGTCGACCTCGGCGGTGACCTCCGCCGCGCCGGTCGTCACGCCGAGCAGGCCGCCCTCGCCGTCGACGTAGAGCACCATCCCGTCGCTCGAGCGCCAGGTGATCGCCGCGTCGGGGATCGTCCGGCCCTGCGCGTCCTTGGCGACGGCCGTCAGCTCGGCGAGCGCGCCGACCTCGAGCTGCTGCACGCCGGCCGGGTCGATCACCACCTCGGCCACGCCGCCGTCGCCGGTCGTGCCGGTGGACGCCTCGCCCGTGCTCGAGTCGTCGCTTGTGCCGGTGTCGTCGAGCGCGCCGGTGGTCGCGTCGCCCGTGCTCGACGTGCCCGGGCCGCCGCTCGAGCCCGGCTCGTCGCCCGACGAACTCGTCGGCGTCGGCGGCTCGCCGGTGGTCGCGGCGTCGCTGGGGGTCATCGGCGGCGGCGCGTCGCCGAAGCCGCCGGTGTCCTCGTCGCCGCCGGAGCAGGCGGCCAACACGAGCCCTGCAAAGACATAAGTGCGCATGGCCGGAAGGATGCCGGGGAAACCGCCCGAGTCACGCGGGACGCGCCTGCGCGCGGGCTGCGGGACCGCACGCCCGCGCGCGCCGAGACTTCTGCGACATGCAACGAAGCCCGTGATCCGCGGGCCGGCCCGCGGACGCTACAGGCGGGCCACCCGCGGGTCTCGCGTCCGGCGCCCGGGTCGCCGTGACCTCGCTCCGCGGTCCGCCTCAGGCCACCTCGTAGGTGCGGATGGCCGTGGCCGCCGGGCTGTTCTCCAGCACGTGCAGCACGAACTTGGCGTCGCGCGGGCCGCCGGCGACGCCGACGTAGCGCACCAGCTTGCCCGCCGGCGGCTCCGGCAGCGCCTTGAAGCCGATCGCCACCGCCTCCTCCCAGGTCATCAGCTTCGACCGCGTGTCCTCGAGGACCTCCGCCGACAGGAGCCGCGCCGGATCGACCCCGGCCGCGACGTGGACTTCGTACAGCACGTGCATCGCCCCATCGTCGCCCCCGCCGACCCGTCGTCGCAAGCCGTCGATCCGCGCCGGCGCACGATCGCAAATACGCCCGGGCCTCACCTGCGCCGCGCCGTCCGCCGCCGCGGCGCCTCCTCGTGCCTGGCCAGCGCGCCGGCGATGCGCGCGATCTTCTCGCGGATGAAGCGGCACGGCGGATCGTCGTCGCCGGCCGCCGGCCACAGCATCTCGATCACCCCGATCGGCAGCGCGAACGGCAGCGGCTTGACCGCCAGGTGAGGCCGCGCCGCCAGGATCTGGCGCGCCACCACCATCGGCACCGTGGCCAGCAGCGCCGAGCCCTCGACGATCGCCCCGAGGTTGGCGAACGACGGCACCGAGCAGCGCACGTCGCGGCTGCGCCGCAGCGCGTCCTCGACGATGCCGCGCAGGTCCCCGTTGTACGAGACCACCACGTGCGCGTGGGCGAAGTAGGCGCGCTCGTCGAGGGTCCGCAGGCGGACGTGGCGCGGGTCGTACAGGCAGGTGAAGCTCCCGGTCAGCAGCGGCGCGCGGCGCACGTCGGCGGGCAGCTCGTCGGCCACGGTGACGGCCGCGTCGAGCCCCGCCGCCAGGGCCGCCGCGACCGTCCGGAACTGCACCGGCACCACGACCACGCGCATGCGCGGGGCCTCGTCGGCCAGCTCGCGCAGCAGCGACGGCAGCAGCCACGCCTCCGCCGAGTCCGCCAGCCCGATCCGCAGGGTCCGCTCGCTCGTCGCCGGGTCGAACGCCGGCGCCGCCAGGGCCGCGTCGATCAGCGGCTGCAGGTGCGGCCGCACGCCCTCGCGCAGCCGCTGCCCGCGGCTCGTCAGCGCCAGCCCGCGACCGCTGCGCACGAACAGCGGCGCCCCGACCGCGATGGTCAGCCGCCGCAGCGCCGCGCTGACCGCCGGCTGCGTCAGGTACAGCCGCCGCGCCGCCTCGGTCACGCCGCCGGCCTCGGCCACGACCGCGAACACGCGCAGCAGGTTGAGGTCGAGGTCGCGTCCGTATCCATAACTCTCGGGCATGTGTCGCATACATACTATTCACTGGAACGATAGTTCACCAGGGCCCATGCTGCGGCCATGACCACCACGAAGTCCACCACCCGCCTCGGCGCCGCCGGCCCCGAGGTGTTCCCGCTCGCGCTCGGCTGCATGGGCCTCGGCGCCGGCAGCTGGTACGGCGCCCGCGACGACGACGAGGGCGTCGCCACCATCCACGCCGCGCTCGACCACGGCGTCGACCTGATCGACACCGGCGACTTCTACGGCATGGGCCGCAACGAGCTGCTGGTCGGCCGGGCCATCCGCGGCCGCCGCGACCGCGTCGTGCTCAGCGTCAAGTACGGCGGCCTGCGCGGGCCCGACGGCGGCTTCCTCGGCGTCGACAACAGCCCCGCCGCCAGCAAGAACTTCCTCGCCCACAGCCTGACCCGCCTCGGCGTCGACCACATCGACGTCTACCGGCCCGCGCGGCTCGACCCGCGCGTGCCGATCGAGGACACCATCGGCGCGCTCGCCGACATGGTCAAGGCCGGCTACATCCGCCACATCGGCCTGTCGGAGGTCGGCGCCGAGACCCTCGCCCGCGCCGCCGCGGTCCACCCGATCGTCGACCTGCAGATCGAGTACGGCCTCATCAGCCGCAACCCCGAGGCCAGCATCATGCCCGCTCTGCGCGCGCGCGGCGTGGCCATGACCGCCTACGGCGTGCTGTCCCGCGGCCTGCTCAGCGGCAGCCGCCCGACCGAAGCCGGCGATTACCGGGCCCACCTGCCGCGGTTCGTCCAGGCCGCGCACAACCAGCCGCTCGTCGACGCGCTGGCCCGTCTGGCCGGCGAGCGCGGGGTGACGCCGGCCCAGCTCGCCATCGCCTGGGCGCGGGCCAAGGGCGCCGCGCTCGGCGTCACCGTCGTGCCCACCATCGGCGCCCGCACCCCGCGGCAGATCGCCGACGCCGTGGCCGCCCTGCGCGTGGAGCTGTCCGCCGACGAGCTCGCCGCCCTCGAGCAGGCCGTGCCGGCCAGCGCCGTGGCCGGCGAGCGCTACCCCGCGCCGCAGATGGCCCACCTCGACAGCGAGCGCTGAGCCGTCACGGCGCCGGCCAGCGCCACGCCCCGGCGTACGCGTAGCTCGTCACCGAGCCGCCGTCCTTCAGCCCGTACACGCCGATGCCCACCGGCATGTCGGCGCTCAGCGTGTGCGCGCCCGCGGCGTCGATCGCGACCGACGCGACCACCCAGCTCGAGCCGGCGATCGGCGCCCACCCGCCGACATCGACGCCGTCGAGCGCGGCCGTCGCCCCCGTCGGCGCGACGATCTCGACCCGCGTGATCGGCCAGTCCTCCGCGGTCCAGAACGCGTGGGTCTCGCGGTGCTGATCGGTCGGCGGCGGCGTGGCCATCGCCGGGTCCGACGCGACCGCGTCGACCTCCTGGCCGACGTGGTAGTGCGAGACCAGCACCGGCGCGTCGGCGATCACCTCGAGCGCCTCGCTGAGCGGCCCGAACTCGAGCACGCCGCCGGCGTCGACCATGCCCGACAGCATCGCGTCCGACGTCGTCACCATCGTGCCGTCCTGCGTGCCGACGATCTGGATCACGTGCGGCGCCCGCCCGCCGCTCAGGTCCCTGGCGATCGGCGGCACCACCACGTAGCTGGTGCCCAGCGCCGCGGTCGGCGGCAGCATCTCCTCGAGGTGATCGCAGAAGCCGACGTCGACCGGCACGTCGGCGCACTCGTGCCCGCCGAACACCCCGATCGGCCGGTCCGCCGTCACCAGCGCGCCCGACAGGTCGTGCGGCAGCTCGGCGACCAGCAGCAGCACCTCGCCGCGCTGCAGCGTCGCCGCGCCGGTCCCGTCGGCGGCGATGCCGTCGACCGCGCCGACGCTCACGCCCGCCGGCAGCGTCACCGCCACCGTGGTGTCGTCGTCGCGGGCCGTGACCGCCAGGTAGCCGCGGACCGGCGGGCTGTCGGGCTCGATCTGCGCCGACGGTCGCGACGCCACCCGCACCTCGCGCGCCCAGCGGTCGCTCGGGTACAGCCGCGACGCGTCGACCGAGGCCAGGGCCGGACCGCCGCTGATCTGCACCGCCAGCGCCGGGCAGTCGGTGCGCACGCGGTAGCCCGCGTTGCCGCTGACCACGCTGACGTCGGCGTTGTACAGCGGCGGCAGCCGCGGCAGCTCGAAGAATCGGGTCTCCTGCGCCATCAGCTCGAGGGCCAGCAGCTGCATGCCGGCGGCGTCGATGCGCACGCTCGTCGGCGCGTCGCAGGTGCTGGTGAGCGCCACCCCGAAGCCGCCGTCGCCGGCCGACACGCTCGGCAGCGGCAGCGCGTGGAACTCGCAGCCGACCTCCGGGTCGCGCGCCGGGTCGAACGCGCACGCGCCCGTGCACGCCCCCGCGGCGCAGGCCATGCCCTGGACCGGGTCGCACTCGGCGATCGCCTCGCCGGGCGAGCCGTCGCCGCCGCACAGCACCACCGAGTCGCCGTCGCACGTCGTCTCGCCCGGCGCGCACGCCACGCAGCCGACCCCCGGCAGGCACGCGCCGCTGCACGTCTCCGGCGCCCCCGGCGTGCCGTCCACGCACGTCACCGCCGCTCCGTCCTCGCAGGTCACCTCGCCCTCGGAGCAGCCGGGGTCGGTCGGTCCGGCGCCGGTCGGCACGTCGGCGGTGGTCCCCGAGGTCGTCGCCTCCGAGGTCGACGAGCCGGCGGAGGTATCCGGGTCCCCGGCCGGCGGATCGCCACAGGCGACCGCCAGGCCGAGCACGAAGAGCGGGACGAGACGCGGCGAGAGCATGGCGCATCCTAGCCCCGGCGCGGATTGAGCGACATCGCTCAGACCGCGCGCATGCGCGCAACGTGCGAAGAACACCCTTTCAGGCCTCAAAGCCGCGGCCTAAGATCCGTCACCCCTCGATACCCGGACCGGACCCGGCGCCCCGCCCCGTCCGCCGCGGCCTGATGCCCTCATGTCCCCGCGCTCCCTGCTCCTCGTCCTCGTCCTCGGCGCCGCCTGCCTGCGCAGCCACGATCCCCCCGCGGGCGAGTCGACCGGCGACGCCTCCTCGAGCGGCTCCGGCGACGCGAGCACCGGCTCGTCCTCTTCATCATCCACCTCCGCGAGCAGCAGCGGCGAGTCGGGCGACTCCGCGGTCATGACGTCGAGCGACGGCGGCGGGACCAGCACCGGCGAGCCCGCCCCCTACTGCGGCGACGGCGAGCTCGACCCCGGCGAGCTGTGCGACGACGGCGCCAACAACAGCGACGAGGCCGCCTGCAAGCTCGACTGCACCCCCGCGGCCTGCGGCGACGGCCTCCTCCAGCCCGGCGAGCTGTGCGACGACGGCGACCTCGACGACCTCGACGAGTGCACCGCCGCGTGCGTGCCCGCGGCCTGCGGCGACGGCCTCCTCCAGCCCGGCGAGGCCTGCGACGACGGCAACGACGTCGACAGCGACGACTGCACCGACTGCAAGCTGCCGAAGTGCGGCGACGGCGTGGTCCAGCCCGGCGAGGCCTGCGACGTCGACGCGTCCACCGCCGAGTGCGACGCCGACTGCACCCTGCCGGCGTGCGGCGACGGCTTCCTCAACGAGCTGACCGGCGAGGTCTGCGACGACGGCAACACCAAGCAGACCGACACCTGCCGCAACGACTGCAGCAAGCCGGTGTGCGGCGACGGCTGGCAGCAGACCGGCGAGGCCTGCGACGACGGCAACAACGTGTCCGGCGACGGCTGCAGCGACAAGTGCGTCAAGCAGCCGGTCAAGTGCCAGTTCGGCGCCGAGACCCTGACCGTCAACAACAACAACCGCATCGCCCTGTGCCACCACCCCCAGCACTGCGAGATGGACTACGAGATGCTGTGCCCGATGGGCTGGCACCTGTGCAGCGTCGACGAGTTCAACGCCCGCAACACCAACTGGGACTTCTTCCCCAACCAGATCGTGCTCGGCGCGATCCACTGCCGCGAGAGCGACGTCGCCGGCCAGTTCGGCTTCCAGCAGAACCTGAAGACCGACCAGCAGGACAACTGCGCCTACAGCAGCTCGCGCCTGGCCTGCCCCGGGCAGTTCGGCTGCGACGACACCAACAACGCCGCGCTGTGCTGCTCGCCGCTGCCGTTCTGCGGCGACGGCAAGCTCGACCCCGAGGAGCAGTGCGACGACGGCAACTCGTCGCAGCTCGACGACTGCTTCCCCAACTGCACCGCCCGCTACGCACCCGGCGCGCTGGCCTGCGGCGGATGAGTCACTCCGGGTCCGGCGTCGGGTCCGGCGGCGCGGCCGGGCGCCCGCGCCGCCACGCCCGCACCGCCGCGTAGACCAGCACGAACGCCAGCGCCGACAGCGTCGGGATCGCCACCGCGGCCCCGACCAAGAACGGCCCCAGCATGGTCTTGAACAGCGCCCACCAGCCGGCGGCGTCGAGCGCCGACAGCGTCGCCCACGACGGCGCGGCCAGGCCGTACAGCCGCATGCCGAGCCACAGCTCGCCGAAGTAGAACACGGCCCCGGTCACCGGGTTGACGACCGCGGTGCCGAGGTAGGTGGCCGGCACGTTCATCCGCGCCGCCGGGGCGATCGCCAGGGCGAGGATCATGCCGAGGAACGGGATCGGGATCAGCGAGAGCCCGACCCCGAGCGCGAAGCCCCCGGCGACGCCGCGCGGCGTGCCGTGGAGC
The DNA here is from genome assembly GCA_016793465.1 of Myxococcales bacterium. The sequence goes on from JAEUJW010000037.1 coordinate 91,623, forward strand.
CGCAGGAGCCCGCCGAGCCATGACCGCAGGCGCCTCACCGCGGCTTGACGACCTCTTTGGTCTCGACCGTCTTGACCGTCTCGCCGTCGGGCGTCTTCGTCTCGGTGACCCTGGTCTCGACCGTCTTCGACGCGTCCGGCGTGGCCGCGTCCTTCACCCTGTCGACGCCCTGTTTGGCCAGGTCGGCGCCGTCGCGGGCCAGCTCCTTCGACTTCTCGTAGCCGTCGTGGGCCAGCTCCTTCGACCTCTCGAGCCCGTCCTTGCCCGCCCGCGCCGCCGCGTCGCCGGCCGCGTCGACCGCCCGCTCGGCCGCGTCGACCGCCTTCTTGGCCTCTTCACGGGCCTTCTTGGCCTCCGGCGTATCTCCGCAAGCCAGCAAACCGACCACGACCAGGAACATCGCACGCTGCATTCGGGGGGACCTCCTCGGAGCGCCAAGCGTGACCCGCACCCCGCCCGCGCGCAACCCGGCGCACCCCGCCAAATTCGCCAGCCCGGGCGCCGGTCAGATGGGGACCTGCTCGCACTCGTTGCAGCTGCCGCCGTCCCAGGTGAACGCGCCGTCGCCGGCGCACAGGGCCGGCAGCGCGTCCTCGAGGCTGGCGACGGACAGCGGGTTGGCGCCCAGGTGCACGAGCGTGCACTCGCGGTCGGTCCGCCAGGGGGCGGACAGGAGCGGGCCCACGTCGGCGATCTGGTTGGCGGTGAGGTCGACCTCGGCGAGCGCGGCGTAGCCAGCGAGCGGGGCGAGGTCGGTGATCGCGTTGCCGCGGAGGTCGAGCGCGGCCAGGCCCTCGGGGTTCTGCACGGGCAGCGCGGTGAGGCCGGCCTCGGCGAGGAACAGCTCGTACAGCGGCAGCGTGTCGGCGAGCGCCAGCTGGGGCCCGAGCGGGTTGCCGCCGAGGTCGAGGGAGCCGAGCGCGGCGAGGTCGGCGAGCGGGAGCGGGTCGGCGATCGCGTTGCCGGCGGCGCGCAGGCGGACCAGCGGGAGGCCGGCCAGCGGGGTCAGGTCGTCGACGGCGTTGTCGGCGATGAAGAGGTGCTCGAGCGCGGTCATGCCGGCGAGCGGCCCGAGGTCGGTGATCGCGTTGCCCTCGAGGCTCAGCGTGAGCACCGAGGTCATGCCGGCGAGCGGGCCGAGGTCGGTGATGGCGTTGTCGTTGAGGTCGAGGGACTTCAGCGCCGTGGCGGCGGCGAGCGGGCCCAGGTCGGCGACGCCGCAGCCGTTGAGCGAGAGGCTCTGCAGGGTGGGGATCTCGCCGAGGCCGGTGAGGTCGACGAGCGGGTTGCCGTCGGCGTAGAGGTTGCGGAGGGCCGGGTGCCCGGCGAGCGCGGCGAAGCTGGTGATCTCGTTGTCGTGGACCATCAGCGTGACGAGCGCGGGCAGCTCGGCGACGACCGAGACGTCGGAGATCTGGGCGTCGGTGGCGAGCAGCTGGGCGAGCGCGGGCAGGCCCGCCAGCGGCGACAGGTCGCTGACCGGGGTCTCGCGCGCGCTGACGAGCTCGAGCGTGGCGAGCGACGCGAGCGGCGTCAGGTCGGTGACGGCGGTGCGGGGGATCAGCAGCGTGCGCAGGGCCGGCAGCCCGGCGAGCGGGCCGAGGTCGGCGAGCGTGGTGGTGGTGTCGAGGTCGACGATCTCGAGGGCCGTGAGCGCGGCGAGCGGGCCGAGGTCGGTGTACTCGCCGTTGTTGAGGTGGACCTCGCGGAGGTTCTTCAGGCACTCGATGCCGGCCAGCGAGGCGATGGGCGCGTCGAGCTGGCCGTAGCTGGCGAGGATGTCCGCGGCCTCGGCGACGGCGCGGGGGATCGGGCCCTCGGGGACCTCGAGGACCTCACGGATCGCGGCCTCGAGGCTCGGGTCGGCGATCGGCGGGCAGTGGAGCGGGTCCTCGCCGGTTGTGGCATCGGTGGTGGCGGCGGTGTCGTCGCTCGTCGGGCTCGTCGGCGCCTCCGCGGTGGTCCCCTCGCCCGCGGAGGCCTCGGTCGGGGCCTCGGTCGGGTCGGTCGCCGCGGCGGAGGATCCCGCGGAGGTGTCGCCCGCCGCGGTCGGGTCCTCGGCGACCACGGGGCCGCAGGCGAGCGCGAGCGTCAGGGCGAGCACGGGGGTGGGCGTGGACGTGGTCATGGGGTCTCCGATCTGTCCGCGAGGTCAGGCGGGACGCCGGCGCGCCGAGCCTTCGATAGCCTTCAACGAATCGTCAGGTCATTCGGCCTGGACGAACAGCGAGAACGGGAAGTTGCCCTGCATGCCGGCGAAGGTCGCGTCGGGCACCTCGATCACGAACTCGTGGGGGCCGGCCTTGACCGGGCCCCACGTGAAGATGCGGGTGTCGATGACGTCGCCCGGGCACCAGTTGCTAAACGACTGCCAGGCCGCGTCCGACATCGGCGAGGGCCCGTAGATGCCGTTGCCCTGGGTGTTGTACTTGCGGAACGGCTCGCAGGTGTCGCGGCCGGGGCGGTACTGCATGGCGAGGTGGCCGTCGATGTACATGTAGTGCTGGCGGCGGATGTACTCCTCGCCGCCCTGGTTGGCGCCGTGGTTGGAGGTGATGAACACCACCTGGGCGCGCGCGGTGTCGGCGGGTAGCTCGAAGTTGATGGTCTTGCGGGTGGTGCCGACCATGTCGCTCGCGCCCTCGGCGTAATTGTTGAAGTCCTCGCTGATGGCGAGCGGGATGAGGGTGGTCCACGCCGGGGCCGGCTGGCTGCTGCTGGTGTAGAAGCCGAGCGAGCCGAGCTGGGTGTCGATGCGGCCGGCGCACCCGGGGACCTCGGTCTGGGCGGCGTAGGGCACCCCGAAGATCGCCAGCTCGAACCAGATGTCGTACTCGGCGAGCAGCTCCGGATCTTTTAAAATTGGCACGATGTGGTCGGCCTGCCACTCGTAGGGGACCTCCTTGGGGTCCTTGTTCATGTTCATGAACGGGGTGATGAAGCGCGCGACCTCGATGCGGTCGACCTCGGCGGGCACGTAGGTGTCGGCGCCCTTCGGCACGAGGGCGAGGTTCACCCCGCCGATGCGATCGTAGTTGTCGCACAGGGCGCCGACGATGACGCCGACGCGCAGGGTGTTCTGGATCCTGCCGAGGTCCTCGTCGCTCATGCGGGTGGCGACGAGGTCGTTGCGGTGGCGGATCACGCCCTCGGGGACGGGCTCGTCGACGAGCCCGGCGTAGCCGTCGTAGAAGACGACGTCCTCGAGCAGCCAGAACTGCTCGGGCGCGGGCGGCGGGCCCTCGCCGGTGCTCGACGACCCCGCGGCGGTCGGCTCGTCGCCGGTGCCGCTGGTCTCGCCGGTGCTCTCCGGGCCGCCGGTCTCGCCGCTGGTGACGACGGCCCCGGTGCCGGTGTCGCCGGCGCCGGGCCCGGTGCTGGCCGTCCCGCCGTCGTCGCCCGACGAACCTCCACACGCGAACAGCAGGGCCGAGAGGGGCAGGGACGCGCGACGGAGGATCATCGACGCAGGGTAACAGAAGCGGTCGCAAGCGCCCCGCCACGCGGATGCGACCGCGGTCACGAACGCCGGCGCCACCCCGGCCTCCTGCGATCGGGAGTTCGCAGGTCACGGCGGACGGGCGGCGGTGCACCGCGGGGACCGTCGTCTCGCGGGGTCGTCCGAAGCTCTGGACGTAAAACCGCGGGAGTGTCCAGCGCAGCGGATGGGAGCCGCGGGTCCGGGCCGCCGCCGCGGCCGCTTCGGACTGGTACCGCGGTTGCAGTGGATCGCGGCGGTGCCGGCTCAAGTCTTCACGGATCACCGAGGATCGAGGCAGAGGTCGTCGCCGTCGTCGTCGCTGTCGTCGCCGTCGACGCCGCGGCGCGCCGGCTGGCGCGCCGGCTGGCGCGGACGCCGTGATATATTCGGCGCCGTGTCGGATGGGTCGGATCCGGGGGCTCGCTTCCCGGCGAACTTCGCCGACCTGCAGTTCGTCGCGGAGGGCGGCGAAGGAGCGGTGTATTCGGCCTTCGACCGCCGTCGGGGGATCCGCGTCGCGGTCAAGACGCTGCGCACCCCGTCGCCGGGCCAGGCGTACATCCTGAAGCAGGAGTTCCGCGCGCTCGGCAGCCTGCGTCACCCCGGGCTGGTCCGCCTCTACGACCTCGGAGTCGACACCTCGGGCGCGTGGTTCTCGATGGAGTTCGTCGAGGGCGCCCACTTCGTGGCGGCGCTGGCGGACGCGCGCGCGCGCGGCGGCGAGGCGCTGGTCGGCAAGTTCCTGTCGCTGGCGCAGCAGGTCGTGGCGGCGCTGGTGGCCGTGCACGCGGGCGGCTTCCTGCACCGCGACCTGAAGCCGAGCAACGTGCTCGTCGGCGCGGACGACCGCGTCGTGCTGCTCGACTTCGGGATGGTCACCGACCTGCGCGAGGATCGTCGGCTCACGGACCCGGAGACGCTGGCCGGGACGCTGGTGTACCTCCCGCCCGAGGCGTTCACCGGCGCCGACCCGGGTCCGGCGTGGGACGCCTACGCGCTCGGCGTGCTGCTGTGCGAGGGCCTGCTCGGCCACCTGCCGTTCGCGCGGGACCTGGCGCTGGCGCTGCCCGACAAGCTGCACGGGCCGGGCCGGGCGCTGCGAGCGGCGCTGACGGCGATCGACCCCGAGGTCGCGGCCTGCGTGATCGATCTGCTGGATCCGGCGCCCGAGCGGCGCCCCGACATGACCGCGGTGGGGGTGCGCCTGGCGGCGCGCCTGACGAACGATCGGGCCGACGCGGCGACGCCGCCCCGCGTGCTGGTCGGACGCGAGGAGGAGCGCGCGGCCCTGAGGGCGTGGGGCGCGAGCCCGGGGTTCGCGATCGCGTGGGTCGCGGGGCCGTCTGGCATCGGCAAGACCACGCTGGTCCGCGGGATGATCGGGGAGCTGCGCGCGGCCGGAGAGTTCGTGCTCGCCGCGCGCTGCCATCCGAACGAGATGGTGCCGTTCAACGGGCTCGACCCGATCCTCGAGGACATGTGCCGTCTGCTGCTGCGCGACGAGACGCGGGAGCTCGCCCACGGGCTGGGCGAGGCGCTGGTCGCCCTGTTCCCGGCGTTCGGCCGACTGGGCTGGACGCCGCCGGCGAGCCCGGCGGGCGGGGCGGCGGAGGTGCTCGAGCAGGGGCTCCAGGCGCTCGCGGTGCTGCTGCGGCGGATCGCCGAGCGCCACCGCCTGACGCTGTGGATCGACGACGTGCAGTGGGCCGACCGTGAGACGTTGCGCGTGCTGCAGATGTGGGCGCGAGCGACGGAGCCGCCGCCCGTGCGCATCTGTCTGGTGGCGCGCGAGCGCTGCGCCGCCGACCTGCCGCTCGCGCTGCAGGTCGAGCTCGGCGAGCTGCCGAGCGCCGCGGCCGAGCGGCTCGCGCGTCAGCTGCTGCCGGCCTCGGAGGCCGAGGCGGTGGCCCGCGTGTGCAGCGAGGGCCGCGGCAACCCGCTGCTGCTCGAGCAGCTGGCGCGCAGCGTGTCGCTCACCGGGTCGGCGGGGTCGACCACGCTCGAGGCCGTGATCGCCGCGGCGATCGCCGACCTGCCCGCGGACGCGGCCCCGACGCTGGCGCTGCTGGCGGTCGCGGGTCGTCCGCTCGAGCTCGACCTGCTCGGCGCGTGCGGGGTCCCGCGCGCCCTCGCCTTCGAGCTCGAGCACCGCCAGCTGGCGACCCGCAGCGGGCAAGGGCTCGACTGCTTCGAGGTCGTGCACGACCGCCTGCGCGGGGCGGTGCTCGCGGGGCTCGACGAGCACGGACGGGCGAGCCACCACGGGCGCCTGGCCGACGCGCTGATCGACCGGGCCCGCGACGCCGACGCGCCGCAGATCGCGGGCCACCTCCACGCCGGACGCGGGCCGGCCGCGGCGGCCCCGTGGGCGCGGCGCGCCGGCCAGTTCTTCGCGTCGGCGTTCGCGTTCGACAGCGCGGCGGAGTGGTTTCGCCATACGCTGGCGTGGACGGGCGAGCCGGGTGATACGCGCGCGCTGCTGGCCGACGCCCTGGTGCGGGCCGGCCGCGGGACCGAGGCGGGCCGCGAGTACGAGCAGCTCGCCCGCGAGGACGCCCGGACGGCCGCGCAGCGCCTGCAGAAGGCGGCCGAGTGCTACCTCGCGGCGGGGGCGCTGAAGGAGGGCATGGCGGTGCTGCAGCCGCTGATCCGCCGGCGCGGGATCTTGTGGCCGACCGATCCGCGGCGGGCGATGCTGGCGATGCTCGCGGACCTCGGGGTGGTCGCGTGGCGCAGCGTGCGTCCGGCCCGCGCCGCGGCCGACGCGGCGGTGCTGCACGACACCGACCTGTGCTGGTCGGCGGCCAAGGGCCTGCTCGGGCTCGACCCGGTGCGCGGGGCCTACTTCGCGTTGACCGGGCTGCGGCGGATCCTGGCGACCACCGACGCGGCCCGCGTCGCCCGCCACTACGCGGCCGTCGGCGCCGTGGTGCTCGCGCCGGCCGGCGGGGTGATGGCGGCCCGCGGGCGCTGGATGATCGACCGCGCGATCGCCATCGGCGAGGAGCTCGGCGACGCCTACCTCCGCGGCTTCGCCCAGGTCTGCCGCGGCCAGATGGCGCTGCTCGCCGGCGAGTGGGCCGCGGCCCGCCGCGACTGCCAGGAGGGCGGCGATCGCCTGCGCGGCGAGTGCCACGGGTCGACGTGGGAGCTGCACATCGGCGAGATGGGGCTCCTGCGGGCGCTGCAGGAGCTCGGCGAATTCGCGGCCCTGCGCGCGCGTGCGGCAGCCCTGCGCGACCGCGCGGTGGCCCTCGACGACCGCTACGCGGAGATCACGGGCCGGCTGTACGAGGCGATCGGCCAGGTCTCGCTGCGCCGCCCCGAGGCCGCCCGCGAGCACGTGCGCCTGGCGTTCGAGGGCTGGCACGACCGCTCGGAGACCGAGGTGCAGCGCATGTACGCGGTCCACATCCTCGTGCTCTGCGACCTCGTCGAGGGCGACGCGAACGCGGCCTGGGCGCGCCTCGAGGCGGCCTGGACCCGCTGGCAGGCCTCGCCGCTGCTGCGCATCCCCGTGGCCCGCATCGACTGCCTGGCGCTGCGCATCCGCGTGGCGGCCTGCGCGGCGGCCACGACGAGGTCGGAGCGCGCGGCGCTGGTCCGCCACGCGCGCGCCGCGGGCAAGCGCCTGCGCGGCGAACCGCGGGCGGACGCCCGCGCGCTCGCGCAGCGTATGGACGGAGTGTTGGCGGCGCTCGACCGCGGTGACGCGGCGGCGGTGCCGGACTGGACGCGGCTGTTTCCGCAATATATCGACAGGAATGGGGAGGTGGGTGGTGGCACACGCGAAGATATCGATTCATATCACCGGTCCGGATGACAACAAGATACCCAACGGGTTCATCAAGACGACGAATCGGTTCGCGACCTTCGCGCGCACCCGAGATTATCACCCCGTCGTGCTCCCGGTCGAAGCCAAGCGGGATGAGGTACTCGCGGCTTTTTCCTGGGTCACGAGCAATCTGGTCGCCGATGGCCAATGCCTCGTCTCGTACTGCGGCCACGGATTACCCAGCGGGACCGCCTGCGCCGAAAAAGACAAAGAGGTGTGGAAGCTGTTCAAATGGTCACCCAGCGAGCAGGCCGTCCTCGAGCGGGTGCTCGGGGCCCCTGCCCTGCCGGCGCTCGGCGTGCCGGACTCGGTGCTCGACTGCTTCTCGCGGGTGTATCGCGGGTGGTCCGCGGGCATCGAGCTGCACCACCTCGCCAGCTTGTCTCCGCGCGGCGCGCCGGCGCTGCGCGTGGTCGCCTCCACGCCGTTCGAGCGGCTGCTGCCGACGATCGAAGAGTTGGGCTGGCAGGGCGACGCCTCCGCGGTGCACGCGCTGCTGACGGCGCTCGGCGACCATTCGGGGCGCGTGACCTTCGACCTCGACCTCGCCGACGGGCCGTCGCATCGCCTCGGGATCGAGTGGTATCTGCCGACGATCCCCGCCGGCGATCCGCGCTGGCGACAGGCGCTCGCCGTCGCGGGCGAGCTCGCGGGCGGGTGCGCCGCGCGCATCGCCGCCGCCGAGGCCTGGGCCAACGAACGCGGCGGCGTCGGTCGCGTCGGCGTGCGCCGCTACTTTCAGCTGAAGTTCGTGCTGCGCAGCGGTGCGGCCTGGGCGACGAAGGCGTACCTCGGAGTCCGCCCCGCCCTGGCGCAGTGAGCCGCGCGTCCACTTCTTCCCGCGCCGCCGCGGCGGTGTCCACGATGGTCGACATCCGGCAGAGGTCCCCGTAAACCGCGTCCGCGGGCGCTGCTGCGGCTCCGCGGGCCCGGGCGTGGGGCGCCGCGGCGGCGCCCGTCCAGGATATCTGACACCGGCGCCGCGAAGCGCAGGCGTCATGGCGTGGCACGGCCGATGCAACCCGGGGGTCGCGAGCGACGCGGCCCGGACCGCTCGCTCGCAGTCCCACGTCTCCGCAGGAATTCATCATGCCACGTCTCCCGCACGGAAGGTCGATCTCCACCCAACAGATCAAGAGGGCACGCTCGGCGCTGGCCGCCCACAGCGTCCCGGTCGATCTGGCGTTCTCCGCCACCGCCCCGGTCGACCTGCAGCGGTTCGACTACCTGTTCGTCGGCCTGCAGAGCGACCCCGACAACCTGCTGCCCGAGGCCGCGGCGACGCGCGACGACCTCGTGCGCCTCGGCAAGACCATGATGGAGGCCGCGGCGGTCATGGACGACCCCGCCGGAGATTCGGCGATCCCGGCGGCGTACACGTACCTCGGTCAATTCATCGACCACGACGTCACCCTCGAGGCGCTCTCGGCCGCGCTGCCCGACCTGACCGCGCCCGGCCTGCGGCCGATGGCGCTGGCCGACGCGCGCACGCTGCTGCGCAACGCGCGGACCGCGAGCCTCGACCTCGACAGCGTGTACGGGCTGCCGGCCCCGCGCAGCGGCGACCAGATGGTCCTCGGCACGGTCTCGCCGACCGTCAACAACAACCCGCCGCTGGCCCGTCCGCCGGGCAAGGACGACCTCAACGACCTGCCGCGCGAGGCCCGGAGCGAGGACCCCGAGCACGACCGCGCGGCGCTGATCGGCGACCCGCGCAACGACGAGAACACCATCATCTCGCAGCTCCACGTGGCGTTCCTGCGGGCCCACAACGCGATCGTCGCGCGCGGGCACGGCTTCGACGAGGCCGGCGTGCTGCTCCGCCAGCACTACCAGCACGTCGTGATCCACGACTTCCTGCGGCGCATCGTCGACCCGGCGCTGGTCGACCGCATCCTGCAGTACGGCAACCGCTTCTACGACGCGATGGCCGAGCCGTTCTACCTGCCGCTCGAGTTCACGGTCGCGGCCTACCGCTTCGGCCACACCATGGTGCGCGGCGCCTACGACTTCAACCTCAACTTCAACCGCACCCGCGGCGGGATCCCGGCCACGCTGCAGCTGCTGTTCACGTTCACCGCCTTCAGCGGCCAGCTCGGCGACTTCGCCACGCTGCCGCACAACTGGATCGTCGAGTGGCCGGAGCTGATCGGCGACGGCCCCGAGGTCGAGAAGACGCGCCGGCTCGACACCCGGCTGGTCGAGCCGCTGTTCACGCTGCCGCAGATCGACGGCCAGCCCGAGCCCGGCGACCGCGGCCGCCTCGCGGTGCGCAACCTGCTGCGGGGGTACCTCCTGCGCATGCCCACCGGTCAGGCCGTCGCCAGGGCCCTCGGCGTCGCGCCGCTGACCGCGGCCGAGCTCGAGGCCGTCGCCGCGAGCGTGCCCGCCGCGCCGGGCGGCGAGTCGCAGCTCGACGTGCTGCGCAGCGCCGGCTTCCTCGAGCGCACGCCGCTGTGGTTCTACGTGCTGGCCGAGGCCGCGTCCGTCGGCGACGGTCAGCGGCTCGGACCGGTCGGCGGCACCATCGTCGCCGAGGTGCTCATCGGCCTGGTCCGCCGCAGCAAGGACTCGATCCTGCGCACCTACGGCTGGCGCCCGACCCTGCCGTCCGCCCGCGGCGACGGCCACTTCGACCTCTCGGACCTCCTGCGCCTCGCCGGCGTGCTGTGAGCGCGTGGCGCCGCCGCCCGACCCCGACGCTATCCTCGGGGTCGGCGACGCAGGGATTTTCCACGCGATATCTATCTATCATCGCCGACCATGGTTCGACGAATATACGCGAACCAAGTGGGCGTCGTCGCTTCGCAGGTATTGCGAGCCACGACGCCCTTTTATGTTTACACCCTGACGCCGCACCAGCGGGCTGTCTCGCCGGCCTTCGGGCGCGGCGACGGCGGGCGCTCCGCGACCACGCGACACCACGCGCGCGCAGCGGCGCCGGCGTTGCACACGCCCCGGCGCCGCGACATACATTGACCGGGTGAGCCCGGCGCCGCTCATTTGGCCTTCGGCGGCTTCGGCTTATTGGACTTCGCCGGCGCGGGGGTCGTCGGGGGCGGGCCAGCCTCCGGACTCGCCCCCGGGCTCGGCGCCGGTCCGATCGACGTGAGCGCGGCCGTGAAAGCTTCGGTGGTGACCCGCTGGACGACCTCGCCCTTGCAGTCGCCGGGCTTCAGGCACTTCTTCTCCACGAGGCAACGCGCGTCGCTCCCCGGCACGAAGTCGGGGTCACCGCGCACCAGGACGCCGACGACCTTGCCGGAGCCGACGTCGACGATCGGCGAGCCCGAGTTGCCGCCGAACGTGTCGAGCGTGGCCCAGAACAGCAGCTTGCTCGCGTTCTGTCGGCCGACGTCGATCACCCTGGCCTCGTCCGCGTACTTGATCGGCAACCCGAGCGGATGCCCGCTCACGGCCAGCTGTCGATCGGTTCCGGGGACCACCTCCGCGGTGTCGACCGCGAGCGAGACCACGTCGCCCGCGACCGGACGATCGAGCCTGAGCAGCGCCCAGTCCTCGCCGTCCTCGCTCCGGCGCGTGGCGTCGACGACCTTGTAGACGCTGGCCGTCGGGAACGACAGGGGCTCCGTACGCTCGCGCCATGATGGCGTCTCATGGTACCCCGTCACCACCCGGATCTTCTCGACCGTCTTGCCCTCCAGGCAGTGACGCGCGGTCACCACCCACTCCGGCGCGACGACGAAGCCGCTGCAATACGAGCCCGACGGTTCGTCCACGAACGGCTGGTTCGCGCACAGCTGCAGGGTCGCGCCGAGCGACTGGACCGGCTCCGTCTGCCACTGCCCGCTCTGCTCGGTCCAGCCGCCGTCCATGAACAGCGCGACCGTCCCCCTGGCGATTCTCCGCTGGTTGTCGTCGAGGCGAGCCCAGCCGCGGCGGTTGTCACGTCCGTGGATCGTCTTGATGTCGCTCGAGACCATCGCCTTCAGCGCATCGGTCAGCACCTCGACCCTCGGGACCGCGGAGCAGAGGCTTTGCCCGAGGATACACGCCTCCTTCTCGCGCTCGCCCTTCGCAAACGCCTTGATCTTGCCTTCGATGGCGTTCTGCGCGGCGTGCATGGGGTTCACGGTTGCCAAATTCTTCGCGCCCCCGCCGCCTCCCCCGCTCCCGCCGCTTCCGCCGCTCTCACCCGGCGGCGTGGACACCTTGCATCCCCGCTGCTTGAGCGACTCGTCGAGGTAGTCGGCGACCTTCATCGCGTCGAGGAACTCGTCGATCCTTCGCTCGTGCTTGTTGAAGCGCTTGACCGATCGGTCGAGCAGCTTGTTGCGGGCCTTCTCATAGGCTTCACAGGGGTCTTTAGGGGCGTCCGCGCTGCCTTTCTTGCAGCCCTGGAGGAGGGTGACGGTTACGGTGGCGGCGCCGCCGACGAGGAGGGCCCCGAGGATTCGATGCGAGGGTTTCATGGGCGATGGAGTCCCTTCATTCGGGCATGAGGTTCTTGATGTCGGCGTTGCGGCGGCGCTCGTTGAGCGTGCGGACGATGTCGAACGAGAGGGTCACGCCGAGGTAGAAGCGGGGGGCCCAGTAGCGGTCGACGTACTGGCGGAGGTCGGCGCTGCCGTCGCTGTTCGTGCCGGTCGGCGCGGGGATCAGCGCGCCGGAGAAGTGGCCGCCGCGGATGTACTCGAGGCGGGTGAGCGCGACGCCCGCGTTGAAGCTGAGGCCGGCGACGGGCTCGAACAGGCCGCCGAAGAACAGGCGGTTGAAATTCTTGAAGTCGAGCTCGATGCCGAGCTGCAGGCCGAGGGCGTTGGCGGCGCGTCGGCGGTGGCGGTCCGACCGGCACCGCCGCCACGCGGGGGCCGGATCGGCGCAGCCGTGGCCCACCTTGAACGAGCTCAGCGCGCCGAGGTCGCGTCCGCCGGGGAACACGTGCAGCATCAGGGCGGGCACGACCTGCAGGTCCTCGCGGACGGACAGGCGCTTGATCCCCGGCTGGTCGGTGTCCTCGACCACGACCTTGCGGTCGCCGCCGAGGACCACCGGGATCATGACGCCGACGTCGAGGTAGTAGCGGCCGAGGTCGACGCGTGACTCGTAGGTCTCGACGCGCAGCCTGGCGGCGGCGTCGGCGCCCTCCTGGCGGGTGACGATGATGCGGAAGAGCCGCGTGTTCGGGGCGCTGGCCACGGTCACGCGCTCGGACTTCAGCACGGTCACCTTGTCGGCGGAGTCGCACTTGTCCACTTCCTCATTGATCTTGGCCCTCTCAGCAGCGGTCGCCTCCGTGCTCACGGGGTCCTTGAACAGGCGCTCCGGGGTCGTCTCGGCCTCGCTGTCGATCTTGTAGGAGGCGTCCTTGTATACGTTCGCGCAGCCGAGCACCTTGACCTGGACGCCGGCGCCGGCGGTGACCCGGGCGGGCATCGCGTCGTCGGCGATCGGACGGCCGTCGGCGTCGAGGCACAGCACCGATGCGCGGGCGCAGCCCTCGCGGACATACACCTCGGCGGGCTCGGGGGTGCTCGCGTTCGCGGGCAATGGCAGCGCGTCGGCGGCGAGCCACAGGAGCCATGATTGGATGAGCATGACTGCGTTACCTTTTGCTCAGGGGTTCGTGGAGGTGCCGGTGCCGGTGTCCCCGGTGTCGGAGCCGCCGGTGCTCGAGCTCGTGTCCGTGCTCGTCGCGGTGCTCGTGCCCGTGCTCGTGTCCGTGCCCGTGGCGGTGCCCGTGCCCGTGCTCGTGTCCGTGCCCGTGGCGGTGCCCGTGCCCGTGGCGGACGTGCTGCCGGTGTCGCTCTGCTCGGGCAGGACCGCCTGGACCAGCAGCGTGGCCTGGTCGACGAGGAGGGCTCGTGGCGGGCAGGCGGCGGAGACGAACGGCGGCGCGTCGTCGGCGTCGCCGCCCTCGTCGCTCTCGCCGCTCTCGCTCGCGTCGCCGTCGTCGCTCGTGCCGGCGGCGGGCGGGCACAGGGCCTGGCAGGTGGGCGGGAGCGCCGCGCAGGTGCCGGGCTCGATCAGCAGCTCGCCGTGCAGCAGGGCCGCGGTCTCCGCGGGGTAGACCAGGAGCTCGACGCGCTGCGACTCGCCGTGGAGCGGCAGGCGCAGGCAGGCGTCGGTGCGGCGCGCGTCGCCGTGGACCGAGAGGGTGCCGGCCTCGCTGCGCAGCGCGAGGTGGGTGCCGCACACGCTCTGGCCGACGACGAGCACGCCGAGGTCGTCGGCGGTGTCGCCGAGGCGGCTGCCGACCTGGCGCATGACGAGGGTCCCGGGCGGCGGCGGGGGATCGCTGTGGCAGGCCGCGAGGCACCCGAGGAGCGCGAGCGCGGCGAGGGACGGGGCGTGGTTGTGGGCGTGCACGGCGACCTTGGGTTGCGGTCACCGGAGAGCAACGACCGTGCCACGCGTGATCGCGGGGGCTCGCGGGTCGGGGTGTCTCGCCGAGTGAACGCGGCCGGGCGGGGCGGCGGGCGGACCGCCGGGGCGCAGGTGCTGCCGCGGTCCAGCCGTGTGGGCGGACGTCTGAATTACTGGACGGTCAGCGGCCGCGGCGGGCCAGGCCGAACGCGCTGATCAGGTTGTAGGTGTGGGCGCGCGACAGGTCGAGCAGGCGGGCCGTCTCGGTGACGTTCCAGCCGGTCTCCTCGAGGGCCTGGCGGACCAGCTTCTCCTGGAAGGCGCGCGTCGCCTCCTGGAAGCTGGCGACGCGGGCGGCCTGGCCGTCGCTGCGGCTCGGGAACAGGTGGTGCGGCTCGATCTCCGCCAGGCGGCTGCCGGCGGCGCGGATCGCCGCGCCCTCGACGGCGTTGGCGAGCTGACGGACGTTGCCGGTCCAGTCGGCGGTCATGACGGCGTGGCGGGCCGCGAGCGACAGGCGGACGGTCGGGAGGCGGTTGCGGGCGCAGGCCTGCTGGCAGAAGTGGTCGGCGAGGGCTTGCAGGTCCTCGCGGCGCTCGGCCAGCGCGGGCACGCGGATCGGCAGGACCGAGAGGCGGTAGTAGAGGTCGTCGCGGAAGGCCTTGCGGGCGATCGCGGCCTGCAGATCGACGTTGGTCGCGGCGATCACCCGGATGTCGGCGACGACCGGCTGCGACGCGCCGAGCGGGAAGTACTGGCGCGACTGCAGCAGCTGCAGCAGCTTCGACTGCGCGGACGGCTGGAGCTCGCCGATCTCGTCGAGGAACAGGGTGCCGCCGGCGGCCGCGGCGATCTTGCCGTCGATCTTGCGGGTCGCGGTCGAGTGGGCGCCGGGCATGGCGCCGAACAGCTCGGCCTCGATCAGGGCGTCCGGGAGGGCGGCGCAGTTGAGCTCGACGAACGGGCCGCCGCGGCGCGGGCCGCTGTCGTGGATCACGCGCGCGAGCTGGGTCTTGCCGGTGCCCGACTCGCCGGTCAGGAGCACGCAGACCTCGAGCGGGGCGACCAGCGCGACCTCCTGCAGCAGGCGCGCGAGCGCGGGGCTGCTGCCGATCACCGACTCGGCCTTCAGCGCGCCGCGGATCGCGGCGGTCGGGTCGACCTGCCGCTGGCGACGGCGCAGCAGCAGGCGCTCGGCGAACGGGGCGACGTGGCGGGCGAAGCGCTGGACCTGCAGGCGGTCGGCCTCGCCGAAGCTGCCGCCTTCGGCGCGCTGTTGCAGGTAGATGACGCCGATGGGCGCGCCGAAGCCGATCGGGGCGCACAGCACGGCCTCGATGCGGTGGCGGCGGACGCTGCCGAGGTCGCGGAAGCGCGGGTCCTGGATCGCCGAGGCGGTGACGATGGTCGTGCGGGTGGCGACGGCCTCGGCGATGACGCCGTGCGAGATGCCGGCGCGGAAGCTCTCGGCGGCCTCGCCCTCGCAGCCGTGGGCCAGGGTCAGCGCGGGCCCCGTGGGGTCGGCGCCGTCGTCGTAGAGCTCGAGGTAGGCCTTGCGAGCGCGCGAGATCTGGGCGACGAGCGCGAGGATCTCGGCGAGGAACGTCTCGATCGCCTCGCACGCGCCGAGGTCGAGCAGGCGTCGGAACAGCTCGTGCTCCTGCTGCAGCTCGGCGAGCGAGGGGGGTGCGACGACTTCCGACATCTTCGCCATGATAGCGGCCGCGCGGCGCCGCGGGGCCGCCCCCGCTCCGGGACGTACGGGCCCATTTGCGGGCGTGGGCAACCGGGGCGGCGAGGGGAGCGGGCGCGTCGGCTCACTCGAGGCCGGCGATCCAGGCCTCGACCCGGGCCGCGTCCTGCTCGCGCGGCGGGGTGGCGCGGCGGAACTCGGCGACGGCGGTGCGGGCGTGGTGCACGGCGGCGGTGCGGTCGGCGTCGTGCTGCCAGTGGGCTCTGGCGAGGGCCTCGTGGGCCTCGGCGAGCTCGTGGGCGGCGGCGCGGCTGGCCGCCTGGATCTTCAGGGCGCGTTCGAACCGCGGGATCGCCTGCTGCGGGCGGTCGGTCTCGAGCAGCACGCGGCCGAGGTTGACGAGGGCGTAGGCGCAGAGCGGGTGGTCGGGGCCGAGGGTGCGCTCGGCGAGCGCCAGGGCCTGCTGGTTGTACTGCTCGGCGAGGGCGTGGCGGCCGGTGCTGCGGTGGACCTCGGCGAGGCCGAGCATGGTCATGGCCGCGGTCGGGTGCTCGCCGCCGAGGTTGGCCTGGTTGATCTGCAGGGCCCGCTGGAAGGCCGCGCTCGCCGGCTCGTAGGCCCTCAGGTTGTAGTGGATGACGCCGATGTTGTAGAGCGGCGAGGCGAGCGAGGGGTGGCGCTCGCCGAGCACGCGCTCCTGCAGGGCCACGGCCCGCTGGTAGTACTCGAGGGCGCGCTCGGACTGGCCCTGCATGTCGTGCACGACGCCGAGGTTGTTGAGCGAGCGGGCGACGTCGGGGTGCGAGTCGTCGAACAGCCGGCGGCGCAGCTCGAGGGCCGCCTCGTGGGACGCGCGGGCGGCGTCGAGGTCGTTCTCGGCGATCGCCAGCGAGCCGAGGGCGTCGTGCAGGTCGGCGTGGCGGCCGGTGTGGAGGCGCGTGCGGGCGACGATCGCCTGGCTGCCGCGGGCCCACACGTGGGCCTCCGAGAGCCGCGTCTGCTGCTCGTCGACGCCGATCAGGCGGGTGGCGGCGGCCAGCTTGGTGTCGTCGTCGGCGTGGGCCTCGGCGGTCCAGTAGGCGTCGACGAGCGCGTGCTCGGCGGCGGACAGCTTGCCGAGGTGCTCGAGCAGCTCGCCCTGCAGCAGCTGGGCCTGGGCGCGGTGGGATCCGTGGCCCGTCTGCCGCGCGAGCACGAGGGCCGCCATCGCGGTGTCGAGGGCGCGCTGGTAGTCGCCGGCGCGCCCCAGGGCGCGGGCGGTGGCGAGGCGCTGCTCGAGCGCGGCGAGCTGGCCGCGCTCGGCCGGCGCGTCGGCGTCGCTGCGCGCGAGGCGGGCGGGGTCGGTGCACTCGGCGGGGTCCGGCAGCGAGGCGACCGCGAACACGGCGTGCTCGGCGATGGTGGCGTCGGCGCCGGCGAGCACCTGCACGAGCGCGCGGGCCTCCTGGCGCTGGCGCTCGAGGCAGGCGAGCTTGTGGTGGGCGAGGGTCGAGGCCTCGTCGCCGCAGGCGGCGCGGTGGGTCGAGCGCCAGCGCTCGGCGTAGCGGTCGAGGCCGGCGGCCACGCGCTCGGCGGTGTCGGGGGCGTGCGACGAGCGCGTCGCCAGCAGGGCGGACGCGACGGCGGCGCGCTCGGGCTCGCCCCACACGCCGGCGAACGCGTGGGCCGCGTCCTCGCAGGCGCGCGCGCCGGACAACGTGCGCTGCACGGCGAGGTTGACCGCGGTGCCGAGCAGCGCGCCGAAGCCGACGGCGACGATCAGCCAGCGACGGCGCCGCCAGGTCGCGCGGCCGAGGGCCGCGAGCAGCGCGTCCATCGAGTCCCAGCGGGCGGCGGGGTCGGCGGCGAGGCCCCGCGCGATGGTGCGGTGCAGCCAGCGCGGCACCCGACCGCCGCGCCGCCACGGCGGCAGCGAGCCCCCGGTGATCTTCAGGATCAGCTCGCCGCGGGTGGCGGCGGTGAACGGCAGCTCGCCGTGCACGCTCTCCCACAGCGAGGCGCAGAAGCTGTACTGGTCGCTGCGGGCGTCGACGGCGCGGCCGAGGTGCTGCTCGGGCGGCATGTAGGCGGGCGTGCCGATCAGCGCGTGGGTGGCGGTGAGGCGGAGGTTGTCGTCGTCGAGGGCCTGGTCGGCGGCGGCGCTCGGGGCGGCGTCGGCGGCGTGGGAGTCGTGGCGGGCCAGGCCGAAGTCGGCGATGAGGGCGCGGCCGTCCTCGCCGATGAGGATGTTGTCGGGCTTGACGTCGCGGTGCACGAGCGCGGCGCGGTGGGCCGCGGCCAGGCCGGCGCCGACCTGCAGGAACACGGCGAGCACGTCGGGCCAGCCGCGGCGGGCCTCGGCGAGCCAGGCCGCGAGCGTGCGCCCGGCGATGTACTCCATGGCGATGTAGATGTGCCCGTCGTGCTCGCCGACCTCGTAGACCTGGACGACGTTGGGGTGCGAGAGGCGGGCCATGACCTGGGCCTCGCGCTGCAGCCGGGCCTGGCGCTGGCCGGCGCGGCCGTCGACGTGGATCAGCTTGATGGCGACGCGGCGCCCGAGCTCCTCGTCGTAGGCCGAGTAGACCACGCCCATGGACCCGGCGCCGAGGCGCCGCAGGACGACGAAGCGGCCCACGCGGACCGGTTCGCTGGCTGATTGCGCCCCCTCGATCGCTCCACCCCCAGCCGGCAATCCTCGCAGCCGCGCGGCAACGTCGCAAGGGGCGGTCCGCCGGCGCTCCCGCTGGTTGCGCCGCACTGGAGCGGGGCTCGCGGGTCCGACCGACGGTCGACCGCGCCGGGTGAGGACGCGGGCCCCCGGCGGTCCCTCGACCGTGCGGGTCGCGAGCTTGACGGCCCGGCCGCGTCTCCCCGACGATGCCGCGATGGCTGGACTTCGTGGGTCGTGGGCGCTGCTCGGGGTGTTGACGTGGACGGGTTGCGGGGACGCGGGCGGCGGGGCGGACGGCGGGGCCAGCGCGCCGGGCACGGGTGACACCGGCGCGTCGCCGACGACCGGCGTCGCCGGCACCACGACCACCGGCGACCCGCCGACGACGAGCGCGCCGCCGACGAGCGCGACCAGCGACGACGGCACCACCTCGACCGGCACCACCGAGCCGGTCGACCCGACGCCGGGCAGCACGGGCACCACCGCCGACGCCACCGGCACGACCGGCGAGCCGCCGTGCGGGGGCTGCCCCGAGAATTTCCTCTGCAAGTACGACACCTGCATCCCCGACCTCGGCCCGTGCGTGACCTACGACGACTGCCCGGGCGACTCGTACTGCGACGCCGACGGCCAGTGCGTCCCCTACGGCGTGCCGGCCGACGTGATCAACGACCCCGACTGCGTCAAGCCGAACATCCCCGAGGGCGTCAAGCCCAGCCTGCAGTGCGAGTGGAAGGCGCCGGTCGACCCCAACGACCCGACCAAGGCGTCGACGCTGATCTACACCACGCCGACGATCGCCGACCTCAACCTCGACAAGAACAAGGGCAAGCTGCAGCCCTCGATCGTCGTCACCACCTTCCACCAGCCGCCGAACCAGCGCATCGGCACCCTGCGCATCTTCGACGGCCGGACCTGCGAGGAGCAGCTGCGGGCCGGCGGCCTCGACGAGCCGAACCTCGACAACCGCCCGGCCTACGCGGCCACCTGGGCGATCGGCGACCTCGACGGCGACGTGCCCGCGGGCGGCCACCCCGAGCTCGTCAGCTACCACCTCGGGTCCAACGACTACCTCCAGCCGGTCGACCTCTACGCCCTGCGCATCAACTCCGAGGAGCAGCCGCCGAAGCTCGAGCGCATGTGGTACGGCCGCGACTGCGACACCGACACGGTGCTGAAGTTCAGCAACGGCAGCACGATCTTCAGCCCGCTGCTGATCGACCTCGACGACGACACGCTGCCGGAGATCCTGGTCGGCCAGCAGGTGTTCGACGGCGAGGGCTGCCTGCTGACCACCTGGAACGCCGGCCAGGCCGGGACCATGGAGTTCGTGGCCGACGTCGACCTCGACGGGGGCATGGACCTCGTCATGCCCGCGCGCATCGCCGGCTGGGACGAGGTCACGACCGAGTGGGTCGACAAGCCGTGGTTCGTCAAGAGCCCGATGCAGCTCGGCGGCTACCTCGGGGTCGCGGACGCCGGGGCCTACTCGAACATCGGCGGGGTCGACCCCGCCGAGCAGCCCGAGGTCGTGGTCCTGTCGGCGCCGGGCAACCAGGGCCAGATCCGCATGCAGGCGCTCGACGGCACCATCGTCTGGGGCCCGATCGCGACCTACAAGACCAAGGCGCTCGCCGAGGACAAGGGCGGGCCGCTCACCATCAGCGACTTCGACGGCGACGGCCAGGTCGAGTTCGCCTCGGCCGGCGCGACCCAGTACGTCGTCTACGACCCCGACTGCGTGGCCGCGCTGATGGGCATGAGCCCGCCCGAGCGCCCCGGCGGCGCCTGCGAGCGCGCCCCCGAGCAGGCCGCCAAGAACCTGCCCGACGGCGTGCTGTGGGCCCAGGCCTCGCAGGACGAGTCGTCGAACATCACCGGCTCGTCGATCTTCGACTTCGACGGCGACGGCGACGGCGAGGCGGTCTACCGCGACGAGTGCTACCTCCGCGTCTACGACGGCAAGTCGGGGACCGTGCTGTTCTCGGCGCCGGCCTCGAGCGGCACCGGCCTCGAGTACCCGACGATCGCCGACGTCGACGGCGACTTCGCCACCGAGATCGTCGTGCCGCGCACGCCCTACGGCAACTGCCCCGCGGTCGACCCGCTGTTCCCCGAGTCGGGCAACTTCGCGGTGTCGTCGGGCTTCGCGGTCTACCGCGACCCCATGGACCGCTGGGCCAACTCGCGGCCGGTGTGGAACCAGCACGTCTACAGCGTGACCCACGTGACCGACGACGCCCGCGTGCCGCGGCGCAGCGAGTACGTCAACAACTGGCAGACGCCCGGCCTCAACAACCTGCGCCAGAACAGCCAGGGCGGCCTCGGCGCGCTGCAGGTCGCCGACCTCACGGTCGAGCTGACCGACCCCGGCATGCTGTGCGACTTCCCCGGCGGCGACGTGGTGCTGCAGGCCGAGGTGTGCAACCGCGGCACCAACGCGGTGCAGGACGGCGTGACCGTGGCCTTCTACACCACCGAGCTGCCCGACCAGGGCAAGGACGAGGCGACGCTGGCGTGCACGGCGACGACGACGATGCTGCTGCCGCCGGGCGAGTGCGAGATCGTGCAGTGCATCGCCCAGCTCGGGGCGATGGGCAACGTGTTCGTCGACGTCGACCCCGACGACCTGATCGCCGACTGCCACCCCGGCAACAACCTCGGGGCCGACGCCTTCGGCCTGTGCCCCGGCTGAGGCCCACCGGGGGCGGCGCCGCCTTTTCGCACGCGACCGGGGCGTTCGCGCGCGTGTAACAACCCGTCGGCATCGGGTACGGAGGACGCGAGTGGGCACCGTCGTCAACCTGCACCGCCCCGGCGCCGCGCCCGCCGGGGACCCGTCCGACAGCCGCGAGGCCGCCCTCGTCGCCCGCGCCCGCGACGGCGACGTCGCCGCCTGGTCGCGCCTCTACCACGAGCACTTCGACCGCATTTTTAAATACGTGTCGTACCTGACCGGCGACGTCGGCGCGGCCGAGGATCTGGTCCAGGAGACGTTCGCGCGGGCGTTCGTCGGCCTGGCGACGTTCGAGGCGCGGGCCTCGTTCGTCGGCTGGCTGCGGGGCATCGCCCTCAACATCGTGCGCAAGCACTGGCGCTCGCGCCAGCGCCAGGGCGTGGCCCTCGACCGCCTCGAGCTGATGAGCCGCGACCGCGTGGCCGCCGGCGCGGCCGACCCCGAGGGCGCCCACCTGCGCCAGCAGCGGGCCAGAGTGCTGCTCGCGGTGCTCGAGACCCTGCCCGAGTCGCTGCGCGAGGTGTTCGTGCTCGTCGACATGCAGGACATGTCGACCGAGGAGGCCGCGGCGACGCTCGGCCTGAGCCCCGGCAACCTGCGCGTGCGGGCCACGCGGGCGCGTGCCAAGATCCGCGCCGAGCTGACGCGCCTCGGCTGGCTCGCCGGCGACGAGCGCAAGGAGGACCCGGCATGACGTCCCGCGACGATCAGCGCGACGAGCTGGCGCCGTTCGCCCACGAGGCGGCCGACGACCTCGACACCCGCGGCGCCGCCGTGCGCCCCGACTTCGCGGCGATGCTGGCCCGCGCCCGGGCGATCGCGGCGGAGGAGGGCGCGCCCCCGCCGACGCCCGCGCCCCCGCCGCTCGCCGACGAGGGCGACGCCGACGGCGACGCCGCCGAGGACCTCGCGCCGTTCACCGCGGCCCTGCGCGCCGAGCTCGACGCCCGGCTGCACGAGCGCAGCCTGGCCGGCATCCCGCCGCTGCCCGGCTCCGCGTCGCGCGGGCGGCGGATCGGCGTGGTCGTCGGCCTGCTCGCCGCCGCCGCCGCCGCCGTCGCGCTGTTCCTCGGCGACGCCGGGCAGGTCGCGCAGGTCGACCGCGGCGGCCGCGGCGTCGAGGCCAGCTCGGATCGCCCCGACGCGACCCCGGGCGGCGCGGCGCACAACGTGGCGCCGGCCCGCGAGGCGCCGCGACCGCGTCAAGATTCGCCTGTCCCCGGGGACAGCTTCGAGGCTGGGGAGCCCGCGCCGGGTGGTCCGGACGTGCAGAAGCCTGTCCCCGGGGACAGCCGCGAACCCGACCCCGCGCCGCGCCCGCGCAGGCCGGAGGTCAGGAAGCCGCGGCCGGCCCCCGCGCCGCCGAGCCTCGAGGAGGAGGCCCAGGCGCTGTGGCAGCGCGGCGAGCTCGCGGCCGCCGAGGCCAAGTACCGCGAGATCCTGCGCCTCGCCGACGGCCGCCGCGCCGAGCTGGCCTACGGCGACCTGTTCGCCCTGACCCGCCAGATGCTCGGCAACGACGGCCAGGCCCGGGTGTGGCGCGAGTACCTGGACCGCTTCCCGCGCGGGCGCTTCGCCGAGGACGCGCGCGCCGGACTGTGCCAGCGCGCCGCCGCCGACGCGCGCATGACCTGCTGGCAGGACTACCTCGCCCACCACCCCGACGGTGCCCACCGCGCCGAGGCCGAGGCCGCCGGAGGTTCGCCGTGAAGCGCTGGTTCTTCCTCGTCGCGCTGCTCGGCGGGTGCCTGTCCGAGTACACGGTCGGCGGTCAGGCCGGGACCTGTCCCGACGGACAGGTCCCGTGCGCGCAGGGCTGCGTGGCCACCGGGTCGTGCGAGTCGTGCGCCGAAGGCCAGGAGCTGTGCGACGGCGCCTGCGTGGCCGCGGGAACCTGCGACGGCGAGACCTGCCCCGCGGGCCAGGTGCGGTGCGGCTACGACTGCGTGGCCGCCGACACCTGCCCGTGCGACCGCGGCTGCGACGCCGAGCTCGAGGCCTGCGTCGCCGACGTGTGCGTGTGCCGCGACGGCCTCGAGCGCTGCGGCGGCGCCTGCGTCGACACCCGCGCCGACGCCGAGCACTGCGGCGAGTGCGACGCGCCGTGCGCCGCGGTCTGCCAGGCCGGCGCCTGCGTCGACGCCTGCGCCGCCCCGCTGTCCGCCTGCGGCGGCGCCTGCGTCGACCTCGCGACCGACGCGCTGCACTGCGGCGAGTGCGGCGACGCCTGCAAGTCCGACGAGCTGTGCTTCGCCGGCGAGTGCCGCGAGTACGGCGAGATCGCCGGCTGCGACGCCTGCCCGTGCGCGGACGCCTGCGAGGAGGACGACGACGAGGACCACGGCGCCTGCTGCGACTCGCCGTTCCTCGCCGCGCCGGTGTGCGTGCCCGACGGATGCGGTTGATCCGCAGGCCCTTCCGTAGCAAGACAGTCGGCGCGTCATGCCCCCCTCCTCGACCTGGCTCGCCTGCTGGCTCGCGCTGCAAGCGCCCGCGCAAGCGCCCGCCGCCGACCCGGTCGTCGCCGGCCCGCAGCTCGCGGAGTTCCGGGCCGCGCGGGTCGAGGCCGTCGGCTTCGACGAGCCCGCCGTGCTCGCCGCCCTGCGCCTGCGGCTGCCGCGGCTCGCCGTCGATCGCCACGGCGGCCCGCCGCCCGCCGAGGCGCCGCACGTGTACCTGCGGATCGCCCGCGAGGCCGACGGCGCGGCCAGCGTGCAGGCGATCACCTCCGACGGCCGCGCCTACGAGCGCAGCTTCGCCGTCGAGGTCGGACAGGAGGTCCGCGTCGCCGCCAGCACCGCGGCCAACCTGCTGTTCTCGATCGAGCAGGGCGCGGTGGCCCCGGTCCGCGAGGACGTCGCGATCCCCGGCAGCGAGCCCGACGAGCCGCCGCCCGAGCCCGCGCCCGCGCCCGCGCCCGAGCCCACGCCGACCGCCCCGCAGCCGCAGCCGCAGCCGCGGCCGACCGCCCCGCCGCCCCGCACGAGCGAGCCGCCGCCGCCCGCGAAGCCGGGCTGGGAGCTGGCCACCGGCCTCCACGGCCTCGCCCTGCTCGCCGTCGGACCGCAGGCCCACGGCGGTTCGCTCGCGGGCGCCGGCGGCGGCCTCACGATCGCCGCCCGCGGCCCGCGCGGCGGCCTGCTCGCGCTCGACGTCCGCGGGCTCGGGCGCGACGTCTCGGCCTACGCGGTCGGCCGCGTGCGCATCGGCCTGGCCGGCGGCTACGCCTGGCGGCGCGGGCGGTTCGAGCTGCCGATCCTCGCGGCCGCGACGATCGAGCCGTGGTTCATCCGCCAGTCGGGCGACGCGGCGGTGGTCTACCGCGGCTCCGAGCTGTCGGGCCGTCCGCCGCTCGTCGGCGGGTTCGTGCGCGTGGCCCCGGCGCTGCGCCTCGCGCTCGCCCGCGGCCCGCTGGCCGCGCTGCGCGTCGGCCCGCACCTCGAGCTCGCCGGCAGCTTCGCGGTCGACGACGGCGCCACCGAGATCGGCCTCACCGACCTCACCGGTGCCTCGCGGCTGCGCCTCGGCGGCCTCGAGCTCGCGCTCGGCCTCGAGCTCGCGCTGCAGTGGTCCCTGACGCGTCGTCGCTGAGGCTCGCCGTCGCGCCGACCCGCGACGTGAGACCTCGGCCCCCCGCGTGTCCCCGGCGCACGCGCCAGTCGACACGCGTCCATCGCTTCGCCTACCGTGACCGGATGCGCATCGCCCCGGCGTTGACCCTCACCCTCACGTGCGCCTCGTTCGCCTGCGGCGACGACGGCACGGACCCCACCGGCACCCTGACCTCGACCGCTCCGACCCTGCCGTCCACGAGCATCGATCCGCCGACATCCTCGCCCACCGACTCCAACCCGCCGACCGGCGACACCAGCGCGAGCACCCCCGGCACCGGCTCCGACTCCGACGCCGAGACCAACCCGCCCGACGACACCACCGCGACGAGCACCCCCTCGACCGACCCCGACACCACCGCGTCGAGCGGCACGACCATGGGCGTCAGCATGTCGGACCCCTCGACCTCGTCGTCGACCGACCCCTCGACCGACCCCTCGACGTCCTCCTCCACCACCGCGATGGAGTCGAGCAGCGAGTCGTCGAGCGGCGAGCCGCCGTGCGCCCCCGAGTACTGCTCCGACGACCTCACGCAGGTGCTGTGCGCCGGCAACCCGGTCCAGCAGTGTCAGGGCGGCTCGTACTGCATCGACGCCGAGTGCGTGCCGCTGTCCCCGTGCGAGGCCGCCGAGCTGCTGAAGGGCAGCGAGGGCTGCAACTTCTGGGCGGTCAAGACCAACCTGATCGCCGCCGCCAACGGCTCGTGCTTCGCCGCGTTCGTCGCCAACACCTGGGACCAGCCGGTCCACATCAACGTCGAGTACGGCGGCGCCCCGCTGCCCGCCTCGGCGATCAAGATCCCCCAGGGCCAGGGCCAGAACATCCAGTACGGCAACTACGACGCCGTCGCCGGCCTCCCGCCCGACGAGGTCGCGATCGTGTTCCTGTCCCGCGGGCCAGGCGGCTTCCCCAACTGCCCGGTGCCCGCCGGCATCGCCCAGGAGGCCCACGTGGTCGGCACCGGCTACGGCACCGCCTTCCGCATCTCGACCGACTTCCCGGTCGCCGCCTACCAGATGCTGCCGTACGGCGGCGGCGCGGTCGCGGCGACGTCGGCCACGCTGCTGCTGCCGACCAGCGTGTGGGACACCAATTACATCGCCATCAACGCCTACACCAAGAGTCAGGCGGTCGCCGAGGCCAACCCGCTGTTCGCGGTGGTCGCCGACGAGGACGGCACGACCGTCACCCTCGACCCCAAGGTCGCGGTGGTCGCCGGCAACGGCGTGCAAGGCGGCCCCGCGCAGGTGCCGATCATGTACAACCTCAACCGCGGCCAGTTCATCCAGTTCTCGCAGCCGCAGGAGCTGACCGGCTCCCCGCTCGCCAGCAACAAGCGCGTCGGCATGTTCGGCGGCGCGAGCTGCCTCAACGTCCCCGTGGGCCAGCTGGCCTGCGACGGCGCCCACCAGCAGATCCCGCCGGTCAAGGCGCTCGGCAGCAGCTACGCCGCCGTCCGCTACCGCAACCGCGGCGGCCAGGAGGAGACCCCGCCGTGGCGCCTCGTCGGCGCGGTCGACGGCACCAACCTGACCTACACCCCGGCCAAGCCCGCCGGCGCGCCCGACGTGCTCAACCTCGGCCAGGTCGTCGAGTTCAACTCGGCCGGCCCGTTCATCGTCACCTCGCAGGACGTCGACCACCCGTTCTACCTCGCGGCCTACATGACCGGCGGCCAGCCCTTCAACGGCACCGGCGACCCCGAGTGGGTCAACGTCACGCCGATCGCCCAGTACCTCGACAAGTACGTGTTCTTCACCGACCCCACCTACCCCGAGACGTCGCTGGTGGTCATCCGCAACAAGAAGGACGGCGCCTTCGCCGACGTCGACCTCGAGTGCTCCGGCCCGCTCGGCGGCTGGCAGCCGCTCGGCGCCGACCAGGAGTGGACCCGCACCACCCTGGTGACCGGCAACTTCCAGAACCAGGGCGGCTGCTCCAACGGCCGCCAGGCCATGACCAGCCCCAACCCGTTCGGCGTGACCGTGTGGGGCTGGGGCTCGACCGCCAGCATGTTCAACTCGATCTACGTGTCGTACGCCTACCCGGCCGGCGCCGCGATCAAGGCGATCAACGACGTCGTCATCATGCCGCAGTGACCGGGCCCGGCCGCCCGCGGTGAAGGCGCGTCGCCGCCGCGCGGCGCGCCGTCAGCGGGCCCGCCGCGCGTCGAGCCAGCGCCTGGCCTCGGCCTCGTCGCGGGCCATGTGGATCTCCGGCGCGTCGCTCGCCATCAGCTTGATCGCGCCGAGGAACAGGCTCATCAGCGCCCGCACCGCGAAGTTGGCCCCGAACGCCGCGCCCGCGGTGATCTGGTGGCTCCGGTTCCACTCGCCGACGTGCCGCCGCGCGCCCGGGTCGATGCTCTCGAGCTCCCGCAGGTCGACCAGCAGGAAGCAGCGCCCGCGCTCGCTCAGCAGCTGCGCCAGCATCGCGTGGAACTCGACCGCCTCGGACTGCGACACCCTCCCGCGCAGCCGCAGCGTCAACAGGTCGCCGTCGAACTCGACGCGATGCCGGCCGAACTCCATCGCCGCCGTCGCCATTGGCCCAGCCTACCACGCGCCCCGGCGAGCGCGGCCCGGGCGCGTCGTGTTATCCCTCCACGCGACATGACGTCTCCTCCGGATCGCCGCAGGACGCTGGCCAGGCTCGCGGTCGTGCTCGCCGCCCTCACCGTGCTGGCGCTCGCGTGGCGGCTCGGGATCTTCGCCAGGCTCGCCGACCCGGCCGGGCTGAAGGCGGCCCTGGTCGACCTCGGGCCGTGGGGCTACGTCGCGTTCGTGCTGGCCTACGCGGTCCTGCAGCCGTTCGGCTTCCCCGGCTCGGTCTTCATCTGGGGCGCCCCGCTGATCTGGCCGTGGCCGGTCGCGTTCGCCCTGTCGATGACCGGGACCATGGCCGCCAGCGTGGTCGGCTTCATGTTCGCCAGGTTCGTCGCCCGCGAGTGGGTCGCCGCCCGCATCCCCGAGCGCTTCCGCCGCCACGACCAGGCCCTCGCGCGCCGCGCCTTCGCCACCGTGTTCGTGCTGCGCCTGGTGTTCTGGATGCCCCCGCCGCTGCACGCGTTCTTCGGCGTCTCCTCGGTCTCGTTCGCCACCCACTTCTGGGGCTCGCTCGCCGGCTACGTGCTGCCGATGCTGCTGGTCAGCCTGTTCGGCGAG
Source organism: Myxococcales bacterium (assembly GCA_016793465.1). The sequence goes on from JAEUJW010000037.1 coordinate 119,125, forward strand.
CGCATGTTCGACGCGCTGCTCGCCGCGCCGCGCGAGCTGCTGCTGGCCCTCGCCGCGGCGGCGCTGCTGGTCGTCGCGGTCGTGTGGGCGCTGCGCCGGCGGGCCCCGCGTTAAACACGGCGACGGCGCCCGGACCGTCCGGACGCCGCCTCCTCGCAGCAGCCGCTCAGCGCGGCGCGCGGCTCACTGGACCACGCAGACCATCGCGCCGCCGGGGCCGGCGTGCGGGCAGTGGGTCTCGTCGTCCGCGAGCGCGGCGTCGGCGTGGTAGATGCGGCAGCCCACGGTGTCGCCGACCATGTCGGCCGCGGTGCCCGGGTAGAAGTGGCTGCACTGGTCGAGGCAGTCCGCCTCGTCCTTGTACAGGTAGAGGTCGGCGACGCAGTTCTTGCCGTAGTCCGTGCAGTAGGTCGCGCAGTCCGGGGCGCCCGGGGCCACGCACACGCCCGCGCCGTTGGGGCTGGCGTGCGGGCAGTGCACGTTGGCGTCGACCGTGTTGGCCACGCCGACGTGGTAGTGGCGACAGGCCAGGCTGTCGCCGTCGACCGCGCCCGGCATGCCCGCCGGCCACTGCGAGCACTGGTCGAGGCACGCCTGCAGGTTGTCGTACTCGGCGAAGTCCTGGCACGCCATCATGTAGATGTCGCAGTACGACTCGCAGGTCACGGCGCCGCCGCCGGTGGTGGTGTCGTCGGACGTCGTGGTGTCGTCGGACGTCGTCGTGTCGTCGCTGGTCGTCGACGTCATCGGCGTGGTGGTGTCGGGGTCGGGCGGCGTCGTGTTGGTCGTGGTGTCGTCGCCCGAAGTCGTCGGCTCCATCGTCGTCGTCGTCATCGGCGTCGTCGTCGTCATCGGCGTCGTCGTCGTCATCGGCGTGGTGGTGGAGCCGTCATCGTCGCCCTTGTCGTCGCCGCAAGCGACGAGGCCGAGGGCGAGGGCGGGGATCAAAATCCAAGTTGCAGTGCGCATGGTTGTCCTTCTCGGTGGAGGTCCGAGCATATCGCAACACGCCGGAACTCGCGGTGCAGCATCCTCACGCCGCTCGGCCGCTCGGCTAAATTTCACCGCGTGTGCGCAGCAGGGTGCACGTGCGCGGGGTTTGTCGGCGACGGCGCGTGACCCCGGCGGATTCTCCGTCGATCCGCCGATGCTCCGCGCTCGTAACCACCTGTTCGTACGGGTCGCCCGCGGCCCCCGATCCGCGGGGCACGTCCGCGACCGCGAGCCCCGGCACGGTTCCGCCCCCGGGCCTCACGCGCAGGCGATCGTTCGGCGGCGACATCGCCGACGCGACCGCCGACGTCAGTGCGAGTGGTCCTCGCTCGAGTAGAACGGGTTGAGCGCCAGCCGCAGCGCCGCCTGCTCCTCCGCGGCCGCGGTGTGCCCGAGCGCCGCGTGGGCCTTCTCGGCGACGTCGTGCAGTCGGGCCGTGCGGTACGGCGTCGCCAGCACCTTGTCCGCCACCGCCAGCGCCTCCGCGGCCCGCCCCGCCTGCAGGTAAGCCCGCGCCAGCGAGACCTGCGCGTCGCCGCCCGGGCGCAGGGCCACGTTGGCCAGCGCGAGCTCGAGCGCCCGCTCCGGCGCGCCGAACTGCAGGTGGTGCTGCAGCGCGTGGCCCGTCGCCGCCTCGGGGAAGCGCGCCAGCTGTTCGTCCCACTTCGCGGCCGCCCGGGCGATCCACTCGTTCGCCCTGTCCGGCTCGCCCGTGTGGCGGTACAGCCCCGCCAGCGCGTCCATGTGCTGCGGCAGCTCGCTCGTGCGGACCAGCGCCTCGAGCATGGCGATCGCCTCGGCGTGGTTGCTGCGGCGGTGGTGGATCTCGGCGATGTGCTCCTGCACCAGCCACCAGCCCTTCAGCTCGGCGTCGGCGTCGCGGAAGTGCTGCATGGCCGGCGCCAGCTCGCCGCGCTCCATGGCGACGATGCCGAGCTGCAGCCGCAGCCAGGCCCGCCGCTGCGGGTCCTTCTTGGTCGTCGCCGCCAGCGCCGCCGCCAGCAGCTCCACCGCCGCGTCGGGCCTGCCGGTCCTGGCGTGGTAGGCCGCGAGCTCGGGGTACGCGAACACCCCGGCGGCCCGCTCGACCGCCGTGAACCCCTCCAGCGCCTCGGCGTACTGCCCGCGCTGCATGGCGATCTGCGCCCGCAGCAGGCGCGCGGCGATCACGTCGTCGGCCCGCGGCACCGCGACGTTGTCGAGGTGGTGCAGGTACTCCTCGGCGGCGGCCAGGCGGTGGATCGCGAAGTTGAAGCGGGCCCCGAGCAGCAGCGGGCCGATGCCCGGCCGGATGATCGTGTACGTCTCGTCGAGCACCGCCTGGACGCGGGCGTAGTCGTCGAACCGGTTGGTCAGGCTGGCCCGCTCGAGCAGCCGCTGGCCGAGGTGCATGCGCGTGAGCCAGTCGGTGGGGCGGCCGTCGGCCCGCTTGCGCTGGGCGGCGATCGAGCGGTCGAGCACCGCCAGCACGTCGTCGTAGACGGCGCCCGCCGCGTCGAGCGGGGCCCGCGGCGCGGCCGCGTCGACGGGCGTCGCCGGCTGTCCGCGCAGGTCGATGCGGCTGACGATGGCGGCGACGCCGAACGCGGCGACGGCGGCGAGGATGGTCGTACGGACTTCCATGACCTTCAGGACAGGTGAGACGGGGCGCCGCCGGCAGGCGATAGCGCGCCTCGAAGAAACGAAGCACGCCCCCCGGGAGGGTCGCACACCCGGGGAGCGTCCGGCAATCCGCGCTACGCGCCCGACTCAGGGGTCGTGCGGCGGCGCGAGGAACGGGAACTCGTCGGAGAACGGCTTGTCGTTCGCCGGCGGGTTGAGCGGCAGGTCCGCGAGCAGCGTCAGCGGCTGCTGCGGGCCGAGCTTCAGGAGCACGGCCGCGAGGGTGAGGTCGACGACCGGGTCCTCGAGCTTGCGGCCGTTCGGGTACGAGGTCGGCATGCTCGGGTCGTACTTGATGGTGTCGGGGATGATGACCGGCCCCGCCTGCATGACCGTCTCGTCGACGGTCGCCGGCGTCAGGCCGAGCATCATGAGGTCGTCGTCGAGCGCGGCGTGGAAGAACATCACGCTGTCGAGGATCTCCGGCACCCACATGCCGGCCGCGTCCTCGACCGGGTTGCTGGCGTTGTAGTCGTCGCGGACGGCGATGTCGGTCTGACCCGGCATCAGGCCCAGGCCCTGCGAGGCCTTGATGCCGGCGGTGCCGGCCTCGACGGCCGCGTGGCGGTCGACCTGGACGTTGAAGGCCTCCGGCGGGTCCTCGTTGAACACGAAGCCCGGGTCGCCGCCCGTGGTCGGGTCGGTGGTGGCGGTGGTGTCCGGGTCCGTCGTCACCGTGTTGGTGGTGTCCGGGTCGGTCGTCGGCGGGTCCGACGGGTTGTTGGTGGTGTCCGGGTCGGTCGTCGGCGTGTCGTCGGTCGTCCCGACGCTCGTCGTCGGCATCGTCGACGTCATCGGCGTCGTCGACGTCATCGGCGTCGTCGTCGTGTCGTCGCCGCCGCTGTCGCCGCAGGCGGTGAAGGTCGTGAGGAGCAGCGCGGCCCCGAGAGCTCGGTAAATCGATTTATGGTTGGTCATGGTGGTGCCTCCTACCCCTTCTTCGCCGCCGTAGCCCACACCTGGAAGGCGCCGCCGCCCGAGATCAGGTCGGTGTCGATCTCGATCGCCGCCGCGGTGACGTTGCGCCCGGCCAGGAAGTCGTTGTCCTTGGTCATCTCGATGGCCCCGCTCTGCAGCGTCGCCAGGTAGCCGCCCGCGTCGAAGAAGAACGGGTCGTCGGCGTGACCGGCCCACACGCGGGCGAAGTTCCCCGCCGGGTAGACCTGATCGACGAAGCCGATCACAGGGCCGTCCGCGCCCGGGATGTCGTCCCACTTGACGCCGAACTGGTCGGTCGCGTTGACGCCGAAGCGCCAGCGAAACTGCAGGTCGGCCTCGTTGTCGCCGTTGTTGTCGACGTGGATCGTGTACAGCACGTCCGAGTCGTACACCGCCGGGTTGCCCGGGTCCGGCTGCAGGTCGTGGAAGCCCGCCCAGCACACGATGATCGTGGTCTTGTTGTCACCGCTGTTGAACACGTACAGGTCGGTGATGTCCGCCGCCGGGTCCATCTTCACCAGCGGCGCCTCGTCGTGGTCCGAGGCGGAGACGGGATTGACGCCCCACCACCCGCTCCCACACACGGCCGCGACCGCGACGACCGCCAGCCCAGATTTCGCTCTCATGTTCTTATGCATCGCGTCCCCCTGGTGAGGCCGGACCGCGTGGGCCCGGCCGTAGACATGTCGAAGCACTCTACTCGGCTGTGGGCCCTTTGGATCCCCCTCTGCGACGCGCGCACGAAATTCTGTTCGGCCGGTCGATCCAGCGCCTCGATGCCCTCGTACCGAGGTCCTCACGGACGCGCTCGCTCACCCGAGTCGACCGTGAATTCGCGTGCGCGCTGATCGGCGTGTCGCGTCGATCGATGCGTCGTTCCGCTCCGCTCCGTCGCCCTCGGATCGTCGCGGCTCCCGCGACGCCAGCGGTCCGCACGCCGCACGCTCGCCAGATCGCGCCCGTTCACCCGCGCCACGCCCGACGATCTGCCGGCACTCGAAGACGTCGCTGTACACCCGCGACGACGTCGCCGCCGGACTACCGGCGAGATCGGGGTCATTCGATCCCGGCCCGCCCCCGCGGCGCTCACAGCGGCGGGACGCGCGAAAGAGTCCCACGACGTCGAACCCCCACACGCCCGTCCGCGGAGAGATCGGTGCCGTCGCAAGGACCCCGAGTGGCGCGGGAGACGGCCGTGGATCCTCCACCCGAGTCGCGCCGGGCGCGCCGCCCCCGACCCACCTGCCCCCTCGGACAGGCAAAATTTTTTAAAATTAAAGGCGCGGTCGATCGGCGCACCGATCGATCGTCGTGCCAAGGAAGGCCGGGCACGAAGCCCGGCGACAGAGGAGAAAAAGCCATGCGTTTCATGATTCAAGTCAGGGCCAACCAGGACATGGAGGCGGGCATCTTCCCGCCGAACGCGAAGGACATGTTCGAGGCGATGGACCGCTTCAACCAGGAGCTCGTCCGCGACGGCTGGATGCTGGCCGGCGACGGCCTCATGCCGAGCTCGAAGGGCGCCCGCATCCAGTGGACCGACGGCAAGCCGCGCGTCATCGACGGGCCGTTCGCCGACGCCAAGGAGCTGATCGCGGGCTACTGGCTGGTCCAGGCCAACTCGCGCGAGGAGGTGATCGAACGCTTCCTGCGCTGCCCGCCGCCCGACGACCTGCGCAAGGGGCTCATCGAGATCCGGCAGGTCTACGACCCGACCGACTTCCCCGAGGACGCCGTCTCTCCGGAGATCCTCGAGCGTGAGCAGCAGTGGATCGCCGAGCAGCAGAAGAACGCGCCGCGGCCCTAGTCCGGCGTCCGAGAAGCGTGGGCTCGTGTTCGGCCCTGCGAATTGCCGAACTCCGCTCACTGCGAACCGGGGAGGGCGCTCGCCGACCAGTGCTCGCCGAGGGCACGCCACTTCGTGGCGCACCATCGGCTGCGCATGGCCGGCGAGCGCCCTCCCCGGCCCGCCGTACGCCGGACCTCGTGAAGCGCCCGGACGGCGGCGCTTCCGCGGTCCGAGGGTGTGGGTCGAAGCGAGGCCCGAGTCGAAATGCCGCGGCCATACTGGCCGCGGCATTCTTCGACCCACCTGTGCGTGCATCCGCCGTCCGTGCTCCTCGTGGATCGGCTGCAGGGCTGTCGGTGGGTGCAAGGCGAGGATGTCGCGGCCGCGATCGGCCGTGACATCCTCGCTGTGGGCGTCATGCAGGTCTCGAGGTGACTGTGCGGGCGAGCGACGGGAGGTCGCGGCCGCCATCGGCCGCGACATCCCGTCTCTTTTGTGTTCACGTCCCGTGTCGTTCGTACGCGGGACAACGACGGAGGACCCGCGGCCGAGCCGGCCGTGGGCTCTCCGTCTCCCTCGCGCAGCGATCCGATACAGCGCCACCACGCGCGCCGACGGCGATGTCGCGGCCACTTGTGGCCGTGACATCACCGTCTCACCGCGGTCCGCATCCCCCGCTGCCGATCCACGAGGAGCACGGACGGCGGATGCACGCACAGGTGGGTCGAAGAATGCCGCGGCCAGTATGGCCGCGGCATTTCGACTCGGACCTCGCTTCGACCCACACCCTCGGACCGCGGAAGCGCCGCCGTCCGGGCGCTTCACGAAGTCCGGCGTATGGCGGGCCGGGGAGGGCGCTCGCCGGACATGCGCAGCCGATGGTGCGCCACGAAGTGGCGTGCCCTCGGCGAGCACTGGCCGGCGAGCACCCTCCCCGGCCCGCCGTGAGTTTCACATGGCCTGACGGCCACCAGCGATGCATGAAACGAGCCGCGTCTTGTCGTAGCATCGCGTCGACGTCAGCGAGAGGACGGAAGTCCGTTTGGTGCGAGGTAAGCCCGGCCGTGAG
>JAEUJW010000003.1 GCA_016793465.1 Myxococcales bacterium
GTACGGTGGTCCCGCTCGCGGTCAAGCTGGGCGACGATCGCCGCCTGTTCCAACACGTGAAGGCCGGGCCGGTGCTCGGCCAGATCGCCGCCGGTGATCGCATCTATCTGCTCGCCGCGGTGTCCTCGTTGCTCGTGATCGTCGAGGTGACCGGCGAACACGCCCGGCTCGTGTGGGGCGGCCGCGCCGAGAACCTCCCAGCGGTCGTGATCAAGCCGCCGTCGCCTGGCGCATCTGCCCGTCCTGTGGATCCAGCGACCAAGGTCGTGGAGCTCGAGCGTCGCCTCGCGCAAGCCGAAGCGGCGCTCGCTGCCGAACGTCGGGCCCGAGAGGAGGAACGACGCAGCGACGAGGCCAGGGGGATAGAAGTTGGGCAGACCCCGGAGAACCTTGCGAGCACCACGCGCTATGTCCTCGAGCTGCAGAGCCAGCTCAGTTCTCATGCCCAGGAGCGGTTCGAGGCCGAGAACAAGCGCCTGCTCGCCGAGACGCGGCTGAAGAAGGTCGTCGAGGACCGCGACAACCTCGTGGCCGCGCTCGCCAAGCGCTCCAGCGCGGCGACCGTGCCCGAGGACCCCTCGGGCACGGTCGCCGAGCTCACGCGACGCCTATCAGAATCGGAACAGCTGCTCGCCGCCGAACGTCAGGCGAGAGAAGAAGATCGACGCAGCTACGAGACCCGGGCGAAGGACACCGGACAGGCCAACCCGTACGCCGAGAACTCCCTGCGCTACATCGACGAGCTGCAGGAACGGCTCCGCGCCAAGACCGCGGATCACCTGGACGCCGAGAACGGCCGCCTGATCGCCGAGGACAGGCGCCTGATCGCCGAGGAGCAGCTGAAGCGCATCGCCCAGGCCCGTGACGCACTCGCCGCCGAACTCGACGCACTCCGCGCCTCGCGCCCGACGCCCCCGACGCCGAACGAACAACCTGCCGCGGAAGACGGCACCCTCGTCGACGATGAGCATCACGCCCGACGCACCGCTGACGAGGTGGCTCGCCTCACAGAGGACCTCGCGGTTTTACAGGCGCAGGAACAGGTGACACGCGACGCGCTCGCCGCGACGCAACGGGAGCTCGCGGCTCTACGACAAGCCCAGGCCGACGAGGTGTCAAAGATCCGCGAGCTGCTCGCGGCCAAGCGCTTCCCCGAGGCGGTCTTGTACTCGCTGGCTCGGAGCCTTGGGGAGAGCGACGTCGAAGCTGTTCTCGATCATATCCCTCCGTCCGACGCCGGCACGACGCCGCCGGAGGCCTCCACCGTCGCCGAGCCTGCGGCCACAGCGCCTCCTGTGGAGGCCGCTCCGCATGTCGTGACCCATCCAGTTCGAGGGCGTCGCAACATCGTCAGCGTCGCGCCCCTCGCGGATTATCCTGCGCACCAGGCCGCCCACGCCGTCAGCAAACCGGGCCGTAACGAGGCGTGCCCCTGCGGTTCGGGAAAGAAATACAAGAAGTGCTGCGGCATGGCCGCGGGCACGTGAGTGGTTCATCCGTCGCTGCCGGATGCGTCGAGCGCACGGGCCAGCCGCCCGAACGACGCGAACCCATAGGCAACACCGCGCGCGAGCGACCGCGGTTGGAGCGTGATGACCAAAGGTTCGACCTGCTCGGCCTTACGCTGGCGAACCTCGAGCACCGCATGGACGCCGACCGTCAGCTTGGAGCCGTCCTCGAGGATAAACTCCACGACCGTGACGATCATCTACGCGTCCCCTCCGTACGCCGAGATCCGCTCGCCCGACTCCGACGCGACCGTGAATTTCGTCCCCACGGGGATGCGGAGCGACTGGAACACGAGCGCGTCGTCGGGACCCATCTCGATCGACCACACGAGCAACTTGCCGCCCTCATACCCTGATCGGGTCGGCGCGGGATCGAGGCAGGGCAGCAACCACTGCAGGAACTCCGGCAGGTGCTCGGAGAGCTCGCGGAGGATGAACGCGTGGGCGCTGGCGAATCGGCCCACGTAGCACGCCTCTGCCGCGGCGAGGACATCGGCGTCCGTCGTCTTGAGCGCCATAGCCAGGCGCTCACGAAATTCCGGCGGCGCGCCCGGCTTCTGCGGCGGCATGTCCTCGACCGTGAGATCGGCAAAGCCCTGGTCGGGCGGGTCATCGTCGTCACCGTTCATGGGGTCTCCAGCGGTCGCCCTGGCGTTGATGGCTCGACATCGAGCGACATCTTCCACTTCCAGAACAATTACAGACAAAGTATAAGTAAACTTCAGGACAAACAAGGAGGGAAGTTAGCCAGGCCGCACAGAGCTTGTCTGCCGCTGCGCCACGCCCCTAAACTCCGCGGCGGTGCCAACCACGGAAGAGATCGCGCGTCACGTCGGAGTTACTCCACAGACCGTGCGTGATTGGGGCAAGAAGGGCCTGCTCCCCACACCAAAAAAAGCGCACCGCGGTCGACGGGGGACGGCTCTGGTCTGGCCCGAAGGGACCGAGGTTCAGGCCGCCTGGGTGCAGCAGAAGCTCGAGGAGGGCTTGACGGTGCGCGACGTCGTCGAAGCCCTCGCGCGCGGAGACTTTAATAAGCCCACCTCCTGATCGCCCGCCCTGTACCGGCCCCGCCCGCAACAGGGTTAGTCCCGCGCGTCTGGTCTGCAAACGAGATATTCTCCCGGCACGATGGCTGCCGAGCCGCTCCGCGAACGCCTCCAGGACGGCGACCTCGACGCGCTCCTGACCGCCCAGCTCCTCGTCGCCTGGGCGGGCGAGACCGGCCGACTCGGCTGGTGGCGCTCGACCCTCGTCAGCCGTTACGGCGGCTACGACCTGTTCTCCCGCCTGACCCCGCACACGACCCCCTGGGTCCTCCTCCAGGCCGCGCGTGAGACCGCCCGCCGGCACGACGCCGCCCGCCGCGCGCAGAGCGGCGACGCCGACGCCCGGCTCACCCTCTTCCACCTCGGGTTCACGCACGACGAGCAGGCCGACGAGCGCCTGCAGCACCACAAACGCGTCGGCACCCCACCGCTGACTGCCCTGCCGGTCCTGGGCGAGTTCATCCGCCTCCCGACCGACGACGGCGACGACGACGACGAGTCGTTCGACCGCGACCGCTTCGAGGCCTACCTGCGCCGCACCACCGCCCGCTTCGAGGTCACCCGCGGCGGCCGTCGCCTCATCGGCGCTCCCCCGGCGGATCTCACCGCCTACACCCACCAGCTCCTCGCCGCCCACGCCCCGCTGTCCGCCGAGTACCCGCTCCCGTACTTCCAGAGGAAGCCATGACGGCGCGCCCGACCGAGGAGACCCGGGTCCACTCCCGCTTACTTAAGGCCACACTCGAGGTCGAGGACGCCCGCGCGTACTGGCAGCGCGTCGACCCCGCGCACCTCCCGGTCGACGCCCGCACCGCCTTCGACGGCTACTGGTTCGGCGCCCGCAGCATGGGCCGCATCGAGATCCTGCTGGCCAACTTCCGCGCCCGCTTCGACGCCTACCCCGCCGCCCTGCGCGTCCTGACCGCCTGGCACGACATGGACCCCGGCACGCGCCGCGTCGTCTGCCACTGGCACCTCCAGCTCAGCGACCCGCTCTACCGCGCCTTCACCGGCACCGCGCTCCCGGCTCGCCGCGCCGGCCCTGGCCCCGAGATCACCCGCCCCGTCGCGCTCGCCTGGGTCGGCGAGCACGCGCCCGCCGGGTGGACCATGGCCACGCGGATCCAGTTCGCCAGCAAGCTCCTCTCCGGCGCCCTCGCGGCCGGCCTCGTCACCACCAACCGCGACCCTCGTCCGCTCGCGTTCCCCCGCGTCGACGACGACGCGCTCACCTATCTCCTCTACCTCCTCCGCGACATCGACTTCGCCGGCACCCTGCAAGACAACCCCTACCTCGCCTCGGTCGGCCTCGACGGCGAGCTCCTGTCCAGCCGCCTGCAAGACCTCCCGGCCCTCGAATTCCGCCGCCAGGGCGACCTCGTCGAGTTCGGCTGGCGCCACCCCGACCTCACCACCTGGGCCGCCGCCACCGTCGCCCGCTCGAGGAGCGCCTCATGACCCTCCCGCTGTTCGCCCCGCTGCCCGAACCGTTCGCCTCGCTGCGGGCCGACCTCGTGCACGCCGACGGCCCGCAGATCAGCACGATGCGCAACTATCGCTTCGCCATCGCGCTCTACGCCCCCGAGGACGAGTTCCGCGTCCGCGGCCACGTCCGCACCCTCACCAACGAGCTCGCGCGCGAGGGCTGGTACGTCCTCACGATCGACCTCTACAAGCTCCTGCTCGACCGCATCCGCCGCCTTGGCGACGCCTGGATCCGCCGCGTCACCGAGATGGAGCGGGCCACCAGCGTGCAGAGCCGCGAGCGCGCCCTCGCCTACCTGCAGGGTAAGCTCGCCCCGATGATCGAGGGCCCCGACGGCCTCGCCGCCGACTGCAGCCGCATCCTCCACGACCACGTCGCGCGGGACCCCGACCGCGCCGCCCGGACCGTCGCGCTGATCGGCCGCGCCGGCGCCCTGTTCCCCTTCCTCAGCTCGTCCGCCCTGCTCCGCTACCTCGACGGCCGCAACGCCGAGATCCCCGTCGTCCTGCTCTACCCCGGCAAGCGCACCGGCCCGACCAGCCTCTCGTACATGGGCGTCCTGCCCCCCAGCTCCGACTATCGCCCGAGGATCTACGCATGACGCTGCCCGCGAAGCTACGCGACATCTTCTTCTCGAGGGTCACCCGCGACATCGCCCCGGTCGTGTGGTTCCACGAGAAGAGCCCCGACAAGCTCAAGGCCGAGGTCGAGGAGTACATCATCACCGGCGGCTGGAACGACGGCGAGCGCCGCCGTCGCCTGCCCAACGGTATCCACGAGCAGGCCGTCCGGCTCCTGCGGGCCATCTCCGACGAGCTCGACCGCAAGGACCGCGTCGACCTCCCCGTCGTCTGGATCTCCGGCTTCTACGGCTCCGGCAAGTCGAGCTTCGCCAAGCTCCTCGGCTACGCCCTCGACGGCGTCGCCCTGCCCGGCGGCGGCTCGCTCGCCGAGGCCCTGCTCGAGCGTGACACCTCGCCGCGCCGCCAGGAGCTGCGCGACGCCTGGAACAACCTCCGCGCCAAGATCGACCCGCTCGCCGTCGTCCTCGACGTCGGCGGCCTCGTCCGCGGCAACGAGCAGCTCCACTCGATCATCGTCCGCCAGCTGCAGGAGCGCCTCCAGTACTGCAGCAAGGACGCGATCGTCGCCGACTTCGAACTCGATCTCGAGCGCGACGGCAAATACGAAAAATTCCTCGCCGCCGCCGAGAAGACCCTCGGCAAGCCCTGGTCCGCCGTCAAGGACCAGGAGCTCGCCGAGGAGGACTTCTCGCTGGTGATGCACAAGCTCGAGCCCGACAAGTACCGCGACCCGATGTCCTGGTACGCCAGCCGCTCCGGCACCCGCCGCCACACCGAATCCGTGCAAGACGCCATCCGCTCGATCGCCGACATGCTGCGCTTCCGCAGCCCGCGCTCGACCGTGTTCTTCGTCGCCGACGAGGTCTCCCAGTTCGTCCTCGGCAACAAGCCCCGCGTCGACGCCCTCCGCGCCTTCGCCACCGCCCTCGGCGCCGACCTCGGCGGCAAGGCCTGGCTGTGGGCCCTCGGCCAGCAAAAGCTCGACGAGCAGGCCGACGACTCGTTCCTCGTGTGGGCCAAGGACCGCTTCCCCCAGCGGCTGCGCGTCCACCTCGAGCCCACCAACATCCGCGACGTCGTCCACCAGAGACTCCTGCGCAAAAAACCCGCCGTCGAGCCCGACCTGCGCGCCCTCTACCGCGAGCACGAGGCCGCCCTGCGCCTCTACGGCTACAAATGCGCCGACCTCACCGAGGAGGAGTTCGTCGAGGTCTACCCGCTGCTCCCGCACCACGTCGAGCTGATCGGCGAGATCACCAGCGCGATGCGGGCCAGCTCGCTCGCGCAGGGCGACGCCCACGCGATCCGCGGCCTCCTGCAGCTCCTCGGCGAGCTGTTCCGCAGCCACGGCCTCGCCGACGCCCCGGTCGGCACCCTCATCACCTTCGACCAGGTCTACGACGTCCAGCGCACCGCCCTCAGCTCCGACACCCAGAACAGCATGAGCAGAATCCTCGCCCACTGCGCGAGCGAGTCCTCCGACCTCAAGGTCCGCGTCGCCAAGGCCGTCGCCCTGCTCGAGCTCGTCCAAAAGAAGGGCGAGGCCTACCGCACCGACGCCCGCCTCGTCGCCCAGTGCATCCTCGACCGCGTCGACCGCGGCAAGCAGGACGGCGAGGTCGCCGAGGCCCTCGACGCCCTCTACCGCGCCGGCCTCCTCAGCTACGCCGAGACGACCGGCTACAAGATCCAGTCGACCGCCGGCGAGGCCTGGTCCCGCGAACGCGACGAGATCCCCGTCTCCCGCGAAGAGATCGTTCAGATCGTCCAGGAGTCCCTCAAGTACCTGATGGCCAAGCCGACCCGGCCGCGCCTCGACGACCGCCCGTTCCGCTGGGAGGCCCGCTTCTCCGACGGCCGCCAGCACGACGACGTCAGCCTCGTCGACCCCCGCGACGAGGCCCCGATCACCGTCGACTTCCGCCTGCTGTTCGACGCCGACGACCGCCTCCCCGAGCGCTGGGTCCGCGGCGCAGACCCCCGCCTGCAGAACCGCCTCGTATGGGTCTGCGGCGACCCCGACGCCCTCGACACCCTCGCCCGCGACTACGCCCGTGCCCGCGAGATGGTCCGCAAGTACGACACGCGCGAGCTGCAGGCCGAGCGCAAGCTGCTCCTCCAGCAGGAGAAAAACCGCGCCGAGGAGCTCGCCGCCCAGATCCACCAGCAGGTCGCCCGCACGTACCTCGCCGGCCAGATCTACTTCCGCGGCGAGCCTACCCGGCCGCCCGAGATCGCCGACAGCTTCGACCGCGTGCTTGAGACCGTCGCCGCCCGCCACCTCCGCAAGATCTACCCGTACCACATCGCCACCCAGGTCGCGCCCTCCGAGCTCGAACAGCTCCTCAAGGTCGACCTCGCCGGCCCGCCCGAGAAGTTCATGCAGGGCGACCTCGGCATCCTCGCCCTCGACGCCGGCCGCCTCGTGTTCGCCTGCAGCGGCACCGTCCCGACCCGCGTGTACGAGCACATCCACCGCGAGGGCGGCGTCACCGGCCAGAGCCTGCTCGCCCACTTCGGCGGCCCGCCCTATGGCTACACCGCCAACGTGCTCCGCGCGTGCGTCCTCGGCCTCCTGCGCGCCAAACGCGTCAAGCTGCGCAGCGAGGGCGGCGCCACGATCACCGACCTCCGCGACGCCGGCGCCCAGGACCTGTTCGACAAGGACCGCAACTTCCGCCGCGCGACCATCAGCCCCGCCGACGAGGACGAGATCGGGATGCCGATCCGCGCCAAGATCTGCGACTTTTTTAAGAAGACATTCGGCCACGAGATGGACCGCGAAGACAGCGTCATCGCCGACGCCGTCGCCCGATTCTTCCCCCTCCAGGCCCCCCGCCTGCGCGCCGTCCTCGCCCGCCTCGCCCAGCTCCCCGGCAACCCCACACCGCCCGCGACGCTAATCGCCCTGCAGGACGCGCTCGAGCAGTGCCTCCGCGAGATCCGCCAGACCCTCCCGACCCTCCGGCAGGTCAAGAAACACCTCACCGCCCTCCGCGACGGTCTGCAAACCCTCGGCACCTACGAATCTGAACTCACCTCCGAGAACGTCGACGCCGTCCGCGAGGCCGCCCGCGTCCGCGACCACCACGCCGCCCAGCTCCGCGACACCGGCGTCCTCGCCGAACCCGGCGCCGCCGCCCTCGAGCGCATCACGGCCCACCTCACCGGCGAACGCCCCTGGCGCGACATCTCCACCCTCGCCGACGACCTCCGCTTCCTGCAAGGCGCCTACGTCGCCGAGCGCCGTCGCCTGCTGCAATGGCAGGAGGAGGAGGCCGAGCGCGCCCGCAGCGTAATTAAAACGCAGCCCGGCTTCGGCACCCTGACCGCCGACCAGTCGCACCGCGTGCTCCGCCCGTTCGCCGCGGCCGTGACGTCGACTGGGCCCGACGCCGTCGCCCCGACCCTGCGCGCGCTCGTCGACGACTTCACCGTCGCCCTCACCCGCGCCCAGCACGAGGCCCAGGACCACCTCGACAGGATCCTCAGCGAGGGCGACCGCAAGCCGATCGTCCCCATCGACCTCAACATCCGCAACCGCCACCTCGCCAGCGAGGCCGACGTCGAGGCCCTGCTCTCCGAGATCCGCGAACGTCTGCTGGCCCAGGTCCGCGCCGGCACGAGGGTGCGCATCGCATGACCATGACCCCCGAGGCCAAGAAGGCCCTCTCGTCCACGATCCGCGGCCTGCGGACACACCTGCTCGACGCCCTCCACAGCGAGACCGAGCAGACGTACCGCCTGTCGATCGCCGCCGAGAAAGCAGGCCTCGACGAGGCCGCCCGCGAGCGCCGCAAACGCCTCGAGCAGCACATCGACGAACAGCTACGCACCTTGCCGAAAGCGCAGGTCCGCAAGGACAGCGACCGCGCCGCCGTCGTGGACCGCCTCCGCCGCGACGTCGAGAAGCGCGCCGCCTACACCCTCCTCGGCCGCGTCCTCATGCTCCGCCTGCTCGAGACCGCCGGCCTGCACAAACCCGCCGTTGTCTCCGGCGCGTGGGACGCCCCCGGATTCAAAGAATTCCGCCAGCACGCCCCCGACCTGATCAGCGGCGACCGCAGCGAGGGCTACGCGTTCCTGCTGCAGCTCGTGTTCGAGGACCTCGCCCACGACCTACCCGGCCTCTACGGCCCCGCCGACGTCGCCAACCTGATCCCCGTGCCCGTCGACACGTGGCGCCACGTCGTCGAGTCCCTCAATGACCCCGACCTGGCCACCTGCTGGTCCGACGACATGACCCTCGGCTGGGTTTATCAATATTGGAACGACCCCGAGCGCGAGGCCCTCGACGCCAAGCTGCACGCGCGCGGCAAGCTCGAGCCGCACGAGATCGCCAGCAAGACGCAGATGTTCACCGAGCGCTACATGGTCGACTGGCTGCTACAAAACAGCCTCGGCCCGCTGTGGCTGGCGATCTGCGCCAAGAACAATTGGAAACCCGAGGTCCAGGCCGACGGCACGCTCGACAATCTCGAGGTCCGCCGCGTCGAGTGGCGCGCCAAACGCGACGCCGGCCAGGTCGCCCTCACCGAGCTCATGCCGCTCCAAGGCGACAGCGAGCGCCGCTGGGCCTACTACGTCCCGCAACCCCTCCCGGCCGACGCCCCCGGCCACGCCCCGGACAGCGTCCGCACTCTTAAAATTCTCGACCCGGCCGTCGGCTCCGGCCACTTCCTCGTCGTCGCCTTCGACCTGCTGTTCGCGCTCTACCGCGAGGAGGCCCGCCACCGCCGCGAGGCGGACCAGCCGCAGTGGAGCGACCGCGCGATCGTCGAGCGGATCCTCGAGCACAACTTGCACGGCCTCGACCTCGACCCCCGGGCGATCCAGATCGCCGCCGCCGCCCTGTGGCTCAAAGCTCGACAAACCTGCCCCGACGCCCGGCCGCACCACCTCAACCTCGTCGCCGCCAACCTCCGCCTCTCCGGACTGCCGAAGGACGACCCCGCGGTCGTCCAGCTCCGCCGCGCCGTCGAACGCGAGACGGCGATCCCCGAGGCCCTGACCGACCAGATCGTCGACGCCCTCCGCGGCGCCGATCACCTCGGCAGCCTGCTCCGCATAGACCACGCCGTCGAGGAGGCGATCGACGCCTGCGAGACGGCCCTGACCCGCCCCGTCGGCGGGATCCAGGGCATGCAGGGCGAACTCCTCACCGGTGAATACCCCGCCGAACCCCGCACGCCCCTCCCTCCCGAGGAAGCCCGCGCGACGATCCTCGACCGACTCGAGCAGTTCCTCGACACCCACACCGGCGCCGACGACCTCGGCCTACGCCTCCGCGGCGAACAGCTCGCCACCGGGATCCGCTTCGTCCGCCTGCTCCGCGAGGACCGCTACGACCTCGTCGTCGGCAATCCGCCTTACCAGGGCACCACAAAAATGGCCGACGCCGCTTACGTGCAGGATCGCTATAAGGAAGGCAAAGCCGACCTCTACGCCGCGTTCCTGCAGCGCGGTCTCCAGCTCGTCCGAAAAGGCGGCATCTCGGCGATGCTGACGATGCGCAACTGGATGTTCATCAAGCAGTACGCCAACCTGCGTCAATACCTGCTTGAGAAACACGACCTCCGTGCCCTCGGCGATTTCGATCGCGGGGCGTTCGAGGAAGTACCTGATGAGGTAGTGAGTGTCGTTGTAAGTGTGTTCCACCACATCGCGCCACGCTCTAACCTCAGCACCGCCCTCCAGCCTACCCAGCCCAACGATCACAGTCGTGACAGCGAGCGCACCAAACGTAAGCGCGCTGCCACACTCGCCGGGATGACCCGCATCGCATTCGCATGTCAGTCCCTCCGCTCCATCCCGGAGTGGCCTCTCGTGTACTGGTGGGATAGCTCGTTACTCGCTCGCTACAAATCAAGCCCCACGCTCGGACAGGTCGCCCCGGTACGAATTGGACTCGCTACGGGGGACAACACAAGATTTCTCCGATCTCCATGGGAAATACATACACCTAATGGTGACCCACCGAAAAGATACGAACCCTGGGTTCCATACATTAAAGGCGGCGGCGACACGACCTGGTACGAGCCTATGACCTGGGTCCTCAACTGGGAACACAACGGCCTCGAGGACAAAGTCCGCCATGAGAGTATCGATGGCATTTGTTCACGAAGCGTGCGAAGTGAAGACAAATACTTTCAACTTGGCGTTTCATTTTCGTCAACGGGCTCCACTGTTCGGGCGCGCCTCCACCGATTCGCAAGTGCCTTTGACGTAAAAGGCCAATCTGTCTTTCACCCAGATCGCGAAAGGGTTGTATGCTTAATGAACTCAAATATCGGTCGCGGCATTCTTGCCAGCCTAAATCCAAGCATTAGTTTCCAGGCTGGAGATGGCGCACGACTTCCCTTCTGGGATATCCCCGACAACAACGCCATTTGCAAGACTCTAGAAGCAGATTTCTCTGTTCACGAGTCCCACCGCGAGCCCTCCGTCGAGTACCGCCGCCCCGGCCCCTCCCCCTGGCGCCACGCCCAGGCCTGGGCGCAGCTCGCCGTCGACCGCCCCGAGGGCGCCCCTCTCCTCCCCTACACCCCCGAATACGACCCCGAGCCCGCGACCGACCATCTCTCGTACGCCCTCGGCGTCGCGCTCGGTCGCTTCGGCGCGGACGGCCAGGGCATCCTCGACCCGACGAGGGACGACCTCGGCCACGCGCTCTCGGCCGGCATCCTCTTCCTCGACGGCACGCTCACCCCGCGCGACTACAGCGACGGCCTCGGCCACCCTGCCGCCACCCCATTACGCGCCGCGTGGGAGCAGCACGGCTCCGCCATCGCCGCGGACAGCGACCTCCGCGAATACCTCGCGTCCGACTTCTTCGACCTCCACCGCAAGCTGTACGAGAACCGGCCGATCCACTGGCCGCTCTCTTCTGAAAAACGCACCTTTGTCGCCTGGGTCACGATCCACCGCTGGACCGCGAACACCCTGCGCACGCTGCTCGCCGACCACCTCGTCCCGCGCCTGACTCGCCTCGAGGGCGAGCTCGCCGACCTCCGGGCCACGCGCGAGGGGGGCGACAAGAAGGCCGCCCGCGTCGCCGACAAGCGCTTCAGCACCGTCCAGAAGTGGCGCGAGGAGCTCGCCGCCTTCATCGCCGCCGTCGAGCAGTGCAGCGACAATGGCCCGCCGCCCGAGGGCCCGAAGTGCAAGCCGCGCGCCGTCGACGCCCGCTACGCCCCCGATCTCGACGACGGCGTCATGATCAACAGCGCCGCCCTCTGGCCCTTGCTCGCACCGCAGTGGAAGGACCCGCGCAAGTGGTGGCGCGAGCTGGCGAACGCCGAGGGCAAGCAGGACTACGACTGGTCGCACCTCGCGATGCGCTACTGGCCGGACCGCGTCGACGCCAAGTGCCAGGCGGACCCGTCCCTCGCGGTCGCCCACGGCTGCTTCTGGCGCTACCACCCCGCCCGCGCGTGGGCCTGGGAGCTGCGCCTGCAGGACGAGCTCGGCCCGGACTTCCGCCTCACCGAACCCCCCTACCGCGGCGACGGCAGCTTCGCGGCCCACCGCGCCGCGTTCCTGCGCTCCCGCGGCGACGAGGCTGTGCGCCTGCTGTTCATCGAGCTCCAGCGCCGCCACCGCAAGACAAAAAAACCACTCGCCGAGTACGCGCTCGCCGACGCGGGCCTGTGGTCGGCCCACCCGAAGCTGTGCTGGGACCAGGAGGACGCGCTCATGCAGAAGCAGCAGGCCGCCTTCGCCCTCCGCGCCCCCGACGAGGAGGCCGCCCGCGCGGCGTACACCGCGGCCCACCCCGACGTCGTCGGGCGCCGCGCCGAGCTGCTCCGCCTGCTCGAGCTCCGCAAGGGCCTGTTCGACCGCGGCGAGCCCGACCCCGCCGACGACGACGACGACCCCGCCGACGCCCCCGAGGACGACGAGGAGGACGCATGAAGGACACCCTCGGCCCCGTCTCCGCCGCCCTCGCGGCTGACCTGCAGGAGCTCGCCCGCCAGCACGGCTTCGTGCTCTGGCCCGACCGCCCCGGCGACTTCACCGACTTCGTCGACCGCCTCGTCTTCCGCCGCGACGCCGGCGAGCTCCCCTTCGACATCGTCGCCCACCGCGGCAGCTTCCTCGAGCTCATGTTCGAGCTCGAGCCCCGCGCCGGCGGCCTCGCCAAGCGCCCGCTGGTCGTCCACCTCCCCGGCCTCGACGAATCTGCCGCCCGCGACACCCCGCTGCTCGAGCTGCTGTGTGTCGGCCACTGCTTCCGCAAGCCCCTGCGCGACGTCGTCGCCGACGCCGCCACCGGCAAGGTCCCCGCCGACCAGCTCGCCGAGCTCACCGCCGACGACGACCTCACCCTCCACGAGGCCGACGCCTGGCTCGAACTCCGCCTCGCCGGCCAGCAGGCGGGCGACCTCGGCCGCCTCCACGCTGTTCGCCTCCCCGACGTCGTCGACGACCTCCTGCGCCCCCGCGGCGTGTTCACCACCCTCGCCGGCGAGCGCGACGGCCCGCTGTGGAGCTACCTGTCCGCCCGCGCCGGCGTCACCGCGGCCTGGCGCGACGCCTGCATCCCTGGCGACACCGTCCGCGCCGAGGACCTCGCGTTCGCCGTCACCTCCTGGGCCCTCTGCGTCGAGTACGTCCACGACCTCAAGCACCGCGAGCCCTCCGACGAACGCCTGCGGGCCATGGACGCCCTCCCGCGCGCCGTCGTGGCCGCCTGCCGCGAGCTCGCCGACCACCTGCGCGCCCGCCCCGACGAGTTCTACCGCCGCACCGCCGACGAGACCGAGCGCCGCTTCGAGGCCGAGGCCCGCGAGGCCAATGCCGAGGACCTCGGCGACATCGACACCTTCCGCTTCGAGGAGGACAAGGTCCTCCTCGCCGCCCTCGACGCCCTCGCCGCCGACGCCTGGGACGCCGCCGCCCGCTGGGCCGAGCTGCGCCTGCGCGGCCCGTCGTTCTGGCTCCGCGTCGACCCCCCGCGCCAGCTCGCCTGGGAGCTCGTCCGCGACGTCGCCGCCCTCAGCCGGGCCCTCGCCGCCGCCGGCCCCAGACTCGCCGCCGGCAGCCTCGACGAGGCCGTCAGCCGCTACACCACCCACGGCGCCGCCGTCGACCGCGCCCATCGTCACCTCGAGCGCCGCCGCGGCACGGTCGCCACGACCACCCCCTACTTCGAACGCCTGCGCACCTGCCTCGACTCCGCCCGCGACCGCTGGCTCGCCTGGGCCGACGCCTGGGCCCACGACTTCAACGCTGCCTGCCGCACCCACGGCTTCCTCCCCGCGCCGGCGCTGCAGCAGCGCACGCTGTTCGACGACATCGTCCTGCGCATGACCCGGGAGCCGGGCACGACCGCCCTGTTCGTCGTCGACGCCCTGCGCTACGAGATGGCCGAGGAGCTGTTCGCCACCTTCGACGCCGGCGCCGCGACGACCGCCCACCTGCGCGCCCGCCTCGCCGAGCTGCCGACCGTCACCGAAGTCGGCATGAACGTGCTCGCCCCGGTCGCGGCCCCCGGCGGCCGCCTCCGCCCCACCGTCGACGGACGCAAAATCAAAGGCTTTCGCACCGGCGAGTACACCGTCCACGACCCCGAGACCCGCCAGCGCGCGATGCGGGACCGCGCCGACGGCACCCGCTGCCCGTGGATCACCCTCGACGAGATCGTCGCCCGCACGCCGGATTCACTGCGCCAGGCGATCCGCGGCGCCAACCTCGTCGTCGTCCACAGCCGCGAGATCGACGACCTCGGCGAGGCCGACACCGCGTTCGTCAGCCTCGCCTCGTTCGACGTCGTGATCCACCGCCTGCGCGCCGCCTGGGCCCTACTCCGCGAGGCCGGCGTGCGCCGGTTCGTCATCACCGCCGACCACGGCTTCCTCCTCCTGAGCGAGCCCACCCGCACACCGCACGGCCGCAAGATCGACCCGCGCCAGCGCTGCACGATCGTCACCAGTCCCAACAACCCGAGGGCCGTCCACGTCGCGCTCGCTGACCTCAAGTACGACGACACCACCCACCACCTCCTCGTGCCCGCCGGGACCGACGTCTTCGACACCGCCATGCGCCCCAGCTTCGTCCACGGCGGCAACTCCTTGCAGGAGCGAGTGATCCCCGTGATCACCCTCGAGCACCGCGCCGGCGCCGGCGGCAGCCAGGTCCGCTACACCGTGGCCGTCGAGCCGCGCGAGGGCGTGATGGACATGCACTGCCTCAAGATCCGCGTCGACCCGAGCGATGCCCAGGCCTCCCTCGACTACGCCGGCTTCGGCGAACTCGAGCTCGCCCTCCGCGTCCCCGAGGCCCCCGAGGTCGCCGTCGACCTCCGCTCCGTCCGCGGCGCACGCCTCGCCCACGGTGTCATCGTCGCCCCCGTCGGCCGCGACTTCGAGCTGTTCTTCCACCTCCGCGGCCCGAATGACGCCCGTGTGCTCGTCGAGTTGTTCCACCCGACCGCCGTCGCCGAGGTCTACCCCTGCGTCGCCCCCGACCGCTACGCCGTCCTCGCCGTCGAGGCCCCCGCGCCGCCCCCGGCCGCCCCGGAGCCCACTCCGCAACCGCCCCGACCGCAACCTCCGAACCAGGCAGCAACACCACCGGTCGCCGAGTCCACGCCGAGGCAAGCGCCGCCGACGCCGTCCTGGCTCGATGCCCTCCCCGAGGGCGGCGTCCGCCGCGTCTTCGCCCACCTCGCCGAGCACGGCAAGATCAGCGAGAACGACGCCCGCACCATCCTCGGTAAACACGGGTACGGCCAGTTCACCCTGAAGTACAAGGAATACGCGGCCAAGGCCCCGTTCGCCGTCCGCATCGACACCTCCGACAACGTCAAGACCTACCTCCGTGAAGGGGCAGCGACATGACCAGCCAGCGCGACACCCTGCATATCTTCGAAAAGCTCCGCGGCGGCGCCGTGCCCGAGCGAGCGATCGAGTCGTTCGCCGTCGGCATCGAGCCGCAGCGCGACGAAATTAAACGTCAGCTCGAGCTGCTGCGCAGCGGCGAGGGCGCCGTCAAGTTCCTGCGCGGCGGCTACGGCTGCGGCAAGACCTTCATGGCCCGCCTGGCCCTGCTCGACGCCCAGGCCCAGGGCTTCGCCACCTCGTTCGTCGTCGTCTCCGACAACGACCTCCACTTTCACCGCTTCGACGACGTCTACCGCAAGGTGATGACCGAGCTCGGCACCGCCGAGTGCCAGCGCGGCGCCCTCGGCGACATCCTCGACCGCTTCATCGCCAAGCAGGAGGGCGCCCTGATCGAGCTCGGCCACGACCCGGACACCGCGGACTTCGATGCCAAGGTGCGCGACGCCCTCCGGTCCAGCCTCGCCAGCGCCACCGACGGCAAGGCCCCCCCCGACTTCGCCCGCGTCGTCCAGACGATCTTCGATCTCAAACAGAAGAACGAGCTCCAGGAGGCCGGCGCGCTGATCTCCTGGCTGTGCGGCAGCACCAATGTGGCCGCCGGCACCAAGAAGCTCGCCGGAATCAAAGGCGAGATCACCGGCACCGACGCCCTCGCCTACCTCCGCGGCGTCCTCGAGATCGTCAGGGCCGCGGACTACCACGGCCTCGTCATCGTCATCGACGAGGCCGAGACGATCCTCCGCATGCGCAAGGACTCGCGCCACAAATCACTCAACGGGATCCGCCAGATCTTCGACGCCGCCGGCTCCTACCCCGGCCTCCTGTGGATCTTCACCGGCACCCCCGACTTCTTCGACAGCCGCCAGGGCGTCGCTGGCCTCGCCCCCCTGCACGACCGGATCTGCTTCAAAAAGACCGGCCGCTTCGCCAGCCTGCGCCAGGCCCAGCTCGAGCTCACCCCCTTCGACCAGGCACGCCTCATCTCCGTCGCCACCTGCCTCCACGACCGCTACCCCGCCCGCGACCGCGACCGCCTCACCTCCCGCGTCTCCCGCCCCTTCATCGAGCGCTTGGTCGCCGACGTCACCGCCGGCTTCAAGGGCGACGTCGGCGTGGTCCCCCGCCAGTTCCTCCGCGAGTTCGTCACCCAGATGGACCTCGTCGACGAACAGCCCGACTACGACCCCATGCAGGAGTACTCGTTCAAAATCGCCGACCTCACCCCCCAGGAGCAGCACAAGCTCACCGGCAAGCCCCTGCTCATCGCCGACGACGCCGCCGACGAACCCGTGCTCAAGGAGGACGTGTGGTGACCCCAGAACCAGCGACTTCCCCGCTCCCAACAACGAGCGCCCTGATGAACAAGCCTTCCCTATTCCCCAAGACCAGCGAGATATTCACCAAGTTCCCGGTCACACTGATTGGCCATCTTCGGCAGATCATGAGGGCCCCCTCGGCTTTCGAGGCGTTTCGATGCTATTGCAACCTCCTGGAGTGGCACACCACGTATCTGGCCAATCTGGCCAATAGCGTCTACAAAGATCGCCCAGGCGATCACGTCGATGAGCGTCTGGAGGCCCACCTCCGAGCCGCGTCTCTGCCGCTCTCCTTCGGCACCGTCGTCGGAGGACTGCGGGCTCTCGCGCAGAGCAGTGTCGATTTTTCCACGAAGTTACCCGAGCTGGCAATGATCGTCAGTGAACGCTTGCCGGTCGAGCCGACGCGGATGGTCAAAGCGTTCCAAACCATCCGTAAAGGCCGCGAGACGTACCAGATTCCGCCCAGCCACCTGAGTTTGTACCTAAAGGACAACATCCCCGGAGAATCGTCGCTCGGCAAATGCACCCTCGACGCCTTCCTCTCCGAGATCGTCATCTACCGTAACAAGGGACTCGCCCATCAGAGCGAGGAGAGTTGGTTCCCCAATGACCCGCAGATGTATACACTCCTCGTGGGTTATCTAGGCCCCGCGCTGGACGAGCTTCTCAGCTGGGCGCCCATGGCCGCACTCCTGTCCAACTACGAGGTCGTCGAAGGCGGCCCCGAGCTGCCGTCGCACGCAGGCGTGCGCATGTGCGATGTAACGCGATCGAGCGTGACAGAGGGGTTTGCACCGCTGGGTTCGTCCACTCTTGCCCTTGGAGCGGGCCAGCAGCCCGACAGGCGATACATCGCTCGACGTACCCCGTCACCGACAGAGCTGCAAGCAGTGGTTTGCCATGTGCACTTCCCGCAGACCCTACAGACATCGGACCTCTTGTTCTGCCGCTATGCCCGGCACTATCTCCTGGCATACCTGGAACGCGGCCTGATCACCAAGACCCAGCGCCAGAGCGATCTGGAGCCGCTTCTGCGCAAACTGGCGATACCAGACGCCGGCCGTCAGAAGATCGAGAGCGAGATCCAGCAAGTCATCTTCAAATACAGGCCGGATGAGCTCGCCAATAGAGAATCACTGCAACAGCAGCTCGCGGTCATCCTCGGCAATGAGTGGGCGCAAGTACAAACACAGGTCCTGCAATTTCTGGAGCGACTCCCTCAGCGCCGGACAGATCACATCTTCGAGCAGATCTACAACAACGCGATCATGAGCTTCGAACAGCTCCGGGCAGAGAGCGAGCTTTCGGAGCCTGACTTGGACTCGGTTCTCGAGAACTTGGAGCAGGATGGAAGGGTTCGGCGCATGGGCGGATCGCTGGACCGCGCCCACGCGCACTTCAAAACCCAGGACCCGAACAAACCCGCGTCTTTCCGCGAGATCCTCGAAGAGTTCCGCTCCCGAGCCAGCAGGACAAAGAAATACCCCGGCTTCATCTGGAAGCTCATCGTCTTGTGCGAGTCGCTGCTGGCTGACGATGGGATCGCGCTCAGCGAAGGTGAAGTGCTCGGCTACCTCGGTCTCTTCGAGGGATTCGCACCGAGCGGCGCCTCTCCCGATCCGGAGGAGAGCGAAGGAGCGATGCTCCTCCGGGTTGGCGAAGAAGACATCCGTGCGAACAGCGTCCGTGATCTTTTTGCGGCACTGGCCGAACTGCTGCGTCGCAGAGGGATCTCTCCATCCGCGGCGGTCCCTCACCTCGTCGGCCGAACTCGTTATCTCGTGAACTTCAAGCCAGAACACGCCAACGGAACGCCCTTCGCCGTCCCCGTCCACATCGGAGAGCTCGTCTTTGAGGCCAGCCGCAAGCGGGAACAAGCCCTCTCCGAAGCGATCGACTTCCTCGGCCGCCTGGGCCTCTCTGCCTCATCCCCGGACATTGAAGACAGGCGCGAGGCTCAGGAGGACAGCATCGATAGTAACGAAGAAGAGACATCTTCGTCGTTGCTCGGACTCGAGATTCGTACGGAGTCCGCTGATTCGCCGAAGCTCATCGACGGACCGACTGTTCCGAGGTTCTTCACCAACCTCCTTGAATATCTGCTCGGTCTCGGTATCTCTCTCGATGAGAAACTCCCAGTGCGAGCCGGCCGGGTTCGCTATCTCCTCGCGGAGGAGCCATACCATGCCAACAATCGCCGTTTCGACACGTTCATTGAGCGCGGCGGCTACTTCATGAACACGAACTTCAGCTATGAGCAGGCGATGTTGCACGCGCGCATGCTCTGCGAGGAGCTGGGGCTCCAGGCAACTCCCGTCGACGGCGCTGTGGACGACCCCCAGGACACGTCCGTCACCCTGCAACTCGATTTCGACGGGCAGAAGATCTTCGCCACCGAGGTGCCAGAGTTCTTTTCTCAGGCGCTCACCGTACTGTACGAAAAGGGCGTCCTCTCCGACGCCGACATCCCCTACAAATCAGGTCGCGTGCGATACTTGATCGCTGAGTCGCCGATTCATGATCATGGCCGGGCGTTCATCCGTCCAGTCGAGGTCTATCTGGGTGGCCACCGGTACTTCATCGAGGCGAACATCAGTCGCCAGGGAGCTCTGGAGCTCGTTCAGCGTCTCGTGGCGAAGAAGAATCCGATCGCAAGCAGCATGGCTGGCCCGCCGCGCATGGGGGGAGACGGGAGAGCGTGAGCATCTTCGCCAGCCTCTCCCCCCGACTGCAGCAGGCGATCGTCGACCGCCTCGGCTGGACCGGCCTCCGCCCCGTCCAAGAGCAGGCCGGCGAGGCCCTGCTCGCCGGCAAGAACGCCGTGGTGCTCGCGCCGACCGCCGGTGGGAAGACCGAGGCGTCGATCTTCCCGACGCTCTCGATCCTGATGGACAACCCCGCCGACGGCATCGGCGCCCTCTACATCGCCCCAATCAAGGCGCTATTAAACAACCAGGCTGACCGCCTCGGCCGCTACACCGAGATGGTCGGCCTGAGCCGCTTCGTGTGGCACGGCGACACCGGGAGCGCCGACCGCACCCGGTTCATCCGCGAGCCCGCCGAGCTGCTCATGACCACGCCGGAGTCGCTCGAGGTCATGCTCGTCTCGCAGCGCGTCGACGCGGCCAAACTGTTCGCCGACCTGCGCATCGTCATCGTCGACGAAGTCCATGCGCTAGCGGGCACCGACCGCGGCGCCCACCTCCTCAGCGTCGTCGAGCGCCTCGCCCGCCTGTCCCGCCACGACCTCCAGCGCGTCGGCCTCAGCGCCACCGTCGGCAACCCGCGCGCCATTCTCACCTGGTTGCAGGGCACCTCGCGCCGCGAGGCCGTCATCATCGACCCGCCGAAGGATCCCGCCAGGCGCCAGCTCTTCGTCGGCCATCGCCCCTCTCTCCCTGAGCTCGCCCGCGACGCCGCCCGCGTCGCCCGCGGTCAAAAGAGCCTGTTCTTCTGCCAGACCCGCAGCATGACCGAGGCCGTCGCCGAGCACATGCGCAGCGCCGGCACGACCGTGTTCGTGCACCACAGCGCCGTCTCCCGCGAGGAGCGCGAGCTCGCCGAGGAGCGGTTTAATAAGGGCAACGACGCCTGCATCGTCTGCACCTCGACCCTCGAGCTCGGCATCGACGTCGGCGACCTCGACCGCGTCCTCCAGGCCGAGGCGCCCGACACCGTCAGCTCGTTCCTCCAGCGCATGGGCCGCACCGGCCGCCGCGCGGGCCAGGTCGCCAACACCTCGTTCTTCTGCGAGACCGCGGAGGGGGTCCTGCAGGCCGTCGCCCTCGTCGAGCTCGCGCGCGCCGGCTGGGTCGAGGACATCACCCCGCAGGACCGCTGCTGGCCGGTGTTCATCCACCAGCTCCTCGCCCTCTCGCTCGCCCACGACGGCATCCCCTTCGAGGACGCGTGGGACCAGCTCTCGCGCGTCCCCGACTTCCGCGGCATCACCCGCGCCGAGGCCGAGCGCCTGGTCGCGTGGATGCTGCGCGACAGGTCGCTGCTGCTGCTCGACGGCCGCCTCCTCATCGGTCCCAAGGCGGAGCGCCGGTTCGGCCGCCGCAACTTCATGGAGCTCTACGCGGTCTTCTCGAGCCCGCAGACCTACACCGTCGAGACCACGACCAAACAGCCGCTCGGGACCCTCAACCAGGGCTTCGTCGACCGCCTGGTCGAGCGCGTGAGCTGCTTCCTCCTGGGCGGCCGCCCATGGGCCGTCCTGGCGATCTTCCACGACGACCGCCGCATCGTCGTCGAGCCCGCGCCCCGCGGCCGCCAGCCGACCTGGGGCGGCATGCTCCCCCAATTCCTGGGCGAGCGCCTGTGCGCGAGGATCCGCGACGTCCTCGCCGCCGACGACGCGCCCGCCTACCTCACCCCCGAAGCCGCCGCGGTCCTCGCCGAACAGCGCGCCGCGATGTCCGGCTTCACGCGCGAGGGCGGGGTGATCGAGGTCGCCGACGACGAGCTGCGCTGGTGGACCTTCGCCGGCGGCCGCATCAACCACACCCTGCGCTACGCCCTCGGCGCGCTACACAGCGGGTGGAAGATCATCCCCGACAACTTCCTCATCAAGGTCCGCGGCGAGGGCCTGACCCAGCGCGACCTCCGCGAGGCGATCGACCGGATCTCCGAGCCCGAGTTCTGGGAGAACGAGCGCCTCTGGCAGGACGTCGCCGACACGCTCCCCAACTACCGCCTCAGCAAGTTCCAGCCGCTCATGCCCGCCTGGGTCGAGCGCGAGAGCCTCGCCAGCTACCTCCTCGACCTCCCTGGCGCCGCCCGCTGGCTCGCGGGCCTCACCCTCACGAGGCGGCCCGACCTCGCAGGCACGCCCACCGAAGCGCCGACAGCTCCCCCGTCGCCCCCGCCAGAACCTGCCCCGACGCGCCCAGCCGAATCCCCCGGTCGCATCCGCTGGATCGCCTCCCAGGCCGATTTCGCGGCCATGTGCGAGCAGCTGCGCGACGCGACCGTCCTCGGCTTCGACGTGGAGACGACGATGTACACCCGCGTCCTCTGCCTCATGCAGATCGCCAGCGCCGACGCCGTGTACCTGGTCGACACCCTGGCCGTCACGGACCTCGACCCCATCGCGTCGGTCCTTGCGAACCCTGCGATCCTCAAGGTCATTCACAACGCGACCTTCGAGCGCAGCGTCCTCAAGCGCTACGAGCTCGAGCTCGCCGGCGTGGTCGACACCCTCGTCGTCTCGCGCCAGCGGCGGGGCAAACACCAGGAGGGCGGTCACAGCCTCAAGGCCGTGTGCTCCCGCGAGCTCGGCATCACGCTCGACAAGGCGGACCAGACGAGCGACTGGTCCCAGCGCCCCCTCACCCCGTCCCAGCGCGCCTACGCGGCCCTCGACGCGGAGGTGCTGCTGCACCTGCATGCCCACTTCGGATCCCCTTCCTGCGACGCTAACGCAGCCCAGACCAAATTGTTCGACGCTTGATTGCGGACACCGCCCACCCGACAATTTTCGGCGAGCGCCTGAGCCGTTACCCCTCGCTGGCCGGACTGGTCTCATCAGCGGCCCTCACCGCCGCAAACGGAAAAACCACGTGACACCTCGGATCTTGATCACCGGCTCAGCGGGCCTCGTCGGCTCCGCGTTGATCCATGAATTGCGCGCCCGCAAGTGCGTCATCCGCACACTCGACCTCCGTGACCCCGGCGAGGGTCGAGGCGACGTGCGCGACCCTGAATCCGTCCGGGGCGCGCTCGCCGGCTGCGACGGCGTCGTCCACCTCGCCGCCGTGTCCCGCGTCGTCTGGGGCGAGCGCGACCCGGTCGCCTGTCGGTCCACCAACATCGATGGTGTCCGCACCGTCCTCGACGCCGCGCTCGCCGCACCCGTACGACCCTGGCTCGTGTTCGCCAGCAGCCGCGAGGTCTACGGCCAGCCTGTCCGCCTGCCCGCCGACGAGGAGACCCCGCTCGCGCCGATCAACACCTACGGTCGGACCAAGGCGATCGGCGAGCGAATGATCGACGAGGCTCGCGACCTCGGGCTGCGCGCCGCAATCGTCCGCCTCTCCAACGTCTACGGCGGTGTCGCCGATCACCGCGACCGGGTCATCCCTGCGTTCACCCGCGCCGCCGCGCTCGGCGAGCCGCTGCACGTCGAGGGCCCCGACCACACCTTCGACTTCACCCACATCCGCGACACAGTCCGCGGCATCGCCCTCCTGGTCGACCTCCTCGCCAGCGGCGAATCTCCGCCGCCGCCGATCCACCTGCTCACCGGTCGCCCGACCTCCCTCGGCGAGGCCGCCGCCCTCGCCGTCGAGCTCGCCCGTAGTCGCAGTTCCGTCCGCGAGGCCCCGCCCCGCGACTACGACGTCGCGCGGTTCCACGGCTCGCCCGCGCGGGCGTGGGAGCTGCTCGGCTGGACGCCGCAGGTCGCGCTGCGCGACGGCCTCGCCGGCATGATCGCCGACCTGCGCGCCGAGATCGGCGGTGCCGCATGAAGGTCGTACAGGTCATCCACGGCTACCCGATGCGCTACAACGCCGGCTCCGAGGTCTACACGCAGACGCTGAGCCACGCCCTCGCGGCGCGCCACGACGTCCACGTGTTCACCCGCGAGGAGGACCCGTTTCGCCCCGATTACGCCGTCCGCGACGAGCTCGACCCCGTCGAACGGCGGATCTCCCTGCACGTCGTCAACAACCCGCGCGGCCGCGACCGCTACCGCGACCCCGGCGTCGACGACCGCTTCGCCGCGCTGCTCGACCGCGTCCAGCCGGACATCGTGCATATCGGCCACCTCAACCACCTCTCGACCTCGCTGGTGTTCGCCGCCTCGCGCCGCCAGATCCCAGTCGTCTACACCCTGCACGACTACTGGGTGATGTGTCCCCGCGGACAGTTCATGCAGACGCACGCGCCCGACCCGGCCGACCTGTATCCCGCATGTGACGGTCAGGCCGACCGCAAGTGCGCCGAACGCTGCTACGCACACCTGTTCTCCGGCGCCCCCGACGAGCGCGAGCACGACGTCGCCCACTGGACCGACTGGGTCCGCCGCCGCATGGCCCACCTCCGCGAGGTGAGCGAGCACGTCGACCGCTTCATCGCCCCCGCCCGCTACCTCCTGAACCGCTACCGCGACGAGTTCGGGCTCCCGGAGGGCAAGCTCCTCTACCTCGACTACGGCTTCGACCGCACCCGCCTGCGCGGCCGCCGGCGCCGGTCCGGCGAACCCTTCACGTTCGGCTACATCGGCACGCACATCCCGGCGAAGGGGATCCACGTGCTCCTGCGGGCCTTCGCTCGCGTCCGCGGCGGACCGCGGCTGCGCATCTGGGGCCGTCCGCGCGGTCAGGACACCGAGGCCCTCAGGGCGCTCGCCCGCGGCCTCCCGCACGCCGCCGGTGAGCGCGTCGAGTGGCGGCCCGAGTACAACAACGCCGAGATCGTGCGCGACGTATTCGACGAGGTCGACGCGATCGTCGTCCCCTCGGTCTGGGTCGAGAACTCGCCGCTCGTCATCCACGAGGCCCAGCAGGCGCGCGTCCCGGTGATCACCGCCGATGTCGGCGGTATGGCCGAGTACGTCCATCACGAGGTCAACGGCCTCCTGTTCGCCCACCGCGACCCCGACGCCCTCGCCGCGCAGATGCAGCGCCTCGCCGACGACCCCGCGCTGGCCGCCCGCCTGGGCGCCCGCGGCTACCTCGCCGACCCCTCCGGCGACATCCCCGACGTCGGCGAGCACGTCGCGCAGCTCGAGGAGATCTACGCCGACGCGCTCCGCCGCCGCGACTCGGCCCGCATCGCCCACCAGCGCGGCCCCTGGCGCGTCACCTTCGACACCAACCCCGACACCTGCAACCTGCGCTGCGTCATGTGCGAGGAGCACTCGCCCCACAGCCTCCTCCAAGTCGGACGCAAGCAGGCGGGCAAACCGCGCCGCTTGATGCCGATCGACCTCCTGCGCCGTGTGTTCGCCGAGGCCGCCGCCAACGGCATGCGCGAGGTCATCCCGTCGACCATGGGCGAGCCGCTGCTCTACGACCACTTCGAGGAGATCCTGGACCTCTGCCGCGAGCACCGCGTCAAGCTCAACCTGACGACCAACGGCACCTTCCCGCGACTCGGCGCCGCCGCGTGGGCCGAAAAGATCGTCCCGGTCACGTCCGACACCAAGATCTCGTGGAACGGCGCGACCGCTGAGACCCACGAGCAGATCATGCTCGGCGCCCGCTGGGACACCGTCCTGGACAACCTGCGCAGCTTCATCCGCGTCCGCGACGCCCACGCCGGCAACCGCTGCCGCGTGACCCTGCAACTGACCTTCCTCGAGCGCAACGTCGGCGAGCTCGCCGACATCGTCCGCCTGGCGATCGACCTCGGCGTCGACCGGATCAAGGGCCACCACCTGTGGGCCCACTTCGCCGAGATCGCCGATCAATCGCTGCGCCGCGACCCCGCGGCGATCGCCCGCTGGAACGCCGCCGTCGCCGCCGCCCAGGACGTCGCCGGCACGCACATCCAGCTCGACAACATCTTCCCGCTCGACCCCTCCCGGCAAGGCGACATCGCTCCCGGCGGCGCCTGCCCGTTCCTCGGACAGGAGGCCTGGATCAGCGCCGAGGGCCGCTTCGACCCCTGCTGCGCCCCCGACGCCCAGCGCCGCACCCTCGGCGAATTCGGCGACCTCCACAAGCGCTCGCTGATGGAGATCTGGCGCGGCGACCCCTACGGCGACCTCGTCGCAACCTACCGCACTCGGACCCTCTGCCAGGGTTGCAACATGCGCCGCCCGCCGGAGACCCCGTGACGCCGACCTGGACCAGCGCCAGCGTCGCCCCCGACGCGACCCACCACACCCTCGCCGGCCAGCCACTCTACCCCCCCCGCTTCGACGAGGTCCTCAAATTCCACCCCCCAGGCCTCGCCCCGGTGCGCCGCGGCGACGTCGCCTGGCACATCGACCCCGCCGGCGAGCCCGCCTACGACCGCCGGTTTCGCCGCACCTTCGGCTTCTACGAAGGCCTCGCCGCTGTCGTGTCGACCGACGGCTGGCACCACATCACCCCCGACGGCGCCGACGCCTACCGCGAGCGCCACACCTGGTGCGGCAATTTCAACGACCGCCGCTGCCCCATCCGCCTCGCCGATCTCCGCTACGTCCACATCAGCCCCGACGGCCGCCCCGCCTACGGCGAGCGCTGGCGCTACGCCGGCGACTTCCGCGACGGCGTGGCCGTGGTCGCCCGCGAAGACGGCCGCTCGACCCACATCGACCGCGACGGCCGACCTCTCCACGGCCTCTGGTTCGTCGACCTCGACGTATTCCACAAGGGCTTCGCGCGCGCCCGCGACGAACGCGGCTGGCTGCACATCGACGCCGCCGGACGCCCGCAGTACCACCACCGCTTCGCCGCCGTCGAGCCGTTCTACAACGGCCAGGCCCGCGTCGAGTCGCACGAGGGCGCCGCCCTGGTGATCGACGAGTCCGGCCGCACCCTCGTGACCCTGCGCCACGACCTCCCCGCCGCCGAGCTCCACGCCGGCGCCCTCGGCGGCTGGCCGCTCGGCGAGGAGCTCCACCGCGGCAGCCACGGCGCCGTCTACGCCTCGCGCCCGGGCGCCGTCGTCAAGAGCACCTCGAACCTGCACGCGTGGTCGCGCGAGGTCACCATCCTCGCCGCCCTCGCCGGCGACGGCGCCCCGCTGCTCCTCGACGCCTTCACCCGCACCGGCACCGGCTACCTCGCTATGCAGCGGCTCCCCGGCGCATCGCTCGGCCCCCGCAACCACACGACCCCGCGCTCGCTCGCCCTCGCCCTGCCCCTCGTCCGTGACCTCTGCACCACGCTCGCCCGCCTCCACGCCCTCGGCTGGCTGCACACCGACCTCCACCCGGGCAACGTCCTTCAGACCGACGCCCGCGCCCACCTCCTCGACTTCGCCAGCGCCGTGCGCCCGGACCCCGCCGGCCAGTGGCACGGCGAGGTCCACTGGGGCCGCTGGGAGTTCATCCCGCCCGAGCAGTTCGAGGGCCTCGCGGTCCTCGACGCCAGCGCCGACACCTACGCCCTCGTCGGCCTGCTCGTCTACCTCGTGACCGGCCGCGCCGCGTTCACGGTCGACGTCCCGACCCTGCGCCCGCGCGGCTGGCCCGCCGTCCGCGAGGCCTTCCGCGCCGCCCGCACCGCCACGAATTTCCCCGCGCTCCCGCCGTCGCTCCGTCCCCTCGTGACCCGCGCCCTCGCTCCCGATCCCCGCGACCGTTTCCCCACGATGGCCGCCCTGCGCGCCGCACTGGATGCCCATGCCTGACATCGAGTTCGACGCCGACGGCCGCTGCTACCACGCCGAGGCCGGCCGGGCCCTCTACCCGACCCGCCACCGGGCCGTCAGCGCGTACGCCGAGGGCCTCGCCGTCGCCCACAAGCTCGACGGCACGGTCGTCCTGATCGACCTCCTCGGCCGCGAGATCGACCTGCGGGCCCGGAGATTCGCCTGGATCCTCCCGCCGCACCGCGGACGCTCCCTCGCCCAGACACTCGACGGCCACTACGGTTGGCTCGACTCCACCGGCCTCTTCCACCCCCACCGCGACGACCCCGAATGGACCGCCCGCCTCGAGGTCGTACACATCGCCCGGCTGATCTACGAGCGTGGCTACAATGTCTCGATCGACGGCAATATCAGCGTGCGCCTGTCGCCGGACGAGCTGCTCATCACCCCCTCGGGTCAGCACAACGGCTTCCTGCGCCCCGAGGAGCTCGTCGTGATCGACCCGACTGGCCGCCAGCTTCGCGGCGACGGCCGCCCTACCTCGGAGCTGCGCCTGCATACCGCCCTACACGCCCACCGACCCGACATCGGCTGCGTCATCCACGTCCACTCGCCGTGTGCAGTCGCGGCGAGCCTCGCGGGGATCGACCTCACCCGGACCTGGATCTCCGCCGCCCCGATCCCCACGACCGCCTACGCCCGGATCTCCTCGGAGCAGAGCCCCGCCGTCCTCGAACCGTACATGCGCGACTACAACTGGGCGATCCTTCCGCGCCACGGCACCGTCGCCTGGGCCGACACCCCGTGGAATGCATTCCTGCGCGTCGAGGGCCTCGAGCACTGCGCCCGCATCGTGATGACCGCCCGCGCCGCCGGGCCGATCGAGCCGCTGCCCGATGACCGCCGCCTCGAGCTCCTCACCTTCTGGGGCCTTGAGCACCTGGAGGCCCCGCGATGATCACCCTTCCACCCGGCCTTGAGGCCAGCCTCTCCGCGACCGCCGCCCCGCGCGTCCTGCTGCTGCGGCACGCCGACCGCCACCCGATGCCCACCGGCTCCGGCGACGACCTCGATCTCACCGCCGACGGCGAGGCCCGCGCGCGCCTCCTGGACCGCCGTCTCGGCGATGGCCCGCGCTGGGCCCTCACCAGCCCCCTGCTCCGCTGCCGCCGCACCGCAGACCTCGCCAACTTCGCCGCCGACGCCAGCCCCCTCCTCGGCGCCCCCGGCCCCTTCGTCGTCGACCGCGCCCGCGGCGTCCAGGTCTTCGAGACCCACGGCACCGACGCCGTCGTGCGCGCCCACCTGCGCGGCGAGACGTGGGGCTGCATGCGCCCCCCCGCCGAGGGCACCCACATCGTGCTTGCCGAGCTGGGCCAGCACCTCGCCACGCGCCCCGGCACCGGCCTGGCCGTCTCACACGACGCGATCGTGATGCCGATCGTCGCCTGCCTCACCGACGAACTATTCACAGACGACTGGCTCGCCCCCCTCGACGGCCTCGTCCTCACCCGCGACGCCGTCTTCTGGCGCGGTCGCCCCTACGAGGTGAACCCGTGATCACCGTCGGCCTCTACGGCATCCAGGACACGACCCACGGCCAGCGCCCCACCTACACCCATGACCACGGCGTCGCTCTCATGCAAGGCGGCCGGGTCCTCACGCTCGTCCAGCTCGAGCGCTGGACCGGCCGCAAGCACGACAACCGCCTCCCCTTGCACATCAGCGAGATCCTCGCCCGCCTGATCCCCCCGGACGAGCCCGTCCGCTTCGTCAGCGTCAATGCCTTCGTCGGCAGCTGCTTCGTGTCCACCGACGGCAACCTGCGCATCGAGCCGCGCCGCGAGGTCGGCATCTCGTCGGAGCTCGTGCCCGCCGACGTCACCTGGTACCCCGACGGCCTGCGCCGTCGTCCAGCCGAGGGCTGGGTGCTCTGCCACGAGTTCGCCCACCTCGCCGCGCTCCTCCCATTCATCGGCCGCTTCTCCGACGGCGCCCTCGCAGCCCACATCGACGGCGGCGCCTCGCGCTCCGCCTGCTCCTTCTGGCAAATCCGGGACGGCCGCCCCGAGCTCCACGAAGCGTCCTGGGACCTGCTCAAGGACGAGGTCAACAACTTCAACGTCAACCCAGGCGTCCGCGCCCTCCTCGGCTTTGACCCCGGCGACCACCTCGACATCCCCGGCCGCCTGATGGGCTACGCCGCCCTCGGCCGCCCCGACCACGACCTCCACGCCTGGCTCCGCGAGCGCCGGTGGCTCCTCGAGCACGACGACGCCGCCGCCGCCCGCACCCTCGCCGACCGAATCGGCCCCCTCGACCCTCACCGCCGCGAATGCCAGGACTTCGCCGCGACCCTCCAGCACGCCTTCGAACAGGCCGTCACCCGCGCGCTCGAGCGCCGCGGAGCGCCAGCTGGCCGCCTCTACTACGCCGGCGGCGCCGCCCTCAACATCCCGACCAACGCCCGCCTGCAGCGCCACTTCGCCGAGGTCTGGGTCCCGCCCGGCACCAACGACACCGGCCTCGCCCTCGGCGCCGCCGCCTGGCTCGAGCACCTCGACCACGGGCCCTTGCCGCTCCACGGCCCCTTCCTCGACCGCTTCGCCACCCCGGACGACGAGCCCGACGACGGCGATCTCGAGCGCATCGCCGACGCTCTGCGCGCCGGTCAGATCCTCGGCGTGTGCAACGGCGCGGGCGAGCTCGGCCCCCGCGCCCTCGGCCACCGCAGCCTGCTCGCCCGCGCCGACGACGTCGCCCTGCGCCGGCGCCTGAGCGAGCAGATCAAGCGCCGCGAGTGGTACCGTCCGGTCGCGCCGATCCTCTGCGCCGAGGCCGCCCGCGAAGTCCTCGACGACGTCGCGGTCGCCAGCCCGCTGTCGCGCTGGATGCTCGGAGCCTGGCCCGTCAAGCCCGACTGGACGCAACACCTCGCCGGCGTGCTCCACCGCGACGGCAGCGTGCGCGCCCAGATCGTCGCCGACGAGCCCCACAACCGCTGGATGCACCGTCTGCTCCACCTTCTCTGGCGCCGCGACGGCCTGCCCGCGCTGATCAACACCTCGTTCAACGGCCCCGGGCAGCCGATCCTCCACCACCACGCGCACGCCCTCGCGTGCGCCCGCCAGCTCGGCCTCGACGGAGTCGTGATCCATGGATCCCTACATCGACCCTGATGCCCTCGACCCGGCCCACCCGTTGACCCCGCGCAAGCGCGACAACCTCGCCCGCGGTGACGCCGCCCACCGCGAACGCTTGGTCGACGTCGCCGCGAACCCCAGCAAGGTCACCTTCCAAACCACCGACGTCTGCAACCTCGACTGCCCCCACTGCCAGATACCCCGTGCCGCCAAGCTCGCCGCCATGCACCCCGCGTTGCTCGCCGACCTGCGCCACTTCCTCCTCCCGGACCTGATCGAGCTGCACCCCACCAACCTCGGCGAGCCATTCGCCTGGCCCCACTTCCGCGAGCTCTGCGCTGACCTGGCCACCCACGGCGTGCTCCTCGACCTCACGACCAACGGCACCCTCCTGACCGCCGACCGCGCTGAGTGGCTCGCGCCGATCGCCCGCGATATCAAGGTCTCGTTCGACGGTGCGACCGCCCCGACGTTCGAACGCCTCCGCCGCGGCGCCTCGTTCGAGCGCGTCTGCGCCAACGTTCGTGGCCTCGTCGACCGCCTCCGCCGCGTCCGCGTGCGCCGCCCTATCGTCGCCCTCCAGATGACCCTCATGCGGGACAACGTCGACGAGCTCCCCGCCCTCATCCGCCTCGCGCGCGACCTCGGGGTCGACCGCGTCAAGGCTTACCACCTGTTCAGCTTCCGCCCTGAGCTCGACGATCAGTCTCTGATGCCCCACCTCGAGCACTACGAGCGCGACATCCTGCCCACAGCCCTCGCCATCGGCGAATCTCTCGGCGTCGACCTTCAACTCGCCGAGCCATCCGGCGGCGACCTCGACACGTTGACGCCCCGTGTCTGCCATCTCCCCTGGCACGAGACCTGGATCGACGTCGATGGCGCCGTCCTGATCTGCCACTCCCACGGCGGCGAGGTCGCCGGCCATCTGCACGACTTCCCCGCCGCCTGGAACGGCCCGCTCTATCGCACCGTCCGCGCCGCGTTCGCCCGCGATCGCCCCACCGGCGCCTGCGACGGCTGCGGCATGAACTACGACAAGCCCGCCGAGCACGCCCCCGTTCCCTACGATCCCGGCAGTTTCACCCGCGAGCGCCGAACCACCGGCACCGTCCGCTGGAGCGGCCGGATGCGCCAGTTCGACCTCCGTCCGCGGGGCCAGCGATGAGCGCCGAGGAGCTCGACGCGCGCCGCCGCGTCGCCGCGTGGCCCTCCGATAGGATCAGGTCGACCGCCCTCGCCATCATCGACGAGCGCGCCCCCCTGTTCGACATCGAGGCCTCCGCCGCGTGCAACCTCTCGTGCCGCTTCTGCCCGCGCAGCGATCTGGCGCGGCCGCAGCGGCTCCTGTCACCGGATACCTTCGCAGCCGTCGAGCGCTTCCTCCCCAGGAACGCCGTCGTCATGTTCGCAGGCCTCGGCGAGCCGCTTGCCAACCCTCACCTAGCGGACTACGTCGCCTGCCTCCGCCGGCGCGGAATCTCGGCCTGCGTGATCACCAACGGCCTGCTCCTGACCCCTCCTCGCCTGTCCCCTCTGATCGCCGCCGGTATCGCGCAGATCCAAATCAGCGTGCACGCGCTCAGTGACGCGACCTTCCGCGACCTCGTCCCAGACATCGATGTGCCCCGTCTCCTCGACAACCTGCACCGGCTCGCGGCGATCCGCCCTGTGGGGCTAAGGGTCCGAATCAACTTCGTCGACTGCGGCGTCAATCATGACGAATACGACCGCGTCGCCGCACTCGCCGCCGAGCTGGGCTTCGATATGTTCGTCCGCGCCGAGCATAACCGTGGCGGACACCTCCGAACCGCCCGTCACTCGCCAGACGGCTGCGGCATCTTCGCCGCGGTCACCTTGATCACCGCCCAGGGGGACGTACTCTCGTGCGTCAACGACGTCGCCGGACGCTCCTGTCTGGGCAACGTCCGCGCCCTGACCTGGCCCGACATCGTCGCGTGGAAGCGCCGAACGGTCCGCGATGACACCTGGTTCCCCGCCTGTGGCTCGTGCGACGACGGCTACCGCTGGGTCCTCCTTGCTGAGCGCGGTCTTCGCCAACAGGAAAACACCGGCCCTTCGATTTCTTGATTTCGATCACATCGCGGTCGACGGCCGGAGATCGATGCGCAGGCGGTCGGCCACCGCGGCCGGTAGTTCGGCCCTCGCCTCGCCGCCGGCGTAGTCCTCGACCTCCGGCGGGGCGCCGAGCAGGAACTCGAGCCACTTCTCGCGCTGGCGCACGGTCTCGTAGATCCGTGCGTCGATCGTCTGGCTGATCAGCGGGTAGAGGATCTCGAGCTTGGCCCCTTGGTCCTTGTCGCGGAGCTTGTGGATCCGCCCGCCGAGGCGGTCGACCCGGCCGACCCGCTGCTCGAGCTGGGCCGGGTTCCAGGGCAGGTCGTGGTGGATGATACGCCGGCACGAGCGCTGGAGGTCGAGGCCCTCCTGCATCACCTCGTTGGCGATCAAGATCATCGGGTACAGCGGCGTGTTGAACGCCTCGCGCAGGCGCTCGCGCGATTCCCCGTCTCGCGTCTGCCGCACGAAGTCACCGCGCAGCAACTCGCCGTCGAGGAGCTCACCCTGCTTGGCCTCGGTCAGCTCGTAGTGGAAGTAATGCATGAACTGCCGCATCTGCTCGACGTAGACCCGCCCCTTCGGGACCTGCCAGAAGTCGTCGACGCGGTCGAGCAGCGCGCGCGACGGCAGGGCCTCGACGTCGAGGCCGCTCGCGGCCGCGTAGGCGACCACGTCGGCGAGGAACGGGACGAGCCGGGCCGTCAGATAGCGGGCGAGACGCTCGACGAGCTGGACGCGGCGCTCGTCCGGCAGCCC
Source organism: Myxococcales bacterium (assembly GCA_016793465.1). The sequence goes on from JAEUJW010000003.1 coordinate 33,026, forward strand.
GAACATGCTGCCGCGGAAGTAGGTCCAGAGGTGCGGCCGCGGGCTCACGACCAGCCGCGCGTGCTCCGCCGAGATCTGCCACGTCGGGATGTGCGGCCCCTCCTCCGCGTCCTCGAGCGCATCCTTCACGAGGTCGTACCCGAGAGCGATGTACCGCGGATCGCAGATGCGGGCAATGACGTCGGCGAACTCGGCAGCCCAGCGTGCGTCGGCCTCCCGACGCACGAGCACGGCGGCCTGCTCGACGACTCGCTTGAGGATCGAGAAGTTGACGCGCTCGGCCGACGTCGCGCCGGTGCGTACCTGGCGGAGGATCGGCTCGGCTCGCTCGAGGATCGCGTCGAGGTGACGCTCGCCCCAGTCCTCGAAATCGAGCAGCGTCTGCAGGTAGCGCTCGCGCAAGGCGAAGTACAGGAGATCCTGGACGCGGTGGAACCTGGTCTGCAGGCGCGAGTGCAGCCCGCGCTGCCGCTTGTCGTCCTCGCGGGTGTCGAAGACCTGCTCGTGCGTCACACCAGGGAAGGCGCGCTGCCAGCGGAGCACGAGGCGGTCCTCCCAGGCATCTCGCAGCTTGCGCGAGAGCTCGGTCAGAGTCCCGATGCGGGCGCAGAAGATCAGCGTCTTCTCGCCCTGCTGCTCGGCGGCCTGCAGCACGTCCTGCATCACATGGGACAGCTTGGGGTGGCGATCGCGCTGGTCGTGCAGGCGGTCGAGGATCTCGCGCAACAGCGCCCGATAGCGCTCGACCGCGGGGATCGCCGCCGCCTTGTCCCCCAACAGCATCTCGCTGCCACGAGCGGCCGTGTAGGAGGAGACCATGTTGATCTCGACGGCGGCCTTGTGGGTGCGGTGCTTCTGGTCGAACAGCTCGCTGATCAGGCGCTCATACGCGAGGAACGGGACCATGGCCGCGCCCTCGACCGGGAGGCGCTTCTCCCGGTGGTCGCGGTACGTGAAGCGGTCGTCGCGCCGGCTCCGCACCATCCAGCGCCGAAACGCGGGCTCAATGCGCTCGTCCTTGAGGCGAAACAGCCGACGCAGGTGCTCGAGCACCGGACGCAGCGCCGGGTTTTCCGTCGTACCCGTGAGCCCGGGGTCAGCGGCGAGGTGCCGAGCGAGCTCGTCGGCGAGGACCTGGTCGACACGCGCCCAGTCACGCTCGAAGGCGCGGTAGGCGTCCTGGTAGTCGCGGATGTCCATGAGCAGCGCTTCGGCCTGTTCGAGCAGGTCGGCGGGCGCGGTCTGGGCCAGCGAGAACAACTTGAAGACCTGGCGCAGCTCCTCGGGACCGAGCTGGAACGGGGTGGCCGTCAGGAACAGCGCGCCACGGAACCGCTTGCGCAGCGCCGTGCTCAGCGACAAGAACCGCTTCGTCTCGCTGTTCTTGAGCTTGTGCGCCTCGTCGACGATGAGGAGGTCGAAGGTCGGCAGCATCGCGCGCGCGAGTTTAAATCGGGCGAGGTCAAGCAGGTGACAGGCGGCCTTCTCGTCGGCGAACAGATCGTTGCCACGCTCCTCGAAGGCAGCCGCCAGTGTCGGCTCCTGTCCATCGGCGACTGTGAACGCGGCTTCGAGGTGGCGCTCGAGGTCGGCGTAATTAAATCGGCCCAGGAACGTCTCGGCCGGCTCGCGCTGGCATGCGCCCTCACGGAAGCGGCGGAAGATCGCCGCCCGCGTCGGCCCGCCGAGCCGCCGGTAGCGACAAAAGAGGTCGAGCAGGTCGAACTGATCCTCGCGGACGCCGCGCAGGAACAACGTGATCGGAGCGATCAGGACGCGCCGCCTGGGCGCCTCCGCGAGCAGCTCGCCGAGCTTACCGATCGCCCGAAAGTCCTCGTCCTGGAATCCGGCGTAGACCCGACGGTCGCCGACCAGGCTGGTAAACCGCTGAAACTCGCCATGCCACTTCTTGTTGAGGTCGGTCCCCGGCGTGATCACGAGGAAGCGGCTGTTCGGATCGGCGTGGGCACGCGCGGCGATCACCCCGAGCGCCTCGAACGTCTTGCCCATGCCGACCTCGTCGGCGAGCACGACACCCGGCGAGACGTCGAGGATCTCGAGGGCGCGCAGGACGGTGTCCTCCTGGCGCTCGATGTCACGGGCGGCGATGTTGGCCTGGGCCCGCATCGCGCCGAGGTCGAGGAAGGTTTGGAGGGAGGCACGGTCACGCGGCATCATGGCGGTCACCCGTGGTCAGCGGTCGATAGAAGCGCAGGATCGGCTCGATCCAGGGTTGTTCGGTCGGATCCGGAGCGAGCCGTTCGAGCGTGGTGCGCAGCTCGGTGAGCCACTCTTGCAGCGCCGCATGTTTGGCGGGAAGATCCGGGTCCCCGGGCAAGACGACCGCGGACAGCGTCTTTAATAATTCGGCGCCGTGGAACCATACGACCTCGCGGCTCATCTCCTTGCCGACAGCCTCGAGCATGCGCTGCCAGACGACTCGGATGCCGAGCGGGCCGCCGAGGATGTAGCGGAAGGCCGGCAGCGAGAGGCCCTCCTCGGCGAGCTCGTGCGCGACGTTCTTCCAGGCGCGGAAGATGTCGGTCGGCGTGAAGCCCTCGCCGAACAGCAGCTCGAGCAGCGTTCGTCCATGCGCAGCCCGGGGTTGGGCGACGACGTGGGCCAGTCGTTCGCGGCCGATCCGCCGGCTGAGCAGTGCGATCAGCTCAGCGAGACCATAGGACGCCTCGACCGGATCGAGCGGAAGCCGGGTGAGATCCAGGACGCGGATCGGCACGCTGTAGGTCTCGCCGGCGACCTCCAGGGTCAGCTCGCAGCTCGTCAACGACAGGTCGAACTCACCGACCTTCAACTCACCTCGCGGCGGAGTATGGCCTTCGGCGATAAGCCGCTTGAGGTAGGACAGGCGCCAGGGGCCGGCGTCGGCGATGTCGGGCGCCCACACGACGTGGAGTTCGCGGGATGCGGCGTCGTGGACGGCGTCGGCGATCCAGCGCCCGAGGTTCACACCGCTCGCGGGGAAGATCGGGTCGCTGAGCTCGAGCTGGTCGGCGGGACAGGCGATGAGCTCCGGCGCGAGGTCCGGCAGGGTCCAGGCGCCCTCGAGAACATGGACGACGGCGAGCTCGACGTTGCCGACCGGGGATGGGTGCGTCAAGGCTCGTCCCGACAGGTTCGGCGATCCAGAGAGGACGTACGTCGTCTCCTTGCCACGCCGTCGGGTGGTGATGACGAGCAGCTTCGCGTGGAGCGGACGGCGCACCGGACGGCCCTCGTCGAGGCGGCTGGTCGGCAGCAGCCACGCTTGCAGCGTCCGCTGCGTGCGCAACGCCTCGACGATGCGAGCGGGGCCGTTGGCGAGCAGAGGCGCCGCGGGATACAGCCGACGCTCGGCGAGCGCCTCCTCTGCCTGATCCCGGGACCAGGCGCGGTCGACTCCATGAGCGTCGAGATGCCGAACCTGCTTGGCGGTCAGCTTGACCGGAGTCAGGTACTCGAGGGAAGGCGGATCGCCGGCGTGGCGGAGGACCCAGAGCCGACCGATTCCTTGCTCGAGCGGCGGCACGACCGGCGGCGGGCCGAGCGGGCCACCTTGCCAGCCGAAGCCAAGGTCGATGATGGCCTCCTGGCTGCGCCGCGCCGCCAGGATCTCGCTGAAGATCGATCGCATGCCCAGGACGTCGTTCGCCTGCTGATCGTCGCGTTCAAAGAACGGCGCCAGGGCACCAATGCGCACGATCTCCGCGTCCAGCGGGATGAGCTCGAGGAACGCTGGGAGCAGCGGGGCGTCGATCGAATGGAGAACCTTGAAGCTGCGGTTCGGCGCGTTCGCGGAAGCCGCCGCCAGGCGCGGGCGCAGCAGCTCGCGGATCGCTGCGAGTTGTGGGCTCGGCAGTCCGCCGAGTCGTTCGACTCCGGTGAGGAACCCGAGCAGCTCGTCGACGACGGCGGCGGTCTCAAGGTCGGCGTACGGTAGCGTGCGGGTCGACCACAACTCGGTGTTGTCGCCGTAGCCGCCGCGGGTCAGGTTGCCGGAGCCGAGGAGTAGCTCGAGGTAGTGCTCGTGGAGAATGAGCGCGAGCTTGGGGTGAAAGACGCGTCCGTGGACGAGGCGCAGGTCGTAGGGCAGGCGCTGGCCCGGGGTACGCGCGTCAGCATCGACGAAGCATGCCACGGGCACTTCTTGCAGCGCCGCGCGCCCCTCACGCAGAAAGTCGACCGTTTGCTCGTCGGGGTCGCTGCCGAGGCGCAACACGGTGCGCAGGACGTGCGACTCGAAGAATAGCGGGTCAAAGGTGTACGAGCAGAAGACGGCCGCGAGGCAGCGTTTGTCGTGCTCGATGCACTCGAGGGCGGTTCGCCGCGGAGGGGTCTTCGATCGGGTCACGGGGTCGCTCCCTGGGTGGCAAGGCGGCCGGTGGTCTCAAGGAGGTTGCGCAGGATGTTGAGCTTAAAGCCCGGGAAGCGGGCAGCGAAGCGATGGCCGGTGTAGCGGGTCTGGGCGATCTGCAAGGCGCCGTCGGCCTCGGCGATCCAGCTGTCGCCGGAGCTGCGCTCACGCTGCACGCGGCGGTGGAAGGCGAACAGGTGATCGAGAGCGGCCGGCGCGGTCGCCCCGCTCAGGTCCTCAGCGAGGCGGAGGAACAGGCGGCCATGCATCGGCAGGCGCTGCAGTCGGGTCAGCTCCGGGGCAGCGAGGAGCGCCATGGAGGCGGACTGCAGGCGCTCGTGTCGCTCCCCGGCGAGCACACGGGTGACGACTTCTTCCCGCGTCGCGGCGAAGCCGGCGTCGGTGATGTCGCCGTAAATCGCGTCGAAGGCGTCGCGGATCGCATGGGATGCGTCGCCGAACGCCAGCGCCAAGACGAGGAGGTCGCGCAGCGCCGGCTCCACCTCGCCGCAGCGGCCGGCGATCATCGCTTCGAGGACGTCGCGGGGTTCGTCGATGCCGAGGCGAGCGGCCTGCTCGCGGAGCCGGGCGACCTGCGCCGTCGGCGGCGGCGCGCGCTCGATGACGGCCTCGAAGACCCGGCGCTGCTGGGCCTCACGCCCGAGGATGCTGGTCAAACGCGAGCGCTCGCCAAGGGTCGACAGGCGGAAGTTCTGAAACTTGCGCTCGATGCGGGTGCTGTCCGGCGCGAGCGCATGCATCGCCCAGTTGTCGAAGCGCTGCATGTGCAACGTGCCCGGCTCGCCCCAGAACGCCGCGAGGATCGGCACCGCCGCTGGTGTGACGCGAAGGCTGCCCGGGTAGACGAGGCCGAGATCGCGTAACGGAACGAGGTACGCGCCCAGGCCCCCAAGCTCGCCCTGACGCGAGATGAGGCGGTAGTCCCGCGGGAGCGGTTTTTCGCCCGCGAACCATGCTTTCGCCACGCCCCGCGCGCCGCGGATGGCGTCGGGGTTTCCACGGCCGAACCCTCCGCCATGGGACTCGACGAGTGCGAGGGCCCAGAACCGTTCCCAGCGCTCGAACAGTTCGCGGCGATGGCGGTCCTCGTCCGGCAGTCCGTACCCGGCGAGCGCGCGCTCGGCGAGGTCGAGGCCGTACAGGACGACGGCGAAGTACTGGGCGTGCCCGCTGCGGGTCGTCAGCGCAGGCAGCAAGAAGTAGCCGACCTGCTGCCCGAGGTAGTCGAGCGCGAGCGGGTCCTCGAGCACAAACTCGGAGTCGCTCGGCAGCGGCGCGGCCCACAACAGCAGCTCGAAGGGACTCGATAGCGGGACGAGGGCGCTCATACCCGCGCACATCACCACAACGTGGACAGGTCTACAAGCACAGATGCCTCCCACCCCGGTCCACGTCCGCCTGGCCAGATAACGGCGTTTCGTTCAGGGACAGCGCACCAGGATGGAGCGGGACCGTTGCCACCCCTTTGCCAAAATCTGGTCCGTACCGGAGCCTGCCGGGTCGGCCGGGATCACGTCGAGCCTCTCAGAACGCCCCAATTCGTGGAAATGCGGCCGGTCGGCGGGCAGCGGGGCGGGCTGAGAGGGTCGTCGGGAGTCCGGTTTAAAATCGGAATCGGGAGCACAGCAGCCGCTGTAGCGGCGATTTCGCCGTCAGTTGCCTTCTGTTGCCAGCTTGTTGCCAGCGAACGCCCGCGCGGCTTTGGTCGCGAGGCGCGGCTGCGACTGGTGGAGGTAGGTCTCCGTGGTCTTCAGCTTCGCGTGCCGGGCGAACGCCTGCACGGTGTAGATGTCCTCGCCGCGGTCGGCGAGGTACGTGATCCCGCTGTGGCGCAGGATGTGGAGGCCCGTGCCCTTGAAGTTCACGGCGCGCTGCAGGCGGTTGAGCGCCGCCTTCACGCTGGCCTCGCTGTGCTGGGCGTACTTGCCGCCCGTGTGGTTGGAGCAGCGGTAGAGCACCCGCGGCCCCCGGCGCTCGAGGCGTCCGACCGCCTCGAAGAGCATCTCCGTGATGCCCACGTCGCCGATGGTGCCCTTGGCCGGGCCCTCCTGGCCGCGGTAGATCGTCCGCTCGACGCTGATGAGCTGCTTGCGCATGTTGACGTCGCTCCAGCACAGCGCCGCGATCTCGCCGGTCCGCAGTCCGCACTCAAAGGCGAGGATGAAGACCACGACGTCCTCCGGCGAGAGCTTCGAGAGCGCCGCGCGGAGCTCGGCGATCTGATCCTCGTCGTAGTGCGGCCGCTTCGGCGGGACGTACTTCACCCGCTCGATCAGCGGGATGCTGTCGATCAGCTTCCGCCGGACCGCCCAGCGCAGCATCTTCCCCAGCTTGCCGAGGTTGACGTTGATCGACGAAGCCTTGAGCTTCTTCTTGTTGAGGGCGGACCGCAGCGAGTCGATCCCCTAACTGTCAACATGCAGTGAGACACGACACCCCCGGAGTTTACTGACCTGGGCGAGGAATCGAACAGAGGAGATGAACGACGAGAACACCCAGAAGAACAAGGACGGAGAACACCCGAGGGTCGACGAAGTCCATCACGAGGACGCCTCGGGAGTGCTGCTGATCGACCGGCCGGTGAAGCCGGGCACGCTCGAGCTCAAGGGACCGCCCGGGATGGCGGTGCAGGTGGTCGGGGATCAGTGGAGCACGAAAATTGTGCTCATCGGGTTCCAGAGCGACGAGGGGAGGCATGGACGCCATGGCCACGCAGACGACCGCACCTGACCCCGAGACCCTCGAGAAGCCGAAGCGCCGGTTCTTCACGGCGGCGTTCAAGGCGAAGATCCTGGACCTGACGGACCCGGTCTCGCCGGAGGAGCGCTCGAAGATCCTGCGCAAGTACGGGCTGTACAGCTCGCACTTGACGGAGTGGAAGCGTGCGCGGGACAGCGCTACCCTGGCCGCGATGGCGAAGAAGCGCGGGCCCAAGTCCAAGGTGGACCCTCAGCAAGAAGAGCTCGACCGTCTCGGTCGGGAGAACGCGCAGCTGCGGCGCAAGCTCGAGGTGGCCGAGCTGATCATCGAGGTTCAAAAAAAAACCTCATTGCTGCTCGGGATCCAGCTCGACCCGACGGACCACCTCCGCAAGGACTGATCGCCGAGGCCGAAGAGCTGGGCGCCCGGATCGGCGTCCAGCAGGCCTGCGACGCCCTGGGCGTGCCGCGCAGCACGCTCTACCGGCGACGCCGCCCGGCGCCGCCCAGGGCGCCCCGGACGCGCCCACGGCCCTCTCGGTCGCTCACCGAGGCTGAGCGCGAACAGGTGCTCGCCGTCATCCACAGCGAGCGCTTCATCGACAAGTCGCCCGAGTACATCCACGCCACGCTGCTCGAGGAGGGCGTCTACCTGTGCAGCGTGCGGACCATGTACCGCCTGCTGCGCCAGCGCGGCGAGACGACGCCACGCCGGCGTCAGCGGCAGCACCCGCCTTATCAGCGTCCCGAGCTGATGGCGACGGCGCCAAACCAGGTCTGGACCTGGGACATCACCCTGCTGCGGGGACCCCACCGCGGCATCTACTACCGCCTCTACGTCATCCTGGACCTCTTTAGCCGCTTCGTGGTCGGCTGGATGCTGGCCCACACCGAAAACGGCAAGCTCGCCGCCCGCGTCCTGCGTGACGCCTGCGACAAGCAGGGGATCGACCCGGCCGACCTCATCGTCCACGCCGATCGCGGCGCCGCCGCGACCTCGAAGACCGTCGCCGATCTACTCGACACCCTCGGCGTCCGCCGCTCCTTCAGCCGTCCCCGCGTCAGCGACGACAACCCCCACATCGAGGCCCACTTCAAGCACCTCAAGTACTCCCCCGACTTCCCCAACCGCTTCGCCTCCTTCGAGGACGCCCTGGCCTTCTGCCGCCAATTCTTCGCCTGGTACAACCACCAGCACCGCCACAGCGGCATCGCCTTCTTCACCCCCTCGGCTGTCCATCACCGCCAGGTCGACCAGCTCGCCGCCCGCCGCAACGACGCCCTCGGCGATGCCTACTCCCGCAACCCCGAACGCTTCGTCCACGGCCCGCCGGCTTCGCGACTGCCGCCCGCCGCCGTTTACATCAACCCCCCCGGAGAAACCCATCGCGACCACCACCACGCTTCACTAAATTAATCGCTGCCGTGTCTCAAAGTCGTTGACAGGCACCG
>JAEUJW010000006.1 GCA_016793465.1 Myxococcales bacterium
TCCTCGAGGTCCACGTCGTACTCGTCTGTTCTCTGCTGCCCGCCCATCCGGGCGATCTCGGTGTTCATCTCACTGGTTGCTTTGCTCGCCCCTCGGGTGGTTTATCGGTGAAGGCGACAACTTTCCTGAGACTGGGGGAGACCACCGCGACCACGGGCGACGGGGAGCTGACGGGCTCGGGGTCGGCGGACGGCGCCGGTTCGTCGACGACCGACGTGGCCAACACGACGACGGCCGGCACCACGTCGACCGCCACGACCGGCGTCGAAGAAGATCCCTCGGTCGGTGACGCGGAGAAGCCGGAGATCCTCGAGGTGACGCTCCCCGCCGAAGTCTATGCCGCCGGCCCCGTGCCCATCGTCGTGGACACCAAGAATGTGGGAACGGTGCTTGTCCAGCTCGACGGCGTCGACGCGGGCGAGCTGCTTGCCGTGGGGGACGGGACCTTCACGGGGAATCTGCCGGTGCACGGCGCGATCGACAACGGCCCGCACGAGGTCGAGATAATCGCCACGCAGGGCGAGCTCGCCGTCCAAAGCACGGCCTACTACAACGTCAAGACGCCGATGCCCGGCACCGAGGCGTGGTCGCAGGCCGGGCCCGCCGGGAGCCGCACGAACCGCATCGCGGTCACGCCCGAGGGCGACTTGATCGAGGTCGGCCAGATCGAGATCAACGGCGTCGCGCACCCGACGATCCGCAAGCGGTCGGGCCTCACCGGTACCGAGCTGTGGCCGGAGGGGACGATCACCCTCGACACGCGTGAGGGCGCCGTGGTCGACGTCTCGGTGCTTCCCGACGGCGGCATGTGGGTCGCCATGAATGTGCGCGAGCCGATGATGGACCCACGGCCGCGGATCACCCTGCTCGACGCGGATGGCCACGCGACGGACGCCGACATCCTCGGCACGTCTGGACGCGTGGTGCGGGGGATCGCGGCCGATGCTGACGGCGGCTGCTTCGCGGTGGGCGTCGCCGGCGTCCAGGGCGACTGGGACTTCGCCTACTGGCGGATCACCCAGGCTGGTGTCCAAACGCTCGGCGACGTGTTCGACTACCAGCCTGGCGTTTGGCCGCACAAGTTCCGCGACATGGCCAACGACGTGGTGATCGACGCGGACGTCGCGTGGGTTGTCGGCTCGAGCCAGGGTCCGCACGAGGTGGACTTCCAGTACACGCGTGGGGTCCTTGTGCCGATGGACTTGCACACCGGCGAGGTCTTCGCACCTGTGATCGTCGCGCCGAAGTCGGGGCTGTGGATGCAGAGCGCGTTCCTTGGCGGAACACTGCACCCGCAAGGCGTGCTCGTGACTGGTTACGGCTGCGACGGTCCCTGTGAGACGTACCGTATCGAGACGTCGCTCTACACCGCGGCCGGCGATCGTCCGTGGCACATGCCGGAGACTCCGATCGACGGCCTGGCGTACGGCAGCGACCTCGCACTCGATAGTCAGGGACGCGCTCTCGTAGCCGGCACGGTGACGCAGGGCGGCAAGTTGCGCGGCTACGTGTTCGGTCGCGCGATCGGCCAAAACGGCTGGCCCGCGCTCGAGCACAGCTACCCCGGGATTGGTCCGTCGGAGGCCCTCGGAATCGCCCGCGACGGCTTCGATCGTATCTTCCCCGTCGGGTACATCACCGTCAACGGCAAGTCGCAGGCCCGGATCACGTTGATCCACGGGTAGACCGCGTACCGCGGAGCTGCCGGCAGTTCACTGGGGGATGAGGCTCCCACACGCCTCGTCGATCAAACCCACGGCTTCATCGAAGAACTGCACGTAGCTGGGCGCGCAGGAGTCGCCTCGCAGGTGGTAGTGAAACTGCTCGAGGAGGGCCAAGTAGTTGTTCGAATTGTTGATGTCCCAGCCGCAGTTCGGGTCTTCCGGCTCGCTCTCGTGAGGGAACCCAGTGATGGCGAGCATCACGACGGCATTCGGATCTTTCTTGGCTGCGATGATGGCGTCGTACTGGCTCTTGGCCGAGCTGATCGACTTCGTGTCCTCGGCATTGTCGATGATCGCCACGACGAGCAGCGCGTCCTCGCGGAGGAAGCCCGCGTTGCAGGCGCCGTCCTTGTTGAGCTCCGGTGAAACCGCGGCGATCAGCGCGTCGCCGGTCGCAGGCAACGGACCCCATGTGCCCGCGGCCGCGATGCACTCGAACTGACCTGGCAGGTCCGGCTCGCCGCTGACGATGTAGCGGTTCCCGTCGTACAGGTCGCAACGCCGGTTTGGCGTGCCCTCACCCGCGTTGAAGGTGACGCCAGCGCCGAGCTTGCTGTCGCACTTCTCCCACTCCTGAACCGAGTTCACGCAGTCCCAAGTTTCATCACCGTCGAAGCAGTTGGGCCAGTTCATGCCGCAGCCTTTATCGGATTGGCAGGCGTAGCCCGTCCACTCCCCGTCCGGATTGGCGGCCATGATGTGCACGTCGAAGCCCTCGAGTCGCTCGTCGATCGTCTGGATGAACCCGGGGAAGCTGGCGAGGAGCTGGTCCTGCACGTACTGCATGCGGGTCTCGCGCGAGATCAAGAACAGCAGGTCGACCTTGCCCTTGCAGCCCTCGGGCTGTCCGGAGCCGAAGTCGGTCGCGGCGCCGACGTCGCGCAGGACGCCAGTGCTGGTGCCCGTGCCGCCGCTGCTGCCGGCCGAGACGTCGGCGGGACCGGTGGACGATCCGTCGCTGCCGGTCCCGCTGCTCGCCGAAGTCTCCGACACGCCCGTGATCCCTGGCCCGGACGACAACCCGGGCGGGGTAGGTGTCCCGCAGGCGGCGAGGACGAAGGCGACGAGGATCGGCGCGCGCGTCACCTACCGAGGGTAGACCCCGTGTGTGCGCCTGTCATCCCCACGGATGACCAGGATCCCCGCACTGTCTGCGACTCCGGGTCGCCATTGGCCTGGGACCAACCGCCACGCGGGCCTCACAGGCGCTCGTATAGCGAATACACGAACGCGTGGAAGGGCGAGAGATCCTTCATCCGGTGGCCGATGTATGTGCCGCGGACGGTGCCGGTCGGGGTGCGGGCCAGGAACTCGTGGCGCGACGGGTGGGCCGAGCCGCGCCGGGTCGGTGGCGGTACATCGATGGTGCTCGGGAGGCCGGGGTCGGCGAGGAGGCGCTGCAGAGTCGCCAGTTCGAAAGAGTCGAGCCGGGCGCCGAGCACCTCCGGCCCGGGCGGGGAGTCGGGGCCGCGACAGCCGGGGTAGTCGGTGAGGTCGAAGCGGCCGTCCTCGCGGACGACCAGGATCGAGTGGTCGAAGCACGAGCCGCCCTCCCCGCGCACGCGGAGCAGCTCGCCCAGCGCGAGCTCCAGCGGCTTCTCGGGGTCGTCGGCCACGGGCTCGAGCGGCGGCGGCGGCGGCTCCCCCTCCCGCGGCGCTGGCGGGTTGGCGACGCACGCGAGCAGCGCGACGGCGGGGAGCAGGGCCAAGGATCGCACCATCGTCCGACGGTACCCCAGGCGAACGCGCGGCGGTGCCTTCACGCCGTGTCCGGCCGCCACGCCGGCCACTCGAACACCGCCGGGCCGCGCACTCGGCCCCAGCCGCCAGCTCGTGGTCAGCGTCGGTCAGCGTCCCGTGCAACCCGTCTACGGTCGGCCCCAGGTCCCGGCGCCGTCCGCTCAGGGTCCGCCCTCCACGCTGCGGTCGACCACGCGGCGGTGGCCAGGTCTGTGCGAATCAGCGCTCCAAGCCCAGAGCCCAGCGACGGCGGTGTAGCCGTCGGACGAGGGGACTCAGGCTCTCGAGGATCAAGAGGGCGGCACGCGTGGCCCGGTCGCCGGGAAGGCGCGGGAGCCACCCCCGACGGTGGAGCGTCGAGACGAGGTCGATCCAGCCGCCTGTGATCGGTAGGGCTCCGTGGCGGTGTGCCTCGCCGATCGCTTGCCAGACCTCGACCGCCACGGCCGCGCCGGTCTCCTTCGGGGGGATCGCCGGCTCGACGTCGGCGAAGTGTCGCTCCATCTCTGCCGGGGAGGGGTTCTCTGGAAGCGGGAAGCGAGGCTTCGGCTGCTCACGTTCCGGCGGAGCGGCCTCGGGTTCCTCGCTGGTAGGCGATGAGGGCTGGGACGACTCCGTCTCTTGCGGCTCGGCGCTGGTCGACGACGGCGGATCCGGCGTCACAGGTGACGGTGGTGAAGAGGGTGGTGCCCCTGATGAACCGTCGATGCAGTCAGGTGTATCGGTCGTTGCTGGCGTTTCGGGGGCGTCCCTCGGCGATGGAGTCGACTCCGCGAGCGGAGTCGGCGACGAGGCCGGCGTGGGAGGCGGTTCCACGACGCGCGCTGTCTCAGGCTGAACAGCGACCTGCGGGTGGGTCGGCTGCGGTGACGCCGGTGTTACCTCGGCTGTCGGAGGCGGAGCCTCGGGTCGCGGTGATGGCGTGGTTGTTCCGGCGCTCGACGGAGCAGTCCCAACGGTGGGCGGGGGGACGGGCCGAGAGGGCGAACCATCCGGCGAGGCGGTCGACCGCGATGTGGTCGGAGTGGCCTCGATGGTCGAGACAGGCGATGGGGCGGAGGACCGAGGAGGCGAACCAACCCCACCGGCAGAACTCGTATGGGGGTCGACCTCGGCGGTGCGAGTTGGCGCTGGCGGCGGCGAGGGAACGGCTCCAGCAGCAGTTGTCGGCGGAGAGGAGGCCGGGCGCGGAGGCGAAGTGTTCGGCTGAGCAGTCGAACTGCTGTGGCTGTTCGTCGGCGGCGAAGGGTGCGGGAAGCCCTCGACGTTGCGCGGGGGTGAAGGCGACGGCGGTGGCAATGTGGCCCACCGCGGAGGGCCTGTCCTGACATGGATATGTCCAAAAGCGCCTTGTTCGTCTGGCCAGGGCGTAGCGTCATCCAGCCATGTGGGGTCGAAGTCGGATAGATAGGAACTGTCGAGCATCGCGGCCACCTGGAGACGACCTCCTGTGTGTGCCAGGATAACGGCCGTCGGTGGATCGGGACATACGAGCAAGAGCTCTCGCTCGCCGAGGCGCATGTGCGCGAGTAGCGGGCGCATGGCGGTATATGTCCAGGGCCGTCGCTTGCCCTCCACCAACACCCCTTGGCGTAGGCCGGAGGGCGCGATATCTTTGAGCGAATCGACATACGTCTGAAGTGCGGTGGGACCAGGGCTAAAAAGGCGAAGGTGATTGATGGTACCCTTTCGAGTAATATGGAACTGTGCGTAGACAGTTTCGCTCATCACCTCAAACCGCAGTTCCGCCTCGCCTGCAACCCGCCAGACGCGATCGCGCGAGTACGCGCATACGTTGCGATTCAAGCTGGTTGGTCCGCCAAATGGCCCTTCCACCTGCGCGAGTTTGTTCGCCTCCTCTTTCAAATCTTCCAGCGTTCCCATGCGGATGTGCTCGTGACCCCAGTCGCCTGGCCATGAAACTCCGAGAGCCCATTGGTCGCGCGCCATCCACTCGATCACGAAACGTACCCCAGGGGAGTATTCATTAAAGTAACGGTGCCGGCCGTCGGGCTCCCAGGTCTCTTCCCAATGAAGCCGTGATCGCTGGTGCTCGCCCCAGCTCGTGACGAGGGCCTCGGCCCCCTGTCGCCAGCCAGCCCGCATGATCGCCCACTCGATCGAGTCGAAGAAGGTCACCATGTGGGGCACGTACTTCATCTGGACCTCCAGCGACGCGTGGCTACCGCGAGCGCGGCTTGATCGCCGGCGCTACCCCGACCGGCGGGGCGGGTACCAGTGCTGTCTCGGCGGGGGCGAGCGCCAGCGTTACCGGACGGGCGGAGCCAGCCTCGAGCCGGAGCAGAGCTTCGCCGACCGTGCTCTCGTCGCTCGTCACCAGGAACGTCGCCAGGAACTCGCCAATACTGCAGAGACCCTCCTCCGATACGGCGATTGCGTTCTTCAGCAGGTTTCTGACGCCCCGGTGCAGACGCCGGAATTTCTTGTCCGGGTCCTTGGCCGTGTCCGGTGCGTGGATATCGATCCTGTAGAGGCGCCTCTCGATCCGAAACAGTAGTCGGGTCTTTCGTCCGCCGAGCGCGACCCACGTGACGTCCGTGATGCCGAGGTCGGCCCTGCTCAGGAGTTTCTGTATCTCTTCCCTGGACGTGGTCGCAGAAACTGCCGTCGAGCTGTAGGAGAGTCGTCTCCGGGTGGGGGCAGTCGTGGTCATCGTCCTCTGACGATCGCCCGCTAGTCATAAAAGATCAAACGCGCGACGCGCGCGGCTCGAAATCGGGTGGCGTGAGAAACGCGAGCGCGCCGAGGCGGGCGCGCTCGCGCGGGAGCCGAAGGGCGCGAACGGTCCGCTCGATCCGCTTCGAACGGCGCGGCTGACCAATCCGCGCCGAGCGCGTTAGCACACAAACCAAGAGACAGGTCGCGCTTCTGCGTCCAAAGAATATGTATCACGTCGAGGATCACGCCTCGGCCGCGACACGAGAGCAGATCTCCAGCGTTGGCGATCGCGTTTCGTGGCTCAGCATGAAACGTGATCTCCCACGCAGAGGATGGCGAGTCGGGCCGCCGCCCTGAAACGCGATCCTCCACGCCAGAAATGACGGCTCGTTCCTGGCGTCCTGAAACGGGAGATTCGGCGTATAGAATCGCGGCTCGTGAAGCGCGAAACGAGGCGTGGAGAATCGCTTTTCTGAGCGGCAAGTTCGCGGTATGATAGCGGTATGGCTGGGCCTGCAGAGGGGATCGGGGAGGCAGATGCATATCTCGCTGCGATGGGCTATAGCGCGGGGGTCCGGGGCGCCGTGCGGCGGTTCCGTGAGCGCACCATGGCCCTCCAGGAACTGGACCTCCGGTGGCAAGCCGCCCCGCCACAGGCGGGTACCCCTGGCGTGGAGACCGCGACGCACCCGGGCGGCACATTCTATCTCGAGCCCATCGGCCCCAGTAGCGCCAGACTCATACACGTGTGGCCTGGCTGGGGCCGCCGCATGATTCAGTCGGGCCATAACCCGGAACGTCTGCGGGCGGAGGCGCTCAGCACTCTGCGGAAGGGGGGCCCCTTCGGTGGACCCACGGTCGCGCGCGCAGGCGAGCGCATCGTGCAAGTGCACGAACCACAGGCTGGGGTGCGCACACCACTCCCCGATGGGAGCGAAATCCGTGTGCTCCTGCTGGAGCCGCACCAGGTCTCGCTGCGCATCTGGCCCGATACCAAATTCGCCCAGATGCCGATGGCGGGTCAGAACGATCCGACCAAGCTGGTCGATGACGATGCTGAATATCTGGTGTTCGGCTCGACGCCCACACTGTGGGCATTCACAGATGTGCATCCGCTCGTGGGCGCCATGCGCGCAGACCCCTACGATCTATTGCTCTGTCCATTGCGAACGAACAGGGTCGCGCTAATCGCAGTCGAGGGGGTCGACGTCCTCGGGATCAAGATCGGGTCGTGGGACGAAATCAGGGGGATGGACGCGGATGCGTGGCTCGGCCGCCTTGAGCCTCGCAAACCGCCGCCGAGTGCACCGCCAGCCGGCGCGACGTCTGGCGACTCGAACTCCGAGAAAAAGCCGAAGGCAGCGAGGCCCTCCGGAGGGGCCGAGAAGAAGAGGCCGGGGAAGCCAGGTGCCGCCGCGGAGCCCGCCACAGCGGGCGATCCATCGGCGGAGCCGACCAAGCGGCGGCGGCGGGTCGCCAGCTCACCCGGGGGCATGCCGGGCCCCCGTGGGCGACGGGTGCGGATCAAGCCAGGACTTGCTGCTGCCATCACCCAGCACCTGGCCAGCGTCGCAGCGACGATCCCGGCGGGTAAGCTGGGGGCGGCCTTCGCAGTCGAGCTCCTGCGGGCGCTCGAGGCTGCCGCGCTGGCCAACATTCCGACCCTGACCGGCACGACGATTGAACTCTTCTCGCGCCTGCACAAGAAGGGGTATCTCCCGTCGATCCCCGCCGACCAGGCGGGCCGGGCTGCTCTCAAAATGCTCGCGGAGCGCACGCCACTGGTTCGCCGGATGCACTACCGCCGCTGGTGCTTCGCTTTCGGTGATGCTCATGACCCAACCTCCGGGCTGCGCGCGCGGCTCGGCCCGATCTCCACCGAGTAGCGGACGAGTGAGCGGCCTCGAGCGCGTTTCAGGCCCGTGTTGTCGCGAAGTAGAGAGCGACCGGGGTTTCTCCCGGGCGAGAGATCGGACCGAGCGACGCCGCAACTGCCTTCGAGTGGGTGCAGAGTGGGCGAGGAGTGGAGACGGATGGGGACAGGAGGGGTGCATGGTCGAAGGGGAGAGGCCCGTGCTCGCTCGCTATGCGCGATTTTTCGAGCAGACCGGCGGTCCAGGGGGCCGAGCCCGCAAGGAAGCTGCCTCGGTCGCCCGAATGTGTATCGAGAGTATGCATTCCCGATTCGCCGATCCCGACGCCCGATTTGTCATCGACCTGCTGCTTCGTATTGGTGAGGTCGGCAGCCTCGATATCGAGGGCTCGCTACGAAAGATCGGCGGTCAGATCGGAGAGCTGCTCGGGCACGTCCCGGATCCCCCACGTCTCTATCGAGGGATGCGAGCGCTGGCCGGACAGACGAGCCTGGTCGAACGGGTCAGCCGTCAGATCTGGCGGCTGTGTTTGGCCGGGATCACCGACCCGAGCTCATCGAGGCACCAGCGGTTGCTGGAGGAGACACCGACTCCGTGTCGCCTCGAGATCGTGGAGCGCCGTGACGCTGGAACGACGGCGCACGCGCACGGGCCGTCTGTTCGGACGGACACCGACGCGGATGTCGAGCTCGACACGACGACGGCGGAGATCGCCGAGCTACGCGCCCAAGTCAAACAGCTCGCCGACGAGCGAGACGCACGACGAGCCGAAGCCGAGCACGTGGAGTCGGAGCGACGCCAGCTCGAGGAACAACTGCTCGAGCGGGAGATCACGATCGAGGCGCTCGAGCGGCAGCTGGCCGGGATACGGGGCCAGCAGGTCGTTCCTGTCGAGGTCGACAAGACCCCGGCGCTCAAGGCCACGCTCAAGGCGGAGCGAGAGCGGCGACGAGCGGCCGAGATGCGCCTTCGCCGGCTGCTGTCGGCGTTGCGGATCAAACTCGAGGGGGAGTCGGAGGAGGGCCTCGACCTCGATCGGATCCTGTGGGACTCGCTCTCTACCACGCTCGAGCAACAACTCGCCGCGCTCGAGGAGGAGAACGACGAGGCCGAGCTGGAGCCCGGGCATGCGGAGGAGCTCCAAGTAGACATCGAGCTGGCGAGGACACTGACGCGCCGGATACCCCGGCTCCGGTAGACGGGTGCGAGGTCGCTAGGCTCCGGTTCATTGCCGGATCACCACCCCGGGCGCGTCGAGATCCGGAAGGCAATCCCCGACGCCCAGCCGCTATCCGATCGGATATCAGCCCGCGTCTGTGGCGCGGACCCGGGCTGCGCGACATCATCCAGGGCTCTGACCCGCCGCGCTCTCCGCGAGCGGCTGCAGACCGGAGCCGAGCCCAGCGAGGTGACGGACCCCAAACTCGGCGAGGTGCAAGCACCGGGGAGAGCGGCCCACCAACGACCGACCGTGAAGGCGGGCCGCCCGCCGCGCCGTAAGAGCGCCTGGTCGACGTGATGACCGCCGAGTGGGCGGCCCGCCACGAGCTCGGACAGCCGACGTTCCTGACCGCCTGGCCTAGCGTCCGTTGCCGGGGCCGCAGCGCGAGTGGACGATCGGGCTCGTCGAGTGCTCGTCGAGCTCTGGCTGCTCGCCGCGGCGGCGGTCGCCCGGGCCCACGCGCTCCAGGATACCCATGACCGACCGACCCCGGAACACACCGACCGTTGTGACCGTTGCGGAGGTCCGCGGCGTGGCGGAACCCGGTGGACCAGGGATTGTGTAGAGTCCCCGGGTGGATCCCGCGGTGTCGCCCTGGCCCGACACGGACGCCTCGCCGCAGGCGACCGCTCCGCTGCTGGAGCTGCAGTCCGGGCCTGTCGCCCCCGACCTGTCGACGCTCGGCCGCTACCGCCTGCTCGCGCGCCAGGGCGCGGGCGGCATGGGCATCGTCCACGCCGCCCACGACCCGGTGCTCGAGCGCAGGGTGGCGATCAAGCTGCTCCACGACGTCTCGGGCTCGGACCTCCCCGCGCTGCGCGAGGCCCGGGCGCTCGCGCGGGTCTCCGACCCGCACGTGGTCCAGGTCTTCGAGGTCGACGTCGTCGACGACCGCGTCTATCTGGTCCTCGAGTTCGTGCCGGGGCCGACGCTCGCAGAGTGGCTGGCCGCCGGGCCGCGCGACCCGGCGGAGGTCGCGGACCTGTTCCTTCAGGCAGGTCGTGGTCTGGCCGCCGTCCACCGCGCGGGGCTGGTGCACCGCGACTTCAAGCCGGCGAACGTGATCGTCGGTGACGACGGTCGGGTCCGCGTGGTCGACTTCGGCCTGGCGCGGGCGACCCGCGGCGACCCGCCGCGCGACGACGTGACGACCGCGCCTGACGTCCCGAACACCGCGCCCTGCGCCGGCACCCCGCGCTACATGTCGCCCGAGCAGCGCATCGGACGGTCGATCGACGCCCGCAGCGATCAGTACTCGTTCTGCGTCGCCGCCCACGAGGCCCTGCTCGGCCGGCTCCCGCCCGCGCCGCCGCCGGGACAGCCGCTGCTGCGCCGCCTTCACCGCGTCCTCGCCCGCGGCCTCGCGGCGGCTCCGGCCGACCGCTGGCCCGACATGGACGCGCTCTGCGCCGCGCTCGCCCGCGCAGTCCGCCCGCGCCGCTGGCCGTGGGCGGTGGCCGGCGGCGGCTTCGTCCTCGGCGTGGCGCTGGTTCTCGGCGGCCAGCCGGAGGGCGGCACCCGCTGCGACCCCGAGCCGCGACTCGCCGCGGTGTGGTCCCCCGAGGCCCGGTCTGGCCTCGCCGCGCGGCTCCCCGCGGCCGCGGACGCGGTCGACCGCCGCGCCGCCCGCTGGTCTGACCTGTACACCGCGGCCTGCACGGCGACCCACGTACGCGGCGAGCAGTCGACCACGCTGTTCGAGCTGCAGGTCGAGTGCTTCGACACCCGCCTCGCCGAGCTCGACGCGGCGCTCCGCGGGTTCGCCGACGCCGACGCCGACGCCGCGCTCGAGACCCTCGCGCTGCTGCCGGCGCTCGAGCAGTGCCGCGACAACGCAGCGATGCGCCGCGCCGCCGACCCGGTCCGCCGCGCCCGCGCCCGCGACGAGGACCCCGCGCTGCGCCGCCAGTTCACCGACACCCGCGCCCTCGTGCGCGGCGCCGATGTCGACCGCTATCGGGCCGGCCTCACCCGCGTCCTCGCCGACGCCGGCGACCCCTCCGACCTCCGCGCCGAGGCCCTGCTCGCCCGCGGGCTCAGCCACCGTGCGCTCGGCGAGGCGAACCCGGCCCGCGACGACCTGCTCGCCGCCCACCGCGGCGCCCGCGACCTCGGGCGCACGGACCTCGCCGCTCGCGCCGCCGCGGCCCTCGCCGTCCAGTCCGCTCGCCTCGCCAGCGACCCCAACGCCGCCGCCGTGTGGGCCGAGCTCGCGCTCGCCGAGGTCGACGCCCTCCGTGACGAGGGCCTCCTCCGCGCCGACGTGCTCGTCGAGCTCGCCGACGCCGCCCTCGCCGTCGGCGACTGGGCCAGGGCCGACCGCCACCTGACAGCGGCCCGCGCCCTCCGCGAGCGCCACCTCGGCCCCGGCCACAGCGACGTCGCCCTCGTGCTCGCCCGCCTCGGCGAGGTGCGTCGGCGTCAGGGCCGTCACCACGACGCCATCGATGTCCTCTCGGGGGCGCGTGCGCTCCTCGCCGCCAACGGCGAGGCCGCCCTGCCGCGCTACGGCGGCCTCGAGGTCGACCTGGCGATCGCCCTGACCTGGGCCGGCCGCCACGACGAGGCCCTCGTACTGATGGAGCCCCAGCTCGCCCGCACCATCTCCCGCCTCGGCGACGAGCACCTCAACGCCCACCGCCTCCGCCAGCACGTCGCCCGCGCCCGCGCCGGGCTCGGTCAGCACGCCGAGGCCCTCGCCCTGCGCAGCCGCAGCCACGCCGCCTACCGCGGGCGCTTCGGCGCTCGCAGCCTGTGGACCGCCGAGGCCGCCCTCGACGTCGCACGCTCGAGCCGCGCCGTCGACGACGCCGTCGCGGCCTTGCCCGCCGCGCAGGCGGCCCTCGAGGCCCGAAGCGCGCTCCTCGGCGAGTCCGCCGACGACACCGGCGAGGCGCGCGTCGAGGTCGCCCACACGCTCCTCGACGTCGGTCGCGTCGATGAGGCCGAGGCCCTGCTCGCCCCCGCGGCCGCCGCGATCGTGGGCGACGACCCCGCCTCGCGGCCCCTCGCGTTCGCGTGGGCCCGCGTCCGCCGGGCCCGCGGCGACGTCACCGCCGTGGCGCGGGCCGAGGAGCTGCGCGCGGCACTCGTCGGCGACGACCTGGCGACCGCCGATCTCCGCCGCGACCTCTCGGCGTGGCTCGCCGCGCCGACGCCCTGACGCTCATTGCGGCTTGTAGCAGTAGTTCTGCGGCGCCAGCCAGCGCAGCGTGTTGGCCCAGAACTCCTTCAGCTCGGGGAACTGCGCCCACTCGGAGTCGAACTCGATCCACTCGTCGCCGAACACGAACACGCGGCCGTCGCCCTGCTGCTGGACCACCCCGACCGGCCCCTGTGGTAGCGCCGCCATGATCACCTCGGCGGTCCCGGGGTTGTTCGGCAGGATCTTGATGTAGAGCCCGCCGCCGAACACCAGCTCGCTCAGGCTCTCGGTGATCGGGTGGTCGGCGAAGAGCGTGATCGGCCCGTCGAAGAACCCCTTGTCGGCGCTGTAGCCGAGCCCGAGCGGCGCGATCAGCGTGTTCGGCCGGTCACCGACATAGTTCGAGCTGACGAACCCGGTCAGGGAGATGAGCCCGCCCCCGCCCTCGATCCAGGCCTTCAATATCATCGCCTCCTGCGCGGTGTAGTTGCGGACCAGCCAGTCGAGCAGGACGATGTCGTACTCATTCAGGGTCGCCTGGTCGAGCGGGACCTCGGTCGTGTGGATCCGGTCGACCTTCGTCCCCTGCATCTCCAGCCACGCCTCGAACTGCGCCGTCGGATTGGCCCCCTTGTTGCCCATCAGCGCGATCCGCAGGCAGTCGCAGAAGCCGTCGGCGGCGACGTCGACGTTGTCGACGATGTCGTCGCAGTCGTCGTCGAGCCCGTTGCACGTCTCCGCCAGCGGCACGCACACCTCCGTCGCGCCCTCCGACGTCGACGGCTCGCCCGTGCTCGTGTCCGTCGTCCCCGTGGTCGTGTCCGCGGTCCCGGTCGTCGTGCTCGTGCTCGTGCTCGTGCTCGTGTCGGGATCGATCGCCGCGGTCGAGCCGGTGTCCATGGGCTCGCCGCCCGTCTCCGTCTCGCCCGACGTGCTCGTCGGCCCGCCTCCGGTCGTGCTCGTCGCGGCCCCGCCCGTCGTGCTCGTCGCGCCCCCGCCCGTCGTGCTCGTCGGCGACTCGCCCGTCGTGCTCGTCGGCGACTCGCCCGTCGTGCTCGTCCCCGGGCTACCCGTCGTCGCAGGGCCGCTCGTATCCGATTCGTCCCCCGGCGTCGGTGCGCCGCTGCACGCCAGGGCAAACCCGACACCCGCCACGAGGCCTCGTACTCCAACCACCTTCGTCCACGTCATGCATGGACCCGAGCAAGCGACGTGCCACCCGCGCGCATACGCCACGCGAAGCCTACCGGACCACCGTTTCGGGCGCCGAAGTGGCGCCGAAGTTCGGCCGCTCCAGCGGCACGAACGGCACGGTGCCGGCCGTCCGCCGGCGGCGCCACGGTGCCGGCGGTGCCACCACGCACCGCGGGCGCCGTGCCGCCGCCCGCGTCGGCACACCGCTTGCTAACTCCGCGGTATGACGGCCAGCGCACCCAACCCGCGCGCCGCGGCGCTCCTCGCCGCGGCCCTGCTCGCCTGCCCGGGGGACCCCGGCGACCCCGACGACCCCGGCACCACCGGAGGCACCGCGGACGCGGTCCCGACCACCGGCGTCCCGACCACCGGCGTCCCGACCACCGGCCCGACCACCGGCGACCCGACCACCGGCGTCCCGACCACCGGCGAGCCCTTCGACGGCGTCACCTTGATCAAGGAGATCGAGTATCGCCCGATCGACGCCGCCCCGATCGTCGCGCCGGACGACCCGCAGGGCGCCGTCCCGCTGGTGATCGTCGCGGGCGAGGTGACCCTCGCCGACAGCGTCTACGACGGCGCCGGCGCCCGCCGCTTCGCCGACGTCCCGGACGGCGAGTACACGCTCCGCAGCGACTCGCCGCCCGACCCCGGCCTGCCCGGCACCGGGCCGTTCGTCGAGGCCCTCCACACCGACCTGCGCACGCTGGACTACGGCGCCCCCTACGCCGGCCGCGCCGACGTGGTCGCCGCCGACGCCCCCGGGACCGCGCTGACGCTCGACGTCGGCGCCATGCAGCCGCTGCAGGCCGGCGACCGCTTCGAGGTCTACAGCCGCAACGCCGACGCCCTGTGGACCCTGCAGCCCGCGGACGCCCCTGGCGACCCGCAGCCCGGCGCGACCGCGCTGTCCGGCTGGTCCGTCCCGTGGGACGAGTCGACCGTCTGGTCGGGCCGCGGCGGGGTCCCGCTGCTCGACCCGACGCGGGCCGACGCGCCGCGCATCACCCACATCGTGTCGGCCCCGCTGGTCCCCGATCCGACCCCCGAGGCGCTCGCGACCGACGCCTGGGCCCACGCCTACGTCAGCCGCGTGGTCGCCTCGGCCGCGCTCGACCTGCCGGCGATGACCGCGGGCGCGAGCTCGGCGGCGACCGGCGCGTTCGAACCGGCGGCGGCCGAGCTCGCCGACCTCGACCTCCGGACCTCGGCGCTGCGGACCGAGCTCGCGTCGCTGGGCCCCGACATCTTCCTGCTGGTCTGCGACGCGGCGATCGTGCGCGAGCCCGGCGTCGAGGCCCCGATCGTCGGCACCACCCCGACGCTGGCCAGCCTGTCGGTCAGCAGCGTCGACATCCCGGTCGACCCGACCTGCTTCCCCGACGAGGAGGGCTCGTGCGACCCCGTCGCCTGCCCGGACGGCTGCAACGGCGAGACCGCGCCGATCTTCCCCGACGATCGCCAGGTCGCGCTCGCGTGGGCCGACCCCCACGCGGGCGACGCCACCGTCACGCTCACGTTCGGTTGCGCCGCGTACAAGGCCGTGACCCACCCGGTCGCCGGCACCAGCGAGAACCTGGTCGCGTCCGTCAACATCCGCCGGCCGCTCGCCGACGGCGGGCCGGTGACGCCGGTCGTCGGCGCGCCCGGTTCACTGCGCGTCGGCGGTCAGGCGGCGACCCACGACGTCGTCGTCACCGACGTCGGCGCGACCCCGGTCCTCGAGTACGACCCGCCGGCGCTCGGCAGCCCCGACTACTACGAGATCACGGTCCGCACCCTCGAGGATGTCCTCGACGACCAGCAGAACATCCTCAGCAGGCGCCGCGCCGTCGCGGTCCTGCGGACCGCCGCGACCAGCGTGCAGATCCCCCCGGGGGTGCTCGAGCCGGGCAGCTACTACTACTTCCAGGTCCGCGCGGTCGTCGGTACGACGCTGGCGGCCCTCAGCCGCGCGACCGGACACACCGGCGGGTCGGCGACCGCCGCGACCGGCCTCGTCACCCCCTGACGGCCCCCCGCGTGAGCTTCGAGTGCGCCGCCTCACCGCCATACGAGCGACGCCTGGGCCATCCTCTTCGCGCGATGGACATCAACACCGAGGACGAGGAGCGGCTCGTCGTCGCCGCCGACGAGCCGCCCGAGCCCGCGCTCGTCGTCGTGTGGACCGCCGCCGGACCGACCCTGCGCGTGCTCCGGCTGACCCGCCCCCTGACCCTCGGGCGCACGCCCGAGTCCGACGTCGTGCTCGAGGACGGCAAGATCTCGCGCCGCCACGTCACCGTGCGCTTCGCCCACGGCGCCTTCCACGTCGCCGACCTCGCCAGCCGCAACGGCACCTTCCTCGACGGCCTCCGCGTCGACGGCGAGGCCCCTCCGGCGCCCTCCGGCGTGCTGCGCCTCGGCCAGGTCGTCGCGCTCCTGGTCGCCGACGCCCGCCTGCTGCGCGGCGACGTCGAGGTCCGCGGCGATCAGGTCGCCGGCCCGCGCATGCAGCGGGTCTACGCCGCCGTCGCCGACGCCGCCCGCACCAGCCGCACCCTGCTCGTCGTCGGCCCGACCGGCGCCGGCAAGGAGCTGGCGGCGCGCCACTTCCACCGCGCCGGCCCGCGCCCGCAGGGCCCGTTCGTCGCCGTCAACTGCGCGGCGATCCCCGCGGGCCTGGCCGAGCGCGTGCTGTTCGGCGCCGTCAAGGGCGCATACTCCGGCGCCGACAGCAACGCCGACGGCTACGTGCACGCCGCCGACGGCGGCGTGCTCTTCCTCGACGAGCTCGGCGAGCTCGACCTCGGCCTCCAGGCCAAGCTGCTGCGCTTCCTCGAGACCCGCGAGGTATACGCCGTCGGCGCGACCCGCCCGCGCCTCGTCGACGTCCGCGTGTGCTCGGCGACCCACCGCGACCTGCGCGCGATGGCCGGACGCGGCGAGTTCCGCGAGGATCTGTACTTCCGCCTGGGCCGCCCGCAGGTCGCCCTGCCGGCGCTCCACCGGCGCCCCGAGGAGCTCCCGTGGCTGCTGGCGTCCGTCCTCCGCGGCGTCGACCCGCGCCTCACCGCACACGCCCAGTTCGTCGAGGCCTGCCTCCTCCGCCCCTGGCCCGGCAACGTCCGCGAGCTCATCCTCGCCGCCCGCGACGCGGCGGCCGCCGCACGCCGCGAGGGCCGCACCGCGCTCGAGCCGACCGACCTCGACGCCGCCGCCGGCCGCGACCTCCCGACCCCCGCGGCCGCCGCCGCGCCCCGCTTCCAGGACCGCCTCGACGACGACGACGCCGTGCACGCGGCCCTCCGTCGCGCGCACGGCAACGTCCAGGCCGCCGCCGCCGCCCTCGACGTCCACCGCAACCAGCTCCGCCGCTGGCTGCTCCGCAAGGGCCTCGACCCCCGCAGCTTCCGCGACGGGTAGGTGGGGCGCCGTCATCGTCGACGCGTCGAGGCGCCGTGTCCACGACGCGTCGACGCGTCGACGATGACATGGCACGCCGCTTGCTGTGTAGCGGCTCCGTGCTCGAGCGGCCGCTCCCGCAGCTCCTCTCGGCCCTCGACGAGCCGATCGCGTCGCTGTGCGCCGCCGGGGTCCTCGACGACCTCGCGGTCGCCCGCTTCGGCGCCGACACGCTCGCCGGACCCGTCGCCGTCGCCGGGACCCTGGTGCTCGACGGGTGGCAGGCGCCGGCGACGCGGGCGGCCTGGCTCCCGGCGCTGACGGAGGTGCTCGGCGGTGGGTGAGCGCCTGCTGGGGCGCCTGCTCGGGGTCCGCGCGGGGGAGGGCCGCCGCGTCGCCGCGCTCGTCGGCGTGTCGCTCGGCCTGGGCGTCGGGCTGCACGCCATCGACCTGGCGATCGACGCGAGCCTCCTGGTCCACGGAGCCACGGCGGACCTGCCGTGGACCTTGATCGGCAACGGCGCGGCGGTGCTGCTGTGCGGGGCGCTGCTGGCCGGCCTGCGTCGGCGGCTGCCGCCGACGCTGTTCCCGTGGGTGCCGGTCGCCTGCCTCGGCGGGCTCGCGCTGCTCGTCGTGCCGGCGCGCGTCGACGCCGACCCCGGCTTCACCACCTTCGCGCTGATCTCCGCGAGCCAGCGCGTGCTGCTGGCGCTGGCGCTCGTCGGCTTCTGGACGCTCGCCGCGCGCTGCCTCGACGGCGAGCAGAGCCGGCGCCTCTACGGCCTCGTCGGCGCCGGCGAGCTGCTCTCGGCGCTGCTCGCCGCCGTGGCGACGGCGCCGCTGCTGCGGGCGCTCGGGCTGGCGCCGATGCTCGCCGCCGCGTTCGCGCTGCTGCTGCTCGCTACCGCGGCGATGCGGGCGCTGGCGCGGGCTTACCCGGGCGATCCGGGGCAGGGGCCGGCGGCCCCGGAGGGCCCGACGAGCGCGGCGCAGCGGCGCCTGATGGGCGCCTGCTGCGCGTATCAGGCCGGCTACAACCTCGCGTTCTTCGTCGTGGAGCTCGCGGTGTTCTCGGCGCTGCAGCGCGTCCACGGCGACCGGTCCGACGCGATCGCGGCGTGGCTCGGCGGCATCATCGTCGTCCGTATCGTCTCCTCGTCGGCGGTCCGCGTGCTCCTGACCGGGCGGATCCTGACCCGCCTCGGGCTCGCGGTCGGCCTCGCCGCCGCGCCCGTGCTCGTCGTGCTCGGGGCCTCGCTCGTCGCCGTCACCGGCGCCGCCGGGCTCAGCGTCGCCGTCGCGCTGCTGACCGCCGAGTCGGCGGCCCGCCACGCGCTCGGGCAGCCCGCGTTCCTGGCCGCCCAGCGCCCGCTGCCGGGGCCGCAGCGCGAGCGGACGCTCGTGCTCGTCGAGGCGATCGTCGAGCCCCTGAGCACCGGCCTGGCCGGCGCCCTGCTGCTCTCGCTGCCCGCGACCTGGCTGGTCGACGCGGTGCTGCTGCGCCTCGCGTTGCCTGTCGGGCTGGTCTGGCTGCTCGCCGCCGCCGCTGTCGCCCGGGCCCACCGCTCCGTGCTCACCGGCGCCGAGCCTCGCCGAGCAGGAGACCCATGACCAACCTCCGCCGACGAGCCGCGCCACATCGTCCGCGGCGCGGGCGTCTGGCCGTACGACGATCGCGGGCGCCGCGACCTCGACGCCGACCTCGCCGTCGCGTCGATCGGCCGCTGCCACCCGCGCGTCGTCGCCGCTGCCGCTCGCGGGTCGTCGCGGAGCACGTACACCGCATCGCCGCGGTCGGCCGGGTGACAGTGTCGGAGCCCAGGTCGACGGTCCCGTCGGGCGAGGTCGTGACGACCCGCGAGCAAGCGGCGTACCAGCGGCGGCGACGAGCCCCGCTCGCGCTCACCGCCCGCCGGCCGGCCGCGGCGGCAGCGACTCGAGGTGACGCCACAGCGCCCGCAGCTCGATGTCGGTCATCCGCGAGAAGTTGCGCCACGGCATCACCGGGTCGATGAGCGTCCCGTCGGCGCGGGTGCCCGAGCGCATCGCCCGGACGAACGCCTCCTCGTCCCACGCGGCCAGCCCGGACGCGTGCCGGGTGAGGTTGGTGGCCGGCGGCCAGTCGGGCGGGACGCCCGGGATGTCCCCGCCGGACAGCCCCGGCCCGTGACAGCCGACGCACAGGTTGGCGAGGTACGCCCCGTAGGCCGCCGTGGGCGCGACCTCGGGCGCGGCGGGCCGGGGCGCCTCGTGATCGATCGCCTCGGCCGACACCAGCGTCGGCACCTCGCCGAGCAGGAACAGCGCGCGCATCAGCGGGCCGACCCGCGGCGCCGGCGGCTCACGCTCGACCGGCGCCGCCGCGCGCACGGCGGCGACGATCGCCCCGACCTCGACGTCGGCGAGCGGGTTGTACTCGTGCGCCGGCATGAAGAGCAGCGCGCGCCCGTCCGGCCCGACGCCGTGGCGGATCGCCCGCACCAGGTCGAGGTCGCTGCGCCCGCTCAGCCCGCCCCGACCGCCGGTGAGGTTGGCGCCGAAGATCTTGCCCGTGAGCAGGTCGTCGATCACCAGCTTGCCGCCGAAGTCCTCCCCGTGACAGTCGGCGCACCCGCGCGAGAAGTAGAGGCGGAGCCCCTCGGCGCGGCCGGCGACATCGGTGGGGACCAGCACCGCGGCGGGCGTCACGTCCCAGCGTCGGCCCATCCGCCGCTCCGACGCGGCGTACACCGCGGCGAGCCCCAGGAGCACAAGCACGACCAGACCCGCGACCAGGCGAACGAGCACGCGACGTGACATCGCCGTCCACGCCTGCAAGCCGCGTTCCTCACCGCGATCGGCCGCCGCCGCGGACCGCCGCGTCGCCGCCACCGACACGGTGCCACCTGTGCCATCGCATCGCGAGCCGCTGCACGCCGCGCGTCGCGCTCGCCCTGACGACGTGACTGGCACGCGCATTGCTCTCATCCGTGCACCGTGTCCGTGCCGCTCAGCCCGACCACCCCATTCGCCTGGCACGAACGCCCCGCGCGCGGCGACCACGTGCAGGTCCTCGACCTCGCCGACCACGACCCGCTGACCGCCGCGCCGCGGGCCGCCGCGCTCGCGGTGCACGCCCGCCTCGGCGCCGTGCTGCTCGTCGACGGCCTGCTCGCCGCCGCCGAGGCCGAGACCACCGTCCGCGAGCACGCCGTCCACGTCCCGCTGCTCGGCCGCCCGCGCCGGGCGGCCCGGGTCCTGCTCGTCGACCCGCTCGACCCCTGGCTGCTCGGCGAGTGCCTGCTCCACGCCTGGGTCGGCGCGGTCGACGTGCTCGTCGCCGACGATATCCTCCCGACGGCGCTGACCCGGCTCGGCCTCACCCGCTGGTGGAACGACCCGCGCGTGCGCGCCCGGCCGCTCTCCGAGGGCCCGCCCGACGCCGACTACGACCTCATCGTCGACGGCCGCGGCCCCGCCGGCCTGCCCGCGCTCGCCGAATTCGTCGCCCCCGACGGCACGGTCGCCGCTGCTGCACCGGCGACGCTCCGCAGCGGCCGCTGGCACCACGAGACCTGCCCCGCCGGCCCGGCGCTCCCGCACGTCGCGCTCCTGCACCTGCTCAGCGCCGCGGTCCCCGGCGGCCACGTCGCGCTGACCCTCGCCAGCCGAACGCCGCACGACCTCCGCACCCCCGCGCGCCGCCACGTCGGCCGCGCCTACGACCCCGCGACGCACACCGCCGCCTTCGCCGCGCCCCCCGCGTGGCGCGACCCAGGACCCGCGCCCGCGCCCGCGTCGACCGACGACCCGCGCCGCTGGTGGCACGAGGACATCGCCCGCATCGGCTGGACGCAGGCGCTGCCCGCCCGCCTCGTCGAGTCCACGCGCTCCGCCTACCAGCAGATCGAGGTCCGTGAGCACCCCGACTTCGGCGCGCTGCTCGTGCTCGACGCCACCGTCCAGGGCTCGACCGCCGACGAGCACGTCTACCACGAGATGGCCGTGCACGTGCCGCTGTGCGGCCGTACCCGCGAGATCGTCCGCGCCCTCGTGATCGGCGGCGGCGACGGGGGGATCCTCCGCGAGCTCCTGCGCCACCCCGAGGTCACCTCCGTCGAGATCGTCGAGCTCGACCCCGAGGTCATCGCCGTGTCCCGTCGCCGCTTCGACCTCGCCGGCGACCTCTGGGACGACCCCCGCGTCGCCGTCCACATCGCCGACGGCGCCGACCACCTCGCCGCCGCCGCCGCCGCCGGGCGCCTCTTCGACGTCATCGTCGTCGACGCCACCGACTCCACCGGCCCCGCCCAGCGCCTGTGGAACGACGCGTTCTTCCGCGACCTCGCCGCCTGCCTCGCCCCGGACGGCGTCTGCGTCGACTCCGACATGCTCGCTCCCCACGTCGACGGCACCGCCCAGCTCTCGCGCGAGTGGACCGGCGACCACGTGCTCGCCGATGTCCGTCGGGCCGCCCGCCACTTCCGCGGCGTCGAGGTCTACCTCTCGAAGGTCCCGCTGTTCCCCTGCGGCTACTTCGCCCACTTCCTCTACACCCACGACCCGGCCTCCCACGCGGCGCCCGCCCGCGACCTCCACGGCCGCTACTACGACCCGGACATGCACCGCGCCGCCTTCGCCCTGCCGCCGTGGCTGCGCGCCCTCCTCGCCGACGTCACCCGCGGAGGCGACCGATGACCATCGTCACCTGCGTCCGCTGCGCCGACGTCACCGAGCGCCCGCCCGCGCTCCGGGCCCGCGACCTCCTCGCCGCCCGCGACCTCGGCGACGACCTCGACCCCGAGCGCTACGCCGCGATCCAGGCGGCGATGTGGCGCCACCCACTGTCGCGCGCCGCCCTCCGCGTGTGGGTCCTCGAGCACGACGGCGCCGTCGTCGCGACCTTCGACACGCTCGACGTCACCGTCCGCCTGCGCGACGCCGCCGGCGCCGCCCTGACCCGCACCGGGGCGTGCATCGCCAGCGGGTTCGTCGCCCCCGAGCACCGCCTCGCCGGCCACGGCCGCCACCTCGCCGGCGAGCTGTCGCGCCGCCTGGCCCGCGAGGGCCACGCGCTGGTCTACGGCGTGGTCGAGACGACGATGAAGGTCTACCGCGAGATCGACGCCGGCACGTCCGCGCTCACCGAGGTCGCCTGGCCCGCGGAACCTGTCCTCGAGGTCATCCCGCGGCGCCCGCCGTCGGACCCGCTCGCCCTCGCCGATCACGCCGTTGCCGCGGCTGGATCCGTCGGCGGTGGTGGCGGCGTCGGCGGTGACGTCCCCGAGCAGCTGCGCGACCTCGCCGCCTGGACCGACCCGCCGCCGCCGGCCGGGCTCGACATCCTCGTGACCGCCGAGATGCTCGACTGGCGGCTCGAGCGCGTCGCCCTCGAGCGCCCGCAGGACCGCGGCCGACCGATCGGCGCGCGCCTCGGCGACGCCATGGTCGTCTGGGCCAGCGCCCCCGAGCGCGCCGCCCTCGAGCTCCTGCACCTCCGCGGCGACGCCCGCGTGCTGGCGGCGCTGGTCGACGCGGCCCGCCGCGAGGCCGCCGCCCGCGGCCTCCGCCACGCGGTCGCGTGGGAGACCCCGACGCTCGCGCCCCACCTCCCGCCGGGCGAGCGCCGCCGCGTCGACGCGCTGCTCGGCGTCCGGACCTTCCACCCCGACCTCGTCGCCGCCGCCTGGCAGGACGCGCAGATCGGCCACTACTTCTGACCCGCGAGGCCCCGTGACCCACCTCGGAACCCAGTGGACCGCCGAGCTCTACGGCTGCGACCCCGACCTCCTCGACGACGAGCGCACGATCGCCGCGCTCATGCTCGCCGCCGCTGACGTCGCCCGCGCGACCATCGTCGACAGCCGCTTCCACCGCTTCTCCCCCCACGGCGTGTCCGGCGTGGTCGTCATCGCCGAGTCGCACATCGCCATCCACACCTGGCCCGAGCACGGCTACGCCGCCCTCGACGTGTTCACCTGCGGCGACTCGTTGCGCACCGACGCGGCCTTCCACTTCCTCGCCGGGCGCCTGAAGGCCTCCCGCGTCACCTCCACCCGCACCCACCGCGGCGACCCGCGCCGCATCGCCGCCCACCGCGCCCCGCCCCCGCCGCAGCTGCACCCCGCGCTCTACCGCTACGACGACGAGTTCGTCGCCCGCTTCCTCCGACCCTCGCAGCCCCGCGAGCTCGCCGAGCAGGTCCACCTGCTCGACCTGTTCACCCCCGAGTGGTGCGCCCTGATCGTCGAGGAGTGCGAGCACCACGGCGGCTGGGTCACCGTGCTCGAGCGCTCCGCCGCCGACCACGGCGACCTCCCCGGCGTCGAGGACACCTACGAGCCCGACACGACCCTCTCGTGGGAGTCGCTCCCCGGCCTCGAGGCGGTCTACGCCGCGGTCCTCGAGCACCACGTCCGCCCCGTCGTCGAGCGCCTGTGGCCGACCTGGCGCCTGCAGAAATGGGACCCGCCCGCGACCCGCCGCTACGAGCCCCACGTCGTCGCCGGCATGGACCTCCACCACGACGCCGAGTCCGTCGCCATGGTCGGCTACCTCAACGCCGACTTCACCGGCGGCGGCACCGAGTTCCCCCGCTGGGGCCTCGTCGTCGGCGACCACGCGAGCGTCCGCGTCGGCTCGCTCGTCGTGTTCCCCGGCGGCGTCTCCCACGCCCACGCCGCCCGCCCGGTCACCGCCGGCCGCCGCTACACCCTCGCCAACTCGCTCTACTGAGCCACCCCGTCGCCCGAGGCTCGCCATCCTCTCCGCGCATCCCCGCACGCCGCACCACGCCGCACCGCCCAGCGCGACGCGCCTCGCCGACCTCGTCGCGCCGCATCGCGGGTCGTCCGCCGCCGCTCCGCCCGACGGCGCCCGGCTGCTCGCGGAGGCCCTCGCCGAGCTCGCGGCCCACGGCCTCGTCGTCGACGTCGACGCCGCCACGCGCCGGGCCGCGGTCGCGCTCGCCGGACACTCCGCGGCCGACGCCGTGCTCGCCGACTTCGCCCCGGTCGAGGCCGTCGCGCTCGCGCTCGCCGGGCCGCCCGCCTGGCTGCTCGTCGTCGACGAGGCGCGGACCCTCGAGATCGTGCGCCGGGTGGTCGGCGCCCGCGGCGTGGTGCTGTGCACCGCGACGCCGCCCCAGCTCGCCCGCGTCGACCCCGCCGCGCTGCCTCCGTTCGACCGGATCTTCCACGCCGCCGATCGCACGCCGCCGTTCGCCGGCCGCGCGCAAGCCGTCCCCGCGACCTCACCGCCGCACGCCCGCACCTGGCGCCTGACCCCGGCGGAAACCGGCTGGCAGCCGCTCGGATGCGGCGGCGACTACGTCGTGTTCCACCGCGACCAGGAGGTCCTCCGACTCGCCCGCCACCCCGCGCTCCTGCCGACCCTCCGACGCGAGCAGGCGCTGCTCGCCTGGCTCGCGCCACGTCTGCCCTGTGCGGTCCCGGAGATCCGCGAGGTCTTCTTCGACGACACATGGCTGGCCGCCCGCGCCCGCCTGCTCCCCGGCCGTCCACTCACCACACCGCTCCTCGGACCCGCCCTCGCCGTCGACCTCGCCGCGTTCCTCGCCGCCCTCCACGCGGCCCCGCCGGCCTCGGCGCCCGCGATCACCGCGGTCCGTCGCCTCGACACCACCCCGGCCCGCCTGTGGGCCCGCCTCCGCGCCCGCGTGGCCCGCTACCTGCTCCACCGCGGCGGCGCGCTCCGCCTCTCCGCGCTGCTCGCCGACCTGCCGCCCCGCCTCTTCGACGCCGTCGCGCGCTGGCTCGCCACCCCACCGACCGACGAGCCCTTCCAGCGCACCTACATCCACGGCGACCTCGTCGGCAACCTCCTCGTCGACGCGGACGACCGCCTCGCGGGCGTGCTCGACTGGGGCGACACCGGCGTCGGCGACCCCGCCCGCGACCTCGGCGGCCTCGCGGCGCTCGGCGGCGCAGCGGCTCTGGACCGCATCCTCGCCGCCTACCCGCCCTCCGTCGCTCGCCACCGCGTCACCCACTACTGGCGCCTCGAGCTCGTCGATGTCGTCAGCGAGCTCGCCTTCCTCGATCAGCCGCTCGCGCCCTGGCTGCCTCGGTTGGGAGAGGCGTTCGATGTCTGACCACACACCCGCGCGATCCCTCGCCGCGCGTGCCCTCGACGTCCGCCCCGGCGAGCAGCGCCGCGTCGCCGCGCTGTTCACCGCGTCGTTCACCCTCGGCCTGGCCCTGACCCTGTTCGACCTCGCGGTCGCCGCCCACCTGCTCGCCGCCGCCGCGCCCGAAGATCTGCCGTGGGCCCGCGTCGCCGTCGGCGCCGCCGTGCTCGCCTCCGGAGCGGCCCTCGCCGCCCTCCGCGTCCGCCTGAGCCCCGCAGCGCTCGCCGCCGGCCCGCTCATGCTCCTCGCCGCCGTCGGTCTCTCCCTCGTCCCCCTGCTCGCCGAGCCCCCGGGCCTGACCGCCCTCCTCGGCCTCTACGCCGCCCAGCGCGTGCTCTCGGCCCTCGCCATCGTCGCCTTCTGGACGGTCGCCGCCCGCGCCCTCGACGTCGCCGAGAGCCGCCGCCTCTACGCGCTCGTCAGCGCCGGCGAGCTGCTCGCCGTCGTGGTGATCGGCCTCGCCGCCGGGCCGCTGCACCGCGCGCTCGCGCTGCAGGGCCTGCTCGCGCTGTCGCTGGTCCTGCTCGCCGCCGGGGCCGCGCTGCTGCTCCCGCTCGCTCGTCGCCCACGGAGCGAGCGAGCCGCCGCGCCGACCCCTGAGGCGCCCGCGAACCGCGACGAGCGCCGCCACGCCGCCCGCTGCGTCGCCTACCACGTCGCTTACAACGTGACCTGCACCCTCGTCGACTTCGCCGCGCTGCTCGCCGTCCAGCGCGCCGACCCCGGCCGCCCCGACGCCCTCGCCGCGACACTCGGGGCCCTCGTCGCCGCCCGCGTCGCCGTCGCCGCCGTCGCCCGCCTGGTCGTCGCCGGACGGCTCCTCGAACGCCTCGGCCCCGGCCCGGCCCTCGCACTCGGACCGGCCGCCGTCCTCGTCGTCGCCGCGGCCGCCCTGCTGTCCGGCGCCGCCGCGTCGGCGCCCCTGATGACCGCGCTCGCGCTGACGACCGCCGAGGCCGCCGCCCGCAGCGCCGTCGGCAAGCCGGCCTTCATGACGACCCAGCGGCCGCTGCCCGCCGCCCTCCGCACCCGCACGCTCGTCACCACCGAGACCCTCGCCGCCCCGCTCACCGCCGGCCTGGTCGGCGCGCTGCTCCTGCTGGCCCCGAGCACCTGGCTCTCGGGACCTGTCCTCCTGGTCATCCTCTGCGCCACCACGCTGGCCTGGCTGTCCGCCGCCCGCACCCTGACCCGCTCGTACCTCCGCCTCACGACGAGCTAGCTGTCGCGCCTCGTAAACGCGCTGGTACCGGCCGGCCCGCGCTCGAACACGAGGATGCGCAGACCCTCGGAGCGGTCGCGCGGGAGGTAGGCGAAGCGGTCCCCGGTCGACTCGACGAGGACAGACTTCTGTCCGTCCGGCAGCGGCGTGCCGTCGCCAGCGGTCATGGTGATGCCGCCGGCCTGCATGCGGTCGGAGAACGCCGCGATGTCCGCCACCTCGGCGGCGAGCTCGAGGATGGCGCCGTCACCGAGGCGCTCGTCGCCGAGCAGCGCGCGGCCGTCCTCCGGTGCGGCCGGCGCCAGCAACGCGAGCCACATGCCGCGCTCGTTGCCGCGGATCCACGCGTGACCCGCGTCGCCGAAGCCCGTCCAGCCGCGGCGAAGCCCCGGCGCGCTGGCGTGGCGCGGCAGGTTCAGGATGTCGGTGTAGACCTCCGCGGTCTTCTCGAGGTCGGCGGCGAGGATCACCGCGTGGTCGAGGCGGGGGGTGTCGCGGGGCGTACGCTGGTGCTCGCCCCAGGTGCGATCGCGCAGGAGCACCACCCCGGTCGGGTACTCCCAGAACAGCTCGATGCTGGTGCCGCGGGCGAGGTCGAACGGGAGGTAAGAAAGCAGCTCGTCGGCGCGCTGCCTGTCGCCGTGCTCGTCGATGAACCACTCGCGGAGCAGGCCGCCGACCGCGAGCGGCTTGCCGTCCATACCGATGAGGTCGATCCCCCGCGCCTTCATCGCGGCGACCGCGGCGTCGAAGTCGCCGACCTCGAAGTCGAGCTCCACCAGGCTGCCGTTGCCCTTCTGCCGGAGGAACTCCATGCCAGGTCCCTCCGTCGTCGGCTGCACGAGCTCGAGCCAGAACCCGTTCGCGTCGATGAAGGCGAGCCGCATGCCACCGTAGACCGTGTCGCCGTCGTCCACGCCGAAGTCGAGCGGGTGCCGGCGCCACCCGAGCACGCCCTCGAGGAACGCGGCCGTCCGATCGATGTCCTCGACCCACACGGCCATGTGCTCGAGACTTGGTTGTATCTTGCTGCTCGTGTCCATTGTCCTCCTCACTCGGTTCGTTCGAGCCGCACCAGCGGCTTGCCGATGTGGCCGCCGGTGAAGAGCGAGCACAGCGCCTGCGGCGCCCGCTCGATCCCCTCGTACACGACCTCCGGCACGGTCATCTGTCCCTCGCGCCGCCAGCGGAGCATGTCGTCCACGAACCGATCGTAGACGTCGAGGGAGTCCATGAATCGGTACGGCTGGATCGTCACGTAGCGATCCAGCACCCACTCGAAGTTCTCCAGCCGGGCCTTGCCGCCGGCGCTGTACATGCTGATCATCCCGGCGATCAGCACCTGTCCCAGCTCGTTCATCAGCGGCAAGCACGCGGCGAGGTGCTCGGGCCCGACGCCCTCGAGCACCACGTCGATGCCCCCCGGACACGCACGCCGCAGCGCCTCGGCGTGGGGCTCTCTGCGGTAGTTGTAGGCGACGTCGACGCCGACGACGTCGGTCAGCCAGCGCACCTTCTCGTCGGTCCCGGCCGAGGCGACGACGCGCATGCCGCGGATCTTCGCCAACTGGCAGCCGATCGCCCCGACCGTCCCGGCGCCGCTCGACACGACCACGGTCCCGCCAGGGACGCCGCGAGCCAGCACCGCCACCCCGCGGTAGGCGGCCAGCGCCGCGACGCCGAGCAGGCCGACGTAGTCCCGGGGCTCCGCGCCGGGGGCCGAGCGGCGCGCCAGCGCGTCGCTCGCAGACAGGTAGGGGACGAAGACCCCGCCGTCGGAGACGAAGTGCTCCTGCCAGCCCGACAGGCTCTCGACGATGTCGCCGACGGCGAACCCGGGATTGCGCGACTCGAGCACACGCCCGACGGACGGCCCGTCGAGCGGCCGATGCAGCGGCCAGGGCTCGAGGTCGGTCGCCGCCTCGCCCATGCTGCGTCGCATGTACGGGTCGACGGACATCCACAGGTTCTCGACGAGCACCTGCCCGTCGCGGAGCTCCTGCAGGTCGGCCTCGACGAGCGCGAAGTCCGACGGTTGCGCGAGCCCCTGCGGCCTTCGCACGAGATGGATCTGTCGGGTCCTGCGCGGCATGACGACGCGGGACCCCAAGCAACCCGCGTGCCACGGCGGGCGCGGGCCGGTCCAGCGAAGGGCGGGCGGGCGCGCCGGCATCGGGTGGCACGGGTGGCACGGTGCCGCAGCGCTAGACCGGACGGGTCAACGCGCGGCGTCGATGGCCTTCGCGCAGTCGGAGGCCGGCATCGCGGCGATCCACCGACGAATGAGCGCGAGGCCGTCGCTGTCGAGCTGCAGCGCGCCGAGCTCCGGCATCCGGATGTCGGGTTCGGTGTGCGACATCCGGAACGCGAGGATCGACCGCTCCGGCGAGCCCGGGACGACGTCGTACTCGAGGCCGCCTGCGCCGGCTCCTGCGGCCCGCGGCGTCTTGCACACGCCGAGTCGCCCCGCGCCCTGGTCCTCGCTGCCGAGCCACAGGCCCGTGCTGCCGGCGTCCCCGCCCCGGCGGTGGCAATGGCCGCAGTTGCCGTCGAGGTACGATCGGGCGCGCGCGTCGAGGTCACCGGCGCCGTCCGGAGCGGTCAGACGCGGCCGCTCCGCGGCCGGTGTCGGCGCGCGCTCGAACAGCCCGAGCGTATGGAGGTGATCGATCTGATCGCCGTGGGCGTCGTGCGAGCGCGCGAGCTGTCGCGTCCGCAGGCCGAGCAAGCCGAGCGCTCCGTCCCGCGCGTGACACGTCCAGCAGTCCTCGCCGCTGGGGATCCGGTACTCCTGGTGGTATGCCGCGCCCGCCGCGTCGACCCTCGGCACGTGCACGCGAGCGCCGGGGACGAGGCGGGTCGCGTCGGTCTGCGCCTCGTTCCAGCGGTACACGTGCGGCCGCCAGCCACCTCCCTCGCGCACCATCAGGCGTGTCTCGATCAGCGTCCGGCCGCGCGTCGGGTCGCGGTCGTCCCGCGGCAGCGCGAACGTCTTGGCGACGACAGTCCCGACCGGGAACTCCCACGTCCCCTCGTCGGAGTAGCCGACCTGACCGCCCGGCGGCAGACGGAAGAACCGCAGCTTCTCGGCGCCGTCCGTGAACAGCGGCGCGATCACCTCGTACGCGTGGACCCCCGCGGCGGGCGCCTGCTCGGCGCCTGTCCCCTGGAACAGGCCCCACGCGCACAGGTGCTCGGGGACCACGCCCGCACGCTGCGGCGCGCACGGGTCGCGTCCGCACGCCGCGGCGGTCAGCGTCGCGACCAGCAGGCTCGTTCGCCCCGTCACGTCGGCCTCCGGACCGGCGCCAGCGCGGGCAGCTCGCAGTCGTGGGCCGACGCGTCGGAGCGCTCGCCCCCGCGGCCGAGGCCGTCGAATTCGACGAACGTCCCGCCGTCGTTCGCGCGCACGCACAGCCCGCGCGCAGGCCCGCGGGCGCCCGGCTCCGCGACGCCGTCCCACGCGACGTCGGACCCCCGCACCAGCCCGAAGCGCTCGCGGAGCTGCGGCGCCGGCCCGGCCCCGTTGTCGGCGAACCGATTGCCAAGGATGTACACGCTCGACGGATCTGGATCGAAATGAGGATCCGCCGCGACCGGCGGGAGGATCGTGTCGACCGTGCGAAAGCTGAGCACGATGACCCCGGCCGAGACGTTCTCCGAGAACGTGTTGTCGCGGATCTCCACGCGGTCGTGGGCGATCACGTAGACGCCGACCCCGTGGGCGAAGGTCTCCCTGGTCACCCCGTCGGTCGTCACGTCGAAGTTGTTCCCGCGGAACGTGTTGCCGACCACGAGCGCACCCCCGCCGTTGCCCGCCGGCTGGAGCGGCAGGTCGATCACCGCCAGACCCGCCGTGTTGTCATACAGCTCGTTGCTCACTACCTCCACGTCGCGCGTGTTCTCGAGCTGGATCCCGAGGATGTTGCCATACGCCCGGTTGTCGCGGATCACCACCCGCTCCGACTGCCCCGCGTAGATCCCGGCGTCTCGCGTGTACGACGCCTCGCAGCCCTCCACCAGCACGTCGCGCGACTCGACCGGATAGAGCCCGTAGTTCCCGTTGCGCGCGTCGACGCCGCGCGTCCACGTGACCCGGAGGCCGCGCAGCGTCACCCCCTCGCTCCCGCGGACCTCGATCGCGTCGCCCGCGACGTTCTGCACCGTCAGATCTGCGAGCGTGAACTCCTTCATCCCGGCGAACTTGAGCCCGTTGGGCCCGACCACGTCGTGGAAGTCGAGGACGGCGCCGGCGCCGACGCCCGGCCCCTCGTCGATCCCCTTCAGGGTGAGGCCCCGCCTCCCGGACGCGCTCAGGCGATCGGTGCGGATGTCGAACGTCCCGGACAGGCAGATCGTCGCGCCGTCCTCCGCCTCGCCGAGCGCCGCCTGGATCGCGTCACGCCCCCCGTCGGCCGCGCGGAGCACGACGGTGCACCCGTCCGACGGTGAGCCCGCCCCGCCGCAAGCGCTCGTCGACACGAACACCGCCATCACCGCGACGAGCCCGCATCTCGATCTCCCGGGGCAGGAGGGTCCGTCTCCACGTGCACGCTCGGGTCCTTCGCAGGGCGCCGCGATCATGAGCTCGATACAGCAATGAACGTGCCAGGCGTGCGCCTGGACCCCCGGATCAGGTCGTACAGGTGCCTTGCGGCACCGTGCCGGCTGTGCCATCGGCACCGGCGATCGGCGTGTCGGCGATGTCGATGCGCACGCGAGCCTCGGCCAGTGTTCACGGCACGAGCGACGAACGCGTGCACCGCGCGTGAGGGGGATCAGCAGCGCGTCGGCCGGATCGGCGCGCTCGAGTCGTGGGTGATGGTCCGCGGGTAGAGCGGGAGGACGGCGGCGCGTGACAGCGGGAGGATCCGCGGGGAGTCGTCGAGCGCGACGGGGAGAGGGAGGAGCGCGACGGGATCGTCGCTGGCGCGGAGGGCGGCGAGCGCGTTGGCCTCGCAGGCGTCGACGCGGGCGGAGTCGACGAACCGTCGATGGGTCGCGTGAAACAGGATAGGAAACGCCTCGGCGATCGCAGCGGGGACGACCGGGACAGGGCCCTCTGCGGTCGGGATGCCGATCGCGCGGGCGATGCCCAGCATGGGGATACCGTGGCCCGAGGCGCCCTGGCGCAGCTCGGGCTGGGCGTACGGGACGCGGCGGGGGTCGAGGGCGCGGAAGCCCGAGCGGCCGTAGGCGATCAGCCGGACCAGAGTCGCGGGTTCGGCCGGGTCGGCGGGCTCCATCTCGGCGACGACGAGGGTCGGGAGCTCTCGACCGACGCGGGCGCGGACGACGGCGCGGCCGAGCGCGAGCGGGAGGGTGCGCAGGAGCGGGGCGAGGCCGCGGCGGCGCCAGGCCGGGACGACGAGACAGTGGGCGAGGCTGACGAGGGCGACGCCGCGGCGGAGGTCGATGTCGACGTAGCAGTCGCGGACGCCGACGAGCTCGTCGCCGTGCCACGCGGCGAGCAGGTGGTAGGTGCCCGACTGGTGCGGGGCGTACTCGAGGACGCCGACGCGGAGGAAGTCGGCGAGCACGGCGGCGTCCTCGAGCTCGCCGCGCTCGAGGAACTCCGCGGCGAGGAGGTCCCAGGCGCGGCGGAACGCGGGGTCGTCGGGGCTGCGGATCGCCGCGACGCGCAGGCAAGCGGCCGCGAATGCGATCCGGTCGCGCTCGTGGGGCGCGCAGTCGGCGAGCTCTAGGGGTGGTAACACGGGCCTCCTCGGCGCGGTGCGAGTGAGCGGGGTGGAGGTCACGGCGCCCGCCTCAGTAGAAGCACGAGCAGAGGACGTAGCGTCGGCCGGCGGTGACGGGTCGGCCCTCGTGCACGTGGGACAGCCCGCCCGGGTAGATGACGGCGGTGCCCGGCGTGCACTTGCCGGGGCTGTAGTCCCAGCGCGGGAAGTAGGTGCCACCGCCCGCGAACTCGTCGTTGAGGTAGCAGACGATCGAGCAGGTCTCGAGGTCGTAATGGCGGGCCATGCCGCGGACGACGTCGGGCTCGTAGCGGAGGATGAACGGGGGATCCCACTTCTGCACGCGCAGCACCGGCCACAGGTGCTCGGCGAGCGGCACGAGGTGGCGGCGAAGGACCTCGTCGTAGACGCGGTCGAGGCCGGGCAGCTTGTGCAGGTGCAGGGTGGTGTCGGGCTCGGAGACCTCGACGACGTCGGGCGCGTAAGGGTTCGGGTCGCTGTCCTGCCCGGTGATCCACTGGCCGCGGTGCTCGGCCTCCTCGACGAGCAGGCGGCAGAACTCGGGGGTGAACAGGGCGAAGCGGAAGATCTGCTCGGCGTCCTCGACGGCCGCGCCGACGACCCCCTCGCGCAGCGCCGGGCCGATGAAGCGAGGGTCGTAGGTGTAGAGCTCGGGGTGCAGCGGGGTCATCGGGCGGTCTCCTGCTGGCGCGGGGTGGCCCACGCTTCGTCGTCGACGTAGAGCTCGTCGCCGAGGTCGACGCGGCCGTCGACGGCGGGCTCCGGGACGCGCACGGCCTCGGCGCGCAGCCACGCGGACGTGTACCAGCGGTGCTGGCCGCCCTCGGGGCCGAGCTCCTGGAGGATCGGCCACTCGAGGCCGGGCAACGCGAGCGCCTCGTCGTGATCGGGGTAGCCGCTGAAGCGACGGCGGATATCGGTGACGACCAGGCCCGACTGCGCGAGGATCTGCTGGATCGCGAACCACTTGCGGCGAGACGCCTCGATCGTCGTCAGGCCCAGCCACGCCGCCGAGCCCTCGCCGCGCAGCGCCGCCGCGCCGCGGGCGAGGTAGAGCCGGATGCCGGGCAGGGTCTCGACCGGGTCGCACACGAACACGTCGAAGCGTCGGCGCAGGTCGTCCGGCAGCGGGTCGCGGACGTCGAACCGGCGGCCCGACAGCGGCAGGCCGAGGCGCGCGCCGGCGGCGTCGACGAACTCGACCACGCGCGGGTCGATGTCGAGGACGACGACTCGGGCCGGCTGGCGGGTGAGCGCGAGGGCGACGCTCGTCAGGTCGAAGTCACCGACGAACAGGACCTCCTGGCCCCACAGGTCGCCGCGGTCCTGCATCGACGCGGCGCGCAGGAGCGACTCCTCCGACGGGATGGCGCCCTGGTCGAACGCGAAGTTCGGGGCGGGGCGGTCGGCCAGCGCGGCGCGGAGCTCGGCCAGCGCAGGGAGACCCGGCGGGGCGGCGTAGCCGCGGCCGTCGCAGGCGCTGCAGACACAGGGGAGCGCGGTCGGAGCCGCGGCGGCGGCGGCGAGACGGGCACGGCCGCGCGTGACGACGACGGCGCCGCGACCGCGGAGGGCCTGCAAGGCGGCGACGAACTCGGGGATGCTGGCGTCCTGAGCGTCGAGGAGGGCGCCCCAGCCGAGCTCGCCGCGATGGGCGAGGGCGAAGAGGATCTGGCGCTCAGCGCGGGCGGGCGCAGAGACGTGGGCGGGCGTGTCCATGATGTGGATATCCTTGGAATCTCGTGTTCCTCTGGACATGTCTTCGTAGACATGTCCCTATAGACATGTCAGACTGCGGGCGGACTCTCCATCGCGGCGCGCACGTAAGGCGGCACGGCGAAGGCGGCGCGGTGGAGCTCGGGGGTGTAGTAGGCGAGCCCCTCGGCGAGGGCCGATTCGGGTGCGCGGACGGGGCGCCCCAGAGGTGCGTCCAGGTCGGGGCTGGCGAGGAAAAACGCGGCGAAGCCGCCGTGGAAGCAGGGGACGGCGGCGACGAACGGGGCGATCGTGGGGAACGAGCCGCGCATCGCGGCGGCAGTGCGGCGCAGCGACTCCGGGTGGTGGAACGGGACGTCACACTGGGTGGCCAGGAGGCCGCCGGGGCGGAGGACGCGGCGGCAGTCGGCGAAGAAAGCGGGCGCGTAGAGCGGGCAGCCGTCGACGCCGGGGACGATCGGGTCGGGGCCGTCGACGAGGATCACATCGTAGCGGTCGCGGGTGGTGTGGACATGAGCGGCGCCATCGCCGACGCGGAGGTCGACCCTGGAGTCGCGCCATGCGTCGCGGTGAGCCGCGACGAAGTGGACCTTGCACGCCTCGACGACGGCGCCGTCGAGATCGACGAGGGTGACGCGCTCGACCTGGGGGTGGCGCAGCACCTCCTCGAGCACGCACAGGTCGCCGCCGCCGACGATGAGCACGCGCGCGGGCCGCGGGTGGGCGAACAGCGGGACGTGGGCGATGACCTCCGAGTAGGCGAACTCGTCGCGCTCGGTCAGCTGGACCACGCCGTCGAGGACCAGGACCACGCCGAGGCGACGGTTACGGAACAGCAGCATGTCCTGGAACTCGGTGCGGCCGGCGTACAGGGGCTCGTCGACGGACAGCCACTGACCGCCGTAGGCGTACACAGACTCGTTGAAGTAGTTCATGGGTCTCTGGAGTCGCGGGGCGCGCCTGTGACAGCAAGGCGCGTGCCAGCGGATCCGGCTCCGCGCGCCCGTCCTGCGATCAGCGGCTCATGGCACAGGTGGCACACGTGCCATCGCGGATGGACGCGGGCAGGCTGTTCACATGGGGTCGACCGAGGCCGTAGTAGCCGCCGTCGTCAAGGTGCTCGACAGGACCGCTTGATCGCCCCTCCGCTCCAGGCTCACAGAGCAGCGGTCCCGCGGATCCAGCCTAGCCCCGCTCGAGCTCGCGGACCTTGTCCGTCACCCGCTCGTCCCCGACGTTGCGCGCAGCGATCGCGGCGAGCGCCTCGGCGCGGGCCGGATCGACCAGGTGCCGGTCGACGAACAGCGCGAGCACCACCTCGTTCTCGGGCCGAAGCGTGCCCGCGACGATCGCCGCGCGCACCGCCTTCTTCTGCGCGGCGCTCAGCGTGCGCCAGTGCAGCGAGTCCAGCGCCGCCGACTGCACCGCCTGCGCCGGGTCGACCAGCAGCTTCATCAGTATCCCGGTCGCCGCGGCCGCGTCGTCGCTCGCCAGGCCCTTCGCCGCGGCCGCGCGCAAGATCGGGTCTTTGGCGCGCGCGTAGTTGCGGACGATCGCCACGGTCTGCTGCCTGGCCCCCTGCGCCAGCGCCTCGATCAACACCGCTTGCTCGGCCGGGTCGCGCGAGGACTTCAGGTCGGCGGCCAGCGTACGCGCCAGCTCGTCCGCCCGCAGCTCACGCCCGCTGACCGCGAGCGCCCAGACCTGCGAGCCGAGCACGGAGGTCGCCGCGCGCCGCACCTGCGCGTCGTCGCTCGCGCGCAGCGACTCGGTCAACG
The DNA here is from genome assembly GCA_016793465.1 of Myxococcales bacterium. The sequence continues at coordinate 35,527 of JAEUJW010000006.1, forward strand.
CAACCACCTCCTCCACCGGTCGCGGCATGCTATGGAGCGCGAGGACGAGGCTCGAGTACATCATGTCGGTCTTCACGACGGGTTCCGACAGCACCGCGAGGATCGCCGCCTGCCCGTGCTCGGTGGTCTCGGCGCGCAGCAGGCCGATCCCGACGCTCCGCGTCAGGTACGAGCTCGTCGGCTCGCGCAGCAGCGCTGCGATCCGGCTCGCCAGCTTCGGGTCGCCCGCCACAGTCGCGCCGGCGTCGGCTGTCCAATCGGACACACGCGGATGCGTGTTCTCCGCCTGGACCCGCTCGAGCTCGGCGATCACCGCGTCGGGCGTGATCACAGGGCGCGGCGGCGGACTCCGAAACGCGACGTCGCCTGTGGACGGCGCATCAATCGGGCTGGACGCGGCCATCGCCCCGGGCGCGAGCGCCTCGACCTCTGCAGCCTGCGCGCTCTTCTCTACCACTGCGGCCTGTCGCTCGACCTGCGCCGTCGGCTCCGCGCGTCCTTCGACCGCGACCGGCTGCGGCGCGCACCCCGGGACAGCCGCCCCGACCAGCAGCGAACTCGCCCCCAAGACCACATAAAAGCTCCGCATCGAGGTCTTGTGATAACACGCAGCACCGCGACACGCGCCCAAAACTGCCGCTCTATTCCGCCAAGTCTTGGTTACCGGCCACCAAATGTGCCACAGGCCGCTCACAGCGCATTGCAGCGCTATGGCGCCCGGAGCACCTAACCCGCGAGTATCAGGCAGACCGGAGTGCCGTGGGCGGCGCCCCGTGTACGGCCGACCGCATCACCGCGACCTCGATCGTCGGGGGCGTGTCCTGCTCCGCGGCGCGTGGCAGAGCTGACCCAAGCGGCGAACCGCCATAGCGCTCTGGGACGCCATGGAGGGGAGCGCGGAGCGCTGCGGCTGCCAGCAGCAGTCAGGCGGACCGGCGGAGTGCTGCCAGGCGGCCTGGGCGCGTCGTGGGCGGCCTGACCTCGACTGCCTCGACGTCGATCGTCGGCTTGATCCGAGAGGCCCCCCGCGGTACATGCCGCGGCTCGCGGCCGACCTCGATCTCCGGCAGCTCCAGGGCGGCGGTGATCCGGGCCCACGTCCCGTTCGCGCACCAGCGCTCGTACCACCGCCAGCACGTCGTGGGCTTGCCGAGGTTCTTCGGCATCTCGCGCCACTTGGCGCCGTTGTGCAGGACCCAGCGGATCGCATCGACGGCCCGCCGCAGGTCCGTGCGCGTGCCACCGCAGGTGCCGCGCGTCGCCTCCACGATCGCCGCGATCCGCTTCCACTGCCGGTCGGTGAGGCGCTCGAACGGCGGCGGCGTTAGCACGAGGGCCCCCCGCGTCGCGCCGACGATCCGGTCCGTCGCCGCCTCGAGGCCGTCGCGGACGACGTCGTTCGCCAGGTGGGCGTAGCGCTGCGTCGTGCGGTCGTGCTTGTGCCCGAGCATGGCGCCGACCACAGCCAGCGGGACCCCGCACATGAGCGCGTCGCTGGCGAACGAGTGTCGCAGGTCGTGCAGGCGGACGTCGGGGATCCCGGCGGCGGCGCGGACGTTCTCCCACGAGCGGTTGATGCTCTTGATCCGCGTCCCCTTCGGCCCGCGCAGCACGTAGCCCGTGCGCGGGTTGCCGGTCTGGTCGTGGATGTACTTCAGCAGGCCGAGCACGTGCTTCGACACCTGGATCTTGAGCTGGCCGCCCTTCGTGTCGGGCAGGTCCAGGAACGCGTGCTGCCAGTTCACCATCTCCCACTTCAGCAGCA
>JAEUJW010000011.1 GCA_016793465.1 Myxococcales bacterium
ACGCGGGTCACCTCCGAGGCGAACGAGCTCAGCTGGTCGACCATCGTGTTGATGGTGTTCTTCAGCTCGAGGATCTCGCCCTTGACGTCGACGGTGATCTTCTTCGAGAGGTCGCCGTTGGCCACGGCGGTGGTCACCGCGGCGATGTTGCGGACCTGGCCGGTCAGGTTCGAGGCCATCAGGTTGACGTTGTCGGTCAGGTCCTTCCAGGTGCCGGCGACGCCCTTGACGACGGCCTGGCCGCCGAGGTTGCCCTCGGTACCTACTTCACGGGCCACGCGGGTGACCTCGTAGGCGAAGCTGTTGAGCTGGTCCACCATCGAGTTCATGGTGTTCTTCAGCTCGAGGATCTCGCCCTTGACGTCGACGGTGATCTTCTTCGAGAGGTCGCCGTTGGCCACGGCCTTGGTCACCTCGGCGATGTTGCGGACCTGGCCGGTCAGGTTCGAGGCCATCGAGTTGACCGAGTCGGTCAGGTCCTTCCAGGTGCCGCTGACGCCGCGGACCTCGGCCTGACCGCCGAGCTTGCCCTCGGTGCCGACCTCGCGGGCCACGCGGGTCACCTCGGAGGCGAACGAGCGCAGCTGGTCGACCATGGTGTTGACGATGCGGGCGGTCCGCAGGAACTCGCCGCTGAGCGGGCGGCCCTCGACCTGCTCGGCCATCGAGTGCGAGAGGTCGCCCTTGGCGACCGCGCCGATGACGCGGCCGACCTCGACGGTCGGCTGGGCCAGGTCGCTGATCAGCGAGTTGACCGAGCCGATGGTGTCGGCCCAGGCCCCGGAGGCGTTGTTGAGGGCGGCGCGCTGCGTGATCTTGCCGTCCTTGCCGACGGCCACGCTGACGCGGTCGATCTCGCCGGCCATGTGCTGGTTGAGGTCGATGATCTCGTTGAGCGCGTCGTAGATCTTGCCGGCCACGCCGGTGCGATCGACGGGCAGGCGCACGCTGAAGTCGCCCTTCTTGACGGCGAGCAGGGTCGTGAGCAGCAGCTTGGTGTCGAGTGCATCGCTGGGCGGCGTGCGGGAGGCGGCGGCGGACGGCATGGGTCAGGTCTCCTCAGGGAGAGAAGTCGGCGAGCAGGCGGGCGAGTTCGTCGAGGTCGACAGGTTTGATCAGGTGGGCTTGAAAGCCGGCGTCGAAGGCCCGGACGCGGTCCTCGGGCAGGCCGAAGCCGGTCATGGCGATCAGGCGGGTGGGCAGGTCGGGCGTGCGGCGCACGGTGCGGGCGACCTCGTAGCCGTCGCGGCCGGGCAGGCCGATGTCGACGAGGGCGACGTCGGGGCGCTCGGTGAGCAGGCGGGCCACGGCCTCGTCGCCGTCGACGGCGATGCTGACGCGGTGGCCGAGCATCTCCAGCAGGTCGCGCACGGTGTCGCGGATGTCGGGCTGGTCGTCGACCACGAGGATGCGCAGGGCGCGGGCGGGCGCGGGCGCGGGCGCGGCGGTCGGGGCGGGCGGCTCGCGGCGGACCACGCCGGGCAGGCGGACGACGAACTCGCTGCCGCGGCGCTCGCCCTCGCTGTGGGCGCTGACGCTGCCGCCGTGCAGCTCGACCAGGCGCTTGATCAGCGTGAGGCCGACGCCGAGGCCGCCCTGCGCGAGCTCGAGGGTGCGGTCCGACTGGACGAACAGGTCGAACACGCGGGGCAGCATGTCGGCCCGGATGCCGCGGCCGTTGTCGGAGACGCGCAGCTCGACGGCGTCGCCGCGGTCGGCGGCGGCGAGCACGATGCGTCCGCCGGGGTCGGTGTACTTGGCGGCGTTGTTGAGCAGGTTGGCCAGGATCTGGGCCAGGCGCGCGGGGTCGGCGAGCAGGCCCGGGAGGTCGTCGGGGAGCAGGACCTCGAGGCTGTGCTGGCGCTCCTGCAGGTGGGGCTGGCTGGTCTGCACGGCCTGGCGCACGACCGCGGCGATGTCGACGACGTCGCGGCGCAGGTCGATCTTGCCGGCGGTGACGCGCGAGACGTCGAGGAGGTCGTCGACGAGGCGGACCATGTGCCGGACCTGGCGCTCGATGGCGTCGCGCGCCCGCACGAGCTTGGGCGACTGGAGGTCGGCGAGCTGGATCGTCTTCAGGCCGGTGAGGATGGGGACGAGCGGGTTTCGCAGCTCGTGGGCGAGCATGGCGAGGAACTCGTCCTTGCGGCGGTCGCCCTCGGCGAGGGCGTCGGCGCGGCGCTGCAGCTCGTCCAGCAGGCGGGCGCGCTCGAGGGCCATGGCGGTCTGGTCGCCGACGATGTGGAGGGCGTCGATCTCGTCGCCGAGCAGCTGCTCGCGGGTCCGCGTGGCGAACAGCAGCGTGCCGATCAGGCGGCCGGCGGCCATCAGCGGGTAGCAGCACAGCGCGCGGATGCCGGTCTGGTCGAGCTCGGGCAGGTCGGCGGAGAAGGGGCCCGGGTCGGCGGCGCCGGGGCGCGGCTGGATCACGCCGTCGCGGACGACGCACTGCTCGCGGCGAGCGGCGACGGCGCCCGAGACGCCCTGGCCGAACGCGAGGCGGCGGTTGGCGTCGACGAACGCCTGGCCGAAGCCGGCGTGGGCCTCGAGCGCGAGGTGGGTGTCGTCGCCCTCGATGAGGTAGCAGGCGTGGACCTCGAGGCGAAGGTGCTCGGCGAGGCGGCGGAAGATGTCGGGGAGGACGTGCCGCGGCTCAGGGTTGAACAGCAGCTGGTTGGCGGTGTCGGCGAGGAACTTGAGGCGGGCGTTGTTGCGCTCGCGCTCGCGGACCGTCGCCGAGAGGGCGTTCGAGGTGCGCCGCTCCTGCTCATACTGCTGGCGCAGCAGGTCGGTCTCCCAGCGCTGGCGCTCCTCCTGCAGCTGGCGCTCGTGCAGCTCGGCGGCCTGCTTGCGGATCTCCTCGGTCTTGCGGTGGAGGTCGACGAACACGGCGACCTTGGCCCGCAGGATCTCCGGCACGATCGGCTTGAACAGGAAGTCGACCGCGCCGAGGGCGTAGCCCCGCTGCACGGCGGAGTCGCTGCGGCTGAAGGCGGTGAGGAAGATGATCGGGATGCGGCGGCTGCGCTCGCGCCCGCGGATCAGCGCCGCGGTCTCGAAGCCGTCCATGCCGGGCATCTGGATGTCGAGGATGATGAGCGCGAAGTCCTGTTCGAGGAGGTGCCGGAGGGCGTGCATCCCCGAGGTGGCGCGGACGAACCTGCTGGGCTGTTCGGGCCCGCCGAGGATGGCCTCCAGGGCGAGCAGGTTGCTCGGCGTGTCGTCGACGAGCAGGATGTCGACCGAGGGTTCCACGGGGTCGGGCGAGCGTGCACGCGGTTCCTGCGGAGCACGAGCGCAGATTGTTCGCAAACGCGGGCGAACACGGGCCTCTTCAGGGGGCCGTGAGCAACTGACGTAGCGTCCGCTCGAGCTCTCGGGGGGCGTCGGTGGTGCCCAGCCAGAACGCGAGTTCTGCGGCGGTACCGTGTACGAGCACGCATTCGCGGCCCCGGGCGACGCGGAGGACGACCCGGAGATTTGCGCCGTCGGTAGTCAGTCGCACGGCGGCGGGCGCGGCGAGGGCGGTGAAGGGCAGCTCGATCGCGGGGAAGGATCCGCGAGGCGGCGAGCGGGCGAGGCGATCGGCGAGCTCGCGGAGCACGGCGACGAACGCCTCGGCGGGCGGCGCGAGGCCGAAGACGTCGTCGCGCCAGGGGACCCCGAGCCACGCGCCGAGGTCGCGCGCGAGGGCGCCGGTCCACCAGGCGTCGGACATGAGGAGCTCGTTGCGGGTGTAGGTGAAGTCGACCTCGGCGACGTGGTCGCGCTCGCTGGCGACGATCGCCGGCTCGCCGTCGCGGCGCTCGACGAGCACGGCCCGCGCGACGTAGTCGTCGCCGACGGCGGCGACGACGGCGGTGACGCTGTCGGCGGCGAGGAGGCCCTCGGCGAGCTCGAGGGTGACGCGGTCGACGCGGGCGACCCGGGCCTCGGCGGTCCACACGGTGAAGGCGTGATCGCCGGCCTGCCAGACCACGCCGGTGTAGCCGTAGGTGTCGGCGAGGCGCCAGCGCCGGCGGTGCTCGAGCAGGGCGGCGAGGCGCCGCGCGCGGGGCACGGTGGCGGTGGCCAGCCGCACGGCGGGGCCGGCGACGGAGAAGGCGTGGAGGACGAGGTCGCCGTCGATGTCGGCGGCGTGGTCGCGGGCGACGACGAGGGGCCCGGGTCGCTCGAGGGCTGCTTCGAAGCTCACGCGCGGGCAGGATACCGCGCCGGCGGCCTCACAGGCGCACGCGCGGGCGCGGGCGCGGGCCGCCGCCGAGGGACGCGAGGTCGGCGAGCTCGGCGAGCAGCTCGGTCTCGTCGGTGTAGCGCTCGTCGGGGTCCTTGCGGTGGAGGCGGTGCAGGATCTTCTGCAGCAGCTGGGGGGCGACGACGCCCTGGCTGACGAGGGTGGGCGGCTCGTCGGAGAGGATGCGGTGGACGCCGAGGTAGAAGTCGTCGAAGTTGAACGGGGTCGTGCCGGTGAGCATCTCGAAGAGCACGGTGCCGAGCGCGAACTGGTCGATGCGGTGGTCGACGCGGCCGCCGCGGAAGGTCTCGGGCGCGAGGTAACGCGGCGAGCCGACCACGGTGCCCGGCCGGGTGAGCTCGCTGTCGGCGAGCCGGGCGATGCCGAAGTCGAGGAGCTTGGCGTTGTCGCCCTCGGCGACGAGGATGTTGTCGGGCTTGACGTCGCGGTGCACGATGCCGCTTCGGTGGGCGAACACGAGGGCGTCGGCGATCTGGAAGGCGAGCCGGGCGGCCCGCGGCCACGGCAGCCGGCCCTCGTGGATCACCGCGGCGAGCGAGGGGCCGCCGACGTACTCCATGGCGAGGTAGACGAACTGGCGCGCGAGGTCCTCGTGGTAGTCGAACACGGTGACGATGTTGGGGTGGCTCAGCATGCCCGCGGCCTGGGCCTCGCGCGCGAACCGCTGCATCAGGAGGTCGCGCTGGGCCCGGCGGATGGCGGCGGTGCCGACGACCTTGACGGCGACGGTGCGCCGCAGGGCCGGGTCGTGGCACTTGTAGACGGTGCCCATGCCGCCCGCGCCGAGCTCGCACAGCACCTGGTAGCGGCCGATCGCCCGCGGGACCTCGGGGTCGACGAGCGGGAGGATGTCGCTGTCGCCGGCGCCGGCGGCCATCACGGCGGCGGCGACGAGCGTGTGCGAGGGCTCGGGCAGGGCGTGCGGCGGGGTGCCGCTCGGGCCGCTGAAGGCGACGGTGTCGTGCGCGGGGGCCCGCTGGGCGTCGCGGTCCCGGCGGGCGCGCAGCACGGCCTTCAGCTCGTCGGTCAGCTGATCGAGGTCGACCGGCTTGACGAGGTAGTTGACGGCGCCGAGGCGCATGGCCTCGACGGCGGTCGAGACCAGGCCGGAGGCCGAGAGCACGAGCACGTCGGTGTCGATCTTCTGCTTGCGGATGGCGGCGAGCAGCTCCATGCCGCCGACGTGCGGCATGTTGAGGTCGGTGAGCACGAGGTCGACGGGCTGGGTCTGGACCTTGCGCAGGCCGTCGGCGCCGTCGACCGCGGTGTCGACCGCGTAGCCGAACTCCTCGAGGTAGTCGCGCAGCGTCTCACGCGTGTCGGGGTGGTCCTCGACGATGAGGATCTTGCCCGTCTGTGGTGCGCCGACCATGCCGAACGATTCTGATGGTCGAGGGGCGAACTGGACAAGGATCGCGCCCGCGCCCCCGCTGGTTTGCGGCGCGCAGATGCTGCGCCGAGGCCGCGGGCCGGCGCTTTCAGGCCTTTCTGCGCCTCCGATGTGCTCTGGATCGTGAGTCGGTCGCTCCGGACGGCGGGCTCGCGGGCTCGCGGGTGGGCTCTGGGGTCGCGAGGTCAGGGATTCGCGGGCGGCTTCGGCTTGTCGGCGGCCTTGGTCGGCTGCTCGAGGCCGGGGAACACGGCGCCGTCGGTGCGCACGACCTTCTCGTTGCCGGCCTTGTCCTTGATGATGCGGGTGAACTGGTAGGCGAGGGTGGTGGTGACGGTGGCCGCGCCGCTGTCGCCGATCTTCTGCTGGATGACCTCGCGGATGAGGTGGGGCTCGCCGGCGTCGACGATGAAGTGGAGGATGCCGGAGACGGTGCCCTTCAGCTCGCCCTTGGGCCCGGGCGTGCGGTGCTCGCCGAGGTAGGTGAGCTCGGCGCGGCGCATGCCGTCGACGGTGTGCAGCTTGCTCAGCTCCCACACGACGTCGCGGGTGTCGACGGTGCCGCCGGTGCGCATGTGGCAGGTGTCGCGCCACTTGGCGCCGACGCCGATCGGGGCCGCGGGGAAGCGGATGCAGAAGAACCGGTGGACGTCGGCGAGGGCCCGGGCCGGCGCGGTGGCCACGCGGTCGGCGGGGCCGAGCACTTCGGTGGCGCCCTCGCGGGCGCCGCTGGCGAGCAGGGTGTGGCGGGTGACGAGGTCGCTGACCTGCTTCTCGTCGGTCTCGTAGACCTTGCCTGCCGGCGGCTCGGCCTCGAACTTGCGGTAGCGGTGGGTCAGGCGGCAGCGCCGGGCGTCGCCCTCGCCGCTGCACTCGTCGAGCTCGAGCTGCTCCTCGCGGGCGTAGGCGGTCTGCGACGACAGGCCCGACATCTGCACGTTGCCGATGGTGGTCATGCGGTAGACGCTGGCGTCCTTCAGGGCGAGGCGCATCGGCACCAGCTCGGTGCCCGGCGGCGGCTCGGCGGTGAGGGTGCCGGGCGCCGCGTCGGTCTTGCCGGCGACGGGCGCCGCGTCGGTCTTGCCGGCGACGGGCGCGCTGGGGGCCTCGCTCGCCGGCTTCGCGGGCGCGGGAGCGGCGGGCTTGCTGTCGGCTGGTTTTGCGGACGCGCCGCGCTTCTCGAGGTTGGAGGTCTCGGGCTCGCCTGTACATGCGGACAGGTAGGCGAGGATCACGACGGGCAAGCGGCGGTCGAACACGCGGCGCAGGATGGCACGACGGCGCGTCGGTGCCCAGATGGCGCGCGCGGGAGCGCGGCGCATTCTTGCGCGGACAGGTGGACGGCCGTGGTGGCCACCGGTGCGCAAGACCCGGTATGCTGCGCGGCATGTCGCACACCCGTCGCGCCGTGTCCCGCCTTCTGACCTTGTCCTGCGCCGTTGCCGTCGGCGCCGCACCGCTGACAGCTTGTCAACAGATCCAGGAGTGGACGGGGGGCGGCAAGAAGGAGGAGGTCACGCCGCCGCCGCCGACCGACACCAAGACGGCGCCGGCGACCCCGGACGTGACCAAGCCGGTGACGCCGCCGCCGCCGATCGCGGTGCCGCAGGCGATGCAGCCGGCCGCGACGCTGGACGCGCTGCTCGCCCACGTGCACGCCGACTCGCCGGGGCCGTGGCTGGTTGTGCGGCACCCGGGCGTCGTGCTCGATTACGGGGACTCGGCGGTGACGTTCTTCGAGGCGCCGGCGCAGGCCTTAAAGCCGCTGCTGGGGCCGTCCGCGGCCGAGCTCGACGCGAACTTCGCCAAATTCAAGGCCGGTCTCGCGGAGGCGCGGGCGAAGCTGGCGACCGCGGGGATCGACCCCGCCCGCGGCGCGGTGGTCACGCAGACCAGCGACAAGAGCGACTCGACGGTCGTGATCCTGTCGGCGTCGAAGCCGGAGGCGGTCAAGGACCTGCTGGTCGCGCTCAAGCTGCCGGACGCCGAGAAGACGGTGTGCAAGGGCATCGAGAACGGCTACGTCGCCTGCGCCGACACCGAGGCGGTGCTCACCGCCTACAAGCCCGGCGACGCGGCGAAGCGGCGCGCGGGCGTCGAGGCCGGGCTGCCGGGGGTGAAGCTCGACGACGCGAACGCGCTCATGTACATCCCGGACGACGGCGGCGTGCACATCGCGCTGGCGACCCCGCCGGGGCAGATGTCGCTGCACGTCGGGCTGCCGAGCGAGGGCAACGAGGCCAGGGACGTGCTCGCGGTGCTCGAGCCGGCGGCGCCGACGCTGCTGCGGTTCGTCGACCCGGGCGACGGCTTCGTGTGGGCGCGGACCGACCCGGCGGAGATCAAGAAGCAGAACCCGGAGGCGGCCCAGCCGCCGGCCGACGCGGCGTTCAACGCGTGGAACGGCGAGGTGCTGTTCGCCGGGCGGTCGGACCCGGCGGCGGTCCAGGTGCGCGTCGGGGTCAACGACGTCAAGGCGGTCGCGGGCATGCTGGCCGAGGCGGCCAAGGGCGTCGGGCCGCTGGTGCCGAAGAGCCTGCCGAACATGGCCGGCAGCAAGCTGGCGTTCGAGGCGACCGACGTGACGTTCGGGTCCGAGACGGCCAAGGCGTGGCACCTGTCGGCGACCGGGCTGCCGCAGGCGGACGTGCTGGCGGCGATGGTCGGGCTGACGTTCGACGGCTGGGTGTTCGCGGCCGAGAGCTCGGTCGGGCTGGCGCTCGGCGTCGACGAGAAGAACATCAACCGCCTGACCGGCTCGGCCACGGCCGACGCGACGCTGTCGTCGCTGCCGGCGGTGGTGGCCGAGGACCTGCGCGCGGGGCGGGCCAGCTTCGTCGCCCACGCGCCGCTCGACGCGCTGCAGGGGCCGGCGCTGCGCAAGCTGCTCGACGCGGCGCTGAAGAACGTGCCCGAGTACAAGCCCGAGCTGCTGCGCGGGGGCCTGGCGGTCGCCTCGCCGGTGTCGAGCGGGACGCTGTGGATGACCGAGGCCAACGGCAAGGCGGTCGTGCACGTGGCGGTGCAGAGCATCGGCAACACGGTCGAGGAGGAGGGCAAGGCGGCGCTCGCGGCGGCGATCGCGGTGGCCGGCGGGGCCGACCCGGCGACGGCGTTCGGCGACCTGGCCAACAAGTACGCGGCCTCGCACATGGCCTACGCGTACAAGACGCGCGCGGGCAACAACGGGCCGGGGGTGCTGGCGGGCTCGGCGATCGCGGGCATGGTGGCCGGCGGGGCGCTGGCGTTCACGCTGTTCATGCCGCAGATGGCGAACCCGGACCTGGCCAAGGACCTCGGGGTGACGGTGACGCCGCCGCCGCCGGTCAAGAAGCCGGAGGAGAAGAAGGTCGAGGAGAAGAAGCCGGACACGACCAAGAAGCCGGACACGACGACGAAGCCGGACACGACGACGAAGCCGGACACGACCAAGAAGCCGGACACGACGACCAAGCCGGACACGACGACGAAGCCGGACACGACCAAGAAGCCGGACACGACGACGAAGCCGGACACGACCAAGAAGCCGGACACGACGACCAAGCCGGAGACCAAGAAGCTCGACCCGATCCCGGCCAAGCCGACGCGCACCGGCCGCGTCGACCCGCTGAAGTCGGAGCCGAAGAAGTAGGCGCCGCTGGAGCGGTGCGCGACGCGGGGGCCCGAGACGGCCCCCGCGGCCGTTTCATGGGGCGAACTGCCGGTCGGACGGTGCGCGTCGCGGCGGCCGCGCGGTCGCTCGCCTGATCAGAGGTTGAGGCTGGCGCGGAAGGTCGTCATCTTCCGGCCCTTCTTGAACCGCTTCTTGGCCACGGCCTTCTCGGCGCAGCTGACGAAGGCGGCGTTGTCGCGCGGGTTCTCGAGGTACGGCTTGACCTTGCCGGAGCCGGCCTCGACCTCGAGGAAGAACGTGACGCGCTGGCGCGGGACCTCGTTGCTGTTGGCGCAGCGGGTGACGTCGCCGAGCAGCGTCTTGATGTAGTCGTTGATGTCGTCCTCGGTGGCGTCCTGGGTGCCGGCCGGGGTCGGGTCGACTTTCTTCGGCGGCTTCTTGGTCGGGTCGGTCTTCTTGGTCGGCTTGTCCTTGCCGTCCTCGTCGCCGTCGTCGGGGGCTGCGTCGGTGACCGCGGGCTCGTGGCTGGGGATCGTCGGCGGCGGGCTCGACGGGTCGTGGTTGCCGAGCTGCTCGGGGGTGGTCGACGCGGTGTCGGCCCCGGGGGCGACGCGGTTGAGCAGGTAGTAGATCACGGCGCCGAGGCCGAGCACGACGAGCAGCAGCAGCAGCGAGAAGGCGCGGTAGGGGTTCGGGCGGGCGGCGGCGGGCTCGTCGGCGGTGGGGTCGGGGTCGGGGTCGGGGGTGGGGACGGCGGCCGGCGGCGGAGGCTCGGGCGCGACGGTTCGGTGGGCGCCGGTGCCGGGCGGCGGGGCGGCGGGCGTGTGCGTCTTGCCGACCGGGATGATCGACGAGTGCGAGCCGGTGCCGAGCATCGCCATGCCGCTGGCGGAGGCCTCGACGGGGTGACCGGTGATCGACGTCGCGGCCGCGTAGTCGCCGGACTCGAAGCGCAGCGCGGGCAGGCCCTGCTGGGTGAAGCGCAGCGACCTGTCGGCCTCGATGATCGCCTCGGCGAGGGCGTGCACCGTCGGGTAGCGGGCCTCGGGGTCCTTCTGCAGGGCCTGGAGGATCACCGCCTCGATCGCCGGCGGGATGCCGGCGTCGGGGGCGCGGCGGCTCGGGGCCTCGGGCTCGTCGACCATCTGCATGGCCACGGTGGCCATGAACGTCTGGCCCTTGAACGGCACGGTGCCGGTCAGCAGCTCGTACATGAGAATGCCGAGCGAGTAGACGTCGACGCGGGCGTCGGCCTTCTGATCGCGGGCGATCTCCGGGGCCATGTACTCGGGCGTGCCGAGCAGCGTGCCGGCCTCGGTGGCCATCTTCGGCTTGTCGTGGCGGCCGGTCAGCGTGCCGTCGCTGATGACCTTGGCGATGCCGAAGTCGAGGATCTTGATGAAGTCCGGGTTGCCTCCGCGTTTGATGCGGAAGCAATTGTCGGGCTTCATGTCGCGGTGGATGATGCCCTTCTCGTGGGCGGCGTGCAGCGCCCGGCAGACCTGCAGGATCATGCGGCGCACGCGGGTCCACGGCTGTCGGCCCTCGCGCTCGAGCAGGTCCGCGAGGTCCTCGCCCTCGAGGTACTCCATCGTCAGGAACGCGTAGCCCTGCTTGGTGTAGCCGAAGTCGGTGATGTCGACGATGTGCTCGTGGTGCAGCATCGAGGCGGTGCGCGCCTCTTGCAGGAAGCGGGCGACGACCTCGGGGCTGTCGCAGTACTCGGAGGCGAGCACCTTGATGGCGAGCTTGCGGCCGATGGTGATGTGCTCGGCCTGGTAGACCGAGCCCATGCCGCCCTCGCCGATCAGCTTGACGAGCTTGTAGCGCTCGGCGAGCACGTGGCCGACGAGGTTGGAGTGGGATGTCCGATCGGACATACGCGGTCCGGGCGCCGACGGATCGGCGTCCTCGCCGCTCTCGGCGTGCGTGGCTCCGGGGACGTCCGGGCTCGGAGGCGGCCGCGCCGGGGTCGGCTCCGGACCGTCCCCCGTACCCTCCGGCGCCGGCTCGCTGGCGTCGGGCAGGGACGATCGGGGTGACTCTCTCCGCATGGGGCGCTGAAGGCCCCAGCATAGCCACCCCCGAGGGGTGGACGGAAGCACGTTCCGGCGGGCGCGGACGCGCCCTCGCCCGGAAACGGGCCGGGACGTCGGGGCTATTCGCCGGGCTGCGCCGGCGAGACCCGGTCCGGCTCCGTGAGAAGCGGGCGGCGCGGACGGTTCTCGCTCACCGGCGGCGGTCGGGCTCATCCGCGGCGACGCGGGCCGCGGGGGCCCGCGACCGCGGCGCGATCAAGCGGGCAGGCCGCGGACGGCCGCGACGAGGTCGCCGATCGTCAGCGACTCGGGCAGGTTCTTCTCGGACATGAGGTCCCAAAGCGGCTGCAGCGGGGTCTCCGGCGGCTGCTGGCGCAGGGCCTCGTGGAGGACGGCGGCGGCGGCCCGGCGGCGGCCGAGGGCGAGGCCGCGGGCGAGGGCCTCGGCGACCGGACCGCTGAGCTTCTTGCGGTCGGGGGTGCTGGGCCCGAGGGTGCCGCCGGCCCCGGCGAGCAGGCGGCGGGCTCGCAGGCGGGCTGGCCCGCCGGCCGCGTCGTCCTCGCCGCTCTGGCCGCCGTTGGCGGCGGGGGCGGTCGAGGTGGCCGCGGGTTCGGGGGCGGAGGCGGAGGAGGATCGGGCGGTGATGACGATCGGCTCGTCGGCGGGGCTGGACGGGGCCGGGCCGCCGAGGTCGTCGCTGCGCTCGACCATGCCGCGGACGCGCTCGACCACGGGGGTCGGGGCGTCGCGGCGCCAGCGTCGGCGGGACAGCTCCCAGGCGTCGTCGCGTTCGTTCGGGCGCACCGGCGGCTCGCCGGCGGCGACCCGCTGCTCGAGGGCCTGGCCGCGCTGGAGGATCTCCTCGCCGTGGCCGCGGGGCAGCACGGTGACGACGGTGTCCTCCTTGATGATCGCGTAGAGGGTGTCGCCGAAGCTCTCGAGCGGGATCAGGATCTGCGGCTCGGCGAGCATCACGTCGAGCGTCTTGACCGCCTTGCCGCCGTCCTCGGCGGCGGTGATCGCGGCGTCGAGGCGATCCCGCAGGGCCTCGTCGTCCTCCTCGCCGACGGCCGGGACGAGCTCGCGCAGGCGCTGCACTGCGCGGTGGGTGATGCTGTATCGGCGATGTCCGGGAAAGGGGCTCCGAAGCATGATCGGAGGGGGTTTATCGCAGCCGGGGCGAGAATGCCACCGTCGATGCGGCGCGTCGGCGCGGGTTTCCGGGCGCGCGTCGGCCGGGTCCAGGGGTCGGATTTCGCCGTTCCCTTGCGTTCTGGCGGGCGGACCTGCCAGTCTACCGGGACCTTGGCCGGCCGATCGCACAACCTGCTGCTGTCCGCGCTGACGGGCGCGACGCTGGGGATCTCGGGCTTCGATGCGCTGGCTGCGCCCTTTTCGGGCACCGGCCACGCGGCGATCGGCGGGGACACGGACGGGTTGAAGGCCCGCAACGTGGCGCTCGAGCGGGCCCGCAAGGCGGCGCTCGAGACGGCGATCGAGCAGATCGGCGCCGCCGATCCGGCCGCCCGCAAGGGGGTGCTGGGCCGCCCCGCCGAGTGGACCGGCAGCTACCGCGTGCTGCAGCAGGCGGACGACGGGGCGACGGCGACGGCGGTGGTCTCGGTCGAGATCGACACGGCGCGCCTGGCCAAGGCGCTGGCGGCCCCGGGCGCGGGCACGGCGAGCGCCGGCCTGCCGCCGCTGCTGCCGTCGCTGACGGTCGAGCTCGACGGCTGTCCGGCGGCGATCGAGTCCGGGCTGCGCCGCGGGCTGATCGCGGCCGGGGTGGTCCGCGACGTGGCTCCGGGCTCGGCGGGGCCTGTGCTGGCGGCCAGGTTGCAGTGCGGCGCGGCGGGGCTGGTGCGCTACCCCAGGCAGGCGGTGCTCCGCGTCGAGGCGCGGTGGACCGGCGGCCCGCGCGGGCTGCCCGAGCGGGTGATCGGCGTCGGCGAGGATCCGGCGGCGGCGGCCGACGACGCGGCCGCGGGGCTCGCCGGGCGGGCGGCGGCGGTGCTGTCCGGAGGGACAGGTGCCGGGGTGTCGCTGCGCCTTTCGGCGCCGTGGCCGGCGGCGCGGGTGCGGCGGCTCGAGCGGGCGCTGCGCGAGTCGGTGGTCGGGGTCCAGGCGGTCGCGGTGGCCGGGGTGTCCAGCGACGGCTCGGTGGTGCTGCGGGTCGAGGGGTCGTTGACGGCGGAGGAGCTGCACGCGAAGCTGCCCGGCGTGACGGTGCCGGGGGCGACCCTGGTCGTCGGAGAAGTGGACAAGTCCCATGTCGTGCACGCAAGTCTGCAAGCTTCCTCGCGGCCCTCGGCGGAGTGACTCGCGCCGCTGGCCGGCGCTGCTCCTGGCGCTCGGGCTGATGTTCGGCTGCGCGACGCGCGGGGCGGCCGGCGGGGCCGATCAGGCGGCGCCGCTGGTGATCGAGGTGCCCGACGACGACCTCGACGCCGAGGTGTTCGTCGACGGCAATTACGTGGGGCAGGTCCGGGCGCTGCGCGTGCCGGAGACCGGGCCGCTCTTGCTCGCGCCGGGCATCCACCGCGTCGAGGTGCGCAAGCCGGGGCGCTTCCCGGTCCAGCGCACGGTGTCGGTGAAGAAGGACGATCGCGGCCCGGTGGTCGTGCGGGCCGAGCTGCTCGAGGATCCGGCGTAGTCGTCGTCGCGCGGCGCGAGCGGGCAGCGCGGGCTCGGAGGTGCGGGCGAGCGTCGGGCCCGCCCGTCGTCCGCCGTCGCCTCGACGGCCGAGACGATCAGGTCTGCGCGCCGAGGCGGGTGTGCATGCGCGGCACCATGTACGGCGGCAGGCTGTCGACCATGAACTCCTCGAGGTCGTCGAGGGGCGTCGAGCCGGTCGCGTGGTAGCGCAGGTGGACGAACGGGTTGCCGTCGACGTCGTACTCGACGGTGGCCTCGGCCTGGGTGATGCGGCGGTGGCGGAGCATCGCCGCCTCGATGGTGTGCAGCGAGGCGCGGCGGCCCTCGAGGTTGACGAGGCTGTCCGTTCGGCCAGGTACCTCGCCGAGCGCGCCGTGGGCGGTGAACTGGCCGAGGTAGCCGGTGTGGTACCAGCCGTCGTCGCCGTCGACGGGGCCGCCGGGCTGGGGGGCGGGCACCGGCGGGCGGGTGAGGATCGGGTAGGGCGGGCGCACGAGGACCTCGTGGCCGCCGTCCTTCTCCGCAGGGCCGTGAGGACAGGCGGCGCCGGGGCGGCACTGCAGGCCGGGGGCGAGCTCGAAGCGCTCGCCGCGGTGCATCACGCGGGCGCCGAGGATGCCGACCTCCTCGAGCAGCAGGACCTGGCGCGGGTACTCGCCGAACACCTGCTTCAGGGGGCGGCCGTGGCTGGTCTGGATGGTGGCCTGGGGGATCACGGCGAGCAGGTCGCGGGTGGCCCCGGCGGCCTTCAGCGCGCGGGCGGCGGCCTGCAGGGTGTAGAGCAGGTCGACGACGACGAGGCGCTCGTAGGTGCCGATCGGCGGGAGCACGCTCTCGAGGGTGGGGTTGTCGGCCATGACGAGGCGGGCCTCGCTGGCCAGCCACGGCAGCACCACGGCGTCGAAGAACCGCGGGCTGGTGAACGCCTGGGCGCAGGCGAGGTGGGTGCCGCTCGACAGCTCGAGCAGCTTGGCCCCGGTCTCGCCGATCCAGCGCAGGTGGGCGCCGCTGCGGAAGATGTCGTGCACGGCTCCGTCGGCGCCGGCGGTCTCGCTGATCAGCTCGACGCCGGCGGGCACGGCGGCGGCGTTCAGCTCGTCGGGGATGTCGAGGATGTCGACCTCGAGCAGCGAGCCCGACAGCTTGCGGCGGGCGCCGAGGCGGTAGCCCTCGGGGTACTGCAGCGGCGAGTTCTCGAGGCCGCGCGGGCGCCGGAGGACCGCGCGGATCGGCAGGCGGGAGGCGGCGCCGAGCAGGCTGCGGTCGCCGTTGGCGGGGTCGACCGGCATGGCCACCGCGCCGAGCTTGCTGACCGCGAGCAGCAGGATGATGAACTCGGCGACGTTGCCCATCGACAGGGCGACGATGTCGCCGGCGCCGACCTTGAGGCTGGCGAGCTCGCGCGCGCGCTTGTCGGCGCGGATGAGCAGGCCGCGGCGGCTCAGGGTGGTGTCCTGGCTGTCGAGCGAGCGCTGGCTGCCGGCGCGCGGGACGGCCTCGTCGAGCCAGCGGTAGAACTGACCGGCGCTCATCGGCGGCCTCGCGTGCGGGCGGAGGAGGGGTCGCACGTGCGCGCGGCGGCGCGACGGCGGAGCGGGCCCTGGGGGCCGCGAAGATAATCGTCATGGCGGCCGCGGGGGCCGTGTTGCGCGCCTGGCATGGGAGCTCAGAACCGGAGGGCGTAACCGACGGACGTCGTGAGCACGAGCCTGTGCTGCGGCACGCCGGCGGACGCGAAGGGCCGCTCGTCGCAGGTGGCCGCGGAGGAGCCGCGTCCGGAGCCGAAGTAGGCGAGGTGGATGTGCATGCCGATCTCGTGGTTACGGCGCGGTCCCACTAACACAGCGAACCCGAGGCGTCCACCGACCACCGCCCCGGCGCGCGCGGATACCAGCGTTCCGCTCGAGCGGGCGGCGCAGGGGGGGAGGGCCTGGCCGGCCCGCACCCGCAGGGCCTCGCGCGCGACCCCGAACTCGAGGCCGAGCGGCAGCTCGAGGCGGCGGCCGGCGCCGAGGCTGACGGAGTGGCCGACGTCGGCGAGGAGGACCTGGGTGTATAGAGCCAGGTGCATGGGGCTGGTCTCGCCGGAGGCGGTGATCCAGGCCTGGCCGCCGAGCTCGAGGCCGCGGCGCTTGCCGAGGCGGCCGCCGCCGCGGACCAGCACGGCCGCCTGGTAGGCGCCGTCGAGCAGGGTCTCGCCGAGCAGCTGCGGCTGGCTGACGAGGCCGCCGCCGGCCCCGACGTAGCCGCGCGGGGGCGGCGGCGGATCCGGGGGCGGCGGCGTCGGCGAGGGCGGCGAGGGCGGGCGATCGACCGGCGCGAGCGGGCGCGGTGCGATCGCTGGATCGCGGTCTTGCGGGTCGTGCGGGGCGACCGGCAGCGGGGCCAGGGGATCGCGGAGCTGCGGCTGGGTCGCCGGGGTGCCGCCGAGATCTCTGACGATGTTCTCGACGGCGCCGCGATCGGGGGCGTCGGGGTTGTCGCGCAGGTAGGCGTTGAAGGCGTCGATGGCCGCGCTGGCGTGGCGGGCCTCGGCCTCGAGGTCGCCGCGGTCGGTGGCCGCGCGCGTCAGACGCTGGTGGCACACGCCGAGGTTGTAGTGGAGCTTGGAGCTCGGGCGCAGGGCCATCGCGCGTTCGAAGTGGGCGAGCGCGCGGGTGAAGTCGCCGGCTTCGAAGGCGGCGGCGGCCTGCTCGACGGCCTCGCGGGCGGCCTGCTTGCGCTCGTCGTCGGTCGCGGGCGGCGGGGCGGCGGGCGCGGGGCGCGGGGCGAGGGCGAGGAGGAGGACGACGGCGGTGCGGCGCACGGCGGACAGACGCGGGCGGCCGGGAGAAGCTGCGGGCGACTGCGCCGGGGCGGCGGGCCGGCGCCGGGGCACGGTCACACTCCGCTGGGCTTGCCGGGTTTCTGCGGGGCCGCGGCGGTGGGCCGCGGCGACTTGTCGGGGCCGGGCTTCTTGGCGACCGGGCCGGGGACCGGCGGGAGCGCGTCGGAGCGGGGCTTCTGCGGCTCGGGCGACTTGTCGGCGGGCGGGCGCTCGGACTTGTGGGCGATCGCCGGGGCGGACTTGGCGTCGGGGCGCTTGCTGACGACCGGGAGGTCGGACGGCGGGCCCTTGGGGTTGGCGGCGCCGGGGGGCTTGCCGGGCAGCTCGACGCCGGTCTCGGTCAGGCGGGCCTCGCGGTGGGCCTCGATGTCGGCGCGGCGCGACAGGTAGATCTGGACCAGGCGGCGGGCCGCGTAGTGGGCCTTGATGCGCCACTTGGGCTCGTTGGCGAGCAGCACCGCGAACGCGATCTCGGGGCGCTCGGCGGGGGCGTAGCCGATGAACCAGTTGTAGTTGAGGCCGGGGGCGCGCTTGCCGGTGAGGCTGCCGGTCTTGCCGGCGACCTCGGCGTCGGCGATGTAGTACACGCCCTGGCGGTCGCGGAAGCTGCCGCGGGCGGTGCCCTCGGAGGTGGTGCGGACCATCATCTCGCCGATCTGGTCGGCGATGTCCTTCGCCAGCACGCGCTCGGCGGCGGGCAGCTCGGGGGTGCGGTCGGCGCCGGCGTGGTCGCGGACCTGGGCGACGATGTGCGGGGCCTGCCACACGCCGTCGCGGGCGAACACGCTGGCCAGCAGGGCGCCGTGCAGCGGGCTCATGTCGACGTGCCAGAAGCCGGCGGCCACGCGGGCGCGCTCCTTGGGGTCGTCGGGCACGAGGGCGGGAGAGGGCTCGACGCGGAACTCGAACGGGATCTCGCTGCCGAACTTGAAGGTCCTGGTGATGTCGACGAGGTTGCCGGCGGTCAGGTGCTTCAGGGCCAGCTTGGCGAGCACGACGTTGTGGCTGTGGGCGATCGCGCCGCCGAGGTCGTCGCAGGCGGTGTCGCGGCCGGCGTCGTCGGTGAGCAGGTCGTCGGTGATGCCGTGGAGGCCGCCGGAGAAGCACACGCGCTGCTTGCCGAGCGCCCGGTTCTGCTTCAGGAGGGCGGCGGCGGTCACGAGCTTGAACGTCGAGGCGGCGGGGGCCCAGGCGGTGGTCGTGATCTCGAGCGGGTCGACCTGGGGGTCCATGCTCGAGTGGCCGGCGAGCGCGAGCACCGAGTTGTCGCGCACGTCGAGGATGACGGCGGCGGCGTAGGGGACCTCGCGGTTGCGGAAGATCTGCTGGGCCGCGTCCTGCAGGACCGGGTCGAGGGTGTAGAGGATGCGGTGGCCGTCGCTCAGCGACTGCACGAGGCGGCTGTTGCCGAGGCCGGTGGCGAGCCCGGCGAAGTCGGGGTCGGCGAGCTTGCTGGCGGCCGGGGCCTCGCCGGCCAGCGGCTCGGGCTTCAGGGCGGTGAGGTCGAGGCGGTCCTGCCAGGGCAGGGCGGCGACCGGGGCCTCGGCCTCGGGCTGCGAGGTCTGGGTGACGGCGGTGCGGACGGCGTCGTGGGCGTCGGGCACGGCCTGGCGCTGGACGTAGAACGCGATGGCGCCGAGGCTCGCGAGGAAGAACACAGCGCCGAATCCGCCGAGCCGGGTGCGTGGGGCCGACATGGTCCGCGGTCCTACCATCGCCGCGGAGGGGCCGTCAAAAACGCGGCGGAGGCGGCGGCGCCGGGGTTTCGAGCGGGCGGCGGGCGGGACGAACGGAGCGGCGGAGCGGCAGGCGCGGGCGGCGGCGGGGGGATTCGAGATCTCGGCACGGGGGCGGTGACCGGCCGTGGGGGCGCCGGGCCTGGCTCATCCGTCCAGCGCCGGGACCTGCGCGGCCGACGGTTTGCGAGAGGACGGCGGCGCGGTGATGGGCGACGGCGGGCGTGCGTGCGCTGGTTCGAGCCTACATCGTGGGAGAGGCCCGCACCCGATTCGTGCTGCGGGGTACGCGGGGAGCCGGGCTCTGGTACCCTCCGTCGCCAGGGAGTCCCCGCCGTGGGGCTGGCCGCTTGCCTATGCGTGACGAGACGATTGTCACAGTCATCAACAAAGCCGACGACGCGGGCAAGGGAGCGAAGAAGGAAGCCTGCCTGGTCGTTATCTACGGCGCGGAGCTCGGCCGCAAGTACCACATCGACGGCCGAGAGATGACGATCGGGCGCGGGACGCTCAACGACATCTGCGTGTCGCAGGACTCGGTGAGCCGCACGCACGCGACGCTGCGGGTCGAGGACGCGGGCGTGAAGATCCGCGACAACGAGTCGACCAACGGGACCTACGTCAACGACCACAAGGTCCACGAGACGTATTTGAAAGACGGCGACCTGGTGAAGATCGGGCGGGCCATCTTCAAATTCCTCAGCGGCGACAACATCGAGAGCCTGTACCACGAGGAGATCTATCGCCTGTCGACGGTCGACGGGCTCACGCAGATCTACAACAAGCGCTACTTCCTCGAGAACCTCGAGCGCGAGCTGTCGCGGGCGCGCCGCTACGATCGGCCGCTCGCGCTGATCATGTTCGACATCGATCACTTCAAGCAGTGCAACGACACCTACGGGCACCGCGCGGGGGACTTCATCCTCCGCGAGCTGTCGGACCTGGTCCGCGAGCGGGCGCGCAAGGTCGACGTGGTGGCCCGCTACGGCGGCGAGGAGTTCGCGCTGATCCTCCCCGAGATCGAGCTGAAGGGCGCGCAGACGTTCGCCGAGAAGCTGCGCGTGATGGTCGAGCAGCAGCCGTTCAAGTTCGAGGGGCGGGTCATCCCGGTGACGATCAGCATCGGCGTGGCCGAGCTGACCTCCGACGTCGCGACCTACGACGATTTAATTAAACGGGCGGACGCGCGGCTCTACAAGGCCAAGACCGGCGGCCGCAACCGCGTCGTCACCGCCGAGTAGTCGGCGCGTCGCGGGGCCCGACGACGGCCCGCGCCGCCGGACGACGCGGCGGGTCGCGTCACCTCCGAGGCGGGTCAGGCGGGCGGAGCGGCGGGGCGGAAGCTCTGCCACATGAGCACGGCGCCGAGCACGATGAACAGGGCGGCGGCGGCGCGCTGGATGATCACGGGGTCGACGCGGCTGCGCAGGAGGTCGCCGGCGAGCACCGCGATCAGGCTCGAGAGGCTGAGGGCCAGCACGCTGGCGGCGAACACCAGCCAGCGGCGGCCGTCGGCGCCGGCGGCGAGGCCCATGGTCGCGAGCTGGGTCTTGTCGCCGAGCTCGGCGAGGAAGACGAGGCCGAAGGTGGTGAAGAAGGTCCGGAGATCCACGCCCCCAAGGTGGCACGGAGGGGCCCGGTGCGGGAGGACTTGCGCTTTCGCGCGCGCTGGTTCTTACTTCGCGGGTGAGCCCGCAAAATCCCCCGCCGGGGTCCGCCCGCATCGCCGTGCTGAGCCCGCTGGCGATCGACCAGATCGCGGCCGGCGAGGTGGTCGAGCGGCCGGCGTCGGTCGTCAAGGAGCTGGTCGACAACGCGATGGACGCGGGGGCGACGCGGGTCGACGTGGAGCTCGAGGACGGGGGCATGACGCGGATCTCGGTCCGCGACAACGGGCGCGGCATCCACCCCGACGACCTGCTGCTGGCGGTCACGCGCCACGCGACCAGCAAGCTGCGCGACCCGTCGGAGCTGACCGACATCGCCACCCTGGGCTTCCGCGGCGAGGCGCTGGCCAGCATCGCCGCGGTGGCGCGGCTCGACCTGCGCTCGCGCCAGCCGAGCGCGGCGGTCGGGGTGCACCTGCACGCGCGCCCGGGCGAGCCGCCGCGGCTGGCGCCGGCGGGCATGCCGGTCGGCACCCAGGTCGAGGTCCACAGCCTGTTCGCCAACCTGCCGGCGCGGCGCAAGTTCATGCGCGCGGAGGCGACGGAGGTCGGGCAGTGCAGCGAGACGGTGCTGCGGCTGGCGCTGGTCCACCCCGAGGTGCACGTGACGCTGCGCCACGGCAAGCGCGAGCTGCTGTCGCTGCCGCGCGGCACGCTGGGCGAGCGCGTGGTCCAGGTGCTGGGGCGGCGCACGGCGGGGGCGGTGTTCGCGTTCTCCGGCGAGGAGGACGGCGTGGCCGTGCAGGTGTGGTTGCCGACGCCGGAGGCGGCCAGCCGCGGGCGCGGAGGGCCGTACCTGATCGTGCGGCGCAGGGTGGTGCGCGAGCGCAGCCTCGGGCAGATCGTGGCCCAGGCCTACGGGCTGACCGGCGAGGCGACGGCGTGCGTGTGGGTCGAGCCGCCGCGGTCGAGCGTCGACGTCAACGTGCACCCGCAGAAGTCGGAGGTGCGCTTCTCGGATCCGCAGCGGGTCTACGCGGCCGTGCGCCGGGTGCTGGCGGCCGCGGTCGCGGCGGCGCCGTGGGCCGGCGAGCTGGCGCCGCCGGCGACGCACGCGGGGCCGGCGTGGCCGCCCGCGGGGGTGCGGCCGGTGCAGGCGGACGAGGACGATGACGAGGAGGAGGGCGACGAGGAGACGGGCGCGGCGGGGCTGGTCGAAGGGACAGGTGCGGAGGGGCTGGTCGAAGGGACAGGTGAGGAGGCGCGGCCGGGGCTTGGGGACACGGGTCGGCGCGGCGGAGCGGCGCGGACAGGTCCGGGCGCAGCGGCCGCGGGGGGCCTGTCCGAAGGGGCAGGGGGAGCGGCGCGCGAGCGCGAGGCGGGGGCCGCGGGGGCGCTCCGGGCCGCGGGCTCCGGGCCGCTGGCGACCGATGGGACAGGTGCGACGGCCGTGGACGGTGCGGGCATGGCCGAAGGGGCAGGTCCTTCGCACGCCGCCGGGGGGCGTGCGACGGCGGCAGGCGCGAGCGCCGCGGTCGGAGCGCGCGTGAAAGGTCCGTCGGCGGCGGTCGGAGCGGGCATGGCCGAAGGGACAGGTCCGGCGGTCGGCGGGCGGATGGCCGAAGGGACAGGGTCGGCGGTCGGAGCGGACAGGGCCGAAGGGACAGGGTCGTCGGTCGGCGGGTGGATGGCCGAAGGGGCAGGGTCGGCGGTCGGCGGGCGGATGGCCGAAGGGACAGGGTCGTCGGTCGGCGGGTGGATGGCCGAAGGGACAGGGTCGACGCCTGCGGTCGGCGGGCGGGCGGAGCGGCTCCATGATCGGCTGGCCGGGGGGGCAGGTGCGGACGAGGACTTCGCCGACGAGCTGGCCGAAGGGGCAGGTGCGCCGGACCTGGCCGTGCGGACAGGTCGGCAGGTCGCGGGCTACCGCCTGACCACCCGGGCGCTGACGGCCGACTACGACGAGCACAAGCGCGGGGTGCTCGCGGCGGCGGCGGCGCTGCGGCCGAGCGAGGCCAGGGAGGGGCGCGAGCTCGCGGCGCGCGAGGCCCGCGACGGCGAGCCGCGCGAGGAGCACGCGGGGTTGTTCGCGCCGGAGCAGCTCTCCGCGGGCGTGGGCGAGGCGGAGGCGGAGGAAGGCGAGGCGCCGCGGCGGCCGACGCTGCGCGGCTCCGGGCCGGAGTTCCTGCTGTGCTTGCCGGGGCCGGTGGCGGTGTTCGCCGAGCGCGAGGCGCTGCTGGCGGTCGACCTGCGGCGGCTGCGCTCGCACCTGGTGTACCTGCGGCTGCAGCGCGACCTGATCGGGCGGCGCATGGTCGCGATCCAGGGCCTATTGAATCCGGCGGTCGTGCATCGGGCCGCGGAGGAGATCGAGCTGATCATCGCGGCGCAGGTCGAGCTGCGCACGCTCGGCGTCGACGTCGACCGCTTCGGCGACGACGCGGTGCTGGTGCGCGGGGTGCCGGCGCACCTGCGGCACTGCGTCGACGACGCCGACGTCGGCGACCTCGTGGCCCGCATCGTGCCGTGGCTGCGCATCCGGACCCGCGAGGCGGACGCGTCGGCGGTCGAGCGCGGGCTGCTGGGGGCGATCGCCACGACGCACGGCAGCGACCCCGCGCCGCGGCTGGCGAGGCGGTGGTTGGCCGAGCTCGTCGAGGCCGGGGCCACGCTCGCCGAGGTGCCCGGGGTGCGGCGCTGGACCGCGGCGGCGCTGCTCGGGGCGCGGCCCGCGGAGGCCGGCGGCGAGCCGCGCGCGCGCGGCGGCGCCGGGCTGCGACGCTCCGACGGAGCGCCGGTGTGAGCGCGACGCGCGACGGAGATCGGGCGCCGCGGGTGCTTGCGATCGTCGGGCCCACGGCGTCCGGAAAGTCACGACTCGCGGTGTGGCTGGGCGAGCGAATGGGCCTGCCGCTGCTCTGCTGCGACTCGGTGCAGGTCTATCGCGGGCTCGACATCGGCAGCGCCAAGGCGGGGCCCGAGCAGCGGGCCCGCGTGCCGCACCACCTGATCGACCTGGTGGATCCGGACGTGGCGTTCAGCGCGGGAGATTATGCGGTGGCGGCGCTGGCCCAGCTCGCCCGCGGGCCCGGACTGTTCGTCGGCGGCACCGGCTTCTACCTGCGGGCGACGGCGTGGACGGGCTCGGGCGGCGACGGCGACGGCGCGCCGGAGGACCCCGCGCGGGCCGCGTTCACGGCCGGCTGGGAGGCCCGCGAGCGCGAGGCGCCGGGGGCCGTGCACGCGGCGTTGCAGCGCGTCGACGCGGCGACGGCTGCTGCGATCCACCCGCGCAATGTCGTTCGCAGCCTGCGCGCACTGTGGCTGTGCGAGACGAGCGGACGGGCGATCAGCGAGGTGCGTGCGGCCGACCCGCCGCGGCCGCGACTGCGCCTCGGGCTCGTGATGTTGGAGCCGCCGGCGGCGGACCTGGATCGCGCGATCGATGACCGCTGCGCGTCGATGCTGCGCGCGGGCTGGGTCGACGAGGTGGAGATGCTGCGGCGACGTGGGTATGATGCGCGCCACAAAGCGATGCGCAGCCTCGGTTACCGCCAGATCCTCGACCACCTCGACGGGCGCGTGCGCCTCGACGAGGCGCAGGCCGACATCCAGCGCGAGACGCGGCTGTACGCGCGGCGCCAGCGGACGTACTTCCGCAATCAGTTCCCCGCCGTGGCGGCGGGGGCGGGCGCGGAGGGCGACCTGCGCGTGTCGGTGACGACGCCGCTGTGGCGGTCGGGTGTCGATCTGGCCGAAGAGACAGCCGCATGGTTGCCGCGGGTGCGCGCGTGGGTCCACGACGACGGAGGAGCGTAGGCGATGGCTGGCAAGGTGCTGGAGTTCGAGAAGCCGATCGTCGAGCTCGAGAGCAAGATCCGCGAGCTGAAGACGCTGTCGTCGGGCGGCGACATGGCCGGGGAGATCGCGAGGCTCGAGGAGATCGCGGTCCAGCTGCAGAAGGAGCGCTTCGCGGCGCTGACGCCGTGGGAGCAGCTGCAGCTGGCGAAGCACCCCGACCGCCCGTACACGCTCGACTACATCGGCGAGATCCTGACCGAGTTCGTCGAGCTCCGCGGCGACCGCACGTTCGGCGACGACCCGGCGATCGTCGGCGGGCTGGCGCGCCTCGCCGGCGCGCCGGTGGTGGTGCTCGGCCAGCAGAAGGGCCGCAACACCAAGGAGAACGTGCACCGCAACTTCGGGATGGCCCGCCCCGAGGGCTACCGCAAGGCCCAGCGGCTGATGCGGATGGCCGAGCAGTTCGGGCTGCCGGTGCTGTGCTTCATCGACACCGCGGGCGCGTACCCCGGCATCGGCGCCGAGGAGCGCGGGCAGGCCGAGGCGATCGCGACCTGCCTCGAGCTGATGAGCCGCCTGGCGGTGCCGACCATCTCGGTGGTGATCGGCGAGGGCGGCTCGGGCGGGGCGCTGGCGATCGGGGTCACCGACCGCATCCTGATGCTCGAGCACGCGGTGTACTCGGTGATCTCGCCGCGCGGGTGCGCGTCGATCCTGTGGAAGGATCCGGAGGCCGAGCGCACCGCGGCCGAGCAGCTGCGCATGACGGCGCCGGACCTGGTGAGCCTCGGGATCTGCGACGAGATCGTGCCGGAGGCGGCGGGCGGGGCCCACCGCGGGCTGACGATCACGGCGCGGGCGATCGCGGAGTCGCTCGGGCGTCACCTCGCGGACCTGCGCGCGCTGACCCCGGAGGCGCGCCGCGAGCTGCGTTACACCAAGTTCCGCCGCATGGGCCACCTCGAGACGGCGCCGGCGGCGAGCGTGCGGACGGTCGCCAGCGAGGCCCCGCGCGCGGCGGCGCCGGACACGGCGCGCACCGCCGAGGCCGAGTCGGCCGCGCAGTCGACCGGGTCCGGGTCGGCCTAGCGGATGGCGCTCTACGAGAACGTCCTGGTCTTCGCCGCGATCCTGCTGGCGTTGACGCTGCTGCGGCTGATCCGGCGGCGGGATCCGGCGCAGCGCGGCTACCTGGTCTTGATCGTGGCCGAGCTGACGCTGGCCGCGCTGGCGGTGGTCCAGGGCGACCGCTTCATCGGCGTGGTGGTCTCGCTGCTGTGCGGGCTGACGGTCGGGTTGCCGTGGCTGCTCGAGCGGGCGGCGCGGCAGGCGTTCGCGCTCGGTCGGCCGCGGGCGGCGGTGCGGATGACGGGGCTGCGCGCGCTGCTGATGCCGGGCGCGGGGCTCGGTCGGCAGCAGCAGATCCTGGCGGGCTTCGCGGTGCTCGACCGCCGCGGGCCGGAGGCGGCGCTGGCCCACTACCGCGGGCTGGTGGCGGAGGCCGAGGACCCGGCCGAGTTGGCGATGATTCACGAGCAGATCGCGGCGATGCTGCTGTTCGACCTGCGCTGGGCCGAGGCGATCACGCACTACGAGTCGCAGTTCCAGCCGGGCTACGCGGCGCTGCGTCCGGCGCTGGCGCTCGGCATGCTGCGCGCGTACGGCGAGGTCGGGCGCCTCGACGCGGCGGCGACGCTGCTGCGCATGCTCGAGGGCGGACCGATGGGCTCGGAGCCGGGCGCGGCGTCGCTGCTGGCGCAGGCGCGGCTGACGTTCCTGGCCTACGCGGGCCGCCACGAGGCCGTCGACGCGGCGATCGGCGGCGACCGCGGCAAGGGGCACGGGCTGTCGCCGGCGAGCGCGGGGCTGCTGCAGGCGACGGCGGCGGCGCGGGCCGGGGCGAGCGAGCGGGCCCACGCGCTGCTGCAGGCGCTGCCGAAGCTGGTGCGGGCGCGCGAGGAGCGGACGCTGGCGGCCGGGCGCGCGCTGCAGGGCCGGCTCGACCGTGAGGTGGTGACGCCGGGCGAGGTCCTGGTGGAGTACGCGCGGCAGGTCGAGCTGCGCCTGCGCGAGCAGGGCTCGCCGGGGCGTCCGCCGCCGGCGCGCGGGCTGGTGGTGACGGGCTCGCTGATCGCGGCGATGGCCGCGGTGTTCGCGGTGAGCCTCGGCGCGGGGCTGTGGGGCGTGGGCCTGCTGCACGCGGGGGCGCTGACGCCGGAGCTGTGGCGGGCGGGCAGCTGGGGGCGCCTGCTGAACGCGCCGTTCGTGCACGCCGACCTGCTGGGGCTGCTGCTCAATTGTTATTCGATCTGGCTCGGAGGACATGTCTTCGAGCGCATCCAGGGCCACGCGCGCATGGGGCTGACGGCGCTGGTCGGCGCGGCGGCGGGGCTGTGGGCGGCGGCCCGGTTCGAACCGGCGGCGGCGACGATGATCGGCGGCGGCAACGCGATGGCGGTGGCGGTGCTGGTGGCGACTCTGTGGACGCTGGTGCCGACGCGCACGCCGGGCGTGTCTCCGGGGGTGCGCCGCAGCCTGGTGGTGACGCTGCTGCTGCTGGTCGGGGCCCAGCTGCTGGCGTGCATGCCGGGCGACCACGCGCTGCGCTCGACGCCGCTGGCGCTCGCGGGCGCGGCGTTGGTCGGCTCGCTGATCGCGGTGGCGCTGCCGCCGAACCTGCCGCGCGCGCTGGCCCGCGTGCTGGCGGCGCTGCTCGTCGGGGTCGTGGGGCTGGTGGTGATCGCCGGCGTGCAGGTGGCGCGCGAGGATCCGATCGGGTTCGCCATCCGCCACCGCGAGCCGCGTCCGCCCGAGCACGGGGTGACGCTGACGCTGCCGCGGAGCTTCGAACGCGTGAGCACGGCGGGCGAGCGCCGCCACCCGCTGCTGCCGGTGTACCCCGGGTGGATCGACATGCAGGCGCTGCGCGGCGGGGCGCTCGTGCAGGTGATGGTGCTCGAGGGCGGGTCGTCGCCGCAGTCGAGCGCGCTCATCCGCCTCGATCCGCAGCTGTCCCGCGAGCTGGTGGTGCGCGAGGACGCGGGGCTCGACGCCGGGTCGCGGGCCGCGCTCGCGGGGGTCGAGGGCCTGTCGACGTATACGCTGCAGCGCAACGGGGTCGCGGTCGGCCGGGTGATCGAGCGGTCGTTCGGCGCGGTCGGGCCGACGGTGGTGCTGGTGGCGGCGCCCGGCGAGGCGCTCGAGCAGGCGCCGCGGCTGTACGCGCAGATCGTCGCGGACGCGGCGAGGGAGTAGCGGGCGAGCGACGGCCGGTTGTGTATGCACTGGCACTTTGCCCGGCGCGCGGGTGCGGTGTCAGCGTTCGGGCGGTGGCGGTGACGGTGGCGGTGGTGGCTGGCCGAAGCCGCGGACGATCTGCACGAGCTCGCCGACCACCGCGGGGCGTCCGGCGAGGTCGGCGTTGGCGGCCATGTCGCGGCTGAGGCCGACGGAGTGGCCGCCCTCGACGATGATGCGCCGGAGGTGATCGTCGGTGACGCCGGCTTGCCAGGTCGGGTCGTGGAAGTCGCGCGGGGCCGGGAACAGGGCGCGGCCGGAGGGGCCGTCGCCGCGGCCGTGCGGGCCGTGACAGTTGGCGCAGCGGGTCCGCCACAGCTCGCGGGCGGCGGCGGCGGCGGCGGGGCCCGGGGGGTCGGGCGGGGCGCAGGCGGCGAGGACGAGCAGGAGCGGGGCGAGCAGGACGAGGGATGTGCGCAGATGAGGAAGGAAGTGGCTGGCCTTTGGGACAGGCCGTGTGGGGCTGGCCTTCGGGGCGGGCCGTGCGGGTCTGGCCTTCGGGACAGGCGGTACGGGGATGGCCTTCGGGACAGGCTGTGTGTGGCTGGCCTTCGGGACAGGCTGTGTGTGGCTGGCCTTCGGGACAGGCTGTGTGTGGCTGGCCTTCGGGACAGGCTGTGTGGGGCTGGCCTTCGGGACAGGCTGTGTGGGGCTGGCCTTCAGGACAGGTCGGTGCGCGCGGGGACGCGCGGGGACCGGCGGGGTCGCGCGGGCGGGCCGGGAGCTGGCCTTCGAGGCAGGTACGGGCATCAGGCCTCGTCGTCGGGCGGGCGCCGGGCTTGCTTGCGCTCGGCGTTTTGCCGCTTGGAGTCGAGGCGGCGGCGGATCGCGCCGGCGCCCGGGCGGGTGGCGTGGCGCGGGCGGGGCAGGGTCTGGGCCTCGACGAGCAGGCGGTGCAGGCGATCGACGGCGTCGGTGAGGTTGCGGCCCTGGTCGCGCGAGCGGCCGCAGGTCAGCACGATCTCGTCGCCGGTGGTCAGGCGGGCGCCGGCGAGGCGGCGCAGGCGGAGCTCGGTCTTCTGGGTCAGGCCGTGGATGCAGGCGAGCGCGACCCGCAGCTCGACCTTCGAGGCGACCTTGTTGACGTTCTGACCGCCGGGGCCGGACGAACGCACGGCGCGCCAGCGCAGCGCCCAGGCGGGCACGCGGACGTTTGGCGCGGCGATCAGCTCGGCCAGCAACATGGCGGCGAAGGGTGAGCCATCGGGCGCCGGTTTGCAAGCGGACGAACCGCGCGTATGGGCCTCGCGCGGGCGTGGGGCCGGCACGCGCACGCGGCCTCTCGCGGGTGTGAGGCCGGCGCGCGCACGCGAGGCCGGCGCGCGCACGCGGGCCGATCGTGCCACTGCCGCGAGCATGAACGTGGAGACGAAGGGGGTGCTCGCGAGGGCCGCGGTCGACGACGAGGCGCGCGGCTCGGCAGGCGGCGATGGGGGGCGGCGCAGGGGCGTGGGCACGACGTCGCGGGTGTCTGGTCGTGGAGTCGGCGGTCCGCGGCGGCGCGGGCCGTCAGCTCCGGACGGGGACCAGACAGGCGGCCATGCGGGCGGGCGCGGTGACGCCGAGCTCGCGCATGCGGCGGACGGCGGCGGCCTCGCGGGCGGGGTCGCGGGCGAGGCGGGCGGCGTGCCAGCGGGCGGCGGCGGCCCACAGCTGCATGCGCTGGGCGTCGAGGCCGGCGATGGCGACGGCGAGGGCGGCCTGGGCGCGGTCGTCGCGGCCGTGGGCCTGGGCCAGGCCGGCGCGCAGCAGCTGGGCGAGGGGGTCGGTCCAGCGGGCGCGCTCGGCGGTGAGGACGCGCTCGGCGGCGGCGGCCTCGGCGAGCAGCGCGGCGGCCTCGGCGGGGCGGCGGCGGGCGGCCAGCAGCGCGGTGGCGCCGCGCCAGAACTCGCCGCTGCCGCGGCCTTGTGGCCCGAGGTACATGTACGATCGGACATACGCGGGCCACTCGGCGGCGAGGCGGGCCCACGCGCGCGGGCCGTCGCCGAGGTAGACGCCGACGACCCAGGCGGCGAGCGTGCCGTGGGCGCGCTCGACCGGGAAGGCGTCAGGCGGGCACTCGCGGGCGGCGGCGACGAGCTCGCGGGACGCCTCGTCGGGGTCGTCGGCGGCGAGGGCGGCGAACATCTGCCAGCTCATGCGCAGGCGGGCCTCGGTGCGGCGATCGCCGACGCGGCGCACCAGCTCGAGGAAGGTCTTGCGGCGCTCGGCGAGGGCGGTGAGGTCGCCGAGGAAGAACAGGCAGTCGAGGGCCCACACGCCGCACACGCCGACGAGGATCGCGCGGGCCTGGGCCTCGAACGCGTGCGCCGGGAGCTGGGCGAGCGGCAGGCCGGCGGCGTCGAGGTGGGTCAGCGCGCGCGACCAGTCGCCGAGGTTGTAGTCGAACAGGCCGCGGCACAGGGTGACGAACGGGACGGCGTCGACGAGGCCGTGGCGGGCGGTGTGTTCGTCGGCGAGGTCGAGCAGGCGGCGGGCCTCGGCGTAGCGGCGGGTCTCGTGCGACAGGTAGCCGGCGTGGCCGGCGAAGGCGCGGACGATGCGGCCGGGCTCGCCGACGTCGAGGACCTGCAGCAGCAGCTCGAGCTGGTAGAGGCTGCCGCCGGTCGGGTCATGCTGGACGATGGCGATGCGGGCGGCTCGCAGGGTGTCGAGGCGCACGAGCACGGCCTCGTCGATCTCGGCCTCGCGGCGCGGGGTGAAGCCGAGGCCGCGCGCGCGCAGGCGCAGGCGCAGGGCGGCGACGCGGGCGCTGCGGGCCGCGCCGCTGCGCGGGAGCCTCATGCCGAGGTCGACGAGCAGGCGGTCGATCTGGGCCCGGCCGCGGGCGACCGCGCCGGCCTGCAGCAGCGTCTCGGCGGCGCGGCGGCGCAGCTCGAGCGCGCGCAGCGGCGGCGACGAGGCGGCGGCGGCGAGGAAACAGTTGGCGGCCTCGTCGCAGCGGCCGGCGGCGGCGAGGGCGACCCCCGCCTCGACGCGGAGCTCGGCGCGGGCGACCGCGTCGGTGTGCGGCGAGAGCTCGAGGGCGGCGAGCAGCAGCTCGGCGGCGCGGTGGAACGCGAGGGTGGCGGCGGCGTGGCGGGCGGCGGCGACGGTCGCGTCGCGGGCGCGCTCGGTCTGGCCGGCGCCGCGGAGGTGGTGGGCGAGGGCCTCGAGCTCGGCGGGGTCGTCCTGCTCGGCGAGGGCGTCGGCGAGGCGGCGGTGGTGGTCGCGCAGGCCGGCGGGGTCGATGCGGGCGAGCACGGTCTCGCGGATCTTGTCGTGGTAGAGCTCGACGGCCTCGCCGCGCTCGGTCCGGCGGGTGCGCACGAGGCGGGCCGCGCGGAGCTGCCGCAGGCCGGCGTGGCCGGCGGGGGCCAGGCGGGCGGCGAAGTCGGCGGCGAGCGGGCGGCCGGCGACCGCGAGGGCGGCGAGCAGCTCGCTGGCGGCGTCGGGCAGGCGGGCGGCGCGGGCGGCCACCAGGTCCTCGAACCGGCAGGCCGAGACGTCTGTCCCCGAGGACATGTCCCGGAGGGCATGCACGAGCTCGTGCAGGAACAGCGGCAGGCCGGTCGACTCGCGGGCGACCACGGCGGCGTCGGCGTCGCCGGCGGTGAGCAGGCGGGCGAGCGTGAGGCTGGCGCCGGCGTCGAGCGGGCCGAGGCGCAGCTCGCGGACGGGGGCGCGGGCGTCGGCGAGGCGGTGCAGCAGCAGCTGCACGCTCGGGCCGGAGTCGTCGGCGCCGAGGCTGGCGAGCAGGAGGCAGCGCGGCGGGGCGTCGGCGGCCAGGGCGGCGAGCAGGGCGGCGCTGTCGGCGTCGGCCCACTGCAGGTCGTCGATGTAGAGCACGACCGGGGCGCGCGCGCTCAGCCAGGCGAGGATGCGGCGCAGCGTCACGTAGGCGCGGTCGCGCAGGCCTGTCCGCAGGGACATGTCCCCGGGGTCAGGCGCCGGGCGCCGGGCGGCGGCCAGCGCGGGCAGGCGGCGCAGCACCGGGAACAGGTGGGCGAGGGCGACGACGTCGCCGGCGAGCGCCGCGGCCTGATCGGCGGCGGACAGGCCGAGGAGGTGGGCGGTGAGGGCGTCGACGAGGCTGTCGAACGCGTTGTGCGGCACGTCCTCGCGCTCGTAGCAGCGGCCGGTCAGGACGATCGGGGCGGCGCGCTCGACCCGGGGCGGCGGGCCCTGGGGGTCGTTGGCGGCCTGGTCGCCGTCGTCGGGGGCGGCGAGGCGGTCGAGGAAGGCCTGCACGAGGGTGGTCTTGCCGACGCCGGCGTCGCCGCGCACGAGCACGAGCGTCGCGGGGCCGGCGGCGCGGGCGAGGGCCTCGGCGTGGGCGCGGTGGAGGAAGGCGAGGGCGTCGTCGCGGCCGACGAGCAGGCCGCGCGGGGTGCCGGCGCGGGTCGGCGGGGCGGCGCCGAGGGCGGCGAGGATGTCGCGGGCGCCGGCGCGGCGCTCGGGGTCCCGCGCGAGCAGGCGGCGGCACAGGGCCGCGAGCGCGGGGTCGCCGGCGGGCGCGAGCACGTCGGGCGGGGTCGGGTCGGCGGCCAGCCTGGCGTGGAGGATCTCCGCCGGGTCGCCGCGGTGCGGCAAGGTCCCGGTGAGCGCCTCGTAGAGCATCACGCCGACGCTGTACCAGTCGCTGGCGGGGGTCGGGGCGGCGCCGAGCAGCAGCTCGGGGGCCATGTACGCCGGCGTGCCGACCAGCTCGCCGCGCGGGCCGCCCCACTCGTGCACGAGGCCGAAGTCGAGGAGCACGACGCGGCCGCCGGGGGTGACGAGCACGTTGGACGGCTTGATGTCGCGGTGGACCTTGCCGGCGTCGTGCAGGGCGGCGACGCCGGCGACCAGCTGCGGCAGCAGGGCGGCGACCTCGGTGCCCGCCCGGACCTCGGCGAGGAAGTCGCGGCCGTCGATCGACTCCATGGTGACGAACACCTGGTCGCCGGCGACGACGAGGTGGCGCAGGCCGACGAGGTTCGGGTGGTCGAGGTCGGCGAGGGCGCGGAACTCCTGCTTCAGGCGGAACAGGGCGGCGGGGTCGAAGCCGTGCAAGGTCTTCAGGGCCACGGTGTCGCCGCGCTCGTCGCTGGCCTCGTAGACCGCACCCATGCCGCCGCGGCCGATCAGACGGCGGATGGTGTGGCCGCCGACCACGGTCGGGGCGTCGGCGATGCCGAACAGGCGCTCGCGCACCGAGGACTTCAGGTGCTGGACCTCGAGGCCGCCCGCGAGGGTGCGCGCGCCGGCGATTTGCCGGTCGAGGCGCTCGCCGCCGCCGTCGACCTCCGGCGGGTTCGGGGCGAAGCGCGCCGGTCCGTCGCCAACCTCCGCCGCCATTGCCCCCGCATCGTATCACGACGAGACGAGCGCTCGGTGGTAGACTCGGGCGGCGCGTGCAGACGGACTTCGAACTCCTCGACGCCTGGCGGGCCGGAGACCGCAGCGCGGGCAATGCCCTGTTCGAGCGTTACTTCGACGCGATATGTCGGTTTTTCGCCAACAAGGTGCATCACGGCATCGACGACCTCATCCAGAAGACCTTCCTGGGCTGCGTCGAGGGCCGCGACCGCTTCCAGAAGCAGGCGAGCTTCCGCACCTACCTGTTTGCCGTCGCCCACAACGTGCTGCGGGCCCACTTCCGCCAGACCCGCCCGGGCGTGGATTTTGACCCTAGCGAGGTCGCCGCCGATGATTTCACGCCGTCGCCGAGCACGATGTTCGCGCTGCAGCAGGAGCAGCGGCTGCTGCTCGAGGCGCTGCGCCGGATACCGCTCGACCACCAGCTCGTGCTGGAACTTTATTATTGGGAGGACATGGCGGCGCCGGAGCTGGCCGCCGTGCTCGGCGTCCCCGAGGGCACCGTCCGTTCACGCCTGCGCCGGGCCAAAGAGGCGCTGGCCGAGAAGATGGCGAGCCTGGCTCGCTCGCCCGAATTGCTGAAGACCACGCTCAGCGACCTCGAGAAGTGGGTGCGTTCGTTGCGGGCCCAGATCGACGGCTCGTGACACCGCGTCACGCCTAAGACCTCGCCGCCGCTGGCCGTTCCAATCGCCGCGATTGTGAAGTTTCATGTCGCCGCGAACAGATGTCCGGACATAGGCGTGAACAGACCGTGAATCGGCCTATTCGTGCTTATACGTGATCGTATCAAGAAATTGTGATCGGTGCGTCGAGCGTCTGCACTACCACCGGCGCGCGAGGGTCGTGTTTCGAAAACGGTGTTCATGGTCCGTAGACCCCGGCAGCACCGGCCCTCGTGGCCTGATTTGGATCTGGTATGCAGCTCACCAACCCGACGACTTCAATGGACGCCCGCAACTCCAACGGAACCAACACTGCCCCGGCGACAGCCTGGCCGAGCCTGAAGGACGCGGTGCCCGCCGCCCGTCCGGTCTCCCTCGTCAATGTACTGGCTGAACTCCTGCAGGGTTATCGCCGCCCGGCGGTCGTGACCAACGAGCAGGGCGCGGTCGTTTGCATGAACGCGGCGGCGATGCGCAGCATCGACCGCAAGCCCGGCGAGGAGAGCGACGGTACGCCCACCGACCCCAAGGACTGGCCGCGCCGCGCCGCGATCTCGGCCGGTGACAACCAGATGTTCTACCTCGCGGTGCCGGATCAGGCGCTCGAGGCGCCGAGCACCCCGGAGCCGCAGTTGCCGCCGCGTCTGGCGAAGATCGCCCGCCTGGTGATCTCGGGCTGCACGGACAAGCAGATCGCGAGCCGCACCGGGCTGTCGTTTAGCACCGTGCGCACCTACGTGCGGCAGATCTACCGCCGCATCGGCGTGCACAGCCGCGTCGAGCTGGTCCACGCCAGCAACACCAACCTCGTGAGGGATTGACCCGAGGTCAGCGCCGCCGACGGCGACGCGCGAGGGCGAGGCACCCGGCGAGCAGCATCGACGGGGCCGGGGCCTGGCAGCCGCAGGCGGATTCTTCGGGTGGGAGTTGTTCGTCCTCGTCGGGGTCGCCCGACGAGTCCGCGTCGCCGCCCTCGCTCGACGATGCATCGGGCGGAGGCTCGCCGCCGTCGGTCGGGGTCACGCCGGTGCTCCCGGCCTCGCCGGTCGTGACGTCGGGTTCAGGCAGCTCGGGCGGTGGCTCATTGACCCCGATGGCGACCGGCGGCGAGAGGCCCTCGTTGCCGGCGTTGTCGACCGCCCAGATCTGAATGACATACTGCCCGCCCGGCAGCTTCACGTTCCAGGCGTACGGCGGGATGAGGTGCGCGCTGTTGGCGAGCTGCTGGTCGTTGATGACCAGGCGGACCTCGGTGACGCCCCACCCGTCGGGCTTGTCGGCGGCGTCGCGGGCGGTGCCGGAGATCTTGAGCGGGAGGCCGTCGACGGCCATGTACTCGAGGCCGCTGGTCGGCTCGACGACCTCGGCGAGCGGGGGCGCGGTGTCGTCGCTGGAACCGAACGCGGCGCCGCAGGTCTCGCTCGCCCCGCCGACCGGGCCGGGCCCGCAGGCGTCGGCCCAGGTGCCGACGCCGGCGCCGGGATCGGTGGGGAAGCCGCCGCAGGCGGCGGTCGGGTCCCAGGTGCCGTCGGGCGTGTGACACGGGGTGAGGTCGAGCCCGACCTGCGCCTCGAACCACCCGATCTCGCTGTGCATCATCGAGTACCAGGTGCCGGTGCCGCACTCGCTCGACTCGCCGTACGAGGTGATGCCGAACACGCGCCAGGTGCCGTCGGGCAGGGGGATGAACACGGGGCCGCCGGAGTCGCCGAAGCAGGTGTCCATGCCGTCGTCGCTCTGGATGAACACCTCGTCGTCGGCGAAGCCCTGGATCGTCGAGTGGCCCACGCGCTTGACCCCGTACTCGAGCGGCGGCTCGGCCTCGCCGAAGCCGACGAACGTGGCGGTGGCGCCGACCTTCAGCGCGTCGGTCTCGCAGCCCATGAGGATCGGGACGACCGGCACGTCGGTGACCGGCGCCTTCAGCTTGCACACCGCGTAGTCGCGGCCGATGCCGACGCCGTCGCGGGCGACGCAGAACTCGGTCGCCGCCGAGCCGCCGACGTTCTCCAGGCCCTCGCCGAAGTACACGGTGCCGTAGTCGGAGCCGCAGTGGCCGGCGTAGATCACGACCTGCGGGTGCACCAGCGTGCCGGTGCACGAGTCGCCCATCTGCACCACGCTCGGCCAGTCGCACACGCCCGCGGGCTGGCCGTTCCAGATCGGGGTCGGCGGCGGACCGCCGGCGAGGGCGAGCGCCGGCGCGAGGGCGAGGACGGACGCGAGGACGCGGGCAAACATGGCCGCAGACTGACACACCCACGCGACGCCGAACAGCCGGCGCCCCGGCGCGCGCAGCGGGCGAGCAGGACCGCCGCGGAACGATGAACGGGGCCCGATCGACGCGCGGCCCGGGCCCGAGGGGGCGCGAGGTCAGGTCAGCACGCGGACCTGGGACTCGGCGCTGGGGTCGAACGGCGAGCCCTTGACGTCGGCCGAGACGCGCAGGTGAAAGCTGACCTGCGGCGAGGTCGCGCCCTCGACGGCGCCGCCGAAGCCGAGCTTCTTCAGGCCGGCCTCGATGTCGATGTCCATGATGAGGAAGCTGTCGTCGACGCTGGCGCCGCCCCGCAGGTCGTACGGCCACTTGATGGTGCCGCCGATGATGTCGGTGCTCTCGTCGTGCTTGTCGCTGCCGAGCACGACGTCCTCGACGCGGCCGTCGACGTGCTTGCGGCGGACCAGGAACTCGTGCGTGTGGCTGAGCACGGTGCAGTCCTTGTCGGCGGTCACGCGGTAGTTGCCCTTAAAGACGGTGTCGCCGATCGGGAAGCTGACGGTCCCGGGGTCCTGCCGCTCGAGGCGGGTGATCTCGACCTTCAGTCCGTGGCCCCCGAAGAAATTCTTGGCTTTGTCGAAAAATCCCACAGAGTTCTCCGATCCCACGGATAGCGCGTTTGCGCGCCGATGTCACCGGTTTTCCCGGCCGCGGGGCGGGGCGGGGGCGGCTCGCCCGGGCGTGCGGGTCGACGACGGACGGCAACGGAGCCCTCGCCGCCGAGGCTTGCGCCCGTCGCCGCGGAGGGGCAGGCATAGGCATGGACCGCGGACTCGTGTTCCAGAGCCAGCGCCCGCGCCTGTTCGCGCTGGCCTATCGCATGCTCGGCGGGGTCAGCGACGCCGAGGACGTGATCCAGGACGCGTGGCTGCGCTGGACGCGGTCGGACGCGGACGTACAGACGCCGGCGGCGTACCTGCGGGCGACCGTCACGCGCCTGTGCATCGACCGCATGCGCTCGCTGCGGGCGCGGCGCGAGGACTACGTCGGCGCCTGGCTGCCGGAGCCGGTCCCGGACGACCTGGTCGCAGGGACAGGCGAGGAGGCGCAGGCGCTGGCCGAGTCGCTGCGCGTCGGCGTGCTCGTCATGCTCGAGCGGCTGTCGCCGATCCAGCGCGCGGTGTTCGTGCTGCGCGAGCTGGTCGACTGCGACTACGCCGAGATCGCGGCCGCGGTCGGCAAGACGGCGACGACCTGCCGGCAGATCTACCTGCGGGCCCGGTCCCGCCTCGGCGAGGCCTCGACGACGGCCCCGCGCGAGGCCGACGAGGCGGTCGTGGGGGCGTTCCTCGGGGCCCTGGCCGAGCGCGACCTCCCGCGCCTGACGGCGCTGCTGACCGCGGACGTGGTCTCGATCGCCGATCACGGCGGCAAGGCCCGGGCCCAGCGGCGCACCGTCCAGGGCGCCGATTCGGTGGCGCGGCTGATCCTCGGGCTGGTGAAGAAGGGCGAGCGCGTGCCGGGCGCGGCGTTCGCGGTCGGGCGGCTGTCGGGCGGCACGGCGGTGCTGACCCTGCAGGACGGGGTGATCGACACGGCGCTGCTGTTCGAGGTCCGCGGCGGCAAGATCGCGGCCCTGCACGCCGTGCGCAACCCCGACAAGCTGCGGCACCTGCAGGGCATGGCGCTGCAGGTGCTGTAGCCGGCGCTCACGCGCGGCGCGCGACGAAGTGGGTGGCCATGCGGCCGCGGCCCTTCAGGTCGATCTCGCCGCGGGGCGTCAGCGTCCAGCGCGACCTGTCGAGGTCGGCGTAGGTGGTGGCGCTGACCTGGACCTGCATCGGCTCGCTGGTCGTCTCCATGCGCGAGGCGATGTTGACGGTGTCGCCGTACAGGCAAAACCGCGGCATCTTGGTGCCGACCACGCCGGCGACGATCGGGCCGGAGTTGATGCCGATGCGGATCTGGACCGGGCTGCCGTCGGGCAGCAGCACGCCGCGCACGGCGTCGATCATGTCGAGCGCGCAGTCGACGGCGGCGTCGGCGTGCTCGGGGTTGGGGTCGGGCACGCCGGCGGCGACCATGTAGCAGTCGCCGACGGTCTCGATCTTGTAGACCGGGTGGCGCTCGATGAGCGCGTCGAAGCGGGTGTACATCTCGCCGAGCATGTCGAAGATCTCGAGCGCGGAGTGCAGCGACGCGGTCTTGGTGAAGTCGACGATGTCGCAGAACAGCACCGACACGTCGGGGAAGCTGTCGCCGCGGACCCGCTTGCCCTCGCGCAGGTCGTTGGCCACGCTGCGCGGGAGCATGCTGTAGAGCAGCTCGTCGGTGCGGCGCTTCTCCTCGGCGAGCTGGCGCTGGAGCGCGCGCAGCGACACGTGGGTGGCGACGCGGGCCAGCAGCTCCTCGAGGTGGAACGGCTTGGTGATGTAGTCGACGCCGCCGACCTCGAACGCGCGGATCTTGTCGAGCACCTCGTCGCGGGCGCTCATGAAGATGACGGGCACGTCGCGGGTGGCGGGGTCGTGCTTCAGCTGCTGGCAGACCTCGTAGCCGGTCATGCCGGGCATGTTGATGTCGAGCAGCACGAGGTCGGGCAGGGCGGCGGCGGCGGCGGCGAGGGCCTGGGCGCCGTTGGTCACCGGGCGGACCTTGTAGCCCTGGGCGGCCAGCATCTCGGTGAGGATGCGGAGGTTGACGAGCGTGTCGTCGACGACGAGCACGTTGCCGCGGATGGGTGGGGTGTGGCGGGCTTCGGTCACGCGGGGCCTCCGTCGGGGCTGAACGGCCGAGGGCCGGCGCTCGGGTGGGCGAGGGCCTCGGCGGCGAGGCGGAGGATGACGTCGTAGCCGAAGCGCCCGGACAGCTCGCCGAGGGCGGCGGCGGCGGCCGGGCGCTCGGGCCGGATCTCGTCGACGAGGCGGGTGAGCTCGTCGACGTCGGCCTGGACGGCGGCGCGCTGGACGGCGACCAGCCAGGGCGCGGGCAGGCCGGCGAGGTCGACGGCGGGCGCGAGCGCGGGCGCCTCGGCGAGCGGGCCGGCCTGGTCGGACTCGTAGATGTAGGAGCAGCCGAGGTGCTCGGACAGCTTGGCGAACACCTGGGCGAGCACGATCGGCTTGCGCACGAAGTCGTCGCAGCCGGCGGCGCGGGCGGTCGCGGCGTCCTCGTCGAAGGCGCTGGCGGTCAGGGCGATGACGATGGTCGCCGCGCCGCGCGGGCCCTGTTTGATCTTCTGCGTGGCCTCGAGGCCGGTGACGCCGGGCATGCGCATGTCCATCCAGATCAGGTCGGGGCGCCAGGTGTCCCACGCGGCGAGCGCCTCGGCGCCGTCGGCGGCCTCGCGGACCTCGAAGCCGACGCGCGCCAGCGTCTGCACGAGCAGCTGGCGGCTCTGCCAGCGGTCCTCGGCGATCAGCACGCGGTAGACCGGCTGCCCGGGCGCGAGGCCGACGACCCGGCGATCTGGCCCGGAGGACAGGTCCTCGAGCGGGGCGAGGCCGACCGGCAGCAGCGCGCGCACGCGGCCCTCGGCGAGGCTGAGCTCGCCGGCCAGCAGGCGCGCGAACTCCTGGCCGAGCGACAGGCCGGTGCCCTCGCGGCCGCTGAGGCCGGCGTCGGTGTCGACGAAC
The DNA here is from genome assembly GCA_016793465.1 of Myxococcales bacterium. The sequence goes on from JAEUJW010000011.1 coordinate 39,079, forward strand.
GCCTCGAGCGCGGCGGGGTCGGACAGGCCGGGCGCCGCGAGCTCGCAGCGCAGCTGGGCGCGCGTGGGCTCGTCGCGGTCGCGTTCGCAGTCGAGGTGGAGGCCGAGCACGCCGCCGGTCGGGTCGCCGGCCGGCGAGAGCTTGATGGCGTTGCCGAGCAGCAGCAGCAGCAGCTGGCGCAGGCGGGCGCCGTCGGTGCGGACGAGGCGCGGGAGGTCGGGCGCGCGGACCAGGCGCAGGCGCAGGCCGCGGCGCTCGGCGCGGAGGTAGAGCATGTCCTCGAGGTCGTCGAGCAGCTGGTGGAGGTCGAACAGCGGGGTGCGGACGTCGCCGTCCGGGCGCGCCGAGGCGAGGGCGTCGTTGAGGAGGCCGAGCAGCTGCTCGCCGCTGCGGTGGATGATGTCGACCTGGGTGTGCTGCTGGCTCGACAGCGCGGGGTCCTGGCGCAGCAGCTGGGCGAACCCGAGGATCGCGTTGAGCGGCGTGCGCAGCTCGTGGCCGAGGTTGCGGTGGAGGCCGGCCGCGGGGGCCGTCGCGGCGAGCGCGGCCTCGAGGCGGGCGAGCGCTGCGGCGGCCTCGGCGTCGTCACCGGCGAGGCGGCGCAGGCGCTCGAGGTCGGCGGCCTGCGGGCGAGGGATGCTGTCGTCGCGGGTGCGGTTCAAGCGGCTCCTCGGCGGGGCACATGGTACCCGAAGTCGCGGGGCGGTGAGGCGGGGTCACGCGGGCGCCGACGGGCAGGAACGCTCGCAGCGCCGCGTGACGAGCGGTCAGGCCTCGGCCTCGTCGCCCGCGGGGTCGCGACGTAGCCGGCGGTGGATGGCGCGGACCGAGTCGTAGGCCATGTACGCGTAGCCCAGCAGCCACGGGAAGTTCGGCACGTAGAACAGGAAGAACGTGTAGCCCGACCGGTAGCGCATGTCCGGGTAGCCGGTGACGTGGGCGGCCCAGAAGTAGAGCACGACCGAGTAGGCGAGGTAGCTGCCGACCAGCAGCTGCAAGGTGTGCCGCCAGTAGGTGCGGGCGACGATCGCGTAGATGAGGGCGACGTTCAGGAACTGCGTGAAGTAGACGTTGATGCCCTCGAGGCCGATCGCCATCGGGGTCACGCGGTCGTAGTAGGCGCGGTCGGCGTCGCCGTAGATCTGGAACAGGCGGGCGAACAGCTCGCGCGGGGCCCGCTCGACCAGCTCGTCGTTGTAGATGAGCCAGTAGAGCTCGAGCGAGAAGGCGATCAGGATGTAGAAGCAGAGCAGTCCGAGGATCACGCGGTCGCGGCGAGGCATGGCGGCGCAGTGTAGCGAACGGCCGCGCCGCCCGGGCGCGTGACGTCCGGGGAGTGCCGCGGGTCACGCGTGCGCCGAGCGGGCGGGGCTCGCCGAGGGCCCCCTTGCGTCCCGCGCGGGGCAGCGGCATCGTCCGCGGCGATGCGCGAGGCGACGACCGTGATCACGGGTGCGACCGGGTTTCTCGGCCGCGAGCTGGTGCTGCACCTCCTCGAGCGCGATCCCGGGGCTCACCTGACGCTGCTGATCCGCGGCAAGGACGAGGCCGAGGCGCAGGCGCGTGGCCTCGCGCTGCTGACCGATCGCCTCCGCGAGGAGGCGCTGGCCGACGCGAGCCGGCGCGTCGAGGTCGTGCGCGCCGACCTCGAGCGCGACGGGCTCGGCCTGCCGGCGGGCGCGCTCGACGACCTCGCGGCGCGCACGAAGGGCGTGATCCACGGGGCTGCGTCGGTGAGTTTCAGCCTGCCCATCGAGCGCGCCCGCGCGATCAACGTCGACGGCACGCGCCGGATGCTGGACCTCGCCCGCGCCGCGGGGGCGCCGCTCGACTACGTCGGCACGGCCTACGTCGCCGGCGAGCGCCGCGGCCTCGTGCTCGAGTCGGAGCTCGACTGCGGGCAGTCGTTCCACAACACCTACGAGCAGTCGAAGCTCGAGGCGGAGCAGCTGGTCCAGGCGCGGGCCGGCGAGCAGCAGGTCACGATCTACCGCCCGAGCATCATCGTCGGCGACTCGCAGACCGGGCGCACCGCGAGCTTCAAGGTGCTGTACTGGCCGCTGAAGATCTACGCGCGCGGGTTCAGGCTGGCCCCCGGGCGCCCCGACACGCCGATGGACGTGGTGCCGTCGGACTACGTGGTCGGGGCGATCGCCCACCTGCGCGCGCGGCCAGGGCCCTCGGGGCAGGTGTACCACCTGTGCGCCGGGCCCGAGCGCACGGCCACGCTGTCCGAGATCGCGGGGCTGGCCTCGCGGTTCTTCCGCGTCAAGAAGCCGATCTTCGTGCAGCCGACGCTGCTGATCAAGGCGCGGCCGCTGATCGATCGCTTCACGTGGGGGCGGCTGCGCAGGATCTTGATCGCCGGGCGGGTGTACACGCCGTACCTGTCGCTGCAGCTGCAGTTCGACACCCAGCGGGCGCGCGCGGGGCTGGCGGGCAGCGGCATCGCCGTGCCGCGGGTCGAGGACTACTTCGCCAACCTGTTCAAGTTCGCGGTCGAGTCCGACTGGGGCAAGAAGCTCGGGGCCGCGGACTGACGTCACTCGCGCGGGTGGGTGACGGCCTGGATGTTGAAGTCGAGCGGGGACGCGAGCGCGGTCCAGGTCGCGCCGTCGGCCGAGGACAGCAGGGTGCCGCCGTCGCCGACGGCCACGTAGATGCCGCCGTTGGTGGTCACGCCGCGCAGGGGCACGGTGGCTGGGGTGGCGCGGGTGGTCCAGGTCAGGGCGTCGGGCGAGGTGAGCACGCCGCCGCCGTCGCCGACGGCGACCCAGCCGAGCCCGGAGTAGACGAGGGCGTGCATCGGCGGGGCGTTGAAGATGGGCACCGGCGTCCAGTTGACGGCGTCGTTCGAGGTCGCGGAGGTGCTGGCGCCGACGAGCGCGAAGGCGGGGTAGCCGGTGGCGACGGCGTCGTAGCGGGCGCCGGTGAGGCTGCCGTCGATGCGCTGGATCCACCCGGCGGTCGGGTCCCAGGTGAACAGGCCGAAGGTCTGGAGGTCGGACTGGTAGAGGCCGAGGGCGACGAGGCTGTAGCCGTTGCTGACGAGGTCGGTGAGGAGGTGCAGCGGGGCCGTGACCTCGGGGCGGGTCCAGGTGGTGCCGTCGATCGACTCGAGGGTCTCGGCGCCGGCGCTGTAGTCGCCGCCGACGGCGTAGAAGCGGTCGACGTGCCAGGTGACGGCGCGCAGGTCGCGGCTCGACGGCGACGAGGCGGCGGACCAGTCGAGGCCGTTGACCGAGGTGAGGATCTTGCCGGCCTGGCCGACGGCGACGAACAGGCCGTCGTCGATCTCGGCGGCGTACGTGACGTCGTAGAGCGTGCTGCCGACGCCGGAGGTGCGGGTGGTCCAGGTCTGGCCGTCGGGCGAGGACATCAGGGCGCCCTGATCGCCGACGGCCACGAACATGTCCTCGGGGTCGCCGCCCTCGTCGCCGGTCTCCTCGTCCGCGGGCGGGAGGAAGAAGCCGCAGGCGGACAGGACGAACGGGGCGAGGGCGAGGCTGCGCATGGCCGCGGCAGTGTAGCAGCGGCGCGGGCGGTGGGTGGGGCGAGAGCGGCGAGAGCGGGGCGAGGGCGGACGAACCTGGGGTCGCGGGATCAGGCGCGCAGGAGCCAGTCCATCGACTTGCCGGCGGCGGTGTCGGGGAACGAGGCGGCGATCGGGTCGGGTATGCCGAGGGCTTTGATCACCGTGCGCCAGGCGTTGGCGGGGGCGACGCGGCCGGAGTTGTCGGTGACCATGGCCATGGGCGAGCCGTCGTCGGGGTTGGGGGCGCTGTAGCCGTAGACGTGGCCGTCGCCGTCGTCGGCGACCGCGGCGACGTCGCCGTAGTACCCGCCGTTGATCATGCCGCCGGCGAGCATGAAGCCGCTCTTGCCCTCGCCGCCCGACGAGTTGGCCGCGGGGGCGCGGCCGCTGTCGAGCGTGTAGAGGGCGATGAGGGTGTTGTCGTAGAGGCCGTTGGCCTTCAGCGACTCGATCAGGCGGACCAGCGGGAGCACGGTCTGCAGGGCGAGCGTGTCCATGATGTGCTGCGGGCGGTTGTCGTGCCAGTCGATGTAGTCGAACTCGAGGGCGACGGTGCGGCACTGGCCGCCGGCGATCAGCTTGAAGGCGTAGGCGCACTGCTCCCAGATGTTGCACTTCAGGACCGAGCCGACCTGGTCGGGGCAGTAGCCGGGCGCGCCGCTGCCGGCGCCGTCGCGCCAGAACGCGCGCTCGGCCTCGGTGAGCGGGAGGCTGATCAGCTTGGGCTCGCCGAGGTACAGCAGCGGCGCGAGCTGGCCGAGGTTGGCGCCGTGCTGGCCCTGGGCGCTGACGTCGTACTTGTGCTTGACGAGGTAGCGGTCGTCGACGCGGGTGAGGATCTTGGTCAGGGCCTCGGCCTGCTGCGGGGTGGGGACGACGTTGTAGTCCTCGAGCTTGTCGGGGAAGGCGGCGAGCAGGGCGTCGACGGTCTGCTTGCGGTCGAGCTCGGAGCCGGGCAGGCCCGCGCCGTAGTGGAAGGCGCAGTGCTCGCGGCTGACGCCCTTGAAGGCGATGCCGTTCTTGACCGACGGGTCGGCGGTCTTGATCCAGTGGTTGTGCAGCGCGGCGGGCGTGGGCGACGAACTGTAGTGGGTCATGTTGCCGGGCACGGCGCTGGCGTTGCCAGGCTCGTTGGCGCCCATGTCGCCGCGGCCGGGGCCGCCGAGCGGGCTGCGGCCGGGCGAGCGCGAGGCGTTGCTGGCCTCGTGGCCGTGGATCTCGCCGGTGCCGACCTCGCAGGTCTCGATCATCGCCACGGTGTCGAGGTGGGGCAGCAGCGGCATGGACAGCGGGGTGAGGTACTGCCGGCGCTCGGGCGAGGCGAGCGTGATCTGGTCGGCGCCGTAGTAGAGCGCGCACATGCGGCCGGAGTCGCCGCGCTTCAGGTTGACGTTGGTCGCCAGGCCGGGGGCGACGAACACCTGGCCGAAGTCCCACTGGTCGCGGAGGTCGATCTCGATCAAGTTGATCGGCGGCTTCTCCATGTCCTCGGCCCTGGCCTCGCCGAGGGCGAGCGCGCGGGCGGCGAAGCGGGTCGCCGCCGGCACGCCGGGGATGGCCAGGGCGATGCCCAGCATCTTCATGAAGTCGCGGCGCTGCAGCGGGTGGAGCTGCTCGATCAGGGGCTTACGGGGCTGGCGCTTCACGGCATGTCTCCGGGCAGTTCGGGGAGGTCGGCGGGCAGGGTCGTGGGCGGGCCGAGCACGACCTGGATGACCCGCGGGTGGGTGAGGGCGACCACGAACAGGTCGCCGAAGGTCGGGCCGGCGTGGGTCTCGGGGCGCAGCCGGAGGTCGCGCGCGTGGGCCTCTTTGGCCACCGAGTCGAGCAGCTTGCGGTCGATGTTCTTGGCGTCGGCCTCGGTCATGCCGAAGCTGTACTCGAGCACGTTGCGGGCGGCGCAGCGGTCGAAGCCGTCGGCGTCGGCGAGCACGCGGGCGGCGTCGACGAGGGTGTCGACGGGCTGGCCGAACATCTGCGAGATCTCGAGCGGGGCGGCGACCGGGCTGGCGAAGTGCGAGGCGAACAGGCCGCCGGTCGAGCGGCCGAGCTCGTTCGTCGGGTCCTGCAGGCCGGTCGCGTCGGCGCGCCACAGGCCGTCCTGGTCGAAGCGCACGAACAGCTGGGCGTGGGCCGAGAACTGGCTGTGGCACTTGTAGCAGGCGTCGCCGTTGCCGAACCCGTTGGCGGCCTCGGGCACGGTCTGCTCCTCCTTCGTCATCGCCTGGAACATCGGGATGAGGTCGCCCTTCTCGACCGGCGGCTGGAGGTTGGTGTCCATGGGGTACACCTCGCAGGCGAAGTTGAACATCATGCGCCGGGCCCGGCGCAGGTTGAAGCGGCTGGCGTTGGCGATCAGATAGGCGCGGGTCGTCAGCACGCCGGCGGTGTACGGGGCGCCGGTGTCGCAGGGGATCGCGGCGCCGCCGGCGTCGTAGCAGGTCGAGGAGGTGATGAGCTCGTGGTAGGGGCGGTCGGCGCGGGCGAGCTGGGCGGCGAGGTGGCCGGGCAGCTCGAAGTCGATGCCGTCCTTGCTGCCGCTGGCCGAGAGCTTGACCTGCAGCATGGCCCGCGCGGTGTCGGCGAACGCGGGCTCGGCGACCCAGGCCTCGACGATCGGCACGATCGCGTCCTGGCCGAAGTGATAGATGAGGTTGTCCTCCTCGGGGCTGAGCAGGCGGCCGACGACCATCGGCGAGAGCGTCTCGAGGTACACGCGGGCCTCGTCGTGCGTGTAGATGAACTCGGGCTCGGGCGCGCCGGTGGTCTCGTCGGCGGCGCCGCCGGTGGTGGTGTCTTCGGCGGCGGCGCCGGTGGTGGCGGCGCTCGTCGCGGTGGCGCCGCTGCTGCCGTCGTCGTCGGCGTTCGGGTCGGTGCCGGCGTAGCAGGCGGCCGCGAGGGTGAGCGGGAGGCTGCGGCGGATCATTGGGCCACGAACTCCAGGGCGGTGAGGACGGCGGCGCACACGGTGTCGTAGCGGGCGGCCTCGTCGAGGCTGGCGTCGCCGAGCAGGTCCTCGTAGTCGGCCAGCTGATCGGGCGCGGCGGCGGTGCCGTAGGCCGCGGACATCAGCTCGCCGAGCGCGTCGGGGAACGCGGGGAAGCGGGCGTGCATGCTCGGCGAGCGGCACACCGGCAGCATGGCGGCGATCCACACCGAGATCTTGGCGGCGCTCCAGGTCAGGTCGGGGGTGACGCCGCCGGCGTAGTCGTGGTCGCCGAGCTCGTAGCGACGCGCGCGCAGCACGTCGAACGCGGGGTCCTCGGCGGGCAGGCCGAGCAGGGCCTGCAGCTTGTTGAAGCGCACGCGGAACGGCAGCAGCTTGATGTTGGTGCGGTCGAGCCGGAACGGGTCGGGGAGCGGGCCCTCGGGCTCGCCGTCGTCGCCGGTGTCGGCGTCGGCGTCGGCGTCGGTGTCGGTGGTGTCGGCGGAGGTCGCGGGCGGCGGACCGGTGCTCTCGTCGGCCGCGCCGCTGGACGAGCCGTGCTCCTCCGCGGGCGTCGCGGCCGACCCGCAGGCCAGGGTGAGGCAGGTCAGGAGGGCGACGGCTCGCGATCGGTGCATCGACACGAAAGCGGGTGTCCCACGAACCGTGGGGCGAATTCAAGCGGTCCGTCGCGGCCTGTCTGTTCGACCACGCGGGGGCGCCGGGACCCGAGCGGCGTTCGTGCAGGCGGCTGCGCGGCGGACGGTGACGCCGACGGGAGGCGAGGCGACGGTGGTATATCGCGGGCGCGTGGCGTTCGAGGTCGTGCACGTGCTGGCGCCGGGCCGGCAATTCGCGGAGGCGCTGGTGACGGCGCTCGGGCGGCGCTGCGTGGTGTGGGCCGACGACGCCGAGGCGCTGGCCGGCATGCCGGAGGCGGAGTGCGTGGTCGCGGGGTGGTTGCCGGCGGGCACGCGGGCGCGCGCCGGGCGGCTGCGGCTGGTGCACGCGCTCGGCGCGGGGGTCGATCGGCTGATCGCGGAGGTGCCGGCGGAGGTGCCGCTGCTGCGGGCGGCGGAGCTGACGGCGGTCCAGGTGTGCGAGCACGCGTGGGGCTTGATCCTCGCGCTGGCGCGGCGGGTGCCGCTGGCGGTCGAGCAGCAGCGGGCCCTGCGCTGGCAGCAGTTCGCGGGCCACGGGCTGCACGGGCGCACGCTCGGAGTGCTCGGGCTCGGAGCGATCGGCGGGCGGGTCGCGGCGATCGGGGCGGCCTTCGGCATGCGGGTGATCGGCACGCGGCGGCGCGCGCGGGCGCTGCGGGTCGGCGACGAGGGAGCGGTCGAGCACGCGCCGGCGGCCACGCGGGCCGTGCTCGCGGCGGCCGACGTGGTGGTGGTCGCGCTGCCGCGGACGCCGGCGACGAGCGGGCTGCTCGGCGCGGACATGCTGGCGGCGATGCGCCCGGGCGCGCTGCTCGTCGTGGTGAGCCGCGGGGGGATCGTCGACGAGGAGGCGCTGGTGGAGCGCCTGCGCGCGGGACAGCTCGCCGGGGCGGCGCTCGATGTCACCACCGAGGAGCCGCTGCCGCCGGGCTCGCCGCTGTGGCAGGCGCCGAACCTGCTGCTGACGCCGCACGTGGGCGGGTGGTCGCAGGACTACGCGCGGCGGATCGGCGGGGTCGTGCGCATGAACCTCGACCGCATGGCGCGCGGGTTACCGCCGCTCGGCATGGTCGATCGCGTACACGGCTATTGAGGGCGCGTGACCCCGCGAGGCGTCGCCCCGGGCTGCGATAGACTGCGGGCATGCAGCTCTGTCCGCGATGCACCCGTCACGTGCCGATCGAGGCGTCCGGTTGTCCGTGCTGCGGGCAGGTGCTGCGGGCCTCGCCGGCGGTGCCGGCGATCGTGCTGGGGCTGGTGCTCGGAGTGACGGGCATCGGCTGCGACGGCGAAGGCGCTGCCGACCTGGCCGGGCCCGAGGACGGGGCGGCCGGGGCGGACGTCGCCCCGGCGGCTCGATGAAATCTTTACCCTGCGCGGCCGACGGCGGGCTGTAGGGTGGGCCGATGCCGATGCGACGCACGCTGAGTCTGGGTCTCTCGCTCGCGCTGGCGCCGGGGGCCGCGGCGGCCCAGGAGCCGGGGCCGATCGCGGCGGCGGCGGCGCCCGCGGCGGCGCCGGTCGCCGCGCTTACTGGCCTTCAGGACATGTCCCCGGGGCCAGCCGTCGACACGGTGCTGCTGCACGGCGGCGGGCTCATCCGCGGCACGGTGGCGGAGGCGTTCCCGGGGCGGCACGTGGTGATCGTGTCGGCGGCGGGCATGCAGCACACGATCGCGTGGGACCAGGTGCTCGACGTGCGCTACGGCGGGGCGGCGGGGCCGACCGCGGGCGCGCCGGCGCAGGGGCCGGGGCGCCCGCGCCTGCACATCGAGCTGACGCGGCCGGCGACGGTGCGGCTGTACGAGATGACGGGCACGATCGTCGTGCCGGCCGGCTCGGCGTGGACGGCGAACGGCGCGGGCGGGGCGGTCGCGGCCCGCCCGGTGTGCATGGCCCCGTGCGACGAGGTGATCGACGGCAGCGGGGGGCAGAGCTTCTTCTTCGGCGGCGACCGCATGATGCCGTCGCGCAAGTTCACCCTGCGCGAGCACGACGGCGACATGACGGCGGTGGTGCGGCCCGGGCGCATGGGCGTGTGGGTCGGCGGGCTGCTGCTGACGTCGACCGGCCTGGCGCCGCTGCTCGCGGGCGCGGTGTTCGTGGCCGTGCCGCGCAGCTCGTCGTCGTCGTCGAACCTGCGGCCGACCGGGGCGGTGCTGCTCGGTGTCGGCGCGGGCATGCTGATCAGCGGGGCGCTGATGCTGGCGCTCGGGCGCACGCGCGTCGAGCTCTACAAGCGGACCACCGGGGCGTCCGAGCGGCGCGCCGGGCTGGCGCGCCGCTGAGCCCGCGCACCCGGCGGCTGGTCTGAGGGACAGGTCCTTCGGGTCAGGCCTCGACCTGGGTGGCGACCAGCTGGTCGAGGGTCTCGCGGGTGTAGCGGGCGGCGAGCTCGACCGTGCGGGCGCCGTCCGCGGGGCCGAGCGGGGGGGCGACCTCCATGATGTCGCCGCCGACGAGGCCGGCGCGGGCGCCGAGGCGGCGGATGAGGTCGACCAGGAACTCGGGGTCGAGGCCGTCGGGCTCGGGCGTGCCGGTGGCGTCGGCGTGGGCGGCGTCGGTGCCGTCGATGTCGTTGGAGAAGTAGACCGGGAGGCCGAGGCCGGCCACGTGATCGACGAGGGCGGTGAGCGCGGCCTCGGGGTCGGCGCGGCACTCGTCGGCCCAGAACTGGCGCACGTCGAGGGTGGACTCCCAGTGCTCGCGCGGGAAGCGGGAGGCGCGGGTGCCGACCTGGACCAGGCGGCGGCGCCGGCCGATGAGTTCGTTGGCGTGGTACGACCAGGTCGCGAAGCAGATCGGGATGCCGAGGCGCTCGGGCAGCAGGTCGGTGTGGGCGTCGGGCTGGACGACGGCGAGGGCGGGCGCGCCGAGCCGGCGGGTTCGCGCGCGCACGAGGGCGGCCACGGCGGGCCACGCGGTCGAGTGATCGCCGCCGATCACGAACGGCTTGGCGGTGGGGTTGAGGGTGAATACGAGGTCGAGGACGCGCTCGGCGATCGAGAGCGGGGCGACCGGGAGGTCCGGGTGCGGGCCGGCGCCGGGGGAACGTCCGGCCAGCTCGCGCGGGTAGAGGGCGCGCTGGACGGCCTCGCGGGCGTGGGGCGCGAGGAGGTCGTCGCTGAGGAGCTGGGGGACGACGAACACGTCGCCGATGTCGACGACGCCGCGGGCCCGCTGGCGCACCCGCCACTCGGGGTCGTGCGCCACCAGGGCGCCGCGGATCGCCCGCGGGCCGAGGTTGGCGCCGCGACGGAAGCCGGCGCCGACGTCGGAGGGGATGCCGAGCACGATGACGCGTGCATCGGCGATCGCGGCGAGGTCGGCGACGAACGCGGCCTCGATGTCGGCGTCGGGGGCGTCGGCGCCGAGGCCGTAGAGGCCGCGCTGGAGCGCCAGCTGCTCGGCGCGACCGGTCGACACGAGGTGCACCCCGCCCCCCGCGGGGCGCAGGTAGAGCCGGAGTTCGTCGAGGATCCGCGTGGTCGTCATGACGCGCGCAGGGTAACACAGGCGCGCATCGGTGCACGGGCGTGTGCGCGGCGCGAACACCTGCCATCGTTGCACGATGATCACGGCATGAAGTGCGTTGCGACCGCCGATGCAGAGCGCGAGTGTCACGAGCGGCGCATACAACGATCTTCGATCGTGATCGCGAGGCGCCGCGCTCGTGGGCGCGCCGGCTCGGATCCACCCGGCGAGGGCCCGAATACCGGGCCTGGGGCGCACGCGGGGGCGGGCGTACCCCCCGGGAACGCGAGGGATGAACTATAGTCGGCACCTATGATTCGCACGCTCGGCGGGCCGTGGCCCCGCCGGGAGGTGCCGCCGCGCGGGAGGTCGAGGGTGAGGACGTACGAAGAATTGGTCGGAGGGGTGGGGCAGGCGGTGGCGTACCGCGCTCGGCGACAGCTGGCGCGGGAGCTGCTGCGCGAGCACTCGGCGGCCATCCTCATCGGCGAGCGCACGTTCTCGCTGTACGACATGGCGATGAGCGGCGTGTCGTTCTTCGCCGGGAGCGACGCGCCGAACTGGCAGGTCAACGACGTGCTCGACGTCGAGATCCGCGTGCACGAGGCGACGGTGTACCGCGGGCAGGCCCGGGTCGCCCGCGAGGAGCGGGTCTACGGCCAGCGGCGCATCGGGCTCCAGCTGCTCACCGGGTTCCTCGACCTGCTCGAGATGCAGCGCCTCGACGTCGAGCAGGCGCTGGCCCGCGACCTGCTCGGCGGGCCCGAGCGGGTGTTCGACCGGGTGCCGACCGACTACCGCGAGGTGCTGCTGCAGGCGCTGCACTTCGCGGGGACCTACCAGAAGAAGCTCGGCTACCACGAGGCGTGGCTGGCCGAGACCGGCCGCAACGAGAGGGACGAGCGCGACTCGCTGGTGCGCCGGGCCATCGAGGCGATCCGGCCGCGCTGGACCGCGCTGTGCCGCTCGGCGGGCCAGGTGTGCGCGCCGATGCTGCGCGACCGGGTCACGCTGATGGCCGCGAAGGCCTGCACCGAGGCGCTGCTGACCCCGCTGATGATGGCGGCGCCGCTGCTGCACCGCTCGTACACCAAGCCGCTCGGGTACCCCGGCGACTTCTCGATCATGCTGCACATCTACAAGGACTCGTTCGAGGGCGACACGGCGTTCGGGCGGGTGTTCCACAAGCTGGCCTGCGAGGACCCGCTGGCCGCGGGGGTGCGCACGCGCAAGCGGCTGATGCGCGACCTGATGACCGAGGAGTACCAGCGGCGCGCGGCCGCCGGCCACGGCCTGCGCGCGCTCAGCCTCGGCTGCGGCTCGGCGCGCGAGGTGGTGGAGTTCGTCGAGGAGCTGCCGGAGCCGCCGCGCGGGGCCAAGTGGACGCTGATCGACCAGGAGGAGAAGGCGCTCAGCATGGCCTACCACGACGTGCTGAAGGCCATCCAGGCCCGCGGCGGCGGGTGCACGGCGCAGTGCCTGTACCTCTCGTTCGAGCAGCTCATCCGCGACCCGATGGCGATCCGCGGGGAGCTGCAGGACCTGGTCTACTGCGTCGGGATGTTCGACTACCTGCCGAAGCGGCGGGCCCAGGTGCTGGCGTCGGCGCTCTACGACCGGGTCGCGCCGGGCGGGCTGCTGGCGATCGCCAACGCGTGCGGGCCCAACGAGCACTTCTGGCAGGCCGAGGTGGTGCTCGACTGGTCGCTCATCTACCGCGAGCCGGAGCAGCTGCGCGCGCTCGCCGACCCGATCGCCGCGTCCGCCGCGAGCGTCGAGGTGCGACGCGAGGAGTCCGGCGCCTACGACTTTCTCCTGGTGCGCAAGCCTGCATGACGACGACCGAACCCGCCGCCGACTTCGAAGCGAGCCTGCGCGCGCGCAACGCGGCGGCGCTGCGGGTCGAGGTCGCGCTGGGGGCGCTCCTCGTGCCGTCGTTCTGGGGGCTCGACTGGCTGACCATCCCGGAGCACGTGTGGGTCACGCTGGGCTTCCGCGTGGGCTGCACGGCCTACGCGCTGGCCATCCTGGCCGCCGGCAAGCTGCGCCCGGAGTGGACCGCGCGCCACGTGGCCGGGCTGTCGTTCTCGTTCTCGCTGTCGGTGGCCTGGTCGATCGCGCTGATGTGCTTCATGCACGAGGGCTACGAGTCGCCGTACTACGCGGGCATCAACCTGCTCATCCTCGCGGTCGGGCTGCTGTTCTCGTGGCGCACGACCACGGCGATCGTGTTCGTGGCCGCGGTGTACCTGTTCTACATGGCGCCGCTGCTGCTCGGGCTGCTGGCCGTGCGCGACGGAGTCACCGCGCTCGGCAACCAGCTGTTCATGGTCTCGACGATGATCATCACGGTCACGTCGCAGTACTACCGCCGCCGGCTCGAGCGCCGCGAGTTCGAGGCCCAGGTCGCGCAGCAGCAGCTGCTCGCCGAGGTCCAGCACATGGCGACGACCGACTGGCTGACCAGCCTGTACAACCGCCGCCACTTCTTCCGCCTCGGCGAGGACGAGATCGAGCGCGCGCGCCGCTACGTCCACCCGATCAGCGTGCTGATGGTCGACATCGATCACTTCAAGGCGATCAACGACACCTACGGGCACTCGGTCGGCGATCAGGTGCTGTGCGCCATCGCCAAGCGCATGATCGGCGGGCTCCGCAAGTCCGACATCGCCGGGCGCTACGGCGGCGAGGAGTTCGCGATGGTGCTGCCCGAGACCGACGTGCACAGCGCGACCAGCATCGTCGCCGAACGCATGCGCGAGTCGGTCTGCAGCCGCCCGGTCGACACCGCCGAGGGGCCGCTGCACGTGACCGTGAGCATCGGCGTGGCCGGGGTCGAGGGCGCCAAGGAGAACCTGCTCGACGCGCTCACGCGGGCCGACCACGGGCTCTACGCGGCCAAGCGCGAGGGCCGCAACCGGGTGGTCGCGTGGTCGCCCGCGCTGGCGGACGCCGGCGGGCAGGCGTGAGGGTCGCGCGGAGCCGCGTCAGGCGGCGTGGCTCTCGGCGAGGCCGAAGGTGCGGGCGAGGGCGCGGACGCAGGCCAGGGGGCGGCCCTTGAACACGCGGACGTAGGGCACGCTGACGGCCCGGGCGGCGCGGGCGAGGATGCCGTCGATGGTGTGGGCCTGGAAGCCGGTGGCGATGAGCACCAGGTCGTAGCTGCGGCGGGCGATGGCGTCGCACTGGGCCTGGACCTTGCGCGGGTTGCCGTCGCACCAGGTGATCTTGAGGTCGAGGCGGTCCTCGAGGCGGGCCTTCAGGTCGGGGTCGTCGCGGTTGCTGACGAACAGGGCCGACTTGCCGGCGACGCGGCTGCGCACCTGGACGACCAGCGGGTCGTCGCCCTCGTCGGGCTCGTCGGCGGCTTGCTCGGGCTCGTCGGCGGCGGGCGGCTCGGTCGGCTCGGAGGGGCCGTCGCCGGCGGCGGCTTCGCCGCTGTTGTGGAGGAAGGCCCGGAGGTCGCGCAGGCGGCGGCGCAGGCGACGATCGCCGTCGGGCAGGAGATCGTCGCCCTGGGTCTGCACGAGCGCGCGCAGGTTGGCGTCGAGCAGGCCGGCGATCTCCTGGGTGTTGAAGGCGTCGAAGCTCTTCAGCAGCCAGGCGCCGAGCGCGGCGGCGTCGCCGAGGCCGCCGACCTCCTGCTTCAGGGCGTCCCTGCGGGCCCGCTGCTGCTCGGCCTGGGCCGCGCCGCGGGTGCTCTCGACGGGCGGGCGGAACTCGGGGTCGAGCCACTTGCGCAGCTGCTGGGCGCGGTCGCCGAGGCGCCCGGCGAGCCAGCGCATGCGGCCCATGGTGGCGCCCCACAGCTCGGGCGAGAGGGTGTGGCCGCGGATGGCCCGCAGCAGCGGGACGTGGCGCACGAGGGCGTCGAGGGTCTCGGCGCTCATGTCCTCGGGGGCCTCGGCGAGGTGGCGCGGGGGCGGCTCCTGGACCGGGCCGGCGACGGCCTCGATCGCGTGCACGGCCTCGCGGAGGAGCGTGCGCGGGTCGCCGGGCGGCGCGCGGCGGTTGTCGTCGGCCCAGCCGTAGTCGTCGAGGGCGGCGTCGCTGGCGAGCGCGCGCTCGCGGTGCTGCTGCACGAACTCGCTGGCCTCGCTCCACGTGCGGGGGAAGGCGATCGTCTTCAGGCCGAGCTCGGCGATCACGCAGTCGGGGCGGGCGTTCATCTGCAGCGCCTGCACCGAGCCGGGCCACATGATCTTGCTGATGTTGGTCAGCTCGTGGGCGACGCGGCGGACCAGCATGCCGACGCGGTGCTCGCCCTGAAATTGCTCGTCGAGGCCGCGGGCGCGGCAGATCCACGCGAGCATGTGGACTTTTTGCAGACGCGGCGCCATGAGAGCGAAGTCCGGTCGCGCCTCATGGATCTCTTTGAGGATGTCCTCGAGGGTCTCGCGCGCCTCGTTGACGGCCGCGGCCGGATAACTCGGCGTCGGCAGCACGAGGCGCTGGCCGACCTTCGGCGGCTCGACGACGCGGACCTCGGGCTCCGGTGACGTCGCGGAAGCGGCGACCTTGGCGGACGACTCGGGCTCCGACGCGGGCGTGGTGTCGGCGGCGGCGACCGTGGTGGCGGCGGCGGCGACCGTGGTGGCGGCGGATGCGACCGTGGTGGCGGCGGACGCGACCGTGGTGGCGGTGACCGCGGCGGCGGCGAGGCGAGCGTCGTAGAGGCCGCGGGCCAGCGCGCTCGGCAGCATCTGCGAGAGGGCGTGGTCGAGGGCGGCGGTGGGGTCGACGCCGCGGCCGTGCCAGCACTCGCGGTCGCGGAAGAGGAGGACTTCGGACCACTCGCTATCCCGGCGTTTGCCGCGGTATCCGAGCTCTCGCAGGGGGCCCGGCAACCACGCCTGATCGTCGTCCGTCACGGCTGACCAAGCTAGTCGGTTCGTCTCGCGCCCGCAATGCTGTGTGCAGCCGGGAGGCCGCGCGCACCTCACATGCATGCCGTTGCATGCACACCCCTGCACTGGGGGATGGATGGTGGGTGCGCGTGTTACCAGGTTCGAGGGACAGGTGTGAGCAGACAGGTTCTCGGGGTCAGGTCCCTGTGACCGCGCCGCCGTCGACCGAGAGCACGGCGCCGTTGATGAAGCCGGAGCGCTCGTCGGCGAGGAACAGGTAGGCGCGGGCGATGTCCTCGGGCTGGCCGACGCGGCCGACCGGGGTGTGGTCGATCATGGCCTGCAGCACCTTCTCGGGGATGCTCTTCACCATGTCGGTGGCGATGAAGCCGGGCGCCACGGCGTTGGCGGTGATGCCGTACTTGGCGAGCTCGCGGGACCACACGCGGGTCATGCCGATCACGCCGGCCTTGGCCGCGACGTAGTTGGTCTGGCCGAAGTTGCCGTAGAGGGCGACCACCGAGGTGGTCGAGACGATGCGCCCGTACTTCTGCTGGATCATGAAGGGGACCACCGCCTGGGTGCAGTTGAACACGCCCTTCAGGTTGACCTGGATGACGGCGTCGAACTGGGCCTCGCTCATCTGCGAGACGACCGCGCCCTCGCGGACCTTGACCAGCTGGGCGTCGCGGACGATGCCGGCGTTGTTGACGAGCACGTCGACGCGGCCGAAGCGGGCGTGCACGGCGCGGGCCGCCTCGACGGCGCTGGCGGCCTGGCTGACGTCGACGGCGTGGAACACGGCGACGCCGCCGGCGGCGGTCACGGCCTGGACGGTCTCCTGACCTGCCTGTTCGGACATGTCCCAGATGGCCACGGCGTAGCCGTGCTGGGCGAACGTGAGGGCGGTGGCGCGGCCGATGCCGTTGGCGCCGCCGGTGACGATGACGACGCGGGGGTGCTCTGTTTCTGTCATGGCGGGGCGGCAGGGTAGTCGCGCGCGCCGCCGAAAGGAAGGGCGCCGGCGGGGTCCGCGGCCGGGCGGCGAAACTGCGCCAGGCGGGCCCGGGCCGCCGGCGAGCCGGCCCTGCGCGGCGCCCCGCGCGGGCGCTTGCCGTGGCGGGGGCTGTGCTCGTAGGATGCCGGCGAAATGTCGACCGCGAAAAGTCCGGACGCCGCGCTGGTCCGAGAGATCAAGGAGCTCATCATCGAGACGCTCATGCTGCAGGACATGACGCCGGACGACATCGACGAGCACGCGCCGCTGCTCGTCGAGGGCCTCGGGCTCGACTCGATCGACGTGCTCGAGCTGGCGATGGCGATCAACAAGCGCTACGGCGTCAAGACCAAGGCCGACGACGCCCAGAACCGCCACATCTTCGCGTCGGCCAGCAACCTCGCGGCGTTCGTCGAGGAGCAGCGGGCCGTGGCCGGTTGAGGCTCGTCGTCGTCGTCGCGGTCGTCCGCACGGTGGTGGTGATCGCGTACCCGGCGGCGATCTGGCTCGGGGCCTCGCGCCTGGAGCCGCGCACGCTGGGGCTGGTGCTGCTCGCGCTGGTCGTGCCGAACCTGGCGATCCAGGTCGCCAGGGCCCCGTCCGCGCGCCGCTGGGCGGTGCTGCGGGTGCCGCTCACGGTGGCGATCCTCGTGGGGGTGGGGGCGGCGCTGGCGGAGCCCCGGTTTTTTCTGGCGCTCCCGGTGCTGATTAACCTGTCGCTTTTGGCCCACTTCGCGGGGTCGCTGCGCGGGCCGGTGTCGATTATTGAACACTTCGCGCGGGTGCAGGAGCCAGACCTGCCCGAGGGCGGGCCGGCCTACTGCCGGTCCGTGACCGTGGCCTGGTGCTGGTTCTTCGCGGTCAACGCGGCCGTGAGCGCGACCCTGGCCGGGTTTGCGCCGATCGCGTGGTGGGCGCTGTACACCGGGCTCGTGGCGTATATCCTGGTCGGGCTCGGCTTCGCCGTCGAGTACGTCGTCCGCCGGCGGAGGTTCCGCCGGTTCACCGACGCGTGGCACGACCGCGTGCTGGCCCGCCTGCTGGGGCCGTGAAACTTCTGAACGCAACCGCCGTCTCGCACCGCCTCGCCCGTCCGCATGACCGCCCCGCTCTCGTCGTCCAGCCCTGTCCCGCTCGCTGACCTCGCGCCGGCGGTGTTTCGTCCGGTCGCGTGCGCGGCCGATCAGATCGTGGCGGTCGGCGAGGAGGGCACGCGGACCGGCCGGGCGCTCATGCGCGACGTGATGGCGGTGGTCGCCAGGCTGCCGCCGGCGACGCCCGGCAGCCAGGTGCTGGTGGTCTGCGGCGACCGCTACCGCGTCGCCGTCGCCGCCCTGGCCGCCTGGCAGGCCGGGCACGCGGTCGCCCTGCCGCCCAACGCCGCGCCCGAGACGGTGCGGGCGCTGCGGCGCGGGGCCGGGGTCGTCGCGCTGCTGCACGACACCGACTTCGAGGACCCGCACGACCTCCGCCCGTGGCTCGCGGAGGCTGCCTCGGAGGACATGTCCGATGGACCAGGCCCCGAGGCGCTGGCGGCGATCGCGGGCGACCGGGTGATCGCCACGGTGTACACCTCGGGCAGCACGGGCGCGCACCAGGCCTGCCCGAAGACGGCCGGGCAGCTGCTCGGCGAGGCGGCGGCGCTGGTCGGCTGCTTCGGCGTGGCGGCGGGGCAGCGGGTCATCGCCACCGTCCCGCCGCATCACCTGTACGGGCTGCTGTTCAGCGTGCTGGTGCCGCTGGCGGCCGCGGCGAGCTTCGTGCGCGACACGCCGCTGCACGCCGAGACGGTCGCCGCGGTGGCCCGGCGCTGGTCGGCGGACATCCTGGTCAGCGTGCCGGTGCACCTGCGCAGCCTGACCGTGCTGGCCGCGGGCGAGCTGCCGCCGCTGGTGCGGGTGTTCTCGTCGGGCGCGCCGCTGCCGGGGGACACCGCGGAGTCGCTCGGCGCGCAGCTCGGGCTGTGGGTGACGGAGATCTTCGGGGCCTCGGAGACCGGCGGGATCGCGTGGCGCAGGCACTCGCCCGACCACACCGGCGGGGCCTGGCAGCCGCTGCCGGGCGTGACGGTGACGGCCGACGAGGAGGGCGGGATGTTGCTGGTCTCGCCGTTCGTGCCGCCGGAGGCGCCGCGGCCGTTCATGTGCGCCGACCAGATCGAGGCGACCGGCGACGGCCGCTTCCACCTGCTCGGGCGCCGCGACGGCGTGCTGAAGATCGGCGGCAAGCGGGTCGCGCTGGCCGAGGTCGAGGCGCGCCTGCTGGCCCAGCCCGATGTCGCCGACGCGGCGGTGGCGGCGATCGAGGTCGGCGAGCCGCGCGGGCACGAGATCGTGGCCGCGGTGGTGGTCAAGGAGGCGGGGCGAGATCCGGCGGAGGTGGTGTCGCGCCTGCGCCACGGCCTGTTGCAGTGGTTCGACCCGGTGGTGGTGCCGCGGCGGATCCGGGTGGTGCCGGCGCTGCCGCGCGAGGCCAGCGGCAAGCTGACGCGCGCGCGCCTGCTGGCGCTGTTCGACCGGGTGACCGCGCCGCGCACCGACTTCGTGATCCGCGAGCACAGCCAGAGCGGATCGCGGCACCGCTTCGCCGTGCAGGTGCCGGTCGACCTGGCGTTCTTCAAGGGGCACTTCGCGGGCTACCCGGTGCTGCCGGGCGTGGCCCAGACGACCCTGGCGATCGCGCGGGTGCGGGCGATCCACCCCGAGCTCGGCGAGCCGCGCAAGGTGACGCGGTTGAAGTTCCGCCGCACGATCGGCCCGGGCGACGAGGTCGAGCTGCGGCTGAACGTCGACGGCGCGCGCCGGCAGGTGGGCTTCGAGATCGCCCGCGGGGCCGAGCTGTGCACCACGGGGCTGCTGGACTACGCCGGGGAGTTCGCTCCGCGGTCCGCCGAGGTTGGCGATGGCGGCGAGCGACCCGCAGAGTGAGCCCGCGGGCGGCTGGCCCGAGGGACAGGCGGCCGGCTTCACGCCGTGCGCGCTGATCCCGACCTACAACAACCCGCGCACGCTGCGGGCGGTGGTGGAGCAGGTGCGGGCGCACCTGCCGGTGGTGGTGGTCGACGACGGCAGCGCGGCCGAGGGCCGGCGCGAGGCGGAGCGGCTGGCGGCGGACGGGCTGGCGGCGGTGACCCACCGCGAGCGCAACGGCGGCAAGGGGGCGGCGGTCAAGACGGGCTTCGTGTTCGCGCGGTCGCTCGGCTACACGCACGCGCTGCAGGTCGACGCCGACGGGCAGCACGCGCTGGCCGACATCCCGGAGTTCCTGGCGGCGGCGCGGCGCGACCCGTCGGCGCTGATCCTGGGGGCGCCGGTGTACGACGCGTCGGCGCCGCGCGGGCGGCTGATCGGGCGCCGCATCACGCTGTTCTGGACCGACGTCGAGGCCGGGCGCGGGGTCATCCGCGACCCGATGTGCGGGTTCCGGGTCTACCCGCTGGCGGCCGCGCTGGCGGTCGGGCGCACCGGCGACCGCATGGACTTCGACATCGAGGTCGCGGTGCGCATGGCCTGGATGGGCGTGCCGATCGTCAACCTGCCGACCAAGGTGCGCTACCTGTCGGCGGCCGAGGGCGGGGTCTCGCACTTTCGCATGGTGCGCGACAACTTCAAGATCGGCTGGCTGCACACGCGGCTGTCGATCACGGCGCTGCTGTGGCTGCCGATCCTGCGGCTGCTCGGGCGAGCGCCGCGGCGCCGGCTGACGCAGGGGTAGCCTGGCCTGCGGGACAGGTGGCGCGGCGGCGGCTCGCGGGGCCGCGCGCGGGCGGCGTCGACGGGATGTCCCATGGGACAGGTGAGCGACCGCGGGTGAACGCTGTAGCGCGGGCGGGCGAGCCCGCGGAGGCCGCGGCTCGCCGGCCGGGGTCGCGGGTGCGCCGGGCGATCGTGCCAGCGGATGAAGCCGACGACGTGCCGCGTCGAGGCGGTTATCCTGATGGCGATGACATTCGTTCGCGCTGGCGTCGTCGCGACGCTGGTGGTCGCGGCGTGCAGCGCGACCACGTTCGAGTCTCACGAGGCGCCGCCGCCGCCGCCGGCGATGACGGCGATGGCGGTGCCGGTCGCCGCGCCGGCGATCGTGACAGCGCCGGCGGTGCGCGCCGGGCCGGCGGCGCCGTCGTTCTGCGCCCTCGCGCCGCCGGGCATGCGCTGCGTCGAGGCCGGGTCGCCGGCGGAGGGCGTCGAGCTGTCGGCGTTCTACATCGACGAGCGGGCGGCGCCGGTGCGGGCGCTCGCGGCCTGCCGCGCGGCGGGGGCGTGCACGCGGGGGCCGAAGAAGGGGCAGGCCGAGCACGAGGCGGCGATCGTCGACTGGCAGCGAGCGCGCGAGCTGTGCGCGTGGCTGGGCAAGCGCCTGCCGAGCGAGTGGGAGTGGCAGCACGGGGCCAAGGGGCTGGCCGGCGCGGGGCTCGAGTGGACGGGCACGGCGGCGGCGCGCAGCTGCGGGGCCGAGTGCAGCGGCCGCGATCCGCTGGGGCCGTGCGACGGAGCGCACCCGTGCGGGTCGCGGCGGGTGCTGCGGTCGTCGGCGGCGCGCGAGGAGGCGGGCGCGCTGTCGACGTCGCGGTCGCCGACGGTCCGCTGCGCGAGCGACGGGCCCGCGCTGGCGACCTGGCCGCCGCGCCAGCTCGTCACGCCGTGGCCGGCGGGCGCGCGGCCGCAGGCGCCGGACGAGGCCCAGCAGCGCGTGGCCGCGGCGATCGACCAGGACCCGATCGAGGACAAGCAGATCTGCGGCGAGGAGGTGCGCGCGACCTGGGCGCCGGCGCTGCAGAAGGGCGGGCGGGCGACCACGACGTGCCGCGATCCGTTCCCGTACATCATGGCCAACGAGGGGCGCACGCACGTGTGGGAGCCGTTCGTGGCCGACGTGGGCGGCGGCTACGTGGGGGTGGCGAGCGACCAGAACTACAGCTTGCTGGCGGCGGCGGGCAGCACGTACGCGTGGCTCCTCGACTACGACCCGCGGGTGGTCGCGCATCACCGCCGGCTGCGCGCGCTCATCCTGCGATCCGAGACGCCGGAGGCGTTCGTGGCCCGGTTCGCGCCGGAGAACGTCAAGACGTCGCTGGCGATCCTCGAGGAGGTGTACGCGGGCGCGGCGGACCTCGAGAAGTTGAAGTCGGGGTTCAAGGCCACGCGCGAGGAGCTGTGGCCGTACTACGAGGCCCAGCGCGCGGCCCCGCCGAAGGGCGGCGAGGGCAAGGGCTGGCTGGCCGACGCGGAGCGCTACGCGTACGTGCGGGCGATGTACGAGCAGGGCCGCATCGTGCCGGTCAAGGGCGACCTGATGGGCACGCGGACGCTGGCGTCGATCGCCGCGGCCGCGCGCGCGCTCGATGTGCCGATCCGCGTGGTCTACCTGTCGAACGCGCCGAGCGCGTGGGGCGGGGAGCTCAACCCGGCGTTCAAGGCCAACCTGCGCGGGCTGCCGTTCGACGAGCGGTCGCTGGTGCTGCAGACCAGCAACTCGAAGGGCTTCAAGCGGGCGTCGTACTGGCACTACAACATCGCCGACGGGCGCCACGTGCAGCGGCTGCTCGGGCGCGGGGGGGTCGACACGGTGGCGAAGCTGCTGGACGGGCGGATCCCCTCGCCGGACGTCGACGTGTCGGTGCTGGCCCTGCCGGGCGCGCAGTAGGCCGCGGGAACGCGGTATGCTGCGGCGATGGTGCGCGGCGGACTTCGGCTGGTGCTCGGCGTGGGGCTCGCGCTGGCGGGCGCGCCCGCGCGGGCCGCTCCGGCGCACGTCGGCTTCCCCGGGTTCGACGCGGCGCGCGAGCGGGTGATCTTCGGCGGGGTGCCGGGGACGTCGAATTACGAGCCTGTCCCGCAGGCCAGATCCTCGGGGACATGGCGCGAAGACCAGCACGCGCTGGCCTTCGACGGGCCGGAGGTCGGGCGCGAGGGCGTGTGGCTCGCGGGGGAGCCGCTGGCGGACGGGCTGGTGCGCCTGCGGGTCGAGCTCGGCGGCAAGGTCGACATGAGCCTGCTGGTGCGCGCGGGCTGGGACCCGGCGGTCGCGCTGAAGAGCGGCTACGGGGTGTCGCTGGCGGGCGACCGCCTGCGGCTCGACCGCTGGGACCACGGCATGGCGGTGCCGCTGACGCCGGCGGTCAAGGTCGCGGGGCTCGGCGGCAAGCTGCGGCGCGTCGAGGTGGTGGTGCTGCTGATCGGCCCGCAGATCTCGGCGCAGGTGTACGACGGCGGGTCGTTCGAGCTGCTGGCGAGCGTGAGCGGGCGCGACGACGCCTACCCGGCGGGGCAGGTCGGCGTGCGCGCGGGGCCCAGGCAGGCGAAGGAGCACCGCTTCACGCTGCTGGCGGCCATGCCGATCGCGCCGCCGGGGGCGCCGGCGCAGGTGCAGGGGCCGTACGGGAGCCTGCGGTGGTTGTTCGTCGATCCGCGGGATCGCGGGCGGGTGCCGCCGGAGCTGCGCCGGAAGATCGTCGAGCCGGTGCCGGTCGAGGGCGTGGCCAGCGAGCTGGCGCTGGCGCTCGGGCCGGGCGAGGCCGAGATGTTGCGGCGAGCGGGGGCGCGGGTCGTGGCGGAGCGCGGTGACCTGCCGTGGGCGGCGACCGACCCCGAGTTCCGCGCGGCCGCCGGCAAGCCGCCGGAGCGCACGCCGACGGGCTTTCGCGTCGACGCGTCGTACAAGGATCCGGCGCTCGTCGAGGGCCTGCTGCGGGCGTACGCGGAGCGGTTCCCGGGCACGGCGGCGCTGCGGCAGATCGGCGCGAGCCACCACGAGCGGCCGCTGTGGGCGCTGAAGATCAGCGACGATCCGGAGCGCGACGAGGACGAGCCGGCCGTGTTGATCAATGGGGCGCACCACGGCAGCGAGCTGCTGTCGATCGAGTACGCGCTCGACGCGGCGGCGCACCTGCTCGAGGGCGCCGAGATGCGGCGGGCGCTGGCGGGGCTCGAGATCTGGGTGGTGCCGCTGGTCAACCCCGACGGCAACTTCCACTACATGCACCGATCGCGGGCCGGCGGCCGCAAGAACGGGCGCGACAACGACGGCGACGGGGTGCACTCGAGCTGGGACGGCGTCGATCTGAACCGCAACTACCCGTTCCAGTGGGGCGCGCTCGGCGAGCTCGGGAGCCGCTCGCTGTACTCGGACGGGCGCTACCGCGGGCCCTCGCCGGCGAGCGAGCCCGAGACCGGGGCGATGATGCGGCTGGCGGCCGAGCGGCGGTTCGTGGCGGCCATCTCGTTCCACACGCTGGCCACGGCGATCCTCTCGCCGTACACGATCGAGGGCGTGGCCATGCCGGCGGCCGACGACGCGTGGACGTTCGCCGAGGGGGTGGCCGCGGCGGCGCCGGTGCAGCCGAACGGGCGGCCATACCGGGTGAAGCGGCGGCTGTACGCGGTCGACGGGACCGACCAGGACTGGCACCGCTTCACGTACGGCACGCTGGCGTACATCGTCGAGGGGTCGCACCACAACCCGCGGGAGCCCGAGCTGCGGCGCGCGGCGGTGGCGGCGACGCGGCCGGTGTGGACGGCGCTGCTCGAGCGGGTGCTGACCGGGCCGGCGATCGTCGGGCACGTGCGCGACGCGACGGGGGCGCCGGTCGAGGCGGAGGTGGTGGTCGAGGAGCTGGCGCCGGTGTCGGGCGAGTACTGGACGTCGCGGCCGCGCGACGGGCGGTTCGACCGCGTGCTGCCGGGGCCGGGTCGCTACACGCTGCGGGCGCGGGTCGGCGAGTGCCCGGCGGTGCGGAGGACGGTCGAGGCGCGGCCGCGGGTGAGCGTCGAGCTGGTCGTGCAGCGCACCTGCGAGGCCGCGAGCCCGGGCGCGACGTCGCCGTGAACGTCGGTCGTGGTGCGCGTGCGGGGCGTCGACGATCGGCGAGGGTGCGTCACCGATGCCGTGCGGCAAGCGCCGGGCGCGACATCGGTGTCATGCTGACGCGCGGGGTCCGGCCGTGTACCGTGAGGGCATGACACTTACGCTTGATCAGATGATGCGGGCGATCCCCGTGGCGGCGGCGGCGACGCTGGGGTTCGCGGAGGAGGCCGCGGCGGCGGAGGCCGTGTCGTGCGGCGGTGCGGCCACGGGGTACTACGATCCGTGCAGCGACTACGAGGGGTGGACCGAGCTGGTGCTCGAGTCGTCGGGTGCGATCCCGGTCGACGGCGTGCTGGTGCTGCAGGGCACCTACCAGGGCGGGGCGCAGTCGCTCGAGGGGCTGGCGTTGACGGTCACCACCGACGGCATGGAGCTGCCGGGCGTGTTCGAGTCGACGCAGCAGCAGGGGCTGCTGGTGTGGCGGCCGAGCATGCCGTGGACGGCCGGGGCGACCTACCAGATCAGCGGCGGGGCGAGCAACGCGGACGCCGACGGGTCGTGCGTGCCGGCGACGGTGCCGGTCAGCGGCGAGGTCACGATCGGGGGCGAGCCGGGCGCGGCGCTGAAGGCCGTCGAGGTCACCGGCATGGTGTCGGTCACGCAGATCGCGACCGTCGACCTGCACAAGTTCGCGTGCTGCGAGGGGGCGGGTCCGACGCTGATCGGCGGCGGGTGCTACGGCAACGACACGGTGCAGTTCGACCCGAACCTGTGCATCCCGCTCGAGGAGATCGGGTTCCTCGAGCTGTCGCTGACCGGGACGCCGGCCGCGGGGCCGCCGGTGGATCAGCAGGTGGTCTACAACCATGTCGTCGACGGGGTGATCGTCAGCCAGGGCGCGTCGCCGAATTTCGCGTTCGGCGGGGCGCAGCAGCCGGTCTGCGTGCAGGTCGACGCGTTCGACCTCGGCAGCAAGCAGGCGGTCGACGGCGTGCCGGCGTGCTTCGGCGAGGACGTGGTCGACGTGCTCGGGCCGCACTCGGTCGACCCGACCGGCAAGCTCGGCTGCGATCTGTTCGTGTGCGAGATCAACGAGTTCGGCGACGGCTGGGACCAGACCGCGTGCGCGCCGCTGGGCGGCGACGGCGGGCCGACCAGCGGACCGACGAGCGGGCCGACCGGCGGCGAGGACGCGAGCGGGAGCAGCGGCGACGCGGGCGGGCAGGACGGCGACAAGGGCTGCGGCTGCGACGCGACCGGGGCGGGGCCGCCGGGGCTGGCGATGGTGGTAGTGTTCGTGCTGCTGGGACGTCGCCGCCGCCTGGCCTGAGGGACAGCCATGAAGACCACCACGCTCGCGCTCGCGCTGCTGCTGTCCGCCTGTCCGGGCGACCCGGGCGGGGGCGACGCGGGCAGCAGCGAGGGCGGGTCGTCGGAGGGCACGTCGACCACCGGCGTCGACCCGTGCCTCGACGTGGTGTGCGGCGCGGGGGCGCGCTGCGACGGGTGGGCGGGCCAGTGCTTCTGCGATCCGGGGCTGCACGGCGACCCGGCGAGCGGGTGCGCGGCGCACCCCGACTACTGCGGCGACGCGGAGGCCGAGCTCGGCCACGGGGTGTGCACGCACGCGGTGCCGGACCGGGCCACGTGGGAGGCCATGTCGACCGTGGGCAGCGAGGCGGAGGGGCTGGTGCGGCTCGGCAAGTATCTCGCGCCGCTGGTCCCGGAGGCGCCGCTGCCGACGCTGTTCGGCGATCGTCAGCAGTACAGCCTGCACATCTGCATGCTGCAGGAGGCCTTCAAGGGGGTGTTCCCGACGTTCACGCAGGCCGACTACCTCGAGCTGGTGTTTCGTCGGGCCACGCGCACCATGTTCGCGGGCAGCATCTACGAGGTGCGCAGCGAGGCGGCGGCGGTGCGCTTCGTGTTCACCATCGAGGTGCCCGACGACCCCCACGAGCTGATGCACGAGGACGAGGCGTACACGGTGTATCGCCACCTGCAGGACCGCTTCGCCGCGGGCGAGCTGGGCTTCATGCCGCGCTCGGCCGCGCAGCAGGGCGTGGCCCTCGGGTGGGGCGCGACGGGCATGCCGGTGGTGTTCAACGCGGGCGTGCAGGAGCCGACGCCGATGCAGTGCGAGTGAGGCGCGTTGACGCGGGCGCGCGCGGCGTGCGAGGCTCACGCGGGTGACGGGCGCACCTGACCCTTCAGGCATGGCCGAAGCGCCAGCGGACGAGGCGTGGCTGCGGCGCCGCGAGAAGGGCACGGTGTTCGGGGCGCGGGCGCTGGTGCTGTTCGCGCGGATCTTCGGGCGCCGCGGGGCCGGCGTCGTGCTGCGCGTGGTGGCCTTCTACTACACGCTGTTCGCCGGGCCGGCGCGGCGGGCGGTGCAGCAGTACCTGCGGCGGATCGGCCGGCCCGCGGGGTTCTGGGGGGCGTACCGCAACATCCGCACGTTCGCGGTGTGCGCGCTCGACCGCGTGTTCCTCGTGCGCGGCGAGGTCGACCGCTTCGCGGTGACGAGCAACGGGGTCGAGCACTTAATCAAGCTGCGCGAGGAGCGGCGCGGGGCGATCCTGCTGGGCGCGCACGTCGGCAGCTTCGAGGCCATGCGGGCGTTCGGCAAGGACCAGGAGTTCAAGATCCACATCCTGGCGTACTGGGAGAACGCGCGGATGATCAGCAGCTTCCTCGCCACGGTCGGCGCGGACTTCCGCGGGCGGGTCATCGAGATCGACCCGAAGGACACCAGCTACATCTTCGCGGTGCAGGCGGCGATCGAGGCCGGCGACCTCGTGGCGGTGCTCGGCGATCGGGTCGGGGTCAACGAGAAGACGGCGACGGCGCGGTTCCTCGGCGCTCCGGCGCGCTTCCCGACCGGGCCGTACACGCTGGCCGCGCTGCTGCGCTGCCCGGTCTACCTCACGTTCGGGCTCTATCATGGCCCGAACCGCTACGATCTGTATTGCGAGCCGCTGGCCCAACAACTAGAACTGCCCCGGGGCGCCCGCGAGGCGGCCCTCGCCGCCCACGTGCAACGCTATGCCGATCGCCTCGAGCACTACTGCCGCATGGCCCCCGACAACTGGTTCAACTTCTTTGAATTTTGGAGCGCGCCGTGACTGAGACGGTGACGATCGGCGCGCACGGGCTGACGATCGAGGACGTGGTCCGCGTGGCGCGCGGGGCGGGGCTGACGATCGATCGCGAATTGCACGCGCGGCTCGACGCGAGCGTGGCCCACCTCGAGCGGCGGCTGCACGCGGGCGACGTGGTGTACGGGGTCAACACCGGGTTCGGCGACTCGTGCGTCAACGCGGTGGCCTCGGAGCACGTGAGGGCGATGCCGCTGAACCTGATCCGCTTCCACGGCTGCGGCACGGGGGCGCTGCTGTCGCCGGAGGAGTCGGCGGCGGTGGTCGCGGTGCGCGTGGCGGCGCTGGCCCGCGGGTGGTCGGGGGTGCGGCCGGCCGTGCTCGAGCGGCTGTGCGAGCTGGTGACGCGGCGGGTGCTGCCGGCGATCCCGAGCGAGGGATCGGTCGGGGCGAGCGGCGACCTGACGCCGCTGTCGTACGTGGCGGCGCTGCTGATCGGCGAGCGCGAGTGCTGGGCCGAGGGGCGCGTGCAGGACGCGGCGGCGGTGCTGCAGCAGCACGGGCTGGTGCCGCTGACGCCGGGGCCGAAGGAGAGCCTGGCGCTGATGAACGGGACCAGCGTGATGGTCGGGCTCGGCTGCCTGGCGTTCGCGCGGGCGGCGTCGCTGGCGCGCTGGTGCGCGGCGTTGACGGCGCTGACGAGCGAGGCGCTGGGCGGCAACCCGGGGCACTTCGACGACCGCATCTTCGCGGCCAAGCCGCACCCGGGCCAGCGCGCGTGCGCGCGGTGGGTGCGCGAGGACCTGGCCGGTTCGTCGGGCGACGGCGAGGAGGCCGCGCGCGACCAGCCGCGCATCCAGGACCGCTACTCGGTGCGCTGCGCGCCGCACGTGATCGGGGTGCTGGTCGACGCGCTGCCGTGGATCCGCGGGTGGCTCGAGATCGAGGTCAACGGGGCCAACGACAACCCGCTGATCGACCCCGAGTCGGGCGACGCGCTGCACGGCGGGAATTTCTACGGGGGGCACGCCTGCTTCGCCCTCGACGCGCTGAAGACGGCGGTGGCCAACCTGGCCGACCTGGTCGACCGGCAGATGGCGCAGGTCAACAACCCGGCCATGAGCAACGGGCTGCCGGCCAACCTGGTCGCGCGGACAGGCCCCGACCGCGCGGCCCACCACGGGTTCAAGGCCATGCAGATCTCGACCTCGGCGCTGGCGGCCGAGGCGTTGAAGCTGACCATGCCGGCCAGCGTCTTCTCGCGCTCGACCGAATGCCACAACCAGGACAAGGTCAGCATGGGGACGATCGCGGCGCGCGACTGCCTGCGGGTCCTGGAGCTCACGGAGACGGCGGCGGCGATCGTCACGCTGGCGCTGTGCCAGGCGCTCGACCTGCGCGGCGGGCCGCGCTCGCGCCGGGCCCGGGCGCTGCACGCCGCCGTGCGCGCGCGGGTGGCGATGGTCGAGGCCGATCGCCGGCAGGACGGCGACATCTCCGTGGTGCTGGGGATGGCGCGCGACGGGTCGTTGCCGGTCGGGGAGGCGAGCCTGTGACCACCGAGTCGAGCCGCGGGCGCATGCACGAGGTGCATCACGACTTCGAGGTGCCGTTCCACGACGTCGACGCCCTGCAGATCGTGTGGCACGGCCACTACTACAAGTACATGGAGCACGGGCGCACGGCGCTGATGCGCGCGCGCGGGCTCGACGTGGCCGACATGCGGGCGCTGGGCCACCGGCTGCTGCTGGTCGACTCGCACTGCCGGCACACGTTCCCGCTGCACTACGCGGACAGGGCGCGGGTGACGGCGTGGTTCGTGAGCGTGGCGCCGCGGCTGGTGATCGCGTATCGCATCCGCAACCTGACGCATGACCGCTGCTCGGCGCGCGGTCAGACGATTTTGATTACGACCGACGCCGAGGGTCGCATGCTGCCGGAGACGCCCGATGCGCTGCTGCAACGCCTGGTTTAGTGGGATGGTGATCGCGGGGATGTTGCTCGCCGGGGCGGCCGAGGCGCAGGCGCCTGTCGCCGCGCCGGCGGCCACGGCGGCCGCGCCGACGCTCGAGACGATCTTGACGCGCTTCGCGGCGATGACCGGGCTGTCGGCCAGGTTCCGCGAGGAGAAGCGCATGGCCCTGCTGGCGGCGCCGCTGGTCAACGAGGGCACGCTGTACTTCGCGCCGAAGGCGAGGCTGGCGCGGCACATCACGGCGCCGGCGCCGGCGACGGTGCTGATCGACGAGGGCTCGCTGCGCTACGCCGACGCGGGCGGCAGCGAGGCGCTGCAGCTCGACGCCAACCCGGTGCTGCGGCTGTTCGTCGACTCGTTCGTCAAGATCTTCGCGGGCGATCGCGCGGCGCTCGACCGCATGTACACGATGGAGCTGGCGATCCTGCCGGCGGGGGCGGACGGGGTGCCGCGCTGGTCGCTGAAGCTGCGCCCGAGGATCGCGCCGATGACCCAGGTGATCGACCGGCTCGAGCTGGTCGGGCGCGACGTGGTGCTCGAGACGATGACGGTGGTGGAGGTCGGCGGGGACGAGACGATCACGACCTTCAGCGAGGTCGACGCCAACCGGAGGTTCACGCCGGAGGAGTCGTCCAGGCTGTTTAGCCTGCCGCCGCGGCCCGCGGCGGGGCCGCGGTAGCCGGCGATGACGGCCACGGGCCGGCGGGCGATCCGGGCGGCGATCGGGTTCGTGCTGCTCGCGGTGCTGGTGGTGGTGTGCTGGCGGCGGCTCGCGGTCACCACCGACATCACGCACTTCATGGCCGACGAGACCGACGCGAAGCTCGCGGGGATCTCGCGCGAGCTGGCGCAGTCGGAGCTGACGCGCACGATGATCTTGAGCGTGCAGGCGGACGATCCGGCGGCGGCGAGGGCGGGCGCGAGGGCGCTGGCGGCGGCGCTCGCGGGGCACCCGGAGGTCGCGTGGCTGCGCGTCGGGCCGGGGTCGTTCGACGGCGAGGGCATCCACCGCGTGTACTTCCCGCATCGCCTGCAGCTGCTGGCGGACCCGGCGGAGCTGTCCGACGAGGGGCTGCGCGCGGCGGCGCGGGAGCTGAAGCGCGAGCTCGGCAAGCCCTCGGGGACATTTATCAAGAAGGTGGCGCCGCGGGATCCGCTGCTGCTGTATCCGCGGCAGCTGAAGGCGCTCGAGGCGGCGCGCGGCGGGGGGCTGACGATCGTCGACGGGCAGTTCATGGCCGACGAGACGCACGCGCTGGTGATGCTGGCGACGCACCACTCGCCGTTCGACGCCGAGGCGCAGCGGCCGCTGCAGGCGGCGATCGAGGCCGGCTTCGCGGAGGCCGACGCGGCCGCGGGCGGGGGCCTGACGCTGGGGCGCAGCGCGGTGGCGCGGTTCGCCCTGGCGGCCGAGCAGGCCATGCGCGACGACATCTCGCGGATCTCGACGGTGTCGACGATCGGGCTGCTGCTGCTGTTCGTGGCCGTGTTCCGCTGGCCGCATCTGATCGTGCTGGCGATGCTGCCGCTGCCGCTCGGGGTGGCGGCGGCGCTGGCGGCCTGTCTGTTGATCTTCGGGTCGGTGCACGGGCTGACGCTGGCGTTCGGGGCCACGCTGATCGGGGTGTGCATCGACTACTCGGTGCACCTGCTGAACCATCACCTGCTCGATCGGCGGCGCGAGGGGGCCGAGGCGAGCGCGCGGCGGATCGCGCCGGGGCTGTGGCTGGGGGCGCTGACGACGATCGCGGGGTTCGCCGGGCTGGCGTGGACGAGCTTCCCGGGGCTGCGCGAGGTGGCGGTGTTCGCCAGCGTGGGCGTGCTGGTGGCCGCGCTGGCGACGCTGTACTGGCTGCCGGCGATGCTGTCGGCGAGGGCCGAGGCGGGGCGGCTGCAGCGGGCCGCGGCGAGCGGGGTGGCGCGGGCGGTCGAGGCGCTCGGGCGGCGGCGCCGGGTGGTCGCGGGGCTGCCGCTGACGGCGCTGCTGGTCGCGGCGATCGGGCTGCCGCAGATCCGCTGGACCGACGACATCAAGCTGCTGACCGTGATCGACCCGGCCATGCTGGCGGAGGACGAACGCGTGCGCGCGAGCGTGGCGCGCATGGACGGCGGGCGCTTCGTGGTGGCGATCGGCGAGGGCGCGACGCTGGCGGCGGCGGAGGCGGCGGCGCTCGACGTCAACGACTCGGTGCGCGTGCGGCTGGCGGCGGCGCGGGCGGCGGGCGAGCTCGAGGAGTTTCGCAGCCTGCACACGTTCGTGCCGGGGCCGACGGCGCAGGCGGCCAGTTTAAATGCATTGCGGGCGCCGGGGCTGGCGGAGCGGCTCGACGCGGCGTTCGTGGCCGAGGGTTTTAATCCGGGCTCGTTCGCGGGGTTCTTCGCGGATGTCGCGCAGGACCCGGGGGCGTTGACGCTGGAGGTCCTGGCCGGGTCGCCGCTGGGGGACGCGGTGCGGCCGTTCCGCGTCGAGCTGGCGCGCGGCGGCGAGGGGCACGCGGTGGCCATCCTGAGCTTCGTGCGCGGGGTCAAGGACGGAGCCTCGCTCGCGCGGCGGCTGGCGGACACGGCGGGGGCGCACTACTTCGATCAGCAGGAGACGATGGCGGCGGCGTACGGCCGCTACCGCGAGCGCACGCTCGAGCTGGTGACGCTGGGGCTGGTGGCGGTGCTGGCGATGGTGTGGCTGCGGCACCGGCGGCTGACGGTGGCGCTGGCGGCGTTCGCTCCGGCGGTGCTGGCGGCGGGCGCGAGCCTCGGGGCGCTGGCGCTGGCGGGGGTGTCGGTGGGGCTGCTGCACGTGGTGGCGCTGCTGCTGGTGCTGAGCATGGGGGTCGACTACGGGGTGTTCCTGGCCGAGACGCGGGACGACCCGGAGGGGTTCGCGGCGACGGTGCTGAGCGTGCTGATCGCGTGCACGTCGACGGTGCTGGCGTTCGGGCTGCTGGCGATGTCGGCGAGCCCGGCGCTGCGGGCGATCGGTGTGACGGTGGGGCTCGGCGTGCTGCTGAGCCTCGTGCTCGCGCCGGCGGCGCTGCTACTGGGAGGTCGGCGATGAACGAGGATCGGTGTGACGGTGGGCTCGGCGTGGTGCCGAGCCTCGTGCTCGCGCCGGCGGCGCTGCTGCCGGGAGGTCTGCGATGAACAGGGCGTTGTTGGTGTGGGGGCTGCTCGTCGCGTGTACACCGCGGCCGACGACGCCGCCGGATCCGTCGCAGATGCGCTACCCCGGCGAGTTCGTGGCCTCGGAGCGGCTGGCGGCGCGCGGCGACTTCCTGACGCGGCAGGCGCTGGTCGGGCGCTACGGCGAGCGCACGTTCCACGGCGAGGTGGTGGTCCAGAAGGTCGGCGGGGCGGTGACGCTGATCGGGGTGACGCCGTTCGGGGCCAAGGCGTTCGTGGTCCAGCAGGACGCCCAGGGGGTGCGGGGGCAGGAGATAATTAAAGGGACGCTGCCGTTTCCGCCGGAGTTCATGCTGCTCGACGTGCATCGCTCGCTGTTCATGGGGCTGTCCGAAGGGACAGGCGACGGCGCACGCGAGGGCGAGCGCGCGGGCGAGCGGATCGGCGAGCGGTGGCGGGACGGGAGGATCTTTGAGCGGACGTACCGGCGGCTCGACCGCAAGCCGAAGGGCACCATCACGGTGACCTACGAGGGCGGCATGGCCGGCGAGCGGCCGCCGAGGACCATGCGGCTCGACAACGGGTGGTTCGGCTACCAGGTCGAGATCACGACGCTGAGCTGGCAGCAGCTGTGAGCGGCGACGGCGACGGCGTCGGCGTCGGCGCGACCGGGTGGGCGTGCAGCCAGTCGTCGACCTGCTCGCGCTCGCGGGCGTAGGTCGGCCGGCGGCTGTGAGCGTCACGGCGACGGCGCGGGCGTCGGCGCGACCGGGTGGGCGTGCAGCCAGTCGTCGACCTGGGCGAGCTCGCGGGCGTAGGCCAGGCCGGCGGCGGCGTAGGTGGTGCGGGCCTGGTCGGCGAGCGGGCGGGCCTCGGGGTCGGGGTCGAGGGCGCGGGCGAGGGCGAAGCGGGTGCGGGCGAGGGCGGTCGGCTCGGCGGCGTCGCGGAGCTCGCGGGCGCGGGTGAGCGGCGGGAGGGCGGCCTCGCGGTCGCCGTCGAGGAGGAACAGCTCGCCGAGGCCGGTGAGCGGGTAGGCGAGGGCGGGGGCGTCGGGGCCGAGGGCGTCGCGGAAGATCGTGCGGGCGCGCTCGTAGTGGTCGCGCGACTCGTCGCGGCGGCCGCGGCGGAGCAGCACGTCGCCGAGGTTGTTGTGGACGATGCCGACGTTGACGTGGGCCGGGCCGTAGACGCCGACCAGGAGGTCGAAGGCCTGGCGGTAGGTGGCCTCGGCGGCCTCCCACGCGCCGCGGCGCATGTGCAGCTCGGCGAGGTTGTTGAGCGGCGGGGCGAGGTGCGGGTGGAGCGGGCCGAGCTGCTCGCGGTAGATCGCCAGCGAGGCCTGGGAGTGGGCCTCGGCGCGCGCGAGGTCGCCGGTGCGCACGTAGATGTTGCCGAGGTTGTTGTGCACGCCGGCGACGTCGAGCGCGCCGGGCTCGGGCGAGAGCTCGAGGGCGCGGGCGTAGTGGCGCTCGGCACGGTCGAGGCGGCCGCTCTGGGCGGCGAGCGTGCCCTCGGCGTTCTCGAGGCCGAGCTCGAGGCGCACGAGCTCGCCCGAGCGCTCGTCGCGGAGGCGGGCCAGCAGGGCCTCGGCGTGGCGGGCCCACTGGCGGGCGACCGGCAGGTCCTCGCGCCGGTTGGCGTTGTGGATCAGCGCGGTGGCGATGTCGACGAGCAGCACGGTCTCGCGGGTCGACTCGGCGGTGTAGAACGCCTCGGCGAGCGTGTCGGCGGCCTCGGCCAGGCCGCGGTCGTCCTGCACCTCGCCGACCACGAACTCCGCCTCGGCGAGCAGCGCGGGGTCGCCGAGCTTGCGCGCGCGCTGCAGGGCCTCGGCGGCGGTGACGGTGGCGCTCTCGAGGCGGGCGGTGCGCCGCTCGGCGCGGCCGAGGGCCAGGCGCTCGCGCACGGCCTGGGCCTCGGGCCCGCTCGACTGCGCGGTGCGGCCCTGGAGCGTGAGGGTGTCGGCGCAGGCGGCGATCGCCGGCAGCTGGGCGGCGGCCTCGACGGCGTGCTGGACGACGTCGACGTCGGCGTCGGCGAGCACGTCGACGAGCGAGCGCAGGTCGACGAGGTTGCGGCGCAGGCAGGCCATGCGCAGGTCGAGCAGGGCGGGCGACTGCTCGCCGCGCAGGTGGGTGGCCTGGCAGGCGTCGGCGTGCATGGTCGACCAGGCGGCGGCGTAGGCGTCGAGGCGGGCGGCGACGCGGGTGGCGACGTCGTCGGCGAAGCCGAGGCCGGTCGCGAGCATGGCCGTGCGGACGGCTTGCTTGCGGGCGGGGTCCCACACGCCGACGAGGTTGTCGGCCGCGCCGGCGCACAGGCCCTGGCGCTGCTCGTAGGTGCGGAGCACGCTCCAGCGCCACAGCCAGGCGGCGAGCAGGAGCAGGGCGACGACGCCGACGGCGACGAGGCGGGCGCGCAGGCGGCGGCCGGGGTCGCGGCCGAGGGCGGCGAGCAGGGCGTGGAGGTCGGGGTAGCGGCCGCCGGGGGCGCCGGACAGGCCGCGCAGGACCACGCGGCGCAGCCAGGTCGGGACCTTGCTGCCGGGGGGTTCGGGGACGAGCTCGCCGAGGCAGATGGTGCGGGCGAGGGCGTCGAGGTCGTCGCCGGGGAACGGGCGCACGCCGTAGAGGGCCTCGTGGAGGCTGACGCAGAAGCTGAATTGATCGGTGAGGGGCGAGCCGGCGGCGCCGCGGAACTGTTCGGGGGCGCAGTAGGCGGGGGTGCCGGTGAGGGCGCCGGAGCGGGTCAGGCGGGTGTCGAGCGCGACCGAGGCGCCGGAGCGCAGGGCGTCGCGGTCGGTGGCGGGCACGTCGGGGTCGCGGTCGCGGTCGAAGGCGAGGCCGAAGTCGACCACGCGGGCGCGGCCGTCCTTGTCGACGAGCACGTTGTCGGGCTTGAAGTCGCCGTGCACGAGGCCCTGGGCGTGGGCGGCGGCGAGGCCGCGACCGGCCTCGCGGAACACGGCGACGATGTCACGCCAGGCGCGGGGCTCGACGCGCAGCCAGGCCGACAGCGGCAGGCCGTGGATGAACTCCATGGCGATGAAGACCTGCGCGTGGTGGGTGCCGACGTCGTAGACGTTGACGACGTTGGGGTGGGACAGGCGGGCCATCGCCTGGGCCTCGCGCAGCAGGCGGGCGCGGCCGATGGTCTCGCGCTCGCTGCCGCTGAGGTTGGGGTGGAGCAGCTTGACCGCGACCTTGCGGTCGAGCTCGGGGTCGTAGGCGGCGTAGACCACGCCCATGCCGCCGGCGCCGATCAGCGAGAGGATCACGAACCGCCCGATCTGCGGCGGCAGGTCGCGCGCGGGCGGTTGCGGCGCGGGGTCCATCGTCGCAAGGATCACGCGGATGGCGGCGCGTGTCAGCAGACCCGGGGCCCCGCCGGGCGCGCGAACGCACGGGCGGCGCCGGCAGAACGCCGGTCGCCGCGGCGGACGCGAGGTCCGCGCGCGCGGGAGCGGGGGCCACCGCGCGGGGATCCGCGGCTCACGGGGTGCAGGCGACCTCGGAGATGGTCGCGTCGTCGACGCTCCAGCCGCCGTAGGTGTAGGCGCCGGCGTTGCGCTGGCTGCAGATGCGCACGCGCAGGGCCGAGTTCTTGTGGGCCGTGAGGTCGAAGGTGACGGACGTCCAGCTGCCGTCGTTGACGCCGGGGTTGGCGTAGCCCTGCTCGAGCTGCACCCAGGCGTTGCCGTCGTAGACCTCGACGCGGTTGACCGACCAGTTGGTGTAGTCGACGTGGAGGTGGCGCCAGAAGCGGAAGAACACGGTCGGCAGGGCCGAGGCGTCGACCGCCGGCGAGGTCAGGCAGTTGAACGCGCCGCTGGTGACGTTGAGGCTGGTGACGAGGCCGCCGACGAACTGACCGGCCACGCCGTTGTCGTCGGTGGTCGTGTGGTCGCTGGCCGGGTCGGCGCCGTTGGTGCCGCCGACGGGCGAGGCGACCGCGGGCTTGATCTCCCACGAGGCGTCGAGCGCCCAGCCGCCCTGCGAGTCGGCGAAGTCCTCGTAGAGGAGGTAACCGGGGCCGTTCGGGGCGACGCAGGCGCCGGCCTCGCAGGCGCTGCCGGCGGTGCAGGCGTTGGCGTCGTCGCAGGCCTCGCCCTCCTTGTTCGGGTCGGTGACGGTCTCGCAGGCGCCGCTGCCGGGGTTGCACTCGCCGAGGCCGCAGGCGCTGTCGAAGTTGGCGCAGTCCTTGGCGGCGCCGCCGCAGCTGCCGGCGGTGCACACGTCGGCGGTGGTGCACAGGTCGCCGTCGTCGCAGGCCTGGGCCTCGTTGATCGGCGCGGCCGCGCAGGTGAGGCTGTCCGGGTCGCACACGCCGACGTTGCAGGCGTCGTCGAGCATGCTGCAGTCGGCGTCGACGAAGCAGGCGGGCGTGGTGCACACGCCGCCGACGCACGGGACGCCGGCGCAGTCGTCGTCGACGGAGCAGGCCTGGCCGACGTCGCAGTCGCCGCAGGCGGCGCCGCCGCAGTCGATGTCGGTCTCGTCCTGATCGACGACGCCGTTGGCACACAGGTCGCCGCCGGTCGAGCTGTCGCTGCCGGTCGAGCTGTCGCCGCCGGTCGAGCTGTCGCCGCCGCCGGTCGAGCTGTCGCCGCCGGTCGAGCTGTCGCCGCGGCCGGTCGAGCTGTCGCCGGTGGTCGTCAGGGTGGTGGCGACGCCGGTGTCGGGATCGCCGGTCGTGAGGTCGGGCTGGCTGGTGGTGGAGGCGGTGGTGGTGGTGGTGACGTCGGGCTGGCTGGCGGTCGGCTCGCCCGTGGGGGCGGTGGTCGAGGTCGTCGGAGCGACGCCGGTGTCGGAGGTGGTGTCGGCGTCGCCGGTCGCGCCGGAGCCGCTGTCGCCGCACGCGGGGGCGAGGGACAGGGCGGCCACGAGCGCGGTCAGGTGAGTTCTTTGCATGGCCACGGGTATGGCCACGGCGTGAAGATTCGTCCGCAGGGCCGCGAAGAAATGTTTGTCGCAGTCAACGCACGGCGGGCGCGCCGCGCGGTGAAAGAGACGCTGAAGACCGGGCCCGCGCTCAGCCGGCCTCGCGCAGGGCGCGGCCGCGGGACTGGTGCTCGTGCACGGGCTTCTGCAGGGTCAGGCGCTGGCCCGCGGCGCGGCCGGCCTCGTGCGCGCGGCTGCGGCGGACCCCGGTCTTGGCCATGCTGCGCAGGTGCGGGTGACGATCGCGGGTGAAGCGCTCGAGGTCGGGATCGCCGAGCCAGACCAGGCCGACCTCGGCGTTGCGGGCGCGCTCGCTGCGGAGCTTGTCGCGGAAGCCGAGCAGCACGCCGGCGGCGTACTCGCGGCGGTGGGTCGGCAGGAGGCCGTGCTCGCCGGCCTCGCGGCGCCACAGGCGGTCGACGCTGGCGTGCAGGAAGTCGTGCACGTAGCTGGCGATCTCGAGGTTGGCGGCGCTGCCGAGCACCTCGAGCGCGCGCTCGTGGCGGTCGCGGCGGGCGTTGTAGGTCGAGGCCCAGATGCACTCGACGAAGAAGAACTCGCCGAGGATGGCGCCGACGAGCTTCCAGTCGAGCGGGAGGGCGGCGGCGCTGCTGCCGAGGCGGCGCGCGGCGTAGGCGAGGGCGGCGTGGTCGGCGGGCGGGCGCTCGAGGTTGTGGCGCAGCAGCAGGGTGTTGGCCGCGGCCATGGCGGCCTCGGCCTCGTGGCGGTTGGCCGAGGTCGCGAGCGCGAGCAGCTTCTGCACGCGGCGGAGGATGCGGTTGGGTTCGTCCGCGGCGGAGGCGGGGCGGGGCGCGCCGCTGGCGTCGGGGTCGATGCCGAGGAGGCGGCAGGCGCGGGCGAACAGCGGGCCGTGGGGGCGATCCTCGCCGCCGAGCCGCTCGTCGACGTACTGGTGGGCCATCTCGTGCTTCAGGGTGGCGAGCACGTCGTCCCAGGCGTGGGACCAGATGTGCGCGTGGGCGAGGCTGAGGATCCGGGCCTCGCGCTCCCAGTGGCCGAGGCGCTGGCTGCCGCCGTCGATCTGGAACACCGGCGGGGTCAACGTCTCGCCGAGGTGGCGTTTATTAAAGTCCTGCCAGCAGCGACGCAGCTCGCAGAGCCAGGCCGCGTGGAGCTGTTCGCCGGGGACCCTGGGCATGGGGGCGGAGGATGGCAGAGGGCGCGGGGCGAGACAACTTCGTGGCGAGGCCGGTACACTGGCCCGGAGCGTGCGGCACGGCCAGCAGACGGGAGCGAGGCGCCTTCGGCGCTGGGCGCGTGGGGCCGCGGGGATCGCCCTGCTCGCGGGCTGCCTGCCCGAGGCGCCGCCGCCGTGGCAGGTCGACCACACCATCGTCGGGGCGTTCCGCGTCGAGGTGGAGGACGCGGGGGCGTGGTCGGCCGTGTCGCCGCGGGCCGACCGCACGATCGCCGAGGTGATGCCGGGCGACACGATCCGGCCGCGGCCGTGGATCATCGGGCCCGACGGGCCGGTCGACGCGGACGCGGACCCGCCGCGCTACTTTTATTGCGAGGCGGCGAGCTGCCTCGGCGCGGTGACCCGGCCGGGCGGGGTGCCGGACTGCGACGACGGCGAGCTCGGCGAGGAGGTGCCGCCGTCGCGGACGTGCGAGCTGCGCGGCGGGC
Organism: Myxococcales bacterium; assembly: GCA_016793465.1. The sequence continues at coordinate 78,103 of JAEUJW010000011.1, forward strand.
GGTTGAAGCTCGGCGAGATGACGGCGCTGCGGGGGCTGCCGGCGCTGCTCATGGTCTCGGGCACGCCCGAGGGGCCGGACGCGGACACGTGCCTGCGACGCCTGCGCGGCCTCGACGGCGCCGCGGAGTCGCTGCAGGACTGCATCATCAGCGTCCACGTGCTCGAGCTGGGGCCGACGTGGCGGCGGCTGCTGCTGGCGGTCTACCTCGAGCTCGAGGACGCGGTGCCGCTGTCGCTCGTGACCGACGAGGTGACCGCGGCCGAGCCCGACCTGTTCCCCGGCGAGCCGGCGCTGGCGGTCACCGTGGCCTCTCCGGGGGAGGCGCCGCGCGAGCGGACGCCGGAGCGCGGGGAGACGATCGCGGTGCGCCCGGGGGCGGCGATCGAGGTGACGGCGGAGGTCGACCCGCTCGACGCGCAGACCTCGTGGTTCATCGACAGCCAGGGCGCGTTCTCGTCGGCGCCCGAGGTGCTGACGATCGGGTGGCTGTTCTCCGAGGAGGTCGCGTGGACGACGCCCGACCTGCTGACCGTGCGCTTCACCGCGCCGACGCGGTCGGGGCCGCTGGTGGTCTACGCGCTGCTCGGCGACGGCGACGGGGTCACGGGCACGTGGCTGCGCTTCGAGGTCGCGCAGCCATGAGCGTGGCGGGGTTGCTGGGGGCGTGGCTGCTGGCCCTCGCGCCGGCCGCGGCCGGGCCGAACCCGGATCCGTGCCAGGCGCAGGCGTGCGGGACGATCGCGGCCCGCGTGCGGGCCGGCGGGCAGCGCGAGGCGATGGCCGACACCGCGGTGATCGCGGTGCCGGCGTCGTCGAAGAAGCTGCGCGCGGTCGAGGATCCGGCGTCGGACCGGCCGGCGTGGATCCGCCGGGCGACCACCGACGCGGCCGGCGACGTGACGCTGACGACGCCGCCGGGGCTGGTGCGCCTGGTGATCGTGGCGCCGGGCTTCGACCGCTACGAGGCGGTGGTCGAGGTGACGGCGAACCAGACCACGCCGACGTTCAAGCTGTTCCCGCGGCCGCAGGGGCACAACCCCTACCGCACGGTGGTGCGCACGCCGACCGATCCGGCGCGCGTGCCCGACGTGGCGGCGCGCCGGCTGACGCGCGAGGAGATCGCGACCCTGCCGGGCTCGCAGGGCGACCCGCTGCGGGCGCTGCAGAACCTGCCCGGGGTGGCGCGCACGCCGGGCGGGCTGGGGCTGCTGGTGCTGCGCGGGGCGAGCCCCAACCAGTCGGGCGTGTACGTGGGGGAGCACCCGGTGCCGCGGGCGTTCCACGCGCTGTCGCTGGCGAGCGTGGTGCCGGCCGACATCATCGAGCGCCTCGACTACGTGCCGGGCAACTTCGACAGCCGCTACGGCAACGCGACCGGCGGGGTGGTGGTGATCGAGCCGCGGCGCGGGCGGCGGGACGGCGTGCACGGGTTCGGCGAGATCGACCTGGCGGCCGCGAGCGCGCTGATCGAGGGCCGGCTCGGCAAGCGCGGCGGGTCGTTCGTGGTGGCGGCCCAGCGCGGGTGGGTCGACGCGGTGCTGAAGGCGGCCGAGCGGGTGATCGGGCAAAACGACCTGCTGCTGCCGCGCTACTTCGACTACCAGGCGCTGGTGGATCACCCGCTGCGCGGGGGCGGGTCGATCTCGGCGCGGGTGATCGGCTCGGGCGACCGCATCGTGCTCGACGGGGTCGACCCGTACGACGGGCAGCAGAAGCGGGTGTTCGACTTCCGCAGCGACTGGCACCGCGCGGACGTGGTGGTCCGGAAGCGGTTCGAACGCTGGCGCTTCATGGTCAGCCCGGCGTTCCGCTACGAGGTCGGCAAGCGGACGATCGCCGAGGCCCGGGTGCTGCAGCTGCGCCGCGACTACGTCACGTCGCTGCGGGCAGAGGCGGTGCGTCGGCTGTCGGACCGCTTCGAGGTGGTGTTCGGCGCCGACTCGCTGGTCGACGCGTACACGGTGCGCGGCGAGAGCCCCAGCGCGCCCAACGACCCGACCAGCCCGCTCGAGACGACGTCGACGAAGGGGCTCGAGACGTCGCTCGGGGTCTACGCGACCGGGCGCCTGCAGCTCGGGCCGCTGCTGGTGACGCCGGGGGTGCGCGCGTCGGGCTTCCTCGTCGGCGGAGCGAGCGAATTCTCGGTCGACCCGCGGATCAACGCGCGCCTGCAGCTCGGCGAGCGCTGGAGCCTGAAGCTGGCGGTCGGCTCGTACTCGCAGCTGCGGGTGGTCCGCTACGCCGGCGAGGCCCGCGTGGTGCCCTCGGGGGTCCGGCTCGGCTCGGGCTACCTGATCATCCCGTCGTTCTTCTCGAACTTCGAGCCGATCGTCACGTTCGAGCCGCTGGCCGACACGCTGCGGGTGATCCGCGCGCTGCAGGCCAGCGCCGGGGTGGCCCACGAGTTCCTCGGCGGGTTCACGGCGGAGCTGACCGGGTTCGTGCGCGTGCAGAACAACGGGGTGCCGCCGGCGGTGCTCGATCAGCCGCTGCGCGGCTCGCAGAGCCGGGTCTACGGGTTCGAACTGCTGCTGCGCCAGCCGCTGACGCGCCGGCTGTACGGCTGGCTGGCCTACACGCTGATGCACAGCGAGCTGCGCAACCACGGGCTCGGCCTGCCGGACGCCGAGTACACCGGCGACTTCGACCAGCGGCACAACCTGGCGGTGATCCTCAGCTACAAGCTGCCGAAGAACTGGCAGATCGGCGGCCGCTTCCGCGTGGTCTCGGGGCTGCCGTTCACGCCGGTGGTCGGCGGGGTGCAGTACGCGGACGGGTCGTTCCTGCCGGTGTTCGGCACGTTCAACAGCGACCGCTTCCCGCCGTTTCACCAGCTCGACGTCCGCGTCGACAAGCGCTGGGTCCTGAAGCGCACCAGCGTGACCGGCTTCCTCGACGTGCAGAACGTGTACAACCGCCAGAACATCGAGGTCTACCTCTACAACTACGACTTCCGGCAGATCACCGGGGCGGTCGGCCTGCCGATCTTCCCGTCGATCGGGGTGCGCGTCGACTTCTGAGCCGCGCCGCGCGGGCGTGAGCCGTTGACGGCGGCGGGCGGCGGGGTCGATAGTCGCGGGCGATGTCCGACCTGGTCGCTCTCGTCACGGCTCAGCAGGCGCGCACGCTCGACGAGGACCTGCCGCCGCTGACGGCGGCGCTCGAGCGGCTCGGCCTGCGGCCCGAGGTGGTGGTGTGGGACGACCCGACGGTCGACTGGCACCGCTACGCGCGGGTGGTGGTGCGCTCGACGTGGGACTACCCGGCGCGGCGGGGCTCGTTCCTCGCGTGGGCCGGGCGCATCGGCGGCGGGCGGCTGTACAACCGCCTGCCGGTGCTGCGCTGGAACACGGACAAGCGCTACATGGTCGACCTGGCGGCCGCGGGCGTGCCGATCGTGGCGACGGATTGGTGCATGCCGGGCACCCAGCCGCGGCTCCCGCGGCGGGCCTTCGTCATCAAACCGTCGGTGGGCGGGGGGTCGGTCGGGGCGCGGCGGTTCGCGGCGGAGGAGACCGAGGACGCCGCGCGGCACGTGGCCCAGCTGCACGCGGCCGGGCACCTGGCGATGATCCAGCCGTACCTCGCGGGCATCGACGCGGTCGGCGAGACGGCGCTGCTGTTCTTCGCGGGCGTCTACTCGCACGCGATCCGCAAGGCGGCGATCCTCGTCGACGGCATGACGATGGCCGGCGGCGGGCTGTATGCGACCGAGAGGATCACGCCGACCACGCCGACGGCCGACGAGATGGCGCTCGCCGAGGCGGCGCTGGCGGCCGTGCCGGGCCGCGAGTCGCTGCTGTACGCGCGGGTCGACGTGATCCCCGGCGACGACGGCGAGCCGCGCCTGCTCGAGCTCGAGCTGTGCGAGCCGTCGGTGTTCCTCGCCCACGGGCCGGGCGCCGCCGATCGCATGGCCGCCGCGATCGCGGCCCTGCGCTGAGCTCAGAACCAGGCGCCGACGTGAGGCGCGAGGGCGGCGACGATGGCGGCGTGGTGGGGGCCGTGGCTGACGAGCAGGCCGTGGTCGTTGGTGATGTGGTTCGGGTCGTAGGCGATGGCGACGCCGCGGACGTCGGTGGCGACGCCGCCGGCGGCCAGCAGCACGGCATGCGGGGCGCACACGTCCCACAGCGAGGTGCCGCGCGAGGGGTGGACGTAGAGGTCGGCGAGGCCGCGGGCCACGGCCGTGGTCTTGACGCCGGTCGAGCCGACGCGGAGGTTGCGCTCGGGCGGGATGGCCAGCGCGCGCATGACGTCGAGGATCTTCGGCGACGCGTGGCTCTTGCTGCTGACCAGGAGGAGCGCGGACAGGTCGCGGTCGCTCGGGCGCAGGGGGGCGGCGGCCCCGGACTGCTCGAGCTGCGCGTGGGATTCACCCGCCCAGCGCAGCCCCCAGGCGAGGCGTCCGGCCCCCGCCTCGTGGACCACGCCGAGGACCGGGTCGCCGTCGACGCACAGGCCGATCTGCACCGCCCACTCGGGCTCGCCGCGGGCGTACTCGCTGGTGCCGTCGATGGGGTCGACGTACCAGCAGCGCGCGCGCCCGCGGAGCTCGGCGCCCGACTCCTCGGCGACGATGTCGTCGTCGGGGAACGCGGCCCGCAGGGCCGTGACGATGCGGGCGTTGACCTCGGTGTCGGCGCGGGTGACCGGGCCGGCGTGGTCGGGCTTCTCGCGGGTCTGGAGGTCACCTGTCTGATAGGACAGGGCGAGGGCGCCGCACTCGCGGGCGAGGGCGAGGGCGAGGTCTCGTTCACGGTCGAGGCGCATGCGGCCGCAAGGGTGCGCCCGACGGCCGGTCCGGCCCGGCCGGGCGGCTGCGCGACAGGAGAGAGATCTCGCACGGGCCACTTTCGCTGGAGGTCGGCGGGAGACACTCTTCATACGCGGTCGTGTGCGGATAACAGGTGTTAACTCGGCGATAGACCTGCGCTTCTTGAGGAGCGCTTGAATTTGCAGGAACAACTTACGTACGCTGAATGAACCGCGTTCTAGTGAGTATGAGCGGGTTGACGGACAACCGTGGACATCCGTCCGAACCGGACATGTGTTACCCCTGAGGAATGTCACGCATCCAACGGGCAGGCCTACGACAAGGGATCATTCAAACAAGCCTCGAGATCGGGAGCGAACTCGGCGAGGAAGGGCTGACGATGCGCGGCATCGCGGCGCGCCTCGGAGTCAGCGCCACCGCGCTCTACCAGCACTTCGAGAGCAAGGCGTCGATCCTCCGCGAGATCCGCATCTACGGCGCCGAGCTGCTGCAGGCCGAGGTGATCGACAAGGCCGCGTCGCACGGCGAGCCGGCGGAGCGACTGGCCGCCGCGGCGCACCTGTACGTGCAGTTCGCGCGCACGCACAAGTGGCTGTACTCGGTGATGATGGAGCACGCGCAGCTCGACTGGGCCGCCATGGCGCCCGAGGAGCTCGAGCTCATGCTTCGACCCCTGCGCGTGTTCCAGGACTGGCTACGCGAGGGCGCCGAGCGCGGGAGCTGGCGCCGCGGCGTGCACGTCGAGAGCGCGGCGTTCCGCCTGTGGCTGTCGATGCACGGGCTGTGCTCGATGCTCAACTCGGGCCGCATCGACGAGAAGCACCCGGCGTTCCCGTTCGCCGATCAGGAGACGTTCATCGGCCACTTCATCGCCGACACCGTCGACACCCTGCGCGCCGAGACGGCCGCCTGATTATCTTGACTGCCGGAGCGCGGCCCGCCTGCCCCCCGGCGGCGCCGCGCTCCGGTCAATTGCCGGGGCTGCTTGCGCCGCACCGCCGATCGGCGGCGTTCAGCCGCGGATGAGCACGAGGCCGCGCTCGACCTCGGCGGCGCGCGGGTCACCCATCAGCTTGCGCACGAGGGTCAGGGCGAACACGAAGGAGGTGCCGGGGCCCTGGCTGGTCACGAGGTTGCCGTCCTCGACGACGGGGGCCTGCACGAGCTTGCCGTACATGGCGATGCGCGAGGCGACCGAGGGGTGGCAGGCCATCGACTTGCCGGCGAACACCTGGTGCGAGACGAACGCGAGCGGGGCGGCGCAGATGGCGGCGACCAGCTTGCCCTCGCCGGCCTGCTTCTTGATGCGATCGCCGACGAGCTCGGAGGCGGCGAGGCGGCGGGCACCCTCGGCGCCGCCGGGCAGGATGACGACGTCGAAGCTGCCGGTGACCTGGGCGAGCGCGGCGTCGGGGAGGATGCGGACCTTGCGGCTGAGGGGCACCGGGGCGTCGCCGTTGAGGCCGGCGAGCACGGTCTCGATGCCGGCGCGGCGGAGGATGTCGACGATGATCACCGTCTCGGCCTCCTCGGCGCCCTCGGCCATGATCACCAGGGCGCGCGGGATGGTCGTCTCGACCTCCTCGACCTCCCCCAGGATGTCGTCGCTGCTCATGTCGCTCCTTCGCCCGAAGCTCGCGGCTGCCTGCGGACCGCAGGGCGGCCGAGAGACCGGGCGCGCCAGCTTAACCGATCCTGTCGGCCGGGAGCGAGACCCGCCGCGGTTCGCCCGCGCGCGCCGCTGAAACGGTGTTCAGGCGGCCGGCGCGGGCCGCGTGCGGGTGGTGCGGAACTCGATCGCGTCGCGGTGCTCGGGCACGTGCACGACGCGCTGCACGAAGATGCCCGGGAGGTGGACGGCGTCGGGGTCGATGCCGCCGACGGGCACGAGCTCGTCGACCTCGGCGATGGTGACGCGCCCGGCCATGGCCGCCAGCGGGTTGAAGTTGCGGGCCGTGCGGTAGAACTGCAGGTTGCCGAGCGCGTCGCCGCGGGCGGCCCGGACGATCGCGAAGTCGGGGCGCAGGGCCGTCTCGAGCACGTGCGGGCGGCCGTCGAAGTCGCGCACGTGCTTGCCCTCGGCGACCACGGTGCCGGCGCCGGTCGGGGTGTAGAAGGCGGCGATGCCGGCGCCGCCGGCCCGCAGGCGCTCGGCGAGGGTGCCCTGGGGGTTCAACTCGACGGCGACCTCGCCGGCCAGCATCTGCGTCTCGAGGTCGGGGTTGCCGCCGACGAAGCTGCACACGACGCGGGCGACCTGGCGCTGCTGCAGGAGGACGGCGAGGCCCTGGCCCTGGTTGCCGCAGTTGTTGGAGACGATGGTGAGGGCCCGGACGCCCCGCGCCGCGATCGCGGCGATGCAGGCCTCCGGGTTGCCGCACAGGCCGAACCCGCCGACCGCGATCGAGGCGCCGTCGGCGAGGTCGTGCAGGGCCTCGGCTGCGCTGGTGTACAGCTTCGACATGGCCGGCGTTGTAGCGGATCCCAAGGCCCTCGGCTATCGTCGGCCGCCGCCATGCTCGCCCCCGCACGGATCGCCCTCGCCGCCCTGGTCCTCGTCGCGTGCGGCGATCCGGCCGCGCCGGCGGGCGAGGCCGGCGGCGGCGAGACGACGTCGGAGGGATCTTCGGGTGCGCCCACCAGCGCGGGCGAGGGCGCCGGCGGGACCACGGCGGGCGCGGCGGAGACCGGCGGGGAGGGCACGGCCGGGGCGACGCTGGGCACCACCGGCGAGGCGACGACCGGGGCGATCGGCTGCGACGCCGAGGCGGTGGTCGAGCGCGGGTTCTTCGCCGAGGCGACGGCGCCGAAGGGCGTCGTGCTGGCGGCCTGCGGCGAGGACCGGTGGTACTTCGCGGCGCCGAGCGAGAGCACCGTCGAGGTGACGCTGACGCGGACCGACGGGCAGCCGCTGACCGCGGCGATCGTGTACCCCGACGAGCCGCCCGGCGAGGTGTGGACGGCGGGGCTGACGGCGCCGCTCAGCAGCGACGAGCTGCCGGCGAGCGTGGTGTTCCCGGTGCCGCGCTCGGGCGAGTTCGCCGTCCACGTCGACGGGCTCGCGGACGAGCTGCCGGCGACCTACGACCTGGCGATCCGCTGCGTGCTGGGCTGCGAGCGCGAGACGACGCGCTTCCCGATCGTGCTCGTGCACGGCTGGACCGGCTGGGACGCGGTCGGGCCGCTGACGTATTTTTACGGCGTGGCCGACGAGCTGGCGGCGCTGGGTTATCCGCTGCACGTGGTCCAGCTCGACCCGTACAACCACAGCAACGTCCGCGCGGGGCAGCTCGCGGATCAGCTCGACGACGTGCTGCCGGTGTGGCGCGCGCGCAAGGTCGACCTGATCGGGCACAGCCAGGGCGGGATCGACAGCCGCGCGGCGATCTCGACGTATGGGTACGGCGATCGCGTGTCGGCGCTGATCACCATCGGCAGCCCGCACCGCGGCACCTTCATCGCCGACGCGGGCCTCGGGCTGGCGCCGGGCCCGGTCGAGGACGTCGCCGGGCTGTTATTGAACTTCCTCGGGGCCGTGACGGCGCAGGAGAAGTCGGACGCGATCGCGTCGTTCGAGTCGCTGAGCGAGGCGCACATGGTCGGCACGTTCAACCCGGCCAACCCGGACGACCCGCGCGTGCAGTACGTCTCGTACACCGGGCGCACGTGCGGCGCGCTCGACTTCCTCGACCCGCGCATGGACTGCCAGGACCTGGTCGACCCGCTGATCGGCTGGAGCTACGACATCCTGAAGTCGTTCCGCGGGGCCAACGACGGGCTCGTGACCGTCGAGAGCGCGAAGTGGGGCGAGTACCGCGGCGAGATGATCGCCGACCACATCGACGAGGTCGGGCAGGTGCTCGGCGTGACCGACCTGAAGTTCGACCACCTCGAGTTCTACCGCGACCGAGCCCGCGAGCTGGCCGGCGAAGAGCACTGACGTGGCGGCGCCGAGGCTGTCCGACGAGCACGCGGCCCGCCTCGCGCGCGGCGAGCACGAGGCCGTGGCGGCCGAGCTGGCGGGCGCGGACCAACCGGCGGCGGCGGGCTGGGTGCTCGAGCAGATCTGGGACTTCGTGGCGGCGTTCGCCCAGCACGCGGCGGCGGGCGCGGTGCACGACGCGCTGCGCTGCGCGCTCGAGGCGGGTCGGCCCGACCTGCTCGACCAGGCGCTGGCGGCGGTGCTGCGCGCGGGGCCCGAGGACCGCAAGACCGCCGTGGCGACGCTGACGCGGCGCGGGCGGCACGCCGAGGCGGCGCGGCTGCTGGCGGCCGACGACGATCCGACGGCCCGCGCCGACGCGCTGGTGCGGGCGGGCGATCGCCTCGGCGCGGCGCGGCTGCTGGCCGAGGCGGGGCGCGCCCAGGCGGCGCTGGTGGCGTTGGGTCCGCTGCCCGAGGCGCACGCGCCGACGCTGGCGCTGGCGGCCCGGCTGGCCTGGGACCTGGGCGACGCGGACAGCTGCGTGCGGCACGCGCAGGCGGCCATGCGGGCGATCGACCGCGAGCTCCGCCGGCCGCCGCCCGAGCCGTCGGCGCCGCCGCGGGCCGCCGCCGAGCCGCGCGGTCGACCGCCGCTGACGATCGCCTCGGCGAGCCGCCCGGGCCCGCCGCCGCCGCCGCCGCCGCGCGAGATCCGGGGCACGATCGGCGACCACAAGGATCTGTCCGAAGGGCCAGGTCCTCGCGACGAGGCGCTGCGCCGCGAGGTCACGCGCACGCTGGCGCACGGGCTCGCGGCGCTCGGCCACGATCTGGCGGCCGCGCTGGCGCTGCAGGGCACCGGCGAGGGTCCGGCGACGCTGGCCCTGCCGGGCCGCTACCGCGTGCGGCGGGCCCTGCCGGCGGCCTTCGCGGGCGCGGCCTACGAGGGCGTCGACCGCGTGAGCCAGCAGGAGGTCGAGGTCCACCTGCTGCTGGCGGAGGTGCACGACACCGCGGGCGACGCGGGCGCGGTGCAGACGGCGCTGGCGGCGTTCGAGCGCCGCTGCGAGGCGGCCCAGGCGCTCGGGCACCCGGCGATCCGGCCGGTGCTGCGCTTCGATCGCGAGGCGGGCCTGCTGCTGCTGCCGCACGCCGACGGGCCGCCGCTGCGCACGCTGATCCGCCCGCCGGGCATGCCGCTGACGCGGGCGCGGGCGCTGGTGGCGTTCCTGCTCGACGGGCTGGCGGCGGCGCACGCCCGCGGGATCGTGCACGGCTCGCTGCTGCCGGCGCAGATCGTGTGCGACGCGGCCGGGCGCCCGCTGCTCGGGCCGTTCGGCGCCGACGAGATCGCCGGGCTGGTGGCCACGCGCACGGGGGCGCTCGAGGAGCTGCTGACGGTCACGGCGCCCGAGCTGCGCGTCGGCGGGGCGGCGACCGCCGCGAGCGACGTCTACGGGGCGGCGGCGCTGTTCGTGGCCCTGCGCACCGGGCGGCTCGGCGGCGGGCAGCTGGCGCCGGCCGAGCAGGCGCTGGTGGCCGACGCGCTGGCCGAGGACCCGGCGCAGCGGCCCGACGCGGCGACCCTGCACGACCGCCTGCGCGTGCGCGTGGCCGACGTGCGCGAGCTCGCCGACGCGGCCCTGTTCGACCTGTCCGAAGCGCCAGGTGTGACGGCGCCGACCGGACCCGCGGGCGGGCCGACGGTCGCCGCGGCGAGCACCTGGACCGACGCGGACCTCGACGCGCTGCTCGCCGGCGAGGCCCCGCGCCTGCAGCCGGTGCTCGACCGCCACGGCCGCAAGCTCGTGCTCGCGGGCTGGCCGGAGGGCTGCCGGCGCCTGGCCGACGACGCCGACGATCGCCCGCTGCGCCCGCTGCTCGCCGAGCTGCCGCCCGCGGTGCAAGCGGCGGTGCAGGCCCACCTGCGCCCGAGCTCGTGGGTCTACACGCCGGGCGGCGAGTGGATGCTCGGGCTCGACGACCTGCTGACGCGCTGATCGGCGGCCGCGCTTGACGCTGGAGGGCCGCGCGCGATATAGCGCACGGGCACGAGGAGCCGCGCGCATGGCCACGTTTCCCCACTTGAACGAGCTCGTCGAGGACGCCACGCGGGGGCTGCCGGGCGTCGCCAGGAAGCGCATGTTCGGGTGCGACGCTTACTTCGTGCACGACACCATCTTCGCGCTGATCTGGAAGGACGGGCGGATCGGGCTGAAGCTGCGCGAGCCGGCGGCGTACGCCGAGCTCATGGCGCTCGAGGGCTCCGAGCCGTGGGTCCCGGGCGCGGCGAGGATGTCGAGCTGGGTGCTGGTGCCCGAGGAGTTCCACGACGACCTCGAGGCGCTGACGCCGTGGGCGCGGCGCGCCTACCAGCAGAGCCGCGCCGAGCCGGCGGCGAGCACGACCAGGAAGGTGGCGAAGGCGACGAAGACAGCGGCGAAGGCCACAGCGGCGCAGGCGACCAGGCGCGGCGCCCGGACGGCGAGACGCTCTCCGTCGACCTGAGGACCGACGAGTCTCGCGCGGCGTTCGCGGCGGGCGCCCCGGTCCGCGAGCCTTGTCGCTCGGCCCGGCGAGGATGCGCCGATCTACGGCGACCTGCCCACGCGCGGGCGGGGCGTCACGCCGTGACGTCGCGGGGTCAGCCCCACACGACCACGGCCAGCCCGAGCGCCACCAGGTAGGGCACGAACGGCACCAGGCCGACGCGCACGATCAGGGCCACGAGCACGCGCAGGGTCAGCGTGCCGACGACGAAGCTGACCACGAAGCCGACCGCGAACGCCAGCGGGTCGACCGCCGCGGGCGCGCCGTGCTCGAGCATGTCGAGCGTCTCCTTCAGCGAGGCGCCGAGGATCGCCGGGATAGACAGCAGGAACGAGAAGCGGGCCGCGGGCAGGCGGCCGAGCCCGAGCGCGAGCGCGGCGGCGATGGTCGAGCCGCTGCGCGAGATGCCGGGCAGGATGGCGACCAGCTGCGACAGGCCGATGACCATGGCCTGCCACGGGGTCGGCACGGCGCGGCTGGTGCGGTCGGCGCGGCGGTGGGAGAACGCGAGCAGGGCCGCGGTCACGAGGAAGCCGGCGCCGACCCAGCGCGGCGTGGCCTCGGCGGTGAGCACCATGCCCTCGACCTGCGGCATGAGGGCGAAGGCCAGCGGCAGGGTGCCGAGCACCAGGGCCATCAGCAGGGCGGGGGCCTCGTGCGGGGCGGTCGGCGGCGGTCCGCCGGGCGGGCCCGCGGGCCGCGGCGAGCTGTCCGGGAGGACAGGTTCGACGAGCGTGCGGGCGCGGGCGCCGGGCCGGGCGATCGCGCGCACGATCGCCGCGAGGTCGCGGCGGTAGAACAGCAGCACCGCCAGCAGCGTGCCGGCGTGCACGACGATGCTGAACGTGTGGCCGGCCGACGAGGGGTCGACGCCGAACCACCGCTGGGCCAGCGCGAGGTGGCCCGACGACGAGATCGGCAGGAACTCGGCCACGCCCTGGAGCGCGCCGAGGAGGGTGGCGAGGCCGGGGGTGAGGCCGGGGTCCGCCACGCTCAGCGCGCTCCGGGCTCGGACTCGTCGAGGTCGTCGGGGTCGTCGCCGGGCTCGCTCGCCGCGGCGGTCTCGTCGAGGTCGTCGGGGTCGTCGAGGTCGGACTCGGCTGCCGCGGGCGCGGAGGAGTCTTCGAGGTCCTGCTCGACGGCCGCGTCGGCCTCGTCCTCGACCAGGCGCAGGTGCTTCGGGCGCTCGAGCACGCCGCGCTCCCACAGATGTTCGTCGATGGCCTGCATGAGCGGCTCGGTGGTACGCCGGTCGAGCGCGGAGAGAAAGAAAGTGCGACGTCCGGCCAGGGCGCGGCGCTCGGCCAGCTCCTCGGGGGCCAGCAGGTCGGCCTTATTGAACACGAGGAGGCGGGGGACGGCGCCGGCGCCGAGCTCGCCGAGGATCTTGTCGACGGTGGCCTGGTGCTGCTCGCGGTCGGGGTCGCTGGCGTCGACGACCTCGAGCAGGAGGTCGGCGTCGGCGACCTCCTCGAGGGTGGCGGAGAACGCCTGCAGCAGCGCCGGGGGCAGGTCGCGGATGAAGCCGACGGTGTCGAGCAGCACGACCTCGTAGTCGCGCGGGAAGCGGATCCTGCGGACGGTGGGGTCGAGGGTGGCGAACAGCTTCGACTCGGCGAGCACCGCGCTCTGGGTCACCGTGTTCAACAGGCTCGACTTGCCGGCGTTGGTGTAGCCGACGATCGCGACCACCGGCACGCCGGTGCTGCGGCGCAGCGAGCGGCGCTGGTCGCGGCGGCGACGCAGCTCTTTGAGGCGGCGCTCGAGGTCGTGGATCCGCTCCTTGGCGCGGCGGCGGTCGATCTCCAGCTTGGTCTCGCCGGGGCCGCGGCCGCCGATGCCGCCGGCGAGGCGGCTCATCGCCGTGCCCTTGCCGATCATGCGCGGCAGCATGTAGCGCAGCTGGGCCAGCTCGACCTGCAGCTTGCCGTCGGCGCTGGTGGCGTGCTGGGCGAAGATGTCGAGGATCAGGGTGGTGCGGTCGATGACCTTCAGGTCGGTGAGGTCGCCGATCTCGCGGGTCTGCGAGGGCGTCAGGTCGGGGTCGCAGATCAGCAGCTCGACGTCCTGCTCGAGCGCCCGCACCAGCACGTCGCGCAGCTTGCCCTGGCCGTAGAAGGTGCGCGGGTCGGGGGCCGGGCGGCGCTGGACCGCGACGTCGACGAGGTGGATGCCGGCGGTGCGGCACAGCTCGCGCAGCTCCTGCTCGCGGGCGGCGTCTCCGGGGTCGCCGCGGTGGACCATGAGGGCCATCGCGCGGGCGCCGGCCTGCTCGGCGCGGGCCCGGCTGGTCGCGGACACCAGGCTGGCCTCGAGCGTGCGGATGAACTGCACGAAGTCGGTGGGGAGGTCGGACGCGGGCAGCGGCGCGGCGTCGTCGTCGTCGTCGCGGTGGAGCTCGCCGAGGGCCACGCGGGGGAACGTGCGCACCGCGAAGATGTCCGAGGAGCCAGGCCGCGGCGGGGTCAGCGAGCCGATGTCGACCAGCACGCCGGCGGGGCCGCGGTGGATCGCGGCCACGAGGTCGAGGCGCAGCTTGGCGAGGTCGGCCAGCTCCTCGCGGTTGAGGGCGTCGTTGACGAGGTGGGTGACGATCAGGCGGATGCCGCGCAGGCGCCCGCCCTGGCCGCGCACGCGCTGGAACTCGGGCAGCGACAGGCTGTGCGCGTCGCCGAGGATGACCCGCTGCACGCGGCCGCGGCGGTCGACGAACAGGCCGAGCTGGCGGCCGAGGCCGTGCGCGAGGTCGAGGAGGTCGCGCGCGAGCACCGGCGAGATCACGCGGTCTGGCGGTATCTCGCGCCTCCCGAGCCGCTGGAGGGCGCGGGACTGGCTGCTCTTCAGGTTCGCGGTGTCGCCGTGGAGGACTTCGCTGCTCACTGGGCGTCGCCGGTGTCTTCGAGGAGGCGGAGGGCGACCGCGAGGGCCTGCTGGGCGGCGAGCGCGGCCTCCTTGCGGCGGTGCAGGGCGGTCTCGGAGCGGTCGAGGCTGACGCCGAGCTCGTCGATGTCGGCCAGCGCGCTGGCGATGCGCGAGCCCTGCTCGGCGGCCTCGGCGGCGGCCTTGTCGGCGGCCTCCTGGGCGGCCGCGGTGAGGCGCTGGATCTCGTTGCGGGCGTTCTCCTCGGCGGCGGCCAGCGCGGCGGTGAGGCGCTGGATCTCGGCGCGGGCGGTCTCCTCGGTGGCGGCCAGCGTCTGCGTGAGCTGCGAGATCTGCAGGCGGGCGTTCTCCTCGGCGTCGAGCAGCGCCTGGCTCAGGCGGTCCTGCTCCTGCTGCGCCTGCTCGGCGGCCTCGGCGGCCTCGGCGGTCATCTGCTCGGCGGCGGCGCGGTAGGTCGCGTCCTGGCGGGCCATCTCGCCGCGGTGGGCCTCGGCGGCGGCGGCCATGGCGTCGGCGTGGGCCTGCTCGAGGTTGGCCCTGGCGGCGGCGTGCGCGGCCGCGGCGTCGGCGAGGGCCTGGGCGTCGTCCTCGCGGGTCTTGTGCAGGGTCGCGGTCAGGCCGGCGATCTCGTCGCGGGCGGCGGCGAGGTTGGCCATCTCGCCGGCGAGCTCGTCCTGCAGGCTGAGGATCGACTGCTCGGCGGTGGCGAGGCGCTGACCGAGGTCGTTGCGCTCGGCCTCGAGGTCGGCGATCGCGGCGGCCTGGCCGGCGAGCCGCGCGCGCAGGTCGGCGACGGTGGCGGCGCTCTGCTCGGCGGCGGCGGCGGCGCTCTGGCGGGCCGCGGCGAGCTCGGCCTCGGTGTCCTTCAGCTTCTTCTGCGTGACCTCGAGGCGGGTCTTCAGGCCCTCCTCGCGCTTCAGCGAGGTCTGCATGTCGCGGCGGGCGACCTCGGCGGCCTCGCTGGCCGACAGGCTCTGCTCCTGCGCGCTCAGCAGGTTGGCCTCGAACTCGCCGGCCTGGGCCTGGAGGTCGCGGATCGACTTCTTGGCGTCGAGGATGGCCCGCTCGCGCGACTCGAGCTGCTCCTTCAGCGCCAGGATCTCGCGGTTCTTCTGGTTGAGCTGCGACTTCAGCTGCAGCGTCTCGCGCTGGGCCTTGAAGCCGCCGGCGCCGCCGTCGCTGGCCTCGGAGTCGGTGAGCGCCGCGAGGTCGGGCGACGACAGCCGGCGGCTGCCCGACTCCTCGCCCGAGCGCGCCAGCGGGCCGGACAGGCGCGAGGCGGCCGCGGCGGCCTGCGGGGCCGAGTGCGAGGCCGCGTGGGCGGTCGGCACGGGGGCGTGCGACTGGTCGAACTTCTCGGCGAACTCGCGGTCCTCGGCGGGCTTCGGCGCGGGCGTCGCGTCCGCCAGCTCGATCTCGAGGCGCGAGCGCCGACCCGAGGGCTCGTTGCGCGCGGCGCCGAGGTCGGCCCCGGACTGGCGCGCGCCGGGGGCCGGAGCGGCGGGCTTGGCCTGCAGCGTGAGGTGGTTGCGGACGGCGCCGAGCAGGCGCTCGGGGTCGAGGGGCAGCTTCAGGTAGTGGTCGGCGTGGGTCTTTAAATTGCGGTGCTGGTCGATGACGTCGTCGCTGGCGTTGGAGGAGTAGAGGACCAGCGGGATCTTGCGGGTGTCGTCGTTGCGCCGGAGCCGGTTGCACACCGAAAATCCGGTCGTGAGCGGGAGTTCGGCGCGCAGCAGGATGATGTCCGGCGCGGCCTGGCGGGCGACGTTCACCGCCTCGGGTCCGTTCTCCGTCACCGTGAACTCGAAGCCGTAGGGGGCGAGGAGGTTCTTCAAGGTGGCCGGGGTCTTGCCATCCGCGTCGATGATGAGCGCCGTGAACGTCACGGACCGCAGGTTATCCGGCCGGCTCCGCTGTGACCAGAGGCCAGCCGCCGCGGGGAAGTTGTAATAACCACGGTTCTATGCCGATGTTTGGCCCTGCGGGCCCATCGGCGCGGTGATGCGGTCAGCCGCGGTCCGGCACGTCGATGCCGTACATGGCGATCCAGCGGCTGATCTGCTTGCGGTCGCGCGCGTAGGCGCGGGCCGTCGCGGTCAGGTTCCACTCGTGGGCGACCAGCGCGGCCAGCAGCTCGTCGCGGCTCGGGCGCGGCTTCAGCGGGCCCTGGGCCGCGGGCGTCGGCTCGTGCGGCGGCTCGGCGGCGGGCAGGGGGCCGGCGGGGGCAGGGGCGGGCGCGGCGTCGACGAGCCAGGCCGGCAGGTCCTCGCGGCGGATCGGCCGCTCGAGGCGGTCGGCGAGCGCGTGGACCAGGCGGTGCAGGCCGCGGAGGTTGTCGGGCCAGCGCGCGCCGAGGATCGCCGCGGCCGCGGCCGGGGTCAGGGTCGGCGGCTCCGGCGGCGGGAGCCCGCGGGCGGCGGCCCAGTCGGCGGCGAGGCGGGCGAGCCACGGCAGGATGTCGACGCGGCGGCGGGCGATCGGCGGGAGGGCGACCTCCCACAGCGCGAGGCGGGCGTAGAGGTCGCGGCGGAAGCGGCCGGCCGCGACCTCGTCGGCGAGCACGCGGTTGGTCGCGGCGATCACCCGCACGTCGACGCGGATCGGGGCGGTCGCGCCGACCGGCAGGATCTCCCCGGCCTCGATGGCGCGCAGCAGCTTGGGCTGGGCGTCGAGCGGGAGCTCGCCGATCTCGTCGAGCCACAGCGTGCCGCCCTCGGCCGCGCGGAACAGGCCCGGCTGGGCCGCGGTCGCCCCGGTGAACGCGCCGCGGTGGTGGCCGAACAGCTGCGACTCGACGAGCTGCGGGCTGAGGGCCGCGCAGTTGAGGGCGACCAGCGGGCCGCGCCGCCCGCTGAGGCGGTGGACCTCGGCGGCGCTGCGCTCCTTGCCGCTGCCGCTCTCGCCGATCAGCAGCACCGGCGAGGGGTCGCGGGCGGCCCGCGCGAGGGCTGCCCGAAAGGCCAGGATCGCCAGGGCCTCGCCGGGCACCGCGTCGCGGTCGACCAGGCCCGGGTCGACGGCCGGCCCGCGGGCGCGCTCGTAGACCGCGAGCACGTCGCCGAGGCGCAGCACCGCGTTGTCGTCGAGCACGCGCGGGAGCTCGCCGAGCGGCGCGCCGTGCAGGGCCGAGCCGTTGCGCGAGCCGAGGTCGCGGGCGGTGTGGCAGCCGGTGCGGGCGTCCCAGCGCAGCTCGGCGTGGCGGCGCGAGACCGTCGCGTGGGCGAGGGCGAGGCCGCCGGCCTCGACCTCGCGCCCGAGCACGTGGGTGGCCTCGCCGAGGTCGTAGGCCGCGCGCAGCTGCGGCGGGTGGACGACGGTCAGGCGGCAGACCAGGCGGCGCGGGCCGGCGGCGGGGGTGCCCTCGCAGGACGCGGTGTCGAGCGGCGGGGTGCTCAAGCGGGGCGAGTGTCGCACGTGACCGGGACGAGTGTCCCGGGACACCGGGGCGATCGTCGCGGTCGTCGGCGGGCGCGGGTGGGCCGGGAGACGCGTCCAGACGGGCATGTCGCCGGCTTTTGCAGCATGCGCGCCGGTGCGCGGACGCGCGGACGTTGATCTCCCTCGGGAATTGTGTCGAGGTCCTGTTGCTGCAAGCTGTGGCGGGCAGTCAGGAGAGTGGTTTGACAATGCGTACCCGTAGCCTCGTGTCGTTGGTGTTGGCGTGTCTGTCCCTCGCGTCGGTCGGCTGCGACGTCGACGGCGCGGCGCTCGACGAGGACATCCGTCTCCGCCCCGGCTGGTGCACCCAGTGCGGCGGGATCTACAGCAACGCGGCGATCGTCAACGGCGCGGCGCTGTCGGACATCAACCTCGAGGGCGTGTCGACCGGCGGGATCAAGCTGCGCCCGGGCAACAGCGTGTACGGCGAGTTCGTCCTCGACATCGACCCGGTGAACGACCGGTTCGTCGGCGTCGTCACGGGCGCCGACGAGCTGGCGATCACCGGCGCGCAGTTCGTCGGCGCCAAGATCGTGCTCGAGATGCCGGGCGGCACCGTCATCGACCTCGAGATCACCCACTACGACGAGGACGTGCAGTCGTGGTCGAAGGGCGGCGCGCGGGTCACCGCCTACCGCGCGCAGTACCTGGGCCCGCAGGGCGTGCCGACCCCGCTGTGTCCGACCACCGACATCGACAACCAGTGGTTTACGCTGATCGGCGGCGAGATCTACGGCCCGCAGGGCATCACCGCGGCGCCGCGCTCGCTCACCATCGCCTGCGTCGGCGAGGCCGCGGCCAAGATGAAGCTGCTCGACTTCCACCCCGCGGGCACCCGCGGCGCCACGGTCGCCCAGCGGCAGGCCACCCTGCGCATGATCACCGCCGACTACTGCGGGACCGGGCAGTCGTTCACGGCGACCGGCACGCCGGTGGCCTGGCGCGACGCGGACGGGCGGGTCACGCCGCCGTTCGGCGAGGACGTCATGGAGGCCCTGTGGGACGAACACGGCGCGATCTGCCTCGACACGCCGCGGGTCGTCGCGCGCGGCGATGTGGACGCCGTGTGCTCGCTGCCGACGTGCGAAGGCATGGCGCTGACCGACGGCGCGACCTGGCGGACCATGACGCCCGCCCACGACGAGTGAGCCCATGAGCACCGCAGCCGACACGGCCCTGTCCACCGACCCCCCGCGGCCCGCGGCGCTCGACGAGCGGCGGGTCCTCGGCCTGGCCGAGACCACCGCGAACGGCGAGGCCGCGGTCGCCGCGACCTGGCGCAGCGACGGCCCGCAGGCGCCCGCGCTCGCGCTGCCGGCCGCGATCGGCCGCTACCAGGTCGTGCGCTCGCTCGGCGCGGGCGGCATGGGCGAGGTCGTGCTGGCCCGCGACCCCGAGCTCGACCGCCAGGTGGCGATCAAGCTGCTGCGCGCCAGCAAGGCCGCCGGCGACGCCCAGGTCCGCCTGCTGCGCGAGGCCCAGGCCATGGCCCGGCTGTCGCACCCCAACGTCGTGCAGATCCACGACGTCGGCCTCGCCGGCGACCGCGTGTTCCTGGCGATGGAGCTCGTCGAGGGCGAGACGCTCGCGCAGTGGCTGGCGGCGGGGCCGCGCGCCTGGCGGGACGTCGTCCGCGTGTTCGTCGAGGCGGGCAGGGGCCTGGCCGCGGCCCACGCGGCCGGCCTGGTGCACCGCGACTTCAAGCCCGACAACGTGCTGATCGGGCGCGACGGCCGCGTGCGCGTGGCCGACTTCGGGCTGGCCCGCGGCGAGCGCGACGCGGGCGACGAGCGGGCCGCCAACTTCGGCGAGCGCCCGCTGCTCGTGCACACCCTGACCGCGACCGGCGTGATCATGGGGACGCCGATGTACATGTCGCCCGAGCAGCACCTCGGCGAGCCGGCGGGTCCGGCCAGCGACATCTTCTCCTTCTCGGTCGCGCTCCACGAGGGCCTGCACGGCGCGCGCCCGTTCGCCGGCGACACCCTGCCCGCGCTCGCGGCCAGCGTGCTCGAGGGCCGCGTCGCCGCGCCGCCGGCCGGGCGCGAGGTGCCCGCCTGGCTGGCCGCCGTGGTCCGCCGCGGCCTCGCCCGCGAGCCCGCCGAGCGCTGGCCCGACTTCCCCGCGCTGCTGGCCGCGCTCGACCGCGACCCCGCGCGCGCGCGTCGGCGGTGGTTCGCGGGGCTCGGGCTCGGGCTCGGCGCGGCGGCCCTCGGCGCGACCCTGCAGGCCAGCCAGGCCGCGGCGGCCTGCACCGGCGGCGACCTCGAGTCGGTGTGGGGACCCGCGCGCGCCGCGACGGCGCGCGCGCGCCTGTCCGAAGAGGCAGGTGAGCGCGCGGTCGCCGGGCTGCAGGCCTACAGCGAGGCGTGGCGGGCCCAGCACCTCGAGGCCTGCGAGCAGCACCGCCGCGGCGAGGCCTCGGCCGCGCTGCTCGACGCCCGCATGCGCTGCCTCGATCGCCGCCGCGAGGCGCTCGCCGAGGCCGTCGACGTCATCACCGCCGGCGACGAGGCGGCCGCGCGCGAGGCCCCCGCCGTGGTCGCGCGCCTGGCCCCGCTGGCGGCTTGCGCCGACGCCGACGCCCTGACCCGCGAGGTCGCGCCGCCGGGCGACCCCGGGGTCGCCGCGGCCGTCGCCGACGTCGAGCACCGCCTGGCCCGCGCGCGCGTGCAGGCCGACGCCGGCCGCCCCGCGCTCGCCCGCCAGGCCATGACCGCGGCCCGCCGCGAGGCCGAGGCGCTGGCCCACCCGCCGCTGGTCGCCGCCGCCTGGCTGGCCGAGGGCCGCGCCGCCTTCGAGGCCGGCACCTTCGAGCACGCCGCCGAGGCCCTCGCCGCGGCCTTCGTGCAGGCCACCGCCGCCGGCGACGACGCGCTGGTCGCCGAGGCCCGCGCCCGCCAGCTGTTCCTCGACGGCCTGATGGGCCGCGCCGCCGAGGCGCTGGCCGCCGCCCCGCACGCCGAGGCGCTCGTCACCCGCCTCGGCGACCGCCGCGACCTCGCCGCGCTGCTGGCCAACAACCTCGGGGTGGTCCGCCACGCCGGCGGCGACGTCGCCGGGGCCCGCGCCGACTTCACCCGCGCGCTCGCCCTCTCGCAGGACGACCCCCGCACGCTGGCGATCGACCGCGCCGGTTACCTCAAGAACGCCGCGATGGTCGCCGAGGACATGTCCGAACGGACAGGTCTCTACGACCAGGCCGCGAGCCTGCTCGACCGCGCCCTCGGCCCCGCCCACCCGAACGTGCTCTACCTCGCCTACGCGCGCGCGCGCGAGGCCGACGGCCCCGCCGCCGCGGTCGCCCTGCTGACGCCGATGATCGCCCGCCTCCTCGCGGTGCGCGCCGCCCACCACGACGCCTGCGTCGAGCCGCTCTACCTGCTGGCCCAGGCCCACGCCGAGCTCGGCGACCAGGCCGCCGCGCTGGCCCGCCTCGCCGACGCCCGCACCTGCCTGGAGGGCCCGTTCACCGCCGAGAACGAGGCCCCTGTGGCCGCCCTGCGCGACCTCCTCGACGGCCAGCGCCAGCGCCTCGCCGGCGACGCCGCGGCCGCGGCCGCCACGCTCGCCCGCGCCGAGGCGGCCTACGCCCCGCACGCGGCCGTGCCCGGCGTCGCCGCCCGCCTGGCCGACGTCCGCCTCGCCCTCGCCCGCGTCCACCTCGACGCCGGCCGCCCCGAGCAGGCCCGCGACCTGCTGACGCGCGTGGTCGACGAGCTCGCCGACCCCCGCCACGGCGACTGGCTGGCGCGGCTCCAGCTGGCCCGCGCCCGCGACCTGCTGGCCGCCGGCCCGCGCTGACGGCGGCAGATCCCGGACGTCCGATCCCACCAGGGTTCACGAGCGCCGCGAACGCCCGGCGCCGCGCCCCCCGCATTTGACAGCGACCCCGTACCCCGCGGATGCTGCGGCGGATGCGCTGCACGGCCGGCGGACGACAGGTGAGGGCGGGTGCCCTCGCCCTCGCCGTGGTCGCGCTGCTGCCGGGGCTCGCCGCGGCGAGGCGCCCGACCACCGCCGAGCTCGCCGAGGACGGCCTCACCGATCCGCGAGGTCGCCAGCCGCCGCCGCGCCACCGCCTGCGCCTGGCCATCATGGCCGACTACATCAAGCCGAGCGCCGCGCAGGACAAGCAGGGCAAGGTGCAGCGCTTCCACTACGCGCCGCTCCTGCTCGACATCGCCTACCAGGTGCAGTTCCTGAAGTACGTGATGGTGCGGCCGAGCCTCGCCGTCGGGGGCAACGTCGCCAACACCAAGCAGGCCATGCCGGCCGCGCTGCAGCCCGGGATCTTCGCCGGCTACCAGGGCTCCATCCTCGGCGTCGCGCTCGGCTACAGCCACCTGTGGGCGTTCCCCGCGACCATCGGCATCGACGACGGCCACTTCGGCCTGGTCCAGCCGGTGCTGCTGAAGAACCACCTGCTGCAGGCCGAGGTCTCGATCACGACCAGGGTCGACCGCGGCGCGCTGAACTTCGCGATCCGCTACGGCGGGGTCAAGACGCACCTCGTGCACCTCAACATCGACGAGACGCGGTGGAAGGGCGTGCTCACCCTCAGCGCGGGGTGGTTCTTCGAGCTCGGCAAGCGCCGGCGGAGTCGTCAGCGCCAGCCGCCCGCGCCGGAGGTCGCGCGGACGCCGATCGTGCCGCGCCCGCTGTGAGCTAACCGGGGTTTTCTCGCCCGGAGGCCCGGGTGTAGCATCCCCGCGCCATGCACAAGCCGCTCATGAAGGGGGCCAAGCCCGACGTCGTCGCCGCGATCGGCGACACGCCGATCGTCCGCCTCAACCACGTGGTCGACGGTCTGGAGTCCGAGATCTACGTCAAGATGGAGATGCTCAACCCGGCCGGGTCGATGAAGGACCGGGTCGCGCTGAACATCATCCGCGACGCCGAGGAGCGCGGCATGCTGCAGCCCGGCGGCACCATCGTCGAGGCCACCAGCGGCAACACCGGCGCCGGCCTGGCGATGGTCGCCGCGACCCGCGGGTACAACTGCATCTTCGTCATGCCCGACAAGATGTCGCGCGAGAAGATCGACACCCTGCGCGCCTACGGGGCCAAGGTCGTGATCTGCCCGACCGCGGTCGAGCCCAGCGACCCGCGCTCGTACTACAGCGTGTCGCGCCGCATCGTCGAGGAGACCCCCGGGGCCTTCTACGCCAACCAGTACCACAACCCCGCCAACCCCGAGGCGCACTACGTCAGCACCGCGCCCGAGATCTGGGAGCAGACCGGCGGCGAGTTCGACGCCTTCGTGTCCGGCATGGGCACCGGCGGCACGCTGTCCGGCTGCGGCCGCTACTTCAAGGAGCGCAACCCCGCGATCAAGCTGATCGGCGTCGACCCCATCGGCTCGCTCTACTACGAGTACGTCAAGACCGGCCGCCTGACCAAGCCCTTCAGCTACTACGTCGAGGGCATCGGCGAGGACTTCCTACCGTCGACCATGAACCTCAACCTGCTCGACGAGATCGTCCAGGTCGACGACCGCGAGTGCTTCATCATGACCCGCGACCTCGTGCGTCGCGAGGGCATCTTCTGCGGCGGCTCGTGCGGCGCGGCGGTCGTCGGCGCGGTCAAGTGGGCCCGCACCCAGAAGAAGCCGCACAAGATCCTGGTGCTGATGCCCGACAGCGCCCAGAAGTACCTCAGCAAGATTTTTAATGATGAGTGGATGCGCTCCAACGGGTTCTTCGACGAGGACGCCGTGTCCGGCACCGTGGCCCACATCATGAAGCGCAAGCCGCAGCGGGTCATCACCGCCGGCAACACCACGACGGTGCGCGAGGCCATCCAGATCCTCAAGGAGCACAACATCAGCCAACTGCCGATCCTCGACGAGCACCAGCGCCACTGCGGCATCGTCAGCGAGCTCGACCTGCTCAACTACCTCGTGCAGAACGAGGGCCGCCTCGGCGAGCCGCTCAGCGACCTGATCAACAGCGACTACGCGACGGTGTCGCCGCACACCCGCATCCAGCTGCTAAAGAGCATCTTCAACGATGCCAAGGTCGTGCTGGTCACCGAGGG
Source organism: Myxococcales bacterium (assembly GCA_016793465.1). The sequence continues at coordinate 101,713 of JAEUJW010000011.1, forward strand.
CGACCGCCTGCTCGGGCTGCTCACCAAGATCGACCTGATCGACTACCTCGCCTCCCAGCAGTGACTCCACGGCCCTCCGGGCCTGACGCGACCCCATGGCCACCTACGACCCGTCCTCCGATCACCTGCCCCCCGGGGCGCACCTCGAGACCCTGGCGATCCACGGCGGCCAGCACCCCGACCCGATCACCGGCGCCGTCATGCCGCCGATCTCGCAGAGCTCGACCTACGCCCAGAAGGGCCCCGGCGAGCACAGCGGGTTCGAGTACAGCCGCAGCCACAACCCCACGCGCTACGCGCTCGAGCGGGCCGTCGCCGCGCTCGAGGACGGGCGCTGGGGCCTCGCGTTCGCCTCGGGCCTGTCGGCCACCAACACCGTGCTGCAATTACTGAACGCGGGCGACCACGTGGTCGCGGCCGACGACATGTACGGCGGCACCTTCCGCCTGTTCGACAAGGTCCTGCGCCGCCAGGGCATCGAGTTCTCCTACGTCGACCCGACCGACGCCGGGGCGCTCGCCGCCGCCATCCGCCCGACCACCAGGCTGGTGTGGGCCGAGACCCCGACCAACCCGTTATTAAAGATCGCCGACCTGCGGGCCGTGGTCGCCGCCTGCCGCGCGCGCGGGGTCCTGCTCGCGGTCGACAACACCTTCATGTCGCCGGTCGGCCAGCGCCCGCTCGAGCTCGGCGCCGACCTCGTGGTCCACAGCACCACCAAGTACGTCGGCGGCCACTCGGACGTGGTCGGCGGCGTGATCGTCGGCCGCGATCCTGCCCTACTCGAGCGGCTGGGCTTCCTGCAGAACGCCGTCGGCGCGGTGCCCGGGCCGATGGACTGCTACCTGACCCTGCGCGGCCTGAAGACCCTCCCGCTGCGCATGCAGAGGCACGGCGAGAACGCGATCACCGTGGCCCGCTTCCTCGAGCAGCACCCCAGGGTCGAGCGCGTGCTCTACCCCGGCCTCGCCAGCCACCCGCAGCATCAGCTCGCGGCCGCGCAGATGCGCAGCTTCGGCGGCATGATCTCCTTCTACCTGAAGGGCGACCTCGAGGCCGCGCGCCGGTTCCTCCGCACCGTCCAGGTGTTCACGCTGGCCGAGAGCCTCGGCGGCGTCGAGAGTTTGATCGAGCACCCGGCGATCATGACCCACGCGTCGGTGCCGGCGGAGAACCGCCGCAAGCTCGGCATCGCCGACGGCTTCATCCGCGTCAGCGTCGGCGTCGAGCACGTCGAGGACTTAATTAAAGACCTCGAGCGCGCGTTCGCGGCGGTGTGATCGACGCGGGCCGATAATGCCCGCCACATTCGCCTTGCCGGGGGGGCCGCGCTGCGTATCCTTCTCGGCTTCGCCATGCGTACCACGACCGAGTTGCCCCTCCTGGAGGCGTCGGGAGGCGCCGACGTCTCGCAGCCGACCGCCCGCCCGAGCGAGCGCTTCGCCGTCGACGACCCGCGCCTGCTCGAGCACCTCGCCGAGCACGGCTACGTGATCGTCCGCGACGTCGCCGACGCCGCGCAGGTGGCCCGCGCGCACGACCTGCTGTGGTCGCACCTCGAGGGCCTCGGCACCGGCATCGATCGCCGCTCGCCGGCGACGTGGGACGACGAGCGCTGGATCGGCGACCCGACCACCGGCATCCTGCCCGACTACGGCGTGCCGCAGAGCGCCTTCCTGTGGCTCATCCGCGGCCTGCCCGCGGTCGCCGAGGCGTTCGCCCGCGTGTGGGACACCGCCGACCTGCTGGTCAGCTTCGACGCCGCCGGCGCGTTCCGCCCCAGCGCCTTCAAGGGCCGCTGGAAGACCCGCGCCTCGTGGTTCCACGTCGACCAGAACGGCCTGCGCGAGCCCGGCTTCGCCTGCGTGCAGGGCCTCGTCAACCTCGTCGACGCCGGCCCCGACCGCGGCGGCCTGGTCGTGCTGCCCGGCTCGCACCGCCGCCACGCCGCGCTGTTCGAGGCCCGCCGCGAGGAGCTGCTGCACGCCCGCGGGTTCGTCAAGCTCACGCCCGAGTGGCTGGCCCGGCTCGGCGAGGAGCCCGCCCTCAAGGTCTGCTGCGCCGCCGGCGACCTCGTGCTGTGGGACAGCCGCACGGTGCACTGCAACACCCGCGCGCCGGCGCGTCCGGCCCCCGCCAAGGGCCAGGCGAAGGCCGAGTCTCCCGGCCTCGAGCGCCTGGTCGCCTACGTGTGCATGACCCCGCGCGCCCGCGTCGCCGACCTCGCGCAGCTGGCCCGCCTGCGCCACGACGCCTACCTGCACGGCCAGGGCACCAACCACGTGCCCTACGAGTTCGAGCCCAAGCCGCCGCCGCCGCCGCGCGAGGGCCTGCCGGTGCAGTGGCGCTACACCCCGGTCGCCCTCGACGAGCACCAGCGCCGCCTCGCCGGCTTCGACCTCCTCTGAAGGCCCGCGCGGGGCGCCGGCTGGTGCCCCGCGCGCGTTTGTGGCAAGGTGCGGCCGTGCCGAAGGCCGTCAGCGATCGTCGGGAACCGGGCAGGGGAGGGCGTTGTCTCCGGCGTATGCCGAAGCGCCGGTCGCCCCTCTCATCTCTCCTGCTCCTGCTCGCCAGCGTGGGTCTCACGGCCTGCGGCGGCGCCGAGCAAAAGCCGCAGCCGACCCCCGCACCGGCCACATCGGCGGCGCCGAGCAAGGCCCCCGCGACCGACGACGACCTCGCCGGCCGCTACGTCGCCGCCAAGGAGCGCTTCGGCGCGCTGCTCCCGACCGACAAGGACGGCCCGAAGCGCATCCTCACCGAGCTCGGCCCGGGCCTGCGCGAGGTCGCCGACGCCGCCAAGGACGCGCACCTGCGCGCCAACGCCAGCCTCCTGCTCGGCACCCTGCACGAGTCGTCCGGCGACGTGCGCTCGGCGATCTCGTTCTACCGCCAGGCCGCCGCGCTGCTCCCCGGCGACGCCGGCCCGAGCCGCGTCCTCGCCATCGCCCTCGCCGCCGACAATCAATTCAAGGAGGCGATCGCCGAGCAGCGCAAGGTCGTCGAGGACGACGCCGACGACCTCGAGTCGTGGCTGCTGCTCGGCGAGCTCGCGGTCAAGGCCGGCGAGCAGGACACCGCGACCCAGGCCTACGCCGCCTACGAGATGCGCCGCAAGGGTTTAATTGACGGCCTGACCCTGAAGTCGGCCGACGGCACCTTCCCGATCCCCGCCGATCAGCGGGCCGGCTGCGCCCGCGCGCTGATCCCCGCCCGCGACAACGGCACCGCGATCGCGCTGCTCTACAGCCTCGAGATCGAGACCGACGCGTCGGTCCGCCTGGCCGTGGTCGAGGCCATGGGCAGCCAGCGCCTGCAGGGCTACAAGCCCGCGCTCGAGAACCTCCTGAAGAAGGAGTCGACGCAAGAGATGAAGGAGGCGGTCGCCTGGGCCCTCGCGGAGATCCAGCGCGACCCGCTCGACACCCGCCCGGGCCCGGCCCCGCTGACCGCGCCCGACGCCAAGACCGGCGACGCGAAGGCCGCCGACGCGAAGACCCCGGCCGCCGCGACCGACGCGAAGACCCCGGCCGCCGCGAAGACCGACGCCAGGTCGCCGGCCGAGTAGCGACGCGATGACAGTGCGCCCGCCAGCGTCCCTCGAGGTCACCGCGCTCTCGCACCGCTACAGCGGCGGCGCCGCCCCGGCCCTGGACGGCGTCGGCTTCCGCGTCGAGCCCGGCGCGCGCGTGGGCCTGCTCGGGCCCAACGGCGCCGGCAAGTCGACGCTCATGCGCCTGGTGTGCGGCTACCTCCCGGTGCAGTCGACCGCGGCCACGCGGGTGCGCGTCGGCGACGTCGACGTCACGCGCGACAGCCTGCGCGCGCGCAAGCTGGTCGGCTACCTGCCCGAGCAGGTCCCGCTCTACCTCGAGCTCCGCGTGCGCGAGCACCTCGAGTTCCGCGCCGCGATCAAGGGCGTGCCGCGCAAGCAGCGGCTGCCGGAGATCCACCGCGTCGCCGCCCAGACCGGCCTGTCCCACATGCTCGAGTCGCCGATCCAGCGCCTCAGCCGCGGCTACCGCCAGCGCGTGGGCATCGCCGACGCGCTGCTCGGCGCCCCGCCGCTGGTCGTGCTCGACGAACCGACCGTCGGCCTCGACCCCAACCAGGTGCTCGAGATCCGGGCGATGCTGCGGTCCCTCGGCGGCGGTCAGACCCTGGTGTTCTCGTCGCACATCCTCGCCGAGGTCGAGGCGCTGTGCGACCGCGTCGTCATCCTCGCCGGCGGCCGCGTGGTCGCCGACGAGTCGGTGCGCGAGTCGCAGCAGAGCGCCGAGGTGATCGCCGCCTGGCCGCTCGACCCCGCGCGCCCCGAGCTGCTGCTCGGCGAGGCCATGCGCCGCTACGACGAGCTGTCCGAACGGCCAGGTCCCGCCCGCGTCGTCGCCTCGGCCGCCAGCGGCGCGCTGCAGCAGGTCCGCGTGGCCTGCCCGACCCCGGCCGCCGCCGACGCCCTGGCCGCCGCGTTCGGCCAGGCCAGCCTCGCCTGCGGCGTGCCGCTGGTCCGCCTCGAGCTCGGCCGCCGCAAGCTCGAGGAGCGGTTCGCCCGCGTCACCGCCGGCCAGCCCGACCCGGGCGTCGGCGCCGCTCCGGAGGCCCCGTGACGACCCCCGCCGAGCCGCTGCAGGCCCCGCTGCCGTGGCTGCGCGGCGCCTACCACGTGGCCCGCCGCGAGCTGCTGTCGCTGTTCGTCACCCCGCTCGCGTACCTCGTCGGCACCCTGTTCCTGCTCAACCAGGGCTGGAACTTCGCGCTGCTGCTGCGCGTGCTCAACGACCCGCTGGCCGCGCCGGGCCCGGTCATGCAGTTCTACTTCGGCGGCTCGTTCTTCATCTTCTGGCTGCCGGTGATCTTCCTGTGCGCCGCGCTCAGCATGCGCGTGCTCGCCGAGGAGCGCCGCCAGGGCACGCTCGAGGCGCTGCTGACCGCGCCGCTGTCGGCCTCGCAGATCGTGCTCGGCAAGTTCGCCGGCGCCTACCTGTTCTACGTGGCCCTGTGGCTGCCGACGGCCGCGTTCTACCTGCTGCTCGCCGGCGCCGGCGCGCGCCCCGAGGCCGGCCCGGTGCTCGCCGGTTACCTCGGCGTGCTGCTGGTCGGCGCCAGCTTCATCAGCGTCGGCGTGCTGACCAGCGCCCTCGCGCGCAGCCAGCTCGCCGCCGCCATCGCGACCTTCGTGACCTGCACGATCGCGGTGATGGCCGGCCTGCTCGTCGACCAGGTCGACGCCGGCGCGCTCGCCGAGGCCCTGCGCTTCACCAGCCTGCTGGCGATGATGCAGGAGCTCGCGCAGGGCGTGGTCGATCCGCGCTGGCCGTGGATCCACCTCGGCCTCGCCGCCGTGCTGCTCGCGGCCGCCGTGGTCGCCGTCAACCCGCGCCGCCGCGGCGAGCACGGCCTGCAGGTCGGCCTGCTCGCGCTGCTCTGCGGCGCCCTGACGGTCCTCGCCGCCCGCCATGGCGAGCGCGCCGACTGGACCGCCGGCCACGTCTACGCCCTCAGCGAGCGCGCGCGCGCGGTGCTCGCGGGCCTCACGGCCCCGGTCGACGTCAGCGTCGTCGTCCCGACCACGATCGGCGGCGGCCGGCCCAACCCGCTGGCCGCCGAGCTGCGCGAGGTGCTCGCGCGCATGGCCGCGGTCACGCCGAACCTCCGCGTCCGGTTCGTCGACCCCGACCGCGACCACACCGCGGCCGCCGCGGCGATCGGCGACTTCGGCCTGTCGGGCCGCGAGCTCGCCGACGGCGTCGTGCTCGTGCGCGCCGGCCACGGCGCCGCCCTGCGCAAGGCCCACCTGCTGCCCGGCGACCTCGTCACCTTCGCCACCGGCCCCGACGTGCAGACCTCGGGCCCGCGCGTCCGCGAGTTCCGCGGCGAGGAGGCGCTGCTCACCCGCTTCCTCGGCGTCACCGACCCGCGCCGCCTGGTCGTGTGCGCCACCCAGGGCCACGGCGAGCCCGCGCTCGACAGCCTCGAGCCGTACAGCGGCTACGCCCACCTGCGCGACCTGCTGCGCGACAGCGGCGTCGACGTGCGCCCCGCCGACCTCGACGCCGCCGCCGGCCTGCAGGGCTGCGACATCGCGCTCGTCGCCGGCCCGCAGGGCCCGCTGCCGGGGCTCCACGCGCAGGCCCTCGAGCGCTTCGCCGCGGCCGGCGGCGACCTGCTCGTGCTCGCCGGCGCGGTGCTCCTGCGCGGCAAGGACGACCTCGCCCCCCACGGCCTCGAGCCGCTGCTCGCGCGCTACGGCGTCACCACCGGCGCCCGCGTGGTCGTCGACCCCACGCCGATGGCCGGCGGCACCCCGTTCCTCGCCTTCACCCTGCGCGACGGCTGGGGCGACCACCCGATCACCACCAGCCTCGTCGGCCAGTCGATGTCCCTCCTGCAGGTCCGCGAGCTCGACCTCCAGCCGCCCGCCGTGCCCCTGCTGACGACCACCGACGCCGGCCACGCCGAGGCCGACCTCGCCGGGTTCGTCGCCGGCGAACCACCGAGCCTCGACCTCACCACCGACCGCCCGGGCCCGCTGCCGGTCGCCGCCGCCTCCGAGCTGGCCGGCTCGCGGCTCGTCGTCGTCGCCTCCGCCGACTTCGCCCTCAACGCCCTGCTGCGCGACGACATCGTCTACGACCGCGGCCGCGACTTCCTGCTCGGCGCCGTCGGCTGGCTCGGCCAGCGCGAGGCCCTGCTCGGCCTGCGCCCGCGCCCGCGCGAGCACGTCAAGCTGGTGCTCCAGCCCGAGCAGCTCGAGCGCATGATCTGGATGTGCCTCGTCGGCCTGCCCGGCTTCGCCGTGCTGCTCGGCGCCCTCGTGCTGTGGCGGAGGCGCACGTGATCCGCCCGACCGCGGTCACGCTCGCCCTGGCGCTCGCCGCCGGCGGAGCCGTGCTGCTCGTGCGCCACGACCCGTGGCGCAGCGGCCCCGCCGCGGTCCCGCTGGTGTCCAACCAGTCGGCCGCGCGCCGCGTGTTCCCCGAGCTCGCCGAGGACGCCCTGCCGCGCGCCACCATCCGCCTGTCGGCCGGCGGCCGCGCGCTGACGATCGCCCCCGGCCCCGACGGACGTCACCGCGTGCACCGATCCGACGAGCTGCTCGGGTGGGTCGACGGCGACGCGCTCGACGGGCTGTGGAGCTCGCTGCGCATGGCCACCACCTTGCGGGCCGTCGCGGCCGGGAGCGAGCTCGGGCCCGAGAGCGGCGCGATCGAGGTCGAGGTCGACGGGCGCCGCCAGGCCGTGCGCGTGCACGGGGTCACCGCCGACGGCGTCGGCCTCTACGGCGTGCTGGCGGGGGAGGGCGACGAGGCGTGGGTCGTCGAGCCCGAGCTCGCCGAGCTGCTGCGGCAGGCGCCCGAGGCCTGGGTCGCGCGGCGGCTGCTCCCGCAAGAGCCCGCCGGCGTGGCCGCGTTCACCTGGGACGGCCTCGCCGTCGCGCGCGGCGAGGACGGCCTGTGGCGCGTCACCGCCGGCGGCCCGCGCCACCTGCTGTCCGACGGCGCCGTCGACCTCCGCCTCGGGCGCCTGCTGGCGGCCGACCTCGCCCCGCTGCTGGCGCGCGCCGACGCCGGCGCGCACGGCCCGTACACCCGCCGGCTCGCCGTCACCGACATGTCCGGGCGCGTCTCCGAGGTCCTGTCCGGAGGGACATGTCCCGAGCGCCCCGACCGCCTCGTCGTCGACCGCGGCGAGGGCCTGCTCGGCTGCGTCGAGGCCGACGCGCTGGTCCCGTGGTCGATGGCCGACCTCGACGCCGGCGTCATCGAGTCGCGGCTGGTCCCGCACGCCTACGGCCGCGTGCTCGCCGTCGATCAGCAGGCCCCCGCGAAGCGGCGCCTGCGGCGGTTCGGCGGCGGCTGGGTGATCGAGGAGGGCGACGGCCTCGTCGAGGTCGCCGAGCCCGAGGTCTACCGGTGGTTCGCCGCCCTGCAGGCCGCCGAGGTCGAGCCGCTGCCGGTCGACGTCGCCGCCGAACCGCCGACCGCGCACACGCTGGTGATCGAGACCGACAGCGGCCAGCAGCTGCGCCTCGCCTGCGGCCCCGGCCCGGCCGGCGCCAGCGTGTGCGCCCGCGACGACGCCCCCGCGCTGCGCGTGCACGGCGAGCTGCCCGAGCTCGCCTTCACCCGCGACACCTTCGCCGACCGCCGCCTCCTGCGGTTCGGCGCGGGCGACGTGCGGGCCCTCGAGATCCTGCCCGGCGATCCGCGCGGCGGGTCCGTGCGCCAGAGCGTGCGCCTCGACCTCGGCGTGTGGCGGCTCGACGCGCCCGCGCACCCCGACGGCGCCGGCGTGCTCGACGAGGTCCGCCTCGAGGCCATGCTCGCCGCCCTGCAGTCGGCGCGCGCCGAGGCGTGGGTCGCGACCCCGGCCGTGGCCCCGCAGCGGACCCTCCGGGTCGAGCGCAGCCCGACCGGCGATCCCGCGGCCGACACCCTCGAGCTGGCGCTCCACGCCGACTGCCTCGCGCACGTGCCCGGCCAGCGCCGGGCCGCCCGCCTCGCCGCGTCCACCTGCGCCGCCCTCGCCGACGACCTCCTCTACGACGACCCGCTGCGCGCCTGGCTCGGGCAGGCCCGCAGCGTCGAGATCACCGACCTCGTGCCCGCGGCCCCGCGCCACCTCACCCTGCGCCGCGAGGACGGCGGCGCGTTCGTCGAGGTCGACGGCGAGCCCGCGCTGGCCCGCCACGTCGCGCGCTGGCAGGCCTTCCGCAGCGCCGGGATCCGCCGCGGCGAGCCGCGGGGTCAGGCCTCGCTGGCGGCCCGGATCTCGCGGACCAACGCCTCCGTCGTGCGCCTCGAGCTCGGCCCCGTGATCGACGAGGTCCCGGCCTGGGTCCGCCTCGCGGGCGCCGACTGGTACTACCTCGCCGGGCCGCCGGCCGCGCCGGAGCCCGGCGAGTAGCCCGGCGCGGCCGGATCCGCCACGCGCGGCGCCGCTCGGGGTGGTAGAACCGCGCCGCCATGCAACACCGCGGCTTACCCTACCTCTCGCTCGTCCTGCTCGCCGCCGCCTGCGGCCCGTCCGACAGCAACCTGACCACCGGCGTCTCCGAGACCACCACCTTCGGCGACAGCTCCTCGAGCGGCGGCGACGAGCCCGACCCGACCACCAGCGGCGACAGCACCGGCCCCGTCGGCACCAGCGAGGGCGGCAGCACCGGCCCCGTCGACCCCTCGACCTCGAGCTCCACCGGCCCCGACCCGGGCACCACCGGCGGCGCCGACGAGTGCATGGCCAGCGGCGAGTGCATGGGCGGCTACTGCTGGGCCGACTTCGTGCCCGAGACCATGATGCCCGGCACCTTCACCTGCCACGACGTGTGCGTCGACAACATGGGCGAGCCGGGCAACGCCGAGGACGTGTGGTGCATCGACGACGCGTCGTGCTGCGACATGGGCGCCAGCTGCAACGACATGGGCTACTGCGTGCCCGCCCCGGCCATGACCACCGGCGACACCGACACCGACACCGACACCGAGGGCACCGGCAGCACCGGCGACACCGAGGGCACCGGCACCGATACGGACACTGACACCGATACGGACACCGGCGGCGGCGTGCTGCCGATCCTCGGCGTCACCGGCCTCAGCGTGTTCGCCAACTGTCAGCCCGCGGTCCCGCCCGACCCGGTCACCGCCAAGTGGACGCTCACCGTCGACAACACCGCCGGCGACGTCGAGGCCAACCTCATCGTCACCAAGGCGACCCTGACCTACGAGCCCGGCATGGGCGAGTTCGTGCAGCAGATCAACGCCGATCCGACCGCCATCGGCCCGGTGCCGAAGAACGGCAAGAGCATGGCGATGATGGAGAAGACCGGCGCCGTCGACAACCTGCCGAACGACTGCGGCCGCTGCGGCAAGGACGTCGCCCTCGAGCTCACCGTCGACGTCGACGGCACCGAGGCCAAGGTCGGCGCCACCGCCATGATGGGCTGCGCCTTCTAGCACCTCGACGCGGGCCGTGAGCCCGTCGCCGCGACGCTCACGGCGTCGACGGGCGACCGGGCGGTCACCCGTCGCCGAGCGGACACGAGGACGCCGACGCCGCGATCGCGGCGCCGGCGTCTTCATCGCGCGCGGCTCAGGGCGCCACGCAGGCGTTCTCGAAGCAGGCCTGGCCGGCCGGGCAGTCGCTGTTGTCGATGCAGACCACGCCGCCCGAGCAGAACCCGCCGACGCACACCTCGCCCGGGTCGCAGTCGAGGTTCTTCACGCACGCCTGCGGGCTCACGCAGCCGCCGAACTCGCAGATCTCGCCGGGCTGGCAGTCGACGTCGCCGGCGCACTGCGGCACGCCCTCGCACACGTTGTTGACGCAGGTCTCGCCCGGCGCGCAGTGGGCGTCGACCGTGCACTCGCCGAAGAACACGCACGACTGGGCCACGCACACGAAGCCGACCCCGCAGTCGCCGTTGTCGACGCACTCGGGGGCCACGCACACGCCGGCCTGGCAGGTCGCCGGGGCCACGCAGTCGGCGTCGGACACGCACTCGGGCTTCGGCACGCACTGACCGGCCTGGCACATCTCGTCGCCGTCGCAGTCGCTGTCGTCGACGCACTCCGGCGGCAGCACGCACTGGCCGGCCAGGCAGATCTCGTTGGGCGCGCAGTCGTCGTTGTTCACGCACTCCGGCGCGGGCACGCAGACCCCGGCCTGGCACACCTCGCCGGGGTCGCAGTCCATGTCGAACATGCACTCCGGCGGGTCGACGCACGCGCCGGCCTGGCAGATCTGGCCGTTGTCGCAGTCGGCGTCGGACACGCACGGCGGCGGCGGCTCGCACACCCCGAGCACGCACGTGAAGTTGGGCGGGCAGTCGTCGTCGGTCACGCACTCGGGGTCGGGCGCGCACACGTTGTTGACGAGGTCGCAGAACTGGTCGACCGGGCAGTCGGCGTCGTCGTCGCACGCGCCGTTGGTCACGCAGTGGCCGCCCGCGCACACCTGGCCGACGGGGCAGTCCGCCGGCACCACGCAGGCGTCGACGCAGGTCGGCGGCTCGCACACCTGACCGACCGGGCACTGCGCGTCGACCATGCACGCCGGCACCGGCACGCACACCCCCGCGTCGCAGGTCTCGCCGGGCTGGCAGTCGGCGTCGGACATGCACACCGGCGGCACGTCGACACAAACCCCGGCCTGGCAGGTCTGGCCGACCGGGCAGTCGGCGTCGGACATGCACACCGGCGGCACGTCGACGCACACGCCGGCCTGGCAGGTCTGTCCGACCGGGCAGTCGGCGTCGGACATGCACACCGGCGGAACGTCGACGCACACGCCGGCCTGGCAGGTCTGGCCGACCGGGCAGTCGGCGTCGGACATGCACACCGGCGGCACGTCGACGCACACGCCGGCCTGGCAGGTCTGGCCGACCGGGCAGTCGGCGTCGGACATGCACATCGGCGGCACGTCGACGCAC
>JAEUJW010000033.1 GCA_016793465.1 Myxococcales bacterium
CCCCCCCCCCCCCCCCCCCCCCCCCCCCCCCCCCCCCCCGCCCCGCCCCCCCCCCCCCCCCGCCCCCCCCCCGCCCCCCCCCCCCCCGCGCCGCCCCGCGCCCCCCCCGCCCCGCCCACCGCCGCGTCGCGCGACCCCTCCGCCCCCACCACAGCCGCGTCCTCCTCCCCGAGCTAACGCGCGTCCTCCGCCCCCACCAACGCCGCGTCGCCACGCGAACCCTCCGCTCCGACCAAGGCCGCGTCGCGCGAACCCTCCGCCCCCACCAAAGCCGCGACGACACGCGAACCCTCCGCTCCGACCAAGGCCGCGTCGCGCGAACCCTCCGCTCCGAGCAAAGCCGCGTCGCGCGAACCCTCCGCTCCGAGCAAAGCCGCGTCGCGCGAACCCTCCGCTCCGACCAAGGCCGCGTCGCGCGAACCCTCCTCACCGTCGAAGCCACGCGAGCCCTCCGCCCCCACCAAAGCCGCGACATCACACGAGCCATCCGCCCCCACGAAGGCCCCGCCACGCGAGCCCTCCGCGACGACGCGCGAGCACTCCGCGACGACCAGCGCCGCGACATCGCGAGAACCCTCAGCCCCGACCCGGTCCGCCGTCAGCGAGCCCTCCGCCCCCGAACGAGCGACCTCCGAGCCGCCCACCCAGCCCGCGCCGCGCGCCTCCTCGGCCGCGCACCCGCAAGCCGCCGACGGCGAGCCCACCTCCGTGCTCGCCGACCTCCGCCCCGCCGACTGCATCCGCGTCCGCGGCGCCCGCACCCACAACCTGCAGGGCGTCGACATCGACCTCCCGCGGGGCAAGCTCGTCGTCATCACCGGCCCCTCGGGCTCGGGCAAGAGCAGCCTCGCCTTCCACACCATCTTCGCCGAGGGCCAGCGCCGCTACGTCGAGAGCCTCAGCGCCGGCGCCCGCCAGTTCCTGGCCCAGCTGCCCAAACCCGACGCCGATCTGATCGAAGGCCTGAGCCCCGCGATCGCCATCGAGCAGAGCCCCGGCGGCCGCAACCCGCGCTCGACGGTCGGCACCTCGACCGAGGTCTACGACTACCTGCGCCTGCTCTACGCCCGCGTCGGCGAGGTCTACAGCTACAAGACCGGCAAGCCGATCCGCCGCCACAGCATCGAGGACATGCTGGCGGCCGTGCTCGCCCTGGACCCCGGGACGCGCTTCAGCGTGATCGCCCCGGTCGTGCGCGGCCTGCCCGGCGACCACAAGGACCTGCTCGACGACCTGCGCCGCCAGGGCTTCACCCGCGTCGCCATCGACGACGAAGTCAAAGACCTCGGCGACCCGCTCGAGCTCGACCCCGGCAAGCGCCACACCGTCGAGGTCTACGTCGACCGCCTCGTGTTGAAGGACGGCATCCGCTCGCGCCTCGCCGACTCGCTCGAGGTCGCGCTGCGCCTGACCGGCGGCCTCGTCCACATCGTCACCCTCGACGGCCAAGAACTAAAATTCAGCGAGCAGTACGCCGACCTCGACCACGGCGTCGCCTACCCGGAGATCACTCCGAGCCTGTTCTCCTTCAACAGCCCCGACGGCGCCTGCCCCGAGTGCGACGGCCTCGGCTCGCGCCGCGTGTTCGACCCCCGCCGCATCGTCCCCAACGACCAGCTGAGCATCAAGGAGGGCGCCCTCAACATCTTCACCCGCCGCGGCGGCCGCGTCCCGCACCAGCAGCTGCAGGCCCTGACCGACCACTACAAGTTCGACGTGTTCGCCCCGTGGCGCTCGCTCCCCGAAGAAATTAAAATCGTGCTGCTGCAAGGCAGCGGCGACGAGCCGATCCCCGGCCTCGGCAAGAAGCCGACCCCCTTCGAGGGCGTGATCCCCCTGCTCGAGCGCCGCCTCCGCGAGGCCGAGGGCAACGCCGCCGCCGACACCGACGAGGAGAGCAGCCCGCTCGAGGAGGTCGAGGCCCTCATGAGCGAGATCGTCTGCACCGCCTGCGAGGGCCAGCGCCTGCGCCAGGAGGCCCGCGTGGTCAAAATCGGCGGCTTCAACATCAGCGAGGTGTCCGCCTGGCCGATCGAACAGCTGCTGCCCTTCCTCGAGCGGCTCGACCTCGGCGCCGAGCAGAACGAGGTCGCCGAGGCGATCCTCGCCCAGGCCCGCCAGCGCCTGCGCTTCATGCTCGAGGTCGGCCTCGGCTACCTGACGATGGACCGCACGACGATGACGCTCTCGGGCGGCGAGGCCCAGCGCATCCGCCTCGCCACCCAGGTCGGCGCCGCCCTCGTCGGCGTCACCTACATCCTCGACGAGCCCAGCATCGGCCTCCACCAGCGAGACAACGACCGCCTGATCGCCGCGCTCGTCCGCCTGCGCGACCTCGGCAACACCGTCCTCGTGGTCGAGCACGACGAGGACACCATCCGCGCCGCCGACCACATCGTCGACATGGGCCCCGGCGCCGGCGTGCAAGGCGGCCGTGTGGTCGCCGCCGGCCCCCTCGCCGAGGTGCTCAACAACCGCCGCTCGCTGACCGCCGCGTTCCTGACCGGCCGCATGTCGATCCCCCCGCCGGACCGCTACCGCAAGCCGATCGGCCCGGCCCTGGTGATCAACCGCGCGACCGGCCACAACCTCAAGGACATCACGGTCAAGATCCCGCTCGGCACGCTGACCTGCGTGACCGGCGTGTCGGGCTCCGGCAAGTCGTCGCTGATCCTCGACACCCTGCTGCCCGAGGCCGTGCGCCGCCTCAACGGCGGCTCGGGCTTCGGCCTGGCGCACCAGGGCATCTCCGGCCTCGAGCACCTCGACAAGGTCATCCACGTCGACCAGTCACCGATCGGCCGCTCCCCGCGCTCCAACCCCGCGACCTACACCGGCCTGTTCGCCGAGCTCCGCAACCTGTTCGCCAACCTGCAGGAGTCGAAGGTCCGCGGCTACACGCCGGCCCGCTTCTCCTTCAACGTCAAGGGCGGCCGCTGCGAGCAGTGCCAGGGCGACGGCGTGCGCCGCATCGAGATGCACTTCCTGCCCGACGTCTACGTCACCTGCCGCGCCTGCAACGGCCGCCGCTACAACCGCGAGACCCTGGCCGTCACCTACCGCGGCAAGTCGATCGCCGACGTGCTCGACCTGTCGGTCGCCGACGCCTGCGACTTCTTCGCCAACTACCCGGCGATCCGGCAAAAGCTCGAGACCCTGCGCGACGTCGGCCTCGGCTACGTCACCCTCGGCCAGTCCGCCCTCACCCTGTCCGGCGGCGAGGCCCAAAGAATCAAGCTCGCCCGCGAGCTCGCCAAGAAGAGCACCGGCAAGACCCTCTTCATCCTCGACGAGCCGACCACCGGCCTCCACTTCGGCGACGTCAAACAACTCTTAAAAGTGCTCGACCGCCTCGTCGACGAGGGCAACACCGTCGTCGTCATCGAGCACAACCTCGACGTAATTAAGTGCGCCGACCACGTCATCGACATCGGCCCCGAAGGCGGCGACCGCGGCGGCCAGCTCATCGCCAGCGGCACCCCCCCGCAGGTCGCCCGCACCCCCGGCAGCGCCACCGGCCACTACCTCGCCCGCATCCTGAAGAACTGAAGCGAACGCCGCCCTCCACGCCGTTCTTGTCCACCGCACGCCCCCCTGGCAAACTCGTGCGGATATGAACCAGGACGCCTTCCGGGCCCTCCTCGACCTCCTCCCGCAGGTCTTCCCGACCCCCGACGCCCTGCGCGCCTGGCTCGTGTCCGCCGTCCCCGACGGCGAGCGCATCGTCAACAACCTACCGAACACCCACGTCGCCCCGGCCCAGTATTTCTTCGCCGCCGCCGACATCCTGCGCCGCTGGGGCCTGCTCGGCGTGCCCGAGTTCTGGGACCCCTTCGAAGACGCGGCGCCCTTCGCGTTGAAGCGCCAGGTCCAGGACCTCCGCGCGAAGCACGGCCTCCCCACGCGCGTCGGCGGTCCGACGCAGCGCTCGACGAGCGACGCGCCGCCGACTCCGCCGCAGCGGGACGAGCCGAGGAGCCCGCAGAAGATCACCGTCCTGCTCGTCTCGGCCGACCCCGTCGACGAGGTGCGCCTGCAGGTCTCGCGCGAGTTCAAGGCCATCATCACCAAGCTGAAGCACGGTCGCTACGGGGACCACTTCACCCTCGTACAAGCGCCGGCGTCGAGCCTCGACGACCTCCAGACCGCGCTCCTCGACAACGAACCGCACGTGCTGCACCTCTGCTGCCACGGGATGCCCGACGGCTCGCTCAAGCTGAGCAGCGCCACCGGCGAGACCGAGGTCGTGTCCAAGCGGCAGCTCCGCGACCTCCTCAACGCCGTGCCCGACCGCCTCCGCCTCGTCGTCGTCAACGCCTGCTTCTCGCAGGAGCTCGCCCGCGACATCCCGCCGACGATCGACGCCGCCATCGGCCTCGACAACGCCGTCAAGGACACCGACGCGATCGCCTTCGCCGTCGCGTTCTACGAGGGCCTCGCCTACGGCCGCACCCTCGAGACCGCCTACAAGCTCGGCCTGGCCCGCCTGCCCGACGGCGTGCGCGCCCTCCCTCACCTGTTCCCGTCCGCCGACGACGATCCGAACGGCAGTCGTCAGCTCAAGCTCGTCGGGCCGTGAGGCGCGCTACTCCTCGACCGGCTTCGGCAGCGCGAAGCTCCGCGTGAAGTCCTGCCCGGTGTCGTGGCACCCGAGGCACACGTCGGGTCGCCCGCGGAAGCGCGGCCGCTCGAGCTGGTCCGCCTGGTACTGCTCCCAGTACCAGACCCCGTGGCGCTTCTGCATGATCGAGATCTGCGCCAGGTCGGCGGTCTCGGGGTCGTTGTAGCCCTCGAGCACGATCGTCGAGCCCTCCGGCCACGCCGTCAGGCCGAGCCCGTCCGCGTCGGCCAGCGCCTCGACCACCACCTCATTATTAAAAACCTCGACGAACCCGCCGTGCGGCGCCAGCGACGTGGCTCGACCGTCCTTGCCGGGTGCCCGCGCCCACTCGCGGTACTTCGCCTCTTGCACCTCGACCAGCAGCTCGTTGTCCGGCTTGTCCGCGGGCGCGACCTCGTCGCAGCCGACTGCCAGCAGGACGAGCGTCGTGAGACCGCGGACGGACATCCCGGGAGGCTAACAGAAACCCGCCGCGTCCGCGCATGCGTGCTACAAACCGCGCCGTGCAAGCCCCCAGCGCCCGTGGCGTCGCCATCCGCGTCCTCCGCCAGCTCGACCAGCGCGACGGCTTCAGCAACCGCGTGCTCGCCGAGCATCTTTTACAGTGGAACGCCGACTCGGCCCGCCGCGATCGTGGGCTCGTCACCACCCTCGTGTACGGCGTGCTGCGTCACCGCGCCCGGCTCGACGCCCACATCGACGCCGTCGCCGAGCGGCCCGAGCGCCTCAGCAGCCAGCTGCGCGAGCTGCTGCGCGTCGCCGTCTACGAGCTGCGGGAGCTCGGACGTCCGGCCCACGTGGCGATCTCCCAGGCCCAGGCCCTGCGCGACGAGCTCGACCCGCGGGGCGCCCTCCGCGGCCTGGTCCAGGCCGTGCTCTCCGCGGTCGACCGCGACGGCGCCGCCCTCGACGAGCGGCTCGCCGCCGGCAAGCCGCTCGACGCCCTCGCCCTGCGCTGGTCGATCCCCCGCTGGCTCGCCGGAAGATTTATTAAACAGCTCGGGCCGGAGCGGGCCCTCGCCCGCGCGCGCGCCCTCGCCGAGCCGCCGCCTGTCGACCTCCGCGTCGACCTGTCGCGCACCGCCGCCGACGCCGTGGCCGAGGCCATCCGCGCCGACCCTCGCGCCCGCGTCGAGGCCGTGCCCGATCAGCCCCAGGCCCTGCGCGTGCGCTCCGGCGGCGAGCTCGCCCACCACCCGCTGCACGCCGCCGGCTGGTTCTCGGTCCAGGGCCTCGGCGCCCAGCAGGCCGCTCTGGCCCTCGCGCCATGTCCCGGAGAACACGTGCTCGACGCCTGCTGCGGCATGGGCACCAAGACCTTGCAGATCGCCGAGCTCATGCGCCGCCGCGGCCTGCTCGTCGCCGCCGACGCCAGCGCCGAGCGCCTCGACGCCCACGCCGAGCTCGTCGCCCGCGGCGACCTCGACACCCCCGAGCTCACCCTCTCGCGCGTGCGCGGCGACCTCACCGCCGACCTCCCCGGCGTCGACGAGCGCCTCTACGACGCCGTCCTGCTCGACGCCCCCTGCACCGGCCTCGGCAACCTCGCGCGCCACCCCGAGCTGCGCTGGACCAGCCGCTACGAGGACATCGCCGCCAGCGCCGCCCGCCAGCAGGCCCTGCTGGCCCGCTGCCTGCGCCGCGTCCGCCCCGGCGGCCGCCTCGTCTACGCCGTCTGCAGCCTCGAGCCCGAGGAGGGCCCCGACCTCGTGCGCGCCTGCGGCGCGGTCCTCGAGTACGAGCAATCTTCCACCCCCGAGACCGACGGCACCGACGGCTTTTATCTGGCCCGCCTCCGCCCGGCTCAATCACCGTAGTTTAATTGTCGTAGTAATTAAATAGCGGAGCCTCCGACCGCGATCCGCCTGCTTCGGCGAACGTGACCGGCTCCGTAGATATGCGGCCCGTGTCCGGCCGCGTGCATTCAGCCCGCGAGCGCCACCGGCTCCGGCGCCTCGTCCTTCATGAACTCCGCGGCCAGCTTGTCGGCGATCTCGGCGTGGTACCGCTCCTGGTCCCACGCCAGCCCCGAATCGCGGTAGGGCCGCGGGGCGACGCGCAGGTGGTAGCGCCCGCGCAGGCGCGCCCGCAGCACGCACAGCTCGGTCGCCCGCGCCTGCAGCTTGAGCAATTGCCACTGGGTCGGGGCCATGTCCTGCCCCTCCGGCCAGCGCGCGCGCAGCACCTTTTTGATCGTGCGGATCTGCTCCGCGTTGCTGGCGATCGCCTGCACCAGGCGAATGACGTCGATCTTCTGGGTCATGGTGGTCATCTCGTCCTCTCTTTCACTTGAGCAATGGCAGGCGCCGGAGCGCCCGCTGGAGTCGGCGGTCGTCTCGCGCCATCGGCACCACGCCGATGGCCATGAGCTGCCCGCACCACGGCGGATCCGGCTCGCGGATGGCCCGGTGGGGTATCTCGAGGAACCGCAGCCTGTCCTCGACGAGCCGCAATTCCGCCTCGCCGTGGACCGCCAGGGCCACGGCGTACAGTCCGAGCTGCCCCGCGCCGCTCTCACCGGCGGCGTGGATCAGCTGCGCTGCGAGCACGCCGCGCGGGAGGTCGTCCCGCACGACGCAATAGTGGGTAGGGACGCGCTTCACGGCGCCCTCCCGTGCTCGCCGGTAGCGGGGGCAAGGAGTCGAACCTGCGATCTCCGGGAGGCTATCCCGGCGTAGAAGCCGTTTCTACTACCCCGCAATATGACGGCCGACCACGATCGGCCCGCGCGCGGCCTTCGCCGCACGCGCCCAGGAGCACCAGACTTCAGTTCACACGAACTCGAGACACGAACATCGGCCCTTGCGAGCGCGCTGCGTGACCGTGTTGATAATCGTGATCGCTGAGCCCAGCACCTTCCTGAATCCGCCCGAGTATAGGCGTATACCCCCCGCTGTCAAGCGCCCTGCACAGATAACTCGGAGCCGCACGAATGCGTGCGAAGGTGCGCTCAATTGGTCCCGCAGTAGCGGCCGCTGCACCCCCAGGAGATGTTCTTCAGGAAGTACACGTAATAGTTCCCGCAGTTGGTGACCTTGGCGGGCTCGCTCCAATTGCAGGTGTTGCCGGCCCAGTGGAAGCAGATCTGGCGGTCGACGCCCGACTGACCGACCCCCGGCTCCGGCCCGTTCATCCAGCCCGGCGCGTCGGTGTTGCAGGTGTAGATCGGCGGCGGCGACGTCGGGATGCGCGTGCCCGAGGCGCCGACGAACCGGTACCACTGCTGGGTGAACGGGTTGTCGCACACGCCGGAGCCGCCGTAGTTGACGTTGCGCGTGCCGTCGTTGAGCTGCACCGCGTTGTTGCACTCCGGCGGCAGCTGCGGCGTCGGCGTGCAGTTGGCCTGGCAGCCGTCGCCGTCGGTGTTGTTGCCGTCGTCACACTGCTCGGCCCCGGCCTGCACGAAGCCGTCGCCGCACTTGGCCGGCTTGCACATCACGCACGCGTCGGTGTTGGCCCCGTTGCCGTCGTCGCACTGCTCGCCCGCCGCCATGTTCTGCTTGCCGTCGCCGCACGACGAGTTGGTGCAGTCGGCGTTGCACATCGCCGTCTCGACCGTGCCGTCGCACTGCTCGACCCCGGCCTGCACCAGCCCGTCGCCGCACTTGGCCGCCTGGCACATGCTCGTGCACGCGTCGGTGTCGACCGCGTTGCCGTCGTCGCAGGCCTCGCCCATCGCCACGATGCCGTCGCCGCAGCCGGCCGACGCGCACATGTTGGTGCACTCGTCGGCGTCGACGTCGTTGCCGTCGTCGCAGCCCTCGACCCCCATGTGGACGATGCCGTCGCCGCAGACCGCCAGCGCGCACGCGCTCGTGCACGCGTCGGTGTCGACGTCGTTGCCGTCGTCGCACTCCTCGCCGTCGTCGACCGCCCCGTCGCCGCACGAACCGGACACCCCCGACGACGACGACTCGCTCGCCGACATCTCGGTGGTCGTCACGCCCGACGTCGGCGCCGTCGTCTCGGCGCTCGACGTCTCGCCGGTGTCCGCCGAGGTCACCTCGCCCGCCGTCGAGTCGCCCATCGTCGGGTCGCCCGTCTCGCCGTTCATCGTCGACGGCGGCGGGTTGTTGGTCAGGTTCGGCACCGACGTGAAGCCGGTGTCACTCGCCTCGTCGCCGCCGCCCGCGCAGCCCGCCACCGCCACCGCCAGGAACCCCGTACACGCCCGCGAACGCCACGTCATGCGAGCATCCTCCGCCGAGTCCGCCGCCGATCGCAACGCCCGCGTTCGCCCACGCGCGAATCGGTCCGTTACACTCACGGGGCATGCGCCGCTCGATCCTCGCCGTCCTGTGTCTGTTCGCCTGCACCGGCACCGCCGACCCTGCGCGTCCGGCCAGGACCTCCGACGGCCCGCCGTCCGCGGCCCCCGACCCGCAGCCCGTCACCCCCACGACCCCGGCCGCGAGCCCCACGCCGCCTGCTCCAGCCCCGGTCGCTAGCCCCACGCTGCCCGCGCCCGAGCCCGCCGCGAGCCCCACGCCGGCGGTAGATCCCTCCTCCGCCGGCGCGACCTCGTGGTGGTGCACCTGCTACGCCCGCACCACCGCGGGCGGCCAGGAGCCGGTGACCGGCTGCCGCAGCAAGCAGCCCGAGTGCCTCGCGCTCGAGCGCACCGTGGCCAACGGCGCCAGCGGCATCGTCGCTCGCTCGGTCACGCATGCGTGCCGCGAGGTCTTCGCCGCCCACCCCGGCGACAAGCTCGGCGCCCGCGACGTCTGGAAGCCCTCGAAGAAGCCCGGCGCGTGGCTCAGCACCGGCGCCTGCCTGCTGCCCGGCGAGCCCAACCCCGAGGAGGCCCAGCCGCCCGACCTCGACGACGTCATGGCCAAGGAGTCGATCGGCGAGCTGAAGTGGGGCATGTCCGCGGGTGACGTGCTCACCCGCATCGGCGAGCCCAGGAAGCGCGGCCGCATCGAGATGTGGGAGGCCACCGGCGACCACGTGCAGGAGTGGACCTACGCCGACGGCCTCGCGCTGACGATGGCCTCGGCCACCCGCAAGGGCGAGCAGCGCCTGCACAGCGTCACCATCAAGGCGCCATCGCAGCTGAAGACCGCGAAGGGCCTCGGCATCGGCGCCGCCCGTGCCGACGTCTTGAAGAACTACGAGAGCAAGCGCGCCGTCGAGAACGAGCCCGACGACCAGGAGCTGTTCATCGCCGGGTCGATCTACGGCGGCCTTTTCTTCAACTTCGACGCCAAGGGCAAGGTCCGCGAGATCTTCCTCGGCGCCGGCGCCGAGTGACGTGTTAGCCTCCGCGCCGTGTCGACCGCCCTGCTGCCCTGCGTCGAAGTCGAGCCCCGTCAGCCCGCCACCGCCAGCGTGGTGTGGATGCACGGGCTCGGCGCCGACGGCCACGACTTCGAGCCGATCGTCCCGCACCTGCGCCTGCCGCACGTGCGCTTCGTGTTCCCCAACGCCCCGGCGATCCCCGTGACGATCAACAACGGCTTCGTCATGCCCGCCTGGTACGACATCCGCAGCCTCGATCTGAACCCCGCCGTCACCACCCGCGAGGACCCCGACCAGGTCCGCAGCTCGGCCCGCGCGATCACGGCGATCCTTCAGCGCGAGAACCAGCGCGGCGTCCCCAGCGAGCGCATCGTGCTCGCCGGCTTCAGCCAGGGCGGCGCCATGGCCCTCCACGTCGCCCCGCGCCACCCGGAGCGCCTCGCCGGCTTCATGGTCCTCAGCGCCTACGAGCTGCTGCGCGGCAGCCTCGCCGGCGAGCAGAGCCCCGCCAACGCCGAGACCCCCGCCCTGTTCTGCCACGGCCGCCACGACCCCATGGTCCCGATGTTCGCCGGCCAGGCCGCGTGCGAGTCGGTCCGCACCCCCGGGCGCGACGTCCGCTGGTACGACTTCCCCATCCAGCACGAGGTCTCCCTCCCGGAGATCCAGACCATCGCCGCCTGGCTGCGCGAGCGCCTGCCGTAGCGCCCGGGCCCGTCACTCGCTGGCGACCTCGCGCACGTACGGCGCCAGCTGCTCGCGGAACGTGTCGGTCCACGGCTCCGGCCGCTTGGTCACCGGGTCGACCCGCACCACCACCCGCTCGCCGGTCGCGTGCTCGACGTCCTCGTCGAGCGGCATCACCCGCAGCCCGAACGTCAGGCTGCTGCGGCCCAGCCGGTCGACCCACACGCGCACGCGCACCTGCCCGGTCCCGATCACCGGACGCTTGTACTCGAGGTGGTTGGCGCGCACGAGGTGGTACTGGTCCGGGTTGGTGTTGAAGTCGAGGACCCCGGCCCAGCCGAGCCGCCGCCAGAACGAGCCGATCGCGTGCTCGAACAGCA
The DNA here is from genome assembly GCA_016793465.1 of Myxococcales bacterium. The sequence continues at coordinate 10,930 of JAEUJW010000033.1, forward strand.
GCAGGTAGCGCGCGTTGTGCAGGATGTGAAACGCGTCGAGGTCGTCGAAGTAGACGCCGTGCAAGGTCTCGTGGAAGCGCATCCGCCGACGGCTGTACCACGCCCGGACGTCCGCACGCATCATGGCCCTGCTCACATCACGGCGCCGCGCCCGCGGCTCCAACACGAACGCGCTTTGTTATCGTCGCCCCCCATGGACGCCGCAGACCGCCTTCGCCAGCGCTTCGCCGCGGTGGTCGCCGCGCCGGACATCGACCTCGGCGAGGCCGCGCTGCTGATCGGCGCCGAGGAAGATCCCGACGTCGACGTCGACGCCGAGCTCGGCACCCTCGACGCCCTCGCCGCGGCCGTCGCGCCTCGCCTCGCCGGCTTTCGCCGCGTCCGCGAGCGCCTCGACCTCCTGCTCGCCTACCTCGCCCGCGAGCTCGGCTTCCGCGGCAACGAGTCCGACTACTACGACGTGCGCAACAGCCTCCTCCACGCCGTGCTGCGCCGCCGCGTCGGCCTCCCCATCACCCTCACCGTCGTGCTCATCGAGGTCGCCCGGCGCGTCGACCTGCGCGTCGCCGGCGTCGGCCTGCCCGCGCACTTCATCGCCGTCGCCGAGGACCTGCCCGACACCTACATCGACATGTTCCACGGCGGCCGCCTGCTCGGCGAGTCCGAGTGCCGCACGCTGCTGCGCCACAAGACCGACGGCTCGGTCGCCTTCGAGCCGGCCATGCTGCGCCCCGTCACCTCGCGGCAGATCCTCCTGCGCATGCTGCACAACCTGAAGGGCGTGCACGGCCAGCGCGACGAGCCCGAGCGCGTGATCGCCGACTGCGACCGCATCCTCCTGATCGCCCCCGACCAGGCCGACGCCTACCGCGAGCGCGGCGCCGTCCACTTCCAGCGCCGGGCCTTCCGCGCCGCCGCCGAGGATTTTAATAACTACCTGCGCCTCGCCCCCGACGCCGACGATCGCCACCTGATCGCCGCGCGCGCCGCCTCGGCCCGGGCCAAGGCGCGGCAGGCCAACTGAGCTCGCGACGAGGGCCGCGCCGGCGTCCACCGGGCGGCCCTCGTACGCGATCCGTCGCCGCTCACACGTCGTTCGCCATCTGGATCATCTGCGGCACGAAGTGCGGGCGGATCGTGATCAGGCTCTTGTGCCGGGTGCCGACGCGGCTGTTGATGTTCGCACCCTCGGGGCTCATCAGCTCGCCGGGGACGTGGTCGTTCTCGAAGTCGTACACGGTCGTCTTGCCGTTCGTCTTACGCGCCGCGGCGTCGGCGTCGACATCGGTCTTGGCGGGCGCCGCGGCCTTGGCGGGCGCGGCGGAGGCGAGGCCGGGGGTCAGGGCGAGGGCAAGCACAACGCTGAGTCGCAGGGTCATGTGAAGATCTCCGGGGGGCCCGTCGGGGCCTTGCGTGCGGCCTCCAGCGGCCGGTGTGAGCTGCAACGCGGCTACCCCTGGGGGCGGTCTAAACACCGCGGCATTTATTTGTGCGACGACCCGCGGCGCCCCGCGGCGCCCCGCGGTATGAACGGGGCATGCGTGCGCCCCTGTCCTGGCTGCTGCCCCTCGCCCTCGTCGCCTGCGCCGAGAAACTGCCCGAGGCCCACGTCCTCCCACTCGTCGAGGCCGAGCGCGCCTTCAACCACGACGCCGCCGACCGCGGCGTGCGAGCCGCCTTCCTCGAGCACCTCGCCGCCGAGGGCGTGGTGTTCCGCCCCGGCCCCGTCCCCGGCCCCGCCTTCTACCGCGACCAGACCGACGCGGGCGGCGGCCTCAGCTGGGACCCCGCCTACGCGGAGATCTCCGAGGCCCGCGACCTCGGCTACACGCTCGGCCCCTACGAGTCGCGCACCCCCACCGGCGAGGTCCACTACGGCCACTACGTGTCGGTGTGGCGCAAGCAGAAGGACGGCCACTGGCGCGTCGTCATCGACGGCGGCAACCACCACCCGCCCCCGCTGCAGGTCGCCGAGCGCTTCGACTACCGCCCCGCCGTGACCGGCCGCGGCACGCCCGCCGACATCGACACCGCCTCCGAGTGGGTCCGCCTCCAGGCCGCCGAGAAGGCCCTCATCACCGCCCTCGGCGAGACCGGCCGCAGCTCGCTCGCCCTCCTGCAGTTCGCCACCCCCGACATCCGCTACTTCCCGCCCGACACCTTCCCCGTCAGCGGCCGCGGCGCCGTCGAGACCGCCCTGCTCGGCCGCAAGGACATCCTGTCCTTCGAGCCAGCCGGAGGCGGCATCGCCGGCACCGGCGACCTCGCCTACACCTTCGGCAAGGCCACCCGCAAGGCCGCCGAGCACGCCCCCGTGGTCGACGGCGGCTACCTCCGCATCTGGCGCCGCTCGTCCGGCGGCGTCTGGCAGGTCGCCCTCGAGCTCACCAGCGTGCCCCCGCACGTCGAGGCCCCCGCCGAGCCCGCCGAGCCCGCCGCCAGGCGCGGCCCCGACTCGCTGAAGCTCTCCGAGCCCGAGCGCCCCGCCCCCGCCGCGGCCCAGTGACCTGCCCCTTCGGACAGGTCCGCATCACCTGTCCCTGCGGTCAGGCCCGCGCCGCCGTCCTGCGCTCGCGCAGCCGCATGCGCACCCCCGAGGCCGGACCGATCACCAGGTTGCGCCGCGCCGGCCTGACCTCGCCCGGCTCCGCCAGCTCGAGCGCCGCGTGGCGCACGAACGTCGCCAGCGCGATCTTCAGCTCGTACATGGCGAACGCCGCCCCGATGCAGCGCCGGTGCCCCCCGCCGAACGGCGTGTACTCGAACGCGGAGAACCGCCGCTCGAGGAAGCGCTCCGGCCGGAAGCGCCCCGGCTCGGGGTACAGGTCCGGCCGCTCGTGCAGCACCGTCGTCGACACCACCAGCCCCATCGGCGGCGTCAGCGAGTAGCCGCCCACGGTCAGCGGCCTGGCCAGCTGTCGCGGCACGTCCGGCGCGATCGGGTGCAGCCGCAGCGTCTCCTGGCACACCGCCTCGAGGTACGGCAGCTTCGCCAGCGCCTCCGGGTCCGCGTCGTCGCCGAGCGCGTCGACCTCGGCCCGCAGCCGCTCGAGCACCTCCGGGTCGCGGTGCAGCCAGTAGCAGGCCCACGCCAGCGCGATGCCGGTGGTCTCGTGCCCGGCGAACAGCAGCGTCATCAGCTCGTCGCGCAGCTCGAGGTCCGTCATGCCGGTCCCGTCGTCGTGCCTGGCCGCCAGCATCAGGCTCAAGATGTCCTCGCCGAGCAGCTCCGGCCGCCCGCGCCGCGCCGCGATCTCCCCGTAGATCAGCGCCTCCATGCGCGCGATCGCCTGCACGAAGCGGTTGTACGGCCCGAGCCCGCCCCACGGCCGGCGCATGAACTTGAAGAACATCAGGCTCGGCACCGCCGCCTCGACCATGGCGAAGATCGCCGCGCGAAACTCCTCGACGCGCGCGTCGTCCTGCACCCCGAACACCGCCCGCAGGATCACCTCGAGCGACACCCACTGCGTCGACCGCTGCATCACGAACTCCTGCCCCGGCCGCCACTTCAATAGCGCCGCCAGCGCGGCCCGCTGGATCGTCGCGCCGTAGGCCCGCATGCGCGCCCCGTGGAACGGCGGCGTCAGCAGCTTGCGCTCGCGCCGGTGCTGCTGCCCGCTGAGCGCCAGCAGCGAGCGCTCGCCCAGCAGCGGCGTGTAGCTGTCCTTGCCGAACGGCACGAACGTGTCCGGGTCCGCCGTGAACACCTCCTGAATCTCCGCCGGCGCGCTCACCATCACCAGCAGCCCGTTGAGCGTCGGCGCCTGCACCACGTCGCCGTAGCGCCGGTGGACCTCCCGCAGGTACCCGTGCGCGTCACGCACGTAATTAAACGTCTGCAACAACGCGACCCCCGGCCCCGGCGGCACCTTTGATAGCTGCGACATGCGCCCAGCATGCCACGACGTCGGTTCGTCGACAGCGGACAGCCTGTCGCAGGCGGCGTATCCTCGCGGTCCGCCACGATGACCCTCCGCGACGGTGAACGCGTCAAGATCCAGGGCTCCACCGCCGAGTACGAGCTGTCCCGCAACGGCCCCGTGTTCGCCTGCACCTGCCCCGCCTGGGCCAAGCAGCGCAACCCGCCGGCCCAGCGCACCTGCAAGCACCTCCGCGCCCACCTCGGCGACGAACACGAGGACACCCGCGTCGGCCAGACCAGGGTCGACGCCGCCATGGCCCGCGCTCGCAAGTCCGCCCTCGCCGCCCCGCGCGACCCGCCCGACCTCCGCGCCCACAGACAGGCCGCATTCGCGGCCACCCTCGCCCGCTTCGACGCCGCCGCCGCCCGCATGCGCGCCGTCTACGACATGCCGCTGCCGCGCCACCTCGCCCCCGCGATCGGCTTCTGGAACGGCCTCACCCGCGACGAGCGCGAGGAGGCCTGGTCGCACTTCGGCTGCGGCCCCTCCGGCGTCGGCGAGTGGCTCGAGGACGGCGGCCTCGATCGCCGCCCCGCCCTCGACGAGCGCCTGCACTACCGCTACCGCCGCGACCCGCCCGAGTTCGTCACCGTCTGCTCCGGCAACAGCGACGGCAGCCACTGGGGCCTGTGGTACGACGACCCGCGCGAGCTCCCGCGAGTGATCGCCCACAACTGGGCGCGCGACAGCTCCGAGAACGGCGCCTGCAAGCCCACGCTGCTCGCCAGCCTGCGCGACGACTTCATGCGCGAGCGCCACGACCCCGGGCAGTACCCGCACGCCAGACGCATCCTCGCCTGGCTCGACGAGTGCCTCGTCCACGAGATCGCCGCCCACGGCGACGAGAAGATCGGCCCGCCGCACCCGCGCACCTACCACACCATCGGCGGCCTCGACCCCGTCGTCCGCGGCGCCACAGCGCCCGCCGAGTTCACCGTCCCCCACTCGAGCGACGCCCGCCTGAAGGTCTACCGCGACGACCCCGAGCTCGCCCGCAGGTGGATCGCCGAGGCCCGCCGCGAGCTCGCCGCCGGCCGACCACTGCGCGCCCTCTACCTCGCCCGCGAGCTCCACTGGAACGACGACGACCCCCTGCGCGACGAGGCCCGCGACCTCGGCGTCGACGCCTACAACGCCGTCGGCCGCCCGCAGCTCGCCGAAGTCCTGCGCGTCCACTGCCAGCACCGCGACCTGAGGTCCGTCGACATCTACCTCCCGCCCGAGGTCCCCGCGCTCGTCACCGCCGCCTGCGAACTCGACGCCGCTCGCGTCGACGAACTGCTCGCCGACGACCCCGACGCCGTCAGCATCACCGCCGCCCTCGCCAGCACCCGCGACCCCGCGATGCTCGACCGCCTGCTCGCCGCCGCCCCGCAGGGCGCCGACGCCGGCCTGCTCGCCCTCACAGTCGACCGCGTCGCCGACCTGCGCCGCCACGACATCGACGACCCCCACTCCGCCGTCGTGCTCGATCACCTGCTGGCCCGCCCCGCCATCGACTGCGCCCCCGCCTTCACGCGCGCCCTCGACGGCGACCTGCCCGCCCTCGCCGCGCGCCTCGCCCCGCACCTCGACGTCGCCCGCAAGGACCCCCAGGGCCTCTACCCGCTGCACCGCGCGATCGTCGGCGGCGCCGTCGAGATCGTGCGCGACCTCCTGGCCCGCGGCGCCGACCCCCACGCCCGCGATTCATTTAATAAGACCCCGCACGACCGCGCCCGCGAGATCTGGCAAGCCCGGCGCAAGGAGAGCCTCGAGATCCTCGGCATGCTCCCGCCACCGCCCGTCGCTGCCCCGCAGACGCTCGCCGCCATCACCGTCGGCGACGCCGTCCAGCACGACAAGTTCGGCCCCGGCCGCGTCGTCGCCACCTCCGGCGCCGGCGACTCGATTAAATTGACCGTCGACTTCAGCGACGGCCAGCGCACCTTGCTGTCGAAGTTCGTCCGCCGCGCCTGATCACTCGCCGAACACGCGGCTCAAATAGTCACTCATGAACACGCCCCGCGGGTCGAGCTGCCGGCGCACCGCGTGGAAGCGGTCCCACATCGGGTACATGTCGCGCAGCTCGCGGCTCGTCAGCGAGTGCATCTTCCCCCAGTGCGGCCGCCCGTGGTGGTTGCGGAAGATCGCCTCGCACCCGTCGAAGTACGTTTTATATGGCATGCCGACGTACATGTGCACCGAGATCACCGCCGAGGCCCGCTGATAGAACGGGCTCAGCCAGATGTCGTCGCCCGCGACCGCCCTGAACTCGATCGGGAAGTGCACGCGGATCTTCCGGCCCTCGATGAACGCCCGCAGCTCGCGCAGGCAGTCGACGCCGCGCTCGACCGGCACCGCGTACTCCATCTCGTTGAACCGCACGTCGCGCGGGCTGGGGAACACGCGGTGGCTGTAGTCCGCGAACTCGCCCTCCGCCATCATCCTCGACGAGAAGCGGGCCACCGGCGCCGCCGCCTGCGGCACCCGCTTGACCGCCTCGGAGATCGCCCAGAACACCCCCGTCTCGAGCACCTTGTCGACGATCAGCCGCTTCATGCGCGACCGCGGCCGCGCCGCCTCGACGATGTCCAGCGACTTCGTCGCCGCCAGGTCGGCGTAGGGGAACCACCAGAACTCGTAGTGGCGGTGGCGCCGGCAGTTGTCCTCGAACTCCGCCATGCATGTCTCGAGGGCCATGTTCTTGCGCACGTCGCGGAGCACGTACGACGGCTCGAGCTGCAGGCGCACGCGCCCCAGCACTCCGAGCATGCCCAGCGACACCTGCGCCGCTTTAAAGATCTCGGGCTCGCGGCTCGGCGAGCAGTGCAGCAGCTCGCCCGTCGCCGTCACCAGAGTCAGCCCGGCCGCCTGCGTCGACAGGCAGCCGAAGCCGATGCCCGTGCCGTGCGTGCCCGTCGACAGCGCCCCGGCGATCGCCTGGGCGTCGATGTCGCCCTGGTTCTGCAGCGCCAGCCCGTGCTCGGCCAGCATGTCGCCGAGCTTGTTGATCGGCGTGCCCGCCAGCACGCTCGCCTGGCGCTGCCCGCGGTCGACCTCCGACACGCCCTGCAGCCCGTGCAGCGACACCATCGTGTGGTCGGTCGCGACCACCGGCGAGAACGAGTGCCCGCTGCCCGCGACCCGCAGCTTGCCGCCGCGCCCCGCCGTCTCGCGCACCACCCCGACGAGCGCGTCGATGCTCGTCGGCTTGACGATCTTCTCCGGCGTGCACCGAACCTCGCCCGCCCAGTTGGACCAAGTCTTGCGCCCGAACACGCCGCGACTCTAGCAGCGCTCACGCAAAACAAAAACCGTCGCCGCGGTACGTCGGCACTCGCTCGCAGGTCCCGTCCGCCGCCAGCAGCACGAGTTCTCGCACGTGCTCGCAGAGCTCGCCCGCCTTCGCGTGGCGGAACAGCACCGGGTCGCCGAGGCTCAGCACCGTGTCGCACGTCACCGGCGTCTGCACCTCGCCCGCGCCCTCCGTCGGCAACAGCCGCGCGTCCGCCGGCAAGTACGGCCGCGGCAAGCGGTCGGGCCCGGCCGAGCCCGAGGCGATCCAGCCGCCCGCGTAACACGTGTAGATCCCTCCGGTCGGCCGCCGCACCACCGGCAACGCGAAGCCCGCCGCCGGCAGCGGCTGGAACGCGTCGTAGCCGTCGAACAGCACCGGCCCGTACAGACCTGACCCTGCGGCCAGCTCGGTCACCGACGCGTCGTCACGCGTCGACTCCACGCTGCCCGTCCCGCCCCCGTTGACGAACCGCAGCGTGTGCCCCGCCTCGCGCAGCGCCGCCACGATCGCCGCCCGCCGCGCGCGCAGCTCGCGGTCCGACCGCTTCTTCAACGCCCGCACCGCCGCGCTCTTGAGCGTCTGCCCCGGTGTCCGGTCGCGCAGCCCGGCGATCTGCGCCTCGTAGCCCATCACGCCGTCGAGCCGCACCCGCGGCGTGCGGGCCACGATCTCCGCCAGCGCCAGCGCGCCCGCGACGTCCCACACCGGCGAGCGCCGCACCCCGAAGTGCAGCCCCGGGAAGCGCGTCGACATGTCGAGGTCGATCGCCACCGGCACCTCGACCCCGTGCTCGAGCGCCGCCGCCGCGATCGGCGGCAGGTGGCCCGCCTCGTCGATCATCAGGCAGATCTGCGCGCCCTCGGCGATCCGCCGGCACACCGCCGCGATCCCCCGCGCGTCGACGGTCGGATACGCCACCACCAAATCATCGAAGCCGTCGCCCGCGAGGTGCGCCGCCTCCTCCGCGCTGAAGCACAGCACCCCTTTAAAAATTTCACTCGTCGCCATCACCCGCCGCAGCACCTCGCGACAGCGGATCGACTTCGACGCCAGCCGGATCGGCCTGCCACCTGCCCGTTCGACCAGGTTCGCCGCGTTCCACAGCAGCAGCTCGAGGTCGACGAAGGCCAGCGGCATCGACATCCCGCGCAGGCGCTCGCGGTAGTCGGCGTAAGAACGGAGGCTCGGACGCATGCCGCCGATCTATCCCATGTTTCCCCCCGCGCCCCACGGCGACGCGCCGCGGCCCAACGCACGCACCCGATCGCGACGACGGCCAGGGGCTCCGGCCGCCGAGCAACGCGCCCGATCGCGACGACGGCCAGGGGCTCCGGCCGCCGAGCAACGCGCCCGGTCGCGACGACGGCCGGGCCCGCGGGGGCACCGGCCGCCGAGTCCGGCACGGCGCTCAGTTGGCCGCCGACGCGTCGGCGTCGGCCGCGGCCTTCGGCTTGCGGCCGCGCCGCGGGGGCAGCTTGACCATGCCCTCGCCGTCCGCGGCCTCCTCGCCGGAGCCCTCGGCCGCGCCCTCGCCGGTCGCCGCCTCCTCGGAGCTCGCGGACTTCGTCTTGCGCCGCTTCGGCTCGCCCGCGAGGTTGATCTCGGCGAGCCGCGCCGTCAGCTCGGGGTCACCCGCCGCGAACACCCTGGCGTACGCGAGCCCCTGCTCGGCCGACCGCTGCAGGCGGGCCTTCACCTCGATGAGCCCCGCGTGGGCCGAGTCGAGCTGCTGCCGCAGCTCCTCGACGCGCGCCATCTCGGTCTCGACCAGCGCCGCCAGGTCGGTGAGGATCTTGCTGTCGACGCCCGGGAAACGGACCTCGGAGAGCGGCCCATCGAAGATGGCCACGAGCTCGCGCAACGACGGCGTGAGCGCGTCCGAAGGAGCGGCGGCAGAGGTCGGAGTCTGGGCGGTGGGAGTCGTTTCGACGGTCTTCGGCATGGTCTGAATTGGCGTTCAGTAGGTGCCACAAGGCGCGACTTCGGTCAAGCGCCGCGAGCACCTCGGACCTCGCCGCGCCGACGCACACGGACAGGTGTCACGACCCTCGCACCTTCAACTTAATGAAGTAGTTCTCGCGCAGGAGCGACAGCTCCTCGAGCGGCACGAACCCCGCCAGCGCCAGCTCCCGCAGCACCTCGGCCTGCCCGGCCCGCACGTGCTGCTTCAACCACTCGTCGCTGTCCGCCTCGCGCCGGAAGTCGATCAGCCACAGCACCCCGCCCGGCCGCAGCGCCGCCCGCAGCGACGCCAGCGTGTGCTGCGGATACTCGAGGTGGTGGTACGCGTCGCTCATGAAGATCGCGTCGACGCTGCCTGGCGGCAGCTCGCTGCTGCGGTCGCTGGCCTGCACCAGCCGCACGCGCCCGGCGAAGCCCGCCTTCTCGACCCGGGCGCGCACGTGGTCGAGGAACCCGGGCACCACGTCGACCGCGTACACCGTGCCCTCGGGCCCGACCGCCTCCGCGAACGCCAGCGTGAACAGCCCCGTGCCCGCGCCGACGTCGGCGATCGCCATCCCCCGCGTCAGCCCGAGCGCCCGCAAAATTTCATGACGCCGGTCGTGCACCTCGCGCCCGTCGCGTTCGAACCGCCTGGCCCAGCGCCGGGCCGCCCCCGCCGTCTTGTACGGCGCGTTGATCCCCGGCTTCACGCTGGCCGTCTCGCGCGCCAGCGCCTCGCCGTCGCCCGGGGCAGGCGCGGGCGATGATATGTCCTCCGGGACAGGCTTCACTGACCCTTCGGACATGTCCCCCGGACCAGCCGCCGCGACCACCGCCGGCTCGGGCGGCGGGCTCGGCGTCGGCTCGGGCGCCACCGCGGGCGCGCAGGCCAGCACCAGCGCGAGACCCAGCCACCTCACGCCGGCGCCCCGATCGTGATCGTCCGCTGGATCTCCTCATTATTAAACCCGAGCGCCATCGGCCGCCGCACCCCCGGCAGCGCGACCACGTCGTACAGCTCCTCGACGACGCCGTCGAGCCGCAGCCAGTGCACGATGTCCCCGCTGCGCAGGTCGACGACGAGCAGGCCGCAGCGCGGCTCGGCCCCGCGGGCCGCGAGCTGCTCGCCGAGCTCGAGGTCGGCGAACGTCCGGCTCTTGCGCAGCTTCGACACCCCGATCACCGCGAAGTCGCCGACCACGCACAGCCCGCGCGCGTAGCCCGGACAGAACACCACCCGCTCGAACGCCCCGCGCGCCCGGTCGACGCGCCCCAAAAACCCCGAGCCCGCCTCGAGCAGCCACAGCTCGTCGCCGACCACCCGCGGCGAGTGCGGCATGCTGAGCCCCTCGACCACCGTCGCGCCGGTGCGCACGTCGAGCACGCAGCCCCCGCGCCGCCGGTGCTCGCGCCAGCCGTCGGCCACGTCGCTGCGCCCGACCAGCGTCACGTACGCCGGCGCGCCGTCGGCGAGCGCCAGACCGTTCAGATGGCAGCGGTCCTCCGCCGCCAGCCGCGACACGAACGCCGGCCGCCACAGCGGGGCGAAGCTCGCGCGCGGGCTCACCGTCGCCAGGCAGCTAAACAGCGTGTTGACGAACACCACCCGCCCGTCCGCCTGCACCGCGATGTCGTGCACGTCGATGTCCCCGGTCGTGTGGCTCGCCATCGGCACGTACAGCCGGTCGTGCCCCTCGTGCTCCTGCCCCGGCGCGAGCACGTTCTCGAAGCGCCACAGCTGGTACAGCGAGCTCATCCACAGCCCGCCGGGGTGCGCGCACAGCCCCATGCAGCGGTTGAAGGTGCGTTCGAACAGCGCCAGCCGCCCGCCCGGCTGGAGCCCGAGGAGGAACAGCTTGCCCGCCTGGTAGGTCGTGAACGCCAGGCTGAGCGCCTGCGCGGCCAGCCAGCCCGGCAGCCCGCGGGAGCTCAGGATCTCGAGCCGCGCCTCGCCGGTCATGGCCGGCATCATACCAGCGTCAGAGCGTCACGTTGGCCATCATGTCGGCGGAGATCCGCAGCGTCGTGACCCCGTCGCTGTAGACCTCGAAGCCGTCGACCACGCCCATGCTCATGAACCCGCCGCCGCCGAGGTCGGCCTCGACGCTGTCCTCCGGCCCGCCGAGCACCGTCAGCGCGTGGAGCTGGCGGGTCAGGATCAGCAGGTCGCGGCGCGCCAGGATCAGCGCGTTGCCCTTGCCGCCGAGGTCGATGCGCTCGACGTCGGTGAGGTCGAGGTCCGGCCGCAGCGTCAGGTCGAGCGTCAGCCCCTCGCCGATCAGCTCCACGGCGTCCTCGTCGCCGACGCCCATGGCGACGCGCTTGAAGGCGACGTCGGCCAGCCGCACGGTGTCGTCGCCCGCGCCGGTATAAATGACGTCGGCGCCGCCCTGGCCGGTGATCGTGTCGTCGCCCCGGCCGCCGACGAAGATCTCCCCCGCCATCGTGCCGGCCAGGTTGTCCGGCCCCGGGCCGCCGACCGAGCGCGCCGCATAGTCGAAGTCGCCGCCGAACACCACGTAGCTGCGCCCCGAGCTGTCGCCCTTGGCGTCGCTGGCGAACGCCCCGTCGATCACGTCGGCCAGCCCGTCGCCGTTGACGTCGCCGGCCGCGCCGACCGCGAACGCCGAGTAGTCGCCCATGTTCTCGCCGTCGAGCGCGAACCCGCCGCTGCCCATGTACACGCTCTGCAGCGACACCAGCGTGGTCTCGCTGCGCCCGTAGACCACATACGCCCGGCCCGACAGGTCGCCCGCCGGGTTGGCCCCGTACGCGCCGATCAGCACGTCGTCGAGCCCGTCGCCGTTGACGTCGCCCGCGCCGTCGACCGAGATCCCCGCGTAGTCGCGGACCTGCTGGCCGTCGATCACGAACCCGCCGACGCCCTGCGTCAGCGCCGTCAGGTCGACGAGGTCGCCGTCCTGCTTGCCGAACACCACGTACCCGCGGCCCGCGTCCTCGCCCACCGAGTCGATGCGCGGGCTGGCCACGATCACGTCGCAGAGCCCGTCGCCGTTGACGTCCCCGACCCCGCCGACGGTCGTCCCGGTCTTGTCGTACTGCTTCTCGCCGTCGATCGCGAACCCGCCCTGGCCCATGGCCACCGCGCTCAGCTCGACCGGCACCACCCCGGTCTTGCCGAACACCACATAGGCCCGCCCCGAGGTGTCGCCCTTGATGTCCGACCCGTACGCGCCGACGATCACGTCGGCCAGCCCGTCGCCGTTGACGTCGCCCGCGCCCGCCACCGCCGCGCCGGCGAAGTCGATCATCTTCTCGCCGCGCATCACGAACCCGCCGCCGAGCTGCTGCTCGACCTCCGCGAGGTTGACCGGCTTGCCCTGCCCGCGCCCGAAGATCACGTACGCCGCGCCCGACGCCGCGCCGTTGGGGTCGGCCCCGAACGCGCCGACGATCACGTCCTGCAGCCCGTCGCCGTTGACGTCCCCGGCCCCGCGCGCGCTCGTGCCCGAGAAGTCCGACGCCTTGGTGCCGTGGATGGCGAACCCGCCGGTCCCCAGCCCCACGGTGACCAGGTACACCGTCGAGGTGTCGGACTTGCCGAACACCACGTACGTCGTGCCCGCCTCGCTGTTCGCCCCCGGCGCGCCGATCACCAGGTCCGGCAGGCCGTCGCCGTTGACGTCGCCGGCCGCGCCCACGCTCGTCCCGGCCGCCGTCGCCGGCGCCCCGATGATCTCGAAGCCCGCGTCGTCGGCCGTCAGCGTCGCCAGCGACACCGCGCCGCCGGTCGTCTTGCCGTAGACCACATAGACCTTGCCCGCGCCTCCGCCCGCCAGGTCCGCGCCGACGACCACGTCGCCGAGCCCGTCGAGGTTGACGTCGCCGATGTGGTGCACCGTGTGCCCCGAGCCGTCGCCCGGGCCCTCGCCGTCGATCGCGAACCCGCCGCGCCCGGCCGTCACCGCCCACAGCGGGATCGCCGTCGGCGACACGCCGACGCGCACCAGCGCGTCGTCGAACCCGTCGACGCCGTCCCAGATCTTGTACGTGAAGCTGTCGTCGCCCCACAGGTCGGCCGGCGGGAAGTAGGTGAACGACCCGTCCTTCTGCACCGTGACCTCGGCCCCGCCCGGCGTCAGCGGGTCGGCCGACACCACCTCGAGCGCGTCGCCGTTGACGTCGACGTCGTTCATCAGCAGCCCCTGCGCCGCCGGCACGTTCAGCTGCAGCTTGGCCTTCGTCACGTACTTGTCGGCCACCGCCGCCGGCGGCATGTTGGGCCCGCCGGTCGTGTCGTCGCCGGTCGTGTCGTCGCCGGTGGTCGTGCTGGTCGTCGACGGGTCGGCCGTCGACGTCGTGTCGTCGCCGGACGCCTCCTCGCCGGTGGTCGGCGGCACGCTCGGGCTGGTCGTCATCAGCCCGGTCTCGCCGTCGCCGGAGGTCGGCGCCCCGCTCGACCCGCTCGACTCGCTCCCGGTCGCCGGCAGCGAGGAGGAGTACGAGTAGCCGTCGTCGCCGCACCCGGGAGAGAGGGCCGCGATCAAACCCAGAGCCCACAGGTCGCAGACCCGTCGGAGCGACGCACGCTGCATGACCCGCACAGTAGCAGGGGGATGCCTGCGCCGGGGGGGCGGTGTCGCCCGCGTGAGGCCGCCCGCACCCAGTTTGCTACACCCGCCCGTCGCCCGCCCCGCGTCTCCGGCTTTGTGGCGCGCCCTCGCGTGTTCGCGCATCATGCGGTACGGAGAAGGTCCCATGCAGCTCCAGCGCTCCCCGAGCCTCCCCGACAACAAGCCCCGCGGCCCCGCGGCCCTGCTGAGCTGCGCCCTCGCGCTCGCCTGCGGCAGCAGCGGCGGCGGCGACACGGACAGCGCGAGCGCGAGCGGCACCTCCAACATCACCACGGTCGGCGTCACCACCCCCGAGCCGACCACCGGCGCCGGCACCGACATCGGCGGCGAGGCCGACGCCACCGCCACCGGCGGCGGCTCGCAGAGCGGCGCCAGCAGCTCGGGCGACGTCGCCGAGAGCACCGGCCCCGCGACCAGCGGCAGCACCGGCCCCGGCCCCGACGACACCGGCCCCGCCGACACCGGCCCCGCGGAGGGCGACAGCTCGTCGAGCGCGCCGATCGGCGAGCCGATGCCGTGTCAGGTCGAGGCCACCGAGGTCGAGCCGATCCCCCCGACGGTGCTGTTCCTGCTCGACAAGTCCGGCAGCATGGGCAACCTCGACGGCTACCTCTGGGACCACGACAACAACATCCAGACCCCCAAGGTCACCCGCTGGTCGAGCCTCTACGCCGTGGTCGAGTCGCTCGTCGATCAGTTCCAGGACAACGTCGAGTTCGGCGTCAAGCTCTACCCCAAGCTCGACGCCACCCCCTACAAGAACGGCGGCGCCTGCGAGGTCACCGACGGCGTCGAGGTCGAGACGGCCCTCAACAACGCCGCCACCATCCTCGGCACCATCCCCCCGGCCGACAAAAACGTCGAGGGCGGCACGCCGATGGAGGGCGGCATTAAGGAGGCGTTCGAGTACCTCACCGCGCTCGACCCCGACGACCAGCGCTTCATCCTCATGATCGCCGACGGCGACATCAGCAAGACCTGCGAGGACCAGGACTTCAACGAGGCCCTCATCTACATCGAGTCCGCCCTGCAGGACCACGACATCGCCACATACGTGGTCGGCATCGCCATCGACGACCCGCCCAGCAAGACCCAGCTGACCAAGCTCGCCAACGCCGGCGGCAAGCCGAGCAACGGCCCCGACCCCTACTACTCGACCCAGAACCAGATCGAGCTCGACGACGCCCTGCAGAAGATCCTCGACGACACCCTCAGCTGCACGATCGCCGTCGACCCCGAGCCCGACCAGCCCGACCTCTTCCAGGTCTGGATCGACGGCGACCAGATCCCCAGCGCGCCCGACTGCGACACCGACGGTTGGCGCTGGACCGTGCCCCACAGCGAGATCGAGCTGTGCGGCAGCGCCTGCCAGGCCCTGAAGCAGACCGGCAAGGTCGAGGCCCGCTACTTCTGCATCGCCGGCTGACGCGTCGCCGGCCGGCGGCCGCGGTCAGGCATGTCCCTCGGGACATGTCCCCGCGGCCAGCCGCTCACTCGGTCGGCGTCTGCGCCGCGGCCTTGTTCGCCGCGGTCAACGACAGGATCAGCCTCAGCAGGTCGGCGACGCTGCGGTGCTTCTCGATGTTGTGACGGAGCGGCAGCTTGTCGTGCACCTGGTAGGTGTTGCGCCGACCCTGACGTTGGCGGGTGATATAGCCCCCGTCCTCGAGCTCGGTGACGATCCGCTGGACCGCGCGCTCGGTGATGCCCACCCGGTCCGCCACATCACGCAGCCGGATGTCCGGATCCTGCGCGAGGCAGAACAGCACGTGGGAGTGGTTGGTCAGGAAGGTCCAATCAGACGAGGTCTCGGCCACTGAAACGGCTCCGCTGGGCTGGGCATGATACGTGCTCATGGCGAATTGCGGAAAGGAAAACCGCGCTTTCTCGGTCTGTCCGGCGCTGCGCTGCGCGTCCATGATAGCGGGATAGGACCCAACGCACCATGGAACGCCCGCTCGTCCTCGCCTCGACCTCCCCTTACCGCCACAAGCTGCTGGCCCAGCTCGACCTGCCGTTCCTGGCCGCCGCGCCGGACTACGACGAACGGGCCGAGGACCACCTGTGGCCCGCCCTCGGCCCCGAGGGCTTCCCTCTGCACCTCGGGCGCGGCAAGGCCGCCAGTCTGCGCGCCGCCCACCCCGACGCGTTCATCCTCGGCGCCGACCAGATCGCCGTCCTCCCTCCATGTGACCTCTTGCACAAACCCGGGACGCCGGAGGCCGCGGTCGACCAGCTGCTCCGCATGTCCGGACGGACCCTTCACCTGGTGACCGGGGTCGTGCTGCTCGACGCCCGCACCGGCGCCACCCACGAGGCCGTCGACCGCCAGTCGCTGGTCCTCCGCCCGTTCGCCCGCGCCGAGGCCGAGGCCTACGTCCACCGGCACCGCCCGCTCGACTGCGCCGGCAGCTTCCGCATCGAGGACGCGGGCATCACCCTGTTCGAACGCATCGACAGCGGCGACTTCACCGGCATCATCGGCCTGCCGCTGCTCGCCGTGTGTCGTCTGCTGCGCGCGGTCGGCCTGCTCCCCGGCCCCTGACGTTCGTCGCGCCGCGCGCCTGCCGGCCGCTCCGCGCCGCCGTGCTAGCCTCCCGCGCCATGCACGTCCCGCCGACGATCCGCGCGCCCCGCGGCGCCGCCCTGTCCTGCAAGGGCTGGCCGCAGGAGGCCGCCCTCCGCATGTTGATGAACAACCTCGACCCCGACGTCGCCGAGGACCCCGCGAAGCTCGTCGTCTACGGCGGCACCGGCAGGGCCGCCCGCTCCTGGCCCGACTACCACCGCATCGTCGCCAGCCTGCGCGACCTCGGCGACGACGAGACCCTGCTCGTCCAGAGCGGCCGCGCCCAGGGCATCTTCAAGACGCACGAGGACGCGCCGCGCGTGCTGCTGGCCAACAGCCTGCTCGTGCCGAAGTGGGCCACGCTCGCCGAGCACCAGCGCCTCGAGGCCCTCGGCCTGACGATGTACGGCCAGATGACCGCCGGCTCGTGGATCTACATCGGCACCCAGGGCATCGTGCAGGGCACCTACGAGACCTTCGCCGCCTGCGCCCGCCAGCACTTCGGCGGCGACCTGCGCGGCCGCTTCGTCGTCACCGGCGGCCTCGGCGGCATGGGCGGCGCCCAGCCCCTCGCCGCGACCATGAACGGCGGGACGATCCTCTGCGTCGAGGTCGACCCGCACCGCATCGACCGCCGCATCGCCACCGGCTACCTCATGAAGAAGACCGCGGACCTCGACGAGGCCCTGCGCATGCTCGACGAGGCCCGCCGCGCCGGCGAGCCGCTCAGCGTCGGCCTGCTCGGCAACTGCGCCGAGGTCCTGCCCGAGCTCGTGCGTCGCGACATCACCCCCGACATCGTCACCGACCAGACCAGCGCCCACGACGAGCTCAACGGCTACGTCCCCGACGGCCTCACCCTCGAGGCCGCCGCCGAGCTCCGCCTCGCCGACCCCGCCGAGTACGTGCGCCGCAGCGTCGACGCCATGGGCAAGCACGTCGCCGCCATGCGTGAGCTGCAGAACCGCGGCGCCGTCGCCTTCGACTACGGCAACAACATCCGCGCACAGGCCGTGCGCGCCGGCGTGAGCGACGCCTTCCAAATTAAGGGCTTCATCCCGCTCTACATCCGCCCGCTGTTCTGCGAGGGCCAGGGCCCGTTCCGCTGGGCCGCCCTGTCCGGCGACCCGCAGGACATCCTCACCACCGACCGCGCGATCCTCGAGCTGTTCCCCGAGAAGCAGGCCCTGCGCCGCTGGATCGACCTCGCCCAGAAACAGATTCAATTCCAGGGCCTGCCTTGCCGGATCTGCTGGCTCGGCTACGGCGAGCGCGACCGGGCCGGCCTGCTGTTCAACGAGCTGGTGCGCACCGGCAAGGTCAAGGCGCCGATCGTCATCGGCCGCGACCACCTCGACTGCGGCTCGGTCGCCTCGCCCAACCGCGAGACCGAGGGCATGCGCGACGGCTCCGACGCCATCGGCGACTGGCCGATTTTAAACGCCCTGATCAACACCGCGGCCGGCGCCTCGTGGGTCTCGGTCCACCACGGCGGCGGCGTCGGCATCGGCTACAGCCTGCACGCCGGCATGGTCGTGGTGGCCGACGGCACCCCCGCCGCCGCCCGCCGCCTCGCCCGCGTGCTCGTCACCGACCCCGGCACCGGCGTGGTCCGCCACGTCGACGCCGGCTACGACGAGGCCCTCACGTTCGCCCGCGACCACGACGTCCGCGTGCCCGGCCGCACCACCTTAACCGACGACGACGCCTGATCCCCACAGCTCGCCGTGGTGACGATCATCCTCACCGCGGCGCTCCTCTCCCACGCGCCGCTCACATCTCACCGCGCCCCCGAACCGCTCACTCCGCCGCGACCTCCAAACGCTCGCCTCCGCCGCGACCCCTCAACCGCTCGCCTCCCGCCGCCCCGCCGCGACCTCCGGCCCGACCGACCCTCCGCCGCGTCACTCACCTCTCACCGCCACCGATCGCAATGCGCCGCGCCACCATCCTCCGCGACATCGCCCAGCTCGTCACCCTCGCCGACGGCCCCGTCGATCGCCCGCGCGCCGGCGTCGCCCAGTCCGATCTGGCCATCCGCACCGATCAAGCCGTCGTGCTCGAGCACGGCAAGATCGCCTGGATCGGCCCGACGGGCGAGCGCCCGCGCCTGCACGACGCCGACGACGTCGACTGCCGCGGCAAGGCCGTGCTGCCCGCCCTCGTCGACAGCCACACCCACCTCGTGTGGGGCGGCGACCGCAAGCACGAGCTCGAGATGCGCCTCGGCGGCGCCGACTACGAGGCGATCTTCGCCGCCGGCGGCGGCATCCTCTCGAGCGTCCGCCAGACCCGCGAGCGCACCGACGCCGATCTTTTGAACGAGAGCCTCGCCCGCCTCGACCGCATGCGCCGCATGGGCACCACCGCCGTCGAAATCAAGAGCGGCTACGGCCTCGACCTCGCCACCGAGCTGCGCCAGCTCCGGGTCGCCCGCCACCTGTCCGAACGGACAGGCACCCGCGTGCGCACGACCTGCCTGGCCGCCCACGCCGTCCCGGCCGACCTGCGCGACAGCCCGGCCGGGCGCGCCGAGTTCGTCGCCCGCGTGTGCGACGACATCCTGCCCGCCGTCGCCGCCGAGCGGCTCGCCGACTATTGTGACGTCTTCTGCGACCGCGGCGCCTTCACCCCCGACGAGTCGCGCCGGATCTTGCTCGCCGCCCGCGCCCTCGGCATGGACCTCCGCCTCCACGCCAACGAGTTCGGCCACACGGGCGGGGCCTACCTCGCCGCCGAGCTCGGCGCCCGCTCCGCCGACCACCTCCTCTTCCTCGACGGAGACGAACGCGCCGCCCTGCGCGACGCCGGCACCGTCGCCACCCTCCTGCCCGGCACCTCGCTCGTGCTCGGCAAGCCGTTCGCCGACGGCCGCGCCCTCGTCGACGCCGGCGTGCCCATCGCCGTCGCCACCGACTGCAACCCCGGCTCGTGCGCCCTCGAGAGCCTCGCGCTCGTGCTCGCGCTCGCCTGCTACGGCTGCAAGCTGACGCCCGCCGAGGCGCTCGTCGCGGCCACCCACAACGCCGCCGCCAGCCTCGGCCTCGCCCACGAGCGCGGTCGCCTGGGGCCCGGCCTCGCCGCCGACCTCGTGGTGCTCGCGACCGACGACTACCGCGACCTCGTCTACCACGCCGGCTCGCCGCTGATCTCCGCCGTCTATCAGGCCGGCGTGCGCGTCGCCTGAGCCCGGTCCCCGCGCCTCAATCCCCGCGCCGGCGCACGCGCATGGCGATCCCGTCGCGCGGGCCGACCGGGATGTTGAAGCGGTGGCGCGCGTCGCTGTTGCCCGGCTCCGGCGTGAAGTCGAAGCGGCGGCACAGCAGCGACAGCACGATCTTCGCCTCGAGCAACGAGAAGTGCTGGCCCACGCAGCTGCGCGGCCCGCTGATGAACGGCAGCCACGCCCCGCCGTCCTCGCCGTCGACGAACCGCTCGGGCCGGAACGTCTCCGGCGCCGGCCACTGCCGCGGATCCCTGTGCAGCGCCTGCAGGTGCAGCATCACCAGGCTGCCCGCCGGCACGCGGAACGCCCCGAATGCATCGTCCGCCACCGCCTTGCGGGTGACGACCGGCACGATATTAAAAATTCTCAGCGCCTCCTTCAAACACGCCCCCGCGTACTCGAGCCGCTTCAGCGTCTCGTAGTCCGGCATCGCGTCGCCCGGAAACGCCTCGTCCGCCGATCTCCGCAGCTTATTGAAGGTCTCGGGATTCTTCGTCAGCGCGTGGAGCGTCCACGTCAGCATCGCGCTCGACGTGTCATGCCCCGCGAACAGCATCGTCTTGACCTCGTCGGAGATCTGTCGCCCCGCCTCGGCCGACCACGGCTCGCCCTCGTAGCTGACGAGCAGCATGTCGAGCATGTCGACGGCCTTGCGCTTGGGGTCGGCGGCCCGCGCCGCGCGGCGCCCCTCGATCTGCGCCGCCAGGAACCTGTCGAGCTCGCGCACCGCCCGGTCGTAGCGGAACCTCGCCGGCAGCGGCAGCCAGGCGCGCTGCGGCAGCCACACCCGCTTGTTGCACTCCTCGACGAGCGGCTCGTACAGCCGCGGGAACACCTCGTCGCTCTCGTCCGGCCCCATCGACAGCGTCGCCTCGGCGATCACCTGCAGCGTCAGCTTGCGGAACAGCCCGCCGACGTCGAACGCCCGGCCCGCGCGCGCGTGCTCGTCGAGCGCCGCGCTCGCGCGGTCGACCGCCCGCCGGGTCACGTCGACCACGCCGCGCAGCGCGTCGATGCGGAACGCCTTGGCCAGCACGGTCCGCTGGCGCTTCCACAGCGGGCCGTCGCTGGTCAGCAGCCCCTGCCCGAGCAGGTCGTGGAACGTGCCCATCGAGCGCATGTCCTTGAGGTAATTCTCGGCGTTGCCGACGAGCACCCGGCGGATCGCCTCGAGGTCCCCGGTCAGCACGTACGAGGCCCCCGGGATGTTGAACCGCAGCGTCGGCCCGGCCTGCCGCAACCACCGCTCGGTCACGTCCCACGGCGCGCCGAACACGAACGGCGCCGCGTGACCGATCCCCGGCAGGTGCCGCGGCGCCAGCGGCACCTCGCGAAGCGACCTCGACGTCTCCCCTGCTGCCTGTGTGCTCCGGTCAGTCATGCGGCGCGGGCACTCTTCCACAGCAAGGCCCCCGCACTCAACCGACCGCGCCGGCCGCCACGCCGCGCGAGGCCCCTCGCACGGTCCCCCGCCCGGGCCCGCGGTTATAAGCGCGTCCACGCGCCGCTCGCAACCACGGCTGCGCGCCACCGTGCTATACAGCCCCCACTTCGGACCATGCGGGTACTCGGCCTCGACGTCGGCAGCAAGACCATCGGCATCGCCGTCGCCGACCCCACGGGCACCATCGCCTCCGCCCGCGTCACCCTCGGCCGCCGCGGCCACTCCGCCGACGCGGCCGCCATCGCCGCCATGGCCCGCGAAGAGTCCGCCGGCGCCGTCGTCGTCGGCCTCCCGCTCGAGCTCGACGGCACCGTCGGCCACCGCGCTCGCCTCGTCCAGAACTTCGTCGCCGCCCTCGAACCTGCCCTGAAGGACATCCCCGTGCACACCTGGGACGAACGCTTCTCGACCGCCGCCGCCGAGCGCACCCTGCTCGAGGCCGACGTCTCGCGCGCCCGCCGCAAGCGCTCCGTCGACGCCCTCGCCGCCCAGTTCATCCTCCAGGGCTGGCTCGACGCCCGCGCCCGCCAGCCGCACCCCGGAGGCTCGCCATGACCGCCCCGCACGACCCGGACGACAGACCCGACGCCCCCCGCCCCCGCGCCCACGACGCGTCCGACTCGCTCGACGCCCTCGTCGCCCAGGCCGCCTCCGAAGCCCCTCGCACGTTCGACCCGCCGCCCCCGCGCTCCGCCCCGCGCGAGCGCACCCGCCAGCCCGAAGCCTCCGGCGCGTCCGCCGACGACGCGTCCGCACTCGACGCCCTCCGCGCCCGCAACCACGCCGCGTCGCCGCCCGCGCCCGACGCCCCGAGCCCGCGCAGCCACGACGCGTCCGACTCGCTCGACGCCCTCGTCGCCGGCGCCGGCGCCCCGCGCAGCCCCGCCGCGGACCCGCCCGCGCGCCCGGCCTCCCCCGCGACCCAGGCCTACGACGCCCTCACCTCGGCCGACGCCCTGCGCGAGCTCGACGAGCCCCTCGCCGACGACGCCCTCGACGTCCCGTCCGCGCCACTTTCATCGCGGTTCCGCGGCCCCGACGTACCCTCCGCCGACGAGCCGTCCTTCCTCCCCGACCCGCCGGCCCGGTCCGTCTCCGCCCCGCCGGCCCGGTCCGTCCCCGTCCCGCCGCCCGTCCTCCCCGACCCGCCGCCCGAACGCGCCGCCACCCCGCCCGTGCCCCCCTCCGACCCCCCGCGCCCGCCGTCCCGCAAGCGCCTGCCGTTCTGGCGCCCGCGCCGCTCGCGGCTCTCGCAGTACGTGGCCCTCTGCCTCGTGCTGGTGTCGCTCACCGCGGTCGCGTGGATCGGCTGGCGCGCCTACGACCAGCTGATCAACTACCCGACCCGCCCCGGCCGCGGCGACTCGACCGCGATCGCCCTCGAGATCCCCAAGGGCGCCAGCTTCCCGCAGGTGCTCGACCAGCTGACCGCCGCCGGCGTGGTCCCGGCCGACGAGGGCATCTATTTTAAATTGTTCGTGCTCCACAAGGGCGCCGCCAACAAGACCACCGCCGGCCCGCACAGCTTCCGCGGCGACATGACCCCCGAGGAGATCCTCGCCGAGCTCGTGCGCGCCCAGAGGGCCGAGGAGACCCGCGTCACCATCCCCGAGGGCCGCAACATCCTCGAGGTCGCCGACATCCTCTCCAGCGCCGGCTTCGGCACGCAGAAGGAGATCCTCGCCGTCATGCGCGACCCCGCCTTGCGCGAGGAGCTCGGCATCACCGGCGAGTCGCTCGAGGGCTACATCTTCCCCGACACCTACAAGTTCCCGACCAAGGCCACGCCCGAGCAGGTCCTGCGCAAGATGGTCGAGCACCACAAGCAGGTCTACGCCGGCCTGAAGCGCAGCCACCGCGAGGCGATCGAGGAGCTGGACCGCGTGTTCGGCTGGGGCGACCGCGAGATCGTCATCATGGCCTCGCTCGTCGAGAAAGAGACCGCCGCCAAGCACGAGCGCCCCCTCATCGCCGGCGTATTCTTGAATCGCCTGCGCTTCGCCAGCTTCCAGCCCAAGCGCCTCGAGACCGACCCGACGATCATCTACGGCTGCACCGTCCCGCTCGAGAAGTCGACCGCCTGCCAGAGCTTCGAGGGCCGCATCCGCCGCGTCCACCTCCGCGACCCCGACAACCCGTACAACACGTACACCCACGAGGGCCTCCCGCCCGGCCCCATCACCAACCCCGGCAAGGCCGCCCTCGAGTCGGTGCTCGCCCCCAAGAAGTCGCGCTTCCTCTACTTCGTCTCGCGCAACGACAAGACCCACCAGTTCTCCAAGACGATGGCCGAGCACGAGGCCGCCGTCGAAAAGTACATGCGTCAGGGCGCCGTCGGCGACGGCTCGGCCGCCGGCGCCGAGGACCCCGGCTGACCCGGCGCGTCGACGACGTCGACCATCACCCAGCGCTCCTGCTTGCGCGCCAGCTCGACCTGCAGCGCCCGCCCGCCCGCACGCACCTGCACTTGCGCTCGTCGGGCCCCCACCGGCGTCGACCCGACGATCTCCCACGGCTCGCTCGCCAGCCCGCGCAGCAGCTCCGGGAACCGCCGCGACCACAGCAGCTGGTCGTCGAACCCGCGGCACAGCCGGGCCAGCGCCGCCGCCCGCCCCGGCCCCGCGCCCGCGGCCTCGCCCGCCAGCCGGGCGAGTTCGGCCAGCCACTCCGGCACTTCACCGCTCGCCGCCAGCCCCAGCGGCCTGAAGCTCTCGCTCGCCGGGCTCGCCATCTCGCGGCGGAGCTGGTCCAGCGCCGCGGTCGCCAGGGCCTCCCCGCCCGGACGCCCCGGATCGAGCAGCACCACCGGCGCATCGACGCGCTCCAGCAGCTCGCGGGGGTTGCGTTGGCTGAAGTCCCAGATCTCCAGCCGCGCCGGCGCCTCGCCCTCGGCCACCGCCACGACGATGCGGGCCCGCCCGCGGAGCCCGTCCGCGACCTCCAGCACCGGCTCCGCCACGACCCCCGCCGGCACCCCCTTCGCCAGCGCCGGACCATAACGCCACGGCACGACCTCCGCCGCCTCGCCCGCGGCCTGCGGGGCCTCGCGACTCGTTGCATCCGCAGCGTTCGCCTGCCCCGCCCCGGACGCCGGCTCTGCCGACCCTCCGCAAGCGAGCGCGAACACAAGCCACACCGCCCACGACGAATTTCGAGCGCCCGCCACCGTACCCCAAGAGCTAGCGCTGTGGAGTCGCCCGGGTCAAGCGTGATAGCCTGACCACGCGATGGTCCTCGTGCAGCGATGCCTTGCGGCGGTGCTCGCCACCAGTATGAGCCTCAGCTCCTCGGGCTACGCGGCGGCCGCGGCTACCGGCCCCCTCGCCTTCGTGGCCCCGACGCAGGGTTCGAAGCTCGCGATCTTGCCGCTCAAGGTCGACGGCAACCTCAGCGAGTCGGACCAGGCCGAATTGATCAAAGCGATGATCGGCGGCCTCGAGCGCGGCGGCTTCGCCGTCACCCCGCCCGAGCAGGTGCTCGCCGCCGACAGCAACGCCGCCGCCTGCGACAACGCCGGCTGTATTAAAAGCATCGCCGCCAAGACCGGCTCGGCCTACGTCGTGCGCACCGTCGTCGGCGTCAAGGACCGCGACTACACCATCAAGGTCGAGCTCCTCGGAGCCGACGGCGCCCGCCTGGCCGAGACCGCCGACGGCTGTGAGATCTGCGGCGTCGTCGACGCCAGCGGCCTCATCGACTCCGCCGCCGCCACCCTCCGCCTCAAGCTCGACGCCCTCGCCAAGGGCCCCGCCGCCGTCAGCCTGACCTCCAACCCCAAGGGCGCGATCGTCACGATCGACGGCCAGATCGCCGGCACCACCCCGCTCAACCGCCCCGTCGTGCCCGGCAAGCACCTCATCCGCGTCGACCTCGACGGCTACATCTCGATCGAACGCCAGGTCACCTTCGTCGAGGGCGTCAACGAGGACCTCGCCTTCTCCCTCGAGAAGCTCCCGAGCCGCCTGCCCGGCCGCCGCTGGGGCTTCGTCTCGCTCGGCTTCGGCATCGCCGCCCTCGGCGGCGCCGTCGCCTTCGGCGCGCTCGACGACAAGCCCTTCAAGGTCGGCGGCGCCTGCGACGACGCCTACATGGAGGGCGACGGCACCGGCGACTACAACTACATCGGCGACGGCAGCCAGTCGATCACCGGCCGCCCCGAGTGCGCCAAGCTCTGGCGCACCGAGCCCATCTCGATCCCCCTGGCGATCGTCGGCGGCGCGCTCCTCACCCTCGGCGTCGCCATCCTCGTCAACTCCCGCAAGAAGACCGACCGCGCCGGCAGCAAAGACAAGCCCGTCGCCGAGCGCCGCTCCCGCCCCCGCGTCGGCGTCGGCCTCGGCAGCATCTCCCTGTCCGGCAAGTTCTGAGCGCGCGGCCCCACGGGTCACGCCAGCCCGAGCAGCCGCTCCCACGCCCGCGGCCGCTCCGAGCGCGCGGCCCCGCGGGTCACGCCAGCCCGAGCAGCCGCTCCCACGCCCGCGGCCGCAGCCACGCCGCGTCCGGCTTGGCCTGCCAGCCGAGCACGCCGAGGCACGGCAGCCCGCTCGCCGCGACGATCACCCGCTCGTTGTGGGCCCGCGACGGATCCTCGCTCGCGCACGTCTCCGCGAGGAAGAACCCCCGCGGCGGCAGCCCGATCCGCCGCAGCTCGGAGATCGTCAGCAGCGTGTGATTGATGGTCCCGAGCCCGAGCCGCCCGACCACCACCGGCGCCGCGCGCAGCCCGGCGATCCACGCCGGCAACCACGTCCCGCCCGGCATCGGCACCCACAGCCCGCCCGCGCCCTCGATCACCGTCAACGTCGGCGCGTAGCGGGCCTCGAGCCCGCCCAGCGCGGCCCGCACGCGCGCCAGCGGCCCGCCCTCGCTGACCACATGTCCCTCATGCCATGTCCCCCAGGACATGTCCGTTCCGCCAGGCTCCGCCAACCCCGGGGCGACCGGGGCCGCGTAGTGCAGCGGGCAGACCTCCGCCGCGCTGAGCCCGGCCAGCCCGGCCGCCGCGACCAGCCGCTCCGGGTCTCCCGCGGGCCCGTCCGCCCCGCTCGCCGCCGGCTTGAACGGCAACGCCCGCACCCCCGCCGCCCGCGCCGCCCGCAGCAGCGCGCACGCGACCTCAGTCTTCCCGCAATCCGTGTCCGTACCGACGAGCGCGACGCGCATCGCCCGTGTCTACACCGTTCCCCCGCGAGCCGCGACTCCTCCGCGGATTAAACGCGGACCGGGACGCCCGCGCCGCGGATATCCCGGTCTATCTCGGCCGCAGGCCGACCCAGGCCCCGGAGGGGCCGTGCAGCTAGAAGTCGTCGAGCAGCTTGGTGCGCTTCGCCTTGTACTCCTCCTCGGTCAACAGGCCCGCGTCGAGTGCCGCCTTCAGTTTGCGCAGCTTGCCCTCGAGCCCGCCGTCGTCGGCCGGCGGTTGCTGCTGCACGGGCGGCGCCTGCCCCGGCGGCGGATAGCCCGGGTGCGGCGGGTAGCCCGGCGGCGGATAGCCGCCCTGCGGGTACGGGTACTGCGGCTGCCCCATCGCCCCGGCCATGACGTTGCCCATCATGTTGCCCATGCCCATGCCCATGCCCATGCCCATGCCGGCCTGCATCACGCCGCCGCCGCCGCCGGGCTGCTTGGCCGCGTCGCGCATGGCCTGCATGCCCTCCCACGCCAGCGTGTTGTCGACGCCGCGGGCCGACTGAGCCGCCGCCGCGTCGAGGGCCTTCTCGATCTCCGGCGGCAGCGAGATGTTCTCGATCGTGAAGTTGGTGAGCGTCAGCCCGTACTTCTTGAACTCCTCGGAGATGTCGCTCTTGACCGCGTTCTCGAGCACGCTGTAGTGCGCCGCCATGTCGGCCACGCTGAGCTCGCTCTTGCCGGCCGCCTGGGTGAACTTGCCGACCAGCAGGCGCTTCAGGAAGCCCTCGATCTCGTCGGTCGTGTAGATCCCCTGGGTCCCGACCAGCTCTTTGAAGAACACGCCCGGGTCGGTGATCTTGAAGTTGTACGACCCGAACGCCCGCACGCGCACGCGACCCGGGCGACCGCCGACCGAGAACTCCGGGTCGCGGATGAGAATGGGGTTGGCCGTGCCCCACTTCTGGTCGATGTACTGCTTCAGGTTGACGAAGTAGACGTCGACCTTGAACGGGCTGGAAAACCCGTACTTCCAGCCCTTCAGGCGCGACAGCACCGGCACGTTCTGGGTGCTCAGCGTGTGCGTGCCGGGCCCGAAGATGTCGGCCATCTGCCCCTCGTTGACCAGGATCGCCGCCTGGTTCTCGCGGCAGATCAGCTTGGCGCCGTTCTTGACCTCGTGGTCCTCGTCCGGGAAGCGGTAGACCAGCGTGTAGTTGCTGCTGTCCAGCCACTCGATGATGTCGATGAGCTGGCTCTTGATGAATCCGAGAATGCCCATGTCAGCTCCAGTCCTCTTCTGCTTGCTCGTGGCCGGTGGTTATTGCAGACCCTGACGCCGGGCCTCTTGCTCGAGTTCGCCGAACTCCGCGTTGGACAGGCCGAACACGTCGGCGATGGTGCCGAGCGCCCGCCGCTCCTCGTCGCTGTACACCCCGTCGCTGTGGACCAGGGCGATCGCCGCCTTCACGAAGATCTTCCGCAGGAACGTCTTGTCGAGCACCTGCACGGCCTCGTAGAAGCTGAACTGGCGCTCGCGGAGCTCGTCGAGCGTGAGCTTCGACCCCGTCTCCTGCAGGAACTCGCTGATCAGCTGCACTTCACGGTCGTCCACGTTGTTGTCGACGCTCGCCAGGTAGTAGAGCCCCCGGGCGAACACGTCGATCTCCTCGAGGGTCAGTCCCCCGCCGCTTTCCCGTTGTTCCATGGCCCGACATGCTACGGGCACTGTGCCCACCCCGCCAGGGTCACCCGGTTAAAAAAAGAAACGCCCGCGGTCGAAACCGCGGGCGTCGCACGACTCGACGCCACCAAGCAAAGAGCGTCTAGAGAACCTGAAATTCGCGCCGAAACAGCAGTTCGCGCCCCCCCGCCGCATCGAACCCGTAGACCGCGACCTCCCACAGGCCACGCTGGTCGGGTCCGAGCGGATGACTCGCCGCCAGCGCCAGCGTCGGCGACGGCGCGAGCACGCCCGACGCCTCGTTCGCCTCTCCCGCGTGCGTCCACACGAACGTCACCGGCCGCGGCTCCATCAGGCTGTCGGCGCGCAGGTGCAGATGCACCGCCTCCGCCTCCGCCGGAAACACCGCCGCGTCCTCGAGCGGCCCGTCCGCTTGCGTCGCCAGCACCGCGGCGACCTGCACGGCCTGCCCGCGCGTGCCCGAAGGCGCCGCCGCGAACGGTGATTGCGGCCCGAACGCCGCGAGGTGTCCGTCCGGTGTCATATGCGCCTCGGTGATCGGCGCATCGACGCAGGCCGACAGGGCCAGCGCCGTCGAGGCGAGGAGGAAGGCGAGAAGCGTCCGCACGTCGAAAACTTGACATGCGGATCCCATGCCGCCCCCCTCCGCCCGTCGTCTCGGCTACTTACCCCCGCCTCTCAACAGTCTTTGCAACGATCGCTGACATCGTAAGCAACGATGACGAGCTTTCTCCGAACCCGCCCCGCCGCCGGCCGCGCCCGCTCCTGCCACCGACGCCCCGCCCGCCGCACAAAGTCCACGCGCCTGTATGCTTGCGGCCCATGGCCTCGCCCCGCCCGCTCCTCCTGGCCCTCTGCGCGGGGTTGTGGGCCTGCGCCGCCCCGTCCGACGCCGACAAGTCCGCCGCACAGAAAGACACCCCGAGCGCCGACGAGGCCCCCGAGGTCGACCTGCGAACGCTGCTCCGGCTCGACGAACGCGAGTTCCCGCTGACCATCTGGACCGCCCACGTCATCTCCGAGGAGTACTTCGACACCCGCCGCATCGACCCCCGCGGCCAGCTCTCCTCGGCCCTCACCCACCTGGGCCTGCACACCCCCGAGTTCTTCGCCACCGTCGCCGGCGACACCGCCACCGTCACCGTGGGCGACGCACACCGCGAGTTCTCACTGGCCGGCGCCGACACCCTGGCGATCGCCGCCGAGCGCCTGTCCGACATCCTCGCCTTCGCCCGCGACCAGCTGAAGCTCGACGCCGAGGCCACCCACAAGCTCGAGTACGCCGCGATCAACGGCCTGCTCGCCCCCCTCGACCCCCACACGATCCTCCTCAACCCCGACGAACACACCGACCTCGGCATCAAGACCAAGGGCCAGTTCGGCGGCATCGGGGCCGAGATCCGCGAAGAGGAGCGCCGCATTCGCGTAATTAAGGTCATCGCCGGCAGCCCCGCCGACAAGGGCGGCCTCCGCGGCGGCGACCTCATCCTCCAGATCGACAAGCAGTCGACCGTCAACCTCCGCGCCGCCGACGCCCAGCAGCTGCTCCGCGGCCCCGTCGCCTCGCAGGTCGCTCTGAAGGTCCGCCGCGGCAGCGAGACGCTGACGCTCACGCTGACCCGGCAGATCATCCGCGTCGAGTCGGTGACCGCCGAGCGCCTCCCGGGCGACGTCGCCTATTTAAAGATCCTGACCTTCCAGGAGAACACCGGCGAGCAGGTCCGCAAGGCCCTCACCAGCCTGGCCCCCGAGAAGACCGACCCCCCGCTGAAGGGCCTCATCCTCGACCTGCGCGACAACACCGGCGGCCTGCTCACGCAAGCGGTCGAGGTCCTCGACGGCCTGGTCACCGCGGGCGAGCTGGTGATCGTGCGCTCCGCGCTCGGCCGCGAGTCCGAGCCCGCCAAGCCCGACCTCGTGCTCGGCGACGACGTCAGCGTGGTCGTCTTGATCAACGAGGAGTCCGCCAGCGCCTCGGAGATCGTCGCCGGCTCGATTAAGTACCTGGGGCGCGGCGTCGTGCTCGGCCGCACCAGCTTCGGCAAGGGCACCGTCCAGCTCGTCAAGCCCGAGAACCTCTACGGCCGCGAACTCGCGCTCAAGATGACGATCGCCGAGTACCTCGTCGCCGGCGACCGCCAGGTCCAGACCGCCGGCGTGCAGCCCGACCTCATCCTGTTCCCGGTCGAGCTCTCGGCGATCCCCGGCGTCGCCAGCTACTACGACAAGGAGCGGTTCGAACGCCGCCGCGAGTACGCCCAGGTCGCCCACCTGCCGTCCGCCAAGCACGAAAAACCGCCCGGAGACGCCGCCCAGGACGGCCTCCAGCTGCGCTACCTCGCCGGCCGCCCCGGCAGCTCCGGCGTCGCCCCCGCCAGCGAAACCACCGAGGCCCTGCGCGAGCCCGAGGTCCGCATCGCCCACCAGGTCGCCAGGTCGCTGGTCGGCGTCACCGACGCGAGCGAGCGCCGCAGCAAGCTCGCCGGCGTGGCCCGCGACCTCGCCCTCGCCGAGGACACCGCGATCGCGGCCGGCGTCGGCGCCCTCAAGATCGACTGGACCGGCCGCGTCGACGGCCGCGACACCCCGACCCTCGAGCTCAGCGCCAGCATCCTCGAGAAGACGGAGATCCGCGCCGGCCAGCCGTTCACGCTGCACGTCGCCATCACCAACAAGGGCGCCGCCCCGGTCGAGCGCCTGCACGCGATCACCGACTGCCCGCGCGACGAGCTCGACGGCATCGAGCTGCTGCTCGGCCGCCTCGAGCCCGGCCAGACCACCAGCCGCGACGTCCGCCTGCAGGTCATGGGCTGGCACACCAGCTTCACCGATACGATCGACGTGTCGGTCCACGCCGGCGAGCCCGACAAGGACCCCGACGCCAAAACCACCGTCCGCCTCGACGTCGCCGGCCTGACCCGCCCGCACCTCGCGTTCGACTACTGGATCGTCGACGACCCCGCGCTCGTGGCCGCCGCCCCGCACCGCCCCAAGTCGACCCCCATGCCCGGCGAGACCCCGTTCGCCGTCCGCGGCAACGGCGACGGCAACCTCCAGCCCGGCGAGCAGGTCCTGCTCGCCGTCGAGGTCAGCAACCTCGGCCCCGGCGACACCGCCGACGCCCGCGCCCTCGTGCACAACCTCTCCGGCACCCAGGCCCTGCTCGAGGAGGGCTTCGTCCAGCTCGGCCCGGTCGCCGCCAACGGCAAGGCCCGCGGCAGCTTCGGCCTCTCGGTCAACGCCTCGGCCGACCCCGCCGCCCCGGTCGACCTCGACGTCGTCGTCGCCGACGTCGTGCTCCGCGAGAGCGTGCGCCACAAGTTCGCCATCAAGCTCGCCCCCGCGGGCCCCGCCTTCGCCGCCGAACCCGGCAAGGCCCGCGTCGGCGGCGAATCGGCGCGCATGTACAACGGCGCCGGCAACACCGCCCGTCAACTCGGCGAGATCCCCGCCGGCGTGCGCCTCGACCTGCTCGGCAAGGCCGGCAACTGGAGCGCCCTGTCTGCCGGCCCCGGCCGCCGCGCCTGGCTACCGAGCGATCTCCTCCAGCCCGCCGACGGCAAGGGCCCCGGCGAGGCCCCCGCCCGCAGCTTCCGCCTCGTCGAGCCCCCCGCGCTCGCGATCGAGCCGATCGCCCCGGTCACCCGCGAGGCGACCGTCGAGATCCGCGGCACCGCCCGCCACCCGGTGCGCGTCCACGACGTGCTCGTCACCGTCAAGCCGCCCGGCGTCGGCCAGGTCGAGCAGAAGGTCGCCTACGAGGCCAACCCGGCCCGCCAGGGCGACCCTGCCCGGCAGATGAGCTTCACCGCCCGCGTCCCCCTGGCCCCCGGCAGCAACCAGATCCTCATCACCGCGCGCGACGGCGAGGACGTCGAGTCCACGCGAGAAGTTTGGGTGTTTCGCGCCGACGGCGGGAACCTCGGGCCCGCGTTTTAGTCCCAGCATCCGCCCGTGATATAGCGAGGATCCCCGTGACGGACGAACCAGCAGCCGCCTCCGAAGCCCCGAGCCCCGACGCCTCCGCCCCCGGCGCCGCCCCGGCCCCACGCCGCCGCCGCTCCCCCCTCATCGACCTCGCCGTCATCCTCTTCGGCGGCTACCTGCTGGTCACCATGTTCGGCGACGTCCGCTACATGCTGCAGGGCGGCACCCCGCGCGACCTCGGCGACGCCGCCACGCTGGTCGAGAAAGGCCTCCCCGACGACCTCGGCGAGCAGTACGTCACCCTCCGCGGCACCCCCGACGTCCAGCGCACCGCCCGCCACAAGATCGGCCACAAGACCGACGACAAGTCCGACGACAAGACCGTCCAGTACCTCCGCATCGTCGAGGGCGGCGGCAGCCTGTTCGCCGCCCGCCCGGTCGCCGAGGGCTCCGACCCCAGCCAGTTCGAGGGCACGTTCACCGGCCGCATGCGGCGCCTCAACCACGTCCGCATGCTCCCGTGGATCGTGGAGTACTTCAACGGCGAGCGCATCGCCGAGAACCAGGACCTCACCACCGATCAGCTGCTCGCCGGCCTCGACAGCGGCCGCTTCCACGAGGGCGAGCAGATCAGCCTCACCATCGATCAGCCCGACGCCCGCGTCCAGCTCGGTCGCAGCAGCTTCGCCGACCAGGCCGCCGCCACCGCCGCCGTCGCCGCCCTCGGCTTCCCGTTCATCGTCCCCGCCGACCAGAGCTCCGCCAACTTCTACACCGCCTTCGCCCGCATCCCCGCCGACCAGCGCGCCGCGGCCCAGCAGAAGCTCGTCGCCGCCGGCGCCCCCGCCCCCGGCGACAAGCCCGACCCCCGCTTCGGCGCCGTCGTCGTCCCGTTCAGCACGACCTACCTCGTGCCCGCCCACGCCATCACCCGCGCGGGCGACAAGCTCTCCATCGTCCACGGCGACAGCACCACCAACCCCGGCTACGTGCTCGCCGACGGCGCCCTCGCCCCGCGCCCGCTGAAGGACGGCCGCCTCGAGGTCGCCCCCGCCGAGCTCCGGACCGTCGGCGTGGTCCGTTCGATCCGCGTCGACCCCGACGGCTACATCATCCTCGTCGGCGACCACCCCTACGAGCAGTGGCCCTCGCTCGCCCTCTGGCTGGTCGTGCTCGGAGTCGTCGGCTGGAACCTCACCAGTTTGGCCCTGTTGTGGCGCCGCCGGCAGGCATGAGGCACACTCGGGCCTCGCGCCCATGTCGCTATCCGCCCCCACCGTCACGCTGTACGACACCCTGAGCGCCGGCAAGAAGCCGCTCGAACTCCTCGAACCCGGCCACTGTCGCTTCTACGTGTGCGGCCCGACGGTCTACGACTACAGCCACATCGGCCACGCGCGCGCCGCCATCGTGCCCGACGTGCTGGTCCGCCTGCTGCGTGAGTCCGGCACCCGCGTCACGTTCGTCCGCAACTTCACCGACATCGACGACAAGATCATCCAGCGCGCCGCCGCCGAGGGCATCGACTTCACCGCCTTCGCCCAGCGCTACGTCGACGCCTACCACGCCGACCTCGACGCCCTCGGCTGCGTGCGCCCCGACATCGAGCCGCGGGTCACCGGCCACGTCCCGCAGATCGTCGAGCTGGTCGAGCGCCTGATCGCCGCCGGCCTCGGCTACGTGCAAGACGGCGACGTGTACTACCGCGTCGACCGCTTCCCCGCCTACGGCGCGCTCAGCAAGCGCTGCCTCGACGACCTCATGGCCGGCGCCCGCGTCGAGGTCAACGACCGCAAGGAGAACCCCCTCGACTTCGTGCTGTGGAAGGGCGCCAAGCCCGGCGAGCCCTCGTGGCCCAGCCCCTGGGGCCCCGGCCGGCCCGGCTGGCACATCGAGTGCTCCGCCATGAGCCTCACCCACCTCGGCGAGACCTTCGATCTCCACGGCGGCGGCCGCGACCTGATCTTCCCCCACCACGAGAACGAGATCGCCCAGTCCCAGGGCGCGCTCGGCCCCGGCACGTTCGCCCGCCACTGGCTGCACAACGGCTTCATCGACTTCGCCGGCGAAAAGATGTCCAAGAGCCTGGGCAATTTCTTCACCATCCAGGAGGTCCTCGCCCTCTACCTGCCCGAGCCCCTGCGGTACTTCATCCTCGGCGTCCACTACAGGTCCGGCCTCAACTTCGACGTCGAGGTCCCCTGCCCCGCCTGCGGCCGACTCCTCGAGCCCGACCAGCAGAAGCCCCCGGAGGATCCGCTCACCAAGCAGCCGGACCCCTCCGCGAGCTGGCCCTGCCCCCACTGCGCCGCCTCCCTCGACACCGCGCGCCTGCGCGCCCACATCCGCTTCCCCGGCCTCGAGGAGGCCGACGAGCGCCTCGCCTACGTCTACGACACCCTGGCTCGCTGCCACCGCGACCTCGCGGCCCGCGGCGAACCCAGCCCCGAGAACAACGTTTCACCGGGCGTCGAGGCCATGCTCCCGGCCTTCCTCGCCGCCCTCCGCGACGACCTCAACACCGCCGCCGCCATCGCCGCCCTCAGCGAGCCCCTGCGCGAAGTGAACCGCCTGCTCGAGCTGAAGAAGAAGCCGGACATCGCCGCGCGCGAACCGACCCTACGGCGTTTCCTCGCCGATATGGCCGTGGTCTCGCGTCACCTCGGCCTGTTCTCGGCCGACCCCGCGGCCTACCTCCGCGAACGGCGCGACCGCAAGGCCGCGCGCCTGCGCATCGACGTGGCCGAGGTCGAGCGGCTTTTGCAGATGCGGGATGTCGCGCGCGCCAAAAAAGACTGGAAAGAGGCCGATCGACTGCGAGCTGAGTTAGGCTTGCGGGGCGTCACCCTGCAGGATTCTGCTGAGGGGTCTACCTGGACCTTGTAAACTCACCGAACCACCCAACTGTTTTCGCCACAGTTTTCGCCACCGTTTTCGCCACCGTTTTCGCGTGTCACGAAGCAGCCACACCATGACGCTTCGCCTGTTCGGCGCCGGTGGGGCGTTCTCGCGGCGCTACGGCACGACCTGCTCCATGGTGACGCTCAGCTCGGGTGAGCGCTGGCTGATCGATTGCGGCCGTCAGGCGCCGGACCAGCTGTACCACGCCGGCATCGTCTGGCACGACATCTCCGGGCAGATCGTCACCCACGTCCACGGCGATCACGTCTACGGCCTCGAGGACTTCGCCTTCATCCGCTACTTCGAGTCCCGCGGCGGCGACCTCGCCTCGAGCCTCGGCGGCAACCGCCCCAAGTTCGTCGCCCACTCCGCCGTCTCTGCCGAGGTCTGGGAGACGCTCGCGCCCTCGCTGCGCTACATCAACGACGGCCAGGGCAACCTGCTGTCCGGCACGCTGGCGCACTTCTTCGAGATCGTCCAGCCCTCGGTCTCGGAGCCGCCCCACGGCAACCCGTGGCCCCACAGCGAGCATTTTATCACCGGCGCCCTCGACGTCGTCTGCCGCGAGAGCATGCACGT
Organism: Myxococcales bacterium; assembly: GCA_016793465.1. Next base: position 46,153 of record JAEUJW010000033.1, read on the forward strand.
GCCCGGCAAGCCCAGCTGCTCGCTCGAGTTCCGCCTGTTCCACGATGACCCGACCGACCCCCGCATCGCCTGGTGGTCCGGCGACTGCACCGTCGACCCCGACCTGCTCATCGCCCTCGAGCCCCGCACCACCGTCTTCTTCCACGACTGCACGTTCATCGACTACCCCGGCCAGGTCCACGGCTTCTTCGACAAGCTCGAGGCCCTGCCCGACCGCGTGCGCCACAAGATGGTCCTCATGCACCACGAGGACAACCTCGAGCTCAACCGCCCCCGCGTCGAGGCCGCCGGCTTCCGCATCGCCATGCCCGGCCAGGTCTACGACCTCATCGCCGGCACCCGCCTCAGCTGACTGACGCCGCCGTTCATCCGGACCGCCGCCCGCCGAGCCGCCGACGTTCATCCGGACCGCCGCCGGCTGAGCCCGAACCGCCGACGTTCACCCCGAACCGCCGCCAGCGTTCGCTGGACCATCGCAGCCGTCGCACGCGCGAGCGACCTGCGTTACAAGTCGCCCATGCTCGCGCTCCGCCCCGCGCTCCTCGCCCTCCTCCTGTCCGCTTGCGGCTCGCCGACCACCCCGGCCCAGCCGGCCCCCGTCGCCAGGGCCGAGCCCGCCAGGACCGCCGAGCCCACCAAGGTCGAGCTCAGCAAGCTCGAGCCCGCCGGCCCCACGCCCGTGCTGTCGACCCCAGCCGACGGCGGCAAGCCCGACCGCGACCTCTGCGTCCGCTTCACCGATCACGTCACCGAAGTGATGACCCGCGAGGACCCCTCGAGCCGCGCCGCCGTGGTCGCCATGCGCGACGAGATGATCTCCCGCTGCCTCTCGAAGTCCACCCGCGCCGAGCTCACCTGCGGCCTGGCCGCCACCAGCAGCGCCGACATGACCAAGTGCGAGGGCAAGACCTGACCCGAAGGCCAGCCGACCCTCAGCGCGTCGGCGGGTCCTCGCGCTCCCCGCGGATGCGCGGCAGCAGCTCGACGAAGTTGCACGGCCTGTGGCGGTAGTCGAGCTGCGACAGCAAGATCTTCTCCATCCCCGTGCGCACAGCCCCCGTCGAGCCCGGCAGCAAGAACACATAGGTCGTCCCGCACAGCGCCGCCTCGGCCCGGCTCTGGATCGTCGACGTGCCGATCTCCTGGAAGGAGATCCATCTAAAAAGCTCGCCGAACCCCGGGATCGGCTTGGTGATCAGCGGCGCCAGGGCCTCGGGCGTCACGTCGCGGGGCGTCACTCCGGTGCCGCCGGTCGTGATCACCACCTCGACCTCAGGGTCCTCGACGTGGGCCCGCAGCGCGGCCGTGATCTGCTCGCGGTTGTCGCGGACGATCGCGTAGCGGACCACCGCGTGGCCGGCCCGCTCGAGCAGCGCCATCACCGTGCGCCCCGACGTGTCGGTCTCCGGCGTGCGCGTGTCCGAGACCGTCAGCACCGCCACGTTGACCGGGATGAAGGCGCGCTCGCTCATCCCTTCACCCTACTACATCTCCTGGATCTCCGGGGCCACCACGAACTCGATGTCCTGGACCACCGTCGACTGCATGTACGTCTGCAGCTCCGCGTGCAGGACCCCCGGCTGGTTGGTCAGCGCCTGCGGGTCCTCGATCGCATCGGGCACGATGATCGCAATGTACAGGTGCTCGAGCATCCCCTCTTCAGGGGTCGGCACGAAGCCGATGGGGTACGCGTTGAGCCGCGCGAAGTGCCCGCCGAAGCCCACGTTGAAGCCCTCGATGTCGACGTACATGTCGATCTTCGGCATCTTGGGGTCGTCCCACGCGTTCGGGTCCGCCGGCACCTCGAACCCGCGCCCGCGCACCGCGAACGGCAGCATCAGCAGCCCCTGTCCCCCGCGCACGATCTTGACCACGTCTCCGTCCGCGAGCTCGCGGTACACCGGGTCCGCCAGCGGGTCCGCCGGGTCGAACACCGCCTCGCCCATCCAGAACTCCGCCATCACCGGCAGCCCGTCGACGCTGCACTCCGGCTCGTCCGGGAACGCCTTGGCGTACATGTGCAGCTGCCCGTCGCAGAACTTGATGCACGCCGCCTGCTCGCTCGCGTCGCCCTGCCAGCAGCTGCCGTCCTCGCCGTACTTGCTCGCCATCTCGGTCTCCGGGTCGATGACCGCGGAGCACGCCACCCAGCGCGTGCACACCTCGGGCGCGCCGTCCGGTCCGCCGGTGACGCCGGTCGTGCCCGACGACGACTCCTCGCCCTCGCTCTCCGCGCTCGAGTCCTCGTCCGTCGCCTGCGGCGACTTCGCCGGACAGCCTGTGAGCGACGCCAGCGCCGCGCCGAGCGCCACCCGTCGCAGCGCGGCGCCCCCGCGCGAGATCTCCACGAAGCGCCCCGCAACACCCGCGACCCCGTAAGCCATGAACATGATGCGGACCATGGTGGGCCAGCCCCGCCCCGTGGGCAACCTCCCATGTCCGGCCCCAGGAGCCCGCCACCGCCGGTTTGGCCGGCAACGCCGCCGCCGGCCCGGCATCCTCGCGCCGCGGGCGCGTCCGGCGATCGGGTATCATGGCGCCTCCCGTGACCCGCCCGTCCGCCCCGCCCCGCGCCCGTCCACTTCGCGCCGCGAGCACACGGGCGAACTGGCTCGGCCTCGCCGCGCTGGTCCTGCAGTCGGCCTGTTACCACGGCGACTTCTTCGACGACCTCGTCGACCCCTCGGTGACCGCGGCCTTCCGCATCACCACGCTGACGCTGATCGACCCGCACATGTACGTCGGCAGCGTGGTCTGCGAGGACGAGACCAACGACTACAACGTGCTGTGGAACGACCACCTCGACGCCTACGAGATCAACCCGACGCTGGTGCTCTCGCCGCTCGACCCCAAGGTCCAGTCGACCACGAAGATGCAGATCGTGCCCGCCGAGTGCGTGCCCGGCGACGACGGCGTCAACTGCACCGACCGCGACGTCCCGAAGGACAAGATCGTCGAGGTCACCTTCAGCAACTCGCTGCAGGGCGGCATGTGCGGCGGACCGGTCACCGGCTCGCTCAACCCGGACTACATGGCCGAGCAGTACGAGCAGTTGCACGCCCCGCAGAGCCCGTGCCTCACCAGCGCGATCATCGGCGCGTTCGAGCTCCCGCTCGGCCCCTCGCTCACGCTCCCGCTGTCCAACGTCCAGATCTCCGCCGCCTACAAGCTCGACAGCGAGCCGCAGGAGCTGATCGAGGGCGTGCTGTACGGCTTCCTGTCCGCCGCCCAGGGCCAGATGGTCCTCGGCACCCTCAACAACCAGCAGTTTCGCCCGTGGGACGTGCTCGCCGGCGCCATGGGCTGCCAGCCCGACCCCGGCGTGTACCTCGACGACATCGACACCGTCGCCGCCAGCCACGACGGCGTGTGGATGTACTTCAACTTCACCGCCCAGCGCGTCGCCTGGACCCCGGTCGCGACCGACGTCGAGCCCCCGATCTAACGATGTCCGCCGACCAGCCGCCAGGCCCTCCGCGGCCGCTGCTCGTGCCTCCTCCGGGCAGCCCGGCGCCCACGCACCCGCCCGTCGAGCCCCGCCCGCTGCTCGTCCCGCCGCCCGACGAGCACCCTCCCGGCGGCGCCCAGCGCACGCTCATCACCCGCCGCGGCGAGCCGCCCCCGCAGCCGACCGCCGCGCTGCCGCAGCCCGCCGCTCCGTTCGTCCCGCACACCCCCGCCGGCACGCTCATCACCCGCCGCGGCGAGACGCCCCCGCAGCCGCAGCTCGGCGCCGTCCCGCACGCGCCCGCCAGCACCGTCGTCGCCACGCCCGCGAGCGACGAGACCTCGCCGATGCTCCTGCTCGGCCGCCCGCAGGTCCGCACGCCCGCCGGCACCGTCGTCGCGCCGCGGCCCGACGTCACCCTCGTGACCCCGCTGCCGCTCGACCTCGCCGCCGTCGCGGCCGACCTCGCCGCCGTCACGTATGCCGCGCCCGAGCCCGGCGCCTCGGCGCTCCCGCCCGAGATCACCGACAAGGACGTCGCCGCCCTACAGCGCTTCGCCAAGATCCGCGGGTTCTTCGCGCGTCACGGCCACCTGCTGTGGTGGGCCCACTCGGCCTACGCCATGACGTTCGGCGCGATCGTCATGATGTACGCCAGCAAGGGCTACGAGAACGCCCGCTGGATGGTCGTGCTGCTCGGCCTCGGCTGGGTCGTGCTCGTCCTGTTCTTCCGCCTGTTCGGCACCGGCGCCGGCCAGAAGGACAAGATCCAGGACACCAAGGGCAAGGTCCGCTTCTACGTCATGACTCTGGTCCTGAAGAACCTCTACCAGAGCATGCTGTTCTTCCTGCTGCCCTTCTATTACAAGTCCGCCACCTTCGACTCGCCCAACCGCTTCTTCGTCTACGTGCTCGGCCTGCTGGCCGTCCTCTCGACCGTCGACGTCGTGTTCGACCAGTTCCTCATGCGCTGGAAGGCCCCCGCCTCGGTCGTCTACTTCTTCATCCTGTTCGCCTGCCTCAACCTCGTCCTCCCCGCCCTCCTGCCCGACACCCGCACCCTCATCACCCTGCTCGCCGCCGCCGCCATCTCCGCCATCGTGTTCTTCTCGATGCACGTGCCGGCCAGGAACTTCCTGAAGCCGCTCTACATCATCGGCCTCATGGCGTTCGTCGCCACCTCGGTCGCCGCCGCCTACTACGGCCGCCGCGGCATCCCGCCCGTGCCGATGTTCATCACCTCCGGCGCCGTCGGCCCCAGCCTGCTGCCCGACGGCAGCCTCTCCATGCACGTCAGCAAGCTCCACGAGTCGCTGATCCAGGAGATGCACGGCCTCACCGACGTCCTCCTGCCCGGCGGCCACGGCAACAACCTCTACCACGTGTGGCGCCACGCCGGCGCGCCCGTGCAGCAGGGCCTCGTCGAGCCCGGCGGCGACCCCCCGCCCGGCACCATCCGCCTGCGCAGCACCCTGCGCTCGTTCAACCTGTCCGGCGACATCACCGGCGCGTGGAGCATCGACGTCCTCACCGAGGACGACCAGCTCGTCGGCCGCGTCGCCTTCGAAGTCACCCGCTAGACCACCCACCCCCACCGCCGCGGCCCGGCGCGGACCTGACCCGAAGAACATGTCCCACGCGCCATCCCCGAGCACCCGCGTGCGCCCGCCCCCGGGCCCGCTGTCCGCCAGCATCAGCCCGCCTGGCTCGAAGAGCCTGACCAACCGCGCCCTCGTGCTCGCCGCCCTCGCCGACGGCACCAGCACCCTGCGCGGCTGCCTCGACTCCGAGGACACCCGCGCCATGCTGCAGGCCGTCGCCCGCTTCGGCCTCGCCCACGCCCTCGCCGACGCGCGCACCACCGTCACCCTCACCGGCGGCGGCGGCCCGCCCCGCGCGCTCGACGACCCCGCCCGCCCGATCGACGTCGCCACCGCCGGCACCGCCGCCCGCTTCCTCACCGCCGTGCTCGCCGCCTCGCCGCTGGTCTCGCGCGTCGACGGCAGCCCCCGCATGCGCGAGCGCCCGATGGAGGGCCTGCTCCGCGCCCTCCGCGATCAAGGCGCCGACATCCGCACCCTCGATGGAGCCGCCGACGCCGAGTGCCTCCCGATCGAGATCCACGGCGCCCGCCTGCGCGGCGGAGAGATCCGCCTGCCGCGCCCGCCGAGCTCGCAGTTCATCTCGGCCCTCATCCTCGCCGCCGCCCTCGCCGAGCGCCCGACCCGCATCATCCTCGAGCAAGGCACCCCCGCGCGCCCCTACGTCGACATGACCCTCGTCGCCCTCCGCGACTTCGGCGGCGACGCCGACTGGTCCGCCCCCGACGAGCTCGCGATCTCCCCCACCCCGCTGCGCGCCCGCGACTACACCGTCGAGCCCGACGCCTCCGCCGCCAGCTACCTGCTCGCCCTCCCGGCGATCTACGGCGGCAGCGTCACCGTGCCCGACCTCGGCAGCGCCAGCGTCCAGGGCGACGCCGCCTTCTGCCACGTGCTCGCCCGCATGGGCGCCGCCGTCACCCAGACCGCGGACAGCACCACCGTCACCGGCACCGGCGCGCTCCACGGCGTCGACCTCGACCTCACGCACATGCCCGACATGACGCTGACCGCCGCGGTGCTGGCCCTGCACGCCCGCGGCACCACGCGCATCACCGGCGTGGAGATCCTCCGCCACCACGAGTCCGACCGCCTGGCCGCCGCCGCGACCGAGCTGCGCAAGCTCGGCGCCCACGTCGACGAGCACCACGGCGGCCTCGTGATCACGCCGCCGTCCACCCCGCGCCAGGACGTCGCCATCGACACCTACCTCGACCACCGCATGGCCATGGCCTTCAGCCTCGCCGGCCACGTGGAGATCCGCGACCCCGCCTGCGTCGGCAAGACCTACCCGAAATTCTTCGACGTCCTCGGCGACCTCGGCATGCGAGATCGATAAGTGTGGCAATCTCGCCCGCGTGCGCGCCGGCGACAACGTCGACCTCGAGATCTCCAGCCTCTCCCCCGCCGGAGACGGCCTCGCCGACCTCCACGAGTACGCGGTCAACGCCCCCGACGTCCCGCCCGTGCGCGAGGTCCACGTGCCCGGCGCCTTCCCCGGCGAGCTCGCGGCCGTGCGCCTGACCCACGTCTCGCGCCAGCACCCCCGCGCCCACGCCGAGCTCAAACAGATCCTCCGCCCCCACCCCGCGCGCGGCCCCTCGCCCTGCCCCCACCACGGCCTCGCCGGCGCCTGCAACGGCTGCCCCCTGCTCCCGCTCCCCGCCGCCGCCCAGCGCACTATTAAATCCGACCTGCTCGCCGCGACCTACGACCTCCACGTCGACCGCGTCGTGCCCAGCCCGCACGAGTTCTTCTACCGCTGGTCGAGCAAGCGCGTCGCCGGCGGCCAGCCCGGCGCGATGACCCTCGGCAGCTACACCCGCGGCACCCACCAGGTCGTCGCCATGCACAACTGCCGCGTCGACCACAGGGCGATCGTCGAGGCCGCCGAGGAGCTGCGCACCGTCGCCGACGCCCTCGAGATCGCCCCCGACAGCGACCTCCGCTACGCCTGGTTCAAGACCAACGAGCACGACGTCCTGCTCACCCTCGTCACCCGCGACCGCGACAGCCGCGCCGCCCGCGAGCTCCCGTCGCGCCTGCGTCGCCCGCACAGCGTCGCCTGGTCGGTCCAGCCGAGCCCCGGCAACAACCTGCGCGGCGAGCCGCCCACGGTCGTCCGCGGCCCCGGAGAGATCGCCCTCCACCTCGCCGGCGTGACCGTCAGCGTAGGCCCGCTCGGCTTCCTCCAGCCCAACCCCCCCGTCGCCGCGATCGCCTACCAGGACCTCCTGCGCGACGCCGCCGGCGAACCACTCCACGGCGACCACGCCCTCGACCTCTACGCCGGCGCCGGCATCACCACCGCCCTCCTCCGCCAGAATTTTAACCACGTCGAGGCCAGCGAGTCCTACGCCGAGAGCGCCGAGCAGCTCGGCATCACCCCCGAGACCGCCGAGTCCTTCCTCGCCCGCCGCACCAGCTCGCCCGTCGACCTCGTGATCGCCAACCCCCCGCGCGAGGGCCTCGGCCCCGACGTCTGCGCCGCCCTGCTCCGCCTGGCCCCGCAGCGCCTCCACATCATGAGCTGCGGCCCCGCCGGCCTCGCCCGCGATTTAAAGATCCTCGCGCCGCGCTACGACCTCGCCGGCCTGCGCGCCTACGACACCCTCCCGCACACGCCGCACATCGAGCTGGTCGCCTGGCTGGTCCGCCGCTGACCTGTCCCTTCGGTCAGGCCTCTCCGCGATCGATGCGCCCGACCAGCGCCGGCAGCCCGAACAGGTCGTCGACGATCCACCGCGCCCCCGCCCCCTCGAGCTCCTCGCGCGACCCGCTGCCGTGCAGCACGCCAATTGTAAAAATGCCGTGCGCCCGCGCCCCGACGACGTCGTGCGAGCGGTCGCCGATCATCACCAGCCCCTCGCCCCCGCCGAACAGCCGGACCACCCGCGCGACCACCCCCGCCTTGTCCGCTCGGTCGAGCGCCAGCGATCGCCCACAAATTCCCCCTTCAATGAACAGCCCCGCCACGCCGAGCGCCGCGAGGATCGGCCGCGCGTACACCTCCGGCTTGCTCGTCGCCACCGCCAGCGGCCACGAGCTCGCCAGCCCGGTCAGCACCTCGCGCAGCCCCGCCGCCGGCAGCGTCTCCTGTGTGCACGTGCTCGCGTAGCGCTCGCGGTACAGCCCGACGAACCGCGCGATGTCCTCCGCGTCCTCGCTGCCGAGCAGCCGCGCCGCCGTCTCCTCGATCGGCGGACCGATGCACGGCCTCACCTCCGCGGGCCCGAGCGCCGCGCGTCCGAACCGCTCGAGCGCCGCGTTGAGGCACGCCGCGATCGACGGCAACGAGTCGATCAGCACTCCGTCCAGATCGAACACCAGACCCCGTACACGGCCCATGGCGGCTTTATTACACGAGGCTCGCGCACGCGCCCGCACGAGTTCGCGCCTGTCCGAAGGCTCAGGCGAGAACTCGCCGCGACCCGTGTGGATGCACACGGGTCCACGCGCCACGCACCAGCGACGAGCGAGTCGACGCCGACGATCGAAGCGACGACAGCGTCGCAGAGAACCGTGTGTCGCCACACGCAACGCCTTCGCGTCGCCGTCGCGTCACGACCTCCTGCGCCGCGCCGTGCGCCGACTTCATCCCCGGCGCTCCGCGACTCACCGCGTGAGTCAGCCTCGTGTGGTCGTCGCACATGAGCCCTTCGCCGACACTCAAAGCCCCGCACGCACCGCCGCAGCCCCGCGTATACGGCCTCCACGCGGCGATCCGTGCGGACCCACACGGCTTTTGCGACCAGCGCCCCGGATCGGAATTCGGAGCTCACTGCTACCGTGCTTCACGATGGACATCGCGCCGCAGCAGCATCCGCCCGTCGAGTTCGAGACAGACCCGTCCCGCTACCGGCACTGGCAAGTCTCTTACGACGGCCCGATCGCCCGCCTGCGCATGTGCGTCGACCCCGAGGGCGGCCTGCGCCCCGGCTACGAGCTGAAGCTCAACTCCTACGACCTCGGCGTCGACATCGAGCTGGCCGACGTGGTCCGCCGCCTGCGCTTCGAGCACCCCGAGGTCCGCGTCGTCGTGCTCTCCTCGGGCACCGACAACGTGTTCTGCGCCGGCGCCAACATCCACATGCTCGGCCAGTCGACGCACGCGTGGAAGGTCAACTTCTGCAAGTTCACCAACGAGACCCGCTGCGAGATCGAGGACGCCACCGCCTTCAGCGCGCAGCTCTACCTCGCCGCCTGCAACGGCACCTGCGCCGGCGGCGGCTACGAGCTCGCCCTCGCCTGCAAGGAGATCTACCTCCAGGACGACGGCAACTCCGCCGTCAGCCTGCCCGAGGTCCCGCTGCTCGGCGTGCTGCCCGGCACCGGCGGCCTCACCCGCCTCGTCGACAAGCGCAAGGTCCGGCGCGACCGCGCCGACGTGTTCTCCACCACCGCCGAGGGCCTGCGCGGCAAGCGTGCCCAGCAGTGGGGCCTCGTCGACGGCGTCTACCCGCGCAGCAAGTTCGACGCCGAGGTCATGAAGCGCGCCCAGACCCACGCCGCCGCGCCCGTGCAGCTGCTGCCCGGCGAGCGCCGCGGCGTCACCCTCGGCCCGCTCACGCCTGACCATTCGGACAGGCGCCGCAGCTACCGCCACGTGACCCTCTCGTGGGACCCGCCGACCCGCACCGCCACGATCGAGATGCGCGGCCCGACCGCCGCCGACATCGAGATCGTCGAACAGGGCGCCGCCGCAATCCACGCCGCCGGCGACCAGCTGTGGGCCTTGCGCGCCTTCCGCGAGCTCGACGACGCCCTCCTCCAGCTGCGCTTCAACCACGCCGACCTCGGCCTCGTGCTGCTGCGCACCGCCGGCGACCCCGCCGCGGTGCTCGCCCACGACGAGGCGCTGTGGGCCGCCCGCGACCACTGGTTCACCAACGAGGTGATCCGCCACATGGCCCGCGTGCTGCGCCGCCTCGACCTCACCAGCCGCTCGTTCTTCGCCATGGCCAACCTCGAGGGCGACGCTCGCCCCGCGTTCGCCGGCTGCCTGCTCGAGCTGGCGCTCGCCGCCGACCGCTTCTACGTGCTCGACGACCCCAAGGTGCAGGTCGGCCTCGGCCCGCTCAACGAGGGCCCGCTGCCGATGAGCCACGGCCTCTCGCGCCTGGCCGCGCGCCTCTACGGCGAGCCCGCCAAGGCCGAGGCGCTGGTCGGCAAGCGCGACCTGCTCGAGCCCGAGGAGGCCGACGACGCCGGCCTCGTGACCGTGCGCCTCGACGAGATCGACTGGGACGACGACACCCGCGTCGCCATCGAGGAGCGCGCGAGCCTCTCCCCCGACGCCCTCACCGGCATGGAAGCCAACCTCCGATTCGTCGGCCACGAGACCGAGGACAGCAAGATCTTCGCCCGTCTCACCGCCTGGCAGAATTGGATCTTCATCCGCCCCAACGCCACCGGACCGGAGGGCGCACTCAGCCTCTACGGCAAACCGCAGCGCCCGCACTTCGACTGGAACCGCGTCTGACGACTCACTCGTCCCGAGGCGAGCAAGACCTCGAAAAGGCCTCATCCTTCAGCCGTCCCCTGGAGCACCACCGATCATGGTCAGCACCACCGTCGACCTCAACGCCAAGATCCCCAACAACGTCGGCCTGTCCGACGACGTCAAGCTCCAGCGCGCCCTCGAGAAGTGGCTCCCCTCGTACCTCGAGTGGTGGAACGACATGGGCCCCACCGACTTCGCCCACAAGCCGGTGTTCCTGCGCACCGCCGTGTCGGTCGAGAACGACGGCTGGGCCCACTACGACTACGTCAAGATGCCCGACTACCGCTGGGGCATCTTCCTCAACCCGCGCCAGGAGGAGTCGACGATCCGCTGCGGCGACGACGCCGGCAAGCCCGCGTGGCACGAGATCCCCGGCGAGCACCGCAACGCGCTGCGCCGCATCATCGTCACCCAGGCCGACACCGAGCCCGCCAGCGTCGAGCAGCAGCGCCTGCTCGGCCACACCGCGCCCAGCCTCTACGACATGCGCAACCTCTTCCAGGTCAACGTCGAAGAGGGCCGCCACCTGTGGGCCATGGTCTACCTGCTCCACAAGTACTTCGGCCGCGACGGCCGCGACGAGGCCGACGAGCTGCTTCAGCGCAGGAGCGGCTCGCCCGACAAGCCCCGCATCCTCGGCGCGTTCAACCAGCCGTGCGACCACTGGCTGAGCTTCTTCGCCTTCACGATGTTCACCGACCGCGACGGCAAGTACCAGCTCGCCGCGCTGGCCCACAGCGGCTTCGACCCGCTGTCGCGCACCACCGAGTTCATGCTGACCGAGGAGGCTCACCACCTGTTCGTCGGCGAGACCGGCATGGACCGCATCATCAAGCGCTCGGCCGAACTCCAAAAAATGGACCCGAACGGCGACATCCGCCGCCAGGGCGGCATCGACTTCGACCTCATCCAGCGCACGATCAACTACTGGTTCACCTACAGCCTCGACCTGTTCGGCGGCGAGATCTCGGCCAACGCCGCCGACTTCTTCGGCGCCGGCCTGAAGGGCCGCTACCGCGAGGACAAGTACGAGGAGCACAAGGCGCTGAGCGGCACCTACCGCCTCCCCGTCGTCGAGGGCGGCAAGCTCACCGAGCGCGACGTGCCCATGCGCAACGCCATGAACGAGGTCCTGCGCGACAGCTACGTCGTCGACTGCGAGCGCGCCCTCCGCAAGTGGAACCGCACCCTCGAGGAGGCCGGCTCGCCGACCCGCCTCACCCTCCCGAGCCGCCGCTTCCACCGCCACCAGGGCATCTACGCCGACCACAACTTCGACCCCGCCGGCAACCTCATCGACGAGTCGCAGTTCGAGGCCAGCCGCCCCAAGTGGCTGCTCACCCCGGCCGACAACGAGTACCTGCTGTCGATCATGAAGCCGGTCCACGAGCCCGGGAAGTTCGCCAACTGGATCTCCGCCCCCAACAAGGGCATCGAGGGCCGCCCCATCGAGCACGAGTACGTCAAGCTGCACGACTGACAGCGAACCCTCCCCCGCCGTGACATCGCGTCGCGGCCCCGCAGCGCCGAGCCCTCCAGCTCGGCGCTTTCGCGTCGTCACCTCGCTCGTGGCTCACCGCTTGCACCGCGGCGCCGCCATGCTCGACCACCAGAGAATCGTCGGTTGCCTGCTCGGCGGCGCCGTGGGCGACTCCATCGGCCTCCCGTACGAGGGTCTCTCTCGCGCCCGCATCGCCGCTCGCCTCGGCGACGGCCCGCTCGAGCACGCCCTGTTCGCCGGCCGCGGCATGCTCAGCGACGACACCGAGCACGCCTGCATGACCGCCCAGGCCCTGCTCGCCGCCCCGGGCGACCCCGACGCCTTCGCCCGCGCGCTCGCCCGCCGCCTGCGCTGGTGGCTGTTCGCCCTGCCCGCCGCCGTCGGCCCCAGCACCCTGCGAGCAATTTTAAGAATGTGGCTCGGCGCCGGGCCGGAGCGCAGCGGCGTGCACTCGGCCGGCAACGGCCCGGCCATGCGCGCCGCGATCCTCGGCGTCTGCCTCGGCCCCGATCGCCTCGAGCCGTTCGTCGCCCGCTCGACGCGCCTCACCCACACCGATCCGCGCGCCCTCGCCGGCGCCCTCGCCATCGCCCGCTGCGCCGCCGCGATCGCCCACACCGACCGCCCCCCTCGACAAATTATCACCGACCTCCGCGCCGCCTCCGACGACCACGAGCTCGCCTCCGCCCTCGAGCTGGCCCTCATGCACCACGCCCGCGGCGACGCCCCCGAGCGCTACGCCTGCTCTTTGGGCCAGGTCACCGGCGTGACCGGCTACATCCACCACACCGTGCCCGTCGCCCTCTACTGCTGGCTCACCCACCCCCGCGACGTCCGCGCCGCGATCGAGTCGGCCGTGCGCCTCGGCGGCGACACCGACACCGTCGCCGCGATCGTCGGCAACCTCGTCGGCACCAGCGCCCCCGCCAGCATCCCCTCGACCTGGCTCACCCACCTCAACGACGCCCCGCGCTCGGTCGCCTGGATCCGCCGCCTCGGCGAACACCTCGCCACGGGCCGCGCCCCGCTCCCCCTCGCCTGGCCGCTCGTCCCGCTGCGCAACCTCGCATTTTTAATAATTGTCCTCGCCCACGGCTTCGCCCGCCTGCTCCGCCTGCGCTGAGCCTCCACACCCACGGCCCGCACAGCGACGACTCGCCTGTGCTCGGCCACGACGTCGCCTGCCTGCGCCGAGCCTCGACGCCGACGTTCGCGGCGCGTGACGCCGCTCAGAACCGCAGCGTCAGCGTCGCCCCCGCGAACCGCCCCGGCACCAGCGCCGGCACCAACGCCACCCCCTTCGCCCGCCACTTCAAAAATCGCCGCCGCCGCATCACGCCGTCGACCAGCAGCGCCGTCCCGAGCGCGGTCGCCACCAACCCGCCGCCGATCATCGGCACGCTGAGCCGCTTGTGATCGCCGAGCATCGTCGTCGTCGCCCCGACGATCCCCGCGATCGTCAGCCCCAGCCCCGCGGGCCCGAGGATCGCACCGGTGACGATGCGCCCTGTCCCGCGCGGCGGCGGCCCCTTCGGCGGCGGCTCCGGCCCCGCGAGCTCCGCGTACTCCGGCATCTGCCCGCCCGGCGCCCCCCAGCTCGGCTCGGCCCCCGCGAGCGGCGCCTGACGAATCTGCCAGCGCCGCTCCTGCGGCTGCTCCCGCGGCACCGTCGGCCGCGGCGTCGTGAACCGGTCCTGCGCCATGAACGGCGACTCGTCCTCGAGCGACCCGCGCGGCGCGTTCGACCCGCCCGCTCCGCTCGTCGCGCCTCCGCTCGTCGACCCCACCGTCGCTCCGCTCGTCGACCCCGTCGTCGCCCCCGAACTCGTCGGCCCCGCCGTCGCCCCCGAGCCCGTCGGCTCCGTCGCTCCGCTCACGGCCTCACGCCTCGCGTCGTTCGCCGACGCCGCCGCATCGCTCCTCGCCGGACTGGTCACCACGCTCGTCGGAGCGTCGTTCACTCGCGCCATCGCCTCGCCGCGGAGCAGCAGCCCCACCAGCCCCGCGATCGCCGTCACGGTCCCTCGCATCGCGCGCATGTTCGCCCGGCCGGCCGCCCCCGTCCACCCGGAAACTGGGCTACCCTCGCCCGGCGGTCGCCCCGCAGGCGCCGCAGCGGAGACATCCATGCCCCTCCCGCGGCTCAACGGCACCCTGACCCCCAGCGGCTCCCCGCGCTACGACCAGCTCTTCGCCGGCCAGCTCATGACCGCGGTCCTCGCGGTCGGCTTCGACGAGTACGGCTCCAACCGCCCCATCGACGACGCCCTCCAGGAGGGCCTCGTCTCGCGCGGCTTCCGCGTCGACACCACCGCCGCGCTCGCCCGCCTCGCCGCCGGCAAGCGCCCCGCGCCGTCCCGGGTGGGCGACCTCTATTACGCCGAAGGCGCCACCCACGACAGCGCCGGGCGCCCCGTCGACGTCGTCGTCACCCTCGCCCTGTCCGGCGACGGCAGCAACGGCGGCGACGTCGCCTCCGCCTACCTCGACGGCCTCGGCCGCTGCGACCTCGCCGCTTACGGCGGTCACGGCCGCTACGGCACCGGACCCGACTTCGACTACAACTTCACCGCCGACCTCGTCGACGAGCGCGGCAACGTGACCGCCAGCTTCAGCGAGTACAAGGACCTCGAGGAGGCGCTCACCGCCCAGGGTAAGCTCCACGGCCGCGGCCCGATCGCCGAGTACAAGCTGCTGATGAAGCAGAAGCGCCTCGAGGTCCGGCGGATCAACAGCGGCAACCTCGTCATCAACCTGCGCAACTACCACGCCGCCGAGTTCGGCTCGCACCTCATGGTCGACCAGCTCGCCACCGACCCCAACATCCGCCGCTTCTCGAAGCAGAAGTTCGACAAGAAGTACCGCCTGTGGATGTTCAGCGGCTGCCGCACCCACGACTATTTTTATAACCTGCGCAAGCTCAACCCCGCGGCCAACGCCGGCGGCCTCGACCTCATCGGCACGCGCCGCGTCTGCTACTGGAACGCCACCGCCGACAACCTCCTCGGCCTGCTCGACGGCGTGTTCGCCCGCGACACCTACAAGCAGCTGATCGACCGCCTCGCCGCGCTCAACCCGACCTACTACGAGACCGACGACAAGGGCCCCAGCCACGTCGTCGACGTCGGCCGTCGCCCCTGAGAGTGAGGAACCATGCCGAAGACCCTCGACGAAGCCACCTTCCTCGCCCGCCTGTCCGCCTTCACCGCCAAGCCGAGCCCGGGCGAGGCGCTCGCCCTCGCCGCCGAGGCCGACGGCCGCGCCCTGCCGGCCCTCGTCAAGGCCATGAACGACATGATGGAGGGCCCCGACGTCGTCCGCTACCGCGAGGCCGTGCGCGAGCTGGCGACCGTCCCGGTGCTGACCACGTTCCTCGCCGGCGACGCCCCGCTGCGCCACGTCGCCGCCCACGCGCTGTCCGGCCGCAACCCCGAGCACGCCGCCCTCATCGGCCAGTGCCTCGACGACGCCGACGATCAAGTGCGAGCCATCGCCCGCCGGGCCCTGCGCGCGTGGACCAACAGCCCGCAGATCCACGACCTCTTCCTCAAGGCCCTCCGCCACGCCGACGCCCGCGTCCGTCTGCTCGCCGCCGAGGGCCTCGGCAAGCTCGGCACCGCCGCCGACCTGGGGCCCCTGCAGACCGCCCTCGAGCACGAACAGGACGACAAGGCCCGCGACCGCATCGCCTGGGCCCTCGAGAAGCTCGAGAACCAGAGCGACGCCTGAGCCTGTTCACCGCGCCGGCGCGTCGTAGTCCAGCGTCACTCTGAAGTCGCGCGGCAGCGGCGAGCCGACCACGCGCACGAAGCCCGCCCTGTCGCCCTCGACCTCGGCCCGCTCGACCGTGCAGTTCGGCGAGCAGCGCAGCTCGGCCATCCAGTGGTAGCGCAGCGTGACCTGCTGGGTCCCCGGCGCCGGCTTCGCCCCGCGCACCGAGATCTCGTTGAGGCGCGCCTCGACCTCGCCCGACCCCTCGGCAAAATACCCCGCCACTTTCTTCACCCTGTACACGCGGTGCAACCCGCCGACGATCCCCGCCGGCGCCAGCAGGTCGGCGCGCCGCTCGACGCTGGCGACGTGCGGGTACGTGAACACCACGTACGCCACGTTGTACGTCGTCAAATACTCCGCGAGCCCCGCCCCGTAGCGCTCGTCCTCGGGCTTGAAATAAAACAGGTTCGCGTCCGAGAAGATCATCCTGCGATCGGAGAACCCGCCGATCACCGGCCAGTCGGTGGCCCAGCGCAGGTACTCGCCGACCCCGTGGAGCTGCACGAGCACCCGCCCCGTACGCGGCTGATCGCGGAGCCAGTCCGCGACCGCCTGCGAGTCCTCGGGCACCGCCTGCATGCGCGGCGACGGCATCAGACTCGCCGACGCTCCGCCCGGCAGCGGCCCCGGCGTCAGCATCGGCAGCATCGGGCTCACCTGCTGATACAGCCGCACCGACAGCAGCACCGCCATCACCGTCACCACCCCGCGCGCCGCCGCCGGCAGCTCGCGCAGCCGCAGCCACGTCGCGCACAGCCACGGGCACGCCAGCACGGACGCCCACAGCGTCATCGGCACCGCGAAGCGATACGGCTCGGTCTCGCGGACGCCCGGCACCAGCGCCCCGAAGTACGTCAGCCCGAACAGCCACGCCAGCGTCAGCAGCCCGACCCCCGCCCGCGCGTCGCGCTCGCGTCGCCAGGCCCACAGCCCGAGCCCCGCCGCGATCAGCACCAGCGTGCGGAGGAACGTCCGCTGGATCACGAACCCCGTGTTGAGCGGGTCGACCAGCACCTCGACGAAGTCATAAAAAATGTACGCGGGCGTCGCCTGCCCCAGCCGCGCCGTCGGCACGATCAGCTCGGCGTGCCGCAGCGCCGGCGCCAGCCAGTCGAGGTTCACCACCAGCCCGAGCAGCGCCGCCGCCCACACGAGCGCGTGCGTCCGCCACCCGATCCGCCGCCACGCCGCCACGTACTGCGCCGTCAGCGGCACCACCAGCAGCGCGAAGCTCCACGCGTGCGCGCGCAGCACCAGCGGCAGCACCACCACCAGCCCGAGCCCGAACAGCGCCCGCTCGCCCTGCAGCAGGCGGTGCATCAGCGCCACGCTCACCGCTCCGAGGTGCGCCGCCGTGGCGAACGACACCATCCCGCCGCCCCAGCAGAACCGCGTCGTCGGGTCGAAGTGCCACGCCAGCGTGCCCAGCCCGAACGCCAGCGCCCGCGCCGGCGCCGCGTACCCGAGCAGCCGCGCCGTCAGCCACAGCGACCACGGCGCCAGCAGGGCCGACACCAGCGTGAACAGGTTGAACCCCGCCGCCAGCGGCAGCCCGAGCGCGCGCATCAGCTGCACGAACCCGAAGTGCAGCTTGTTGTCGACGTCGAAGATCAGCCCGGTCGGGTGCCCCGCCAGCAGGTCCGGGTCGTACGCCCACGCGCGCCCGAACTGCTCGCGCACCTGCGTCAGCGTATGCGTGTGCTGGTAGTGCGTCTGGTAGTCGGGCCCGCCGAACGGCAGCTCGCCGAACACCGTCGCCAGCGGCAGCGCATACGCGGTCAGCGCCACGTACAGCAGCACCAGCACGATCCACCCGCGCCCGAGCGGGCTCGCCAACCACCTGCGGAGATCCGGCGCGGACACGGCGGCCATGCTACCCGCACCCGCCGCGTGTACAAGCACCTTCGCTCACCCGCACGCCTGACGCGTACACCACCCCGGATCCCTCTCGCGTCCCCTCCTCTCACCCGCCTGCCTCGCCGCGGCGATCCTGCAGCGCAGCGTCCTCGAGTCCGCCCCCGGACCCGGCGGCGTCGCCCGCACCCGCCGGGCCGCGCTACCGCACCCGCTCATCCGCCCCGACGTCGGGCATCGCGTCGCGCGCGTCGCCCTCGAAGTCCTCGTCGGCCAGCCCCGCGGCCAGCGCCTCTCCCGCCCCGATCGCCGCCGACCCCGGCGCCAGGTGCAGGTCCCCCGCGTTCGCGTCGACGAAGTGCTCGAGCCCCGCGTCGACGAGGTTCGCCGCCTGCGCCGCCGTCGCGCCGTCGCGCTCCTTGAGCGCGTGCGTCAGCAGATTGTTGGTGAAGATCGCCGAGGTGTTGGGCCAGCGATACTCCATCGCCGTGAACGGCTGCTGCAGCGACACCACCGTGTTGTGATACACCTGCGCCCCGCAGGCCTGCTCGAGCGCCACGCCCGAGTCGAACCCCGCCTGGCTGGCGAACATCCCCGGGCTCGCCGCCCACACCGTGTTGTTGCGGATGATCCCGTCGATGTGCCCGAGGTAGCTCTTCCCCGGGCACGGGTCGTCGGCGTACGCCCGCGAGTTCCCGTTGCCCATCTCTCCCAGCCCGAACCCGATCCCCCGCGCGCAGTCGACGATCACGTTGCGCTCGACCAGCGTGTCGCGCCCCGTCACCCAGAAGTGCACCGCGTGCTCCGACAGCCCCGCCTCGCACCAGAACCCTTTGATAAAGTTGTCGCGGATCTCCCAGCCCCACGCCGCGTGCGCGTCGACCCCGCCGGTGTAACAGTTGTCCTTGATCTGCGGCCGCCCCGCGTCCGTCAGCTCGATCCACGAGCACGCCACGCTCCCGCGGTCGCTGTAAAAGCCCTCGGGTGAGGGGTTCACCTTGATCGCCTGCTGCCCCGGGTCGATCACCTTGACGTTGTAGATCCTCATGCCCTCGGTGTCGGACCCCGCCGCGCCGGTCACGTGGATCGGGTGATAGAACGCCCGCGCCAGCGTCAGGTCGGCGATCGTCACGTCCGACGCCCCCACCAGCGCGATCTCCCCGACCGCGTAGTTCGCGTCGAGCACCACCGCGTCGCGGTCCCCGCTCGCCGAGCGCAGCGTCACCCCCGGCGTCGTGAAGTGCAGCAGCGTCGTCACCGCGTACGTCCCGTCGGCCAGCGAGATCGTCGTCCCCGTCGCCGCGCCCGCGACGATGTTCGCCAGGTCGCCCGCCTGCTCCGGCGTCACCGCGATCACTTCACCCGCCGGCGGCGCAAACGCCGGACACGGACCCGCGGGATCCGGCCCGCCCGTCGTCGAATCCCCGGTCGTCGACCCGTCCGACGTCGGCGTCATCGTCGTCGTCTCTCCGCTCCCCGACGCCTCCGTCGTCTCCCCGCTCGCCCCCTGCGTCGTCACGCTCGTCGACCCCGTCGCCCCCGCGCTCGTCGACGTCGGCTCCATCCCCGTCGGCCCGCCCGTGTCCACCGCGGTCGTCAGACCCTCCGAGCTCGCGTCGCCCGACCCGCCGCCGCACGCGAACACCACCACGATCCCCAGCCGAAGATGTCGTCCCCGCATGCGACCTCCAGCGTCGAACCGTACCAGGCTTTCACGCTTGCCGACGCGAGCGCGAGATCGCTATACCCTCCACATCATGTCCCTCGCGCGCGCCCTCGACGAACTGCGGACCCAGGCCCTCGCCTACCCCGAGACCCACGAGGACTTCCCGTGGGGCCACAGCACCGTCAAAGTCAGAACCAAGGCGTTCGTGTTCCTCTACCTCGACGCCGAGCGCACCGAGCTGACCCTGTCCGCCAAGCTCCCGCAGTCGAGCGAGGTCGCCCTGTTCCTGCCCTTCGCCAAACCCACCGGCTACGGCCTCGGCCGCAGCGGCTGGGTCACCGCCGCCTTCGGCCCCCGGGACGACGTCCCCCTCGACCTCCTCCGCGGCTGGCTCGACGAGAGCTACCGCGCCGTCGCCCCCGCCAAATTATCAAAACAGCTCGGCACCACCCCACCCACGCCCAGCAAACGCGCCCCGCCCCTCCCCGCCGCCAAGCCCGAACCGAAGACCAGGGCGACCGCAACAAAGACGACGACCCCAAACTCCTCCTCCAAGCCCAAGACCTCTTCATCCTCCAAGCCCACGACCACCAAACCCTCGGCCACCAAACCCAAGACCTCCCGCTGAGCCGCGTGCAGCGACCTCGCCCAGCGCGCCGCGTGCAGCGACCTCGCCCGCCTCGCCGCGCGCAGCGACCTCTCCTTTCCCGGCTCCCCGCCTCGCGCCAGGTTTCGTGAGCCCCGATACGATTCCTTCAATCGCTGGACGCCCCCCCATGCCCTGCTAGCGTTCGCGCGATATGTCCCTCCTCAAAGTGCAGGTCGAGCGTCCCGGCCACGCCGTCCTCGTGCGCCGCTTCGCGAGCACGACCATCGTCGTCGGCCGCGCCACCGACTGTGACCTCGTGCTCGACGACCCCTCCGTCTCACGTCGCCACTGCCGTCTCACCCGCGGCGCCGAAGGCTGGCTCGTCGAGGACCTCGGCTCCGCCAACGGCACCCTCGTCGACGACGCCCGCGCCGACCCCGTCCTCCCGGTCTCCGCGACCGGCGCTCTCACGGTCGGGGAATTCCGCCTCACCCTCGCCACCTTCGCCGAACCGCCTCCTCCTCCTCGCCCCGCGCGCCGCGTCCCCTCCTGGACCCTGACCGTCCTGCGCCACGGCCTCGTCCTCGCCCTCGTCGCCCTCACCGGCCTCGCCGGCTGGACCGCCGCCGCCCTCTGGGACGCCCCGCTCGACCTCCCCGCTCCGTCGCTCACCTGCCCCGCCGAAGATCCGACCCTCGCGCAGATCGACGCCGCCCTCGCCCGCGCCGCCGGCGAACCCGCCGAGGACGCCGTCACCACCATCCTCGACGCCCTCCGCCGCTCGCACGACCTGCCCGCCGCCTGCGCCCTGCGCCCGCGCGTCGACGCCGCCCTCGCCCTCGCCCTCGACCGCCTCGATCACCAGCGCCTCGGTCGTCACGACGCCCCCGTCCGCGCCCTCGCCCCCGTCGACGACGCCCGCGTCGCCGCCCTCGACCGCGACGGCCAGCTCACCCTCTGGCACCGCCACGACCCCGGTCGTCCGCTCACCACCCCCCCCGAATCGCCGCCCACCCTCGTCTCGCTCGCGAGCAGCCCCGGCGCCCGCTGGCTCGCCGCCGGCAGCGACGACGGCCGCCTCTTCCTCTGGGATCTGTCCGGCCCCGACCTCGCCCCCCTCGTCCTCACCGCCCGCCACGCGCTCACGGCCCTCGCCTTCACCGACGACAACCGGCTGTGGACGGCCGACAGCGCCGGCGCCCTCACGGTCTGGGCCCACGCCCAGGCCTGGACCGCCGCCGCCGCCGCCACCGCCTGGCCCGACGTCGACGCCCTGCTCCCAGGGCACGACGGCCGCGTCATCGCCTTCGGCGCCGGACGAGCCGCCGTCTGGTCCGGCGATCGCCGCCCCGCCGCTCCGCTCACCACCGGCGCCCCGTTGCGCACGCTCGCCATCGCCCGCACCGCCGACGACACCGACATCATCGCCGGCGATGAGGCCGGCAAGGTCACCCGCTGGCGCCTCGCGCGGACCCTCCGCCCCGAGCCGCTCACCAGCCACGGCGGCCCCATCCGCGCCCTCGCCGCGCACGACGGCCTCGTCGCCTCGATCGGCGAGGACGACGCCCTCCGCCTCGTCGAGCTCGACCGCCGGGTCCGCCGTCACAGCGGCCCGCCGCTGGTCCTGCTCGCCGAGGTACCTGTCCCCGTGGACAGGTTGACGATCGCCGGCACCACCCTGTTCGGCACCACGCCCGAGGGCACCCTCGTCACCTGGGACCTGTCCCAGCGGACACGTCGCCTCCCCGCCGCCCTCCACGAGGCCCACCGCGGCCCGATCTCCGCCCTCGCCCGCACCCCCGCGTTCGCCGTCACCGGCGGTGACGACGGCGCCGTCCGCCTCTGGCCCACCTCCCGCGAGCCCGACGACACCACCCCGCTGCTCACCCGCGCCTGTATCGCCCTCGGCCACCCCGCCGCCTGCACCGACTGACCGCACGCGCCCACGTCCCTGCACCGACTGACCGCACGCGCCCACACCCTGCACAGACTGACCGCACGCGCCCACGCCCCTGCACCGACCGACCGCCCCTCCGCGCAGCGTCCATCACCCGCCCCGCCTCACACCCGCTGCAGCACGAACCCGCCCGCTTCACACCCGCTGCAGCACGAACACCGCCACCCCGCACCCCAGCGCCCACCAGCGATGCCACCGCCGCGCCCGCCCCGGCGAGACGCCCATAATTAAACATCCGACCGCCGTCGCGCCCAGCACGCCCGCGACGCCCGCGACCTGCGCCCCGCTCGTCACCGCCAGCCCCGCCGCCGCCACACCCAGCCCCCCGAGTCCCGCCACCACCCGCGTCGTACCGCCGCTGCCGAGCCATCGCGCCGTCGTCCACGACCCGGCCGCCGCGTCCTCCTCGACGTCGGCCCGTTCGTGCAGCAGCTGGTTCTGCGCCAGCAACGCCGCGAACAGCCCCAGCTCGGCCACGCACGCCGCCGGCAGCTCCCCGCCCGGGTGCAGCAGCACCAGCAGCGGCACGAAGATCAGCGTGTTGCCGACGAGCCCCAGTACCGGCGCCCGCTTGCCCCACGCGCTCGCGCTGTACACCAGCCCCGCCATCATCGACACCGCCGCGCCGAGCAGCGCCCACGCTCCCAGCCACCCCGCCACCGTCAACCCCACGCTCGCCAGCCCGAAGATCCGCCGCACCGTCGCCCGCGTCAGCTCCGGCGCCGCGACCAGCGGGTTCTTGTCCGCCGAGCGATCGGTGGACCGCTCGCACACCGCGTTGATGCCGTAGGCCACGGCGAGGCAGCACCCCGCCACCAGCACCCCGGCCGTCACCCGCACCGCCTCGATCCCGACGCCGCCCGCGACCTGCCCGCGCCCCAGCGACGCCAGCGGCAGCCCGAGGAAGTGCCACCACTGACCCGCCCGCACGGCCGACCACGGGTGAGCGCCCATTCGTGGATCCTACAACAATCCCCGACACCCGGACGCGGCGCCCACAACTATACTCCCCGCGTGCACGCCCCTTCGACGTGGACGCGGCTCTGGCTCCCGCTCGTCGCCCTCGTCTACCTCGTCCTCGCCTGGCCCGGCGCCGACCAGCGTGGCGTCATCGCCGAGGAGGTCACCCCCTACCTCCCGCGCCACCCGCTCGTCCTCACCGCCACCGCCGACGGCGTCACCCCGCTCCCACCCCACGCACCACACACCACCTCATCCTCCTACCGAGCCTCTTCGTCACCCGCCGCCCCCACCTCATCCTCTCCGTCACCCGCCTCATCCTCCGACCGAGCCTCTCCGTCCCCCGCCGCCCCCACCTCATCCTCCGACTCTCCGTCACCCGCCGCCCCCTCCGCCTCTCCGACACTGGCAGCGCCCGCCTCATCCTCCGCCTCTCCGACACCCTCGAACTCCTCCGACGCTGCCCCTCCGACACTCGCCGCCCCCTCCTCACTCTCCACTGCGAACCCTCCCGTCGAGCCCGGCTGGGTGCGCACCGCCCAGTGGCCGAACCTCGCCTGGCAAGGCGAGCACCGCACCTGGCCGCTATTGATCCGCGGCTACCAGAGCGCCCTCGGCACCTACGTGGGCATCGCCCTCGGCCCGCCGCTCGGAGGCGGCATCGCCGGTGTCCGTCGCTCCTCCGTCCTGCTCGGCCTCGGCCTCCTCCTGCTCCTCGCCGCCCTCGCGCGCCGCATCGACCTCGAGCGCCCCGCGACCGCCTTCGCCGCCCTGCTGTGCGCCCTCTCGCCGGGCCTCCTGTTCTTCTCGCGCACCGGCTACGGCTTCGAACTCGCCAGCCGCGTGGCCATGCTGCTCGCGCTCGTCTGCGCCGCCCCGCGAGCTCGCGTCACCAGCCGCCGCGCCCTCCTGCTCGCCGCCTGCATCACCCTGGCGATCCTCTCGCGCGCCACGATCGCCGCCACCCTCCTGCCCGCGCTCGCCGTCCTGCTCCTCGATCCGCAGCGCCGCCCCGCTCGTCCCGCCCTCATCATCGTCGGCCTCGGCTTCGTCGCGCCGGTCGCCCTGCTCCTGACGATCAGCGCCGCGCTCGGCATGGCCCCCGGCACCGACCCGACCGCCAAGCTCGCCCTCGATCCGCTCGCCGCGCGCACCCTGCTCGCCCCCGCCACGCTCCTCGCCCAGCTCGCCTGGGTCGTCGACGGACGCACCATCCTCGGCCCCCTCCTGCGCAGCGGCGCCGTCGGCCTCCCGCTCGTCGCCGCCCTCCCCGGTCTGCTCGTGCTCCTGCTCGCCGCCCGTCGCTGGTGGCACGCCCGCGCCGGCGACGGCGAGTGCATGTTCCTCGCCGCCGCCCTCGGCAACGCCCTGTTCGGCGCCTGGCTGTACGGCGACCCCCAGCAGTTCCAGCTCGGCATGGCCCTCGAGCCCCTCTTCATCCTCGCCCTCGTCGGCCAGCTCTCCGCCCTCACGCCCCGCCTCCGCCTCGCGACCTGCGCCCTCGTGCTCGCCCTGCGCAGCTGGCAGCTCGCCGACCTCCTCCACGCCGAGCGCCACACCGACAACCCCATGCTCGGCGGCGCCGCCCAGCGCGACCTCGTCGCCGCGCTCCCCCGCGACGCGCGCCTCGTCACCACCGCCTACAACCACGTCGGCATGCCCGAGACCTGGTCGAAGGGACAGCTCCGGCCGACCCACGCCTGGCGAGCCCTCCGCCGCACCAGCGACCCCTCGGAGATCTCCCGCACCTGGTCCGCCATCCTCCGCACCTACGACCCGCGCTACATCCTCCTCAGCGTCGGCCCCAACCTGTTCGAGGGCCCCTACACCGACCATCGAGCCGTGCGCACCGGCCTCGACGCCGCCCTCGACGCCCTCCACCGCCGTCCCCTCCGCACCACCAACTTCGCCTGCGAGTCCGGCGACCCCTGCCTCGAGCTCATCGAGCTCGAGTGAGCCATTCGCACCGCACATCCACGGCTCGCATCACCGCATCCAAGCCACCAGCCCTCGCCCCAGCGCAGCCACGGACAGAACTTCGGTGCGCCGCGCCACACCAGCGGGCAGCCGAAGGTTCCGCTGTTCGCCTGCACCTCCACCGCACACCATCACCGCATCCGATCCGCGAGCCTCGCTAAGCCACGGACAGAACTCTGGTTCTCCGCGCCCCCGCGCAGCCGAAGGGCCCACCAATCAATTTAATAAGCTTCACCCGCAGCGCAGCCGCAGCCCGCACGCCAGCGCCTCGGCCAGCAGCGTCGGCGACCCCGGCCGCACCAGCGCGCTGCCCGGCTGCGCGCTCGTCATCATCTCGGGGATCCCCCCGACAGCAGTGGCGACCACCGGCAGCCCGTACTGCTGCGCCTCCGCGATCACCAGCGGCGCCCCCTCGCCGAACCCCCGCGTCTCTCGCGAGGGCACGCACAGCAGCGCCGACCGCCGGTACAGCGCGTCCCGCTGCGGCGCCTCGACGAACCCGTGGAACTGCGCGTTCAGCTCGAGCCGGCCCGCCAGCGCCTGCAGCCGCCGCCGCTCGGGTCCGTCGCCGGCGATGTCGACCCGC
The DNA here is from genome assembly GCA_016793465.1 of Myxococcales bacterium. The sequence goes on from JAEUJW010000033.1 coordinate 71,569, forward strand.
GGACGTCCCGGCACCAGCGCCGCGGCCTGCAGCAGATCGTCGACCCCCTTCTGCGCGATCAGCCGCCCGAGGAACAGGATCGCCGCCTCCGGACGCTGCTCGACCTGCACCTGTCCCGGGAGACCGCCCGCCATCGTCTCGACCGTCAGCCCCGCCTCGCGCCCGACCACCGCCGCCAGCCGCCCCAGCTTCTCGCGCGACGGCAGATGAACCCGCCGCGCCGACAGCAGCGCCTGCAGCACCCGCGTCCGCATCATCGCCGGCAGCCGCAGCGTCAGGTCGACGTCGGTCCCGTGCCCGTACACCTCGCACGCCACCCCGGCCGCCCTCGCCAGCTCCGCCGCCACCAGCCCGCACGGCAGGAACATGTGCGCCACCACCACGTCCGGACGAAACGCCTTCAGCTCCGCCAGCGTCGCTCGCCGCAGCGCCGCCATGAACGGCAGCACCAGCGCCGCCCGCCACGGCCGATCGCGGATGTTCTCCAGTATCCCGAACTGCCCCGTCAGCGACGACCACCCCCGCGGCGCATACTTGAATCTCACCACCTCGCACGCCGACTCGATCCCCCCGCGCACCCACGCCGTCTCCGGCACCAGGAACCGCACCCGAGCTCCCGCGGCCGCCCGCGCCTCCCAGTGCCGCAAGATGAATTGCCCGCGCGGGTCCCCCGCGTACTGGGGGAACGTCGAGCTCAGCACCAGCACCCGCTCGCTCACCGCAGGCGCTCCGGCACGAACACGATAAATCGCCCGCGCGGGTCCCCCGCGTGCTGCGGGAACGTCGAGCTCAGCACCAGCGCCCGCTCGCTCACGGCAGGCGCTCCAGCACGAACACGAAGAACCCCGCCAGCCCTGCCAGCGGCGAGTCCATCAGCGCCCACTCGATCTTCTCGTGCAGCGGCCCGACCAGCGGCAGCCGGCAGACCGCCGGGTGCAGCGTCGTGATGCGGATCCCCGCGGTCGCGACCACACGTGTCTTTTCGGGCAGGTGCTCGGTCGCCTCCGCCGGCGACCAGAAGCGCGTCGAGATCGCGTCCTCCGCGAAGTCCTTCGACGTCCGCCGCGCCCCCCACAGCCGTTTGATCAGGAAGCGCAGCGAGTTGCGGTTGTACACGTCGATGATGATGCGCCCGCCCGGACGCGTCACCCGCACCATCTCGCGCATGCACGCGTCCCAGTCGGGGATGTGCGCCAGCACCTTGAACGAGTAGCAGACATCGAAGCTCGCCTCGGCGAACGGCAGGTCGGTCGCGCTGCCCTCCACCACCTCGAGCCCGCGCCCGCGCGCCGCCTGCAGCATGCCCGGCGACAGGTCGACCCCCACCGCCGACCTCGCCGTCGCCGCCACGCGCTGCAAAATTAACCCCGTCCCGCAGCCGACCTCGAGCACGTCCTTGTCCGCCGCGTAGCGCCCGACGATCGCTGCCGCCTGGTCGTCGATCAGCTTGTGGTACCCGCGGTCGCGACCGCGGTCGTAGCTGGTCGAGAACGCGTCGTAATACTCCCGGTTATCGCTCGCTTGCACCCCGCGCCTCCAGTTCGTCGTAGAGCGCCATGTAGTTCGCTGCCATCGTCTGCAGCGAGAATTCCCGCGACGCCTTGGCGGCCCCGGTCGACCAGCGGGCCATCCACCGCGTCGCCGCGCCGAGCACTCCCAGCAGCTCGGCGACGTCCGCGACCTCGGCCCCGGCCTCGGCCCCGCGGCTGCGGGCGACCGTGAAGATCTCCCCCACCGGCGTGCCGCCGAGGCTCAGCACCGGCAGCCCGCGCGCCAACCCCTCGAGCAGCACCAGCGGCACGTCGACCTTGTTGCGCACGTGGTCGGCCACGAAGATCTGCAGCGAGTGCTTGCGCAGCAGCGCGTCCATGTCGTCGACCTCGGCCATCAGCGACACTGTCCCGTCGGCCATGTGCGGCCGCAGCATGGCCTGCAGGTGCTCGCGCGCCGCCGCGTCCTCGGGCCCCTTCGGCCGGCAGGCGATCGTCATGCGCCAGCCCAGCGTCGGCAACGCCTGGCCGATCTCCACCAGGCGATCCGCCACCGCGCGATCGAGATCTCCCGCGTAAAGCAGCCGCCAGCGCTCGGCGACATCCTTCGCCGCGTCCGGCCTCACCGCGTCGACGCCCGGGTAGATCCGCCGCACCTTCTCCGCCGGCAGACCCGCCGCGACCAGCCGCCCGCGCGTCTGCTCCGACAGCACGATCACCGCGTCGAGCGGCCGCAGCCACTTCACCATCGCCTCGACCCCGTGCGCGCTCATCACGCTCTGGACCACCAGCCGGCGCGACTGCAGCTTGCGCAGCGTCGACAGCACCTGCGACGTGAGCCCGTTCGGCGTGAAGAACAGGTGCAGCGGCCACGACTTGCGACCCGGGTGCATCATCGCCGCCAGCACCCGCGCCTTGGCCCCGAAGCCTGGCGCGTAGTCCATCGCCGGCGCGGAGATCACCCCCACGTCCGGCCGCAGCGGATGCGAGGGATCTCCCAGGTGGGTGATCCGCCGCTCGGGCGGCATGTGCTCGACCAGCCCGCGCACCAGCACCGTCGACCCGTCGCGGTACGGCGGCCGCAGCGGCTTCGAGATCAGGAACCACGGCGGCTTGCCGGATTCAGCGGACACGGCGAAGACCCTTCACTTCCGCGACGGTCACCGCCCGCGAGCCCAGCACGACCCCGCCGAACACCGCCGCCAGCCCGACCAATTTAATTAAAATCCCGAGCTTCCCGCCGGGTGTCCACACCCGCGCGGCCAGCTCGACCGCGGCGATCGCCCCCGCCAGCTTCAACACGAACCCCGGCGACAGCCGCGCCCCGTAGAACCGGTACAGCACCGCCAGCGCCGCGGCCGCCCCGACCCCCCCGGCGATCGCCACCGCCATCGCCGCCCCGCTGGTGAACGCCTGCGGCACCAGCAGCCACCCGGAGACCGCCACCGTCGCCAGCGGCAACCCGACCAGCAGCAGGGCCAGGCGGCTCTGGTGGTTGCTGTTGCAGATCCACGCCGCCGTGACCGTGAGCGAGTAGCCCGACAGCCCCCATACGAGGTAGCGCAGCTCCGCGGCCACCTGCCCGTACGCCGCCGGGAACAGCAGCCGCTGCACCTCCGGCGCGGCGCTCGCCCCGACCGCGCTCATGAACGCCAGCAGGACCACACACACCCGCGTCGTCGCCGACACGTAGCGGCTGATCTGCTGCTGGTCCTGGCGCGCGTGCAGCGTCGCCACCAGCGGGAACATCACCAGGCTGACCGCGACCATGATGCTGTACGGTACCCGGGCGACCAGGTTTGCGCTCGAGTAGAAGCCGACCAGGTCCTTCTGCGCCTCGCTCGTCACGAACTTCTGCAAGATGAGCAGATCCGCCGCGACCAGCAGGTTGACCACGCCGGTGAAGACCAGCAGCAAACCGGTGAACCTTGCCATCGCCGGCAACACCACCCGGCCGTTCTCGGCCGACCCGTTGCCGCCGCCGCGAAATTCCCCCTGACTCCACGCGATGAACACCGTCGACAGCGTCAGCGCGAGCAGCGACGCCCCCGTGAACCCGCCCATCACCCCGCCGAGCCCGAACCCCACGGCCGCCGCGGCCAGCATCAGCCCGGTCTTGGTCGCGGCCATGAAGATGTCGAGCGTCGCCTGCAGGTGGAACCGCCGCGTCGCGTTCAGCGTGCCGACGTTGACCGCGTACATCGCGTAGATCAGCGGGATCGGCGCGACCACCCGCAGCGGCGTCACCGTCGCCGGGTCCTGGAAATAGAGCCGCGCCAGCAGCTCGGCCCCCAGCAGGAACACCACCGTGACCAGCCCGCCGAGCCCGAGCGCCATGACGAAGCCCCGGCGCCGCAGCCCGGCATAGATGGGCCGCTGCTGCTCCTCCCCGGCCGCCAGCACCGCCGACATCGGCCGACTCACGGCGAACAGCAGGCTCTGGATCAGCACCATGTTGGGCACCGCCACGAGGTCGCTGACCACGCGGTACTGCCCGAACGCCTTCGGCGTCAGCAGCCCCGCCAGGGCCACCGAAACGACATAACCGGCGACCAGGAAGAACAGCTTGGCGACCCCCAGCGAGAGCCCCCCCTGTCCAAGCGCCGTACCTTTGTCCCGCGCCTCCATCGCCGCGCGGCAAGCTACCACGAAGCCCTCTTGCACATGCGACGACCGGGCCCGCCGGCAGGGGTCCGCGGCGCCTGTCCCGCGTTCGCGACGACCTCACCCCAAAAACCCCCGCTACGGGCCGCAGGACTGAGCCGGGCCCCGCGCATGTCACGCAGTTTGACGGGTTGATGAAGGCTTCCTATCGTGAAGTCCGCACCTCGACCCCCGTCGACCGGGCCCATAGCTCAGTCGGTCAGAGCGGCCGGCTCATAACCGGTTGGTCCCTGGTTCAAGCCCAGGTGGGCCCACCTCAGCATCGCCATGAACGAGATTCACCCTCAGATCCCAGCACTCCGCACCCTGCAGCGTCAGGACCGGCGGCTCACCAGCCTCGAGCGCAAGCTTCGAGGCATACCCGCCCGTATCAGCGCGCTCGACAGCGACTTGCAGAAGCTCGAGCAGATGCTGGCCTCCGAGCGCGACAAGCTCGACGAGACGCGGAGCTTCCAACAGCGCCAGGAGAACCAGCTTCAGGACGAGGAGGACCTGATCCGCAACAGCAAGGCCAAGCTCGGCCAAATTAAAACCTCGCGCGAGCTCAACGCTCAGCAGCGCGAGCTCGAGACGACCCGGCGCATGGTCCAGACCCGCACCGGCGAGATCACCAAGCTGCAAGAAGCCGTCAGTAAGACCGAGGCGCAGATCGCCAAGATGGAGGCGCAGCTCACCACCCTCCGCACCGCGGCCGAAGCCGAGAAGGCTCGCCTCGCCGACGAGAAGACCCAGCTCGAGACCAACATCGCCAAGGCCCGCGGCCTGCGCGCCAGCTCGGTGAAGGGCATCGACAAGGAGATCCTCGGCAACTACGAGCGCATCCGCAAGCGCCTCGGCGGCCTCGCCTTCGTGCCCGCGCACCGCGAGCGCTGCACCGCGTGCAAGATGATGATCCCCCACATCCTCTACACGCGCCTCCTCAAGGGCAAAGAGATCCTGCCCTGCGAGTCCTGCGGTCGACTGCTGTACTGGAGCGGGCACTTCCCCGAGGACCACGCCAAGTACGAGGCCGACAAGCCCAAACCCGCCGAAGACGCCGCCCCCGGCGTCCCGGAGTTCTAGCCTCACGCCGCTCCGGAGCTGGGTCGGCCTGCGGCCGATCGGGCCTTGAGGCCCCTGTCGCCTCGACAGGGGCCTTCGTGTTCGTCACCTGCGTCGTCGCGTCACACCTCGCCACGCTCACGGCACGATCGGCCCCGGGAACGTCAGCGCCAGTGACACGTTCTCGAGCAGGTCGACCACCACAAGCTCGTCGTCACCACGGCCGCGGCGACGTGAAGCCCTCGACGAGCTCGCCCGCGTTGTCGGCGTAGCGCGCGTACACGTCGGCGTCGTCCATCACCCACGCGTGGCGCAGCACCAGCACGAGCCCGAGCGGCAGCATCAGCCACTCGAGCGCCGTGGGCCTTGAGGGGTTCACGGCGAGCGAGTGTAGTGGGAGGAGAGACGGTCGAGAGAGGTCGTAAGCCGGGTTCTGTCCCCGGCGTCGTTGCCTCCGCCGGGTGGCGATCATTCATCTGAGCGGCGCACCCGGGGCGGAGCGGGCAGCTCCTGAGGGCTGTCCTTGCGGACAGACACCTCGGCCCCTGTTTGGCCTTGCTCCGGGTGGGGTTTACCCTGCGGTCCCTGTCGCCAGGTCCCCGGTGCGCTCTTACCGCACCTTTTCACCCTTACCCGCCGAAGCGAGCGGTTTTGCTTTCTGTGGCACTTTCCTTCGGGTCACCCCGACTGGCCTGCGCCAGCACCCTGCCCTGTGGAGCCCGGACTTTCCTCGATGGTTTTTGAGGCCACCGCGATCGCCCTGTCCTCCTCGGCCGCCTCTCCTCCCGGGGCCGCGTATATCACACGCCCGCGGGGCCGGGAAGCCGCCGCGCGCGCGCGCCTCAGGGCAGCGAGGGCAGCGTATCGGCCGCCGTCTTGCTGAGCTGGCGGACCGCCTGGCGCTCGTCGTGGTCGTTGCAGGCGAGCACCACCACCACCGTGATGTTGTCGTCGCCGCCGCGGTCGAGCGCCAGCTCGGTGCAGATCTGCGGCAGCTCCGAGTACAGGTGGTCGCGCGCCAGCGTCGCCAGCTCCTCGATCGACACGTAGTTGGCGAACCCGTCGGAGCACAGCAGGAACACGTCGCCGAGGTTCACGTTGACCGGGATGATGTCCGCCTCGACCACGCGTTCGAACCCCACCGACCGCGTGATGATGTGCTTCAGCTCGCTGTCCTGCGCCTCCTCCTCGGTGAGGAGGCCGGCCTGGATCTGCTCGGTCAGCCACGAGTGGTCGGTCGTCAGCTGCCGCGCCGTGCCGCCGCGCAGCAGGTAGGCCCGCGAGTCGCCGACGTGCACGATGTAGCCGCGGTCGCCATGGAACAGGATCCCGCACAGCGTGGTCCCCATGCCGTGCAGCGCCCGGTCGATCTGCGCCTGGTCGTAGATGCGGGCGCTGGCCTCGCTCGCGCTCGACTGCAGGATCTCCGCGATGGCCTCGTTCCAGGTCTGCTGCGGCATCCCGACCAGCCGCGCCATCCCACGCCGCACGACTTTATTCACCACGTCGGCGCACATGGCACTCGCGTGGGCGCCTCCGGCGTGGCCTCCCATCCCGTCGGCAACCAGGTACAGGCCCAGGGACGCGTCGACGAGGAAGCTGTCCTCATTGGCCATTCGGACCCGGCCGACGTCGGTGGATGCCCACGCGATCAAACGCACAGCCAACGATACCACGAGCAAGCGCCCGTCCGGTGATGGTCTTCCGGCGATTTTGTCACCCGCGCGCCGCGGCCTGGTCGCGGCCGCCGAGCGCTCCTCGCTCTGACCCGCCGCGAACGGCCATCCGAGCGGCGCGGTTCCGGTGGACCCCCGCGGATCGCCGGATAACCCGTGAGCAAGCCAACGCCTGCGCAGGTCTGCGAGCGACGGGCTGCAGAGGCCCACGCGATTACCCGGTCTCACACGCGGAAGGCGTGCGGCTCGTCCGACATGGAGATCTCGGAGCCGTCGAAGCGGATCCTCTTCGGCTTGTCGTCGAGCACCGTCAGGATCGACACCGGCCGCCGCCACACCCGCTCGAGCGAGCGCAGCGTGTCGCGGGCGTAGTCCGCCTTGAGGTCGACGCCCTCGTGGCGGTGCCCGAGCAGCAGCTCGCCGCGGTTGAGGTAGTTGGCGTCGACCACGTAGATGAACGGCTGCCCGAAGTTCGACAGCTGCTGGAGGATCTGCGCCTTGATCTTGGCGAAGCTGCGGCCCTCGATCTCCAGCCGCCCCGTGCGCCGGTTCTCCTTGAAGGTGAAGAACCGCTGCTCCCGGCAGAAGTCCTCGGTGAAGAACTCGTCGAGGAACGTCACGTCGTTGTGCAGGCGGCGGACCTCGAACAGCTTCTGCTTGCCGAGCCCGAGCTGCTTGTCCCACGTCAGCCGCTCGTGCAGGTCGGTGCAGTTGTCCCAGTCCTTGCCGAACTGCCCGCGGTTCCACCGCTCCTCGATGTGGCGGTACAGCTCGACCCCGATCTTGTACGGGTTGAGCTGCCCCGGGCCCATCGCCGTCACGCCGCTCGCCGCGTCGGCGTAGTCGATGATCTCGTCGTCGCGCAGCGCCCGCGTCGTCATGATGCGCGAGTGCCAGTAGGTCGCCCAGCCCTCGTTCATGATCTTGGTCTGGCGCTGCGGCAGGAAGTAGTAGGCCTCCTCGCGCATGATGCCGACCACGTCGGCCTCCCACGCCTCGAGCGGCGCGTGCTGCATCAAGAACCCGAGCACGTCGCGCTCCGGCTGGGGCGGCAGCTTGCGCTTGGCCGCCTCGTCCTGCTGCTTCTTCTTGGCCCGCTGGGCCGCGATGTACTCCGGCGGGTTGATGTAGCCCTCGAGGTACCCCCGCACGTTGTGCAGGCGCCCGGGCTCCTCCTCCTGCTCCTCCGGCGGGGCCGCCTCGAGCGGCGCGGACACGGCCCGCTTCGGCTTCTTGGCCTCGCGGAACGGCGCCCACGGGTCGATCAGGTTGTCGAGCGACAGGCACACGTCGATGAACGACTCGACCGTCGACACCCCGTGGCGGTCCATGTAGCGGCGCACCCGCGCCGCGTTGTTGGCCATCCCGTCGATCATGCGCCGGTCGGTGCGCGAGAAGAAGTGGTTGTTCTTGAAGAAGTCGCAGTGCCCGTAGACGTGGGCCATCACCAGCTTCTGGTCGACCAGCGAGTTGCCCTCGAGCAGGTACGCGTAGCAGGGGTTGGTGTTGATGACGAGCTCGTAGATCTTCGAGAGCCCGTACGTGTGGCTCTTCAGCATGTGGTCGTACTCCATGCCGAAGCGCCAGTGCGGGTAGCGGGTGGGGAACCCGTCGTAGGCCGCGATCTCGCACATGTGGCGGTAGTCGACCGGCTCGAACACCACCGGGAACGTGTCGAGCCCGAACTCGTCCGCGTAGCCTTTGATCTCGGCCTGCAGCGCGCGCAGCTCGTGGGGCAGCGACGTCATCAGCGCCCACCCTTCAGGAACTCGCGGATCGAATCCATGATGTCGTCCTTGTTCTTGATCTCCGAGGTCACCAGCAGCGGGTGCTTGTTGAACGCCGAGCGCAGATCCTTGATGAACTGTCCCGACCCGTAGGGCGACTCGACCTGTCCGTAGCCGAACTGGTTGAGCCGCGGCAGCAGCTGGTTCTTTAATAATCCGATGCAGGTCGCCGTGTCGTCGACCGACCAGTTGTCGCCGTCGGAGAAGTGGAACGCGTAGATGTTCCACTGCTCGGGGTCGAACTCCGCGTCGATGAGGTCGCTGCAGACCTTGTACGCCGACGAGATCATCGTCCCGCCCGACTCGCGCGTCTTGAAGAACACCTCGCGCTCGACCACCCGCGCGGTCGCGTCGTGGATGATGTAGCGCGACTCCAGCCCCTTGTACTGGCTGCGCAGCCACGTGTCGATCCAGAACGACTCGATGCGGACCATCTCCTTCTGCTCGTCGCCCATCGAGCCCGAGACGTCCATCATGTAGATGATCACCGCGTTCGACTGCGGCCGCGGGTCCGTGCGCCACGAGCGGTAGCGCCGGTCGTCGCGGATCGGCACGATGATCGGCCGCGCCGGGTTGTACGACCCCATCGCCACCTGCCGCCGCAGCGCCCGCTTAAATGTCGCCTTGAAGCTGCGCAGGCTCTCCGGACCGGTCGAGCGCAGGCCGACGTAGCGGTCCTTCTTGGTCTCGAGCGACTGCGTGCCGCGGCGCTGGATGTTGGGCAGGCCGAGCTCCTCGCCCATGATCTCGGCGAGCTCCTCGAGCGACACCTCGACCTCGAGCGACTTCTGGCCCTCGCCCTCGCCGGCCTTGCCCGAGCCGCTCTGGCCGTCCTTCGCCTGCTGGCCCTGGACCGGGTCTCCCGGGTCTCCCTCGCCCTGACCGACGCCCTGTCCGCTGTTGTCGCCGAACACGAAGCGCGGGATGTTGATCTGCGGCATCGGGATCGACACCGATCCCTGTCCCTTCGGAGCGATGAGGTCGCCCCGCGAGATGTATTTGCGCAAGTTCTGCCGAATTTTGCCGCGTATGATCTCGCGGAAGCGACTGTGATCCTGTTCGATGCGCGAAATCATGGTGGTCGTTGCACGAACCGGACGCGAGGTGAAGCTGCGAGTCGCTGAGTGGTGGAGGCTGCGGAAGTGGTGAGCTGCGAGTCGCCGATCGAACGAGGCGCGAAGAGGCGCGGTGGCCCGTGCAGGGTGCCTAGTGTAACATCACGTCCCGCTGTCCGGCACCCATCGGCAGGAAGTTCATGATGACTAGCAGCCTCGTCGACCGCATCGCAGCCCTCCAGGATCAAAAGCGCTACGAAGATCTCCACTGGTCGGGCAGCTTCGAGGACTACCTCGAAATTGCCAGACGCAACCCCCGCGTCGCCCGCACCGCCTACGAGCGCCTCTACGACATGGTCCTGTCGCACGGCACCGAGGAGTACGTCGACAGCAAGAAGAAGATCACCCGCTACAGGTTCTTCCGCGACGAAGCCCACTCGGGTCGCGACGCCATCTTCGGCCTCGACATCCCGCTGATGCGCCTCGTCAACGTGCTGAAGGCCGCGGCCCTGCGCTACGGCACCGAGCGCCGCATCATCCTCCTCCACGGCCCCGTCGGCTCGTCGAAGAGCACCATCGCCCGCCTGCTGAAGAAGGGCCTCGAGGAGTACAGCCACACGCCCGAGGGCGCGCTCTACACCTACGAGTGGGTGCTGCCCGAGAGCCTGCGCCACCTGACCGCCGGTCAAGAGGTGTACCCCTCGCCGATGAACGAGGAGCCGCTGAAGCTCATCCCGCCCGACGTCCGCGAGGAGGCCATCACCCAGCTCGGCCTCGAGAAGGACGGCTTTCGCCCGTGGGTCCGCGGCCAGCTCAACCCCGCGTGCCGCTACATCTTCCGCGAGCTCATGCTCCACCACAAGGGCGACTGGTCGCGCGTCGTCCAGCACATCCGCGTGCGCCGCCTGCTCCTCAGCGAGGAGGACCGCATCGGCATCGGCACCTTCCAGCCCAAGGACGAGAAGAACCAGGACTCGACCGAGCTCACCGGCGACATCAACTACCGCCGCATCGCCGAGTACGGCTCCGACACCGACCCGCGCGCCTTCAACTTCGACGGCGAGTTTAATATTGCCAACCGCGGCATCATCGAGTTCGTCGAAATTCTTAAGCTCGACGTCGCCTTCCTCTACGACCTGCTCGGCGCCACCCAGGAACAAAAGGTCAAGCCGAAGAAGTTCGCCCAGACCGACATCGACGAGGTGATCATCGGCCACACCAACGAGGCCGAGTACAACCGCCTGCTCGAGAACAAGTTCATGGAGGCGCTGCGCGACCGCACCGTCAAGATCGACATCCCCTACATCACCAAGCTGAGCGAGGAGATCAAGATCTACGCCAAGGACTACAACACCCACAAGGTCCGCGGCCGCTTCATCGCCCCGCACACCCTCGAGATGGCCTCGATGTGGGCCATCCTCACCCGCCTCGAGGACCCCAAGAAGCACCAGCTCACCCTGCTGCAAAAACTCAAACTGTTCGATGGCAAGACCATGCCCGGCTTCACCCAGGACTCCGTCAAGGAGCTGCGCAAGGAGGCCAACCGCGAGGGCATGGAGGGCATCTCTCCGCGCTACATCCAGGACAAGATCGCCAACTGCCTGGTCAGCGACCGCGGGCAGATGAGCATCAACCCCTTCATGGTCCTCAACGAGCTCGAGAGCGGCCTGCGCTCCCACTCGCTGCTGACCTCCGACGAGGCCCGCAAGCGCTACACCGAGCTGCTCGCCGTCGTGAAGCAGGAGTACGAGGACATCGTGAAAAACGAGGTCCAGCGGGCCATCAGCGCCGACGCCGACGCCATCGCCCGCCTTTGCGGCAACTACATCGACAACGTCAAGGCCTACACCCAGCGGGAAAAAGTTAAAAACCCGTACACCGGCCAGGACGAGGAGCCGGACGAGCGGCTGATGCGGTCGATCGAGACCAAGATCGACATCCCCGAGTCGCGCAAGGACGACTTCCGCCGCGAGATCATGAACTACATCGGCGCGCTCGCCATCGAGGGCAAGCAGTTCGACTACCGCACCAACGAGCGCCTCTACAAGGCGCTCGAGCTCAAGCTGTTCGAGGACCAGAAGGACAGCATCAAGCTCACCAGCCTGGTGTCCCAGGTCGTCGACCGCGAGGCCCAGGAGAAGATCGACGTCGTCAAGCAGCGCCTGATCCGCAACTACGGCTACGACGAGATCTCCGCCACCGACGTGCTCACCTACGTCGCCAGCATCTTCGCCCGCGGCGAGATGAAGTAGCCCTCACGAGCCCACCGCCAACACGGGCGCCGCGCTGCGAGCCGGCGCCCGTTCGCGTGTCACCCTCAGCGAAACTTCGCCGTGACCGGGATGTGGTCCGACGGCGCGTCCTCGGTGCGCGGCGCCATGTCGTGGATCACCGCCTCGCAGCGCTCGTACAGCGGGCGCGTCGCGTACACGTGGTCGATGCGCATGCCCTCGTTCTTGCGCACCGCCCCCGCCCGGTAGTCGAACCACGTGAACTGCCCCGGTAAATCATTAAACTTGCGGAAGCAGTCGCGCAGCCCGAACTCCAGCAGCGAGCGCAGCGCCGCGTGCTCCTCCGGCGAGAAGTGGGTGCGCCCGACCAGCGCCGCCGGGTCGACCACGTCGCGCGCGTCCGGGGCGATATTAAAGTCGCCGCACAGCAGCACCGACTCGTCCGCCCGCTCGTGCTTGATCAGCTCGTCGCGCAGCCTGGCCAGCCAGGTCAGCTTGTAGGCGAACGCGTCGGTGCCGAGCGCCGTCCCGTTGGGCACGTAGAGGTTGTAGATGCGCACCCCGCCGATCTTCACGTTGACGATGCGCGACGCCTGATCCGCCTCGCCCTCGCGAAACCCCCGCACCACCTCGTCCGGCTTGCCCTTCGTCAGCGTCGCCACCCCCGCGTAGCCCTTCGCGCCGTGGCTGTGCACCTGGTAGCCGAGCTCGAGGAACGGCACCTTGGGGAACTGCTTGTCCTCGCACTTGATCTCCTGCAGGCACACGACGTCCGGCTCGCGCTCCGACAGGTACGTGAGCACGCCGTCGAGCCGCGCGCGGATGCCGTTGATGTTCCAGGTCAGGAGCGAGAAGGGGCCCGTCATGGCCGCGGGAGACTACCTCAGCCGCGGTCGCACGAGGAAGTGGTGGCCCAGCAGCGCCAGCGCGAACCACCCCGCCGCCATGAACACCGACAGGTCCTGCTCGTAGACCAGCACCGCCAGCACGCACAGGCTCGACGCGATGTAGATCGCCGGCACCCACGGGTACCAGCCGAGGCGATACGGCCGCGGCCGCTCGGGCTGCAGCTTGCGCAGGCGGACAGTCGCGTACACCACCAGCGACCCGGAGATGAGCATCGCACACGACGAGTAGCTCATCAGCGCCGAGAACCCCTGCGCGAGGATCAGCGCGATCGTCAGCCCGGCCTGGGCCCACAGCGCGAACACCGGCGTGCCGAAGCGCTCGTCGAGCTTGCCGCCGACCGCCGGGAAGTGGCCCTGCTCGGCCATCGCGTAGCCGATGCGCGAGCCGGTCATGACGCTGCCGTTGATCGACCCGAGCATCGCCAGCAGGATCATCATGGTCACCACGACCACGCCGACGCGCCCGAACAGCGCGCCCGCGGCCGCCGTGCCCGCCTCGCCGACGCCGGCCAGGCCGTGCACCCCGAACACCGTCAAGAACCCGGCGTTGAGCACCACGTAGAGCACCAGCACCGCCAGCGTCCCGCCGATGACCGCCCGCGGCAGCGTGCGCGCCGGATCGCGGATCTCCCCGCCGATGTACAGCGCCGCGTTCCACCCCGAGTAGGCGAAGTACACCGGCAGATACGCCGCCGCCAGCGCCGACGCGGCCGGCGGCGGCCACACCTCGAGCGAGTGCTGCGGCCCGACCTCGACCGTGCCCACGTCCCCGACCACGAACAGGCTGACCGCCAGCAGCGTCGCCAGCGGCACCATCGTCAGCACCAGCTGCACCGCCCCCGACAGCACCACCCCCGCGTGGTTGAGCGCCGTCAGCAGCAGCACGATGCCCACCGCCCACAGCGTCGGCCCGTCGATCGTGAACAGCCACAGGTCCACCGGCTCAAGCACGAACCCGCCGAGCAGCACCGGCAGCTGGAACGTCGCCGTGCCCACCGCCATCGCCGCCAGCGAGCCCGGGAACGTCGCCAGCAGCTGCAGCCACCCCGTCGAGAACGCCACACCTGGCCCATAGGCCAGGCGCAGATACGGGTACTCGCCGCCGGCCCGCGGCATCATGGCCCCCAGCTCCGCCACGCACAGCGCCCCGCACAGCGCCGCCAGGCCGCCGGCGATCCACATCACCAGGAAGTAGACCGGGCTGTGAACGTGCTGCGCAACCACCGGCGGAGCAATAAAAATCCCGATGCCGAGCATGGAGCCGCTGACGATCGCCTGCGCCGACCATCGACCGAGCTGGCGGCCCGTCGGCTCGTCCTCCCCCGCTTGCATCGCCCCGGGAGCCTATCGCATGCACCCCACGCGCCGCATGAACTTCGCCGTTTGACAGCGTCGACCGCCACGGCTAGCTTCGCGCGCACAGGATGCCTCGTCTCCGGACTCCTCCGCCCGCAGGGCCCTGCCCGCAGCGGCGTCGTCAGCCCGCACGGGCCCGCATCCTCTCGCTCATCTTCCTGGGCGCCACGCTCGCCGCCTGCAAGACCGGCCCCGACCTCAGCACCGACTACGGTCAGACCGCCCGCGAGAACTACGAGCTGGCCCGCGGCGAGTTCGAGGACCGCGACTGGGACGAGACGATCGCCTACGCCGACTTCGTGCGGATCCGCTTCCCCTTCAGCCGCTACGCCGTCGAGGCCGAGCTGCTGATCGCCCGCGCGGAATTCGCCCAGGGCAACTACCTCACCGCCCAGGACGGCTTCAAGCAGTTCTACAAGCTGCACCCCACGCACAAGCACGTGATCAACGGTTGGTGCGCATACATGGCGGCCGTCGCCGCCTACATGAACGCCCCCGAGGGCATCGTCCTGATGCCCCCTTACTACCAGCGCGACCAGGACCAGCTGCAAGAGGCCCTGGTCGAGCTCGCCTACTTCTTCGACCACTACGCCGGCAGCCCACTCGAGCCGCTGGCCATCAAGCTGCGCGACGAGGTCAAGCGCCGGCTCCTCGAGCACGAGCTCTACGTGGCCCGCTTCTACCTCGACCGCGAGCACCCGGAGGCCGCGATCGGCCGCCTGGAGAGCGCCCACAAGAACTTCCCCGGCATCGGCCTCGACGCCGAAGTGCTGTTCCTGCTCGGCCTGACCTACCTCCGCATGGATGAGATCGAGCTGGCCCGCACCACCTTCACGGAGCTGCAGACCCAGCACCCGCGCCACCACCACGGGCGCCAGGCCAAGCTCTACCTGAAGTACATCTACAAGGAGTTCGGCCCCGCCGACCCCAACCGCAAGCGCCCCGATCGCAGCCCGCCGCGGCCGATCGCCCCGCCGCGCCCGAAGATCAAGGACGTCCCCGAGGAGCCCAAGCCCTCCGAGACCCCCAACGCCACCGCTCCCAAGCAGGGCAGCAGCGGCTAGTTCTCCCACCCCGGACGCACGGAGCGGCCGATGACCGACGACAACCGTCAAGACGACCCATCCCCCTCGGACAGCGAACCGCGGCCGAACCGGCCCGACCCCTACGCCGCCCTCGTCGCCCGCCTGCTCGCTCCGCCGCTGCAAACGGCCGCGCTTGCCGGGATCGGCGGCCGCATCCGGGCCGTCCCCGAGGACTTCGCCGTCTGGGAGATCCCCGCCTACCCACCCGACGGCCGCCCCAACGCCCATCTGCTGCTCACCCTGACCAAGCGGGGCATCGGCAGCGAGGACGCGGTCGCCGAGCTCAGCCGACAGACCGGCATCCCCCGCCCGGAGATCGGCCTCGCCGGCCTGAAGGACACCGTCGCCGTCACCGAGCAGTGGATCTCCGTGCCGTTCGCGGCCGGCCCGACCCTCGCCGACTTCCATCACCCGGCCATCACCCTCGGTCCGGCCCACCCTCACGGCAACAAGCTCCGCCGCGGCCATCTCCACGGCAACCGCTTCGCCCTCGTCGTCCGTGATCTTGCCGTCGACGGCAACGAATCCGCCGCCCGCATCGCCGCCAAGCGCGCTCGTCTCGCCGAACTCGGCGGACTCGACAACCTGTACGGCCAGCAGCGGCTCGGCGAGGACGGCCACAACATCCGTCGCGGCCTCGCGGCCCTCGCCGCCGGCAAGCGCCGCGGCCGGGCCGACTTCCTGCTGAGCGCCGCCCAGTCGGCCCTCTTCAACCTCTACCTGCTCGAGCGCCGCGCCCGCGGCC
Source organism: Myxococcales bacterium (assembly GCA_016793465.1). The sequence goes on from JAEUJW010000033.1 coordinate 87,607, forward strand.
AGCTCCGCACCGTGCTCCGGGGCGACATCCTCAAAAAGGGTGTGACCGGCGGGATTTTCGAGTGCCGCGAGCCCGAGGTCGACCAGGCCCGCCTCGACGCCGGCGAGCTCGGCATCACCGGCCCGATGTTCGGCAGCAAGATGCGCGCCCCCAGCCCCGGCACCCCCTCCGGTGAGCTCGAGCGCGAGGTCCTCGAGGCCACGGGGATCTCCCCGGCCGCGCTGTCAGCCCTGGGCAACAAGCTCGAAGGCACGCGCCGGCCCCTGCAGCTGCCGCTGCCCGACCTCGAGGCCGAGCCCGTGCCGGCCACGCCGGATCTCCCGCCCGGCCTGCGTCTTCGCTTCCAATTGCCGGCCGGGAGCTACGCCACCGTGCTCCTGCACGAGCTCCAGAACCCCGCCTGAACCGCCGTCGCGGCCCGCCTCGGGGGCGATTATTGCCCGCACGGGGAATGCCGCGGCCGATCCGCGGGTTCGCCGGGCCATCCCGTGCTATGCGCGTCGTACGACCGGGAAAGGGTGGCCGAACCACGCTGTCTCGGTTACGGTTCGCGGGCTCACCACATGAAGCTGTCGGACAAATTTCTCGAGCTCGCAGCCGTTGGTTCGGAGTGGATCCTCTGGTTGCTCGTCGGTCTAAGCCTGATCAGCGTGGCCCTGATGATCGAGCGGATCATCTTCTACATGGGCGTCAGCGGTCGCGACGCAGCCGCGTTGAAAGGCCTGCACAACGCCCTCGCCGACCGCGACATCGCCCGCGCCCAGAGCCTCGTCAAGGACAGCCCGGCCCCCGGCGGTCGCATCGCCGTGCAGATGCTCGACACCGCCGAACGTGGTTCGGCGGCGATGGCCGCGATGGCCGCCGCCGCGCGCCCCGGCGAGAAGCTCCGCCTCGAGCGCAACCTCAACTTCCTCGGCACCGTCGGCGCCAACGCCCCCTTCATCGGTCTGCTCGGCACCGTGCTCGGCATCATCGAGACCTTCCGGGCGATCGAGCGCCAGGGCATCGTCGGCTCGTCGGAGTACTCCAACGCGGTCATGGCCGGCATCTACGAGGCGCTGGTCGCCACCGCGGTCGGCCTCGTCGTCGCCATCCCCGCGGTCATCGCCTACAACTTCTTCCTGCGCCGCGTGAAGTCGCTGCTCGGCGAGGCCGACGCGCTGACCAACATGGTCATCGCCCTCTCGTCGACGAGCCGCGACGCGCAGCACTGAACCGAGCGAGGGCACCGTGGCAGGCGACGCAAACCTCGACGACGACGACGGCATCAACGGCATCAACGTCACCCCGCTGGTCGACGTGATGCTCGTGCTCCTCATCATCTTCATGGTCACGACCACGAAGATCCAGGAGTCCGAGGCCATGGCCGTCGACAAGCCCGACGCCAACACCGGACAGAAGCTCGAGCCCAACAAGAACCAGATCCTCCTGGTCTGCGCGAAGGACGGGACGATCACCGCCGACCGCAAGGTGATGCCCGACGACGCCGCCATCAAGGCCGCCATCGTCGAGAAGCTCGCCGAGAACCGCGACCTCCAGGGCGTCATCCAGTGCGACGAAGAGGCGCAGGTACGAACGATGGTCCACCTCATCGACCTCCTGCGCGAGACCGGCGTCAAGAAGTACGCCATCGCCACCGAAAAGCCCAAGCCTCAGACCCCCGCAGCCGGCTAGCTCGTTGACGGTGCGTACCGCACCGCTTGTTTGACTCCATGCGCTTCGTGCCCCCCGCGTCCGCTCGATCGGGCCTCGGCGCCACCGGCTCCGTGATCACCCACGCCGTGCTCGCGTGGTTGCTCGCCCGCTTCGGCTACGACGAGTGCGAGGCCCAGCGCCGCACCTGCCTCGAGTCCGGCCAGGACGCCGCCGTCTGTCAGGCCGAATTCACCAGGTGCCAGGGCCTCGAGCCCACCTACGACCTCGTCGAATTCGAACTCCCGCCGCCCGAGCCCGAGAAGCCCCCCGAGCCCGAGCCCGAGAAGCCCCCCGAGCCCGAGAAGCCCCCCGAGCCCGAGCCCATCGTCAAGAAGGACACCCCGCCGGCCAAGGTCGACAAGGCCCCGGCCAAGGTCCGCCCCGCCCCCGTGTCCAAGGACCCGGTGCCCGACGAGCCCCCGCCGCCGTTCCGCGTCGACCGCAGCCAGACCGTCGAGAACGGCAACAGCGGCGTCAGCGTCACCACCGGCACGCCCGGCGGCACGCCCGGCGGCACCGGCAAGCCCGATTCGAAGGGCACCGGCAGCCGCCCGAGCAACGCCCCTGTCGGCGACGCGAACTCCGCCCCGTGGGAGCCGCGCGGCGAGCTCTACATCCGCGAGCTCCCGCAGGTCGTCAACGTCCCGCAGGAGCAGTGCCCCGCCGTGCAGGAGCTCGGCATCGAGGGCGTCGTGATCCTCACCGTGCAGGTCCGCCGCGACGGCACGATCAAGGACGTGAAGATCTCCCGCGACATCGGCCACGGCTGCGGCAAGGTCGCCGCCCGCGCCCTCCGCAAGGCCAAGTTCAAGCCCGCGATCGCCACCAACGGTCAGCCCGCCGACTTCGAACTCCGCTACGAGTACGAGTTCCAGCTCAACGAGTGACCGGCCCCGCCGAAGCGGCCCCATCGAGCCCATGGGACCCCGCAAACGGCCCTGGCGCCGCGCCGGCCGATCGGCGATAGTGGCTCGCGTGCGCGCCTCCAGTCGCCTCGGCCTGCTCGTCGTCAGCCTGTCCCTCGGGACAGCTTGCGGCGGCGACCTGCCGATCAAGGAGCGCATCGCCACCACCCGCATGCTCGCGCTGCGCAGCGAGGTGATCGCCCCGCTGCTCCCCGACGACCCCGAGCGAGGCGCGCGCTGCGAGGCGCTGCCGTTCGAGCGCGTGAAGCTCGAGCCGTGGATCGTCACGCCCGAGGGCCCGCTCGACCTCACCGGCCCCGACTTCGACCCGGTCTACATCGCCTGCAACCTCGCGCCCGGGCGCGGCCTGTTCGGCTGCCTCAAGGAGGCGCTCCCGACGCGGCTCGCCGACCTCCCGACCTGCCCGGTCCCGTCCTTCGCCGACCTCATGGGCGACCCCGGCGCCCTCGACGACCCGCCGAGCCCGTGCATCCTCCCCGACGACGGCAGCGACGACGGCGCGCAGGAGTTCGTCGTCCCGCTCGCCTCGACGCTGCTGATCGGCGGCGACCTCGAGGTCACGATGATCTCCCGCAGCCCCGGCTCGCCGACTACCAGCGAGTGCGCCGCCCCCTTCCTCGCCGACGAGAGCGACCTCCCCGACGACTGCCTCTACGCCGTCCAGCGCGTCGGCGTCGGCCCGACCGAGCGCCTGCTCGCGCTCGCGGCCATGTTCGGCGTGCAGCTCCCGCCCGAGTTCGGCGAAGCACCCGACCCCGAGGACATCCCGGACGGCGACCGCAACCCGCGCATCCAGGACTTCCAGGTCTTCCTCATCCACCCCGACGCAGAGGACGAGGAGCTCGGCCCGCAGCCCCGCGGCGCCGTCATCCAGGCCGCCCAGGGCGACACCCTGAAGATCGTCACCAACGCCCCCGAGGGCGACCTCCAGGAGTACCTCGTGCCGGTCAACGGCGGCGCCGGCGGCACCGAGACCCGCACCGAGATCTACGACGGCTCCTGGTACCGCACGTGGGGCAGCCTGCTGGCCAACGGCAGCGACGACCCCATGAGCATGGACGACTGGACCCTCGAGCGCGGCGCCCAGGACGAGACCGAGACGGCCCCCGGCGGCCAGGCCTTCCTGTACTACGTGCTCCGCGACGGCCGCCTCGGCGTCGACTGGTGGTGGATCTCCGTCGAGGTCGCCGCCCCCGAGTGAAACCCCACGGATGGATCCCACCGCGCGGATCCACGATACCGTCCAACCTCGCCGGGATTTCACTCACCCGGCCGGCGCTCCACCCGCGACCGCACCCACCCGAGCGGCCCCGTGGAAACCCGCCAATTCGCGCCTTTCCAGCGCGCGCGCGGCCGCCTCGCCAGGCCGCTGCGCGCCGCTTGACCGTCGCCAGCGCGGAGGGTTATCAGCCTTGGGCCCTTCGTGTCGACAACTCTCTTCACGCTGTTCGCTGCCCTCGCGCTGCAGAATCCGACCGTGAACCCGGAGTCGGGCATGGTCAACGACGTCCAGCCGCGCATCCAGCCGCCGGTCGTCACGCCTCGCCCCTCGCCTGAGGTCAACTCCTCGTCGACCACGGCTCCGCCGAACATGACCCCGCCGGCGCGTCTCAGCCCGCCGCCGGGGGACGTCAGCGCCCCGCCGGGCCGCACGCCGCTGCGTCGCCCCGGCGACGCCGGCACGCCGACGTCGTCGCCCACGCCGACGCCCTCCGGTCAGCAGCCGCAGTCGACCCCCGCCGACACGCGCACGCCCGCCGAGACCTACCCGCTGTCCTTCGCCACCGAGTCGCTCGAGCTCAGCCAGGTCCTGAAGACCGCCCTCGACAACAACCTCGACCTCCGCTCCGCCGCCTTCGACGTGGCGATCAGCGAGAAGAACATCCTCGTCGCCCTCGGCGTGTACGACGTGTTCATGACCTCGCAGCTGTACGTCACGAAGGCCGAGACCCCGCAGCGTGGTTCGCAGATCGCGCTTAACCTCGGCAGCAAGACCATCGGCGGCAGCCTCGGCTTCGAGCGCAAGCTCGAGTCCGGCGGCACGGTCAACCTCTCGCTCGGGGCCCAGCGCGGCGTCACCATCCAGCCGCTGAACGTGTTCAACGCCGCGGCCGGCACCACCAACCTCGCCAACTACCTGGTCGCGCCGACCCTGACCATCTCGCACCCGCTGCTGCGCAACGCCGGCCTCAAGGTCAACCGCGCCGACATCGACCGCGCCCGCCTCAACACCACCCGCGCCGAAGCCGGTGAGATGTTGATGGCCCAGACCATCGTCCACGACATCATCCTGGCCTACTGGGACCTCCTGTTCGCCAGCCGCGACCTCGACAACAAGCGCCGCGCTGCGACCACCACCGCCGAGCAGCACCGCCGCACCCAGGCCGAGGTCACCGCCGGTCGCAAGTCGCAGCTCGACCTCGACACCATCTATCAGTCGCTGGTCGCCCGCGAGAACGACGTCGTGCTCGCGGAGAACGTCCTGCTCGACCGCAGCCTCACGCTCCGCACCCTGATGGGCCAGGAATTCGTCGAGCGCAGCGTCCTCGGGATCATCCCCACCACCGACCCGCAGGCGATCACCCCCTCCCCGGTCGATCTCCAGGCCAAAATTAAACAGGCCGTCGACTACCACCCCCAGCTGAAGCAGCTGCAGATCGGCCTCGCCAGCCAGCGCATCGACGAGCTGGTGGCCGCCAACAAGCGCCTCCCCCAGCTCGACACCCGGTTCGTCGCCAGCGCCCAGGGCCGCGCCATCGACGCCGTCCCCAACGTCGACCAGGGCAAGCCGGCCGTGTCCGCCAACTGGGGCACCGCCTTCAAGAACTTCTTCAACAAGCCCGAACTCATCGGCGAGCAGGGCCTCATGGCCGACTACTCGGTCCGCCTCGAGCTAAACCTCCAGTGGGACATCCAGAACCGGGCCCCCAAGGCCACCCACGAGCGCATCATCATCGAGATGCGCCGCGCCGAGGCCCAGCTGCGCCGCAGCCAGCAGAACATCTCGATGTCGGTCATCCGCGCGGTCAACGCCCAGCGCACCGCCTCGGCCCGCATGGCGATCACCAGCGAGGCCGTGCGCCTGGCCGAGTCGAACCTCCGCGCCGAGGAGGCCCGCAACCGGGTCGGCCGCTCGACCAGCTACGACATCCTGTTCCGCCAGGACGAGCTGGCCATCGCCCAGTTCAACGCGCTCAGCGCCCAGATCGACTACCTGAAGGCCCTCGTCGAGCTGCAGACGTTGACCGGCGAGCTGCTCCAAACCTACGGGCTCGAACTCGCCAGCCGTTCGGCGCGGATCTCGCACGACGACCAGGCCGGGGCCGACCCCTCGCGCTACAAATAGGTTGTCCGGCAAACCGAGGGCGTGTTAGCTTCGTTTTGAGCCCGTCCGAGGAGACCGCGCGTCATGTCCATCTCTGAGATCGCCGATAACAAGTGGGAAGTTCAGGCCGCCAAACCGCCGGTGCAGACCGTTCCTGCGGTCTTCCAGATGTTGCTCATCGGCTCGTTCGCGGCCGTGTTCGCCTGGATCCTCATGTTCTCGCTGCAGGGCATGTTCGGGGCCAAGCGCGCCACCATGGCCGACAACTACGGCAAGATGACGGTCGAAGGCACCAAGAAGGCCGAGTAGTCCGCGGGCGCCGCCCCTGACGCACGAGAGCTGGTCCACCGGGCCAGCTCTTCGCGTTGGTTGATCTCGAGTCGACCCTCAGCGCGGCAGCCCGACGAACGCCAGCATCTGCCCGATCCCCGCCCCGTCGCGCCGATACGAGAAGTAGCGCCCCGGGTCGCTGTACGTGCACCCGCCGACCCGCTCGATCGCCCCCGCCGGCACCCCCGCCGCGATCAGCTGCGAGCGCACGACCGCCACGAGATCCACGTGCGGCCTTTCAAAACCTCCGCGCCGCACGAACGCCGGCGCGAACCGCTCCGCGACCTCCTCGCCGACCTCGAACGCCTCGAGCTCGATGCACGGCCCGATCGCCGCCCGCAGCCGCGGCGGCTCGACCACCCCGGCCAACACCCGCACCGTCGCCCCCGCGATGTCCGCGACCGTCCCCTTCCACCCGCTGTGCACCGCCGCCGCCACGGTCGCCCCCTCATCGACCAGCAAGATCGGCACGCAGTCGGCCGTCAGCACGCCCGCGACCAGCGGCCCGTCGTCACGCTGCAGCCACACCGCGTCGCCCTCGCTGTCAAGCCCGATCTCCCGCGCCCGCAGCACCGCAGCACCGTGCACCTGCCGCGCTCGTCGCAGCTGCGGCGGCTCGAACCCGCCGGCCTCCGCGACCCGCCGCAGGTTCTCGACCACCGCCGCCGGATCGTCCCCCCAGCGCCCGCCCATATTTAAAGATTCATACCGCCCGACGCTGACGCCGCCGAGACGATCCGTGAACCCGTGCACCACGCCCGCAGGAAACTGCCGCGCCCGATCGATCATCGACCTGTCCCTTGAGACATCCCGCGGATCTGCCCGACCAGCGCCTGCAGATCCGCCGGCAGCGGCGAAGTGAAGTCGACGTCCGCGCCGGTCCCCGGGTGACGAAACCCGAGGTGCGCCGCGTGCAGCGCGTGGCGCCCGAGCGCCTCGGAGATGACCCGCCGCTGCGGCGGCCCGCCGAGCCCGCCGTACAGCGCGTCGCCGACGATCGGGTGCCCGAGCAGCCGGCAGTGCATGCGGATCTGGTGCGTCCGCCCGGTCTCGAGCCGACACTCGATCAACGCCGCATCGTTATTAAATTTCTCGCGCACGGTGAGATGCGAGATCGCCTCGCGCCCCTCGTCGACGTGCGGCGAGAACCTGCGCCGGTCCGCCGGGTCGCGCCCGTGCTTGGTCCGCAGGGTCTTGCTGGCGAACACCGGCACGCCCCAGATCACCCCCAAATAAATTCGCCGCAGGTCATGCACGCGGAACTGCGCCGCCAGCCCCTCCTGCGCGCGCAGGTGCTTGGCGACCACCATGAGCCCGCTGGTGTCGCGGTCGAGGCGATGCACGATGCCCGGGCGACTGTCGTCGTTGCCCGGCAGCGTCGGCAGGTCGCCGGGCTGCGCGCCGAGGTGGTGCAGCACCGCGTTGACCAGCGTCCCGCTGTCGTGCCCCGGACCCGCGTGCACCACCATCCCCGCGGGCTTGTCGATGATCAGAAGATCCGCGTCCTCGTGCACCACCACCAGCGGCAGGTCCTCGGGCGTCGCACGCAGCGGCTCGGGCGCCACCAGCACGACCTCGACCTCGACCTCCGCGTCGACGATGCGCGCCGGCTTGCGCGCGGCCTGCCCGGCCACCCGCACCTGACCGGCCGCAAAAGCTCGCGCGAGCTGCGTGCGCGTGCAGGGCTGACCCTGGCGCTGCAGCTCGGCGACGAGGGCCGCGTCCAGGCGCTTGCCCAGCGCCTGGGGCCCCAGCGCAACTCTCACGGGGCTCACCAGATCGAGGTCTTCAGGCTCGCCATCGGCTTGATGACGCGGTCGACGATGGCCCGATCGTAGTAGTTGCGGCGGAACAGCTCGGGGGTCACGCGGCCGCGGAACAGGTCGCGGCCCTCGGTGATCTCCTCGGCCAGCGCCTCGAAGAAGTTGTCGTTGATCAGGGCTTCTTCGATCTTCTGCTTGTTGTAGAGCTGGATGTCCGAAGCGATCGCCCGGGCGAGCTGCTGGGCGCGGGGATCGTTGTCGATGGGCGTGGTGGCCATGGCCCGCAGCATGCCACAAGCGCCCGGCCGACCGCCAGACCTCGGCAAGCTCCGCGTCGGGCCCGCAAAAGGCCCGGAATCGGCCCAATTGGCCCCGCGGCCCTTCGCGCCTGAATCAGCGGCCTCACCGCCCTTCGGGCCTGAATCGGGCCCGTCTTCACGCGTGTGCGCGGCTGCCTTAGAATGCCCGCGCGTGTCGGGTTCGAACCTCTACGCGAGCCTGAGCTCGTTGCTGGCCGCCGGGGTGGCGATCGCCATCGGCATCAGCGTGTGGCTCGGCGACCGCTCGCGCGACCAGCTGCGCCTGTTCGCGTTCTTCTGCCTCAACCTCGGGATCTTCCACCTCGCGCGGTTCTTCGCCGGCCTCCCGGGCCTGCAATTTTCGAACTGGGTCGCCGACACCGTCAGCCTGTTCCTCCCTTACGCCGCCGACCGCTGCTTCTCCGGGCTCACCCCGGCCGCCGGCGCCCCGCCGAGCAACGCCGTGCAGGCCCCGCTGCTCGCCGTCCTGCTGGTCGCGCAGGCGCTCGCGCTCGCGTTCCCGGCCCTGCCCGCCGACCCCGCGTGGATCGTCGTGGTCGTGTTCGGCAAGCTCTACGTGATCGGCGGGCTGTTCTACGCCACCGTGCGCATGTGGCTGGCTGCGCGCGCCGCCGAGGGCACCGCCGCCGCCCCGCGCCTGCGCTACCTGTTCTACGCCAGCCTGCTCGCGCTCACGCTCGGCCAGCCCGGCATCCCCGTCGTCGGGCCGATCGTCACCGCCGTCTACCTGTACTTCATGGCCCAGACGCTGGTGCGCGAACGCCTGCTCGACCTCCCGGAGATCCTCGGCCGCATCGCCACGATGACCCTGCTCGTCATCACCGTCACCGCCGTCTACGCCGCCCTGCTGCTGTGGGTCCCGTGGCGGTTCGCCGACGAGCCGATGCTCCTGCTGTTCAACACCCTGCTCGCATCGTTCGCCGTGCTCGTGCTCATCGACCCGCTGCGCACCGTGCTCGAGCGCCGCCTCGAGGGCTGGCTGTTCCACGAGCGCTCGGCCCTGCGCGCCATCCTCGCCCAGCTGCGCCGCAACCTCGCCAACGTCATCGACCCCGACGAGATGGTCCACCGCGTGATGGACGCCCTCCGCGAGTCCGGCCGGGTCACCCGCGCCGCGTTCTTCCTGGTCGACCGCCAGGGCCTCGCCATGACCCTGCGCGGCCACCTCGGCGAGCAGACCCTCACGCGCCTCGACCTCGCGACCCGCCGCCCGCTGCTCGAGCGCATGCGCCGCGACGGCCCGCAGCTGCGCGACGTGCTGCAGCGCCAGCGCCAGCGCGCCCGCGCCGAGATGCAGGCCGAGCTCGACGAGTCGCTGCAGACCATGCAGGAGATCGGCGCGAGCCTCGGCCTGCCGGTGCTCGGGCGCAACCTGGCCGACGACGGCACCGTCAGCTTCGACCTGCTCGGCGTGCTGTTCGTCGAGGACGAGCGCCTGCTCGAGCCGTTCTCCCGTGAGGAGGTCGAGCTGTTCGCCGGCGTGGTCGCCCAGGCCGCGGTGATGATCGAGAACTCGAAGGTCTACGAGCAGCGCAAGGAGCGTGACCGCCTCGCCGCGCTCGGCCAGATGGCGGCCGGCCTCGCCCACGAGATCCGCAACCCGCTCGGCGCGATCAAGGGCGCCGTCCAGGTGGTCGAGCCCGGCCTGCGCGGCGCCGATCCCACCACCCGCGAGTTCCTCGGCGTCATCGTCGAGGAGGTCGACCGCCTCAACCGCGTCGTCACCCAATTCCTCAGCTACTCCCGCCCCTACTCCGGCGAGATGTCCCCCGTCCACGTCGCCGACGTCGTCGCCGCCACCCTCCGCGTGCTCGACGAGGACTCCCGCCAGCGCGTCACCGTGGTCCAGCACGACCCCAGCCTCCCCCGCGTCCGCGGCGACGGCGAGGCCCTCCGCCAGGTCCTCCTCAACCTCCTGCGCAACGCCCTCGACGCCATCGCCGGCCAACAACCCCCCGGGCGGATCTGGGTCGTGCTCGGCCTGCGCCGCCACGGCCTCGCCAGCGCACTGCACGGCCCTCCGGGCCTGAGCTGCGACGCCGTCACCCTCACCGTCCGCGACAACGGCCCCGGCTTCGCCCCCCAGACCCTCGGCAACCTGTTCGTCCCGTTCCACACCACCAAGAGCGGCGGCACCGGCCTGGGTCTGCCCATCAGCCAGCGAATCGTGGAGAATCACCGCGGCCTCATCGAGGCCTCCTCACCCGAGGGCGGCGGCGCTCAATTCACCGTCGTCCTCCCCGTCGAGCCCCAGCCCCGCGCCGCCGCACCCGAACCACAGGTCTGACCACCGTGAACCAACCGGCCCCATCCGCCCCCGCCGTCCAGCACCGCATCCTCCTCGTCGACGACGAGCCCAACCTGCGCAAGGTCCTCGGGGCGCTGCTGCGGCAGCAGGGCCACGAGGTCCACGCCGAGACCGACGGCGCCGCCGCCCTCGCGCGCGTGAAGTCGTTGCCGCCGCGGACCTTCGACGTCGTGATCTCCGACCTGCGCATGCCGAACCTCGACGGCATCGGCCTATTAAAGGCGCTCGCGGTCCACGAGCCCAACCTGCCGGTGATCCTGTTGACGGCCCACGGCAGCGTCGACTCGGCGGTCGAGGCGGTCAAGCTCGGCGCGTTCGACTACCTCGAGAAGCCGTTCGACCGCGACCAGATCCACCAGGTCGTCGAGAAGGCGATCGCCACGCGCGAGCGCAGCGGCCCGAGCGTCGCGACCCCGCCGCCCGCCGAGGAGATCGAGGACCCGTGCACGCACGCCGGCATGGTCGGCCGCTCGGCGCAGATGCAGGCGATCCGCGAGGTCGTCGGCACCGTCGCCGCCAGCCCCTCGACCGTGCTCATCACCGGCGAGTCCGGCACCGGCAAGGAGCTCGTGGCCCGCGCGCTCCACCTCGGCTCGCCCCGCCGCAGCCAGCCCTTCATCAAGGTCAACTGCGCGGCCATCCCGTCCGGCCTGGTCGAAAGCGAGCTCTTCGGCCACGAGCGCGGCGCCTTCACCGGCGCCGTGTCGTCGCGCCCCGGCCGCTTCGAGCTGGCCGACGGCGGCACGCTGTTCCTCGACGAGGTCAGCGAGATCCCCAAAGAGATCCAGGTGAAACTCCTCCGCGCGATCCAGGAGTCGGAATTCGAGCGCGTCGGCGGGGTCAAGACCTTGCGCGTACACGTCCGGCTGATCGCCGCGACCAACCGCAACCTCGAGGAGCTGATCCAAAACGGGCAGTTCCGCGAGGACCTGTACTACCGCCTCAACGTCGTCCCCATCCACCTCCCCGCCCTCCGCGAGCGCGTCGAGGACCTCCCGTTCCTCGTCGGCCACTTCGTCCAGCGCTGCAACGAACGCCTCGGCAAGGCCGTCCAGGGCCTCACCCCCGCCGCCCTCTCCGCCCTCGAGCGCTACCCCTGGCCCGGCAACATCCGCGAGCTCGAGAACCTCGTCGAGCGCATGGTCCTGTTCGCCTCGGGTCCGTGGGTCGACGAGGACGACCTCCCCGACGCCTACGCCGGCGACGCTCCGGCCCCCTCCGCCACGGAGTCGAGCACCCGCATGCCCGTCGCCGACGGCAGCAGCGACGACCCGCGGCACATCCGCCTGCCGCTTTCGAGCCTCGGCCACGACCTCAAGGAGGCCGTGCGCGCCGGTTCGCGGCTCGTCGAGGAGGCTCTGATCCGCGAGGCCCTGGCGAAGACCGACGGCAACGTGACCCGCTCGGCGCGGGCCCTGGGGATCAGCCGGCGCAGCCTGCAGTCCAAGATGAAGGAGCTCGGCCTCCGCGAGTCCCAGGCCGACGACGCCGGCAAACCCCCGCAGGGCTGACTTCGCCGGCCCTCCGACGCCGGGTCCAGCGGGCGGCACGTCCCCGCGATCTACATCGGGCGGGCTCGCTCTGGGCCGAACGACGCCGGTGGTGATCTCCGCCTTTCTTGCGCCCACCCCCCCGAAATCGCCGCGACAGCGCACATCGGGGGGCCAATTCCCTGCTGTGAGGCGCTTTGAGGCCCGCCTTCAAGCCCGCCCATTCGCCTGCGCGTCGTGGGCCAGAAGGGTTCCCCCGGGCCAGGAATGTTGACGCTGGCAAGGCCGCGCAGGTATCGTCCAGCGACTCCCCTGAGGTGCTCGCTATGCGGAAACTTTGCGGCCTCCTGCCCCTGGTGGGCCTCTGCTTCGGATTCAGTGCGACCGCGCGAGCAGCGGAAGTCACTCGCGTCGCCAGTTCCTTCGACGGCGACAACAAGTTCGACCTGCACTTCGGGGTCGGCTACGACTTCAACTACAAGAAATCGGCGCTGCTGCGCGAGTGGAGCAGCGACCAGAACCCCGACAGCAAGGTCGTCCGCGACCTGATCTACCAGCAGATGCGCCACGTCGTGACGCCGTCGCTGGAGATCGGTCTGTACAAGGACCTCGCCGTCTACATGAACCTGCCGGTCGTCGTCCACGACCAGCGCACCTACTCGTTCGACCAGGACGCGACCGACTGCCAGTTCGACGACGGCATGCGCGACCCGGCCAACCCGGCCACCTGCGTCAGCAAGGGCGACGGCGTCAACACCTTCAACAACAGCACGTCGATCCGCGACGGCATCATCCCGATGAGCGGCTTCGACGGCACCAACGCCGACTCGCCGTACACCCCGTTCGCCGGCGCCGACACCAAGGCGATCTTCAAGGGCGCCAACCGCCGCGGCATCGACCAGCTCCACGTCGGCATCAAGTACGCGATCCTCAACCAGGACCGCCTGTCGCACATGCCGAAGTGGGTCATCGGCCTCGAGGGCCGCTTCGCCGTCGGCGCCCCGATGACCTTCTCCCGCGACTACACCAACGGGATCCCCAAGGGCAACACCACCGTCGGCCGCGGCATCCACGAGCTCGGCGTGTGGACCGCCCTGTCGCGCCGCTACCGCTTCCTCGACCCGTTCTTCACCGCCTGGTGGTACCAGGCGATCGCCTCCGGCAAGTCCGAGTTCGAGAACTACGGCGGCGCCCAGGACCGCAAGCGCCCGCAGTCCCAGACCGGCGTCACCTTCGGCACCGAGATCGTCCCGTTCGAGCGCAAGGCCAAGGGCCAGAAAGTCGCCGTTCTCATCAAAGGCCTGGCGATGCTCCGCTACGGCGGCCGCGGCTACAGCGAGGGCTGGGAGCTGTTCTCCAACAGCCCCGCGCTCGTCGGCACCTACTCGCCCGGCACCACCACCTGCACCAACGCCGACGCCAAGGCCGTCGCCGCCTACGCCAAGGACAACCCCGGCGAGGTCGACCCCCTGTCCGCCTCCGGCGTGTCCTCCGGCTGCCAGAACTTCAACGGCATCACCAACATCCAGGACTTCGCGACCTTCGGCCTCAACCTCGGCCTCAACATCACGCTCAACAAGTACGCCGTGCTGATGTTCGGCGCCGACGCCCGCACCGACACCCGCCACTGGATCACCAACGCCGGCCGCGGCAACGGCAAGCTGGGCGGCGACCCCGACCTCGTCGAGCCCAACACCAACGAGGTCAACCCCGTCCGCCGCGACGTGATCGACAACGTCGGCCGTCGCTACGCCACCGGCGACGTGTTCGCGGTGATGGGCTACTTCAAGTTCCTCATCACCTTCTGACTTTCGCGGCCCTCCGGGCCGCCGCCCTCGCTCGCCTCATCGGCCGCGAACAGCAAACATCACGGGTCCTCGGCGGCCCGTGATTTTTTTATTGGACGGGCTCGCTCTGGGCCTTCTCCATCCACGTTCTCCAGACCGCGGCGGCTCGGCTCAGACGCACCGCGCGTGCACGAGAGCCTCTCGTCGAGCATCCACACCGTGTCCGAGGCGTCGCTCGCCCGAACAGCCGCAAACGCGCCTCAGCCCTCGCCGCGCATGCGCGTGAGCTGCTCGTAGATCGCCCGCGCCTCGAGCCCGGTGAGCGCCGCGATCTTCTTGGCCCGCTCGCGCGGCTTCAGCTCCGCGTCGCAGCACAGCGCCCACACCGCCCGCGCCGCGGCCTCCGCCGGGTCCTCCGCGCTCGTCGCCGGCGCCGCTCCGGCCAGCACCACCGTCACCTCGCCGCGCAGCGCCTCCTCGACCGACTCCGCCAGCTCCGCCACCGTGCCGCGCAGCGCCTCCTGATGCTGCTTGGTCAGCTCGCGGCCGACCACCACCCGCCGCGTCGCCGCGTCGGGCAGCGCGCTCGCCAGGTCCGCCAGCAGCGCCGGCGTGCGGTTGCCCGCCTCGTACAGCAGCACCGTCGCCGTCTCGCCCGCCAGCTGCTTCATCCGCTCCGCCCGCTCCGGCCCCGAGCGCGGCAGGAACCCGAGGAAGCGGACATCGTCGGCCGGCAGCCCGCTCAGGCACAGCGCCACCGCGGCCGCCGTCGGCCCGGGCACCACGTCGACCGCGAACCCCGCCTCGACCGCCGCCGCCACCAGGCGCAGCCCCGGGTCGCTCCACACCGGCAGCCCCGCCTCCGACACGTACGCCACCCGCTCGCCGCGGCCGAGGTGCTCGAGCAACAGCCCGATGCGGTCGCCTTCGTTGGCCACGAAGCAGCTGATCCGCGGCGGCAGGCGCACGTCGTCGCCGAGCAGCCGGATCGGGCTACGCGTGTCCTCGCAGAGCAGCAGATCCGCCGTGACGATCGCCTCGCGCGCGCGCGGGCTCAGGTCGCCGCGGTTGCCGAGCGGCGTCCCGACCAGCACCAGCGTGCCCGTCATCGTCACTCCTGACCCAGCGCGATCTGCACCGCGTCGCCGAGCTCCTGCTGCAGGAACTCGCGCAGGCGCAGCACCATGCGCTTCTCGAGCTGCCGCGCCCGCTCGCGGCTGACGCTCCAGCGGTCGCCGAGCTCCTGCAGGGTCACCGGGTCGTCGGCGACGATGCGGTCGCGGAAGATCTCGAGCTCGCGCCCGGTCAGCGTCGCCCCGAAGCGCTTCAACTTCTCCTGCAGCAGGTCTTTAAATTCGGCCGTCTCGACCTCGACCTCCGGATCGTCGGTGCTGTCCTCGATGATGTCGAGGCGCGTGCGCCCGCTGTCGCCGTCCTCGCCGGTCAGCGGCGCGTTGAGCGACACGTCCGGCCCGGACAGCCGGCGGTCCATCTCGATGACCTCGGCCTCGCTGACGTCGAGCTCCTTGGCGATGCGCTCGGGCGTCGGGTCGACCCCCGCCTGCATGAGCTTCTCGCGCTGCTTCCGCAGGTTGAAGAACAGCTTGCGCTGGTTCTGGGTGGTGCCGATCTTCACCAGCCGCCAGTTGTTCAGGATGAACTTTAAAATGTACGCGCGGATCCACCAGCCCGAGTAGGTCGAGAGCTTGACCCCGCGGTACGGGTCGAACTTCTTGACCGCCTGGATGAGCCCGACGTTGCCCTCCTGCACCAGGTCGAGCAGGTTCTGGTACGTCCGCTTGTACTCGTGGGCGATCTTCACCACGAGGCGCAGGTTCGAGGTCACCAGCCGGCGCCCCGCCTCGACGTCCCCGTGCTCGATCCACCGGACCGCCAGTTCGTGCTCCTCCTCGCGGCTCAGCAGCGGGTGGCGCCGGACCTCGGCCATGTACTGACCCATCGGGTCGCGCCGCACCAGCGCCGTGGTCGGGCCGGTCGGCGCCGCCGGCCGGCCCAGGTCCCGCTCGATCACATCGAGCTCCGCGTCGGTCGCCGGCTCGATCTCCCCCAGCGCCGTCAGCTCCGCCTCGGACTCGACGTCCCCCTCCCGCTCGGTCTCCTCCGCGTCCTCCGCCTCGGACTCGACCGCGACCGGCGCGGCCACCACGACGGCGTCCCTGTCCGGCTCCACCTCGATCACCGCGGGCTTCGCCTTCGGCTTCGGCTGCTTGCGCTCCGACATGCCGGCGGAGTCTACGCCGCGTCGCGCCCGACCTGCCAGAGCGTCCGTCGCGGGCAAAAGTCCGCCGCGAGCGTGCTCGCGCGGCATGCGCTGCGGCCGAGGTTTCACGCCCTGCAGCCGCGGCCGAAACGCGAGCACACACTCCCCTTGTGGCCCGGAAACGCCGCGGCCGTTATGCTGGCGAGGTGACCGGACAAACGTCGTCTCGCCCGCCTTACGCCCGCGCCTCCACCCCTGCGATCGTGTTCGGCTCCCTGGCGCTGGCGCTCGGCCTCACGACCCTGCAGGACACCACGGCGCAGGCCCAGAAGGGCGAGGCGCGGGGTCCGGGGCGGGTCACCTCGACCTACGACGCGACCGACCTGAGGATCCTCGACTGGACGCTGTGGTACGTCGCCAAGTACTACGTCGAGCCCGAGCGCATCGACCCCCACCGCATGGCCGTGTCGGGCCTCGAGGGCCTCGAGAAGGCGATCCCGCAGGTCCTGGTCGAGCCCCTCGGCGGCGCCGGTTCGAAGGCGCAGCGGGTGCGCGTGCGCGTCGGCACCGCCGAGCAGGAGTTCCCGATCGGCGACATCGAGGCGCTGTGGGCCGTCAGCACCCACGTCCGCGAGGTGTTCCGCTTCGTCAACCGCCACACCACCCTGACCGACGATCAGCAGCGCGACGCCGAGTACGCGATCGTCGAGGGCGTGCTCGGCACGCTCGACCCGCACACCAACCTGCTGCGTCCCGACGACTTCGACCAGATGAAGACCAGCACGAAGGGCAGCTTCGGCGGGCTCGGCATCGAGGTCGGCATGCGCGACGCGCAGATCACCGTGATCCGCGTGATCGACGGCAACCCCGCGGCGAAGGCCGGCCTCGAGGCGGGCGACCGCATCGTCCAGATCGACGGCGAGTCGACGGTGACCATGAGCCTGTCGGAGGCCGTCGACCACATGCGCGGCGAGCCCGGCACCACCGTCTCGCTGTACGTCAAGCGCGAGGGCAGCGACAAGCCCAAGAAGTACCCGATCACCCGCGACGTGATCACGCTCGACAGCGTGCAGGGCGAGATCCTGCCGGGCACCGACAAGGACGGGCAACCGGTCAAGGTCGGGCTCGTGCAGATCAACCGCAACTTCGCCCAGACGACCGGCAAGGAGCTGCGGGCCAAGCTCGCCGACTTCGAGAAGGCCGGCGTCCGCGGCATCGTGCTCGACATGCGCGACAACCCCGGCGGCCTGCTCACCGCCGCCGTCGAGGTCGCCGACGCCTTCGTCAAGTCCGGCACGATCGTCTCGACCGTCGGCAGCTCGTCGCCCCGCGAGGAGCTCGCCGCCGACGACCGCTACGACTTCCCCAACGTGCCGCTCGTCGTGATCATCGACCAGGGCTCGGCCAGCGCCACCGAGATCGTCGCCGGCGCGCTGCGCAACCTCGGGCGCGCCGTGCTCATCGGCCGCCGCACGTTCGGCAAGGGCTCGGTCCAGGTCCTCCACGACCGCAAGATCGGCGACAAGGAGCTCGCCCTCAAGCTGACCATCGCCCAGTACCTCACCCCGGGCGACGTCTCGATCCAGTCGGTCGGCGTCAGCCCCGACCTCGAGACGGTCCCCGTCCTCATCACCAAGGACTACACCGCCTACCACGGCCGCAAGCGCTTCGACCTCGTCCGCGAGGAGTCGCTCGCCTCGCACCTCACCAGCACCAAGGCCGACCCCTCGCGCAAGATCGCCGCCGGCCCGCTCTACTTCCTCGGCAACTACGACGACGAGGACGAGGCCGACAAGAAGAAAAAAGAGGCCAAGGCGAAGACCGACAAGTCCGGCAAGCCGACCCCCGAGGCCCTGCTCGAGGACCCGGAGATCCGCATGGCCCGCGACCTCGTGGTCTGGGCCCCGACCCCGGCCCGCGACGGCATCCTCGCAAAGATCAACGACTTCGTGTCGCAGCAGACCGCGGTCGAGCAGACCCACATCATCGCCCGCCTGGCCAAGAAGAACGTCGACTGGAACACCGGCCCCGCCCCGACCGCCGGCCCCGCGTCGCTGCGCATGGCCATCCGCAGCGACAAGCCGAACAACGTGATCGCCGCCGGCCAGTCGGGCACCGTCACCGTCAGCGTGACCAACGAGGGCGCCTCGCCGGCCTTCCAGGTGCGGGCCTACAGCGACAGCGACTACAGCTACTTCGACGAGCGCGAGCTGCTGTTCGGCCGCATCAACCCCGGCCAGACGCTGACGCAGACGCTCAAGCTGTCGGTCTCGGAGCACGAGCTGTCGCGCACCGACCGCATGGAGTGGCAGCTGTTCGACCAGCACGCCTCCGCGGTCGCGCCGACGTCGCAGACGTCGATCGACATCAGCAGCGAGGGCCTGGCGCGCCCGCAGTTCGCCTACGGCTACCAGATCCTCGACGACCCCAAGCTCGGCGGGAACATCCACGGCAACGCCGACGGCGCCCTGCAGCTCGGCGAGCGCGTGCGTATGCGGGTGAACGTCAAGAACACCGGCGAGGGCCCCTCGCTCGACACCTGGGTCACGCTGCGCAACCTCGTCGGCGAGTCGGTGTTCCTCCACACCGGCCGCGAGAACCTGAAGCTGCTGCCCGCCGGCGAGTCGCGCGTCGTCGAGTTCGACCTCGAAGTTAAAAAACCGCCGGAGAGCGGCAAGGTCGACCTCCAGATCTCCGTCGCCGACGCCAAGATCGGCGCCAGCCTGGCCGAGAAGCTGCACTTCCCGCTCGCCGCCAGCACCGTGACGTTCGCCGCGGGCTCGGGCTGGGTCTCGGCGCCGACCGCCGTCGACCTCTACGCCAGCCCGCTGCCGGACCAGGACGTGATGGTCGCCCGCGCCGAGTCCGGCTCATCCTTAAAAGTCCTCGGCACCGCCGACGGCTGGTACCGGGTCGAGCTCGGGGGCAAGCGCTTCGCGTTCGCCCGCGCAGCCGACGTGAAGTCGGGCGCGAGCGCCGGCAAGCCCCGCACCACCGACGTGCTGGCCGTGAGCCCGCCGAAGATCGCCCTGGTCGGCGCGACCACCCAGACCGACGCCGACCGCGTGCACATCAGCGGCGTCGCCACCGACGAGGAGGCCGTGCGCGACGTGTACATCTCGGTGTTCAACCCCTCGCGGAACCTGTTCGGCAGCCAGGAGAAGGTGTTCTACCAGGCCGCCGGCGACCCCAAGGGCCGCCGCCTCGAGTTCGCCGCCGACATCCCGCTGACCCCCGGCAACAACATCATCGAGATCCGCGTCCGCGAGTCCGACGACATCGCCGCGACCAAGCAGATGTGGGTGCTGCGCACGAGCGGCCTCAAGGAGGCCCGCGCCGCCGGCGAGAAGTACCAGAGCAACGGCAAGCTCAGCGTCGACACGTTTAATAATGGCCGCTGACCGTCTGCTCGTGCTCGTGCTGCTCGTCGCCTGCGGCGACAGCATCGGCATGAGCACGAGCGGCTCGATCACGGAGACGACGAACACGACCGTCGATGTACCGACCACGAACGGACTCGACGAATCGGAAACATCGAGCACCTCGTCGACCGGCGACGGATCTTCGTCCGAGACGAGCATGGGTCCCATGGCCGACCCGCTCACGGACTACATGCCTTGCATCGACGGCATGTGTGCGCTCGGAGGCGTGTGCGTGCAGATCGAAGGCGCGTCGATCTGCGGCCCGAGCTGCCCCGAGTACGGGCCTGGTTTCGCCGCCGGCCGTTGCCCCGAACCCCTCGCGGGAGTGGCGCTGTGCCCTTGGATCGACGTCCCCGCTCCGTGCATCCTCGGCTGCGCGACCGCAGCGGACTGTCCCGCCGAGGGCATGGTCTGTCTGCCATGCGAACCGCCCTACGCTGACGCCTGTGGAGCGCTCAACCCGTTCCTCGGCTTCGAGGGCAGCGCCTCGATGTGCGCCTGGCCGAACCCCTGATCCCGGCGAACGGTTAAACGCAGAAGCCCGCGGGTCTCGCGGGCTCCTCGCGCGTCATGAGGCGGGCCTCAGCTCGCCTCTTTGGTCGCCTCGTTCTCGTACACGATCACCGGCTGGAAGCCCTGCGAGATGGTCTCCTCGTTGACGACGACCTCGCGGATATTGCTCGAGCTGGGGATCTCGTACATCACGTCGAGCATCGCCTTCTCGAGGATCGTGCGCAGACCGCGGGCGCCGGCCTTCTGGGCGCGGGCCTTCTGAGCGACGGCCTTCAGCGCGCCCTCGGTGAACTTGACCCCCACGCCGTCGATGCCCAGCAGCCGCTCGTACTGCTTAACAAGAGCGTTCTTCGGCTGGGTGAGGATGGCGACCAGCGCCGCCTCGTCGAGGTCGTGCAGCGGCGCCACGATCGGCAGGCGACCGATGAACTCGGGGATCAGCCCGAATTTCATCAAGTCTTCGCTCTGCACGTTCTTGAGCAGCTCCCACTGGCGGAGCTCCTTCTTCTGGGCGTGCTGCACGCCGAACCCGAGGGTCTTGGCCGACATGCGGTGGTCGATGATGTCCTCGAGCCCAGCGAACGCGCCGCCGCAGATGAACAGGATGTTGGTCGTGTCGACCTGCAGAAAATCCTGCTGAGGGTGCTTGCGGCCGCCCTTCGGCGGGACGCTGGCGATCGTGCCCTCGAGGATTTTGAGTAGGGCCTGCTGCACGCCCTCGCCGCTGACGTCGCGGGTGATCGACGGGTTTTCACCCTTGCGGGCGATCTTGTCGATCTCGTCGATGTAGATGATGCCGCGCTGGGCCCGCTCGACGTCGTGGTCGGCGTTCTGCAGCAGGTTGACGATGATGTTCTCGACGTCCTCGCCGACGTAGCCGGCCTCGGTGAGGCTGGTGGCGTCCGCGATCGCGAAGGGCACATCGAGGATGCGCGCCAGCGTCTGGGCGAGCAGCGTCTTGCCCGAGCCCGTGGGCCCGATGAGCAGGCTGTTGCTCTTCTGCAGCTCGGCCTCGTCGGGCTTCCGCTTGGCGTTGATGCGCTTGTAGTGGTTGTAGACCGCGACCGAGATGATCTTCTTCGCCATCTCCTGGCCGACCACGTAGTCGTCCAAGATGGCGCGGATCTCCTTCGGCTTCGGCACCCGACCGTGCCCCTGCTGACGCTCCTCCTTCTGGACCTCCTCCGCGAGGATGTCGTTGCAGAGCGAGATGCACTCGTCGCAGATGTAGACCGACGGGCCCGCGATCAGCTTCTTGACCTCCTTCTGCGACTTGCCGCATAAGGAGCAGCTCAAATTGCCGTTGTTTTCACGCTTGGAGCTCATGCGTCACACCCCCGTCCGCCCCCCC
>JAEUJW010000038.1 GCA_016793465.1 Myxococcales bacterium
CTCAGCCGCCCAGAGGGGGAATGACGCTGAGAAACTCGACCCCGGCCAGGGGGGAATGGTCCTGAGAAACTGGCCGGCCCAGGGGGGAATGGTCCTGAGAAATTCTGCTCAGGAGGGGGGAATGTTGCTGAGAACTGACAACCGGGGCGGTGCAGCTCGACGATGAGGAACGGGGCGTCAGTCGGAGAGGAGGGCGCCACGCTGTCATAGACCGCCTCAACTGATCGTCTTGAGGTCGGCAGAGCTGATCGCCTGATCCACCATGTTCCTGGGCGGCATAGAGGCTGAGTCGGGTCACCCGCAGGCGGCGTCAAGGGCTTGAACCCGTTAGGGTTTCGGCGAAGCCGACCCTTGACGTCACCGAGGACGACCCGACAATCGTCCGCTGGACGCCGTGGATCAGTTCTGGCGAACCAACGATGATCAGTGCGGGCGGTCTGTGACACACGCTCGCCGAGCGACCGAGGCGGTGCAGCTCGACGATGAGGAACGGGGCGTCAGTCGGAGAGGAGGCGCCACGCTCGCCGAGCGACCGAGGCGGTGCAGCTTGATGGCGAGGACCGGGGGGCAGGCGGAGAGGAGGGCGTCAAGCTCGTCGAGCGACCGAGGCGGTGCGGCTCGACGGGCACCGCGCTCATGGCGACCGGAGGCACCAAGCTCGCCGAACGACCGAGGCGGTGCAGCTCGACGGCGACGGCCGCGGGTCAGCCGGCGAGGAGGGCGTCGAGTTTGCCGCTGCGGTCGAGCGCGGAGAGCTCGCTGTAGCCGCCGATGCTGCGGTGCTTGATGAAGATCTGGGGGACGGTGCGCTGGCGGGTGGCGGAGACCAGCCAGGTCCGGGCGTCGGTCAGGTAGGTGACGTCGACGGCCTCGAAGGGGATCTGTTTGCGGCGGAGCAGGCCCTCGGCCATGCGACAAAAGCCGCAGGTGTCGGTGACGTAGATGACCACGTCGCTCGCGAGCTCCTCGGGTTTCTTGAATTCGGTGTGCGCGCCCGAGACTCCCATGGTCACTGCTCCTCGGCCAGGAGGGCGAGGATCTCCTCGTCGAGCTGGTACTGGTGTTCGCTGGCGAATTTGCCGACGACGATGTCGCGGCGCTGCGAGGCGGGGATCGGTGTGCCGGCGCTGACGCCCTGGCCGCCGATGCCGCCGACGGGGCGACGACCGACGCGGGCCGGGCCGCGGCTCGGACGCGCGGGGCCCTGACCAGCGGCGGCCGCGGCAGCCTGTGCCTGGGCCTCGGCCGAGGTGTAGACGGCGTGCGTGAGGCCGGGGTCGATGGTCGGACCCGGGGTGCCGGCCTGCAGCGGCGGCCCCTGGGGCTCGACGTCGCGTGGTTCGGGCGGGGGTCGACGATCGGGGCGTCGATCGGGGGCGGGGGCGACGGGCGCCTGCTCGGGCTTGGCCGAGGCCTCGGGGTGAGCCCCGATGAACTTGACGATCTTGTCGTCGAACGAGCCGCTGCGAAGCTGGCGGATCATCGACTTGTGCGAGTCCTGCATCAAGCCGATGATCGTGGCGTCGAGGTTCTCGCTCTCGAGCTTGGCTCGATAGTCGACCTTGTTCGAGGCGACGATCGTTCCGTCGTAGAAGACGTGGGTGAAGATGTGGGCCCGCGCGACCCCCGAATCTTCGGTCTGAACGTGATAGAGCCGCCCCCGGTGCGGGATGTTGTGGTTGTAGCCGAGCTGCGGGGACTGGTTTGCGGCCATGGGCGGGTTGGTTCCTCAGGCTAACACGGGAACTGTGCCCCACAGAGCGCGTGCACCGCAACCACGGAGTGCAAACGGTGTGGCGCGCGGGCCACACGCCGAGAGACCACGAAAGCCGGTCCTGGTATGCTGCGAGCCCGACCGATCGCGGTCGTGAAGCTGCCCTTGTCCGCTGCTCTCGCAACAGAAGTCCTTGAACCCGGCGAATTGCTGGCTCCGCTGCTCCGTGCAGGCCAAGCTGGGGAGATCCCCGCGACTGCGCTTACTGCGCAGATCGCCCGCCAGGCCGAGCGCGTCACGGTTTTGACGCCCGTGGAGGTTTACGAGCGGCTCACGCCGGCCCTGTGCGGGCGCCATCCGGAGGTGGCGATGCAGTGGCTACGGGACGCGGGGTTGCTGGTTCACCTGTTGCCGGAGCTCGACGCGACAGTGGCGTTCTCGCAGGAGGGCGGGCGGCGCCACAAGGATGTATGGGAACACACGAAGGCGGTGGTCCGTCAGGCGGTGCCGCGGCCGGCGGTGCGCTGGGCGGCGGTGCTGCACGACATCGGCAAGGTGCCGACGCGGCGGTTCGTGGGTCCGGGGAAGGTGACGTTCCACGGGCACGCGGAGGAGGGCGTGCGGATGTTCCGGCGCGGGCCGGCGAAGCGGGTCGGGTTCCCGCCGGAGCTGCGTGAGCGGGTCGAGGCGCTGATCCTGTATCACCTGCGTGGCGGGCAGTACGACGGCAGCTGGTCCGACGCGGCGGTGCGACGGTTCGCCCACGAGATGGGGCCGGTGCTGACCGACGTGCTCGACCTGTCGCGCGCCGACGTGACGAGCAAGCGGCCGGGCAAGCGGAAGAAGTGCCTGGGGCTTATCTCCGAGCTGGGCCGGCGGATCCGCGAGCTCGCGGAGATCGACGCACGGGTGCCGCCGCTGCCGGCTGGGCTCGGCAACCTGCTGATGGAGGCGCTCGCGCTGCCGCCGGGCAAGCACATCGGAGCGCTGCGCACGCGGCTCGAGCAGATGTGCGAGAGCGGGGAGATCGCCGAGCGGCAAGAGCCGGAGTACTACGTCGAGGTCGTGCGCTCGCGTGGGCTGCTCGCGGGGCTCGAGGTGGTCGCGCCGCCGACGCGGCGGAACGCCTCGTGAGCGGCAAGCGAGGCGGTAGCCGGGAGTACGACGTCACGGCGGTGGTCGGGCTCGTGAGCGTGGCACTCGTCGTCGTGTGAGCGGCAAGAGAGGCGGGGGCCGGAGCACTACGGCGTGGTGGTCGCGACGGTGAGGCAGCGCGTCGCGGGTGCCGGTCGACTGTGACGCGTGGGCTCGGGGAGAGGGCTCGTCGTGCGAGCGCAGGCGTCGCGCTCGAGAGGGGGCCGAGCGGCTCGCGTCGGGGCGCTCGAGCGTCGGGGCCCCGCGTGTTCGAGGGAACGAGCGGGGCGTCGGGGCGCTCGAGCGTCGAGGCCCCGCGTGTTCGAGGGAACGAGCGGGGCCTCGAGGCGGGCGGACGGTCAAATATTGAAATATTTGGCGTCGGGGTGGTGGACGATGATGGCGCTGGTGGACTGTTCGGGGACCAGCTGGAAGCCTTCGGTGAGGCTGACGCCGATGCGTTCGGTGCCGAGGAGCTCGACGAGCGGGACCTGGTCCTCGAGGCGGGGGCAGGCGGGGTAGCCGAAGCTGTAGCGCGAGCCCTGGTAGTGCTGTTTGAAGAGGTCGCTGATGTCGGTGGCGTCGTCCTGGGCGATGTTGAGTTCGCGGCGGACGCGTTTGTGCCACAGCTCGGCGAGGCCCTCGGCGGCCTCGACGCCGAGGCCGTAGAAGTGGAGGTAGTCGTCGTAGCGGTTGGCGGCGAACATCTCCTGGCACAGCTCGGTGGCGACGGAGCCCATGGTGACGCAGGTGAGGGCGATGACGTCGCGCTCGCCGGAGCGGACGCTGCGGAAGTAGTCGGCGATGCAGAGGCGCTTGTGGTCGAGCTGGCGGGGCAGGTCGAGGCGCAGCGGCGGGCGGATGCCGGCGGGGTCGTGGATGAGCAGCGCGTTGTGGTCGGACTGGCAGGGGAAGTAGCCGTAGACCACGCGGGGGGCGAGCATCTTGTCGCTGATGGCGCGCTCGCACCACATGCGGAACTTGGGCTCGATGGTGTTGTGGAGGATCTCCTCGTACTCGGCCTCCGACAGGCGGCCGCGGCGGTACTGCCACTGGCCGACGAACAGCGCCTTCTTGTTGATGTAGCGGAAGATCTCGGCGAGCTGCAGCTCCTCGGGTCCGACCACTCGGGCGCCCCAGAACGGCGGCGTGGGGATCCGCGGCGCGGGCTGGACCTCGCTCTTCACGTACGTCTCGGTCGCCTTTTTTAAGTGCGAGTCCCACTCCTCATGGGTGGTCTGGCGGTAAGCCTTGCGCCGCTTCGGGGCGGTCAGGGTGATCTTGTCGGGGGCGACGTGGCCGCACAGCTCGTCCATCAGGGCGAGGCCCTCGAAGGCGTCCTTGGCGTAGAACACGCGGGCGCGCGGGCGGGCCTCCTGCTGGCGGGGGGTCTCGACGTCGGGCGGCGGGTCGCCCTCGGGCGTGGTGGCGTCGCGGTCCTCGTCGCGGCCGCTGTAGGCGTTCTGCAGGTTGTGGTCGACGTAGCCGCGGTTGAGGGCCGCGCCGCCGCAGATCACCGGCATGGCGATGCCGAGCTCGCGCATGGCCTCGAGGTTCTCCTTCATGATCACGGTGCTCTTGACGAGCAGGCCGGACATGCCGAGGGCGTCGGGGTTGTGCTCGCGGGCGGCGGCGAGGATGTTGTCGAGCGGCTGTTTGATGCCGAGGTTGACGACCTGGTAGCCGTTGTTGCTGAGGATGATGTCGACGAGGTTCTTGCCGATGTCGTGGACGTCGCCTTTGACTGTCGCCAGGACCATGCAGCCCTTGCGGGGGCCGGCGGTGCGGGACAGGTGGGGCTCCAAGTGGCGGACGGCGGACTTCATGGCCTCGGCGGACTGCAGCACGAACGGGAGCTGCATCTTGCCGGCGCCGAACAGCTCGCCGACCACGCGCATGCCGTCGAGCAGGATGTTGTTGATGATGTCGAGGGCGGGGTGGTCGACGAGGGCGGCGTCGAGGAGGGCCTCGATGCCGATCTTGTTGCCGTCGACGATGCGCCGCTTGATCTTGTCGGCGAGCGGGAGCACGGCCTCCTCGGCCTGGTCGGTGTCGACCTTCTTGGCGCCGGCGAAGCGGTCGATGAAGGCGAACAGCGGGTCGTAGCCCTCGCGGCGGCGGTCGTAGATCAGGTCGCGGGTGACCTGCAGGTCCTCCTCGCCGAGCTTGTGGGTCGGGATGATCTTCTTGGCGTTGAGGATCGCCGCGTCGAGGCCGTGGGCGCGGGCCTCGGCGAGGTAGACCGAATTAAGAATCTGGCGCGGGTAGGGCTTGAGGCCGAAGCTGATGTTGCTGAGGCCGAGGATCGTGCGGGCGGCGGGGATCTCGGTGTCGATCTTTTTAATGCCCTCGAGGGTGGCGAGGCCGAGCTTGCGGCTGTCCTCCTCGCCCTGGGCGATCGTGAAGGTCAGGGGGTCGAACACGATGTCGGCCTCGATCATGCCGTGGCGGTCGACCAGGAGGTCGCGCATGCGCTTGGCGACGGCGAGCTTGGCGTCGGCGTCCTTGGCCATGCCGACCTCGTCGATGGTGAGGGCGACGAGGGCGGCGCCGTACTCGCGGGCGAGGTAGGCGATCTTGTCGAACTTGCCCTCGCCGTCCTCGAGGTTGATCGAGTTGATGATCGGGCGGCCGCCGATCAGCTTGAGCGCTGCTTCGAGCACGTCGAGCTGGGTGGTGTCGATCATGATCGGGATGCTGACGGCCGGGACGATCTTCTTCAGCGCCTCGCGCATGTCTCGGACCTCGTCGCGGCCGACGTAGGCCACGCAGACGTCGAGCACGTGGGCGCCCTCGGCGACCTGCTCCTTGGCGAGCTCGGCGATGCCGTCCCAGTCGTCGGCGAGCAGGAGCTCGCGGAACTTTAAACTGCCGTTGGCGTTGGTGCGCTCGCCGACGAGCAGCGGGCCGCTGTCCTGGTCGAGGTTGACGGCGCCGTAGAGGCTGGCCAGCTGCGGGGTGAACCTCTCGGGGCGCGGCGGGGGGACCAGGCCCTTGACGGCCTCGGCGATCGCGGCGATGTGCGCGGGCGTGGTGCCGCAGCAGCCGCCGACGAGCGAGACGCCGAACTCGCTGGCGAAGCGGTGCTGGGCCTTGGCGAGCTCGCCGGGGGTGAGGTGGTAGACGGCGCGGCCGTTGACGTTCTGCGGCAGGCCGGCGTTGGGCTGGACGGAGACGAGGCGGGTGGCGTGGCGGCCGAGGTGGCGCACGTGCTCGACCATGAGGTCGGGGCCGGTGGCGCAGTTGAGGCCGATGATGTCGATCGGCAGCGACTCGACGACGACGAGGGCACCGGCGACGTCGGTGCCGACGAGCAGGGTGCCGGTGGTCTCGACGGTGACCTGGGCCATGATCGGGACGGCGACGCCGCGCTTCTGCGCGGCCCGGTTGGCCGCGATGCTGGCGCACTTGACCTGCAGGATGTCCTGGCAGGTCTCGATGAGGATGCCGTCGGCGCCGCCGTCGATCAGGCCGCCGATCTGCTCCTCGTAGTTGGCGAGCAGGTCGTCGAAGGTGATGTGGCCGAGCGAGACCAGGCGGGTGGTCGGGCCGACCGAGCCGAGCACGAAGCGCGGGCGGTCGGGGGTCGACATGTCGCGCGCGACCGACTTGGCGAGCGCGGCGGCGGCGCGGTTGAGGGTGTAGGCCTCGTCGCCGAGGTCGAACTCGTTGAGCACGAGGCGGGTGCCGCCGAAGGTGTTGGTCTCGACGCAGTCGGCGCCGGCGGCGAAGTAGGCGGCGTGGATGTCACGGATGACGTCGGGCCGCGAGCGCACGAGGATCTCCGGGCAGCCGTCCTTGCCGTCGTAGTCGTCGAGGCCGAGGTTGGCGTTCTGGATCATCGTGCCCATGGCGCCGTCGCACACCAGCACGCGCTCCTGCATGGCCCGGAGCAGCGGCAGGGTGCGCCGGCGCTCGTGCAGGTCGAATCGCGGGTAGATGGGTCCGGTGGACGCAGACATGACTGGGGGCGGGTGGTAGCACGCGGACGCGGTCGGTGACAAAGGCCGGGCCGGTCCGCGGGTGTGATTGCTCGCCGGAGGTCGTGTCCGGGCCGCGCTCGGAGGAGGCCCGAGGCGGGTCGCGGGGCGCCGGGTCCCGGGCCTCGTGACGGACCGCGGGGCGGCTTCGGCGCCTGCGGGGCGCGATCAAAATTGCCGGGGTCGCTTCAGCGGCACAGGTCGTCGGTGGCCGGGTTGCCGCCGCCGTTGAGGGGAGCGCCGCCGATGGGGCGGTCGCGGAGGGCGGCGTTGTGGAGCTCGACGCGGGTGTTCTCGGGGGCGCCGGCGGCCGCGACGGGCTTGGTGGGGCCGAAGCCGACGGCGATCAGGCGCTTGCAGTCGACGCCGCGGGCGACCAGCCAGCGGGCGACGGCGACGGCGCGGCGCTCGGACAGGGCCTGGTCGTCGGCGTGGCCCTCGACGCGCATGGTCGTGATGTAGTCCTTGTCGGTGAGGTAGCTGCGGGCGTGCTCGAGGGCGGGATCGCTCTCGGGTTTAAGCTTGTCGCCGTCGAACGCCAGGGGGGCGGGGAGGACCAGGCGGTTGCCGTCGAGGGTGTAGTCGCGGCGGGCCGGCGGGTCGGCGGCGGGGGTCGGCGTCAGCGGGTCGGGCGCGGGCTCGGGGGCGGAGTCGGCGGCGGGCTCGGGCGGGGGGAGGTCGCGCGGGACGACGCCGACCGAGCACGCGGCGAGGGCGAGGACCAGGAGCAGGGGACAGCGTGACATGAGACCGAACCTTCGTGCTCCGGCTGTCCTCATGGACAGGCGCCGGCCACGCAGACGACGGGTTGTAAGCGAGCGCGCGGGCTATTGCACGCGGCGGAGGATGATCGCGCTGATGTTGTCGGGGCCGCCGTGGTGGTTGGCGGCCTGGACGAGCTTGCGCACGGCGGTGTGGGCGGGGTTCTGGATCACGAGCTCGTGGAGCTCCTCGTTGGGCACGACGTCGCTGAGGCCGTCGCTGCACAGGAGGATGTTGTCGCCGAGCTCGATGATGCCGGCGTTGATGTCGGGCACGCCCTTGGAGCGGCCGTGGCCGAGGCAGCGAGAGATGCGGCCGCGGTAGGGGTGGACGGCGGCCTGCTCCTTGGTGATGACGCCCTTGGTGACGAGCTCCTGGACCATGGTGTGGTCGAGGGTGATGGGGGTCGCGGCCTTCTTGTCGACGAGGTAGGCGCGAGAGTCGCCGGAGTGGGCGACCCACATCTTGTCGCGCACGCCCATGACCATCACGCAGGTGCAGCCCATGCCCTCGGTGTCGGGGTTGCGGGCGGAGTACTCGGCGATCGTGGTGCTGGCGAGGAGGAAGCCGTGGTAGAGCAGCTCGCGGGGGTTCTGCTTGCGGAAGTTGTTGTCGAGGTAGGCGGAGATCTTCTCGACGGCCATGGCGGAGGCGACCTCGCCGGCGTTGTGGCCGCCCATGCCGTCGCAGACGATGGCCATGTAGTAGCCGCGGCCGTCGTCCTCCTGGATGGAGATGGCGTCCTCGTTGTGTTCGCGCGACATGCCGGTGTCGCACGCGCCGGCGATCTGCACCTCGAAGTGTCCCGGGTAGAAGGTGCGTTTAAAGAGCTTGTACATGAACCGAGGACTGGCGCCGTGGGCAGCGATCCTGGCACCGGACCCGAAAACCGGCAAGGCCGATCCTCCGGCCGGGAGCGCGCGCCGACCGGGGCCGAAGAACGACGAAACCCGGAGTCCGTAGGGAGACTCCGGGTTTATCAGTTCGAGTGGAGCAGAGGGGGATCGAACCCCTGACCTGTGCATTGCGAACGCACCGCTCTCCCAGCTGAGCTACTGCCCCGAGACGAGGCCGGGAAGCTAACCGAACTCGCTTCGCCACGCAAGAGGGCCGACTCGCCATTAAACCGATTTTTCGCCGGGGATCGACGGCTCGCGCGACCAGCCGAGGGCCCAGAGCGCCAGGACGAGGCCGGAGACCAGCAGGAGCGGGGCGTCCTGGGGCGCGCATAGCCATGTCAGCCACTCGGTCACGGCGGGCCTCTGATACTACACGGGCCGTGACCGCCGCGAAGATCCGCCTCGATCGCCTGCTCGTCGAGCGCGAGCTGTGCGAGTCGCGGACGCGGGCGCAGGCGCTGATCATGGCCGGCAAGGTGGTGGTCGGGGAGCACGCGGCGAGCAAGGCGGGGCAACTGGTGGCGGCCGACGCGGTCGTGCGCGTGCGCGGGTTGGACCACCCGTACGTGTCGCGCGGGGGGGTCAAGCTGCGCGGCGCGCTCGATGCGTTCGCGGAGATCGCCGTTGCGGGGCGGGTGGCGATGGACATCGGCGCGTCGACCGGCGGGTTCACCGACTGCCTGCTCCAGGCCGGGGCGGCGCGGGTGTTCGCGGTCGACGTCGGCTACGGGCAGCTGGCCTGGAAGCTGGCCAGCGACCCGCGGGTGGTGGTGCTCGACCGCACGAACATCCGCAACCTCGAGGCGGGGCGGATCGGCGAGCCGGTGACGCTGGTGGTCGCCGACTGCTCGTTCATCTCGCTGACCAAGGTGCTGCCGAGCGTGCCGCAGTTCCTGGCCGACGAGGCCGACGTGGTGGCGCTCATCAAGCCGCAGTTCGAGGTCGGGGCCGGGCGCGTGGGCAAGGGCGGGGTGGTCCGCGACGCCGAGGCGCGCAGCGAGGCGGTCGCGGGGGTGATCGCGGCGGCGGGCGAGCTGGGGTTTCGGGTCGCGGGGGTGTGCGACTCGCCGATCACGGGGCAGGACGGCAACGTCGAGTTCTTCGCGTGGCTGCGCTGGGGGGTGTCCCGGGGGGCAGGTTAGAAGTGCGCGGCGGAGGCGCGCGTGCTATGCCCCCGGGCCATGTCGCTCTCTTTAACCGCCCGCGCACGTGCTCAGCTGAAGTCGCTCGCCCACGGCCTCGTGCCGGTGGTCCAGGTCGGGGCGGAGGGGCTGACGCCGGCGGTCGCGCGGGCGACGACGGTCGCGCTCGAGGACCATGAGCTCGTCAAGGTGAAGCTCGGGCAGGGCTTCACCGGAGAGCGCGGCGAGGCCGGGGAGGCGCTGGCGCAGCAGACCGACGCGGCGCTGGTCCAGGTGATCGGGCGGGTGATCGTGCTGTACCGCCGGCGCTGCAAGGACGACCCCAGGCGGCCGCGCATCGAGCTCGTCGGCGCCGGAACGATCCGCTGAGCCGGCCCCCGGACGGCGCCGGGTTCGCGGTGCGAGGGTCCGGGTCGCATTTAAACTCGCGCGTATCCGGCTCGGGGCTCGCCGGGTATGATGGAGCCATGTCCCGCATGCGGCGCGCCGTCCTCGCTGCCTGGTCGGTCGCCGCGCTTGTGGCGTGCCGACCCCGCGTGAATGACAAGCCGCCCAACCCGGCGGTGTGGGGCAACCCCGACGCGGGCGCGGGGGTGACGATCCCGATCGAGCGCAGCCCGGCCCCGGTCGGCACGCCGTCGCCGCTGCTCGAGCTGCTGGCGAGCGAGCTGGAGCGCAACCTCGAGCAGCTGAAGAGCGACGAGCGCGAGGTGCCGGCCTACTTCATGGCCTACGACCTGGTCGCGCGCGATCACCTGTGGCTCGAGGCGCAGCAGGGCCAGGTGGTGCGCCAGCGGCTGGACACCGACCGCACGATCGACATCGACGTGCGCGTGGGCTCGCCGCAGCTCGACAACAGCCACTCGCTCGGCGGCAACTACGGGCCGGGCAACGGGCTCGGCAACGGCGACCTGGTGGCGATCCAGGACGAACCGCTGGCGCTCGCGCAGGCGCTGTGGCTGCTGACGGAGCAGCAGTACCGCGACGCGCTGGTGGCCCTGAGCGCGGCCGAGAGCGGGGAGCAGCTGCGCAGCCAGGACGACTCGAAGCCGCCGAGCCCGGACTTCAGCGAGGAGAAGCCGCTGGTGCACGTCGAGCCGCGGGCGCAGCTCGACCTCGGCAAGCTGGCGAAGGAGTGGGAGCCGCGCCTGAAGGAGGCGTCGCAGGCGATCGCCGCCGACGCGCGCGTGCTCGAGAGCAACGTAGTGCTGCTGGTCAACGTCGACAACCGCAGCTTCGTCGACAGCGACGGCAGCAAGGTGCAGGCGTCGCACACGCGGCTGCGGATCATGCTGAGCGCGACGGCCCAGGCCGACGACGGCATGCGGCTGCAGCGCTTCGAGAACTTCGAGGTGCACGCGCCCGAGCAGCTGCCGGCCCAGAACGTGCTGCTGATGACGGCGCGGCGGCTGAAGGACGAGCTGGTGGCGCTGCGGGCGGCGCCGCTGGCCGAGCCGTACGCCGGCCCGGCGGTGCTGGCGGGGCGCGCGGCGGGGGTGTTTTTTCATGAGATCTTCGGGCACCGGCTCGAGGGGCACCGCCAGAAGGACGACCTCGAGGGCCAGACGTTCAGCACGATGATCGGCAAGCGCGTGCTGCCGAGCTTCCTCGACATGGTCGACGACCCGACGGCGATGCGGCTCGGCGGGGTGCCGCTCAGCGGGCACTATTATGTCGACGACGAGGCGGTCGCGTCGCGGCGGACGACGCTGGTCGAGAAGGGCAAGCTGAAGGGGTTCTTGCTCGGGCGCTCGCCGGTGCTGCCGTTCAAGACGAGCAACGGGCACGGGCGGCGCGAGCGCGGCAACCAGGTGGTCGCGCGCCAGGGCAATCTGATCGTCACGAGCCGCAAGACGATCCCCGACCAGCGGCTGCGGCAGGCGCTCATCGACGAGGCCAAGCGGCAGAGCAAGCCGTACGGGCTGTGGTTTAGCGACATCCAGGGCGGCTACACGATCACCGAACGCTCGGGGCCGCAGGCGTTCAAGGTCATGCCGCTGCTGGTCTACCGCATCTGGGCCGACGGGCGGCCCGACGAGCTGGTGCGCGGGGTCGACATCGTCGGCACGCCGATCGCGGCGTTCGAGACGATCATCGCCACGGGCGACAAGCCGGGCATTTTTAATGGGATGTGCGGGGCGGAGTCGGGGGACGTGCCGGTGTCGGCGGTCTCGCCGTCGCTGCTGCTGCGCAGCCTCGAGATCGAGCGGGCCTCGCACGACCGCGACAAGCCGCCGCTGCTGCCGCCGCCGCCCGACACCAAGCCCGTTCCTGGCGCTCAGGACATGTCCCCAGGGACCGGTAACAAGAAGCAGGTGAAGCCGTGAAGCCGCTGATGTTGGCGTGGTCGCTGGCGCTGGCGCCGGCTCCGTCGGCGGCGCCGACGAAGGTGGAGGCGAGCAAGCCGGCGAAGGCCGACGCGGGCAAGGGCGAGGCGAAGGCGGCGGAGCCGGGCAAGGCGGGCGAGCGGCCGCTGACGGCGCTCGACGTGGAGGTGGCGGCGATCGAGCAGGAGCTGGCGCGGGGGCTGGCGGGGCTGCGGCTGCCGGACTCGCCGGCGCCGTACCTGGCGCAGGTGCAGCTGGTGCGGGCGTCGCTGCTGGGGCTCGACGGGTCGTACGGCGGGGTGATCACCGACGTCGTCGAGGAGCAGGCGGCGGCGGCGGTCGAGGTGCGGGTCGGCGACGCCAAGCGCGACCAGAGCGGGATGTTCGGATCGGACGGGCCGCAGCTGCGCTTCATCATGTCGCTCGAGCCGTCGTCGTCGCTGACGCGGCACAAGCTGTGGCTCGCGCTCGACCAGGCGTTCCGCGCGGCGACGGCGACGTACGCCCAGAAGATGGCGGTGCTGGCGAGGCTGGCCGGCGACGCGCCGGTGCCGGACCTGGGGCCGAAGCCCGAGCCGGCGCCGCGCGAGCGGCCGGCGACGCCGTCGAGCGCGGGCTTCGACCGCGAGGGGCTGCGCGCGCTGGTCAAGGAGCTGAGCGGGAGATTTAAAGAGCACCCGGCGATCGACAACGGGGACGTGCTGATCCAGGTGCTGCGCACGCACCTGACGACGGTGACGTCCGAGGGCGTGGTGCTGCACGAGCAGCGCGACCGCGCGGTGGTGGTGGTGGTCGCCGAGGCGCGCGCGGCCGACGGGATGGAGCTCGACGCCGGCGCGGCGATCCACCTGCAGGGCGTGCCGCGGGCCGACGACGCCTTGAAGGCCCGCGGGGTCGAGCTGGTCGACAAGGTGCTGCGCGAGCTCGACGAGCAGACGAAGGCGCCGATGATGGAGGAGGACTACGACGGCCCGATCTTGTTCCACGCGACGGCGGCGGCGCAGCTGCTGGCGTCGACGGTGGCGACGCACGCGGGCGGCACCCCGGCGCCGCTGGGGGACGCGGGCCGGGTCCGCGACTTCGAACCGCACTGGCAGGACGCGCTCGGCAAGTCGGTGATGCCGGCGTTCCTCGACCTCGAGGACGACCCGCGCGACGGGTTCGGGCGCTTCACGGTCGACGGGCAGGGCTTCACGCCGGCGCCGCTGACCCTGGTGAAGGGCGGGGTGCTGAAGGAGCTGCTGATGACGCGCACGCCGAACAAGTGGCGGTCGGCGAGCAACGGGCGGGCGCGGGTGAGCCCGCAGCTCGGCATCGGCCCGACGATCTCCAACTTGACGGTGAAGTCGAAGAAGCGGGGCCTGACGCGGGCGCAGCTCGAGCGTGAATTAATTAAGCGGGCGCGGGAGGACGGGTACGAGTTCGCGTACGTGGTCGAGACGCTGCGCGACAACAACATCCTCGGGCCGGTGGACCGCGAGGGGGCCACGGCGTACAGCGGCGGGCGCAAGGTGAGCCTGCCGCTGCCGGCGCGGATCTTCCGCATCGACGCGTCGGGCAAGCGCACGCTGATCCGCGGGGCGATGTTCAGCCCGGCGTCGATGCGGGTGCTGCGGAGGATCCGCTCGGTGGGCAACGCGCCGGTGACGGTGCCGATGCGGATCCCTCCGGGTTACACCGGCGGGTTCGCGGCCGAGACCGGGATGGACGGGATCCTCAGCCACACCGTCGACGCGCAGGTGACGAGCCCGGACCTGCTGGTCGACGGGCTCGAGCTGCTGGTCGAGCGCTCGGAGAACGAGCGGCTGCCGATCCTCACCCACCCGCTGCGCCCGGGAGCGCCGGTTGCCACGGCGGCGGCGGCCGACGAAGAGGACGAGGCGGAGTAGGCATGAAAGAGCCCGGGAGGTCGTCCCGGGCGCATTCGAGGCGCGCGGCGGAGGCATGAAAAAAGAGCCCGGGAGGTCGTCCCGGGCTCTTTCGAGGCGAGAGGCGCTCGCGGGTCAGAGCTGCTTCATGGCGAAGGTGATCGCCTCGTTGATGGTGTACTGGTCGTCCTTGCCGGCGAAGGTCGGGTCGGAGGCGGGGGCCTTTTGCACGCCCTCGGAGTGCCAGCGGATGATGCCGCCCTCGTCGAGCAGGATGATCGCGGGGGACTCGCGCAGGTACTGGAAGTAGGTGGTGGCGCCCTCGAGGCCGAGCTCGCGGGCGGCGTTGTACTCGGTGGCGTTGGGGAAGCGGTACATCGGCAGCTGCGGGGCGCCGGGCTGGCCGTACTTGGTCTGCCAGTCGCGCAGGGCGGTGTCGTTCATCGGGGCCTGGCGGGGGACGGGGCGGCCGTCCTCGGTGTAGTCGCCGGTGACGTTGCCGGGGAAGAAGATCTGCGTGAACATGACGTCGACGCCGGCGTTCTTCAGGTCGCCCTGGGCGAGCTGGAGGATCTTCATCATGTTGGTGGCGATGACCTGCTCCTCGCGGGTCGCCCAGTCCCAGAAGAGGATGAGGCGCTTCTTGCCGACGAGCTGGCGGCCGTCGGTGATGCCGCCGTCGGAGCTCATGAGCATGCACATGAGGCTGGCGTGGCCGAAGGTGGTGCGGCGGGCCCAATCCGGGGCCTTGTCGAGGTCGGCGGCGCCGACGGTCCAGAACGGCGGGGCCTCCTTGAGCGGCGGGAGCGAGTCGTTCGGCTTGGCGACGATCTCGACCTCGATGTCCTGGCCCGACTTCTTGTGGACCTTCAGCTTGATCGGGTTGCCGGTGGCGATGCGGCTGACCCGCAGGTCCTTGGCCGAGCTGACCGGCTGACCGTCGACGGCCTGGATGAGGTCGCCCTTCTCGATCTGGTCGCAGCCCTTCTCGCAGCCGACCTTGTAGGCGACGTACACGCCGCCGGCCTTCAGCTCGTCCGAGGTGACCGCGACGGTCGGGGCGTTGCTGCCGCCGGTCTTCGAATCACAGGCGGACGCGCCCGTCAGGGCGAGCAGGGTGGCGAAGCTGGCAGCGAAAAAGAGGGGCTTGATCGACATCGGAGGGCTCCTCGCGCCTATGGCAGCGCGACGCGCGGACGGTACGACGCTGGCGACGCACCGTCAAACATGCGACGGGTGCGCGCTGTGCGCGGTCCGGTGAGAGCGGGCTCCGCAGGGCGCAAGAATCGGATCCGACGCAGGTGAGGAAGCGGCGACGCTGCTCGCAGGCTGCTCGGCGGGTGTGGCGGTCGGTCGAGGAGGCCGGCAGCGAGGACCGAGGGGCGAGGAGGTCGGGCGGCGAGGCTCGGCGGGCGCCGCGAACCGAGGAGGAGGTCGGCCAGCGAGGCTCGAGAGGCGCGGCGGTCGGGCGAGGAGGTCGGGCAGCGAGGCCCGAGAGGCGAAGCCGAGGGCGTGGCCCGCAGGGCCATCCAGGCCCCGGAGGGGCCGTGGAGTCAGAACCGGAAGCGGAGGCTGACGGAGAAGTTCCAGAAGTGCGGGAGGCGGGTGGTGAGGCTGGCGCCGGCGTCGATGACGGTGCTTTCTACGATGGAGATCGGGGCGACGGCGGAGACCTGGGGGTGCTTGACGCCGCCGAGGAAGAACCGGCTGACCGAGTAGGAGAACTCGCCGACGACGGCGATGTTGGGGTGGACGAACGCGCCGCCGCCGACGCGGATCGGGACCGAGATGCCGTGGAAGTCGAGGCGGAGGTCGCCGCCGTTGGTGACGTAGCGGTTGCGCCACAGCTGGTAGTGCAGGCCCGTGCCGGCGTAGGCGATGCCGCGGCCCTTGCGGATGAAGTGGATGCGCAGGGTCGGGCCGACGTTGACGAAGCGAGACTTCGTGGAGCTGACGACGAGGGTGGAGAAGTCGACCTCGAGGCCGGGCACGCCCTGCTGCTTGGCGATCTCCTCCTCGAGGGCCTCGGGGTCGAGGCCGTAGAGAGAGACCGCGTTCTTGTCGGCGGTGTCGCGCGGGCGCAGGGTGTTCCAGCTGGCCTCGAGGCCGAGCTCGAGCACGCCGAACACGTTGCCGCCGAGGAAGCCGCCGAGGTGCGCGCCGGGGGCGGCGTAGTGGCCCTCCTCGCCGCGGCAGATCGCGCGGGTGCAGCCGCCGGTGCCGATCTGCAGCTCGGCCACGACGCCGTTGTGCCGCCAGCGCTTGGGGGTGCGGCGCTCGAGTTTGAGGCGCTCCTTCTCGAGGGCCTCGAGGTCCTCGATGGTCGGCTTGGCCGGGGCGTCGTCGGGCAGGGGGTCGCCGCCGTCGATCGAGGGGGCGCGCAGGCCGGGGTCGCCTGAGCTGGTCGAAGGGACAGGTTGATCGAGCTCGGAGAGGCCGGGGTCGGCGGCGGGTGGCGGCGCCTCGGGGACGCCGGCGTCGGGGATCATCGGGTCGGGCGCGGGGGTCGGCGGCGGGGCGACGGTGGGCGCGACCGTGGTCGGGGCGGTCGGGCGGCGGGGCGGCGGGGCGCTCGGCGCGGGTCTGGGGACCTCGGGCGTCGGCGTGGGATCCGTCGAGGGCAGCGACGGAGGCGGACCGATGTCGGGCAGCGACGGCGGAGGGCCGGCGTCGGGGACGGGGCGGCTCGGCGGGAGGCCAGGACGTGGAGTCGGGGCGCTCGGTCGCGGCGTTGGGATGGTCGAGGGGGTGGTCGGGCGGATCGGCGGTGGAGAGGTCGGACGCGCGGCGGGCGGGGTCGTCGGTGTGGTGGGACGCGCGGCGGGCGGGGTCGTCGGTGTGGTGGGGCGCGCGGCGGGCGGGGTCGTCGGCGTGGTGGGGCGCGTGGTGGAAGGAGCGGTGGGGCGCGCGGCGGGTGGGGACGTCGGAGTGGTGGGGCGCGCGGCGGGGGTGGGCCTTGCTGCCGGAGGAGGGGCCGCAGCGGAGGTCTCGGCGGGGAGGGTCGGCGGGCGGCCGGGGTCGGCGGGGAGGGTCGGCGGGCGTCCGGGTGAAGAGGCGGGCGTGGTCGGGCGTGGTGTCGGGGAGGTGGTCGGGCGGATCGGCGGCGGCGAGGTCGGACGCGCTGCGGATGGTGCGGCTGACGTCGGACGCGCCGCGGCTGCTGGCGGCGGCGAGGTCGGGCGTGTGGTCGCGGGTTTGGCGGCCTGGGCGGCGGCTGTCCCCGGGGACAGGCCGAGGAGGAGCGCGAGCCAGCCCGCACGCACGCGGAGAGGCGAAGGACGGGAGGAGCCGCGCGCCATGGGGGACCCTACTATGCGGGAGTGGTCGAGCGTTGACCAGAGCCGAGGTGCGCTGGCCTCATGAGCCGCGGGCGGCGTCGCAGTGGGCGTGCGAGGCTTCTGGAGGCGGGAGTCGGGTGCGTGGGCGCGCTTCGCCTGCGATACGCGCCGAGAGGCGACGACGCTGCTCTCACGGCGGAGCGGGGTCGGGGTTGCACGGGGCGGGCGCTGGAGACGGCGCGGGCGTCGGTCGGACCGCGATCGGACCGGCGTCGTAGATCTTCTGCGAGACGATCGACGAGTCGCGGCTCCGTGGGTCGGACCGCGGCTCGGCTGGCCGAAGGAGCAGGTCGAGGCGTGCGGAGCGATCTGCCGGCGGACGAGTCGCCGGACAATTTTTGTGACGAGGTCGACCGCGACGCGGCTCTGACCTCCGAGCCAGGTGAGCCCGCGTCGCTGCGGCCGCGCGGCGCTCCAGGGCGAGAGCGTGCGGCGGAGGTCGCTGCGACGCAGGCGGCGTGCGCGAAGGCGTGCGATAACGCTCGACGGCCCGTGGGGGCGCGGGGCAGGCGGCCTGGCGCGGTGAATTTCGATCCGGGGGTGCGGGCTCGGGTATGCTGCGGGGGCCCTGATGAGCCGCCCGTCCGACACCCTCGAGCCCGAGCCTGGTGAGTCGTCGGGGATCATCCGGGTGCCGCGGATGCACGAGGCGGAGGACCCGGCGGCCCTCAGCGGGTCGAACTACGAGGTCCCGGGCGAGCTGGGCACGCACGCGAGCTCGAGCGGCAGCGGCAGCGGGACGACCGAGGAGAGCGGGCTCCTGCAGCGCGAGCTCGGGACGTACCGGCTGACCCGGCTGATCGGCGGGTCGGGGATGTGCCGGGTGTACCTCGGGGAGCAGACGGCCGGGCACAAGCAGTTCGCGGTCAAGGTGCTAAACAACGCGAACTTCAACCAGGCGGCGCTGGACGTGGTCCAGCGGCGGTTCGTGCAGGAGGCGCGGCTGGCCTCGCGGCTGCAGCACCCGCACATCGTCGACGTGGTCGACTTCGGGAACCAGGACGGGCTGGCCTACCTGGTGATGGAGCACCTCGACGGCGAGAGCCTGCGCGAGACGCTGAAGCGCCACGGGTCGCTGCCGTGGACGCGGGTGCTGCCGATGTTCCTGCACATCTGCGACGCGCTCGAGGCCGCCCACGCGCGCGGGGTGATCCACCGCGACCTGAAGCCGAGCAACTGCTTCCGCATCCGCCACACGACGGGCGACGACTTCATCAAAGTGTGTGACTTCGGGCTGGCGCGGATCGTCGACGAGGACCTGCCCGAGGGGATCCTGGCCGGCGGGGTGCTGCTGGCCACGCCCGAGTACATGGCGCCCGAGCTGATCCGCGGGGCCAAGCCGGACCCGCGGGTCGACATCTACGGGGTCGGGGTCCTGCTGTACGAGCTGCTGACCGGGACGTGCCCGTTCAAGAGCGGCAAGCAGACCACGGTGCTGGCCATGCAGCTGCTCGACACGGCGATCCCGCCGCGGCGCGTCGCGCCGGACGCGAACATCCCCAGCTCGGTCGAGCGGGTGATCATGCGGGCGCTCAGCAAGGCGCCGGAGGACCGCTTCCAGAGCATCGCCGACATGCGGGCGGCGCTGCTCGACGACACCCGCGCCTTCAAGATCGACGCCGCGGTGCCGCGTCGGCGGCCGTCGACGATGTCGCGCAGCATGTCGGCGGTGGTCGTGCCGCAGAGCCGCGGGTCGCTGGTGATGACGATCGTGCTGGCGCTCATCGCGGCCGGGCTGGTCGCGTGGGTGCTGGCCGGGACGCCGGGCATCGGCGTGGCGCAGCCGACCCAGCAGACGCCGCCGCCGCCGATGGTCCAGACGCCGCCGGTGCGGCCGCCGTCGGTGACGCCGCCGCCGATCGCCAGGCAGCCGGCGATCGTGGCGCCGGAGCCCGAGCCCGAGCCCGAGCCGGACAGCAAGGCGCCGGAGCCCGAGCCGGACGCGAAGGCGCCGGAGGCGGCGCCGCCGGACGCGAAGGCGCCGCCGGACGCGAAGACGACGCCGGAGAAGCGCAAGCGCTGGGAGCCGCCGGAGACGATCGACGGCGAGCCGGTCAACTACGACATCGTCGACGACCCGTCGGCGCCGACGGAGGTGTCGCCGGCGGAGATCGACGCGCTGCTGCAGCCGTACCGCCCGGCGGCCGCCGAGTGCGGAAAGAAGCACGGGGTGGCGGTCGACACCGAGATCGGGGTCAAGATCCTGCTGGCCCGCGACGGGCGCCTGACCAACTTCAAGCCGGTCGACCGCGACGCCGGAGATCCGGCGTTCCAGTGCATCGTCGGGCTGATCCGCGGGGTCAAGCTCGTGCAGCCCGGGCGCACCACGTTCACCAGCGCGTTCTTCGACTACAGCTTCCGCGTGTACTGACGCGCCCGCTGTCGCGCCGCGACACGGGCCGCTGACAGGGCTGTCGCGGTGGCGGCGCCGTGCGGGCCGCGGCGGCGGCGACGGGCCGCGAGAGGCGCTGGCATCGGACGTGCAATCCAGGGCGACGAGGTCCGCCGCCATGCTCCGCTCCACCGTCCGCACCGCCACCGTCCGCACCGCCACCGTCCGCACCGTCGCCTGCTTGCTCGTGATCGGGCTCGTGCCCGCCTGCGACCCCGACGACGAGGAGGACGGCCTGAAGATCGCCATGACCGAGGACGAGGAGCCGACCGGGGGCGAGGAGGAGTCGAGCGCCGGCAGCGAGGAGTCCGGCGAGGACTCGGAGGGCGCGGAGGGCTCGAGCGGCGAGGCCGAGCCGGAGGAGCCCGAGGGCGAGTCGATCACGCCGCTGGTGCTGGCGTTCGCCGGCGAGGCGGTGCAGTTCAACACGCGCGTGCAGGCGGCCTTCGACCTGACCGGCACGATGTCGGTGGTGACCGACTGGCCGACGTCGACGACGCCGTGGCTGGCGCTCGACCGCAACCACAACGGGCGCGTCGACGACGGCGGCGAGCTGTTCGGCTCGGCGACGCTGCTGTCGACCGGCAGGCCGGCGGGCAACGGCTTCGTGGCGCTGCGCGAGCTCGACAGCAACTGGGACGGGCGCATCGACGCCGCCGACGCGCAGTGGCCGCTCCTGCTGGTGTGGAGCGACGTCGACAGCGACCGGGTGTCGGCGATCGACGAGCTGCAGTCGGTGACGGCGCGTGAGCTGGTGGCGATCGACCTGCGCTACGTGGTCGACAAGCGCTGCGACGCCCGCGGCAACTGCGAGGTCGAGCGGGCGCTGTTCACCTACCGCAGCGGCGGGCGCGAGCTGTCGGGCGCGGTGGTCGACGTGCACCTGCAGCCCCGCTGACAGCGGCGCGTCGCGGGCGTACACTGGGCGCGCGTATGACACCCGAGAGCTTCCTCGACGCGCTGTACCGGCACCGCGCGGTGGCCATCCTCCGCGCCCAGCACACCGCGCGGGCGGCCGCGGCGATGGACGCGGCGGTCGGCGCGGGCTTCCGGGTGCTCGAGTTCACGATCACCACGCCGGGGGCGTTCGACCTGATCGCCGAGTTCTCGCGCCGGCCCGACCTGGTCGTCGGGGCAGGTACGGTGATCGACATCGCCGGCGTGGAGGCGGCGGTCGGGGCGGGCGCGAAGTTCCTGGTCTCGCCGGTGTACGACAAGGCGGTGGTCTCGGCGGCGCGTGAGCTCGACGTGCCGGTGCTGCCGGGCTGCTTCACGCCGACCGAGATGCTGGCGGCCCACCGCGCGGGGGCGACGTGCTTGAAGCTGTTCCCGTCGCCGGGCGACATCGCCGGCTTCGTGCGCTCGGTGCTCGGGCCGCTGCCGTTTTTAAAAATCGTCCCGACCAACGGGGTGCACGCGGGCAACGCGGCCGAGGTGCTGGCGGCGGGCGCGGCGGGGGTGGGCTTCACGACGTCGCTGTTCGACCCGTCGGAGGTCGAGGCGCGGCGGCTCGACAGCATCAACGAGCGGGCCCACGAGCTGCTGGTGGCGGTGAAGCACTTCACCGGCGCCAAGCGCCCGCACAAGTGAATTACTGATAGCCCTTGGCCTGGAGGGTGAAGAGGTGGGCGTAGCGGCCGCCGTGCCGCATGAGCGCGGTGTGGTCGCCCTCCTCGACGACCCTTCCGGCGTGCAGCACGACGATGTGGTCGGCGACGCGGACGGTCGAGAAGC
Source organism: Myxococcales bacterium (assembly GCA_016793465.1). The sequence goes on from JAEUJW010000038.1 coordinate 21,291, forward strand.
GGTGCGAGATGACGATCGACATGCGGTCCTTGCCGAGGTTGCGCACGTGCTCGAACACCTGGGCCTCGGCCTCGGCGTCCATGGCGGCGGTCGGCTCGTCGAGCACGAGGATGTCGGCGGCCGTGCGCATGAAGGCGCGCGAGAGGGCGACCTTCTGCCACTGGCCGCCCGACAGCTCGCGGCCGTCCTTGAAGAGCTTGCCGAGCTGGGTGTCGTAGCCGGCGGGCATGGCGTCGATGAACACGTCGGCCATGCCGTCGCGGGCGGCGCTCTGCCAGCGCGCGCGGTCGCCGAAGGCGTCGACGTCGCCGGCGCCGATGTTCTCGCCGACTTTTAATTGATAGCGCGCGAAGTCCTGGAAGATCACGCCGACGCGGCGGCGCAGCGCGAGCTCGTCCCACTCCTGCAGGTCGCGGCCGTCGAGCAGGATGCGGCCCGCTGTCGGCACGTACAGGCGCGTGAGCAGCTTAATTAACGTCGTCTTGCCGGAGCCGTTCTCGCCGACGAGGGCGAGGGTCTGGCCCGGCTTGAGGGTGAGCGAGACGTCGGCGAGGGCCGGAGTGGTGGCGCCGGGGTAGGTGAAGGAGACGCCCTCGAAGCGCAGGCCGTCGCCGGGGGCGGGGCCGGAGGTGGCGGTGCCGGTGGGCACGGACACGCCCTGGGCGAGGAACTCGTAGAGCGTCGAGAGGTAGAGGTTGTCCTCGTACATGCCGCCGACGGCGCCGAGGCTCGAGGCGACGGCGGCCTGGCCCTGGCGGAACAGCAGCAGGTACATCGTCATCTCGCCGAGGGAGATCTGGCCGCGCACCGCGGAGGCGGCGATCCACGCGTAGGCCCCGTAGAAGGCGGCGGTGCCGACCAGGCCGAGCGCGTAGCCCCACGCGCCGCGGCGCAGGGTGAGCTTGCGATCCTCGCCGTAGAGGTCCTGGAAGATCTTCTGGTAGCGCTGCAGGAACAGCGGGCCGAGCTGGTAGAGCTTGACCTCCTTGGCGAAGTCGTCCTTCGTGATCGCCTGCTCGAGGTAGAGCTGCATGCGTGTCTCGGGCGAGCGCCAGCGGAACAGGCGGAAGGCGTCGCCCGAGAACTTGGTCTCGGCGATGAAGGCGGGCAGGCCGGCGACGACCAGCACGAGCGCGGCCCACGGCGAGAACGCGGCCAGCAGCACGGCGAAGCTCGCCAGCGAGATGCCGTTCTGTACGAGCGAGAAGGTGCGGCCGACCAGGCTGAGCGGGCGGCTCGAGGCCTCGCGGCGGGCGCGGGTCAGCTTGTCGTAGAAGTCGGCGTCCTCGAAGTGGATGAGGTCGAGGGTGAGGGCCTTCTCGAGGATGGTGACGTTGACGCGCTGGCCGAGCAGGGCGCGCAGCAGCGCCTGGATCACGCCGATGCCGCGCTGGATGCCGACGATGAGCACGACGAGCGCGGCCTCGGCGACGACGAGGCGGAGCGCGGGGGCGGTGTCGCGGGCGGGGTCCTGGCCGGCGGCGACCACGGCGTCGACGATCAGCTGGCCGAGGTAGGCGACGCCCGCGGGCAGGATGCCGGCGAGCAGGGTGAGCGCCGCGAGCAGGACCGTGAGCGTGCGGCTGGTCGACCACACGAGGTCGAGGGCGCGGCGGCTGTAGCGGAACACGCCGAGGAAGCGGGCCAGGCCGGTGGGTTCCTCGCGGGCGTCGGACACGGGGCGAGTGTGGCAGAAGTCGCGGGCGAGCTGACGCTCACGGCGGGATGAGCCCGGCGGTCTGCAGCGCCGGGGTCGGCGAGGTGGTCTCGAGCGGGGCGACGGGTTTGCGCGGGGCGACGGGGACGAGGGCGCCGGCGGGGTGGATCGCGCTGCGAGGGATGATGTCGGCGGTCTCGAGCGGTTCGAACCGGACCGGCTGGATTGCGAAGTCGAAGCGCTCGCGGCTCATCTGCTCGACGCGCTGCTGGATCTGGAGGAGCTGCAGCTCCTGCTCGCTCGGGCCCTGCTGCAGCTCGACGTACACGTAGAGGGCCATCGCCGCGATGAGCAGGGCGATGGTGCCGAGCCAGCGCAGGACCTTGACGACGGGCCCGTCTGGCCTGGCCGATCGGACAGGTTCCGGGCGCTCGCGTCGGGGCGGGCCGTAGATGCCGGGCATCGCCTCGGCACGGTAACGGAGGCGCGAGCGGCTGGCCATCGGTCCGCGCGCGGCCGGGCGCGGCGCGAGAACGGGCGCGCGCGTCGGGCGGGGGCTGGCGGCGGAACTGCGGGCGGGCGGGGCCGCGGTCGCGTGCACGAGGGGTGCACGCGCTCGTCGCGGCGGGCGTGACGTGTCGGGTCGGCTCGATCCGGCGGCTCGTCGGCCCGGGCGGGCGACGGTCCGCGGCGGGGTCTCAGGCGGCGGGCGGCGGGTCGCGGAAGTAGGCGACGGTGCGCTCGATGCCCTCGGCGAGCTTGACGCGCGGGACGTAGCCGAGGTCGCGCGTGGCCTTGGCGTGGCTGTAGTAGTGGTGGGTGGTGATGTAGCGGACGGCGAAGCGGGACACGCCCTCCTCGGCGTTGAGGGTGCCGCCGCGGACGTAGGTGTCGAAGGCCTCGCGCACGGCTGCGAAGGCGTAGGCGACGGCGCCGGGGATGGCGAAGCGCGGGGGCGGGAAGCCGAGCGGGCCGAGCACGCGGCCGACGAACTCCCAGAAGGTGATCGGCTCGCCGTTGGTGATGAAGTAGGCCTGGCCCGGCACGGGCGAGCCGGGCACCAGGCGCTCGTCGGCGGCGAGCAGGGCGTCGACGATGTTGGTCACGTAGGTGAAGTCGGACAGCCAGTCGCGGCGGCCGACTTTAATTTTGAGCTTGCCCGCGCGGGCGTTGCCGATGATCGCCGGCAGCAGGCGAGTGTCGGCCGGGCCGAAGATGAGGTGCGGGCGCAGGGCGCAGGTCAGCACGCCGTGCCGGCCGCTGGCCTGCAGGACCTCCTCCTCGGCGATGCGCTTGGTCTCGGCGTAGGTGGTCGGGAAGCTGCGCGCGTACGGCAGGGTCTCGTCGCCGTTCTCGATGTCCTCGCCGGCGTAGACGACGCTGGCCGAGCTGACGTAGACCAGGCGCGGGACGCCGGTGCGCTGGCAGGCGCCGAGCACGTTGCGGGTGCCGTCCAGGTTGACGCCGCGGACCAGGTCGACCTTGCTGCCCTTGGTGTGGACCAGCGAGGCGTTGTGGAACACGACGTCCTGGCCGGCGACGGCGTCCTCGACGACCTTGGCGTCACGCACGTCGGCGCGGACGAACTGCACGTCGGAGCGCCAGGGGGTGGTGTTCATGTCGAGCACTGTGACGGTGTCGCCGCGCTCGACGAGGGCGTCGACGAGGGCGCGGCCGAGGAAGCCGCAGCCGCCGGTGACGAGGCTGGCGCGGGGTGCGGGGCTTGGGTCGGTCAAAGCGGGGCGAGGATAGACCACGCCGGACGCGGCCGTGAAGCGTGCAGAGATCAGCGCGGCGGCCGCGATAGCGCGGTCACTTGCACACGCTCTTGAAGTTGGGCATTCCGTCGACCCAGATAGCGCGGTCGGTGCAGGCGGTGGCCGCGTCGAACTTGTCGGGCAGGTCCATCGCGTAGGCGGCGCAGCAGGGCGCGGGGTCGCCTTTGGACGGGCAGTCCTCGTTGGTCGCCAGGCAGCACTCGAGCTTCTCGGCGGACACGGGCGAGAGGTCGAAGTTGGAGCAGTCGTTGAGGCAGGTCGGCTTGCACTCGAGGCCGGAGATCGGGCAGTTGTCGTCGCAGTAGGCGCGCAGGCGGTCGTGCGGGGCGTCCTCGCCGTCGCAGTACTCGTCCTCGGTCCTGTCCTCGGGGTAGTTGAGGTCGACGCGGGTCGGCGGGTCGGCCTCGTTGTCGCCGCAGTAGCCGCACGGGCCGCGGTACCACATGCACTTGTCGGTGCACGCGGACACGACCCCGGTGGTGTACGGCTTCAGCGGGTAGGTGGTCAGGCCGGCGCAGGTGATCGGCTTATTAAAGTCGCCGCCGGGTTGCACGAACTTGGGGTCGCACTCCTCGTTGGGGTCGACCTTGCCGTCGCCGCAGGTGTCGCAGGTGGACTGGTCGAGCTGGCAGTCGGCGGTGCAGCTCAGGTAACCCTTGCCGCTCGGGCAATCCTTGTTGCCGAAGTCCGACAGGTCGCAGGCCTCGCCGGGGTCGAGCTTGCCGTTGCCGCAGGTGGGGATCAGGCGCAGGCAGGTGGCGGGATCGCACGGGCCGCTCTGCGCGTCGCCGGGGTCGCACTCCTCGCGGGCGTCCTCGTCGACGATGCCGTCGCCGCACGATGCCAGCGGCTGGAGGTCGAGGATGCAGCCGACGAGCACGCCGCCGAGACCCGCGCCGAGCACGAGTCGGGCGAGACGAGCGGCCGTGCCTTCGCGTCGCATCATCGACCACTATATCTCCGTCGACTGGGCCGGTCGCAAGCCCGTCGAAGCGGCGAAGGACGCCTGCAGCGTCGTCGGCGTGGCAGACGCGAGAACTGCCGAAACTGCGACAGTTCCCGAACATGAGGATTCGTGCTAGCGGGGGGCGATGGAACGGAGGACATCACCCGCGGCGCTGCGCAACGCCCCGGCCATCGCCGAGGTGCTGGCCGAGGTGCTGCCCACCGCGGGCCTCGTGCTCGAAATCGCCAGTGGCAGCGGAGAGCACGCCGTGTCGTTCGCGCGGCGGTTCCCCGGGGTCACCTGGCAACCGACGGACCTCGACCCGGCGGCGCTGGCCAGCATCGACGCGTGGGCGGCGGAGGCGGAACCGAAATTATCAAACCTGCGGCCGGCGCAGGCGCTCGACGTGACGCGCCGGCCGTGGCCGGTGTTCGAGGCGGCGGCGGTGGTGGCGATCAACCTCCTGCACATCGCCCCGTGGGCGGCGTGCGAGGCGCTGATGCGCGGGGCGGGCGAGCTGCTGGCGGCGGGCTCGCCGCTGGTCGTGTACGGGGCGATGAAGGTCGGCGGGGCGTTCACCTCGGACAGCAACGCGGCCTTCGACGCGTCGCTGCGGGCGCGTGACCCCGCGTGGGGCGTGCGAGACCTCGAGGCCGTGGCCGCCGAGGCGGCCGAGAACGGGCTGGCGCTGACGCGGACGCTGGCGATGCCGGCCAACAACTTCTCGCTGGTGTTCGTGCGGCGCTAACAATTGATGCATTCGCAATTGAGCGCGTTGCCGCCGGGCTCGCTGCAGAAGGAGAACTCCTCGGGGCACACGGCGCCGGCGCAGGCGCAGCTCGGGGCGCCCATGCAGTCGGCGGGGATGGGCTCGCAGGTGACGCTCTGCGGGCCGAAGGCGATCTTCGAGACGCACATCCAGTCGCTCTGGGGGCAGTAGGAGCAGTTGGGCACGACGTTGCAGATCTCCCCGGGGATGCACGCACCGGACCAGCAGTCGCCGTCGACGCCGGGCACCAGGCCCTCGGGGCACTCGGGCGGGATCACCAGGCAGAGGACCTTGGAGGAGTCGCAGTCGACGCGCTCGGCGATGCATTGACCGAGGCGGCAGATCGCCTCGTCGACGGCGATCGCCTCGCACCTGGTGGTGTCGCAGCCGAGCTTGCAGATCCCCAAGTCCTCGTCCTTCGGGATGCCCTTGCACTCGCAGCAGTCCTCGAACAGCTTGCAGTCGGCGGCGGACATGCACTCGCCGGGCAGCACCGGGCCGCTGTCGTCGGTCGACTCGCCGCTCGAGGAGCCTGAGGGGTCGGTCGTGCCGGTGCTGGTGCCCTCCGAGCTGGTGCTGACGTCGGTGGTCGGCTGCGGGCCGGTCGAGGTGCTGCCGCCCGGCTCGCTGGTGCCGACCGAGCCGCCGGTGGTCGGGTCGACGGGGCCTGTCGATGTGGTGTTGCCGGGGTTGGTGCTGGTCGTCGACGGGTCCTGGACGACGTCGTCGCTGCAGGCGGGGATCAGGAGGGCGAGCGGGACGAGCCAGGTCAAGCGCATGCGGTCAGCATCGCCGATCCGGCGGGCGGTCTCCACTGCGCGGCGCCGAGGAACGAGGTTCGATCGCTCCGCTCAGAAATAGTCAAAATTAAAACGTCGCGGGCGGGGTGCCTCCGGCACTCCGCCCGCAGACCAGCCCTGTGGGGCCGTGAGAGCCGCCGCTAGGTCTCGGCCACGAACGGCTTCAGGCGCTTGCTGCGGGACGGGTGCCGCAGCTTGCGCAGGGCCTTGGCCTCGATCTGCCGGATGCGCTCGCGGGTGACCGAGAAGTCCTGACCGACCTCCTCGAGGGTGTGGTCGCTGCTCTCGCCGATGCCGAAGCGCATGCGCAGGACCTTCTCCTCGCGCGGGGTCAGCGTCGCCAGCACCCGGCGGGTCTGGTCGGCCAGGTTCATGTTGATGACGGCGTCGGTCGGGGACAGCATGTTCTTGTCCTCGATGAAGTCGCCGAGGTGCGAGTCCTCCTCCTCGCCGATCGGGGTCTCGAGCGAGATGGGCTCCTTGGCGATCTTCAGGACCTTGCGGACCTTGTCGAGCGGGAGCTCCATCTTCTCGGCGATCTCCTCGGGCGTGGGCTCGCGGCCCAGCTCCTGGACCAGGCTGCGGCTGGTCCGGATGAGCTTGTTGATCGTCTCGATCATGTGCACGGGGATGCGGATCGTGCGGGCCTGATCGGCGATGGCGCGGGTGATGGCCTGACGGATCCACCACGTCGCGTAGGTCGAGAACTTGTAGCCGCGCTTGTACTCGAACTTGTCGACGGCCTTCATCAGGCCGATGTTGCCCTCCTGGATCAGGTCCAGGAACTGCAAGCCGCGGTTGGTGTACTTCTTGGCGATCGAGACGACGAGGCGGAGGTTGGCCTCGACCAGCTCGGCCTTGGCGCGCTCGGCCTGGCGGCGGGCCGACATCAGCGCCTCGTGCAGCTCGCGCAGCTGCGGGGCCCGCATGTTGGTCTCCTGCTCGACCTGGCGGATCCGCTTGATCGCGAGCTTCATGCGAGCCTCGATCTCGTGCAGCTCGCTGGGGTGGAGGCCGAGGCGGCGACAGAGTTTGAACTCTTCTTCCTCGGAGAGGCGGACATCTTTGAAGAGCTTGCGCAGCTCCTTCAGGTCCATGCCGGCGCGGCGCTCGCACTGGATGAGGTCGCGCTCGGCGCGGGAGACCCGCTCGACCAGCATGGTCAGCTCGCCGACGATGCCGTCGATCGGCTTGCGGCCGAGCTTCATGTCCTGGATGGCCTCGAGCACCGACTTGGTGTGGTCGTCCTTCAGCTTGACGTTGGCGATGCGGGTCGGCTCGTCGAGCGGGGCGGGGGCGTTGGCCGCGGGCGGGACGCCGTCGGCCGTGACGGCCTTCTTGTCGGCGTTGAGGATGCCCTTGATGCGGTCGAGCTCCTTTTGGTGGCGGCGGATCTTCTCGACCTGCTTGTGCAGGTTCTCCATCGCCGCTTCCTGGTTGATCGCGGGGATCTCGGCGCCGGGCGGCATCCCGGGGCCGTTCTCGGCCGGGTTGCTGATGTTGAGCACGTCCTTGACGCGCATCTGCCCGCGGCGGATGCGGTCGTACATGTCGAGGATGAACGGCACGGCCACCGGCGAGGCCAGCGCGATGTCCAGCACGCGCATCTCGCCCTGCTCGATGCGCTTGGCGATCTCCACCTCGCCCTCGCGGGTCAGCAGCGAGACGCTGCCCATCTTGCGCAGGTACATGCGGACGGGGTCGTTGGTGCGCGAGGGCTCGTCCTCGGTCTCCTCGTCGCGCTTCGGCATGACCTTGCGGGTCGCCAGCTTGGGCTTCTGGGCGTCCTTGGCCTCCTCGCGCGAGAGCACCTGGACGCCCTCGTCGACCAGGGTCTTCTCCCACTCGCCGAGCTCCTCGGGGTCGATGAGGTCGGGCGGGAGCAGCTCGTGCAGCTCGTCGTAGGTGACGTGGCCCTTCTTCTTGCCGAAGGCAATGAGTTGCTTCTTCAGCTTCTCGCGGTCGACGGTGCGCGTCTGAGTTTTAAGAGTCATTTCGGTGCTCTTTAGCCTGTGGTCAGTGCCGGGTGGCCGCGGGGGGGATCGGTGGGTTTCGCTCGAGCTCGGCGAGCTGGTGGTTGAGGCGCAGGCGGTCGCGGGTGAGCTCGACCGCCTGCTGGTTCTCGCCGCGTTCGCGGGCGTGGAGGATCTGGGTGCTCATCAGGCGGCTGCGGTGCTTCAGCTGCTCGCACTGGCAGGCGTGGATGAACATCGCCAGCGTGTGCTGGGGGTGCTGCTCGTCGCGGTAGGCCCCGGAGAACACGGCGTCGTGGACGCGGCGCTGCTCGCCGGGGGCGACGGTCTCCAGCAGGTCGCCGATGCCGGGCTGCTCGCCCGCAAACGCGGCCGCCAGCACGGCGCGCACAATCGGCTGTAGACGCGGGTCGGTCACGTAGTCCTCCACCCTCGCCTGCTCCGCGAGGGTGGCGAGATGTGGGTTGTCCACCAGCAAGGCCACCAGCGCAACTTGACTGCGAGGAAGCTCGGGTAGCGGCCGCATTGCGCCGGATCTGCCCGGAGACCCGGCCGCGTCGGCGGCGGGTCGGGGGCTGGCGGGGGGCGCGGCGGCACGGCCTGCTTGCGGTCCGGGGGAGGACAATGCGGACGATATGCGCCCTGGCGGGAGACCAAGCAATTTTGCGGCGCGGTCGATGTAGAGCTGTCGCGCTCCCTCGCGCTTGACCCGGGCCAACAAGGGGGCCAGCGCGCTGAGCGCGCGGTCCTGGGCGTCGATGCTGTCGTTGGCGCCGGCGGCGACCATCTGGCGCATGAGCCACTCGAGGGCCGAGCCGGGCTGCTCGAGCAGGGCCTTCAGGCGGGCGGGGTCGGCGGAGTCGGGGTCCTCGCCGTCGCCGAGGGGGACGATGCGGGCGTCGACGCCGGCGTCGAGCAGCAGGGGGATCGCGGCGCGGCTCGCCTTGCGGCCGGCGCCGTCGCCGTCGAAGCAGAGCACCACCGACTCGGTGAAGCGGGTCAGCAGGGCGACCTGCTGGGCGGTGAGGGCGGTGCCGAGGGGGGCCACGGTCTCGCTGTAGCCGCGCTGGTGCATCATCACCACGTCGACGTTGCCCTCGACCAGGATGGCCCGACCGACGCGGCGCATCGGCTGGCCGGCGAGGTGCAGGCCGAACAGGGTCTTGCCCTTGGTGTAGAGCATGGACTCGGGCGAGTTCATGTACTTGGGGGGCGGAGTGGCGGCCTCACGCCCGCCCTCTTCGTGGGCGTGCTCGGGCAGGATGCGGCCCGAGAAGGCGATCACCGTGCCGCCGGCCTGCACGACGGGGAACATCAGGCGGCCGCGGAACTTGTCGTAGAAGTTGTCGGTGCGCTCGGAGCGGGCGACCAGGCCGAGCTTCTCGGCGAGCTGCAGCGACAGGCGCTTGGATTGCAGGTGGCGGGTCAGGCGGTCCCACCCGGCCTCGGCCGGGGCCGGCGCGTAGCCGAGCTTGAAGGCCTCGGCGGTCTCGGGGCTGATGCCGCGTTTCTCCTGGTAGAGGCGGCCGAGCTGGCCCTCGTCGCCGCGCAGGAGGATGTCGCGGTAGAGCTCGGCGGCGGCGCGGAGGATGGCGAAGGCCTCGTCCTTCTCGGACTGCTGGGCGGCGCCGGCGGAGGCGTGCACGTTGGGGAGCTGCACGCCGAACATCTCGGCGAGGTGACGGGCGGCCTCGATGAAGCTCTTGCCGTCCATGCGCATGACGAACTCGAGGCCGTCGCCGTAGACGCCGCAGCCGAAGCACTTGTAGCTGCGACGCTCGGGGTTGACGTAGAAGCTCGGGGTGCGCTCGCTGTGGAAGGGGCAGCAGGCCGAGAAGTTCTTGCCGGCGCGCTTCAGGCCGACGTAACGGCTCACCAGGTCGACGATGTCGATCCGATCCCGCAGCTCCTGCAATTTCTCATCCGGGATTCCAGCCATGGGCGCGTGGTGAGGGCTGATCAGGGCCGCGAGGACCGTGAGCGGGGACGACGGAGCGAGGCCCGTACGGGCCGAGACGACAGCGGAGCAGGAGGCGGAGCGGGCGCGACGAACACGAAAATGCCCGCGGGGCGCCGAGAGCGGCACAGGATAGGCCAACCGCGCTTGGCGAGCGGTGGCGGGATACGTAAGGATCTTCACGCGGGAGTTTCGCCGCGGCGCCTGGCTCACGGCTCCCGACGCGGCGGCGATCGACGGTTTTCGCGGGAAACTTGGTGCGGGCGGCCCGATTGTGCATGCATGCCGGCGATGCGCCAGCCGGGTTTCTTCCCCTCGTTCGCCTCGTACGAACTCGACGCCCTGCCCTCGCGGCCGGCGGCACCTGGACAGGTGTCCATCCCGGAGCCGCCGGCGGAGGTGCCTGGAGGCCCCGAGCGGCGCCAGAGCGGCGCCCGCGCCCGGGCGCGCGACCGCCTGATGGACCGCGCGACCCGCCCGAACCCCGAGAGCGACCCGCTGAGCCGTATCCGCGGGGTCCAGAACCTGGTCCTGTTCATCGACGACGACCTGCGCGAGACGGGCATGGCGCTCGGCAAGGTCGAGGGCTACCTCGTGGACATTTTAAAGTTGATCGAGCAGCCGCGGCTGACGCGTGAGGATGTCCACGCTGTCGCGTCGGACACGCGGATCCTCGACCACGTCGACTCGCTGGTGGAGACGCTCGAGACCCTGCGCGGTCGCCTCGCCAAGCTGGCCGTCAGCTTGCGGTAAGGTGCGGGCCCCTGGTGGCCGAGCCCGATCCCGCAGTCGTCCGGCGCGCGCGCACGGCCATCGCCGCGACGATCGGCCTGTACGTCGCGTACGGGCTGCTGCGGCTGATCGTCGGGCCGTGGTCGGGGGTCGCGCTGGTCGCGGCGTTCTACTTCCTGCCGGGCTGGCTGCTGCGCGACGAGCCGGCGACGCAGGCGCGCTACGAGGTCGGGCCCGAGTCGCCGGTGCCGCGCTGGTCGTGGCGCGGGGCGAGGACGGCGCTGGTCGCGGTGCTGGTGGTGTTCCCGCCGTTCGCGCTGGCGTTCTGGTGGTTCTACGCGCGCGTGTGTGACGGCGACCTGAGGGTGCTGTCGCCGGTGCTGTGGGCCGAGGGGCTGACGCCGTGGGCGGGCGGGCTCGCGAGGTTCCTCGGGCAGCTGTGCCGCGGGCACGACGGCGGGTTCTGGCCGGCGGGTGTGCGGCTGCCGCCGGAGTGGACGTCGTGGGTGGGGCTCGCGGGCTTCGACGTGGTGCCGAACGTGCTGCTGGTGGTGGCGGAGGGGGTGTTCGCGGTGGCGCTGGCGGAGGAGGTGTTCCACCGCGGGTACCTGATGGGCGCGCTCGAGGACCGCTGGCCGCCGAAGCGCTCGGTGTTCGGGGTCAAGCTCGGATTCGGGGCGGTGTTGTCGAGCCTGCTGTTCGCGGTCGGACATCTGGTGAGCATGGCCCAGGTCGCGCGCCTGGCGACTTTCTTCCCGGCGCTGCTGTTCGCGTGGCTGTGGCGCAGGAGCGGCAGCCTGTGGGCTCCCGCACTGTTTCATGCGGCGGCCAACCTGTTGATGGACCTGCTGCTGAAAAGTACATTCCCGCCATGAGTGAGGACGGCGCGGGCGAGGCGGGGCGGATCGCGGCGTTCTTCGACGTCGACCACACGCTGATCGACGTCAACTCCGGCGCGAAGTGGCTGGGCTACATGTGGCGCACCGGGCAGGTCTCGCTGCGCGAGGCGGTGGTGTCGCTGGGGTGGCTGCTGCGCTACAGGCTGGCGCTGCTCGACCTCGAGGCCGTCACGGCGATCGCGGCGGAGACCTACCGCGGGGTGTCGGTGGCGACCATCGAGGCCGCGGTGCGCGAGTGGTTCGCGCGGGAGATCGCCGGGCGCGTGTGCGTCGAGGGCCGCAGCAAGGTCGCCGAGCACCTCGCGCAGGGCCACGTGGTCGCGCTGCTGACCGCGGGCACGCGCTTCTCGGCCACGCCGCTGGCCGAGCTGCTGGGCGTCGAGCACGTGCTGTGCACCGACATGGCCGTCAACGCCGGCGGCACGCTGACCGGCAAGCACCTGGCCCCCGCGTGCGCCGGGCCGGGCAAGGTGGTCCACGCCGAGCGCTTCGCGGCGCTGCACGGCATCGACCTGGCCCGCAGCTACTTCTACACCGACAGCTTCAGCGACCTGCCGATGCTCGAGCGGGTCGGACAGCCGCGGGTGATCAACCCCGACCGGCGGCTGCAGCGGCGGGCGACCGTCAGGGGCTGGCCGGTCGAGCGCTGGCGGTCGCCGCAGCCCGAGAAGCCGGCGCGCGGCAAGCCGAACGAGCGGGTCGAGGCGGCGCCGGCCGAGGCGGCGCCGCCGGAGGCCGGCGAGCAACCTGAGCGAAAGGACAGGCAATGACGAGCATCACCGAGATCGGTCCGGGAGTCGAGGCGATCGTCAGCAACGCGCTGATGGAGGACCTGGCCAGCGGCGACGTGACGGCGCGGGTGACGGTGCCGGAGGGCACGACGGCGCGGGCGCGGATGGTGGCCAAGGCGCCGCTGGTGGTCGCGGGGCTGGCGGTCGCGCGGTCGGTGTTCGAGCGGGTCGACGCGGGCATCACCGTATCGCTCACGGTCCAGGACGGCGAGGCGGTCGCGCGCGGGACGATCTTGATGACGCTCGTCGGCGACGCCCGGGCGCTGCTGGCCGGCGAGCGCACGGCCCTCAACCTGCTGCAGCGCATGTGCGGGGTGGCGACGCTGACGCGGGCCTACGTCGACGCGGCCGGCGGCAAGTGCAGGATCACCGACACGCGCAAGACCATGCCGGGCCTGCGGGCGCTCGACCGCTACGCGGTCCGCTGCGGCGGCGGGGTCAACCACCGCAACGACCTCGGCGCCGGCGTCTTAATTAAAGAGAACCACATCCGGGCCGCGGGCGGGGTGACGGCGGCGGTGTCGCGGGCGTGCCAGCGCGCGCCGCACACGCTGCGGGTCGAGTGCGAGGTGACGACGCTCGACGAGCTGCGCGAGGCGCTGGCCGCCGGCGCGGGCGCGGTGCTGCTCGACAACATGGACGACGACACTGTGCGCGAGGCGGTGAAGATCGCGGCGGGCAAGGCGATCGTCGAGGTCAGCGGCGGGGTCGGGCTCGAGCGCATCGCGGCGCTCGCGGGCCTCGGGATCGACTTAATTAGTGTCGGCAAGCTGACGCACTCGGTGCCGGCGAGCGACATCTCGCTGCTGTTCGAGCTGCCCGACGGGACCTGGGCCTGATGTGATCGGCTGTCCGCTGGGACAGGTGCGTGAGCACCACGCGGAGATCGGGTCGACCAACGACCGCGCGCTGGCGTGGGCCCGCGAGGGCGCGCCGCACGGGGCCCTGGTCACGGCGGACGCGCAGACGGCCGGGCGCGGGCGGCTCGGGCGGGTGTGGGCCTCGCCGCCGGGCGGGCTGTACGCGAGCGTGGTGCTGCGGTCGGACGCACGCGCGGGCTTCGGGGCGATCGGCCTGGCCGTCGGGCTCGGGCTGCGCGAGGGCCTGGCGCGGTGGTTGCCGCAGACCCTATTAAAGTGGCCGAACGACCTGCTGTGCGGTGGGCGCAAGCTGGGGGGGGTGCTGTGCGAGGCGCGCTGGTACGCGGGCGCGGCGGACATCGTCGCGGGGTTCGGGATCAACGTGGAGCAGCGCGAGTTCCCGGCCGGGCTGACGGCGACCAGCGTGGCCATCGAGCTGTCCGAGGGGACATGTCCCTCGCGCCAGGAGGTGCTCGCGGCGGTCCTGCGCGGGCTGGAGGGGGTGCTGGCGGGTTTTTTCACCGGCGGGTTCGCGGCGATCCGCGGGCGCTACCAGGCCCACAGCGCGGTGCTCGGGCAGCGGGTGAGGATCGGCGAGGACACGCTCGAGGCGGTCGGGTTCGACGACGACGGCGCGCTGCGCGTGCGCAGCGGGGCGGGCACGCGGCGGGTCGAGGCCGGCGACGTGTGGCTGGTCGACGGGGCTTGAGGCGTGCGATGCGGCGGGCTTCGGCGGGCTTCGGCTGGCGACGAGCTTGAGCGGAGCGGCGGGCTTTGGCTGGCGACGAGCTTGAGCGGAGCGGCGGGCTTCGGCCGACGCGTCGAGGACCGCCGCGTGGCAGCGCTGATGGCGACACACACGCGGTGGAGCGCGCGTGTGCGTCGGCGTCACGGGTTGCGCAGGCTGCCGGTCGGGGCGCGCGACGGGGGGAAGGCGCGGCTGATGTTGTCGCTGTGGCGGCGCTGTGGTCGGAGGGCGACGAGCACGCGGTCGTCGGGGCCGGCGGCGAGTCTGGCGAGCGCGGGCGCGGGCACGAGGACGGCGGGGGTCTCGGGGTCGCCGTCGGGGCGGGCCTGGACTGGGGTCCAGACGGCGCGGAAGTGGGGCGAGCGTTCGGACACGAGGGCGACGATGCCGGGCTGGGCGGTGGCGTCGGGGTCGCCGGCGATGGGGACGTAGCTGCGGGTGTCGCGGATGATGGAGACCTGGTCGGTGTCGGCTTCGAAGTGGGGGCCGCCGTCGAACGGGTCGACGCGGCCGCTGTACTGGAAGCCGATGCTCTCGAGCAGGCGCTTGGCGCCGATCGTGTTGGGCCCGACCTGACCGATGATCTCCTGCACCGACTCGGGCAGCAGGCTGGCGTGCACCGGCATGACCGGGAACAGGCGCCAGATGAACTCCTTATTAAAGCGGCTGAGGCGGTCGGCCTCGTCGTAGCTGAGGCCGGTGAACTTGTGGCCGAGGGCGTCCCACAGCGGCGAGCGGGTGATCCCTCCGGGCCCGACGGACAGCGGCGGGAGCAGCTCGGCGAGCAGGCGGTCGCGGAACCACCCGCGGAAGGCGGCGATGAAGACGAACCGGGCCAGCGAGAGCAGGCGGCCGAGCTTCTCGGGGTGGCGTCGCAGCTCGGGGTGGAGCACGAGGCCGCCGAGCTCGGTCGGACCGTCGTAGGTCTGGCCGAGGTGCAGCATGGTGTGGGTCATGTGCACGTCGTGGAATTCGGCGGCGTCGGCGATGCGGAGGTCGGCGTAGCGCTCCTCCTGGGTCACGCGGAAGAAGATATGGGGCTCGTCGAAGTCGCCGTGCTGGGCGTGGATCATCGAGGTGCCGACGACGCGGGCGTCCTGGTCCTCGAGCACGAACAGGAAGCGGCGGCCGGGGTCGAAGTCGGGGGTGCCGCGGAACGAGCTGATCGAGCGGGTCAGGAGGTCGTGGATGTACTTGCGCTCGGGCGGCAGGTTGAGGCTGTTGAGGTGGCGAGCGAGGTCGAAGATCGCGTCCTCGTCGCCCAGCGCGGCCTCGCGGAACAGGAACATGGGAGCATCCTCCGCGCAGGCGGCCGCGCCCTCGTGAGGCGCAACGACCCGCGCAACGGAGGCAGCATGGCACCGCGAACTGCGGCGCGGGATGGCCGGAGATGTGTGTTAACCGAGGCCGTGCGGAAGCTGACCCCAAGTGCCCGGACGAGGGCCTGAGGCGGCGAATTCGCGGCTGGCGCGGAATCAGAGGCGCGACGAGACGCGCCGTTGCGGGCGCGTCTCGGGGCAGCGTGGACGTCGGCGTGACCGGGCGCGGCCGGATCAGAACGGGATGTCGTCGTCGCTCGGGTTGTTGCCGAAGTCGCTGAAGTCGGGCTCCGGACCGCCGCCGTTCGACTCGTCGAAGCCGCCGCCGGCGCCGCCACCACCACCGCGGCCGCCACCGCCACCGCCGCGGTTGAAGCTGCCGCTGCCGCCGGCGCCGCCGCGACTACCACCACCACCGCCGCCTCCGTAGCCGCCGCCACCGCCGGCGCCGCCGCGGTTGTAGTTGCCGCCGCCGCCGTTACCACCACCGCCGCCTTCACCGCCGCCGCCCTCGCCGCGACCGCCGATGAACTGCACGGTGTCGGCGACGATCTCGGTGCTGTAGTGCTTCTGGCCGTCCTTGTCGTAGCTGCTGGTGCGCAGGCGGCCCTCGACGTAGACCTGACGGCCCTTGGTCAGGTAGTTGTTGCAGTGCTCGGCCTGCTTGCCCCACACGGTGACGCGGTGCCACTCGGTCTCGTCGACCGCCTCGTTGTTCTTGTTCATGTAGCGCCGCGAGGTGGCGATGTTGAGCCTGCACACGGGCTGCCCGCTCTGCATGTAGCGGAGCTCGGGGTCGCGTCCGAGGTGACCGAGGATGATGGCTTTGTTGACGCCGGCCATGGGTGATGTCGAACTCCGAAACGGCCCCCTGGGTCGAGCAGCGGGGCGGGAAAGCAGGTCCGCGCCTGTCGGCGCGGGCGCGCGGGAATATACAGGCTTGGCAGCCCCGGTGGGGGCTCCGTGGGACCCGCGAAGGCCCCGGTGTGTCCGGGAGTTCGGCCGGCGGCGCAGGAGCGTTGCGCGCCCATGCAGTGATGTAGCGCACGGTTCGTGCGCGCCTGCATGCGCGGGCGCTTTCGCTGTGAGCCCACTCCATACGGCGTTTGCTTGACGCTGTGGGGCGATCTGGCTTACGACGATCGAAGCTGCGAGGCGCTCGTCCGCACCACTTGCATGACCGTCCAGCTCAGCGTGATCTTGATGTTGCGTAACCGTGAACCGGCCGTCGCCGGCATGGTGCGCACGGCGGTCGAGCTGGGCCGGGCGAGCGTGGGGGCGGGCAACTTCGAGGTGCTCGCGCTCGACGAGCACTCGGGGGACAACACGCTGAGCCTGCTGAGCGTGCTGCACGGGCGGGTGCCCGAGCTGCGCACGCTGCAGGAGGTGCGCGAGGGCACGGCGGTGGCGACCGGGCTGCGCACGGCGCGGGGCGAGCACTGTATTTTGTTCGACCGCGTGGTCGACCCGGAGCTGGCGCGGTGGGGCGTGCGTCAGCTCGCTGCGGGGCATCGGGCGGCGGTGGTGCCGGGGGAGATCCTCGGGGTGGAGACGCGGCTCGGCGCGCATGTGCTCGGGAGCTTGTACGGCGGGTTGGTGTCGGCGCAGCACGCGGTGGAGGAGGCGGTGGGGGCGCGCGGCGGGCACGTCGCGTGGCGTCCGGCGCCGGATCGCGGGCTGCTCGAGCGGGCGGTGTTGGTCGTGCGGCGGCGGCTCGGGTGGGTCGGGCTCGGGCAGCTCGACAGGCCGCTGAAGACCTAGCCGCGGCGGAAATTCCGGCTTCGGGGCTCTGCGGGTCGGTGCTGCTATAGTCCGGCCGTGTTCTCCATCCTGCTCGGCATCCTCGGCCTTTCGGTCATGATCATCATCCACGAGTTCGGGCACTTCGTGTGCGCCCGGGCCACGGGGATGCGGGTGGATCGCTTCAGCGTGTTCGGCATCGGTCCGGTGGCGCTGCGGCTCGGCCGCTGGAAGGACACCGAGTTCGTGATCAGCTGGATCCCGTTCGGCGCGTACGTCCACATCATCGGCATGGAGGCCGGCGAGGAGCCGTCGCAGGCGCTGCCGCCGGCCGACGGTTCGCAGCCGGTGACCTACGACCCGAACGACCCGTACCTCTACCGCAACCGGCCGGTGTGGGCGCGCGGGCTGGCGATCCTCGGCGGGCCGCTGGCGAACTACGTGGCGGCGATGCTGATGTTCTTCGGGCTGTCGGCGGTCTACGGGCTCGGCACGGTGGTGTCGGTGCGCACGACGGACCGCCTCGGCGACAGCGCGGTCGCGGCGGGGATGCAGCCCGGCGACGAATTCTTGAAGATCGGCGGGGTCGACGTGACCGGCCGCGACCCGGACCTGAAGGTCATGCAGGAGGCCGGCGCGCACAAGGGCGAGGTGGTGCCGGTGCAGGTCCGGCGCGGCGAGCAGGAGCTGACGCTGCAGGTGCCGGTCGACGAGGCGGGCAAGTTCGGCGTCGGGCTGACCGAGGGGCGCAAGGCCAAGACCGAGGTGAGCCTGGGCGAGGCGGCGGCGTACGGGGTGCAGAAGCCGTGGATCGAGTCGAAGAAGGCGCTCGCGTCGCTCGGCAAGCTGTTCACCGGCGAGGCCAAGATGGACCAGATGTCGGGCCCGATCGGCATCGTCAAGGCGATCACCGTGGCCGCCGAACGCGGGGTCGAGCAGTACCTGGTGATGGTCGCGGTGATCGGGACGCTGCTCGGGATGTTCAACCTCCTGCCGCTGCCGGCGCTCGACGGCGGGCGCATGGTGTTCATGTTGATCGAGGCGGTCGCTCGGCGGCCGTTCAACAAGCAGATCGAGGAGCAGATCCACGGCTACGGGATGCTGGCGCTGCTGGCGTTGATCCTGTGGATCACGGTCCGCAACGACCTCCTCGGCAATATCCTCAAGTAGGCGAGACGCATGACGCAGCCACCCGAGAACGGGCCCGAGGACGGGCCCACCATGCCCGACACGGGTGAAGGGGCGAAAACGCGCGAAGGGGACGACGAGGCCCCCATCGAGAGCCTCGAGCTCGCCGACGCGGCCGCCAGGGACCTCGACGAGCCGGGCAGGTTCGCCGGCGAGGCCGACGCGGCGAGCGTGGCGGCGAACATCGCCACGGTGGTCGACGCGGCGTGGAAGCCGCGGGCGACGTCGGCGCAGGAGCTGAGCGCGCTGGTCGAGCGCCTGCCAGAGACGCCAGGCGTGTACGTGATGCGCGACCGCAAGGGCGTGATCGTCTACGTCGGCAAGGCGCGCAAGCTGCGGGCGCGCGTGCGCCAGTACTTCAACGGCACGGACACGCGGATGTTCGTGCCGCTGCTCGCCGGGCTGCTCGGCGACATCGAGACGGTGGTGACCTCCAACGACAAGGAGGCGCTGCTGCTCGAGAACACGTTAATTAAAAAGCACAAGCCGCGCTTCAACGTGAAGCTGCGCGACGACAAGCAGTTCTTGGTGCTGCGGCTCGACCCGAAGGCGAAGTGGCCGCGGCTCGAGCTGGTCCGGCGCATGCGGCAGGACGGGGCGCAGTACTTCGGGCCCTACCACTCGGCGAACTCGGCCCGCCACACGCTGCGGGTGGTCAATCGTCACTTCAAGCTGCGCACGTGCACGGACTACACGCTGACGCACCGCAGCCGGCCTTGCCTGCAGCACCAGATCGGTCGCTGCCCGGCGCCGTGCGTGCTGCAGGTCGACGGCGACGAGTACAGGGCGCAGGTCAAGCACGTGGGCCAGTTCCTCGAGGGGCGCCACAAGGACCTGGTCCGCGGGCTGCGCGGGCGCATGGAGGAGGCGGCGACCGGGCTGGACTTCGAACGCGCGGCCCGGCTGCGCGACCAGCTGCTGGCGATCGAGACCAGCCTCGAGCAACAACAGGTCGTCGACGACAGCACGCTCGACCAGGACGTGTTCGGCATGTACCGCGAGGGCGGACAGGTCGAGTTCGTGGTCATGCACGTGCGCCAGGGCAAGCTGCTCGGCACGCGCTCGTTCTCGGCGCGCGGCATGGAGCTGCCCGACCCGGAGGTGCTCGGGAGCTTCCTCCTGGCCTACTACGACGACGCGCCGACGATCCCCGACGAGGTGCTGCTGACGACCGAGCTCGTCGAGGACGACGCGGTGCCGCTGAAGGCGTGGCTGCGCGAGCACAGCGGGCACAAGGTGACGATCGCGGTGCCGGAGCGCGGCGACCGGCGCAGGCTGGTCATGCTGGCCCAGCGCAACGCGACGGCGTCGTTCGCCAGCCGGCGTAATCGTCAGCAAGACAGCGAGCACGCGTTGAACGCGCTGCAGATGCGGCTCAGCCTGAGCCGGCCGCCGCGGGTGATCGAGTGCTACGACATCAGCCACATCCAGGGGTCGGATACCGTGGCGTCGATGGTGGTCTTCGTGGACGGCGCGCCGGCCAAGCAGCGCTACCGATCGTTTAAAGTGCGCGGGCTCGACGGGCTGGCGCAGGGGACCCGGCAGAACGACGACTTCGCGAGTATGGCCGAGGTGCTGGGGCGGCGGCTGCGGCGCGGGCTGGCGCTGCGAGACGCCGAGGAGGGCGAGGAGAGCGACGAGGCGGAGTCGGCGGACTGGGCCCTCCCCGATCTGATCGTGATCGACGGCGGCAAGGGGCAGCTCGGGCGCGTGCTGGCGATGGCGCGGGACCTGGGC
Source organism: Myxococcales bacterium (assembly GCA_016793465.1). The sequence goes on from JAEUJW010000038.1 coordinate 41,185, forward strand.
GTGAAGATCGGGCCGGGCGGGGTCGACATCGTGTCGCTGGCGAAGGAGCGGCGCGTCGAGGTGAACCGCGGGAAGGCGGGGTTGCAAAAGGTCCGCGAGTGGAAGGCCGGCAACGCGAACGTCGACTACGCGGAGCTGGCTCGCGCGGCGACGGCTCGCTCGACGTCGAGGGCGGCCGACGGCGGGAACTCGCCGCTGATCCTCGGGCTGCGCGCGGCGGCCGAGGAGGCGCGGGAGCGGATCGCGAAGGAGAAGGCGGCGGCCGAACGTGCGGCGATGCGAGCCGCGGGCGATGGCTCGCAGGGCGCGAGCGCCGGCGCGGGACGAGCGGCGGACGGCGACGGCGCGGCGACGCAGGGCGCGCGCGCCGACGCGGAGGATGTCGCGGGCAGCGGCGCGGCGACGCAGGGCGCGAGCGCCGGCGCGGGGCGAGCTGCAGCGGGGTCGTCGGTCGCGGGGCAGAGCGCGGACGCCGGGGTGCAAGCCGCGGACGGCGGCGCGGCGACGCGGCCCGGGGAGGCATTACAAAACTTCGTGGTGCAGCAGGGAGAGGAGGAGGACGACGAGGGCGAGGTGCGGCCGGAGCGGGTGTTCATCCCGGGGGCGAAGGAGGCGATCCGCCTGCGGCCCGGGACGTCGGAGCTGTTCTTGATGACGCAGATCCGCGACGAGGCGCACCGCTTCGCCATCACGCATCACCGCAAGCGGCGCGGCAAGCGGGCGCTGCACAGCGCGCTCGACGAGATCCAGGGCGTGGGTCCGGCGATCAAGAAGGCGCTGCTGCATGAATTCGGGACGGTGGCGGCGATCGCGGCGGCCGACGAGGCGGCGCTGCAGAAGGTCAAGGGGGTCGGCGCGGCGCTGGCGAAGCGGCTGCGCGAGGAGCTCGGCGGCGAGGCATGAGCGAGGCGCTGGGCGAGCGGTCGGTGCGCACGCTGGCGTGGCTCGGCGACGCGGAGTTCGAACGCGAGGTGCGCGCCCGGCTGGCGCGTCGCGGGGACTATGCGACCGATCGCCTGCACGCGATGAAGGCGCGGGTGGTCTGCGCGGAGGCCCAGGCGGCGCTGCTGGCGGAGATCGAGGCGGGGCTCGACGAGGCCGAGGCCGGGGTGGTCCGACGGGCGCGCAACCTGAACCACAAGGCCGGCGGGCGCGGGGTGCGGAACACGCGGGACTATCGCTCGGCGACCGCGCTCGAGGCGCTGGTCGGGCACTGGTGTTTCATGATCGTCGGCGGTCGCGAGCGGATGGCGGCGGTGGTGGTGCCGTGGATCGAGGCGCGAATCGACGAGGCGATCGTGGCGGAGGGTCGGGCGGTGAAGCGGGGCTGACGCGAGCGGAGGTCGTGCCGCGGATCGGCGCTCGCAGCGGAGGTCGGGCGGTGAAGCGGGGCTGGCGCGAGCGGAGGTCGTGCCGCGGATCGACGCTCGCGGCGGAGGTCGGGCGGTGAAGCGGGGCTGGCGCGAGCGGAGGTGGTGCCGCGGATCGACGCTCGTGGCGGAGGGTCGGGCGGTGAAGCGGGGCTGACGCGGCGGCGATGGTGCCGCGGTGGATCGACGGAGCGGACGGCGTTACGGCGAGGCGTGAGGCTGGCGCGGCGGCCGGGGCTGACGGCCGCGGGTCGGGGGTGTTAATGTCGCGGTGGAGGTTCAAGATGCGAACGCTCGTCGGGCTGTTGGTGATCGTTGCGTGTGCAGGGCCGTCGACTCCGGCGGGGGATACGGACAGGTCGAGCGGGACGGGCGGGACCGGGGCGGGAGAGACGGGCACGGGTGTGCCGACCGGAGGTGGTGGATCCGAAGGGACGTCGACGGAGACGACGGGCGCGCCGGCGGAGCCGGAGCACGCGACGCTGGTGCACAGCTTCGGGGCGACCCAATTGAAGGCGTTCGAGGAGATCGAGCCGTGCGTGCAGTGGACGCTGCACAACGACGAGCCGATCTACGTGAACACGGTGACGCTGGTCAACGACGGCGGGTTTCACCACTCGAACTGGCTGGTAGTGCCGGAGGAGTCGTTCCCGGGGGCGGACGGGTTCTTCAATTGCGACGACCGCGGCTACACCGAGCTCGAGGCGGCGATCGCAGGCACGGTGGTGTTCGCCCAGTCGACGCAGTCGCGCGAGGAGGTGCAGGAGCTCCCGCCCGGGGTCGTCATCAAGGTGCCGGCGCGGCACAAGGTGATCGCCGGGGTGCACCTGCTGAACCTCGGCAGCACGAGCCTCGACACCGAGCTGCGGATGGCGCTGGACATCATCCACCCCAGGCTGGTCGACGTGGTGGTGGCGCCGTTCCGCTTCAGCTACTACGACCTGCGCATCCCGGCGAAGCAGCGCAGCCGGTTCACGAGCACGTGCACGTTCGCCGCGGACTACATGAGCGCGGTCGGCAAGCCGCTCGACATCAAGCTGTACTACGTGCTGCCGCACTTCCACTACCTCGGCGACAGTTTTGAGATTGACGTGATCGGCGGGCCGGACGACGGCAAGAACTTGTACACGCTCGACGGCTTCGACGCGGACGCGAACGGGCGGGCGTTCGACCCGCCGTTCGACTTCGCGGGGGCCGAGGGGATCCGCGTGTGGTGCGGCTACGACAACTGGCGCGACAAGGAGATCGGCTGGGGCATCGGCGACCAGGAGATGTGCGTGATGCTCGGGCTGGCCGACAGCGCGGCGATCATGGACCTCGCCGTCAACTCGGGCTCGGAGGTGGTCGGGCAGGACGGCGACGTGCTGCTCAACGAGGGGCCTTGCTCGCCGCTGGTGATCCCCAAGAACGCGGCCCAGACCCTGCCGAGCGACGCGGAGCGCGAGGGCGCGATGTACGTGCCGCCGACGTCCGACGAAGATGTCGACCTCGATCCGAAGAAGACCTGCGTGGCGCCCGACGCGGGGGTCGGCGCCAGCGGGGCGACGCTGTCGCACCTGAACGGGGCGGTGTTCGTGCCGGGCTGCATCTTCTCGTCGTGCCACGACGCCAAGTCGCCGGCGGCGGGGCTCGACCTGCAGAGCCCCGACCTGCACGCGGCGCTGATGAACCACAGCGTGGCGGCGAACGTCGACGCGCCGCTGATCAAACCGGGGGACCCGGAGGGGAGCTGGCTTTATCGCATCGTGTCGCGCTGCGAGCCGCAGGACGACGGCGGCAACACGGTGCGGCACATGCCGTACAACGCGCCGACGCTGCTGCCGGACGAGCACGTGGCGGCGATCCGGGCGTGGATCGCCGCGGGCGCGCAGGACGACTGAGACGACGCGGCCCGGCCGTGGCAGCACGGTCGGGGTCGCACGATCGGGCAGTGCACTGCCAGCGCGGCGGGCGACGGGTCCGCGGGCGCACCGTCGACCGCTGACGATTTTTTAATTTTTATTACGGGACGAGACCCGGCCGTGGCAGCGCGGTCGGGTCTCTCGTTCAGGGGCTCACTGCCAGCCGCAGGTGCGCGACTTGTTCTCCTCGGCGAGCCATTTTAACAGCGGGTCGAAGTAGTCGATCATCGGCTGGGCGTCCATCTGGCGCGAGCCGGTGAGGGCCTCGAGGGCGTCGGGCCAGGGCTTGCTGGCGCCGAGGGACAGCATGGCGCGCATCTTCTCGCCGGCGGCCTTGTTGCCGTAGATCGAGCACTCGTGCAGCGGGCCGGTGTGGCCGGCGGCGGTGCACAGGGCCTTGTGCATCTGGAACTGGAGGATCCGCGCCAGGAAGTAGCGGGTGTAGGGGACGTTGGCGGGCACGTGGTACTTGGCGCCGGCGTCGAAGAACTCGGGGTCCTTGCGCTCCGAGGGCGGGGCGATGCCCTGGTACTTGGCGCGCAGCGCCCACCAGGCGGCGTTGTAGCTGTCCGGGGTGGTCTTGCCGCTGAACACGTCCCAGCGCCACTGGTCGATCAGCTTGCCGAACGGGAGGAACGCGATCTTGTCGAGCGCGTCCTGCATCTGCAAATTGATTAGACCCTTCTCGTCGGTCGGGACCTCGCTGATGAGGCCGATCTGCTTGAGGTAGGAGGGCGTGATGCTGAGGGCGATGGCGTCGCCGACGGCCTCGTGGAAGCCGTCGTGGGCGCCGTTCTGGTAGAGCATCGGCAGCTTGTAGTAGTAGTGATAATAATAGTTGTGGCCGAGCTCGTGGTGGATCGTCACCAGGTCTTCCTGGTTGATCTTGATGCACATCTTGATCCGCAGGTCGTCGTTGGCCTCGACGTCCCAGGCGCTCGCGTGGCACACGACCTCGCGGTCCTTGGGCTGGACGAACATCGAGCGCTCCCAGAAGGTCGCGGGCAGCGGGTCGAGGCCGAGCGAGGTGAAGAACGACTCGCCGAGCTTCACCATTTTAATTTCGTCGTACTTGGCCTTCTTCAGGGCGGCGGTGACGTCGATGCTGGTGGTGCCCTTGTAGGGCTCGATCAGCGGGTAGATGTTGCCCCACTCCTGGGCCCACATGTTGCCGAGCAGGTGCGCGGGGATGAGGCCGGTCTCCGGGACCTTGTCCTTGCCGTACTTCTCGACCAGCTTGGCGCGCACGTGGCAGTGCAGCTGGTCGTAGAGCGGTTTGACCTGGTTCCACAGGCGCTCGGTCTCGCCGGCGAACTCGTCGGGCGACATGTCGTAGCCGGAGCGCCACAGCTCGCCGAGGTCCTTGTAGCCGATCTCCTTGGCGCCCTCGTTGGCGAGCTCGACGAACCGGCTGTAGAGCGGGCGCAGCTCGACGGCGACGGAGTGCCAGCCCTCCCAGGCGTCGAGCAGCTCCTTGTAATTGCGGCTCTCGGCGATCACGTCGGAGAGCTGGCCGATGTCGCGGCAGGTCTTGGGGTTCTTGGGGTCCTTGCAGGCCTTGCCCTTGCCGTAGATGCCCTCCATCTTGGCGCCGATCTCCGCCAGCTCCTTGCGCTTGGCGGGGTCGCTGGGGGCGGGCGGCGGGCTGCCGGTGACCTTCAGGAGGTGGAGCTTGCGGGCGGTGTCGGGGTCGAGGCCGTCGGTCTTGAAGCCGATCGCGGCTTTGATCGAGGTGCCCATGAACTCCATGAGCTTCTCGTTGGCGGCGGCGGCGGCCTTCTCGGTGGCGTCGGTGATGTTGGTGTTCTTGTCCCACTCGGCCTTGCTCGAGGCGACCACGAGGGTGCGCAGCTCGCCGTCGACCTTGTCGACGAACGCCCTGGCCTCGGCCGCGTCCGGGGCGGCCTGGGCGGCGGCGGGGCTCTGCGGCTCGTTCGGGGTCTTCGAGTCGCCGACCTTCTTGACCTCGACCTTCTGCGCCGCCTTCTTGGCGGACTGGGGCTCGTTGGTCGGACAGCCGAGGGCGAGCAGCAGGGCGATCGATGCGGCGAAGGAGACGGTCCGGAACATGGGCCAGGACCCTACGCCGCGGGCCGGTGCGGATGCAAGGAATCGCCGGGTTTCACGCGGCGGCGTGAGGTCGCGGGGGGAGCGGCGCGGCGGGCGGCGCGGCGGAGGCGGTGGTCGCGGCGGAGGCGGCGGTCGGGGCCGCCGGGGTCAGGATCTCCGGGTCGAGGGTGACGCTGACCGGGCAGTGGTCGGAGCCGGTGACCTCGGGGTGGATGGCGGCCGAGCGCAGGTACGGGGCGGCGGCCGGGCAGGCGAGGATGTAGTCGAGGCGCCAGCCGATGTTGCGGTCGCGGGCGGCGGCCTGGGGGCTCCACCACGAGTAGTGGCCGGGGCCGGGGTTGAAGCGGCGGAACGTGTCGACCCAGCCGGCGGCCAGCCAGCGCGAGAGCTCGTCGCGCTCCTCGGGGAGGAAGCCGCTGAGCTCGCGGTTCTGGCGCGGGCGGGCCAGGTCGAGCTCGGTGTGGGCGGTGTTGAAGTCGCCGAGCACGAGCACGCGGCGGCCCGCGGCGCGCAGGGCGGCGAGCTCGTCGTGGAGGCGGCGGTAGAACTCGAGCTTGAACGGGACGCGGGAGTTGTCGCGGTCCTTGCCCTTGCCGTTGGGGAAGTAGACGTTGGCGACCACGAGCGGGCCGAAGTGGGCCAGCTGCAGGCGGCCCTCGACGTCGAAGCGGGGGTCGCCGAGCAGGGTGTCGACGCGGTCGGGGCGGCGGCGGGAGAACAGGCCCACGCCGGAGTAGCCGGCGCGCTCGGCGGCGACGAAGTGGGTCGACCAGCGGCCGGGTTTGACGAGCGAGCGGTCGAGCTGCTCGGGCCTGGCGCGGACCTCCTGCACGCCGACGATGCTGGCGCCGGACGAGCCGAGCCACGGCAGGAAGCACCCGCGGGTGGTGCAGGAGCGCAGGCCGTTGACGTTCCACGAGGCGATTCGCAGGGGGCGCACGCGGGGGGCGTAGCCTCGGGGTGGCTCGCTGTCAAAGGCGGGTGCGCCGCAGCGGGTGCGGGGCGTCACCGCGGCGGGGCCGAGAGTTGGTTGAAATTCGCCTCAGTAAACTGAAGCGTCGGGCGACTGTCCGTGGGCGGCGAAGTCCGAGAATTCGCGGCGCTACGGCCGTGTGAACGCTGGACCAGCGGATCGGCGGCGGGCCTCTAACGACCCAGTTGTCCGCGATCCCCCTTACACATTTGGCTTAAAGGTTTGCATGATGTGTGACCATGTTGCACCTGCAGTTTGTCGATCGCGGTGGTGGGTGCTCTGGTATCGTGCGACGGTCGCCTGTCTGGCCGCTGGAGTCGTCGCCGTGATCACGCCGAGCCACATGCAGTCCTACACCCACCTCGTCAACCTCGTCGCGCAGCGCAGCAAGCTGCTGCTCGGCGGGACGACCGCGGGATCGCAGGAGTACATGCGGTGGGTGCAGACGCTCGAGCGGGACTTCGACGTGCGCATCGAGGTCGAGACGATCATGGGGCCCGACAACCGGCCCTCGGCGATCGGCGGCACGATCAAGCCGGGCGCCGACGGCGACTGTCAGCTCGCGTTCACGGTCGACGGCGAGGAGACCCGCTGCGCGGTGCGCTACTGCTGAGCATCGGCCGGGGTCCGGTCGAATTATTAAAATCGCTCGTGGTTCGGATGCGCGCGCGGATCGGGCGGTTGATCGCCCACGCCGTTGTGATCTAGGCTGATTCGCCGGGCGGAGGGCGAATTCAGGTGTGTGCTGGCCTGTAGCTCGTAGCTTTGACCTCGTTTGCACGGCGCGGAACTCCCCGTCATGCCCCGCAAGTCATCCACGCCGCTCACGCTCCGGGAGGTCATCCGCATCCTCGCGGCGGAGCACGCCTACCTGTTCCGCTACAACGAGACGTCGGAGCGGCTGACGCTGCGCTCGGCGCAGGACGTCGAGGGCCGCGAGCTCGGGCACGCCGGCTACAGCCACGCGGTGGTCGAGCGGGTGCGGCTCAGCCGCGAGCCGATGCTGGCCTCGGGGACCGACGACGGGGCCATGAGCCTCGACGGCCAGCCGCTGCCGGCGCGGCACTTCCTGGCGGCGCCGCTGATGCTGGGGCACCGGCTGTTCGGGGTGCTGTACCTCGACCGGGCGCTGTCGCGGGGGCGCTTCAGCGAGGACGACGTCGAGATCCTGGTGGCGATCGCCGACCACCTGGCCCTGGCGCTCGAGACGGCCCACACCGAGCAGCTCGAGTCGGAGCGCACGGCGCTGGCGCGCTCGAAGCAGGCGGCGCTCGAGGCCAGCCGGGCGAAGAGCAAGTTCATCGCCCACATGAGCCACGAGCTGCGCACGCCGCTGACGGCGATCATCGGCTACAGCGAGCTGCTCGAGGAGGAGTTCCAGGACCACGGCGACGCCGACTACGTGCCGGACGTCCAGCGGGTGCAGTCGGCGGCCAAGCACCTGCTGTCGCTGATCAACAACATGCTGGACCTGTCGAAGATCGAGGCCGGCAAGATGGACCTGTTCCTCGAGGAGTTCGCGCTGGCGGACGTGGTCGCGGAGGCGGTGGAGCAGACGGCGCCGCTGGTCGAGCGCGGGGGCAACACCTTCGTGTGCACGGCCCCGGCGGGGCTCGGGGTGGTGCGGCTCGACCGCACCAAGGTCCGCCAGGTGCTGCTCAACCTGCTCAGCAACGCCGGCAAGTTCACGACCGGCGGGCGGGTCGAGCTCGCGGTGGCGCGCGAGGCCGGGATGCGCGAGGAGGTCGTCCTGCGGGTGTCGGACACCGGCATCGGCATGTCGGCGGAGCAGGTCAAGCGCATCTTTCAGGAGTTCGCCCAGGGCAACGCGGCGACGACCCGACGTTACGGCGGGACCGGCCTCGGGCTGGCGATCACCCGCAGTTTCTGCCAGCTCATGCGCGGAGACATCGAGGTCGACAGCAGCCTGGGCAGAGGTTCGACGTTCACGGTGCGGCTGCCGGCGGAGCTGTGGGAGGACGAGCTGGGCGGCGCGGCGTCGGGCTCCGAGGGCGACGGCGAGGGCGACGAAGAGGCGGCGGAGGACCTGGCGGAGCCCCTCGATTCGCGGGCCTGGTCGGCCTCCGGAGCGTGACGCGGCGTCCGGCGGCGCCGCGGTGCGGGCCGCGTGCGTGGCGGGCCGGCGTCGGAGCTGGCGAGTGAGGCGGTCGCTCGTCGTGGTCGCATCGCGGCCCGCGGCGGCCGTGCGCGGAACAGCGCGTATGGCGCCGTGACACGATCGCCGGAAGATCCGTCCGAGAGCAACTACTCGCATGCTCTCCATGGCAAGATGGAGCGACTCGAAGGCCACTCTGTCGACACGAGTGCCTCAGCAAGGAGAAGCGATGGCGACCACCGAATCTGCATCGAAGAAGCCGGCCAAGAAGACTGCGAAGAAGGCGGGCGGAGCGAAGAAGGCGACGAAGAAGGCGGCCGCGAAGAAGACCGCGAAGAAGGCGGCGAAGGCGGTCAAGAAGACCGCGAAGAAGGCGGCGAAGGCGGTCAAGAAGACCGCGAAGAAGGCGGCGAAGAAGGCCACCAAGACCGCGAAGGCGGCCAAGAAGACGGCCGCGAAGAAGACCGGCAAGGCCAAGAAAGTCGCGAAGCGAGTCGCTAGCGCGGCGAAGAAAGTCGTCGCTCGAGTCGCCAAGCGGATCGCGGCGGCGGCCGAGAGCGTGGCCAACCGCGTGGCCGATGCGACCGACGCGGCGGCGCCCGAGGCGTCCGCCGACGCGGGTTCGTCGAGCAGCGCCGCGGCCGACGACGGCTCGGGCGAGGGCGCGTCCGACGAGGAGGACGAACCAGCAGGCTCCGACGAACCGACGGAGGAGGAGATCCTCCGCGCGCAGGCCGACGCCGAAGAGGCGGCCCGCCTCCACGCGGAGCTGGAGATCAGCCGGCGCCTCAGCGCCGACCTCGATGACACCGAGGACAACCTCGGACTGCCGCCCGAGCCGGACACCCTGGACGCCGGCGGCGCCCCGGCCGACGCCGATGCGCTCGACGCCGACGACGAGCTGGAATGAGACAGTGAGCCGCGACGCCCGGCACCGCGAGGTCCGGGCTCGCCGCGTAGGCGTGACGACCTCGGGACGTCCCGCGGTGTCACAAGTTGCGCGGGATCGTCCGGGTCCTTACGACGAATTGTTTTTGCCAGTGGGTCCGGCTGTGTTACATCAAGTTCTTATTGCTGTAACACAGGAGGAGTCGTCCCATGATCTTCGAGGAATTCGCCCCCCACCCCGCGCATGAGCTCCATCGCCTCAAGGTGCTCAAGAACCGCGTTTTAGGCGTGGTGATGGCCAGCGGGAGCGTTTGTGCGCTCGTTCGTGCGCTGTGGATGCTGTGAATCGTGTGACGGATCAGTGACACACGCGTGACGGGGCGCGGTGTCTGCGCAGGTCGACGGCGCGGTCCTGAATGCCCGCCCGTCGCCGCGAGTGATCCGCCCGGGCGGTCGTCGACGCTGACAGTTCGAACCTTCGGTCGGCATCGACGGCCGGCTGCTGCGAGGGTCCCCGCGTCTTTTCGTCCAGGGTTCGGGGCGCGGGGCTCCTGGTAGCAGTCGGCTGTCCTCTCATTCAGGTCGAGGTCGGCGGGGTCGCGGGGGCCGCGGGGGCCGCGGGCGGGTCGGTGCCGTAGGCGGTGATGGCGTCGGGTGACAGCGACACCGGAGGCGGGGCGTCGACCGGGGCCTTGCCGCCGTAGGCGATGACGGCGGCGGAGGGGAACGGGCCGAGGGTCACGGGGCCGCCGCCGGAGAGGGGCTGGCGGAGCACGTCGAACAGGGTGAGGGCGATGGCGAGGACGACGGGTCCGAGCACGATGCCGAGCAGGCCGAACACCTGCAGGCCGCCGAGCACGGCGAAGAAGATGAACAGCTCGTGGAGCTTGGCGCGCTCGCCGACGAGCTTGGGGCGCAGGAAGTTGTCGACGAGGCCGATGACGATGGAACCCCAGAGGGTCAGCAGGATCGCCTTGATGTAGGAGCCGCCGACGGCCAGAAAGATCGCCGCGGGGACCCAGACGATGAACGCGCCGGCCATGGGGATCAGCGAGAGGAACACCATGACGATGCCCCACACGATCGCCGAGGGCAGGCCGAGGGCCCAGAAGGCGAGGCCGCCGAGCGAGCCCTGGATGACGGCGATGACGAGCACGCCGTAGAGGCTGGCGGCGATGACCTCGCGGGTGCGCACGAACAGCTCGTAGGTCTGGCGGTGGCGCAGCGGGATGACGTTCGAGAGGGCGGTGCGGACCTGGTCGCCGTCGCGGAACAGGTAGTACATCACGAAGAACACGAACAGGATCTGCACGACCACCGACAGAACGCCGCCGACGATCCCGGGGGTGCGGGTGGCCAGCCAGCGGCCGAGCTCGCCGAGCTGTTCGCTGGCCTGGAGGCGCAGCTTCTCGACGTCGACGTACTCGCCGAGCCAGCGCACGGTCGGGCCGGTGAGCTCGCTGTTGGGGTCGAAGACCTGGACGACGAGGGTCTGGAGGTCGGAGATCGCGGGCGTGAGCTCGTGGATCACCGCCCAGGAGATCAGCGCCAGCGGGGCGCCGATCAGCAGCATGATGATGAGGCAGGTCAGGCCGGCGGCGGCCTCGGGCTTGCGCAGGCGGTTGCGCAGGCGGGTGTGCATCGGCTCGAAGGCGACCGTCAGCACGCCTGCCCACAGCAGCACGCCGATGAACGGCAGGAGCATGAGCCAGCACAGGTAGATCGCGCCGGCCATGATCGCGAGCAGGACGAACCATCGGGCCTGGTCGCGTCGATCCTTGTTGAGAGCGTCCATCGGCCCCGTTTATGCCAGATCTGCGGCGGGGCGCAGATCTGGCGTACGCGATCGTTATGCGCGACCGGCCGACAGCGGATCGGAGCGTGACGATGGGTCAGGCGGGCTCGAGCTCGATCAGGGCGTCGCCGGCGGCGACGTCCTCCTCGTCACGCACGAGGATCGCCTTGACGCGGGCGGGGTCGGGCAGGCCGTCGCCGCCGTACTGCAGGCGGCTGAACGTCTTCATGACCTCGATGAGGGCGATGGCCTGACCGCCGCGGACGGTCTCGCCGACCTGCACGAGCGGGGGCTTGCCGGGGGCGGGGCGGGTGTAAAACCGGCCGCTGGTCGGCGCGCGGAACACGAGGGCGCCGTGGCCGGCCACGGCGGCGCCCGAGGCTCCGGGGGCGCCGCTACCGGCCGCGAGGGCGGCCTCGGGGTCGAGGGCGACGAGCAGGTCGCCGTGGCCGACGGGGCGCCGCGCGGGGCGGGGCGACTCGGGCGGGAGCACGAGGCCGGCCGCGTCGGCGGGGGCGACGAGGTGATGGAGCACGCCGAGGACCTCGAGCTGGCCGATCACCTGGCCGGCGGCGACGAGGCTGCCGGGGCGGGGCTCGCCGCGGTAGAGGCCCACGGTCGGGGACTCGAGGCGGAGCTTGCCGTCGTCCTGGCGGACGAGCCGGACCTGGATGGTCGGCGGATGGAGGCGGCTATCGGTGGCGGCGAAGACGGCGGGCATGTCAGCGGATCCCCCCGGTGAGCACGGCGAGGTCGTGCATGGTCCAGATGCGCGGGTTCTTGATGCGGCGGTGGCCGGTGCTCTGGTAGCTCATCTCGACGAGCACGCCGAGGTAATCGCGCAGCTCGCCGAGCTCGACGATCTCGTCGGTGTCCATCTGGCGGGCGGCGACGTACGGGTCCATGTCGGCCTCGATGCGCTTCTCGACCGCGGCCATGCCCTGCTCGATCGCCGCGCGCTCGGCCGGGTCCTTGGTCAAGATCTCAAAGTCGTCGCCGAGCTTGGTGTTGTAGGTGGCGATCGCCAGGGTGCGGCCCTCCATCACCGACAGGCGGGTGATGCAGGTGCTGAGCTGGACCACCGGGTCGTAGGGCAGGCCGGCCATCGCGTAGTAGCCGGCGCCGCTGGCCTTGCGCAGCAGCACCGTGAACATCGGCACGGTGTTGGTGCTGTTGGTGTAGATGAGGTTCGAACCGTAGGCCAGCAGGCCCTGGCGCTCGGCCTCGACGCCGATGTCGAACCCGCTGATGTCCTGCAGCCAGACGATGGGGATGCCGTCGCTGTCGCAGGCGCGGCTGAAGGCGGAGATCTTGGCGATGCCGGCCCGGTAGAGCGTGCCGCCGGGGCGCATGTTGCCGGGGCGCTCGGGGTCGCCGACGAGGCCCTGACGATTGATGATGAAGCCGGCGTAGAGGCCGCCGATGCGGCCGACGCCGCAGATCATCTCCTCGCCGGCGTCGGGCATGAGCTCCCAGAACAGGCTCTGGTCGCACAGGCGGGCGAGCACCTGGTAGGCGTCGTAGCCCTCGCGATGGTCGCGCGGGAGGATGCCGCGCAGCTCGTGGCTGGGGTGGCCCGGCTCGATGCTGCCGGCGCCGCCGCGGTAGAAGTCGGCGCCGCTGCTCGGCAGGCTGGCGACGTCGCGGCGCAGGCAGTGGAGCAGGGTCTCGTCGTCGGGCACGCGGCGGTCGGCGCAGCCGCTGAGGTGCACGTGCACCTCGGGGCCGCCGATGTCGAGGCTCGTCATTTTTAAAGATTTGGCGCCCTTAATTAAAGCGGCGCCGGCGATGACCATGTAGGCCTGCTCGGTCATGTACACGCGGTCGCTGATGATCGGCATGTAGCCGCCGCCGGCGATGCAGTCGCCGAACACGCCCGCGAGCTGGGGCACGCCGTTGGCCGACAGCAGGCTGTTCATCTTAAAGATGTGGCCGGCGCCGGTGGCTCCCGGGAAGGCCTTGGACTGCTCGGGGAGGAACAGGCCGGAGCAGTCGACGAGGTAGATGGTCGGCACGCGCAGGCGCAGGGCCATGGTCTGGGCGCGCTCGATCTTCTCCGGCGTCTGCGGCCACCACGAGCCGGAGGCGACGGTGTTGTCGTTGGCGATGACCATGCACCAGCGGCCCTCGACGCGCACGAAGCCGGTGACGACGCCGGCGGCGGGCGAGCGCATGTTGTTCTCGAAGACGACGCCGTCGTTGACGAACGTGCCGACCTCGAACATGCGGGTGCCGGGGTCCTTCAGCCGGTCGATGCGCTCGCGGGCGGTCAGCTTGCCGCGGGCGTGCACGCGCTCGCTGTACTTGGCGCCCCAGCCGTCGTGGACGGCGGCGCGGCGCTGGCGGAGGGCGGCCTCGAGGTCGCCGAGGGCCTCGCGGTGCTCCTGGTAGGTGCGTTCGTCGCCGGCCTGTTCGCGGGGGGCGCCGATCGGGATGAGCGGGACGTGGGCCATGGGCGTGGTTCCTTCAGGCGGACGCGGGCGGCCAGCCGGGGATCGTGCGGGTGTCGTAGCGGTGCTCGCGGAACGCGGCCGAGCGGAGGATCGCCAGGTGGACCGGGACGGTGGTCTTCACGCCGTCGCAGACCAGGTTCTCGAGCGCGGCGATCATGCGGTCGCAAGCTTCGTCGCGGGTAGCTCCCGAGGCGATCACCTTGGCGATCAGGCTGTCGTAGAACGGCGGGACCTCGTAGCCGTCGACCACGTGGGTGTCGACGCGGAGGTCGTGGCTCGGGGGGCACGACCAGCGGGAGATCTTGCCGGGGGACGGGCGGAAGTTCTCGAGCGGGTCCTCAGCGTTGATCCGGCACTCGATGGCGTGGCCGCGGAGGGTGACCTCGTCCTGGGTGAACGACAGGCGGTTGCCGGCGGCCACGCGGATCTGCTCGATCACCAGGTCGCGGCCCGAGCGGACCTCGCTGACGCAGTGCTCGACCTGCAGGCGGGTGTTCATCTCCATGAAGCGGAGCACGCCGCCGGGCCCCTCAGGTCCGGAGGACCGTGAAGGTTCGAGCAGGAACTCCATGGTGCCGGCGCCGACGTAGCCGATGCTGCCGGCGGCCTTGACCGCGGCGGCGAGCGTGCGGGCGCGTTCGCTGTCCGGAAGGACAGGTGAGGGCGACTCCTCGATGAGCTTCTGGTGGTTGCGCTGGACGGTGCAGTCGCGCTCGCCGAGGTGCACGACGTTGCCGTAGCGGTCGGCCATGATCTGGATCTCGATGTGGCGGCCGCCCTCGACCAGGCGCTCGAGGTAGAGGCGGCCGTCGCCGAACGCGGCGGTGGCCTCGGCCTGGGCGTCGGCGTAGGCGCCGGCGACCTCGTCGGGGCCGCGGGCGATCCGCATGCCGCGGCCGCCGCCGCCGCTCTCGGCCTTTAGTAAGACGGGGTAGCCGGTGCTGTCGGCGACGGCGCGCGCGTCGTCGACGTCGCGGAGGATGCCGTCGCTGCCGGGGATGAGGGCGAGGCCGGCGGCCCGCATGGCGGACTTCGCGGGGGTCTTCTTGCCCATGAGGTGCATCGCGTGCGCGGGCGGGCCGATGAAGGTGACGCCGTGGGCCTCGCAGAGCGCGGCGAACACCGGGTTCTCCGAGAGGAAGCCGAAGCCCGGGTGGAGGGCCGTGCACTCGCTCTGGCGGGCGGCCTGCACGATCGCCGGCATGTTGAGGTAGCTCTGCGGGGAGCGCGGGCCGCCGAGGCACACGGTTTCGCGCCCGTGCGTGTACGCGGCGCCGCGGTCGGCGGCGGAGACGGCGAGGACCGGGGTGATGCCCAGCGCGTCGCAGGCCCGGGCGATCCGCACGGCGACCTCGCCGCGGTTGGCGACCAGGATCCGGCGGAACAAGGTGACGGTCGCGGTCATGGCGGCGCGAGGCTATCACTGTTACCCGGCGCGAGCGCTCGATTCCGCAGCGAGTTGCTCC
This sequence comes from Myxococcales bacterium, assembly GCA_016793465.1. The sequence goes on from JAEUJW010000038.1 coordinate 56,217, forward strand.
GTCCTGAAACCGTAAAACTTCGACATGCAAGCCGAGACCGCGCAAGCACCGGAACCCGTATAATCGCCGACGCGAAGGGGACCCCATGGTGGAAGACGACCCGCTGCTGAAGCCTGGTGGCACCGACGATCAAGAAGAGAAGGGCCGCACGGTCTTCGGCATCGGCCTGCCCGCGGCGGCCAAGCCGGGGCCGGGCAAGACCGGTCCGGCGCCGATGGCCCGCGGACCGGCGCCGATGGCCCCGCCGATGGCCGCACCGCCTGCGGGGCGGCCCGCGCCGATGCCGATGCGCGAGCGGCCTCAGCCGGCGCTGGAGCCCGAGGGGCCGGCGCGGGTCGACCACACGATTCATGCGTTGCCGAGCGCGCTGCTGGGGGCGGTGGCCCAGGCGACCGGGAAGCCGATGCCGGCCCCGGCACCGACGCCGGCGCCGGCGCGGGTCGACGCGACGCAGCACGACGTGCGGGCGGCGAGTCGGGCGGCCGAGCCGGACGACGCGGCGCTGCGGCGGCCGACGACGGGCGAGTACTCGGCGACGACGCCGGACCTGGGGCAGGCGTCGGCGCGGGTGCGTGCGGGTCAGCCGGCGACGCCGGAGGTGGAGAAGCCGCGGCTGCGGCTGGTGGCTGGCAAGCCGATCCCGGGGACGCGCTACCGGCTGCTGCGCTGGCTGGGCGAGGGCGGGATGGGCGTGGTCTACGAGGCCGAGCACATCGACATCGAGCGGCGGGTGGCGCTGAAGGTGCTGCGCTCGGAGCTCAGCGAGCGGCAGGACACGGCGCAGGTGTTCCGCGAGGAGGCGCGGGCGGCGGCGCGGGCTGGTTCGAAGAACAACGTGGAGATCTTCGACTTCGGCGAGCTGCCGGACGGGCGCCTGTTCTTCTGCATGGAGCTGCTGAGCGGCACGGACCTGGCGGCGATGACCGAGCAGGACATCGAGCCGGGGCGGACGATCGCGATCCTGCGGCAGATCTGCAAGGGCCTGGGGGCGGCGCACAAGGCGGGCATCGTGCACCGCGACATCAAGCCGGAGAACATCATCCTCATCGGCTCCGACGGCAAGCGCGACATGGTGAAGATCGTCGACTTCGGGGTCGCGGCGATCCTGTCGGGCCAGCGCGAGGGCGGGGGACCGATCGCCGGCACGCCGCAATACATGGCGCCGGAGCAGATCTCCGGCGGGGAGTTCGACGCGCGCCTCGACATCTACGCGATGGGCTGCATGGCCTACGAGATGCTCGTGCACCACCCGCCGTTCCCCATGGAGAACCTGGCGGACGTGCTGCTGGCCCAGCTCAACACGCCGGCGCCGCCGGTGCTGCAGGTGCGGCCCGAGGCCGAGCCGAAGACGCTGGCGCCGGTGATCATGAAGTGCCTCGAGAAGGACCCCGCCGACCGCTACGCGAACATGGCGGAGCTCGAGGCGGCGATCTGCGAGGCGCAGATCGCCGCGGGGATCATCACCGAGTGGGACGACCTGCCGCTGCCTGACATCGACCCGGAGCGGCGCGCGAGCCTGGTGTCGCGCATGCCGGGCGTGAACGCGGGGTTCAGCCCGCCGCGGCGGCGCTGGCTGTGGCCGGCGGTCGCGGCGGTGTCGGCGGCGGCGATCACGGGGGTGGTGCTGCTGGCGCTCGGCTCGCCGGAGCTGCCGCCCGAGGTGGTCGAGCGCATCGAGGTGCTCAGCAAGACGGCCCGCGACGCGGCGAGCGTCGGCAACTACGTGCAGCCCGAGGGCGAGGGCGAGCCGGCCATCGTGACGATCACCGCGCTCGAGGCCATGACCGGCCCCGGCGAGGCGATGGCCGACGACCGCGGCAAGGTGCTGCGCCGCGAGTTCAGCAACCAGCTGGTGACCTTCGCCGACAAGTTCTGGGACCAGGACGCGACCCGCGTGCTGGCCTACGAGTACTACGACTGGGCGCTGATCTTCGACGGCGAGAACACCCACGCGGCGGCCCGCTCGACCCGCACGGCGGCGGAGCGGCGCGACCTCGCCGAGCGCGCGGTGGCCGGCAAGCTCAGCGAGAGCGAGAAGTCGGCGATGGCGGTCGCGCAGGCGATGGTCAACCCCGACGAGGCGGCGCGCAAGAAGCGGCTCGCGGGGCTGATGGCGAGCAACAACAAGATGTCGCTCAGCAAGAAGATGGCGCTCGAGGACACGGTCCGCGGCGCGGGCGTCGAGCTGCCGGCGGTGAAGGAGCGGCCGGAGGACAGGCAGCCCGAGGACAAGCCGCCGACGGTCGAGCCGACGAGGCCTACGCCGGAGCCGGATCCGGAGCCGGTGCCCGAGGACACGAAGGCGGCGAAGAAGGGCAACCCGACCGCGCCGAAGACCAAGAAGGGGACCGACGAGCTGGCCGACGGCGAGCTCGAGAGCTCGGCGGTCAAGCGCGACCCGGCCAAGGCGGCCGAGCTGGCGGGCCAGGGCACGGCGGCGCTGAACGCGGGCCGGCGCAGCGAGGCGGAGGGCCTGTTCAACCAGGCCATCAGCTTCGACCGCAAGTGCGCGGAGGCGCTGATCGGCCTCAGCGACATCTACTTCGACCGCGGGTCGGCGCAGAAGGCCTCGAAGTACGCCGAGTCGGCGGTGTCGGTGGCGCCGAACAACGGGTCGTACCGCCTGAAGCTCGGCGACGCGTACTACGCGGCGCTGCGCTACAAGGACGCGCTCACGCAGTACGAGAAGGCGCAGTCGCTGGGCGACAGCAAGGCGGGGCCGCGGATCACGAAGGTCAAGGCCAAGCTCGGCGACGCGGGCTGAGAGGGCCCGAACCCGGCGCCCCGTGTCCGCGGCGAGGCCGCGGTGCGGGGCGTCGTCGCGATGGACGGCGGCGGCGGGCGTGCGGTAGACCTCGAGCTCCGTGCGCCTGCCGACGCTGCCGACATGGATGTGGATCGCCCTCGCGGCGCTGGCGGTCGTGGTCATCGACGCGGCGACGATCGCGGCGTGCGGGCCGTGGGACCCGTGGGAGACCCACTACGGCGAGGTAGCGCGGCAGATCCTGGTGCGCCACGACCCGCTCGACCTGTGGTGGAAGCCGGGTTACGGGCCCGACGGCAACGCGGAGAACACGTTCTGGTCGAAGCCGGCGCTGCCGTTCTGGTTGATGGCGCTGAGCATGGGCATGCTCGGGGTGGGCTCGCGGCCGGAGCTCGACGAGATGGTGCGCTCGCCGTGGCCGGAGGTGGCGATCCGCCTGCCGAGCCTGCTGGCGGGCACGCTGTGCGCGGTGTTCCTCGGGTACGTCGTGTGGCGGCTGCTGCGAGACCCGCAGGCGCCGCGCGGGCGCGGGCCGGACCGGGCGGCGCGCGCGGGGATCTTCACCGGGCTGGTGCTGGCGACCATGCCGCAGTGGGCGATGGTCTCGCGCCAGGCGCTCACCGACATGTTCCTGGTGATGCCGGTGAGCGTGGCCCTCGGCGCGTGGGCGCTGGCGTGGTTGCAGCCGGATCGCGCGCTGCGCAGGCGGTCGCTGGGCTCGCTGATCCGCCGGCCGGAGGCGAAGCAGCGGGTGCTGCGCTGGACGCTGCCGTGGGACCGCGCGTACGCGGTGTTTTTGGTCGGTGTGATCGTCGCGGCGGTGGTGCCGCTGGCGGCGCTGCACATGCACGTGATCAGCGCCGACACGGTCGCGCGGGTGGCGAAGTTCGCCAAGAAGCCGAGCATCCCCAGCGTCGACACGCTGCGGCAGATCCACTTCCACTTGCTCGGCTACTGGGCGGTCGCGATCGGGCTGCTGGTCGTCAGCCTGCGCTGGTCGCGGCGCTCGCAGGTGTGGATGGGCGTGCTCTACGTGGCCGCGGGGGTGTCGCTGGTCGGCAAGGGGATGATCGGGCCGGGGCTCGTGGGGTTGATCGTGCTGGCCGACATGGTCGTGCGCGGGCGCCTCGACCTGCTGCGCCGCTGCGGGCTGGTCGCCGGGGCGCTGCTGTTCGCGCTGGCCTCGCTGCCGTGGCACCACGCGATGGCGCTGTACCGCGGCAAGGGGTGGATCAACGAGCTCATCATCATTAATAATTTGGCGCGCTTCGGCTCGGGCGAGCAGGAGCAGGCTGTCGGCGGGTTCGCGTACTACGTTCGCACGCTCGGCGTGGCGGCGCTGCCGTGGTCGGCCGCGCTGCCGGCGGCGCTGTGGGCCAACGTCCGCAAGCTGAGGGGGGCGGACGGTGAGCCCGATGCGGAGGGCGCGAGCGCGGAGGTGCGGGCGTCGGCGCTGCGGCGCTTCGTGCTGCTGTGGGCGGTGGCGACGCTGGCGCTGCTGACGTACAGCGTGACCAAGTACTACCACTACCTGCTGCCGGTGCTGCCGCCGCTGGCGGTGCTGGTCGGGCTGTGGCTGGCGGATCTGTCCGAAAGGACAGGCGACGCGAGCGAGCGCCGGACGCGGTGGGTGGCCGCGGGCGTGGGCGTGGGCGTGCTGGGCATGGTGCTGCGCGACGTGGTGGTCGAGCCGGCGTGGATCGTTCACCTGACGACGTACCTGTACGAGCACATGTGGCGGCAGGGCGCGCCGCCGACGGAGCGGCTGGCGGTGATGGCGATCCCGTTCGCGCTCGGGCTGCTGCTGTGGGCGGCGCGCTGGGGCCGGGCGGCGCTCACGGGCATGGTGCTGTCGGCGCTGCTGACGGCGGGGTGGATCATGAACAGCTACATCCCCGCGGTGTCCGAGCACTGGTCGCAGCGGCCGCTGCTGCGCGCGTACTACGACCAGCGCGGGCCCGAGGACCCGCTGCTGTCGTGGTGGTTCTATTACCGAGGGGAGACGTTCTTCACCAAGGGGAACGTGTGGGTGCTGAAGGAGCTCGACCGCGACAAGCTCGGCGAGTTCATCGACGAGCAGCGCGGCAAGGGCCGCACGCTGTGGTTGATGACGACGGTGAGCCACGCCAAGCGGGTGCGCCAGTCGCTGCCGACGGACCTGCGCGGCGGGCTCGAGACGGTCTACGAGACGGCCCACTACGCGCTGATGAAGTTCCCGGTGCCGTGACGGCGGTCAGGCGCGCAGGGCGGCGGAGCCGGCGGCCTGCGGGAGGGCGGCGAGCTGCGGGGCGCAGGCGTCCCAGCTGGCCTTGAAGGCGGCGGTCTGGGTGGTCTCGAGCTGTTTGGCGGCCTGGCGGCGGCTCAGGAGTTTGCGGCGGGCGTCGAGGGCGACGGCGAAGCAGGCCTGCGGGAGCGAGAGGGCGGCGCGCACGCTGCCGAGGTCGACGCCGCAGCCGCCGCCGCAGCAGGCATTATTAAACATGTAGGCGCCGTTGGCGATCCACGTGCCCATGCCGAGGGCGACGCCGGCGAGCTCGGCGGCGACTTCGCCGTCGAGCCCGGCGACCGCGGGGGTCGCGGGCTGTTGCCACAGACCGAGGCGGCCGATCTCCCGGGCCACGTTGCCGAGCAGCAGCGCCGGGACCTTGAACACCTGGGGGAACACGTAGAGCACGAGCTCGCGCGCCCGCACGTAAGTGCGCAAGAAGTGGCCGCTCGGGTCGCCGAGCGCGACGAACCCGGCGGGCGGCGGGTCGTTCGGGCGGTGGTCGACGAGGGTGAACTCGAGGTCGTCCTGGCCGACCTGGGCCTGCACCGAACAGAGGAAGTCGAACAGACCGTCGAGGTCGCGCGGGGCCGTGGCGTCGGCGAGCCAGCGTGGCGCGGCCGCCGGCGGACCCAGCTGGGCGATGACGGCCTGCATGGCCTCGGCGAGGCCGATGCGGGTGTCCTCGTCGGGCACGAAGTTGGGGGCGGGCGCGGCGGCGGAGCTTCCGAAGAGAAACATGGGCGGCGGGCAGCATAGCAAGTCGGCGCCCGGGTCGCCGCGGACTCGTGGACCGGCGGCGATGCGGCGGTGTGCGTCGCGGCGCACGGCGGTGGTGCGGTGTCTTCGAGGCGAGGCGGGCGCAGCGGTGAGGACGAGGGACACCGGGGTCTCGGTCAAGCCCCGCGCGTCGCGGGCTTCGACGCGTGCGGGCGCGGCGGCGTCGTGCTCACGGTCGGACGGAGCTGCGAGGCGACGGCGAGGAGGCGGTTCATGGAGGACGAGCCGGCCCCGACCGCCGGGCGCAGGCACGCGCGGGCACCTGTCCGGGGCTGCAGAGGCCGAGATGACATCGATGTCATGGCGGGGCGTGTAGGCGCGGTTTGCCGTCGGCTGCAGGGCGCTCGACGAGGCTTTCCTGGCGGGGAGGTGTTTGTCAAAATGATGATGAGTGTCCGTGCGGGTCGATACTGGCTGGGTCGGTCGGATGCGCCGGGGATGGACGCGCGCCGTGTTGGCGGCGGCGCTGTGGATGGGCGGCGCTCCGGAGGCGATGGCCGCGGGGGAGCACAAGTTGCCGGACCTCCGCGGCGAGGATTCGCCGAAGATCCGCCGCCGGTCGGTGAGGATGAGGATCCCGCTGACGGTGCACGTGGCGACGGTCGACGGCCGGCTCGCGTTGGAGCCGCGTCGCCTCACCCGCTCGGTCGACCGCACCAACCAGGCGCTGGCCAGCGCGGGGATCGAGGTGTACATCGCCCGCATCGCGCTCCTGCCCGAGGGGTTCGCGGGCATCAAGCACCGCCGCGATCGCCGGCGGCTCGCGGAGTACGCCCCGCCCGACGGCACGGTGCACGTGTTCCTCGTCGACACGGTCGAGCTCGGCAGCACGCTCCGCGTCGACCGCAGCGTGCGCGGGCTGCACTGGCGCTACCGCGGGCTGCTCCGCAAGCTGCGCAACCGCGAGTACCTGGTGGTCGGCGGCGACGCGCCGGCGACCACGCTGGCGCACGAGCTCGGGCACCTGTTCGGCCTGGAGCACGCGACCGGCGAGCAGAACCTGATGTGCTCGTGTCGCGAGGGGCCGCGGCAGATCTTCACGCGCTCGCAGGGGCAACAGATCCGGGCCGGCGCCCTGGCCTTCCTGCAGCGCACGCGCGGGCGCATGTAGCTCGGCGAGACGCGGGGTGCCCGCGCGGAGGTGCGATGGCGATGCGGTTGCGACGATGGATGTGGGCCGCGGTGCTCGCGGGCTGTGCGGCGAAGAAGCCCGAGACCCGCCCGCCCGCCGCGCAGACCCCGGTCGAGGCGCAGGCGAAGGCGCAGGACCCGGAGCTGCTGGCGATCGCCGACGCGATCGACCCGGGGCCGCAGAGGCCGCTGTTCGAGGGGCTGCCGAAGCCGCTGCGCGACAAGCTCGGAGCGCCGCGCGACGGGACCACCGCGGTCAGGGAGATCCGCGAGGCGTTGATGGCGTGGGAGAAGCTGCGCACCAGCGACGCCCAGGCCTTCGTGCTCGCGCTGCTCAACGTGGGCCGCGGGCTGGTGCTGGCCGAGCAGGCGGTGGCCAGGGGGGAGGACGACCCGGAGCTGCTGCTGGCGCTGGGACAGGCGTACGCGATCCTCGGCACGCCGGCCTTCGCCAGCGAGCGTGGCATGTTCCAGCAGATCCTCCAGCTGATGGCGACGCTGGCCTCGCAGCATTTGCAGGAGCAGGAGGTCGGCTTCGACGTCGCGGCGCTGGTGGGCCTGCTGCGCGACGTGTTCCAGCGCGCGCCGGCGCTGCATCAGCGGACGGCGGCGGAGCTGCTGCGCAGGCACGGCGACCACCCGGAGATCCCGCGGGTGCTAGGGCGACTGTCCGACAAGGAGATGGACGGCGAGCGCTACGAGCAGGCGCTGAAGCTGCGGCAGATGGCGGTCGCGCGGCTCGGCGAGCGGGCCCGCGGGGGCGACTGGCTCGACATGAGCTACACGTGCTTCCGGGCGCTGCAGCCGACCTGCGGCGACGAGGCGCTGGCCAGGGGCAAGGCGCTCGGCAGCGACAAGCCCGACGACGCCAAGGCGGCGGCGGCCTACAAGGCGCGGGTCGAGAAGCTCGAGGAGACGGCGGGGCGGGCCAAGCGAGCGCTGGCGCTGGCCGAGGACCCGCGGGTGAAGGACGTTGGCGACGCCGACCTGACGCCGGCGCTCGAGCGCGGGCAGCTATTGATCTTGCTCGGGCGCTACGCCGACGCGCGCGCGCAGTACGAGCGCCTGATGGCGGCGCACCCCGGCGACGCGCGGCCGTACGCGGGGCTGGCGAAGGTGGCGCTGGCCGACGGCGGCGACCTGAAGGCCTCGGCGGAGTGGGCGGAGAAGGGGCGCAAGCTGGCCAACCGCGACCGCGACTACTACGAGGTGGCGCTCGGAGTGTTCGGCTCGAAGATGCTGACGGAGGTGATGCCGAGCGTCATGAAGGACCCGTCGAAGACGCCGCAGGGGGTGCTGAAGTCCCTGCTCGACGACATGAAGGAGTACGCGACGGGGCTGCAGCCGTTCGCGCCGGCGCAGGCGGGGGTGGTGCTGGCGCTCGAGGCGGTGGCGCGCGTGGCGGCGCCGCTGATCGACGACAAGACCGCGAAGCTCGGGCAGGTGGTGACCAGGGACCTGGTGGCGCGCACGCAGGAGCTCTACAAGAAGTTCCCCGACTCGCCGGACGTGCGGCGCATGATGTTCCTGGGGGCGAAGACGGCCGAGAGCCCGGAGACGGCGCTGGCGCTGGCGAAGGCGCCGCTGGTCGGCGAGCTGATGAACGACCCGGCGTTGCAGCGCGCGCGCATCCAGGCGTGGCTCGACGTGGCGATCCAGCGCGACGAGACCGGCGAGCTGCCGGCGATCCTCGCGGCGCTGGCGGCCACGCCGACGGTCGCCGACGACTGGCAGAAGACGCTGCTGACGGCGGTCGCCAGGGCCATGCAGCTCCGCGTCGGCAACGACCGCGCGGCGGGCACGGCCGCGCTCGCGGACTTCGAGGCGGTGGCCGCCAGCGAGGCGCCGGCGGAGACGCGGCAGGCGGCGCTGTGCAACAGCGGGGTGCTGCTGGCCTGGCTCGGCGACGACGAGGGCGCGCGGGCGCGGTTCGAACAGGCGCTCGAGAAGTTCCCGGGCTCGCGCTGCGCGCTGGTGGCGATCGCGGGGCTGTACACCAAGCACGGGGTGCAGGAGCCGAAGCTGGCGGAGATCTTCGAGGTGGTCGGGCGCGAGGGCGACTCGCACTCGCTGCGGGTGCACGCGCTGGCCTGGCGCTACACCCAGGCGAAGGCGGGGCTCGGCGACGTCGAGGTGACGCGCAAGGCGTTCCTCGACGAGGTCGAGAAGGAGCGCAAGGCCGGCTCGCTGGTCTCGCAGGCCGTCGACCTGTGGGGCGTGTACTCCAGCGGGAGCTGGAACATGTCGCTGCAGTACCATTCGACGTCGGGCTTTAAAATCATCAACGAGCTGAGCTCGACGACGTGGCTGACGCTGCCGTCGCCGGACCTGAAGGAGCTGGTGGCGGCCGGGGAGGCGAAGCAGGGCAAGCAGGGCAAGGCCGACAAGAAGAAGCCGGCGAAGTGAGTCACCAGCCGCGCTTCTCGACGCGGCGGACGCTCGGCGCGGCGAACCACTGCTCGAGGAACGGACGCACGCGCTGGAGCTCGGCGTCGCTGTGGTCGCCGAGGAACGGCCTGATGCGCACGAGGTTGCCGTAGGAGCGCTTGTAGGCTCGCGGGGTGTCATCGAGGGCGAGCACGCGGTCGAGGTCGTAGCCGCGGGCGCGGACCTTCTTCAGGTCCTTCAGGTGGATGAAGCGCTCGTCGTCATACCAGTCATCGGGGGACAGCCAGTGGCGGGTGCATCGGGTGGCGGTGAAGACGAACGCAGGGGCCTCGTGCGGGAGCAAAAGGTTGCGCAGGATCCCGCGGACGTACTGCTCGCTGCCGGCCGACCACACGGCGGTCTTGAACAGCGGCGAGGCGAAGCACCAGCGCAGGAAGTCGTCGACGTGCGGGCGCTTCATCACCGGGAACGGACCGACGTGAAAGTCGACCCGCGGGGGCGGCGGGTCGACTTGCGGGTCGGTGGCGCGGACGAGGGTCTCGTCGACGTCGAGGATGAGCAGGGCGGTCATGTCGACCGCCCATTGTGGATCAGTTGAGGTCGGGCTTGGGGGTGTCGGGGCCGGCGACCGGGAGGTCGGGCACGGTGATGTAGGTCGCGTCGACCATCTTGCCCTCGAGGCTGGCGAGGAACGCCTTCAAATAGGTGCGCTCCTCGTCGGTCAGGCTGCCCTTGGGGATCTGGTAGGTGGCCATCACGTTCAGCACGTCGTCGAGGGTGGCGGCGCTGCCGTCGTGGAGGTAGGGCGCGGTCTTGGTCACGTTGCGCAGGCCGGGGACTTTAAACACGTACTTGTCCTTCTCGTCCTTGGTGATCTTGTAGCGGCCCTCGTCCTTGGTCTCGTAGGCCTTCACGCTGCCGAGCTTCTGGTACATCGTGCCGCCGACGGTCGGGCCGGTGTGGCACGAGGTGCAGTTGAACTCGATGAACAGCTCGAGGCCGCGGAGGGCGTCGCCGTCGAGGGCGGTCATCTTGCCGCCGAGGAAGTCGTCGAACGGGGCGGGGGTCATGAGGCCGCGCTCGAACGAGCCGATCGCCTTGCCGATGTTGGTCATGGTGATCGGGTCGGCCTCGCCGGGGAAGGCCTTATTAAACATCTCGACGTAGCCGGGGATCGACTTGACCGTGCGCAGCACGTAGGCGGCGTCGGTCATGGCCATCTCGACCGGGTTGGTGATCGGCATCTGGGCCTGGTCCTCGACGGTGGCGGCGCGGCCGTCCCAGAACTGCACGAAGTGGGCGGCGGCGTTGTAGACGGTCGGGCTGTTGCGCTCGCCGCGTTGGCCCTTGTGGCCCTTCGAGGTCGGGTCGTTGTCGACGCCGAAGGCGTCGAGCTTGTGGCACGAGTTGCACGACACGTCCTGGCCCTTCGACAGGCGGCTGTCGTAGTAGAGGACGCGGCCGAGGTCGATCTTCTCCTTGGTGGTCGGGTTGCTGCCGGACTCGGCGCGGGCGGGCAGCGGCGCGAAGTACTTGGCGGCGGCGTCGAGCAGCACCGCGGGCGAGGGGGCGGGGCGCGAGGCCTTCTTCTTGGGCGCGGGCGCGTCGGTCGGGGCGCTCTGGCCCGCGGGCGCGCCGGTCTTGGCCGGTTCGCCGCCGCAGGCGAGCACGAGGGCGCACGCGGCGGCCGCGAACGGGCCGCGGAGGGCGGCGGAGCGGGAAGCAGGAACGCGCAAAAATGCCGGGGTGGTCGGGAGATTGAGGCGTGGCATGGGTTCGGTGCCGAGGTTGCGAAGGGCCCGCTTGCTCTGGTGCGAGCGCCTTGCCACGATACCGCACCGTGGCTCACCCCGCTCGAATTTCCGTCCTGATGTGCCTGACTCTCCTTGCCCCGCTGCCCGGCTGCCGCGGCGGCGACGCGGCCGACGTGCCGATCCACGATCGCCTGTGGCTGACGGCGGTGCCGAAGAAGCCGAAGGACTCGGTGGGGGTGCTGGCGGTGGTGCGGGCCTCGGAGAAGTGGCAGTACGGGTGGCTATTCAAAGGGTCGCTGCTGCGGGGCACTTACGACACCTTCCACTGGCAGCCGGACGGCGAGCACAAGGCCGCCATGCGGATGATCCAGGACGACAAGGTGTACAAGGTGCGCACCGAGGCGTGCGAGCCGAGCGCGGGCTTCCACTACTGCGTGCTCGTCCACGGCGACCCGCAGGGCGAGGTCCGCTACCAGTCGCGCAAGCTGTGGGGGCTGTCGCGGCCGAAGAGCAGCGCCATGGGCTTCGACCTGAACGCGGAGCTGACGCGCCTGGCCGAGCAGGACCCGGAGCTGGCCGGGCTGCTGGCGGACGTCGAGGACGAGGCGCGCTGAACACTTGCGCAAGCGACGGCAGCGTTTGGGGGCCGGGTGAGCACCGAGGTGCAGGCGCTGCTGACGCGCCTGGTCGGACAATTCGCGGAGCCGTACGACTTCCTGCGCGAGTTGGTGCAGAACGCGCTCGACGCGGGCAGTGACCGCGCGGAGGTCGTGCTCGAGACGCACGAGCAGGACGGCGACGAGGCGGTGTTCGAGCTGCGGGTGAGCGACGCGGGCTGCGGGATGGACGAGGCCGTGATCGACAACGGGCTCACGCGGCTGTTCGCCTCGAGCAAGTCCGACGACCGCACGATGGCCGGCGGCTACGGCATCGGCTTCGTCAGCGTGTTCGCGTGGGAGCCCGAGGTGGTGGTGGTGCACACCGGCAAGGGCGGCGAGGCGTGGGAGCTGGTGTTTTACCCCGACCGGCGCTTCGAGAAGGTGGCGCTGCAGGAGCCGGTCGAGGGCACGACGGTGACGCTGCTGCGCCGCGGTCAGGCGCACGAGCGGGCGGCCGTCGCCGAGGCGGTGCGCGACAGCCTGTGGCGCTGGTGTCGCTTCTGCAGGCTCGAGGTGAGCTTCGAGGACGTCGTCGGCGGGGCGGGGCCGGAGCTGATCGAGGATCGTCCTGCGGAGGCGGAGTCGGGGCTGGCGGTGGTCGAGGAGCAGGGCGACACGCACGTGCGCGTGGCGTTCGCGGTGCCGGCGTCGGCGGTGCTGCTGCGGCGGGGGCTGATCCTCGCGGAGGGGATGCCCGGCGACCTGCTGGGGGCGGCGCTGCCGGAGCTGCGGGCCGACGCGGGGCGCACGGGGGAGCACGTGCAGGTGTGGGTCGACTCGCCGCTGCTGCGCACGACGATGGCGCGCGACAAGGTGCTCGAGGACGCGGGGCAGCGCGAGGTGCTGGCGCGGGTGGCCGCGGCGGTGCGCGCGTTGCGGGAGCGGCTGGTCGGGGCGATCGAGCAGGCCGTGAGCGAGCCGGGGGCGTGGACGCGGGAGCGGCACGAGCGCTACGCGTACTTGCACGCGCACCTCGGCCGCGAGCGCAAGGCGCTCGGCGAGGCGGTGCGCGGGCGTACGCTGCTGCGCGACCTGGCGGGCGAGCGGGGCCTGGCGCCGGCGGCGTTGGCGGGGCTGCTGCGCGGGCGGCCGGTGGTGACCGCGGACGTCGAGGAGGGCGAGCCGTCGCCGACGCGGGCGGCGGTGCTGGCGGCCGCGCGGGCGGCGAGCTTCCCGGTGATCGCGGCGGAGGCGGACGATCGGCGGTGGCTGGCGGAGCTGCTCGAAGGGACAGGTGCGCCGGTCGACTGGCAGCAGGCGCTGGTGCGCGAGCGGGCCCAGGGCGAGGGCGAGGGGCTGCGAGCGGCGGTCGAGCGCGGGCTCGTCTCCGCGGGGGTCGTCGTGCAGGTGCGCCTGGCCGACGGCGAGGCGCGGGCGGGGCTCGTCGGGGTCGAGCTGGCGCCGGTGCAGCGAGCGGCGACGCCGGGCGAGGGCGGGGACGGAGAGGAAGCGGTGAGGCCGGTCGAGGAGGCGCTGGTCGTCTATGCGACCGGGCCGTGGCCGGAGTCGGCGTGGAAGGGCAAGGTGGTGTGGATCGCCGACGACATGCTGCTGCGCGCGGCGTCGAAGGCGTTCGCGTCGACGCCGTGGACGACGGCGACGGCGTTGACGGCGGCGGTGCTGGCGGCGCTCGGGCAGCCGGCGGACGCGGCGGCGGCGGCGAGCGAGGCGCTGCGAGATCTGGCGGGCAAGCCGGAGGCGAGCGGTGGGTGAGCGCGGACGAGGGCGTGGGTCGTCGCTCGGCTGTTCTAAGGGACAGGTGATGACGGACGCGCGGACCGGGTCGACGATGCGGGCGCGCCGTGACCGGCTGGCCGAAGGGGCAGGTGATCGATGGCCGAGCTGAGCGCGGGGGTGCAGCGGGTGCTGCAGCAGGTGCGGCGCGGGGCCGGGGACGGGCAGGCGCGGCGCGGGTTCACGGTGGCGCGGACCGAGGCGCTGCTGCGCATGCGCGAGGTGCCGCGGGCGCCGTGGGGGTGGACGCTCGAGCTGCTGCGGGCGGCGCGGCTGCTGGCCTGCGCGGGCGCGAAGGCGCCGAGCGGGCGGGCGGTGGTCGAGGAGGTGCAGGAGGGCGACGAGCGGGTGGTGACGCTGCAGTTCGGGGTCGGCGGCTGCGACCTGACGGGGGCGGACCTGCGGGGCATCCTGTTCGCGGGGGTGACGGGGGACGAGGAGGCGGCCGCCACGGAGGAGCGGTGGCTTGGGGAGGTCGGGGCGCGCTGGCGCGGGCTGGTCGGGGCGGCGATCAACGCGGGGCTGGCGGACGGGCCGCGGTCGATCGAGGTGCGCACGGCCAGCGACGCGCGCGCGTATGTCCGCAAGGACAGCCACGCCGTCGGCGGAGATCCGTACGGCGAGCACGCGGCGAGCGGGCGCTGTCCGCCGCAGGCGTTCGCGGTGGTGATCCGCGAGGCGCGGCCGGGGTTCGGGCGGCGGGTGGCGGCGTGGTTGGCGCGACAGGCGACGGCGAAGGCGCAGGTCGAGAGGGTGTGGCGCGAGGCGCTGTTCATGCCGCCGGAGGACGCGGGGGCGATCGAGGTCGGGCGGGCGCTGCCCGGCTATGTGGTGGCCCTGGGGACGCACGCGGTGTGGGGGGCGGCGGCGGGGCTGGGCGGGCCGTGGCTGGTGCGCGACGGCGTGCGGTCGGTGTCGCTGGCGAAGGCGCTGGCGACCGCGGGGCTGGCGGTCGAGGAGTTCTCGGGGTGGATCGAGTGCGCGTCGCTGCGGCTGACGGCCGACGAGGCGGCGGTGACGGCGGACGCGGCGTGGGAGCTGCTGGTGGCGTGGCTGCACGACGCGAGGGCGCACACGGTCCGCGTGGATCAGGGGGCGCCGCGCGGGGCGCCGGGCGAGCCGCTGCTGCGCATGGGCGACCAGGCGGTGGTGCTGTGGCCGCAGCAGATCGACCGGGTGGCGCTGGCGTCGGGGCGGGTGATCGACCTCGAGACGGTGACGCAGCGGACGCGCAGCGGGCGGGACTTCCTGTACACGTGGCGGCATCAGGAGCGCAGCGTGCCGGCGACGCTGCAGGCGCGGGCGCACGTGCTGTGGCCGTCGGAGCTGGCGGCGCTGCAGGCCCAGGTGCCGGAGCTGCGGGCGGTGCCGCTGCGGGCGCTGGGCGGGACGCCGCAGGTCGAGCGGGCCAACCTCGAGGCGCTGCACCGCTCGTCGCTGGCGCCGGTGGCGGTGACGCTCGCGGGGGCGCCGCTGGTCGCCAGGTCGGGCGAGGTGGTGAGGGTCACGGTGCAGGCGTTCGTGCACCGCTATCCGACGGACAGCTCGGGGGCGGTGGCGTTGATGTCGTACGGGCGGCGGGTGGCGCAGGTGCGGGAGGCGCAGCAGGTGGTGCCGGGGGTCACGCTGATATGCGAGCTGACCGGCGCGGACATCGACGTGCTGCGCGATGACACCGCGCTGCTGCGGGCGGCCGCGGATCGCAGCGTGCGGGCGGCGCGGGCGGCCATGGGGACGCTGCTGGCGCAGGCGATGGCCCACGCGTCGCCGCTCGAGGTGCCGCTGCTGCGCAAGGAGGTCGAGGCGCTCGACGGCGGGGCGCTCGGCGTGCGCTACCGCGGCGACGAGGCGCGCGGGGTGGTGCTGACGTGGGACGAGTCGCCGCTGCTCGGGCTGGTGGTCGGGCGCGACGAGACGCACACGCAGGCGATCACGCTGCAGCAGGTGCTGGTGCGGGTGCGCGACGTCGGCGGGGTGATCGTCGAGAAGCCGGGGCAGGCGTGGCCGGGGTGGGCGTCGTCGCGGCCGGAGCACGCGCCGTGGACGTTCACCGCGGAGGGGCGCGCGCTGGTCGAGCGGGTGGTCGGCGCCGAGGTGCTGTGGGACATGCCGACGATGCCGGAGATGCACGCGCTGCCGCGGCCCGCGGGCGAGCAGCCGGCGCTGGTGCAGTCGGCGAGCGAGCTGGCGCGGATGACTGCGCGGCTGGCCGAGGCCGGATCGATCCGGGCGTTCGCGCCGCTGCGGGCCCACCTGCTGGCGGTGCGGGCGGCCGGCGAGGACGCGGGCGGGCTGACCGAGCTGCCGCTGTTCATGCGCTTCGACCCGAGGGCGCTGCAGGCGGTGCGGCTGGTGACGCTCGCCGAGGTGCTGGCCGAAGGGACAGGTCTCGGGCTGGTGCCGCCGGGCTCGGCGAACCGGCGGCTCGGCGGACCGGCGCTGCCGGTGAGCCCGGGCGAGGCGTGCCTGCTGTACGCCGAGGGGCTGCGGCCGGCGGTCGCCAGCGTGGTGACGGCGCCAGCGGCCGGGGTCGCGGCGCACACGCGGCCGGTGCGGCGGTCCGAGGGGTCGCGGGCGGCGCTGCTGTCGGTGGCCGTGGCGAGCCCGGTGGCGGTGGGCACGCTGCGGGTCGAGGGGCTGGCGGCGACCAAGGTGGCGCTGTGGGGCGGCGGGCTGCACATCGACGACGTCGAGCTGCCGGCGCCGCTGCAGTGCGTGGGCGGGCGATTGATATTGACCAAGCAGGGCGCCAAGGCCGGCGGCGATCGGCTGGCGGGGGAGATCCGCGGCATGTGTCGCGTGGTCGTGGCGCAGGCGCTCGAGCAGCGGCGGCTGCACGCGCCGGACAGCGCGGCGCGGGCGGGGCTCGATGAATTCGTGGCGCGCTGCCGGGCGGCGGCGGCGAGCGGGGAGGCGCCGCTGATCGCCGACCTGCTGTCCGATCGGACAGGTGAGCCGGAGCGGCTCGGGGCCCGGCTGGCGGCGTCGTTGCAGAAGACGCCGCTGCACAAGCTGCCGCCGGGCGGGCCGCGGCGGTTCGAGTCGTCGCTGCGGCAGGCGCTGGGGCGGCCGCTGGCGGTGTCGTCGGCGATCTTGTCGTGGCAGGCGGCGAAGCTGGTGCGGGCGGCGGAGGCGGGCAGCGGGTGGGAGGTCGAGCTCGGGCGGCGGAGCGCGGCGATCCAGCGGGCGACCGCGGCGGAGGCGCGGCCCGAGGACGCGTACGTGGCCACGGCGCTGGCGATCGCGGGGCTGTTCCCCGACGCGCGGGCGGCCGGCGCGCGGGACAGCGGGCTGCACGACGAGTGGGTGGCGATGTATCGCCTGCTCGCGCTGGTGTACGCGCACGCGCCGTGAGGCGCCGGACTGTGAAGCGATTGCGAGGCTCGGCCGCCGCGGTGGGCTGAGATGTCGGCGTGCGTGAGGTCGCTGAGCGCCGAACCGCGGCGCACGGGCGCGGGGTCACGGGCGGCGTGGGAGCGGAACCGGTGACGGGTGAGGGTGATGCTGCGAGAGTGCGTGGGTGCCGGTCGTTCTCAAGACAGCCCTGTTGCTCGCGGTGTCCAACGTGTTCATGACCTTCGCCTGGTACGCCCACTTGAAGGAGCTGAACGCGAGGCCGTGGTACATCGCGGCGTTCCTCAGCTGGGGCGTGGCGCTGTTCGAGTACCTCGTGCAGGTGCCGGCGAACCGCATCGGCTACACCGAGCTGAGCCTGGCGCAGCTGAAGGTGATGCAGGAGGTGATCGCGCTGGGGGTGTTCGTGCCGTTCGCGGTCTGGTACATGAAGCAGCCGATCAAGCTGGACTTCTTGTGGGCCGCGATGTGCCTGATGGGCGCCGTGTACTTCATGTTCCGCACGCCGGCGGCGGCGCCGTGACAGCGGGTCGCAGGCTGGCGGAGGCCGGGAGATCGGGGTAGGTTCGGCCGGTGTTGAAGAGCGCCATCGGTCGCCTGCGTGTGGTCGCCCTCGTCGAGGGCGTGTCGTTCCTCGTGCTGCTGCTCGTGGCCATGCCGCTGAAGTACGCGGCCGGCATGCCGCTGGCGGTCAAGTACGTCGGGTGGGCGCACGGCGGGCTGTTCATGCTGTACCTGCTGGCGCTGTTCCAGGCGTTCGACGAGGCGAAGTGGCCGGTGTCGCGGGCGCTGAAGGCGTTCGTCGCGTCGGTGATCCCGTTCGGGACGTTCGTGTTCGACCGCAGCCTGCGCGCGGAGCAGGCCGCGCGCGGCGAGCTGACGGCGTAGGCGTCGCGGGCTCAGGACACGCGGGGCGAGCGGCGTCGCGGGGCGAGCAGCAAGAGGAGCGCGAGCAGGGGTGAGGTCGTGGTGGTGGTGCAGCCGCAGCCGCCGTCGTCCTGCTGTCCGCTCGAGTCGGTGCCGCTGCCGGTGGCGGTGCCGTCGTCCGCGGTGGCGACGGTGAGGCCGCCGTCGGAGGTCGGCGACGGGTCCGCGGCGCTGGCGTCGCCGTCGGCGGAGCCGCCGGGGCCGGTCGTGGTCGTGTCGGCGGGGGCCTCGCTGGTGTTCGCGGCGGAGTCCGACTCGTCGGCGGACGACGTCGGGGAGTCGGTGGTCTCGCCGGTCTCGCCGCCGGTGGTGTCGTCGCCGGGCGGGGGCTCGGGCGTGTACTCGAACGCGCCGACGTCGGGCGCGCCGTCGGAGCGGGGCACCTCGTCGAGGTCGACGGCGACGGCGTCGGGCGGGGCGACGCCGGCGTCGCGCAGCGACGAGTCGGGCAGCAGGTGATAGTCGCGGTTCGCGGGGTCGACGAACCCGAGCCCGTCGACGGTCTCGGCGGTGACGTTGGCCGTCTGCGTGAAGTCGGGCACGTCGCCGCCGACGCCGAGGGCGTCGGGGCCGACGATCACATTATTAACGGCGTAGCCGGGGCCGAGGCCGGGGCCGAACACGGTCAGGCCGCGCATGCCGGTGCCGACGATGATGGTGTTGTGGGCGAAGCGGAAGCGGGCGTCGAGCGGGAGCTCCTGGTCGTTGGCGTAGATGCCGGAGTCGCCGAACTGGACGATGAGGTTGTTGTAGACGAAGGTGTCGTCGGCGCCGAGCACGAAGACGCCGTTGGTCGGGCCGTCCATGAGCACGTTATTGAAGACGTCGCAGGCCGAGGCGCCGCCGATCTGCAGGCCCTGCTGCTGGTACAGCTCGCCCTTCAGGCCGACGTTGCGGACGGTGTTGTGGTGGAAGGCGCAGTCCACCGGGGTCACGCCGATCTGCGCGCCGTCCCAGCCGGTGTTCTCGAAGACGTTGTCGTGGATCTGCGCGCCGTGGTGCTCGTGGGGGTAGAGGATGACCTGCTGGCCGTCGCAGGTGTACTCGCGGCCGCCGTAGCCGGTGCTGCCGAAGTACAGGCCCTCGCCGCCGGTGTCGTGCACGTAGTTGTGGTGCAGCCTGGAGTCGTACATCACGAAGTGGTCGAGGTTGGCCGAGAGGTCGCAGCGCGGGTCGGTCTTCCACATGATGCCGGCGAAGCCGGCCTCGTAGGCCTCGACGTGGTCGAGCTCGATGTCGCTGCTGAGGTTGCCGACGGCGACCGACATGGCCGAGTAGTCGGGGCCGTCCTTGCTGGCGCGGGCGCGGAAGCCGTAGGTCGCGCCCTCGTCGCCGGTGCCGGTGACGTGCACGTAGCGCGACTCGTCGACGGTGAGGCCGTAGCCGCGGTCGTCGTTGCTGATGTCGACGACGCCCTCGCAGTTGCGGATCGTGATCGGCTGGCCGGGGGCGCCGACGAATTTCTGCAGGCGCAGGTACTCGCGGGCGCCGCCGCGGACGCACACGCTCTGGCCGGGCTGGACGCCGAGTGCGGAGCCGTCGGCGATGCCGACGTCGGGCTCGACCACGTGGTCGCAGTCGCACGGCGCGGCGACCGCGGCGTGCCATGGAACGAGCGATGAGACCACCCCGACGACCACACCCAGGCGATGCATGGGGTCAGGGTCGGCGAGGTGAGGGGACGTGTCAAAGGGAGCTCGCGCGGGGGTTGCGAGGCCCGGGCCTGCGGTGCACTCTCGCGGCGCATGACGCTCACGCATCACGAGTGGCTGGGGCAGGCGCCGTACACGCTGGCGCTGGGGGCCGGGTTCTTCGGGTTCTTCGCGCACACGGGGGTGCTGCGGGCGCTCGAGGAGTCGGGGGCCGCGCGGCCGCGGCGGGTGGTGGGCGTGAGCGCGGGGGCGCTGGCGGGCGGGCTGTGGGCGAGCGGGATGACGGCCTCGCAGATCGAGCAGGAGCTGGTGACGCTGCGTCGGCCGGACTTCTGGGACCCGGGCCTGCCGCTCGGCGGACTATTAAAGGGTGGGAAGTTCGCGGCGAAGCTGCGCGGGCTGCTCGACGAGCGCGGGGTGGCGCGCGTGGAGGACTGCCCGACGCCGTTCGCGGCGGTGGTGTGGGAGCTCGCGGGGCGGCGCACGCGGGTGCTCGACCGCGGCGGGATCGCGGCGGCGATCCAGGCCTCGTGCACGGTGCCGCTGATGTTCCGCCCGCTGCGCCACGAGGGCAAGCTGCTGGTCGACGGCGGGGTCGGCGACCGCAACGGCGAGACGGCGATCGCCGCCGACGAGCGGGTGCTGCACCACACGCTGGTCTCGCGCAGCCCGTGGCGGCGCTTCAGCGGGCGCCGGGCGGCCGTCGGCGACATGTCCCCGCGGACAGGTCGCAAGGTGCTGGTGGTCGACTCGCTGCCGCGGGTCTCGCCGTTCCGCCTCGAGCGCGGGCCGCACGCGCTGGCGGCCGCGCGCGAGGCGATGCTGCGCTGGCTGGCCGCGCCGGTGTGACTCAGGGGACGAGGCGGACGAACCAGCTGACGCCGAGCTTGCTGCCGACGAGACACTGGAAGGCGCTGCGGACCTCGAGCTCGTAGTCGGCGCCGTCGACGGTGATGTCCTCCCAGCGCGAGCGCTGGCTGGCCGCGGGGATCTCGCAGTCGCCGAAGCGGAACGCGAGGTCGAGCGGGACCACCGTGCCGGCGACGCACGAGTGCGGCGTGCCGTCGGGGCAGGCGGCGCCGGAGTCGGGCGTGACGGTGAGGCCGAGCTCGGGGGCGAGGTCGACGAACGGGTCGTCGGCGTTGTAGGCGACGGCGAAGCGCAGCTTGCCGGGGTCCTCGGAGTCGAGGAGGGCGTAGGCGACGCTGTTGCAGGGGTCGGGCGAGTCGGGGAGGGCGGCGCCGCGGTGGACGAACCGCGAGCAGCTGCCGTCGCGCGGGAGGGCGGCGTCGAAGGTGAGGGCGGCGACGCTGCCGGGGCCGACGGGCACGCTGCGGGTGTCGTCGCAGGCGGCGCAGGCGGCGTCGTCGCAGGCGAACAGCGCGTCGCCCTCGCGCTTGAGGTGGACGTCGTCGTCGGCCGCGCAGGCCGCGAACAGGCCCGAGAAGTTGGCGTAGTAGCCGGCGATCGGGGTCCAGTCGCCGCAGATGTCGTCGGGCTCGAACACGGCGACGGGCTCGCAGGCGGCCGCGCCGGTCTCGCCGGCGGAGGACTCGCTCGAGGCCTCGCCTACGGAGGTCTCTCCGCTGGAGGCGTCGAGCTCGCCGCCGTGGAACTGGAACCCGGGGTTGTCGCGACAGCCGCCGATCACGATCGGCGCAAGGAGTAAAAGTACACTTGCGCGCATCATCTCGGATGATATCCGAAAGCGCATGTCTGGCGCTTGGCAGGCGCAGATGTGACGCTGTTACTCGGGCTCGTCGGCGGACTCGGGCTCGGCTGCGGCGGCGCGCAGCTGATCGGCGAGGGCGAGCGCCGGATCGAGCGCGTCGCGGCGGCGGGCCGCGCGGGCGGCCGCGGCGACGACGAGGGGCTGGCGGTCGAGGAGGCCGAGGGCGATGGCGTGGAGCTCGCGCGCGTCGGGCGGGCCCTCGCGGTTGCCGAGCGCGAGCAGGGCGTTGCGCCGCATGTGTCGCCGCGGGATGCGGCGCAGGGCCATGTGGCGCACGTAGGCGCGGTACTGCGAGGGGCTGATCGCGGCCATGCCGGTGACGTCGGGTCCCGTGCGCGGGGCCGGGTCGATCCACGCGACCGCGGGCACGCGGCGGTCGCGGGCGGCGCTGGCGTTGTAGGGGCAGACCTCCTGGCAGACGTCGCAGCCGGCGATGCGCTCGCCGAGGCGATCCGCGAGCGCGTCGGGCACGTCGCCGCGGTGCTCGATGGTCAGGTAGCTGATGCAGCGCCGGGGATCGAGGTCGCCGGGGCCGTCGAAGGCGGCGGTCGGGCAGGCGTCGAGGCAGCGGGTGCAGGCGCCGCAGGCGTCCCACGGGGCGTCCGAGACGGCCTTCAGGTCAGGTCTTATTAAACTGTCCTCGAGGACAGCCGTGCAGGCGAGCTCGCCGAGCAGCACGTAGCTGCCGAGGCCGGGCACGATCAGGCAGCCGTGCTTGCCGAGGAAGCCGAGGCCGGCGAGGGCCGCGGCGCTGCGCTCGAGCAGCGGCTTGGTGTCGACGCAGATCAGGGTCTGCACCGCGGGCAGCAGTTCTGTCAGGCGGCGCTCGAGGCCGATGAGGCGCTGGTGCACGACCGTGTGGTAGTCGCGGGTGCGGGCGTAGCGGGCGATCGGCCCGGCGTCGCCGGTGTAGGGCACGGCGGCGACCAGCAGCGTGCGCATGCCGGGCAGCATCTGCGCGGGGTCGCGGCGGACGTCGCGGGTGCGCTGCAGGAAGTCCATGTCGCCGTGCTTGCCGGCGGCGAGGAAGCGGTCGAGGGCGTCGCGCGCGGGGGCGAAGCCGGGGTGCCCGAGGTCGACGGCGCCGAGGCGCAGCAGGCCCAGGCCCTCGGCGTGGGCCGCGAGCTCGGCGAGCAGCCCGGCGGTGAGGACGGGGGCGGTCATGGCCGGTCAGTCCTCGGTGAGCGGGCCGTCGTCGTCCTCGCCGGCGTCCTGGTGGGCGAGCTGCATGCGGCGCAGCAGGTCGAAGACCATGCGGGCCGTGGCGCCCCACAGGCGCGGGGTGTGGATGTCGTACTCGTGGAGGGCGTAGCGCTGGCCCATCCACTCGCGGCGGCCGAGGAAGCGGTAGCGGGCGGGGTCGGCGAGCTCGCGCAGGGTGGGGGTGATGACGGCGGTGACCTCGGAGACTTGCCAGGTCGGGCGCCAGTCGCCGTCGACGAGGCCGACGAACGGGACGATGAGGTAGCCCGAGGGCGTGGGCACCGGGCGCAGGCGGCCGAGGATCTTGACCTGTCCTCTGGGCAAGGCGACCTCTTCTTCGGCCTCGCGCAGGGCGGTCTCGACGAGGTCGCGGTCGCCGGGCTCGGGCTTGCCGCCGGGGAAGGCGAGCTGGCCGGCGTGGTCGCGGAGGTGGCCGGCGCGCTCGATGAAGACGAGGCGCGGGTCGTCGCCGGGGAGCAGGGGGGCGAGCACGGCGGCGTGGCGCATGGGCGCGGGGTCGGCGAGGGGGTCGCCGACGGCGTCGAGGCGCGTCGCCAGGTCGAGGGGGATCACGCGGGGATGATGGCACACGCGCGCGGCGGAGCCACGCGGAGGGGCGAGCGCGGGGTCACGGCGGGAGGTGCGAAGATCATTGCCAGGACGGCGGGCGGACGATCACGCCGTCGTGCACGACGAGCGCGGGGCGCTCGAGGGCGCGGATGTCGGCGAGCGGGTCGCCGTCGACGACGAGCAGGTCGGCGACGTTGCCCGGTTTGATGACTCCGACGTCGGACAGGCCGAGCAGGTCGGCGGCGTTGCGGGTGGCGCTGAGGATCGCGTCCATCGGGGTGACGCCGAGGGCGACGAGGGCCGAGAACTCGCGGGCGTTGGTGCCGTGCTCGAACACGCCGGCGTCGGTGCCGAAGGCGATCTTCACGCCGGCCTTGTAGGCGCGGGCCAGCGAGTCGCGCATGCGCGGGGCGACCGCGAGGGCCTTGGCGGCGGAGTCGGGCGAGAGCTTGCCGGTCTGCGCGGCCTGCTCGACGTAGGCGCCGACGGCGACGGTGGGCACGAGGTAGGTGCCGCGCTTCTTCATCAGGCGGATGGCCTCGTCGTCGAGCATGCTGCCGTGCTCGATGCTGTGCACGCCGGCCTTCACGGCGTCCTTGATGCCCTCGGTGCCGTGGGCGTGGGCGGCGACCTTGCGCTCGGCGCGGACGGCCTCGTCGACGACGGCGGCGAGCTCGTCGGGGGTGAGCTGCGGGGCGCCGACGCCGTCGCCCTGCGAGAGCACGCCGCCGGTCGCGCAGATCTTGATGACGTCGGCGCCGTGTTTGATCTGGTGGCGGACGGCGCGGCGGACGGCGTCGGGGCCGTCGGCGATGCCCTCCTCGAAGTCGGGCGGGCGGCCGTGGATGTCGGGGCGCAGGCCGTTGGTGTCGTCGCAGTGGCCGCCGGTGATGCCGATCGCGTGGTTGGCGACGAGGATGCGCGGACCGGGGATCCGACCGCGGCGGATCGCGTCGCGCAGGCTGCGGTCGGCGAACGTGCCGCCGACGTTGCGCACGGTGGTGAAGCCGGCGAGCAGGGTGACGCGCGCGTTGGCGGCCCCGCGCAGGGCGGCGTCGGCGTCGGTGGCGGTGACGTCGAGCACGACGGCCTCGGCGTGGCTGGGCTGCGGGTCGTTGGCGAGGTGGGTGTGCGCGTCGATGAGGCCGGGCAGCAGGGTGCGTCCGCCGAGGTCGAGCGTGACGACGCCGGCCGGCGCGGCGAGGCCCTGACCGACCTGCTTGATCCTCCCGGCCTCGACGAGCACGTCGACGCCGGTCCGCGGGGCGGCGCCGGTGCCGTCGATCAGCCGGGCATTTTTTAGTAATAACAGCGCGGGGGATGGAGCACCTGGCGGGAGGGACAGGCTGGCCGGGGCCGACAGCGGGGCGGGGGTGGACGCGACCGGACAGACCGGGCCGGGCCCCTGCGCGGGCGGCGGGGCGGTGGCGCAGGCGAGCAGCGGGGCGGCGAGCAGGAGGGCGCGGGGCGGCATGGCGGGGAGGATGCCCGCGCGGCGGTGATTCGCCAAGGGGTGCGCGGGTGAGGCTGTCCGGAGAGACAGTCCGGAGGACCGAGGCGGACGGCGGACGGCGGTGCGGCTGTCCGAAGGAGCAGGTCGGCGTCGGCGGCTCGGATGTCCTGAGGAGCAGGTCGGCGTCGGCGGCTCGGATGTCCTGAGGGACACGTCGGCGGCTCGGATGTCCTGAGGGACACGTCGGCGTCGGCGGCTCGGATGTCCTGAGGGACAGGTCACGGTCGAGCGGGCATTCAATAATTAAATGGTCGATCAACCTGTCCGGGAGGACAGGCCTCTGCGGCGGCCGCTGGCGACCTGGCGGTCGTACTTGGCGGCGCCGACCCACAGGCGGCGGCGGGCCTCGCGGGTGCAGGCGCGGAGGTGGCGGGCCTGGCACTGGTAGGTCGCGCGGCGGGCGGCGATCACGGCCGAGAGGAAGGGGACGTCGAGGGTCTCGGGGGCGAGGCAGGGGCCGATGTGCCACAGCGAGTAGGCGGCGGACAGTCCGTGGGCGCCGCGGACCCCGAAGCGGTCCTGGTCGGCGACGTCGGCGGCGGTGTTGTGCGGGCAGGTCGCGACCCAGCCGCGCTTGACGGCCTTGCGGTACATCGCGCGGGCGCGGTTGGCCGCGGGCGGGTGGCTGGCGACGAGGGACTTGCAGTCGTCGCCGGGCGACTCGCGGCGGCAGATGTCGACGAGCTCGTCGGCGAGGTCGGCGCGGCCGGCCATGGCGGCGCCGGCCCGGGTGGCGGGCTCGGGGGGCAGCGTGAACAGGCGCAGCCAGAGGAGCGCGGCGAGGAGCACCGACCGCGGGTTAGCGCGGGTCGGGGGCGGCTGTCCAGGGGTCCTCGCGATGGGCGATCGACCATGTCCCGAGGGACAGGTTCATGCTCCGCGCTGGACATCGCGGGGTGCGAGGCGATCCGGGTGTGACGACGTCGAGGTCGCGCGAGCTCTTCGTCGGTGCGGTCGTCGCGGTGGTCTCACCGGCGCATCGGCGCCGCGCCCCAGCCCCACACCTTTTTGATCTTTGGGCTGCGGCGGGCGAGCTCGCGGGTGGCGGCCTCGTTGCCGCCGTAGCTGGGGAAGATGTCGACGAGCGCGACGTCGGCGGCGAGCGTGGGGAGCAGCTCGTGGGCGTCGCCGACGAGCACCGTCAGTCGCTTCTTGACGAGCGGGCGGATGCGCGGGAGGTAGAAGTCGACGAGCTCCTGGCTGCGCTCGACGAGCACGACCTCTTTGACCTGCAGGCGCTTGCTGACCTCGATGAGCTGGTGGCCGAGGCCGAGGCCGGCGATCACCACGCGGCCCTTTGCGAGGCGCGTGCCCTCGCGCAGCGTGAGCAGCTCGGCCGGGGTCAGCGACATCCAGGGGGCCTCGCTCCACACGCCAGGCTCGCCGGGGAGGCACTGGTAGATCGCCGGGATCTGCACGTCGCTGTCGAAGATCACGCTGCCGGTGCTGTCGCCGAAGAACGTCTGGAGCTGGCGGCCGGCGCGGTGGATGCGGACGCAGTAGCGGAACTCGCGGTGCGGCGAGTCGGCGCGCTGGGCCGGGTTGAGCTCGCTGACCGGGGCGTCGGACGGGCCGAGCTCGGGGAACGGGTTTAATACTTTGAAGGTCGAGCCGATCAGGTTGAGCTCGGGGGTCCACGTCATCGCCGGGGACCAGGGCACGCAGCTTCGCAGGCGGCGCTGGTGGTCGGCGGTGATGCGCTGCTTCTGGTCGGCGGTGAGCGCCATGGCGCGGGGTAGTCTACGCTCGCTCGCCGGCCCGCAGCCAGCGCGCCAGGCCGACGGCGGCGGGGATCCACAGCAGCACCATGGGCTCGCCGTAGACGCGGGGCTCGTCGATGTTGGCGACCCACATCAGCGCGCCGAGGTAGACCAGCGCGACCCAGCCGAGGCGACGTAGTCGGGGCGGGATC
This sequence comes from Myxococcales bacterium, assembly GCA_016793465.1. Next base: position 82,556 of record JAEUJW010000038.1, read on the forward strand.
CAGGCGGACAGGACCAGCCACAGCAGCGGGATGAAGCCGAGGTAGGCCGGCAGCAGCGGCCAGTGGGCGGGCTCCTCGAGCCACGCGAGGTTTAATAATAAGCGCGGGGTCTGGTCGACGAAGAACTGCAGGGGGGCGCCGGGGTTGTCGGCGAGGGCGAGGCCGACGGCGAGGCGGGCGGCGGCGTAGGCGGCGAGCAGGGCGGCGGAGCGCAGGGCGAGCGGGCGCAGGCTGGTCTTCGGGACAGGTGAGTCGGACGCCGGCCAGTGCAGGGCGAGGGCGGCGAACGGCAGCAGGACGGCGCTCTCGCGGTTGAGGGCGGCGCAGAACACCAGCGCGGCGGCGGCCCGCCAGCGCTCGGCGAGCACGAGGGCGACGCCGGCGGCGGTGAAGGCCATCGCGGGGGTGTCGTAGGGGTAGAAGATCGGCCAGCGGTGCTGCAGCAGGAAGGGGATCGGGAGCAGCAGCAGGAAGCCGAGGCCGAGGGCGTCGGCCCAGCGCGCGGGCATGGCGGGGCGCAGGGCGCGGGCCAGGCACGCGGCGAGCGCGGCCGTCGCGAGGGTCTCGACGAGCGCGAAGATCCAGGCGATCGGCAGGCGCAGCGCGGCGTGCAGCGGCCACACGAGCAGGGGGATCAGCACGCGCAGGCCGAACGGCTTGGGCGCGGTGAAGGCGAGCAGCTCGTCCCACGGCGCGCCCTCGAACTCGCGGTTCATGGCCAGGCGCAGGGCGGCGTAGCCGGCGGCGAGCGCGAGCAGGGCGAGCAGGGCGCGGCTGCGCGGGATGTCCGCGGGGACAGGTGCGGGCGCGGCAGGCGAGACCGGCGCGGCGGGCGGTGGGATGTCCGCGGGGACAGGTGCGGGCGCGGCGGGCGAGACCGGCGCGGCGGGCGGCGGGATGTCCGCGGGGACAGGCGCGGGTGCGGCGGGGCTGTCCCTCGAGACAGCCGGCGCCGGGCTCGCGGGCGGGGCGAGGTCGGGCGGACGTCCGTGTGGCCCGGAGGACATGACCTGAAGGTTATCAGGTGCGGGGCTTGCCGCGGCGGAGGAGGGCGCGGCCGACGTCGACGAGGCCGCGGGCGCGGCCGAGGAGGCTCGACGAATAAAGAATTTTAAAGACGCCGCGGGCGGTGTCGTAGGCGCCGGGGGCGACGGGGTACATCTTGAGGGCGGAGTGGAGCGGCAGGCGGTCGGACACCACGGCCTTGACGTTGCACATGCCGCGCAGGCCCTCGGGGCCGTTGAGGCGGCCGAAGCCGGAGCCGCGGACGCCGCCGAACGGGAGGTCCTGGGCCATGTAGTGCATGGCGAAGTCGTTGACGACGGTCGAGCCGGCGACGATCTGCCGGGCCATGCGCTCGCCGCGGGCGCGGTCGCGGGTGAAGACCGAGGAGCTGAGGCCGTAGGCGCTGTCGTTGGCCAGCAGGATCGCCTCGGCCTCGTCGCGGACCTTCATGATCGCCAGCACGGGGCCGAAGGTCTCGTCGCGCATGATCGCCATCGAGTGGTCGACGTCGACGAGCACGGTCGGCTCGAAGAAGTTGCCGCCGTGGCCGCGCTTGCCGCCGACGAGCGCCCGGGCGCCCCTGGCGACGGCGTCCTGGACCAGGCGCTCGACGATGTCGACCTGGCCGGGCATGGTCATGGCGCCGACGTCGACCCTGTCCGGGCCGAGCGGCGGGCCCTGGCGCAGGCGGCCGACGATGCCGGCGACCCTGGCGACGAACTCGTCGTACACGGCCTCGAACACGTAGATGCGCTCGGCGGCCATGCACAGCTGGCCGGCGGCGGTGAGGGTGCCGACGAGGGCGTTGTGCACGGCCTGCTCGATGTCGGCGTCGTCGCAGACGATGAGCGGGTCCTTGCCGCCGAGCTCGAGGATCGTCGGGGTGAGGGTCTCGGCGCTGGCGGCCAGCACGCGCTTGCCGTTGGCCATCGAGCCGGTGAACACGATCTTGTCGACGCCGCTGGTGACGAGCGCGGCGCCGGTGTCGCCGAAGCCGGTGATGAGCTGCACGAGGTCGGGGTTGTGGCCCTCCTCGGTGAGGATGTCGGTGAAGATCCTCTGGATCCTCGCTGCCGACCACGACGTCCACTCGCTGACTTTGATGAGGGCGGCGTTGCCGGCCATGATCGCGGGGATCGCGGGCGCGAGCACGTTCTGCAGCGGGAAGTTCCACGGGCAGATCACGCCGATGACGCCGAGCGGGTGGTACTCGATGCGCGCCTGCTTGTGCAGCAGCAGCCCGGGCGAGACGCTCTGGGGGCGCAGGGCGCGTTCGGCGTGGCCGAGGTTCCAGCGCAGGGCCTCGCAGATCGGCCACAGCTCGATGGTGGCGTTCTCGAGGGTCTTGCCGGCGTCGCGGGAGATCATGCGGCACAGCTCGTCGCTGTGCTCGAGCAGGTGGTCGAGGATCTTGCGGATGACGCGGCGCCGCTGCCAGAAGCGGGTGGTCGCCCACGCGGCCTGGGCGGTGCGGGCGCGCGCGAGGCGGCTCAGGACTTCGTCGCGGTCCATGACCGGCACGTCGCCGAGGTGCTCGCCGGTGGCGGGGTCGGTGCAGCGGATCGTTCGGCGCTCCGGCGACGAAGCGAGGGGCGTGGCGGCGTGCGAGTCCATGGCGGCGCGCACGTTACTGCAGATCCGCCGGGATACAGGGGTCCAGGATCGAACGATCGCGCGGCGGCAGGCGTTGCGTGGGGTTTGGCGGGCGCCCGGAGCGGGCGACAGCGCGTGGGCGTGACAGTCCTCATGAGGCCGGACGCGCCGGAGCAGCGGCGAAGCGGCCGCCGAGCGAAGGACGATGGCCGACATGCGACGGCGCGAGGGGGCGATGGAGCGGGCGGTCGGTGGGGCGCGCGCGATCGTGGCGGCGCTGCTCGTCGCGTGCGCGGCGAAGCCGGTCGTCGCGCCCGCGACGCCCGCGACGCCCGCGACACCGCCGACGACGCCGACCGAGCCTGCCATGCGAGACCCGAAGCCCGCTGCCCCCGAGCCCGCCGCCCACGTGATCGTGCCCGCCGACGGCGAGGCGCAGGTCGGCGACCTCGTCCTCACCGCGCTCGAGCTGCGCGAGGAGCAGTACGACCACCAGCCCGGACGCGGCGACGTGCTGGTCGCGACGCTGCACGTGCGCCACAAGGACGAAGCGAGGCTTTCGCGCGAGGAGATGAGCCAGCAGCTGCCGGCGCTGGTGAGGGTGCGCTCGGACGACGGCGAGCGCGGCACGAACTGGAACTATCTGAGGCTCGTGGTGACCGGCGGGGACCGCAGCGCGATCGTGCTGGCGGTCTCGCGGATCCCCACGGCCGCCTCGCTCGGCGGGGCGGCGCTGAGGCTCGACGCGAACGCGGGCAGCGGCACGGCGGCGGGGCTCACGGTGACGGTGCTCGACGTGGTCGAGAAGCGGAAGATGGAGGGCACGAGCATGATGCGGGTGCTGCTGCACGTGCGCCCCGCGGGCGCGCCGGCGCCGGCGCTCGCGGCGATGCAGCAGCAGGAGGACGCGCTGGTGCGCCTGACCTCGGACCCGGGCGAGGACATCGCGACGTGGCGGGGCTATCGCATCGGCTACCTCGGCGGCTGGCGCACGGAGGTCGAGCTGAAGGTCGTGCCGCCGGGCGAGTGAGGCGAGCGGCCGGGCGGCCAGCAGCAGCGGGCGCGCGATTTGCCGGCCGCGGCGGATCCGCGGCGTTTTATTTGTATAAAGACCCGAATAGGGCCGTGAACGGCCGTGGCGGCGCTTGAGGCGGGCCCTGGGCGGGGGTAGGGTGGAGCCATGCGGAACGCGCTGCGGGCGATCTTCTTCGGGAGCGTGCTGATCGGCGGGTGTACGAGCGACTATACGTTCACCGATTCGGTGAACAGTCGCGGGCTGATGTTCATGCCGCGCTCGGAGTTCGGGGACGAGCTGTCGACGCCGTACGTGCTCGGGGCGGACTTCACGATCTTCATTCAGGACACCCAGGGCGACACCGACATGAAGGGGTGGAAGGTGCTCGTCACCAACCCCGCGGTGCTGACGCTGCGCGAGGCGGCGCCGGAGCGGCTCGACTCGTCGACGCTGTCGGTCGAGGCGGTCGCCGGCGGGGTCGGCACGACCGAGCTGCTGCTGATCGACCCGGGCGGCGAGGTCCAGGGCAGCGCGGCGGTCGAGGTGCGCATGCCGACGCGCGTCAAGCTGTTCGCGGCGGCGATCGCCGCGCTCGAGAACCCGGACTACCTCGGCGAGTCGCCGCGTCCGGTGATCATGGCCGGCGGGGTGGCGTCGTTCGGGGTGCAGTATTTTGATACTGACCTGCGGCTGCAGGGCTCGACCGACCTGCGCGTCGAGGCCTCGAAGGGGCTGGCGGCGGAGGTCGAGAAGTCCGAGGTGGTGAACAACCGCGACGTCATCCAGATCGCCGCGGCCGACGTGGTCGGGCAGCAAGCGCTCGACGTGCTCATCGGCGAGCTCCGCCTGCAGACGGTCATGGTCGACGTGGTGCGGCCCTCGGCGATCTCGGGGATCGAGCTGATCCACAAGAAGGGCGCGACGCCCGACGAGGCCGCGGGCGAGTGGCTGGTGGTCGCGCAGGCCCACGACGACTCGGGGCGGCCGGTCTACGGGGTCGACTTCGACTGGCAGTTCCCCGGGCGCACGTTCCTCGACAGCGGCGACGTGCTGGTCTACGAGTACGACCCGGACCCCGAGAAGCTGACGCGCATCACCGCGTTCGCGGGGGCGTACGAGGCGTCGATCTCGGTGAACGCCGCCGACGCCGAGGTGTTCACCTCGAACGACGAGGCGTTCAACTGTAACGTCGCGGGCGGGACGCAGGCGCCGTGGTGGGCGCTGGGGCTCGTGGCGCTCGGGCTGCGGCGCCGTCGGCGATGAGCGCGGAGCGGCGGACCGTCCGCGGGGCGCGGCTGGCGTGGCGGCGGCTGCGTGCGGCGCCGCTGACGGCGCTGGCCGTGCTCGGCGAGGCGTCGGGGCTGGGTCGGCGCGCGGACCGGGCGATCGGCAGGGCGAGCGAGGGCTGTCTTTATGGACAGGTGCTCGAGGTGCCGCCGCGGGCCTGGGCGATCGTTCCGGGGGCGTTCGTGTTCAAAGACGGGACGCCGTCGGACGTGCTCGCGGATCGGCTGACGGCGGCGCTCGAGCTGGTGCGCGCGGGGCGGGCCGCGCAGGTGCTGGTCTCGGGCGGGCCCGACGAGGTCGTCGGCATGCAGCGGTGGCTCGAGGAGCGCGGCGTGGCCGCGGTGCGGGCGGACCCGGAGGGGCTGCGCACGTGGGCGACGATGCAGCGCGCGGCCGAGGTCTTCGAGATCCGCGAGGCGGTGGTCTGCACCCAGCGGTTTCACCTGCCGCGCTCGCTGTACCTCGCGCGGGCGGCGGGGATCTCGGCGATCGGCCTGGTCGCCGACCGCGGGGCCTACGACGGGGCGCTCTACAACGCGAGCCGCGAGCGGCTGGCCCGCATGCGGGCGTGGCTCGACGTGGCCTGGGCGAGCCGGGGCACGCGGGCGGCTCGCGCGCGCGTGCGGTGAAAACGGCCGACGCGCGCACGCGAGCGCGTGTGCGCGTCCAGCTCGGCCCGCGAGGGGCTCAGGTCTTCTTGGGGTCGGCGGCCTTGGCGTCGGCCGGGGCGTCGCCGGTCTTGGCCGCGTCGACCGGGACGGCGGCGCCGTCCTTCTTGTCGGCGCCGCACTTGCCCTCGCCGCACTTGCCCTCGCCGCACTTGTGCTCGCCGGCGGCGGCCTTGGCGTCGCCGGCGGCCGGCACGACTTCCTTGGCGTCGGGGGTGGCCGGGGTCTTGGCGTCCGCGGTGGTCTTGGCGGCGTCGGTCTTGACCTCGGTCTTGGTCTCGACCTTGGTCTCGGTCTTGGTCTCGGTCTTCTTGGCGGTGTCGCCGCCACAGGCGACGGTGGTCCCGCCGAGCAGCGCGAGGGTCGCGGTGATGGTCTTCAGGTCCATGGCTGATTCTCCGGGGCGGTCAGGATAGCAAGCTCGCCGGGGCGCAGGCGGCAAATAATTGGCGGCGCGCGCGAGGGTGGGGGCCTGCTCACCCCGCCGCGCCGGCGTGTTCGGGTCGGGCCCACGCGGGACGTTCGGCGCTGGCGGACACCGTGAGGCCGGTGCGCGGGTGGACGAACTCGAGGTGGGAGGCGAGCAGGCACAGCGTCTCGCCGTCGCCGACGACCCCCAGCGCGAGCGCCGACGCGTGCAGGCGGACCGCCTCGGCGCCGGCCGTGGCCGCGCCGGTGAGCGTGACCTCGACGAGGGTCTCGTCGGCGAGCGCGGCGATCGGTGTCCACTCGCTCGTCGCGGCGACGGGCTCGCGGTCGCCGTCGCGGGCCGCTCGCCAGCCGCCCGACGGTGTGCTCACGAGGCCGAGGTCGCAGGTGCGCCGGGCCGCGAGTGAGCCCGACACGCGCACGAGGTAACGCCGCCGCATCGCCAGCTCGGCGAAGGCCTTAAAAAAACTCTCGGTGGACTGGCCGCGGACCGTGAACAGCGCCAGGCCGGCGGCCGCCGGCGGGAGCGCGTGGATGAGGCCGACGTAGGGCCGCGCGACGCGCTCGCCGGCCAGGCGCTGGACCAGCGCCGCCGCGAGCGTGCCGCGGGTGGCCGAGCGGGTCGCGGCCGCGGGCACGCCGTGCGGCTTGTCGACGATCACGCAGGCATCGTCGCGGTGCACGACACGCAGGGTGTCCGGGGCGATCGGCCGGACCTCCGCGGCGTCGCGATAGACCGTCACGCGCTCGCCCTCGGACACGCGCAGGGTCGGGATGCACATGCGCACCTGACCGACGTAGACCCCGCCGGCGCGCACCAGCTCGGCCGCGATCGCCTGACCCACGCCGAGGCGCTTGGCCAGCAGCTGGCGCAGCGTCAGGCCGTCCTCGACGCCGACCACGCGGAAGCGCGTCGGTCCGCCGCGGCCTGGGCGGCCCGGACGGGTCGGCGCGTCGGCCTGCTCCGGTTCGTCCGCGATCACGAGCGCTCCCGCCGGATCTCCGCGGCCAGAGCCCGCAGCTCGTCGGCGGTCAGCGTGTACACCGCGCCGCAGAACTCGCACTTCACCTCGGTCTCGGGCTGCTCGTCGGCCAGGGCCGCGATGTCCGCCGCGCCGAGGATGGCCACCACGCTGCGCGCCCGCCACGGCCCGCACGTGCAGTGAAACCGCACGGCCGAGCGCTCCATCGCCTCGTAGTCCTCGCCGCCGAGGGCGAAGCCCACCAGCGCCTCGCAGCCGCGGTCCTGGCGCAGCATGTCGGTGAGGCCGCCGCCGTCGAGCAGGGCCCGCAGGCGCCCCAGCTCCTCGGTGTCGCCGCCGGGGAAGGTCTGGCACAGCACGCCCGCGGCCCGCTGGACCGTGCCGCCCGCGCCGAGCACGACCTCGCAGGCCAGCACCGACGGCAGCTGCTCGCTAACGTTGAGGTAGCGCTCGATGTCGCGGTCGACCTCGCCGGAGACCACGTCGACGGTGCCCTGGTAGCGCTGCTCGAGCCCGAGGTCCCGCGTGACCGTGAGCGAGCCGTGGGCGCCCACGGCGGCGGCGAGCGAGGTCACCTGCGCGTGCTCGGCGGGGCTCAGGTGGCGCTGCAGGCAGCCGCGCACGCTCATGCCGGCGGTGCCCTCGTCGCCGTCGCCGCGGCAGTCGACGAGCAGCCCGCGCAGCGGCCCCGAGCTGCGCAGGGCCAGGCGCATGCGCTCGCCGGCGTGCTTGGACAGGGTGGTGAGCAGGAGGCCCGCGGTCAGGGCGCGGCCGAGGGCGACGACCTCGAGCCCGCGCAGGCCGTGACGCGCGCTGGCCTCGGCGACCACGCCGGTGGTCACCGCCGCGATCACGCGGAGCGACAGGTCCGGTTTGATGGCCCGCAGGAGTTCGTCCACCGGCCGACTATACCAGGCCGGCGGATCTCGCGGGCAGCGCCGTCGGCGCGGGGCTCACTCGACGTCGACGAGCTTCAGCTTGACGCTCGCCCGCTGGCCGGCGCGCACGACCGTGAGGGTGACCTCGTCGCCGATGTTGTAGCGGTCGAAGGCCTGGTACATGTCGTCGAAGTCCTCCACCGCGTGCTCGTTGATGCCGACGATGATGTCGCCGAGCAGGATGTCGCCCTCGCGGGTCTCGGTCAGCCCGAGCACGCCGGCCTGGGCCGCGGGCGAGCCGGGCATCACGCGCATGACGACCACCCCGCGGACGCCCGCGCGCGCGGCGTAGGCGTCGGGCAACGGCTGGATGCCGATGCCCGGGTGCTGCACGCGGCCGCTGGCGATGATCTGCGGGACCACCCGCCGGACCGCGCTGACCGGCACCGCGAAGCCGATGCCCGCCGAGCTGCCGGTCTTCGAGAAGATCATGGTGTTCATGCCGATCAGGTAACCACCCGAGTCGAGCAGCGGGCCGCCCGAGTTGCCGGGGTTGATCGAGGCGTCGGTCTGGATCATGTCGCGGATGGTCACGCCGCCGTAGCCCTGGACCTCGCGCCCGAGCGCGGAGATCACCCCGGTCGTCAGCGTGTGGTCGAGCCCGAACGGGTTGCCGATGGCGATCGCCGTCTGCCCGACCTCGAGCTTGTGCTCGGGCGGCAGCACCGGCAGCGGCGTCAGCGGCTCGTCGCAGCCGATCAGCTTCAGCACCGCGACGTCCTTGTTGGGGTCGCCGCCCAGCAGCTCGGCGTCGTAGCTCTTCTGGCTGTGCAGCGTCACCGTGTAGCGCCCGCGCGTGCGGCCGCTGTCGATCACGTGGTAGTTGGTCACCACGTGGCCCGCGGCGTCCCACAGGAAGCCGGTGCCGGTGCCCGCCGGGACCTCGAGCGCCTTCATCGACCAGTCGCGGACGACCCGCTTCTGGGTCACGAACACCGTCGCCGGGGCGGCGGCGCGGAACACGTCGATGACGTTCTGTTCAGCTTCGAGGCGGGCCCGCGGCGACGGCCGGGTCACCACCGGCGTGGTCGTCGCGGTCGGGGCCGCCGGCGTCGGAGCGGCCAGCACCGCGGCGGGAGCCTGCGGCGTCGGCAGCACCTCGGGCGCCGCCGCCGGGCTGTGCGTGGAGCACTCGGTCGCCCCCGGGAGGACCAGCAGACAGCCCATCAGGGCGAGCAGGGCGGACATCTTGAACGGTCGGCGCGTCGGCATCTCGGGCCACTTTTTAATCGCCCGCCCCAGGACCGCAAGCAAGCGCGATCCTGCTTTTATGTACAGCGCTCGCGGCCACCGCGAGAACGACATGCGCGCCCGCGCGAGGTGGGCCGCCCCGGCAAGCGTGATATACCTGCCCGACCATGAGCGGTGCCGCTGCATCTCTGCCTCTTTGTCCTCACTGCGGGCAGTCGCACCCCGAGGACGTGCTCGTCTGCCCCAAGGAGAGCAAGGTGCTGCCGCTCGAGGGTCGCCTGCTCGACGGCAAGTTCCGCTTCGCCAAGCTGCTCGGCGCGGGCGGCATGGGCGCGGTGTGGAAGGCGCACAACGTCCGCGTCAAGAAGTCGGTGGCCATCAAGCTGATGCACCCCGAGTTCGCGGGCAACCCGGGCATCCTCGACCGCTTCCGCCAGGAGGCCACCGCCGCCGGCGAGATCGGCAGCCAGCACATCTGCGACGTGTACGACTTCGGCCCCAGCATCCTCGGGCCGTACATCGTGCTCGAGATGCTCAACGGCCGCTCGCTCGGCGAGCTCATCACCCAGTACGGCCGCGTCGACCCCGGGCTCGCCGCCATCGTCCTGCGCCAGGCCCTCGAGGGCCTCGAGGCCGCCCACCGCGCCGGCATCGTCCACCGCGACCTGAAGCCCGAGAACATCTTTCTTCATGAGCCCAGCCCGGGCCGCCTGCTCGTCAAGCTCATGGACTTCGGCATCTCGAAGTTCTCGACCGGCGAGGGCGCCGGCAAGACGTCGGCCGGCGTGCTCATGGGCACCCCCGAGTACATGTCGCCCGAGCAGTCCGAGGGCGCCGCCGCCGTCGACGCCCGCACCGACATCTGGGCCATGGGCGCGATCCTCTACAAGGCGCTGACCGGCGTCGAGGCGTTCGCCGGCGCCACCATGGCCGCCACCCTCGTCGCCGTCGCCACCAAGGAGCCGCGGCCGATCACCGAGTTCGCGCCCACCTGCCCGCCCGGCCTGATCGCCGTGGTCGCCAGGTGCCTCGCCAAGTCGCCCGCCGGCCGCTACGCCAACGCCCGCGAGCTGTCCGACGCGCTGGCCCCGTTCGAGCAGATGAGCGGCTCGCTGCCGCCGCCGCCGAACGCGATGACCTCCGCCGGCGGCTTCACCGCGACCACCGCCCCGGCCACGCCGCCCCCCACGTCCGCCCCGCTGTCGGGCCAGACGTCCGCGCCGCACGCCTCCGCCTCGACCACCGCGCCCGCCGGCACGCTCATCACCCGCGGCAACCCCGGCGCCGGCCCGCCCGCGGCCACGCTCATCACCGGCGGCCCCGGCGGCCCCGGCCCCACCCCACCGTCGTTCCAGCCCGGCGGCGGCCCCACGTTCGTCGGCAACCCCAACCTCGCCCCGGCCGACGACAGCTGGTCGCTCGGCCAGGGCCCCGGCCCGGTGACCACGACCGGCCCGTCCACGCTGTCCGGCAGCCCGACCAACCCCGGCAGCGGCGGCGGCAGCGGCAAGCTGATCGTCATCACCATCGTCCTGCTGATCATCGGCGCCGGCATCGCGGTGGCGATGGTCACGCGCACGCCCAAAGAGAAGCGCAACGACGACAAGACCGTCGTCGCCGACTCGAGCACGCCCGACACCAAGGTCACCACGCCCGATCCGACCGCCGGCGCGACCGCGGGCGACACCAAGACCGGCGAGACCGCGGCCGCCGCGACCGCGGGCGAGACGAAGACCGGCGAGACCGCGGGCGACACCAAGGCCGGCGAGACCGCGGGCGACACCAAGGCCGGCGAGACCGCCGGCGACACCAAGGCCGGCGGCGACACCAAGGACACCAAGGTCGACAAGCCCGACCCGCCGAAGCCCAAGCCGCCCGACATGTCCCTGCTGATCAAAGAGGGCAACCTGCACACCCCGAAGGCCCCGGGCCCGGCCAACTTCAAGTCGCAGGAGGAGGCCCTCGACCACTGCAAGAGCCTGCGCTCGAAGAAGTTCGCCAACCTGAAGAGCTGGGGCCTCGCCTCGCTGTCCGAGGCGCGCTCGTTCGCCGCGCACCAGGAGATCAGCAAGCGCACCTACTGGACCGAGGACGCGGCGGTCGCCGGTCGCGTCAAGCAGATCCAGCCGAGCTCCGGCAAGACCGTCGAACGCAGCGTGACCGACAAGAATTTCGTCGGTAGCGCGCTCTGCGTGGCCAAGAACTGACGCCTGCAGACCCCGGAGCGTCTGCCCGCGTGCAGCCCGCCTCGTGTTAGCGTCTGGCGCATGAACTTCCGCATGCGCCCCTGCTCCATGGCTTTGACGTCCCTCGCCGCGCTCGCCCTCGCGTGCGGCGGCGACGGCGGCGACGGCACCGCCGGCCAGACCACCACGGCGACCGACGGCCCCGCCACCGACCCCGGCAACACCTCGACGAGCACCGGCACCACCGTCGAGCCGCCGACCAGCTCGAGCGAGCCGACCACCGCCGGCCCGACAAGCTCGCCGACCAGCGACACCGACCCGACCACGACGGAGATCGGCACGACCGACCCGACCACCGGCGAGACCGGCACGACCGACGACACGACCACCGGCCCGCCCGCGTGCCCGTACACCCCGGTCGACGGCACTCCCGGCGTCGAGCTGCAGCAGATGGCCAACGGCTTCGACCGCCCGGTGCTGGTGGTCCCGCACCCGAGCGACCCCGATCGCCTGTTCGTGGTCGAGCAGGGCGGACACGTCAAGATCCTCGAGCCCGGTCAGACCACGGCCCCGGCCGACGACGCCGCCTTCCTGTTCGTCGAGGTGAAGAACGCCAACTCCAACATGATCGGCGCCGAGGCCGGCCTGCTCGGCTTCGCCTTCCACCCCGACTTCCCCGCCGACCCGCGCGTGTACATCAACTACAACCCCGCCGCGGTCCAGGGCACCGGCCCCACCTACGTGTCCGAGTTCAGCCTCGACCCCAACAACCCCGACCGCGTCGACCCCGCGAGCGAGCGCCTCGTCTACGCCGTCGGTCAGCCCGCCGGCAACCACAACGGCGGCATGATCGCCTTCGGCGCCGACGGCTATCTCTACATCGGCATGGGCGACGGCGGCGGCAGCGGCGACACATTCGACACCTCGCGCGACAACCTCTCGCCGCTCGCCAAGTTCCTCCGCATCGACGTCGAGCCCGACGGCGCGCCCGACAGCAACAAGGCCTGCGCCGACTGCCCCATGGTCGACGGCTTCGACTTCACCGTCCCGCCCGACAACCCCCACGTCAACGACGACGGCTACGCCCCGGAGATCTGGGCCACCGGCCTGCGCAACCCCTGGCGCTGGCAATTCGACCCCGCCACCGACCTGCTCTACTCCGCCGACGTCGGCCAGGGCAACCACGAGGAGGTCAGCGTCATCAGCAAGGGCGGCGACTACGGCTGGAACATCATGGAGGCCAACCACTGCTTCGGCGGCGCCCCCTGCGACACCTCCGCCCCGCCGAACGGCGTCAACGGCGACGGCATGGTCGCCCCCATCGCCGAGTACTCGCACGACGAGAACAACCGCTGCAGCATCACCGGCCTCGGCGTCTACCACTCGTGCGAGGTCCCGGCGTGGGACGGCCTGTACTTCTACGCCGACTACTGCTCGACCGAGATCTGGGCGCTCCACTGGGACGGCAACACGGTCATGGACCTCGGCGTGGTCAAGACCGCCGGCGAGCCGGTCATCGGCGCGGGCAGCACCGGCCACGGCGACGTGCTGGTGACCACGGTGGTGGTCAACAACTTCCAGCAGATCGAGGACGGCAAGGTCTACCGCATCGTCCCGGCCCCCTGAACGTGAGCAAGACCAACGCCGCCCGCGTCCTCGACGGCCTCGGGATCGCCTACGGCCTGCGGTCCTACGACCCGGGCGACGAACACCTGCACGCCAGCGAGGTGGCCGCCCGCATCGGCCTCCCGCCCGAGCAGGTGTTCAAAACTCTGGTCGCCCGCGGCGACCGCGGCGGCGTCTGCCTCGCGCTCGTGCCCGGCGACGAGAAGCTCGACCTGAAGGCCCTCGCCCGGGCCACGGGCGACCGCCGGGTCGAGCTCGTACCCCTCCGCGACGTCACGCCACTCACCGGCTATGTCCGCGGAGGCGTGACCGCGCTCGCCTGCAAGAAGGACTACCCGGTGGTGGTCGACGAGACGGCCCAGCTGTTCGCCGAGATCTCGGTGTCGGCCGGGATGCGCGGCCTGCAGATCCTGCTCCACCCGGACGAATATTTGAGGGCCGTCCGCGGCCGTTACGCGGCGATCGCCGCCCCCGCCTGACGTCCGCCCGCCCGCGGGTGTATGAAGGGCGCATGCTCCTGGCCGCCACGGACCCCGAACTCTTCGACCGCACGCAGTGGTTCGCCGCCACCTCCGCGCGGCGCGAGCAGATCGCCCGCGCCGTCGCCGACCAGGTCGGGGCCGACTTCGACTACGTGGGCCTGCGCAACTACGCGGGCACCGACCTCGAGGTCGGCGTGCTCCGCCACAAGGCGACCGACCTGCTGTTCTCGGTGATCCCCGGCGGCAGCTTCGAGATGGGCATGTCCCCCGAGGAGGAGCAGGCGATCGTCGACGCCCGCCCCGACGACGAGGAGGACGAGGACGACTTCAATCAGGAGTTCGACCTCCTGCTCAGCGAGATGGGCTCGCTCCGACCGCTCCACGCCGTGCACGTGCCGCCGTTCCTGCTGGCCCAGCGCGTGCTCAACGTCGGCCAGACCCGCCGCTTCATCGACGACTTCATCGACCCGCTCTACGGCCACGCCGACGACGTGCCCGCCCACCTGTCCCCCGAGCAGGGCTCGTTGATCCTCATCGGCACCGACCTCCGCCTGCCGTCCGAGGCCGAGCTCGAGTACGCCGCCCGCGGCCACCTCGCCCGCACGTTGCTGCCGACGTCGACCCGCATCCCCGACGAGGACCTGCTCGAGGCCATGCTCGCCGACCGCCACGACGCCACGTCCAACGCCTTCGGCGTGCACGGCTACGGCCTCTACCCCGAGCGCTGCGCGGACGCCTGGCACGAGCACTACAAGGGCGCGCCCTCCGACGGCTCCCCGCGGCTCGGCCCCGGCCCCCGCGTCATCCGCGGCGGCGCCGCCAACTGCTACCCCTGGCAAGGCGCCGGCGAGTGGAACGCCATGCTCTGCGCGTTCCGCATGAGCGACCGCCACGCGGAATTCGGCTCGGCCATCCGCCTCGCCCGCAGCCTCGCCGCCCCCGCAGACCCCCAACCCGTGGCGTCCGCCGCTCCGAGCGAGCAACCCGCGAAGAAGTCGTCCAGGAAAGCCAGCAAGACCACCACGAAGCAGCCGGCCAAGACCGCCGCGAAGAAGCCGGCCAAGAAAGCCGCGAAGAAGCCGACCGCGAAGAAGCAGGCCAAGAAAGCCGCGAAGAAGCCGACCGCGAAGAAGCCGGCCAAGAAGGCCACGAAGAAGACCGCCGCGAAGAAGCCGGCCAAGAAGGCCGCGAAGAAGACCACATCGAAGAAGCCGGCCAAGAAGGCCGCGAAGAAGACCACATCCAAGAGGGTCGTGAAGAACACCGCCGCGAAGAAATCCGCCAAGCGTGCGAAGCCCGCCTGACGACGCCATCGGTCGCTCGCTACGTCCGACTCGGAGCACGCCAGGCGGCGACCCGTCGCTCGCTCCGTCCCGGACGCATCCGTCGCGAAGCGACCCAGCGCTCCGCCGCTCAAGAAAATTAAGTAATTAAAATTATTCTGGGAAGGCTCGGACGCACTGGTCGAGCACCCAGGGGAATTCGGCGTCGCGTTCGCTCAGGCGGATCGCGGCGCAGGCCGCGGCGCGGGCGCTGGTCTCCTGCTCGCAGCGCGCCAGATCTTCCGTGCGTGTGGCCTGGAGGTCCGCGAGCACGCGGGTGCGCGACGCCTCCTCGCGCTCGACCGCCGTATAAAATTCGACCGCGGCGTCGAGCATCTGTTTGCAGGCCGCCGCGCGCTCGGGCGGCGGGTTCGGCAGCCGGTCGGCCAGGCGCGCGCGCAGGATCCCCGCCTCGCCCTCGTAGTCCGGCTGCGAGCCGACCCCGCGCACGTCGTTGTTGGCCGTGCGCGTGACCGCCGGGCTGGGGGACGCCGGCGGCGGCGCGGGGGACGTCCCGCCCGGCGGGTTCGTGCACGCGAGGACGAGCCCGAACAGGGCGGCGAGGACTGGTCCGGGTGCTTCGCAGGCGGCGCGCATCGGGGTTACGATAGCGCACATGCGGTCCTCGATGCGTGCGCTGGTGGTGGGTTTCCTGTGGCTCGTGACCCGTCCCGCCGGGGCCACCCCGACCGAGCCCGGCGCCCTCACCAACAAGCTGCAGGCCGCCTCGGAGTGCATGATGTGCCACTCCTTCGCCAACACGCCGGAGCAGGCGGACCAGCCGTTCGTCACCCCCGCGGTGTGGCAGGGCGGGCTCATGGCCAACTCGGCGCGCGACCCGGTGTTCTGGGCCGGCGTCGCCGTCGCCAGCCAGGACGCCCCCGGCGAGACCGCCGACTGCGTGCGCTGCCACGCCCCGCGGGCGTTCGTCGCCGGCCGCGGCGAGGCCGTAGGCATCGACGAGCTCGAGCCTGACGACCTCACCGGCGTCGACTGCGAGCTGTGCCACCGCCTGCTCGACGACGGCGTCACGCCCCCCGGCAACGCCCGCTACGTCATCGACGACGTGCTCGCCCCCGACGGCGACATCCGTAAGCGCGGCCCGTGGGACTACACCATGGACCTGTTCCCCATGCACGCCTGGGCCGCCGACCCGTACATGGGCGAGTCGAAGCTGTGCGGCACCTGCCACGACGTGACCACCGCGCAGATGCGCGTCGACAGCGACGGCCAGCCGCTCGGCGTGCCCTTCGGCGAGCAGCGCACCTACAGCGAGTGGAACAACAGCGCCTACGCCGTCGCCGGCCAGGACTTCAAGAGTTGTCAGGACTGCCACATGCCCGCCGTCGCCGACGTGGCCGGCTGCGCCGAGTTCGTCTCGATGGGCGACTCGCACCCGACCGGCGGCCGCCGCCACGACCTCGCCGGCGCCAACCGCCGCATGCTCGAGATCCTCATGACGATCTACGGCGACGCCGGCGACGGCAGCGTGCCCGACGATTTTTTTAATCTCGGCCTCGACAGCGTCGACCGCACCCTCGCCGAGTCCGCCACGCTCGAAGTCACCGCCCCCGCCAGCGTCGACCTCGCCGCCGGCATCACCGCCCTCGACGTCAAGGTCACCAACAACACCGGCCACAAGCTGCCGTCCGGCTACTCCGAGGGCCGCGTCATGTGGCTCGAGGTGATCGGCCGCCACGCCGACGCCGTCGTCTACAGCTCGGGCCGGTGGATCGACGGCCAGGGCCTCGAGAACGACCCGCAGCAGCGCACCTACGAGGCCGTCGCCGTCGAGCACGCGACCAACACCCGCTTCCACCTGCTGCGCAACAACACCTGGCAGGTCGACTCCCGCATCCCCCCCAAAGGTTTAATTAAAGACATCGAGACCGACCCGGTCGGCGACCGCTACACGCTGCAGCCCGACGACACCTGGCCGCACTTCGACGCCGTCACCTACACCTTCCCGCCCGCCGTCGCCGTCGACGCCACGCCCGACGACCCCGCCGACGACGTCATGGACCTCTCGGTCCGCCTCCTCTACGTCATCAACACCCCCGAGTACGTCGACTTCCTCGCCGACGAGAACCACACCAACGAGGCCGGCCAGCGCGTCGTCGACCTGTTCACCGCCCTCGGCCCCGTCGACCCGCTCGTCGTCGCCGAGTGGTCGCAGCAGGTCCCCCTCGCCGGCCTCACGCCCCCCGCGCCCGAGACCACCAGCGGCCCGGGCAGCAGCTCCGGCGAGGCCCCGACCACCGGCTCCGACCCCGGCACCACCGGCGCCGCCCCGACCACCGGCACCACCCCGACCGGCGGCGAGGCCTCGACCGGCGCCGCGAGCAGCACCACCGACCCCGGCCTCGAAGCGGGCGACGGAGCAGGGGGCTGCGCCTGCAACAGCACCGGCCCCACCTCCCCGCTCACCCTCCTGCTCCTGCTCGCCCGGCCGCGCCGCCGCCTGTCCCGAAGGCCAGTTTAATTAACTAATAATTATTCGTGCCGGGTGCGGCTCTCAAGCAAGATCCGCTCGGCGAGCTGCCCGGCGATCGTGCGCACCATGTCGACACGCGCGAGCCCGTTCAGCCAGGGCTCGGGGATCCCCCGCTCGCCGTGGATCGCCCCGGCGATCGCGCCGGTGACCGCCGCCGTCGTGTCCGTATCCTCGCCGAGATTCACCGCCAGCAAGATCGCCGCGCGATAGTCCTCGGCGCGGTGCACCGCCCACAGCGCCGCCTCGAGGCAGTGCACCACGTACCCGCTGCCCTGGATGTCCTCCCGCCGCGCCCGCACCACCGACCCGTCGAGCACCCGCTGCAGCGGCTCGACCTCCTCCTCCGGGACGTACGGCTGCAGGTCGCGTGAGGCCGCCGCCATCGCCTCCACCAGCCCCTGCCCGCCCAGCAGCCCGCGCATCAGCAGCGAAAAGTAGGCGCAGCACAGCGTCGAGCGCGGGTGCGCGTGGGTCAGCGCGCTCGCCTCCATCGTGGTGGCCACGATCGTCGGCACGTCGAGTCGGTGCAGCGCGCAGGAGATCGGGTAGATCCGCATCAGCGAGCCGTTGCCGTTGTCCCGCTCGCCGCGCCCGCCCCACGCCTCCGCCGGCTCCCCGTGCGCGTAGCGGGAGATCGCCGCCCGCGTGGCGATGCCGATGTCGAAGACCTCGCCGTGCGGCGTCATGTACCCCGTCGTCACCCACAGGTGGAAGCGCTTCATCTGGTCCGCCGCGTCGAACCCGTGCTCGACGTAGCTCTCGGCCGACGCCAGCGCCAGCGAGCTGTCGTCCGACCACGTGCCCGGCGGCTGGTTGTAGGTGCCGAAGCCCCGCATGTCGGTCACCGGCGCGCGCGCCAGCTGCTCGCGCGAGCAGAACTCGACCGGCACGCCGACCGCGTCGCCGACCACCGACCCGAGCACGCAGCCGACGACGCGCTGCGCGAGCGTCAGCCCCTGCGCCACCGTCGCCGCCTCGCCGAGCAGCCCGCGGTACACCGCGTGCACGTCGTCGCCGAAGCACACCAGCTCGACCCGCTCGACGCTGGTCTCGCCCGCGAGGTGCGCGCGGATCTCCCTCAGCGCAATTTCACAGGCCTGCTCGATCGGATAGCCGTACACCCCGCAGCTGATGGCCGGGAACGCGATCGTCCTCAGCCCGTGCTCGTTCGCCAGGGCCAGGCTGCTGCGGTAACAGCTCGCCAGCAGCTCGGCCTCGCCGCGGGCGCCGCCGTGCCACACCGGCCCGACCGTGTGGATCACGTGGCGCGCCGGCAGGCGATGGCCGCCCGTGATCTTCGCCTGTCCCGTGGGACAGCCTTGCAGCGCGCGGCACTCGGCCAGCAGCTCCTTGCCGGCCGCGCGGTGGATCGCTCCGTCGACCCCGCCGCCGCCGAGCAGGCTGGTGTTCGCCGCGTTGACGATCGCGTCGACGGCCCGCGTGGTGATGTCTCCGCGAAGTAGTTCGATGCGTGCGCCCATCGTCTCGCCCCTCTCGCGCCTGCGCCGCGCTGAACCTGCGCGCACCGCTTGCGACGACCCATGGTACACGGGACGATGAGGGCCCCCACGGGCCGCCATCCACGTTTTTTCGGGCTGCAGTCGTAGTCCGCCACCCACACCCCCTTTCGCTCGAAGGAGTCGGCCCATGTTGAACCAGCTCGCCCCGAACCTCTGGGTCGCCGACCAGCCCCTCTCCGTGCTCGGAGTGCACCTCGGCACGCGCATGACGATCGTGCGCCTCGGCAGCAACGGCCTGTTCGTGCACTCGCCCATCGCCCTCACGCCCGAGCTGCAGGCCGAGATCGACGCCCTCGGCCCGGTCCAGGCCGTCGTCGCGCCCAGCGCGATGCACCACCTGCACATCGGCGACTTCATGCGCGCGTACCCCGACGCCCAGTACTTCGCGGCCGAGGGCGTGGCCAAGAAGCACCCCGAGCTGCGCCTCCACGGCGTGCTCGGCGACCGCCCCGAGTTCCTGTGGGGCGCCGACCTCGACCAGATGCCGATCCACGGCTGCCCCCGCCTCAACGAGGTCGCCTTCCTCCACCGCGCCTCACGCACCCTCATCCTCACGGACTGGGTGTTCAACTTCAACCAGGGCAAGGGCCTGCTGACCCGGCTCTACCTGCGCCTGACGGGCGCCTGGGGCGGGCCCCGGCAGAGCCGCGTGCACCGGCCCTTCATCACCGACCGGGCCGCGGCCCTCGGCTCGACCGAGCGCATCCTCGCCTGGGACTTCGACCGCGTGATCCTCAGCCACGGAGACATCATCGAGACGGGCGGGCACAATGCTCTGCGCGAGGCCACCGCATGGCTTCGCCCGGCGCACGCCACCGCGTCGGCCAGCGCCGACCGTCTGCCCGCATGACCGCACCGCCCCGCATCATCGCCCGCACCCCGGAGATCGACCCGCGCGTCCGCCGACTCGCGCGCAAGGCCAGACGTCAGGAGAACCGCCGCCAGGTCATCCTCCGCGGCGCGCGGGACATCCTCCTGCGTCACGGCCCGCTCGCGTTCACCATGGACCAGGTCGCCTCCGCGGCCGACACCAGCAAGGCCACGCTCTACTACTACTTCCGCTCGCGCGAGGAGATGATCGGCGCGCTCGCCATCGACGTCCTGCGCCGCGAGGTCGAGGTCGTCAGCGCGGCCGTCAGCGCCGCCGACTCCGGCGTCGACGCCCTCGCCGCCCTCGTGCGCGCCCGCGTCGGCCACTACATGGCCGAGCCCGACGACTTTCGCATCCTCTACCTGTGGGCGCCCATGCTCGACGACCCCCAGCGCCTGCTCCTCACCGAGGTCCACGCCCTCACCGCCGTCGTCAACACCACCGTCGAGGCCAAGCTCGCCCGCGACCGCAAGGCCGGCCTGCTCCACCCCGACGCCGTGCCGCAGCAGCTCGCCCAGCTCGGCTGGCTGACCGCCCACGGCCTGCTCGGCTTCACGCTCGGCTCGAGCCACGACGCCGACACCGCCACGCCCGCGTGGCACGACCTCTGCGAGGCCGCCTGCGCCACCCTGATCCGCGCAGCCCGCGCGGTGCGAGCCTGAACTACCCCTCGCCGATCGGACAACGCTCCCAAAATTCCTGAAAAACCTCCCTCCGTAAAACGAAACTTCCTAAGAATTCGTTTGTCAGCTCACAGAGGAGGAAGGTTCATGTTCGAGCACTATCTGAAGCACCAGGCCCCGGACTCGCGGCGTCGCTGGCGGATCGCCATCGCCATCAACATCGCCGGGTTCACGACGCTGGGCATGGTCGCGTTCACCTGGCTGGCCGACAAGATGATGATCGCCCAGGTCGACCCGCCGAGCGCCCACTATGTGATGGTCCAGATGGACATGGAGGCGCTGCCGCCTCCGCCCGCGCCGCCGGCCGCCCCCGCGGTCAAGCCGCCCGACGCCGACGAGCCGCCCGACGAGGACCCGATCGCTCCGCCCGTCGACATCGACGAGGTGATCCCAAAAGTTAAGCCGCGGACCGCGGTGCGGGTCGTCGGCAACGGCACGCCGGACAGCACCGGCACCTCGCCGATCGGCGTGCCCGGCAAGATCCCCGGCATCCCCGGCGGCACGCCGGGCCTGATCCCCTCGATCGGCACCGCCATCGTCTCCGACCGCAAGCCGACCGAGACCCGCGCCCCGCTGCCGATCTCCGCCGTCATGGCCCAGGCGATCTACACCCCGCCGCCCGACCAGGAGCGCCTGTCCGCCACCAAGGCCGCCATGTTCGACAAGCGCCCCGGCGAGAACGAGACCTCCTTCTGCATCGACGTCGACGGCCGCACCGTCGACGTGCGCACCACCCGGAAGTTCCCCGGCGACCCCAAGGTCGACGAGATCTGCCGCGAGACCATCAAGACCTGGCGCTTCAAGAGCTTCAAGGTCGACGGGCGCCCGGTGAAGACCTGCAGCGTCCAGGTCTTCAACATCAAGTTCCGCGATCAGTAGCGGTCACTGGACCGTGACGATCGGCGCGCCCGGGAATTCGACCTGCAGCGTGTACACGTCGCCGGGGTTGCCGGACAGGTACAGCGTGTGGGGGTCGAAGCCCGGGCCCGCGCCGAACTGCGCGTTGGCGACGTTGGTCGGGAACGTCGTCATCGGCGCGTCGGGCACGGCGAGCGCCGCTCCGTCCGCGTCGAGCAGAACGCGGTACAGCGCGCTGCCGCCCTGATCCACGACGTACAGGTTCCCGCACGCGTCGAGCGTCAGCCCGTCGGGCGCGGTGCCCGGCAGCTCGACCACGAGCTCCGGCACGTCCGGCGCGCCCATGTCGTCGAACGCCACCCGGCGGACCTCCCCCGCCTGATAGGCGGTGTAGAACAGCAGCCTGCGGTCGGGGTCGTAGACGATCCCGTTGGCCGCGAACGCGTCGCCGCCCATGGCGATGGTCGTCTTGCTGAGGTCGGGCGCCACGCGGATCACCCTGTCGCCGCCGAACTCGGTGATCCACACGTCGCCCTCGAGGTCCGGGTAGATCCCGTTCGGCCCCTGCACCTGCGTCACGAAGTCGCTGATCTCCCCCATCGCGTCGATGGCGATGACCTTGCCGTCCTGCGGCAGCGCCACCAGCAGGCGCCCGTCGGCCAGGAAGCGCGTCCCGTAGGCCTTCGGGATGTTCGGCGTGAGCGCCGCCTCGGCCATGTCCGCCGCGACCACCACCACCCCGCCGTCGCGCTTCAACGCCAGCCCGCCGAGCCCGTCGAACGCCAGGTCCTCGCTGCCGTCGAACCCTTTAATAAACAGCGCCGGCTGCCACGGGCCGGCGGACACGGCCGTGCAGTCGAGCTCCGACCCGGTGGTGCCGCTGTCCTCGCTCGAGCCCTCGCTCGTCGACGGGACCGTGGTCTCGCCCGCCTCGCTCGAGCCCTCGCTCGTCGTCGATGTCGTCGTCGTCGTCGTCGGCTCGGCCGTCGTGTCCGAGCCCGCGGTGGTCGGCACGGCCGTCGTCTCCGCGGTCGTCTCGCTCGACGTCGTCGTCGTCGCCATACCGGTCTCGCCGGTGTCGTCGGCCTCGCCGCCCTTGCACGCCGCCGCGACGACGAGCGCCCCGATCAGTAGAGTTCGCATGGGCGGCAAGCTACGCGACCCGCCGCGCCCGCACAATCACCCCGGGTCGACCCGCACCCCGCGGACGTACACACGCGACGGCGACCCGAGCGTGGCGAGCTTCGCCAGCGGGTCCTCGTTCGTCACGAGGAAGCTCGCGTCCATGCCCGGGGTCAGGGCGCCCAGCACATCGTTAAATGGCTGCCAGAAGCCCGCCGCCACGCTCGTCCCGGCGGCGATCGCCTGCTTCGGCGTCATCCCGGCCGCGACCATCGCCGCCAGCTCGAGCGGGTCGACCCCCAGCACCGACGAGTTGCCGAAGTCCGTCCCGTACAGCACGCGCGCCCCGGCCTCGCGCAGGCGCGTGAGGTTGTCGATGGCCGCCGACGACCCGCCGAACGCCTGCACCGTCGACACCACCGTGCGGTCGGCCCACAGCGCGACCGTCGCGTCGGCCAGCAGCTGCGTCGGCGTGTGCGCCAGGATGTCGGCCCCCGCCAGCGCCGCCTGGCGGGCCGTGTCGTTGCTCGTCGCGTGGCTCGCGACCATCAGCCCGAGCTCGTGCGCGCGCTCGACCGCCGCCGCCAGCGCCTCGTCGTCGAGCTGCGGCGCGTACGGCATCACCGGCAATTTGATAAAGGCCGCGCCGAGGTCCGCGAGCTGCTCGACCGCCGCCTCGGCCGCGGCCGCGTCGGCGCACTCGATCCCGTAGCCGTTCGAGCCCCAGCTCTCGGTCGGGTAGCCGTCGATCGCCGTCACCATCGGACCGGCCGCGATCACCCGCATGGGGCTCAGGTCCGCCTCGAAGATCGCCGGCGGCGCGGCCATGTCGACCCCGGCCGCCACTCCGCCGGCGGCCAGCAGCATCGGCTCGTTGAGGTAGAGCAGGTGCACGTGGCTGTCGATGAACGCCGGCGTCACCCACTTGCCCGCGAGGTCGACGACCTCCTCGCCGGGCTCGGGCGTCAGCTCGCCGACCTCGGCGATCTTGCCGTCGACCACCCGCAGGTCGGTCACCCCGACGTCGAACACGAACCCGTCGACGAACAGCAGCGCCCCCGCGTCTCCGGCCGTCGTGCCGCCCTCCGACGACGACTCCGACGATGACGATGACGATGACGATCCCTCGCCGGTCGGCGCCGCGGTCGCCTCGCTCGACTCGTCGGCGGTCGCTGCCACCATCGGCGCGCTGCAACCGAGCAGCAGCAGCGCCGGCGACCGCCGCGCCGCCGCACCGACCCACGCCTGGAACACGCGCATCGAAAGAGGCTACGCCGCCCGTCTCGCCGCGGATCGCCGCGGCCTTGAGGCGCATCGGCCCCAGGCGCTCGGGCGGCATCGCCCCGCACGTGTACACGCACCGCGTGAACGTGAATTCACCGCCCTGCGCACGCGATTGCACGCCGAACATGTGTTATGTACCACCGTGGCTGAGCGCCGTTTCTTGGACTTTTCGATCAGGCTATCTGCACAAAGGCCCTGCCCATGCTGATGACCGTACCTGAACGTATCGCCCGCCGTGTGCTCAACGCCCAGGGTCTCGCGAGTCGCTTCATCGCCACCAAGGCCGGCCGCCTGCACGTGCTCGACGGCGCCGGCTCCGGCCACCTCCCGCCGCTCGTCCTGCTCCACGGCCTCAGCGCCAACGCGATCTGCTACGGCGGCCTGTTGAAGCGCCTCGCCCCGTTCACCCGCCGGGTCATCGCCCCCGACATGCCGGCCCACGGCTTCAGCGACATCCCGCCCGCCGGGCTCGACGACGTGGGCATGCTCGAGAGCCTCACCGACGTGCTCGACCGCCTGCTCGGCGAGACCGGCGAGCCGGCGATCCTGCTCGGCAACTCGATGGGTGGCCTCGCCGCCATCCGCTACGCCCAGGCTCGCCGCGACCGCGTCGCCGGCCTCGTGCTCGTCTCGCCCGGCGGCGCCCCCATGCCGCAGGCCGAGTTCACCGAGTTCTTCAAGAAATTTGCCATCAGCTCCCACACCGACGCGCTCTCGTTCGTCGACGACATCTTCGCCCACGGGGCGGGCATCCTCCGCCACGCGGTGGCCCACGGCGTCCGCCAGCGCTTCACCCACCCGGAGCTGCGCCGCCTCCTCGCCGGCATCACCCCGGCCCAGATGCTGTCCCCCGCGGACCTCGCCGCCCTGACGATGCCCACCCTGCTGGTCTGGGGACGCGAGGAGAGGATCCTCCCGCCCAGCCACCTCGAGTTCTTCCGCAACCACCTCCCGGAGCACGCAGAGGTCGAGGAATGGGCCAATTTCGGCCACGTGGGCTTCTTGGAGCAGCCGACCGCCCTGTGTAACCGCGTGATCGAATTTGCCCGGATTGCCACGGCCACTGCGAAAATTCGTTCGCGGCGGTCGACCGCTTCCGGTGCCCATGCAACACTCCGGGCATCCGCCTAGCCCGACCCCAGACCCGGGTGCTTCCCGGACGCGAATCGGCCTCCCGCTCCGAGCTGGCCGCCGTTCGTGCCGACATTGCTGACGATACCGCCGAGGATATCGTCGCCGAGGCGCCCGTCGAGGTCCCCCACGTGATGTGGCAAGGCAAGGTGCGGCGCTCGGCCCTCGAGAGCGCCGTCGGCGCGTTCTCGAAGCTGGCCAACTACCACCGCCTCGAGGTCCGCGGCATCAACCGCATCCCGCGGGGCCCGGCGCTGCTGGTCGGCAACCACAACGGCGGCCTCAACCCGGTCGACGGCCTGTTCCTGGTCCACTACTACCGGACCTGCGGCTACGACCGACCGATCTACACCCTCGCCCACGACATCCTGTTCCGCTTCAAGCCGCTCGGCGACCTGCTCGAGTCGATCGGCGTGGTCCCGGCGCACAAGGGCCAGGCGCGCGAGCTGCTCGAGGGCGGCCACAAGGTCCTGGTGTTCCCCGGCGGCGACATCGAGTCGATGCGCCCGTTCAGCCAGCGCCGCAAGATCGTGCTCGCCGAGCGCCGCGGCTTCATCCGCATCGCCCACCAGACCGGCGCGCCGATCGTGCCGGTCGTCAGCGCCGGCGCCCACGAGACCATGCTCGTGCTGTCGCAGGGCCAGGGCATCGCCAGGCGCCTGCGCCTGTCGAAGTGGGCCCGCCTCAACTCGCTGCCGCTGCTGTTCGCCGCGCCCTGGGGCCTGCTGTGGGGCCCGACCTGCGCCCTCCCGTACTTCCCGCTGCCCGCGAAGATCACCGTGCAGATCGGCGAGCCGATGACCGCCGACCGCTGCGAGAACGCGGCCTACCGCGCCATCGAGACCACGATGCAGTCGATGCTCGACGAGCTCTACAGCGAGCGCATCTTTCCTATCCTCGGCTGACGGCGTCCGGCCCCGCCTCACCCGCCGAAGAACACGCGCTCGACGAACCAGTAGATCCCCGCCGCGACGATCGCCGCGGAGATCGCCCAGGCCCCGTGCGCGCGGCGGTACCAGGCCTGCTTCCCGAGCCACAGCAGCAGCGGGAGGACGACCGCGAGCACCATGAGCTGCCCGGCCTCGACGCCGAGGTTGAACAGCAGCAGCGCCGGCACGACGGCGTCGGCCGGCAGCCCGAGGTCGGCGAGCACCCCCGCGAACCCGAACCCGTGGATGAACCCGAACGGCAGGGTGATCTTCCAGCGCCCCGAGGCGTCCCTGGCGAAGAAGTTCTCGATCCCCACATAGGCGATCGACAGCGCGATCGCCGGCTCGACCACCTCGCTGCCCGGCGACCACACCTGCAGCGTGGCCATCGCCAGGCTCACCGAGTGCCCCAGCGTGAACGCCGTGATCACCGCGATCAGCGACCGCAGCCGCCCGCCGACCAGCACCAGCCCGAGCAGGAACACCAGGTGATCGGTGCCGATGAGGATGTGCTCCACCCCCAATTTAAAATACTCGCCGACCGAGTGACCCTGCGACGCCGCCGGGGCCCCGAGGTCGACCGTGGCCTCCGGCGCCCCGCGGTGCAGGACCACGTCGCTCAGCCCCTCGATGCCCGCCTCGCCGCGCCCGACCTGCCCGAGGTGCCGGTGCGTCCGCCCCAGCGAGTCGAGCAGCGGCAGCCTCAGCGTCAACGCCTGCGGCGCGCCCGGGCAGGCGTAGCGCGCGACGACCACCGCGCCGTCCTCCTCGGTGAGCCGCGCCCGCGTCAGCGCACCGGGGCATTCGCGGCCGTCGCCGGCGATCGTCACGCCGTCGACCACGGCGGTCTGCAACACCGCCGAGCCCGCCGCGAGCTCCTCGTCGGTCAGCGCGCCGTCGCCGTCGCCGTCGAGCCCGCCGACCAGCGCGCGCAGCTCCCCGCGGGCGAACGTCACCTCGGCCGTGACCTCGTCCCCGCGCACCGCGTACACCCCGCGCGACAGCCCGACCTCGTGCGCCCACGCCGTCGCGGCCGTCAGCAGAATCATCAAAAACGCCGCCAGGCCCACGACCCGACCCGGACCTCGCACGACCGACCTGATGACCGAAGCAGACATTTTTAATTATTGGGGGCCGCCATCCTAACCCGACCTGCGGCGGCGGCGGCGACCGGGTACGCCGGCGAGGGCCGATCCGATCGGCCCCCGGTGATGAAACGCGGCGGCCGGCGCCAGGACCCGGGACATGGGAGGCTCGCCGGGACCCCGTACGGATGGCGACGGGCTGGAACGACCCCATCACACCGTCGAGCGCGGGCGGCCAGGTCCGATGACGATCACCCCGGCGCCCGCGTTCGTGCGCCGCGCGGGCGGCCAGGTCCGATGACGATCACCCTGGCGCCCGCGTTCGTGCGCCGCGCGGCCGCGATCCGACCTGACCGATCCGACATGTCCCGCGCGCCATGGTCGGCCTGCCTTGCAAACGCGCGTTTTCGCGATAGCCTCGCCGCGATGCCCGGTCACGACCAGCTCGACCTGTTCGGCAACCCCACGCCGGCGCCCGCGGCCCGCAGCCGGCGCCCGGTCGCCCCGCGTCAGCACCCGCCCGAGCTCGCCGCGCTGGCCGCTCGTCTGCCGGCGGGGCTGCGCCTCGGCACCTCGTCGTGGGCGTTCACCGGCTGGGCCGACCTCGTCTACGCCGCCGAGTATCCCCAGCAACGGCTCTCGCGCGAGGGCCTCGGCGCCTACGCCGCCCACCCGCTGCTGCGCACGGTCGGCATCGATCGCAGCTATTACGCCCCGCCGAGCGCGGACGAGTTCGCCGCCTACGCCGCCGCCGTGCCCGCCGACTTCCGCTTCCTGGTCAAGGCCCACGAGGCCTGCACGATCGCCGTGTACCCGCGCCACGCCCGCTACGGCGCCCAGCGCGGCCAGCCGAACCCCGTGTTCCTCGACGTCGGGTACGCCAGCGAGCACGTGGTCGGCCCGACCGTCGCCGGCCTCGGCGAGCGCCTCGGGCCCATCCTCTTCCAGTTCTCGCCGACCGACGTCGACGCCCTCGGCGGCCCGCGGTGGTTCGCCGAGCGCGTGCACCGCTTCCTCTGCGGGCTCCCGCGCGGCCCGCTCTACGCCGTGGAGATCCGCAACCGCGAGCTGCTCACCGGCGCCTACGCCGACGCCCTCGCCGACTGCGGCGCCTGTCACTGCATCAACGTCTACCCGGGCATGCCGCCCGCCCGCCAGCAGTTCGAGCGCACCCGCCAGGACCGGGCCCCCGCCGTCGTCTGCCGCTGGATGCTCCACCCCGGCATGACCTACGAGACCGCCGAGACCGCCTACGCCCCGTTCAACCAGCTCGCCGCCCCCGACCCCGAGAACCGCGACGAGCTCGCCCGCGTGTGCCTGCGGGCCGGCGGCCTGGGCCTCCAGACCCACGTCATCATCAACAACAAGGCCGAGGGCAGCTCGCCGTGCTCGGTCGCCGCGCTCGCCGCCCGCATCGTCGCCCTCGCGGCGTCCTGACGCAGGGCTGTCGCTTGCGCCCTCGCGGGCGAGCGGGCATTGTGGCCGCACGGCCCTCGTGGCCGCCCTCTATGACCGACGGACCGGTGACCAAGGGCCGGCGCTTCTTCAAGCTGGCGAGCATGACCGCTCAGGTCGCGGGCAGCTACGCGAAGACGCGGATCAAGTCGATCTTCCAGAGCGACGAGGCCGCGGCCGCCGATCAGAAGGCCGCGCACGAGCTCAACGGCTCGCGCATCGCCAGGACCCTCGGCGAGCTGAAGGGCGCCGTCATGAAGGTCGGGCAGATGGCCTCGATCGCCGGCGACATCCTCCCGCGCGAGCTCGCCGAGGCCCTGAAGGGCCTCCAGCGCGAGGCGCCGCCGGTCGACTTCTCCGTGATCGCCGAGCAGATCGAGCGCGAGCTCGGCGCCCCGCCCGAGTCCCTCTTCAAGAACTTCGACACCAGGCCGTTCGCCGCCGCCTCGATCGGCCAGGTCCACCGCGCCACCACCGACGACGGCCGCGAGGTGGTCGTCAAGGTGCAGTACCCCGGCGTCGACACGGCCGTCGACTCTGACCTCGCCCATCTAAAAATTGTCCTCAAGGCGAGCGGATTAATAAAAGTTCGCAAGCAGGCGCTCGACGAAGTTTTTAAAGAGGTGAAGACGCGGCTGCACGAGGAGCTCGACTACTGCAACGAGGCC
Source organism: Myxococcales bacterium (assembly GCA_016793465.1). Next base: position 111,381 of record JAEUJW010000038.1, read on the forward strand.
GACAACGTGCGGCGCTTCCGCGAGCTGCACCGCGTGCACCCGTTCGTGGTGATCCCCGACGTGGTCGGCGAGCGCTCGTCGCAGCGGGTGCTGACGCTGACCTACGAGCCCGGCGACGCGATCGGCGAGCTCGACGCCCGCGGTTACAGCCAGCAGGTGCGCGACCGCATCGGCGAGCACATGTTCGCCCTGTTCGCCGCCGAGATCTTCGAGTTCCACGCGCTGCACGCCGACCCGAACCCCGGCAACCTCGCGTTCCGCCCCGACGGCACGGTCGTGCTGTACGACTTCGGCTGCGTGAAGCACATCCCGCCGGGCATCGCCGACGCCTACGGCCTGACGATCCGCAGCGGCCTGGCCGAGGACTACCGCGGCGTCGAGGCCGGCCTGCGCGCGCTCGGCGTGCTCAACCCCGAGGGCCCGCCGGTCGAGCTCGAGTTCTACAAGCCGTGGCGCGACATGTTCGCCCTGCCGTTCCTCGCCGGCGACAGCTTCGACTTCGGGACCGCGACGATCCACGAGGACGTGATCAAAAAGATCCCGGCGGCCCTGAAGCGCATCGAGTCGTTCCAGCCGCCGAAGGACATCATCTTCATCGACCGGGCGATCGCCGGGCACTACAACAACCTGCGGAAGATCCGCTCGCGCGGCCGCTTCCTCGAGATGTTGAGCCCGTACCTATACCCCGCGGCGACCGCCCCCTGAGACCCGCGTGAGCCCGCGTCGGGGCGCGCGACCACGCGCGTTGACGCCCCGGAACCCCGCGTACGCCCGATCTGCGGCCTCTTGCAAGCGCCCCGTCACTCGCGGGACGCTCGCGGCGAATGACCACGCCGCCGACTCTCCTGCAAGACACCATCGACTTCTCCGCGCCCCGCGGCTCTGGCGACGCCGCGGTGCTCCACCAGGCCCTGCAGTTCTTCCTGCGCAACCAGCTCGGCGCGACCGCGCTGCCGGTGGCGCCGAACCTCGAGGAGCAGCGCAAGATGTTGCCGCTGCTCGAGGGCTTCGCCAAGGCGATGATCGTGTGCGCCGCCAGCGACGGCAAGCTCGCCGCCCAGGAGCTCGACTGGATCCTCGGGTTCGTCGCCAACGCCGGCGGGACCCACGAGCTGCTCGAGGACCTGCGCAACCTCGACCCGTCCGCCCTCGACCCCATGCAGCTGCTGGCCCAGACCGAGCGCCCGGGCCTGTTCGTGCACGCCCTCGTCTACCACGCCATCATCGCCTCCGACGCCGACGGCATCCTCGAGCCCGCCGAGGCCCAGACGATCCGCGCGATGGCCATGGTCCTCGGCCTGCCCGAGGACCAGATCGACGGCCTTTTTAAGCTCTACGACGACGAGAAGGCGCTCCAGCGGCGCAAGTTCTCGACGCTGTTCCCCAACGGCCACCCCTGGGGCTGACCGTCAGCGGTCGCGCACCAGGTCGACCAGGCTGCGCCCGTCGATGTCGGCGGGCGCCCGCACGCCGAGCAGCGCGGCGATCGTCGGGGCCACGTCGACGGTGCCGACGGTGCCGCGGTGCACGCCGGGCCGCACGCCGGCGCCGAAGAACAGCAGCGGCACGTGCGAGTCGTAGCGGTACGGCGAGCCGTGGCTGGTGCCTCCGGCCTGCGCGTCGACCAGCGACCACTCCTTGAAGCGCAGCTGCACGTCGGGGCTGCGCGGGCCGTAGTAGCTGCGCTGGTAGCGGTAGAGGAACGGCCGCCGCAGGTCCGCCGGCGCGGCGAGTTCGTCGGCGGTGTAGGTGTCGGCCACGAAGTCGAGCTTGCGCAGGGCGGCGGCCACCACGGTCCGCAGCGCGGCCGCGCCGGTCTCGTCGCCCGGGTCGCCGAGCCACACGCCGTCCTCGCCGACGTGCAGCAGCGTCGTCGGCGGCAGCCCGAGCTCCGCCAGCACCGGCAGGACGGCGGCGCGCACGGCCGGGTAGTAGTCGCCGGAGACCACCCGCCTCGCCGTCGGATAGCCGCGCAGGCGCGCCTCCTCGGGCAGCGGCAGGGCCCCGTGGTCGGCGGTCAACGCCAGCACGTAGCCGCCCTCGCCGACCTCCTCGTCGAGGAATTTCAAAAATTCGCCGAGCCAGACGTCGAGCCGCAGGTAGTAGTCCTCGATCTCGTGGCTGAACGGGCCGTACCTGTGACCGACGTAGTCGGCGCTCGACAGGCTCAGCATCAGCACGTCGGGCACCTCGTCGGCGCCGAGCCCCTCCGCGTCGACCAGCGCCCGCGCGAACGCGAGGCTCATCTCGTCGCCGAACGGGGTCCACAGCAGCTGCTTGGCGAACGCGGCCCGCGTGTCCGGCTTGCCGTCGTCGAACACGTGGGGGAACTCGACCGCGACGCCGTCGTGCTCGGCCGCCACCCGGTCGGGCCCGGAGCGCAGGTAGGCCATCGGGTCGAGCATGCGCGTCCAGCCGGCGGCGAAGCGGGCGAACACCGGGCCGGCCGCGTTGAACGCCGCGACCCAGGCCGGCGGCGGCGCGCCCCCGGCGTACACGCTCGACGAGCCGAAGCCCGCGACCTCCGGGTAGTACCAGTAGGCCCGGTCGGGCGAGTGCCCGCCCATCATCACCGCGGCGCGGTCCTTCAGGGCGACCGAGAAGACCCTGGCCTTTGGTTCCTGTTCCTTGAGCCAGTCGCCGAGCGTGCCGCGCTCGAGCTGGCGCGGCGAGCGGCCGGCGAGCTTCGCGGGGCTCTCGGACGTCAGCGAGGGCACGGCCCGCGGGTCGTCGGCGGCGTAGACCGCGGCTCCGTCGGCGCGGTCGTACCACGCGTTGGCGACGACGCCGTGGCGCGCGGGGTGGCTGCCGGTGGCCACCGACGCGTGGCCCGGGGCGGTGTAGGTCAGCGCGTGGGCCACCTCGGCCTCGACGAACCACGCCGAATTGCCGCGCAGGCGCGCGAGCCCGCCGCGGTAGAGGTCGGCGTAACGCTCGAGGTAGTCGGCACGCATCTGGTCGACGACCAGCACGACCGCCAGCCGCGGCCGCGTCGGCGCGGTGGCCGGCGCCCGGGTCACCGCCGGCGCGCTCGCCTCGCGCGGACAGCCCGCCAGCAGCACCATCATCAACGACGCGGCAGATCGAAGTCGCACGGGGCACCTCGCTTATATCCGATGCCAGGCCGACAGGATGTGTGAGACAGCCCCGCCGCCGCGCGCAGGCCCCGCGTTGACAGGCCCGCCGCCGCCCGCTCAAACTCCCGCCATGCGCAAGCCTTTCCTCCTGTCCTGCGTCCTCGTGGCTGCCTGCAGCAACCCCGCGTCCGCGCCCGCGCCCGCTGCCGCCCCCAAGGCCGAGCCCGCCCCGGCCGCCCAGCCCGCGGCCCCCGCCGCCGACGCCAAGGTCGCCGCCGCGCCCGCGGCCGGCCACGCCGAGGACGAGGAGGGCTGCATCTACAAGGACGCCGGCAAGCCCCACGGCGACGAGGCCGACTGCCCGCACGGCGGCCACGGCGACGCGCCCGCCGGCACCGGCGTGCCCGGCCACTTCGGCGCCGCCTTCGCCCTGAAGGACAGCAAGCCGCTGGCGACCGTGCTCACCAGCAACGAGTTCAAGGCCCCCGTGCAGGTCTCCGGCACCGTCGACTCGGTGTGCCAGAAGGCCGGCTGCTGGCTGGTCGTCAAGGACGGCGAGGCCCAGGCCCGCATCCTCATGAAGGACCACGCGTTCACCGCGCCGATGGACTGCAAGGGCAAGAACGTGGTCGTCGAGGGCACCCTCGAGGCCCGCAAGTTCACCGAGGCCCAGGTCAAGCACCTCGAGAAGGACGCCGGCAAGGACCCCGCCGCCGTGTCCGGCGAGCGCACCGAGTACGTGCTGACCGCCACCGCCCTCGAGCTGAAGAGCTGAGCGCCGCCGGCGCGAAACAAAGCGGGCGCCGGAGCTCCGGCGCCCTCCGCATTTCTTCGCGCCGCTTCAGGCCCGCGGCGGCACGGCGATGGTGTCGCCGTCGTTGGCCGCGACCACGTCGTCGTGGAGGCGCCGCGCCTCGGCCACGAACGGGAACACGTCGGTGTAGCGCTGCGAGAAGTGGGTCAGCACCAGCTTGCGCGCGCCCGCCTCGGCGGCGATGCGCCCGGCCTGGGCCGCGGTGAGGTGGCCGTTCTCGTGGGCTTTGTCGGCGTCCTCGTCGAGGTAGGTCGACTCGCAGATCAGCATGTCGACGTCCCGGGCCAGCGCGAAGGCGTTGTCGCACAGCCGCGTGTCCATCACGAAGGCGACGCTCTGCCCCTTCTTAAAAACGCTGACGTCGTCGAGGTGCACGGTGCGGTCGCCGACGCTGACCTGGCCCTCGGCGATCAGCCTCTTGATCATCGGCCCGGCCACGCCGGCGGCCTTCAGCCGCTCGGGCAGCATGGTCCGCCCGTCGCGCTCCTGCAGGCGATAGCCCCAGGCCGGCACGCCGTGGTCGAGCGGGAGCGTCGACAGCGTCCACTTCGGGTCGACGTGCAGGTCGCCCGGGCGGGAGATCGGGTGGCCCTCGACCCTGGCGACGTCGTGGAAGATCGAGGCGTGCCGCAGGCGCTCGTAGAACACCTGTCCGGACGCGGGGTAGTGCACGTGCACGACGTGCGGCACGCGGTCGAGCGAGATCCGCTGCGAGATGCCGGCCAGGCCGAGGCAGTGGTCGCCGTGGAAGTGGGTGATGCAGATCCGGGTGATCGCGGCCGTCGTCACGCCCGCGTAGATCATCTGGCGCTGCGTGCCCTCGCCGGGGTCGAACAAGAAGCCCTCGTCGTCCCAGCGCAGCAGGTAGCCGTTGTGGTTGCGGTAGCGGGTCGGTACCTGGCTCGCGGTACCGAGGGCGATCAATTCGCGGGCTGACAAAATGCGACCTCGTGCGCGCGGAGCATACCCAAAATGCCGGCGCAGTGGCGCGCGCCCGCGCAGCGGCGCGCGCGCGCGAGGCCCTGGCGATCGCAGGGCGCCGCGGCGGCGGGTGGTAACCTGGTCCGCTGCGATGGACCGGCGTCCCGAGGCCCTCGCTGCGTTGATGCAGCAGAAGAGCGAGCACTTCCTCCGCTCGCTGCTCGACAACATGCCGAGCATGGTCTACCTGAAGGACGCCGAGACGCTGCGCTTCGTGCTGGTCAACCGCGCCGGCGAGCGCACGCTCAACATGTCCCGCGAGCAACTGCTCGGCAAGAACGACCACGACTTCTTCGCGCCCGAGCGGGCCGCGGCCATGGCGGCCACCGACTACGCCGCGCTCGCCAACACCGAGGGCGTGACCCACGAGGAGCTGACGTTCACCGTGATCGGCCGCGGCAAGCGCACGTTCGCGGTGCAGAAGGTGGCGCTGCGCGACGAGGACGGGGTGGTCCGCCACCTGCTCGGGATCGCCGAGGACATCACCGAGCGCAAGCTCGCCGAGCGCACGCTCGAGGCGGCCCGCGCCGCCGCCGACGCGGCCAGCCAGGCCAAGTCGGAGTTCCTCGCCAACATGAGCCACGAGATCCGCACGCCGCTGCACGGCGTGCTCGGCATGGCGGCGCTGCTGCTCGACACCCCGCTGTCGCCGCAGCAGCGCGAGCAGCTGCAGACCATCCACAGCAGCGGCTCGGCGCTCCTGGCAATCATCAATGACGTGCTCGACTTCTCGAAGATCGACGCCGGCAAGCTGGCGTTCGAGGCCATCGACTTCGACCCGCGCGCGCTGGTCCGCGAGGCGATCGGCGTGGTCGCCCTGCGCGCCGAGGAGAAGGGCGTCGCCCTGCTCCACGACGTCGCCGAGTCGGTGCCGCCCGGGCTGCGCGGCGACCCCGGGCGCGTGCGCCAGGTGCTGCTCAACCTGCTCAGCAACGCGGTCAAGTTCACCGCCCGCGGCTCGGTGCGCCTCGCAGTCACCGCCGAGGCGCAGGCCGACGCGGTCGTGCTGCGCGTGACGGTCGTCGACACCGGCATCGGCATCCCCGCCGACGTCCAGCCGACGCTGTTCCGCTCGTTCACCCAGTCGGACACGTCGACGACCCGCCGCTTCGGCGGCACCGGCCTCGGCCTGGCGATCTGCAAGCGCCTGGTGGCGATGATGGGCGGCGAGATCGGGCTGACGAGCGAGCTCGGGGTCGGGTCGGTGTTCTGGTGCACCCTGCGGCTCGCGCCGGCGGCCGCCGCGGTCGCGCCGCGCGGCGAGGGCGCCGCGGTCCCGAGCCTGCGCCCCGGGCGCGTGCTGGTGGCCGAGGACAACCTCGTCAACCAGCGGGTCGCGGCGGCCATGCTGGCCAAGCTCGGGCAGCAGGTCGACGTGGCCCAGCACGGCCGCGAGGCGGTCGAGCGCGCGCGGGCGAGCCGCTACGACCTCGTGTTCATGGACTGCCAGATGCCGGAGATGGACGGGTTCGCGGCCACGCGGGCGATCCGCGCCGAGGAGCGCCCCGGCGAGCACGTGCCGATCGTGGCGATGACCGCCTACGCGATGAGCGGCGACCGCGACCGCTGCCTCGCCGCCGGCATGGACGACTACGTGACCAAGCCGATGACGTTCACGCAGCTGGCCGAGGCGCTCGGGCGCTGGCTCGGCGGCGCGGCCCCGGCCGCCAGGCCCACCGAGGTCGCCGACGACCCGACCGCGGCGGTGCGCGCGTCGGTCTGGCAGGAGCTGATCGACGAGCTCGGGGCGGACGAGCTGCGCGACATGGTCGAGCTGCTGCGCAACCAGGTGACGCACACCGTCGCGGTGATGCGCGTGCAACGGCTGAGCGGGGACCTGCGGCGGGTCGGGGAGCTCGCGCACACCCTCGTCGGCGCGGCCGGCAACCTCGGCGCGGCCCGGCTCGCGGCGGCGGCGCGGTCGATCGAGCAGGGCTGCCGCCAGGAGCAGGCGCCCGACGACGACGCCATCACCGCGGTCGAGCAGGCGTTCGCGGCGGCCGACGGGTTCTTCCGCGCCCACCTGCGCTGACGCTGCGGGAAATTTGCCCGCGCGAGGGTTCGGTGAGATCTGGCGGAGGGAGGAGGGGTCCCGATGTCCAGCGCCTTGCTCGCGTTCCTGATCGCCGTCAAGCCGTTCTTCTTCGGGGGGGTGGAGCCCGTGGGTCGCGCGACGCTCGTGGTCGAGACGTCGCAGGTCAAGGAGCACGGGGCCGGCCCGGCGATCGCCCGCCGCGTCACGCTCGCGGGCACCGCCCTGCTGCGCGCGGCCAACGTGATCGAGGGCGGCGGCCCGAACGACCCCGTGGTCCGGGTGATGGTCCGACCGCTGCGCGGCTCGGCCCTCGGCTACGCCTCGACGATCTCGCTGCATCAGTCCGGACGCCGGGTGTCGGTGACCCGCGAGCGCTGCTCGCTGTGCACCGAGGGCGAGCTCGTGGCCGGCGTGGAGCGCTCGCTCGCCCGCCTGGCGCCCAGCGTCCGGGACCTCGTCCGCGGCTGAGCTGCGACGGGCCCGGGCCCGGGTCTGTGCGGACGTTCAGATCCGCGAGCGCGCGCTAAAACGGCCACTTTTAAGCTATTGTCGCGCGGCGTGCGTGCCCGGACGTTCCTCTCGCTGGCCTTGCCCTTGGTGGCGGGGTGCGCCAAGCCGACCGAGGTCGAGCTGCGCCTGTACCCGTGCGGCACGCCGGAGCGCGTCGACCTCGCCGTCCAGGGCTACGACGCCGACGGCGTCGAGCTCGCGCCGCTGCAGTCGAGCTTCGTCATCGCCGACTCGGGCGTGTTCAGCGACGACTACGCGACCGTCGGGCTGCGCAAGCCCGACGGGATGGTCACGGCGGACTTCACGCTGACCTGGCACGGGACCGACGACTCGCTCGCGGTCGTGACCCTCGCCGGCGTGGCGGTGCCGGCCGCCGGCGAGGTGCTCGAGCTGGGGGCCGCCGACTGCATGTCGGTCGGGATGACGACGAGCGAGCCCACAGGCACGGATCCAGGCACGGGCACGAGCACGAGCAGCGGCACGCTCGGCATGACGACCACCGGGTCGAGCACGGACACGAGCACGAGCACAGGCACGGGCACGACCGGGTCGAGCACCGATACGAGCTCGACCGGCGAGTCGACCGGCACGACCGGCACGACCGGCGAGTCCACCACCGACGACACCACGACCGGGGGCGGCGACACGCTCGCGGGCATGCCGTGCGACCCGATGATGCAGCTGTTCGCCTGCAACAACGGCGGACCGGGCCAGGTCGGCGAGGTCGTGAAGTGCCAGGGCAACCCGTCCAAGTGGGAGGTGGTGCCGCCGTCGATGTGCGTGGTCTCGGCGTTCTGCAGCGACATCGCCATCGCCGACCCGGTCGCGGTGGGCTGCAGCGGCGGGCTGCAATTCGCGTGTCTGTGCACCGAGACGCCGCCGGTGCCGTGCGACGACACCGAGGTGCCGTGCAGCGACCCCGAGATGAACAAGCTGACGCTGTGCGTGGACTTCGGCGACGGCGAGGTGCGCACGCAGACGCACTGCGGGACCTGCAACGCCGACGACCCCGACAAGCCGTACTGCATGGACTAGAAGATCGCCGAGACCCGGCGGCGGACTGAGGCGTTGACGGCGGGCCATGCCGCAAAAGCGCGTCCTGAGGTCCGCCGTCCCGCTGTCGTTGGTGCTGATGGGGTGTACGGCGCGAGGCCCGACGCCGGTCGCCGGGCAGCAGACGCCCGCGCCGGCGGAGGCCGCGATGGTGGCGACCGCCCCGCCCCCCGCGGAGGCCCGGCGACTGACGACCACCGCGGGCGCGCTGGGGCTCGAGGTGGCGCCGCAGTTCGAACGGGTGCTGCTCGGGAAGTCCCCCGTCGAGGTGAACGTGCTCGTGCGCCTGCGCGGCGAGGGCAAGGCGGCCGGCGAGCGTCCGCCGCTCGACCTCGCGGTCGTGCTCGACCGCTCGGGCAGCATGAGCGGCGACAAGATCCTCGCGGTCAAGCAGGCCGCGCTCGATTTATTAAAGGAGCTGCGCCCGGCCGACCGCATCACGCTGATCTCGTACAGCGACGACGTGACGGTGCACGTCGAGCTGCTCACGCTCGACGCCCAGGGGGTCGACACGACGCGCGCGCAGATCCTCCCGATCCAGCCCGACGGCGGCACGGCGCTCGGCCCGGGACTCATCCGCGGGCTCGAGCTGCTCGAGCGGGCGAAGCGCAGGGAGCGCGACCTGGCCCACCTGCTGCTGTTCTCGGACGGGCAGGCCAACGTCGGCGAGCAGAACCCCGAGGTGCTCGGAGCGCGCGCGGCCCAGGCGTTCAAGGCCAACGTCAGCGTGTCGACGCTCGGCGTGGGGCTCGACTACAACGAGGACCTGATGACGAAGATCGCCGACGCCGGCGGCGGCCGCTACCACTTCATCAAAGGGGCGGACGAGGTCGGGCGGGTGCTGGCCGACGAACTGGCGGGGCTGGTCTCGACGTCGGCCACGGGCATCTCCCTCGACCTGAAGCCGGCCGCCGGGGTCGCGGTCACGCGGGTGTTCGGCTACCCGGCGCGCGAGGAGGCCGGCGCGACGAAGGTGTCGGTCGGGTCGATCGGCGCCCAGCAGGCGCGGGAGATCGTCGTGCGCATGAGCGTCGCCGCGGCCCCGGCCCCGGTCGCCGGCGGCGAGCTCGCGCTCGGCGTGCTCGGCGTCGGCTTCACCGACCTCGTCGCCGGCGGCAAGCCGGGCCGGCTCGAGCTGGCCCTCGCGCTCGCGACCGCCGCCGACGAGGCCGACGCGCGCCGCTCGGAGCGCACCGAGGTCACCGTGCGCGTCGCCGAGGTCGAGAGCTCGGAGCAGCTGCAGCTCGCGGCCAGGCGCGCCGAGAGCGGCGACTACGAGGGCGCCAAGCAGGTCATCGGCAGGAGCCTCGAGGCCCTCGAGGCCCAGCAGAAGGCGACCCCGAGCCCCAAGCTGCAGGCGCAGATCGACGACCTGAAGCAGGCCTCGCAGGGCGTCGACGCGGCCCGCACCAGCGACGTCGCCGACAAGATGTTCAAGAAGGACGTCAAGGCGAAGGCCTATAAAAAGATGAAGTGAGCGGCGCGGCCGCGTGTCGGGTCACGCGACCGACTTCGTCGGCTCGAAGGGCGCGAGGATGGCAGCGGATTCGGGGCGACAGGCGAGCCCGGTCCGGCTGGCGGCACGGCCGACGAACATGCAGTGACAGGCGCGGGGCCGGCATTGTATGAACGGGCGCGATGGACGAGCCCGGCGGACACGACGAGACGGCGGAGGCGCTGGCCGAGGAGAGCGTCGCGGCGCGGGCGGCGGGCGACCTCGAGCGGGCCCAGCGGACCGCCGAGCGCTGCCTCGAGCTGCGGACCGCCGCGCTCGGCGAGCGGCACGCGGACACGGCCGCGGCCTACGGCCTGCTCGGCGCGGCGCTGCGGCGGCGCGGGCAGCTCGTCGAGGCCCTGGCCGCCGACCGCAAGGCGCTCGAGATCTTCGCCGGTGTGCTCGGCGACGGCCACCCCGACACGGCCACGGCGAGGGGTAACCTCTCGGCCACGCACCGCGCGCGGGGCGAGCACGCCGAGGCGCTGGCGCTGGGCGAGGCGGCGCTCGCGGGCCTGCAGGCGGCCTGCGGGGCCGACGACCCGCGCACGGCGGTGGCGTGGGGCAACCTCTCGGCGGTGCGGCGGGCGCGGGGCGAGCACCTCGAGGCGGTGACCTGCGGGCGCGAGCTCGTGCGTATCCGTTCGGCTGTCCTCGGGGACATGCACGCGGAGACAGCCGCCGCGCGCAGCACCCTCGGCTCGCTGCTGGCCGGCGCGGGCGACCACCGCGGGGCGGCGCGCGAGGAGGAGGCCGTGCTGGCCGCGCGCGAGGCGGCCGGCGACCGGCGGGCCGCGCTCGACGCCCTCACCAACCTGGCGACGATCCACCGCAACCTCGGCGACGCCGTGAGCTCGCTCGAGTTCCAGAAGAAGGCGCTGGCGCTCCAGCGCGGCCTGCTCGGCGAGGCCGACCCGGCCACCTCGCGCTCGCGGCTGTACATCGGCTACACGCTGGTCCGCCTCGGCCGCCGCAGCGAGGCCCTGCGCGTCCTCGACGAGGGCCTGAAGCACGACCCCGGCCACAAGGACCTGAAGCAGCTGCGCCAGCAGGTCGAGCAGGTCACGCAGCCGGGCTTCCGCGCGCCGCCGGCGGCCGGCAAGTCCGCGAAGGCCCGCCCGCGCGGCCGCGGCCGGCGCTGAGCGTCGGCGACGACGCGGCGTCGCGTCAGTACTTGTCGGGCTGGCGAGTCCGCGAGGGCCCGCGGCCGGCGCTGAGCGCCGGCGACGACGCGCGTCGGTACTTGTCGGGCTGGCGAGTCCGCGAGGGCCCGCGGCTGGCGCCGAGCGTCGGTCGCGGCGTGGCGTCGCCTCAGTACTTGTTGGGGTTGGTGTGCTTGTCGCCGTTGCCGTTGGGCTGGCCTTCGGTGCGGCTGCGCTCGAGGAACTCGAAGATCGAGTCCGCGACGTCGACGCCCGAGGACTTCTCGATGCCCTCGAGGCCGGGCGACGAGTTGACCTCGAGGACCACGGGGCCGTGGTTGGAGCGCAGGATGTCGACGCCGGCGACCTTGAGGCCGAGGATCTGCGCCGCGTGGACGGCGGTGCTGCGCTCCTCGCGGGTCAGCTTGATCGTCTCGGCCCGGCCGCCGCGGTGGAGGTTGGCCCGGAACTCGCCGGCGGCGCCCTGGCGCTTCATCGCCGCGACCACGCGGTTGCCGACCACGAACGCGCGGATGTCGGCGCCCTCCGCCTCTTTGATGAACTCCTGGACGAGGATGTTGACGTCGAGCCCGCGGAACGCCTCGATCACCGACGTCGCGGCCTGCTTGGTCTCGGCGAGCACCACGCCGATGCCCTGGGTGCCCTCGAGAATTTTGACGACCAGCGGGGTGCCGCCGACGATGCCGACCAGCCCGTCGATGTCTTTAATAGAGTGGGCGAAGCCGGTGACGGGCAGGCCGATGCCCTTCGCCGCGAGGATCTGCATGGCCCGCAGCTTGTCGCGCGAGCGCGAGATGGCCTGCGAGCTGTTGGGGCTGAACACGCCCATCATCTCGAACTGGCGGACCACGGCGGCGCCGTAGAACGTGTGCGACGCGCCGATGCGGGGGATGACCGCGTCGAACCCGGCCAGCTTGCGGCCCTGGTAGAAGATCTGCGGGTGGTGCGAGGTGATGTTCATGTAGCAGCGCAGGTAGTCGATCACCTGCACCTCGTGCCCGCGCTTCTGGCCCGCGTCCTTCAGCCGTGACGTCGAGTAGAGCGACGACTTGCGCGAGAGGATGGCGATCTTCATGGTGCGGACTTTCTGCGAAAACGGGTGCGACGCCCGTCGAAGTGATAAGAGCTGCCGGGGTCGACGACGAACCGGCCGCGCAAGGCCTCGCGCCCGAGCAGCGCGCGAAAGCCCAGCTCGGTGCGATCGGTCAACGTGAACTCTGCGTCGAAGCGGCGGCCGCCGAGCAGCACCGCGGTGCGGATCACCGGGCGCAGCTCGGCCACGCCGCTCGAGCTGCGGACCTCACGTTCGTCGATGAGGTCGGACTCGGCGATGACGATCGTGTCGGTGTCGCGCTGGTTGGGGCACACGCGGAAGCGGACGCGCGGGCCGACCTGCTCGACCGCGAGGGCGTAGAGCGCGGAGGTGCGGGCGCCGGTGTCGATCTTGGCCTTCAGGCGGCCCAGCCCGAGGTCGGGCAGGCTCACCCACTCGCGCCAACCGATCACCACGGGGGCGTCGCTCTCTCGCGGTACGGTCATGAGGGGGCGGCCCGCGGGGGACCACTCCACTAGCCACAAGTGGCGTCGGACGGTCAAGCGGGCGCTTTGCGCGGCGTTTGACCGTGCGATGGCTCACCGGCGCGGACGGGCCCGTTCGGTGCGATTAAAAAATGCGACGACCGCGGAGCGGAGTGCGCCGCGGTCGTCGGGGGCGGTCGAACGTGGAGATCAGCGGGCGGCGAGCGTGGGCTCGTCGTCGCCGTGGGTGTCGCAGCCCTCGGGCTCGACGGAGTTCACGCGGATGTCGTCGATGTCACCGCCGTGCGTCGGGCGCGGGCCGTTGGTGAACTCGGGCAGCGCGTCGGGGGCGGCCGGGTTGCGCTCGGCGTGGGTGAAGCGCGGGCGGGTGCCGAGGTCGTCGCTCGCGGGCACGTCGTGGCTGTGGGTCGGCGGCGGCGCGGGGTTGCGGAGGGCGTCCGGGCCCTCGGCGGCGACCTCGGACGCGTCCTCGGATTCGGCGAGCGCGTCGAGCTCCTCCGCGGACATGCGGTCGAGCTCCTCGGCGGAGATGCCGAGGGCGGCGTAGTCCTCGCCGTCACAGGCGGGCACGACGGACAGCACGAGGGCGAACAAGGAGGTGAGCATGGAGCGCGACATGCCGGCGCCTTGAGCAGGCGACGTGCCAGCGGTCATGTTTTTGATATCGTTGGGTATTTATAGAGCGCAGGGTGTCCGGGATCGGCAACTGCCGTGGCCACCGCGGGGCTGGTGGCTAGTCTCGTCGCCGGCCGAACAGGGCGCCGAGGAGGAGGGGGACCAGGATGAAGCCCGTCGTCGCCAGCGCGCCGGCGGTCGGGTCGCCGAGGAGCGAACGCAGCTGGTCGAGCGCGCCGGCGGAGGCGCTGTCGGCGAGGGCCCGGAGGATCAGCCAGTCGAGGCCGAGACCGAGCGCGGCGAGCAGCAGCACGGCGAGGGCGGTCGGCAGCAGGCGCGCGGGCCAGGTCACGACGCGGAGGATCGGCACCACCACCTCGGTGGTCGCCAGGTAGTTGGCGAAGAACATGCCGAACGAGAACATCGCGTACCAGGCGGCGCGGGTCGCGGGCGGCCACTCGAGCGGCGGGTCGGGGTCGACGGGGCCGAGCTCCCAGTCGAGGGTCTGGACGACCACCGTCGCCAGGAACGTGAAGCCGAGCGTGAGGGCCCACTTGAGCGGGCGCGACTGCATGCGCATCCACAGCGGGGAGCCGGGCGGGCCGCCGTGGTCGATGCGGCTCTCGAGGTAGCCGGTGACGAGGATGAGCGGGAGGGCGGCGCCGAGGAGGGCGCCGTGCACGAGGTCGGGGATGCGGGCGGCGGCGAGGTCGAAGCGGCTGACGACGCCGACGGCGAACACGAGGGCGACGAGCGTGAAGACCGGCGCGAGGCTGCGGGCCGAGAGGGCGTCGCGTCGTTTCGCCGGAGGGTCGCCGGGCATCCGGTGATTGTAGCGGAGGGCGGGGCTGGCGGGAGTTGAGGCCGGGGGGCGCACCTGCGACACTGCGGACCGCGCATGGCGAACGCACGCACGATCCTCCCGCCCGGCTGGCGCCGACCGAAGGGCTACAGCAACGGGATGGCGGCGCGCGGCGAGGTGCTGGCGATCGCCGGCATGATCGGCTGGGACGCCGAGGAGCGGCTCGTCAGCGCCGAGTTCCTGCCGCAATTTCGCCAGGCGCTGGACAACGTGCGCGCGGTCGTCGACGCCGCCGGCGGGTCGGCGGAGGACATCGTGTCGCTGACGATCTACGTGACCGACAAGCGCATGTACGCGGGGGCGCTGGCCGAGGTCGGGGCGATCTACCGCGCGGTGCTCGGGCGGCACTTCCCGACGATGGCGCTGGTCCAGGTCGCCGACCTGCTCGAGCCCGGCGCGCTCGTCGAGATCCAGGGGCTGGCGGTGTTGCCGGCCTGAGATTTTTAAAACTACAGAGGATCGCACGATGTCCGAAGCACCGCCCGACCTGCGCCCCTTGCCGTTGCCCGCGCCGACGTCGTTCCGCTACGAGGAGCGCGACCGCGTCGGCGTCATCACGCTCACGCGGCCCGACCGCTTCAACGCGCTGACGTTCGCGGTCTACCGCGAGCTGACCGACCTGTTCACGGTCGTCGACCGTCGGGCGCAGGAGCCCGGGGGGGCGCGCGCGCTGGTGCTGCAGGGCGAGGGGCGGGCGTTCTGCGGCGGCGGGGACGTCGACGACATCATCACGCGGCTGTTCGAGCGCGACACCGAGGGGCTGCTGCGCTTCACGCGGATGACGGGCGAGCTGATCCACGCGATGCGGCGCTGCAAGCTGCCGATCGTCGCCAGCGTCAAGCGCGTGGCGGCGGGGGCCGGGGCGGTGATGGCGCTGGCGAGCGACCTGCGGGTCATGGGACAGAGCTCGTTCTTCGCGTTCCTGTTCCCGCAGGTCGGGCTGTCGGGCGCGGACATGGGGGCGTCGTGGCTGCTGCCGCGGGTGGTCGGGCTCGGGCACGCCTCGGAGATCTTGCTGCTCGGCGACCGCGTGACCGCCGACAAGTGCCTGGCGATCGGGCTGGCCAACCGCGTGGTGGCCGACGAGCCCGACCGCGAGGCCGTCGACCGCGCGGCGTTCGAGCTGGCGGTGCGGCTGGCGGCCGGGCCGCACTTCGCGGCGCGCATGACCAAGACCATGCTGCAGCAGGAGCTCGACATGCACTTCACCGACGCGATCGAGGCGGAGGCGCAGGCGCAGACGCTGTGCATGCAGCACCCCGACTTCAAGGAGGCGGACCAGGCCCGGCTGGACAGGCGGGCGCCGCGGTGGAAGTGATGTTCGCTTCGCCGCGAATTTTGGAGCGCGAGCTCGGCACGATCGCCGGGGACCTCGAAGAGTTGGCCGGGCTCGAGGAGCGGCTCGAGAGATTTACGAGTGAGGTGCGGGCGGCGCCGGTCGACGAGGGCGACGAGGCGGCGGCGACGCGGGAGTACGTGCGCAGGCTGGCCGCCGCGGGGTTCTTGAAGTACATGGTGCCGACGGAGTTCGGCGGGGTCGCCGACGCGGTGCGGTCGGTGCCGCTGTGCGTGATCCGTCAGTGGCTCTCGCGCGAGAGCGGGGCGCTCGACAACGCGTTCGTGATGCAGGGGCTCGGGTCGAACCCCGTGACGATGGCCGGGTCGCCGGCGCTGCGGGCCAGGCTGCTGCCGCGGGTGGCCAGCGGCGCGGCGATCTGCGCGTTCGCCCTGACCGAGCCGGAGGCCGGGTCCGACATCAAGAACATGCGGACCGTGGCGACGGCGGTCGACGGCGGGGTGCGGCTGCGCGGGCGCAAGTGTTTTATTACGAACGCGGGCGTGGCCGACTCGTACGTGGTGTTCGCCCGCGAGGGCGGCGACGCGGAGCGGCCGCGGTTCGGGGCGTTCTGGCTGACCGGGGACACGCCGGGGGTGTCGTTCGAGCGGTCGCGGGTGATCGCTCCGCACCCGATCGGTTCGGTCATTTTGAATGATGCGTTCGTGCCGGACGAGCATCGTGTCGGGGCTGTCGGCGAGGGATTAAAAATTGCGCTGGGGAACCTCGAGGTGTTCCGCGTGACCGTCGGGGCGGCGGCGCTGGGGCTGGCCGACCGGGCGCTCGACGAGACGGTGCGGCACCTGCGTGGGCGCGTGCAATTCGGCAAGCCGCTGGCGGAGCAGCAGGGGCTGCAGTTCGCGCTGGCGGACGTGGCGACGGACCACGTGGCGGCGCAGCTGCTGGTGTACCGGGCGGCGTCGGCCCGCGACGAGCGGCGCGGGACGCCGGACCAGGCGGCCATGGCGAAGATGTTCGCGACCGAGTCGGCGCAGCGGACCATCGATCGCGCGGTGCAGAGCTTCGGAGGGCTCGGGGTCACGGTCGGCGAGGCGCCGGAGCGGCTGTACCGGGAGATCCGCGCGCTGCGGATTTATGAGGGCACGACGGAGATCCAAAAGTTGGTGATCGCGCGGGCGCTGCTCGGCAGCTGAACCGCGAGAGCGGCGGCGGTGCGGGAGGGACGCGGGAGTGCGGGGCGGTCGCTGAAGGATGTCAGCGCGGGGGCTTCGGCTTGCCGACGTCGAACCACAGGCCGATCTCGAGGCCGAGGTGGAGCTCGGGGCCGCCGACGCTGATGTCGGGCGGGCCGTCGGGGAGCAGCAGTCGGGCCTTTCCGAGGCCGCCTCTGTGCGGCTGGCCGCTGGTCCACAGCTCGAGGCGGAGGCCGACGCGCAGGCGGGCCGACTTGCCGACGGGGGCGCTGTAACCGGGGCTGAGGCGCAGGCCGGCGCCGAGCAGGGGGCGCGGCGGGCCGTCCTTGGAGTCGATCTGACCGACGCGCTCGCCGTCGCGGCGCAGTCGCCAGGGCTCGACGCCGACGAGCAGCGCGGCCGGCAATTCGAAGTTGCCGCGGCGCAGCGCGTAGCCGACGCCGACGGCGATGCGGGTGCGCGTGACGAGGTACTGGCCGAGCGGGCGCGCGAGGAGCTGCAGGTCGAGGGCGAGCAGCAGGCCGCGAGGCGAGCGAGCGTCGAGGCCGCCGCCGAAGCCGAGGCCGTGGAGTCCGGGGTCGGGCGCGGCGAGGCCGAGGGTGGCGCCGAGGCGGAGGCCGGGGCCGAGCTGCCAGCGCGGCGGAGGCGGCGGCTCGGGAGCGGGTGTCGGCGGCGTCGTGTCCTGCGCCGGAGGTCGCTCGACGATTTCGGGCTCGGGCGGGGGCTCGACGAGGGCCTGTGGGATCGCCACGTCCTTGCGGTCGGGGGCGACGGACTCGTCCTCGATGCCGGCGATGAGGTTGGCGAGGGCGCCGGCGATCGGTCGCGTGGGCGCGTCGGGGTCGACCTCGACGGGGCGGAGCCAGGCGCGGCCGTCGGGGAGGATGAGTGTGAGGTCGACGAGCGCGGGCTCGCGGCGGCGGACCTCGATGTAGGCGCGCAGCTCGCCCGCAGCAGCTGGCGGGGCCTCTTCGCCGGCGGCGACGAGGGTGAGGCGCGGAGAACGGAGTTGGAGCGCGCGGGCGAGGGCGGGCTGGTCGAGCTCGTCGGCGCGGAGGATGGCGACGCCGATGCGCGGGGCCTCGGCGGTCGGAACGACTTCGTCGGGCTGCGGAGCGGGCGGGGCGGTGGTGGACCCGCCGGGCCGCTGCAGGACGGGCTCGGTCGGCGCGGGCGGGGTCTGCGTGAGCACGACCAGCGCGATCGTCCAGGCGAAGGGCACGTGCCCCGGTGTATAGCCCCGTCGCGGCGGAACTGCGAGGGTCGGGAACGGGCGTGCAGACCGCGTTCATGCGAGTCTCGCGGACGGACGACGCGGGCGCAGGCCTCGCGACCCGACGCTCGATGCGAGCACGGCTCGCAACGACGCCGTGGTCGACGTGAGGTCGCCACGGGGTCGTCGCGGGTTCATCGGCGCGGCGGCGCCGCGCGGTGGGTCACGGCGAGTTGACGCAGATGTCGAACTGCTCGGTGCACTCGGCCATGTCGCCGCCGTTGGCGAAGCACTCCTCGAGCTGGAGCTGGCACTCGTCGGGCTGGGGCGGCGGCTGGGGTTGGTCGCCGACGCAGATGTTGAGCTTGTACTCGCAGTCGGCGGGGTCGATGCCCTGGTCGAGGCACTCGGCGAACTCGGTCATGCAGTCGGACGGCGGGGGCGGCGGCCCGGGGTCCTCGCACGAATTGAGGATCTCGGCGCAGGTGGCCTCGTCGAGGCCCTCCTCGAGGCACTGGGCGTACTTGCTCATGCAGTCGTCGGGGGGGGGCGGCTGGGGCTGGCACTCCCAGAGGATGGGCTCGCAGACGGCGGGGTCCATGGTCTGCTCGAGGCACTGGGAGTACTGCAGCTGGCAGTCGTCGGGCGGGGGCGGCTGGGGCTGGCACTCCCAGAGGATGGGCTCGCAGGCGGCGGGGTCCATGGTCTGCGCGAGACACTGCTCGTACTGCCACTTGCAGTCGTCGGGCGGCGGGGGCGGCGGGGGCTCGCCGCACTGCTTCAGGAGCTCCTCGCAGACGGCGGGGTCGTTGCCGCACTCGACGCACTCGGCGTACTGCAGCATGCAGTCGGGGGGCTGGGGCTCGTAGCACTGCTTCAGGAGCTCCTCGCAGACGACGGGCTCGTTGCCGACCTCGATGCACTGCTGGAACTGCCACTCGCAGTCGTCGGGCGGGGGCTGCGGCCAGCACATCTGCAGGATTGCGTCGCACGCGGCGGGGTCGCCGGTCTGGTCGATGCACTGCTGCCACTGCCACTGGCAGTCGTCGGGCGGGGGGGGCTCGGGGTAGCACTGCCAGAGGATCGGCTCGCACATCGCGGGGTCGATGCCCTGCTCGAGGCACTGCTCGTACTGCCATTTGCAGTCGTCCGGGGGCGGAGGCGGCGGCGGGTCGCCGCCCTCGCCGCCGCCGCCCTGGCACACGTTGAGCACGTCGACGCACAGGCCGGGGCTGCCGTTCTCGACGCAGGCCTCGTAGGCGTCCCAGCAGTTGTTGCCGCCGCCGTCGCAGCCGTCGTTGCAGTCGTCGCAATCGTCGTGCTTGTCGCAGCCGCAGTCGTCGTCGTCGTCGTCGTCGTCGTCGCCGTGGTCGCCGCCCTTCGGGCCGGGGTCACAGGCGGGCAGCAGGACGCCGCCGGCGAGGGCGGTGAGGAACACTCCACAGCGGAACAGCACGGACTTGATTCGCATGGCGCACACTCCCAAGGCATGGAGGCTCAGGGCCCGAGGGGCCGTGAGCGCAGTTTGCGAGCCCGCCCCCGAGGGGTCCCAAAGGGGCCGGCTTGCAGGTTCGGCGGTGAGTGACGCGGCGCGAGGCGGGATTACAGGCGTCCGTTAGTTTTTCTAGAGAAATGTTGCCGAGTGTTGCGAGGCGTCACGGCGCGCACTGGGGCGGGCCGATCCTCACCTCGTCGATGCTCCACCCGCCGCTCATGAGCATGACCGGCTGCGGCTGGATCAGGCAGAAGCGCACCTGCAGCTCGGGCATGGTCGGCGGGAGGTCGACCTGGTGTTCGAACCACTGCTTGCCGGCGAAGGCGAGGTCGACGGGGAGCGGGGACCAGCCCTGGCCGTCGAAGAACTCGACGGTGGCGGTGGCCTGGTCGGCGCTGAGCCAGCTGGCGAACGAGAGCACCAGCGGGTTCGGGTCGGGCGCGAAGATCGGCGGGCTGGTGAGGCAGATCGGGTCGAAGCCCTCGGGCGGGACGCACTGGCCGATCAGCGTGCCGGCGAGGAAGCCGTCGCCGCCGGCGTCGAACGCGGGGTCGTCGAGCTCGGGTGAGCTGCACATCGAGGGCATGGCCGCGCCGATCTCCCACATCGGGTCGAGCTGCCAGCCCTGCTGCATGATGAAGCTCTCAGAGAAGAACGGCGCCGGCTGGGCGCCGACGCAGGCGCCTTGCAGGCAGGTGTCCTTCTGCGTGCATATGTCGCCGTCCTCGCAGGGCGTGCCGTCGAACGCGAACTCGGCGGCGCAGTTGCCGGTCTGCGGGTTGCAGAAGCCGGCGCGACAGGGGCCGCTGAACTCCTCGCAGCTGCGCGGCGCGCCGAGGCACTGGCCCATGGCGCAGAACGAGACGTCGGTGCAGGGGTCGAAGTCCTCGCAGGGCTCGCCGTCGAACGCGGGGTAGAGGTTGCAGGTGCCGGCCTCGCACACGCCGCGCGCGCACTGGATGTCCTTGGTGTCGACGGCGCACTCGTCGTCGGAGTGGCACTGCAGCTCGTTGCACTTGCCGAGCTCGCACGCGCCGCTGATGCAGTCCTCGGGGCCGAGGCAGGCCTGGCCCGGGAGGCAGGGCTTGCACGGGCCGCCGCAGTCGACGTCCGTCTCGCCGCCGTTGTGCTGGCCGTCGTCGCAGTCGGCGGGCGGGGGCGGGTCGCCGGGGTCGGTCGGGTCGGGGCCGCCGGTCGGGTGCGGGTCGGTGTCGGGTTCGGGGTCGCCGGTGGTGGCGGGGTCGGGTGGGCCGTCGTCGACCTCGAAGAAGATCGGCTTGCAGGCGGCGAGGACCGCGAGCGCCGCGGCCATGCGGGCTGGCGCCGTCACGGGGCCTCGAGCGCGCGGTCGGCCTGGTTGCGGTGCACGCCGGCGGGGAAGTCGGCGAGGTAGGCCTGCCAGCAGCCGGCGCGCGCGTCGGCGCTGGCGCGGCGGCACAGGCCGGCGCGGGCGTCGTCGGCGTAGCGGCCGCGCGGGAAGGCGGCGAGGTACTCGCGCCACAGGGCCTCCTCGGCGTCGGGGCCGGAGCGCTGGCGCGAGAGCGTGAACAGGTCGCCGAAGGCGAGGTCGGCGGCGCGGCTGTTCGGCGCGAGCGCGAGGATCTCGCGGTAGCGGCGCTCGGCGCCGGCGTAGTCCCCGGACTGCCAGGCGGCCTCGGCCTCGGCGTCGAGCCGGCGCAGCTTGTCGGCCTGCGTCTCGCGCGGCGGAATTTTGATCGTGGGCTTGCTGGCCTTTTGGACAGGTTCGATCGGCGGGGTCGGCTCGGGCTCGGGTTCGGGGGTGAGCTCCGGCTCGGGGGTGAGCTCGGGCTCGGGGGTGGCGGGGGCGCGGGGGCTGCGGGTGGTGCGGGGCGCGGGCTCGGGGTTTTGTAGCTCGGCCTCGCGGGCGGTGTCGCCGGTGCGCTCCATGAGCGGGGCCTGGAGGCCGTCGTCGCGGGCCGAGGTCTGGCGGGTGGCGAGGATCGACTGGGCGGACACGGCGAGCAGGACGGCGGCGGCGGCGGCGAGGCCCCACAGCCAGCGGCGCGACCACCTGGCCGGAGGGACAGGTGCGGCGCCGGGCGGCCTGGCCGGGGCGCTGGCCTCGATCTCGGCGCGGGCGTCGGCGAGGAGCGCGGCGAACTCGCTGTGCTGGGCGATCGGGATGCGCGACGAGCTGTCGCCGAGCGGCACGATCGGCGCCAGCTCCTGGGCCTCGACGAGCGCGGCGTAGGGCACGCGCCGGGGGTCGCGGGCGTGCGCGGCCTCGACGACGGCGGCGAAGTCGGGGGCGATGTCCTTCAGCTCGGCGTCGATGTCGGCCAGCAAGGCGGCGCGGGCGCTGCGGTCGAGGCCGCCGAGATCGTCTGTCCCTTCGGACATGTCGAAGTCGTGGCTCATGGCTTGGCCTCCGGGTCGCCGGCGAGCACGCCCCAGGCGACGAGCTGCTTGCGGATGCGCTGGCGGGCCCGGGTCGCGCGGACGGCGAGGTTGCCGGGCGAGATCTCGAGGCGGGCGGCGGCCTCGTCGGGCGAGAGGCCCTCGAGGTCGCGCAGCACGAAGGCCACGCGCAGGTGGTCGGGCAGGGTCTCGAGGGCGGCGTAGAGGGCCTTCACGCGCTGCTGGCGGTGCATCGGGCCCTCGAGCTCGTCGCGGCCGCGGCCCTCGACGTCGTGCACGACCTCGAGGCGGGCGTGGGCGCGGGCGGTGCTCTTCTGGCCGCGCCAGTGGTTGCGCACCACGTTGATGGCGACGCCGTGCAGCCAGGTGCTGAAGGCGGACCGGCCGTCGAAGCTCGAGATGCGCAGGAGGGCCTGAACGAACGTCTCCTGCACGAGCTCCTCGCTGGTGCTGGGGTCGCCGGTGAGGGCGCGGACGTGGCGATAGATGCGCTCGAAGTTGTCCTGGTAGAGCTTCGACCAGGCCGACATCTCGCCGGCCTGGGCGCGCTGGACCAGCTGCTCGACCATGCGTTCGCGGCCTGCGGGGGCCGACTCGGCGGGCCGAGACGTCGCCGGGCGGTCGTCACCGGCGGGCACGGGTCGAAGATGGCTCGGGGGCACCATGGGGCAGCGTCCCCAGTGAGTAGCGCGAGCGGCGAGAAATTACAGCGGGGCCGAGAAAAGCCCGCCGGGGGCGTTCGAGCCGGGGTCCGCGGGGCCGTGCGCGATCGTGCGGGCGCCGCGACGGCCCCGCGAGGACGGGGGACGCCCGGACCGGTCAGGGCGCTTGCACGTAGCGGTTGGTGACGGCGTGGGTGCCGACGGCGAGGGCGGCGGGGGCGCCCCAGACGATGTTGCCGCGGAAGCCGATGAAGAACATGCCGCCGGGCACGACCTTCTGCGAGTCGGGCACGTCGGTGCGGGCGAGCGGGGTGTCGAACTGGCCGCCGACGATCAGCGAGCCGAAGCCGCCGAGGCCGACGCCGACGTCGGCGGTGATGCCGATCGGCCCGCGCACGTTGTCGAAGGTGCCGTCGGCCGCGCTCGAGCTCTTGACGGTGCCGGCGAGCTTGAACGCGAGCGCGGTCGAGAACACGAGGTTGGGCGAGAGGGCCTTGCGCCCGAACCAGTAGCGGCCGGCGAGGCCGACGTTCCCCCAGAGGTCGCGGCCGTCGCTGGCGATCACGCCGCCCTTGGGGCCGAGGCTGAGGCGCGTGAAGCGGTGCTTGCCGCGCGTCTCGACCATGGTCGGGATGCTGAGCCAGATGTCGTATTGGATGCGGGCGGAGTTCCAGCGGTTGACGTCGTTGGCCACGTCGACGCTGCCCTGGCGCAGGCGGTAGGCGTAGGCGCTGGTGGCGTTGAGCTCGACCACGAAGCCGCACGAGGGGTCGGCGATCCAGCAGCGGAACCGCGGCTTGCGCTCGGTCTTCGGCGGGTCGACCTCGAGGCCGTAGCGCTTGCGCAGGGCCTGCATGTCGGCGTCGGTGTAGAACGGCGGGCCGGGCTTCTCGGCGCGCGGAGGGGCGAGCGGCGTCACTTCGGGGGCGACGACCGGAGCCGCGGGCGCGGCGACGGGGGCCGGCGTGGCGACGGGATCCGGGGCCGCGGGCGTCGGAGCCGGCGCCGCGGTCACGGGTGCGGGTGCGGGCGTCGCGGGTGCGGGTGAGGGCGTCGCCGGGGCGGGCGTGGGCGTCGCCGGGGCGGGCGTCGCGGGTGCGGGCGTCGCCGGTGCGGTCGCGGGGGCCGACGTCGCGGTCGGGCGCTGGATGGGCGCGGCTTGCAGCAACATGGCCGCGAGGACAGGTACGAGGAGGCTCATTGGAACGCTCCTCCCGCGAGCAGGCCGAGCAGGACGAGGCCGATGGCGGGGCCGGCGGCGAGGCCGTGGCCGCGGAAGCCGAGCACGATGCGGGTGTCCTGGTAGAGGAAGTCGCCGGCGAGGAAGACGCCGCCCCAGCCGCCCCAGTTGGCGGAGAGCGAGGCGTGGGTGCCGAACGCGGGGGTGGCTCCGTCGCGGCCGCGGATGTACGAGCGGACGATGCCGAAGTCGACGTCGAGGTGGAAGGCGTTGCGCTTCTGCGCCAGCCACAGCTGGTTGACGAGGAAGAACCGGGCCGAGTCGGTGTGCTGGGTGTCGAGCGCGACGATCGGGCTGCCGGTGCCGCGCGACCAGCCGGCGGCCACGCCGATGCCCCACGGGTGCCAGGTCTTGTCCCTGGTCAGCGTGAGGGGTTTAAGTACGAACCCGCCGCGGAAGTTGTACTGCGCGTACGGCAGGTCGGGGGCCGAGCCGGCGCCGGACAGGATGTTGACGCCGATGCCCACGTCCGCGGTGGCGATCAGCGAGGCGTTGCACCTGGCGTCGTCGACGAAGCAGAACTTGCCCTTGCCGAGCGAGAAGCGCGGCGGGTCGTCGCGGCGCGGGCCGCCGGCGAAGCGGGTCTCCTCGGGCGGCTCCTCGGCGAAGAAGGGGCCGGACTCGCGGGGCGGCTTCTTGGCCTCGACCGGGGCGACCGACGCGACCGGGGCCACGGCCATGGGGGCCGGGTAGGCGGCCGGCGGGGTCGCGGCGGGCGTCGCGGCGGCGGGCGTCGCGGGCACGGCCACCGACTCCGGCGCGGGGGCGGGTGTCGCAGGGGCGGGCGTCGTGGGTGCGGACGTCGCGGGTGCTGGCGCTGGAGCGGGCGCCGGGGTCGCTGCCGGCGCGGCCTGGGCGAGCGCGAGCAAGAGTGGCACGAGGGGCGCGGGCACGAGAGCCCCAGCATGCAGAACTTGGGGCCCGGTGACAACCCACCCGCGATCGGACCGGGGCCGGAGCAGCCGCGGGAAATTCAGCGGCGGAGGCGGGGCGGGGACACCGGGGAGGCGGCGTTGGTTTCACCGCCGCGGGGATTGTCGAGTCTTTCGCGGGGCGCGGCGGTGCGGCGCCCCGCGGCCTGAACAGCATTTACGCGGGGCCGGGTGGTCGATCGGTGGCGGTCGGCGGACCGAGGTCCGATCGCGGTCCGGAGGCTCAGGCCTCGCCGTCCTCGACGAGGCGGTCGGCGCCCTTGGCGATCGCGCGGCTGATCTGGACCCCGAGCAGCTCCTCGGCCTCTTTCTGCGCGGCCTCCCAGGCGGGGGCCACGTCGGCGATCAGCTTCATGCCCTTGTTGGTGATGCGGATCTCGTGCGAGCGGGCGTCGTCGATGTCGGCCAGCTCGAGCCACCCGCTCTTGCACATGCGCTCGACGTTGCGGCTGACCGTCGAGGCGTCCATGTGCATGCGCTGCGACAGGTCGTTCGGCGTCAGGCCGCCGGTCTGCATGACCACGACCAGCGTGTTGAGCTGGGCGATGCGCAGCCGATACGGCCGCAATGCATCGTCGTAGATCCGACTCACAGCGCGGTTGATCACGCGGAGGCGGTACGCCGTGCACTCGCCCCAGATGCGTCCTGCAACCTCGCTTACCCCCTGTTTTGCCCGCCGCACGCCCATCGCTGGAGATTCTTATCAAGGGTCTGGTCGCGGTCAACAACTCTCTGGCGGGCGGCATCGTACAATGCGCGCAAGTACACGGAATCAGGCGCGACACGAACACCGCTGCGCGCGGGAACGGTCGAATACTCCAGGGACGTGCAACATTCGGCCGCGATCACGATCACGAGGCGACACGGGCGCCGGCGCAGCGGCGAGGCGGACGATGGTCGACGCTGACGACGGCGCGACGGGGGGCGAGCCCGCGGGCGGCGAGCAGGGCCCGGGACGGCAGAAACTTGGCGATCGAGGCCGGACGTGTACTCTCGCCCGCGGTGACCGAAGAAGGTTCCACGCCGGCCCCGCAGCGGGGGGCGGGCACCGTCGCCTGGACCGGGTCGACGTACTTCGCCGAGGGGCTGCCGTGGTCGGTGCTGCATCAAGTGGCGTCGGAGTTCTTCACGGCGGCGGGTCTGCCGGCGCGGCAGGTCGGCTACACCTCGGCGCTGCACGCCACGGGCAGCCTCAAGTTCCTGTGGAGCCCGGTCGTCGACCTGTTCGGCACGCTGCGGCAGTGGATGATCGCCACCCAGGCGCTGCTCGGCGCGCTCATGGGGCTGCTCGCGGTGCTGGCCCACGAGCTGTTCACGGCGGGCAGCCAGGACACCACGTTCATCTGGGTGATGCTGGTCGGCATCGGCGTCGCCTCGGCGACCCACGACATCGCCTGCGACGGCTACTACATGGACGCGCTGCCGAAGCAGGCCCAGGCGCGCAACGTCGGCGTGCGGGTGGCGGCGTTCCGGGCGGCGATGTTCGTCGGCAACTCGGGGCTGGTGTACCTCGCGGGGCGGACCTCGTGGCTGCTCGGCTTCGGGGTGGCCGGGGCGATCATGGCGGCGCTGGCCGCGGGGCACTGGCTGTGGCTGCCGCGGGTCGCCGGGCGGGCCCGGCCGGTCAAGGCGAGCGAGCCGGCGAAGACGTGGGACCAGCGGCTGTCGCACGTCAGCGAGGCCTACCTGAGCTTCTTCCAGATGAAGCACGCGGCGCTGGTGGTGGCGTTCCTGCTGTGCTTCAAGCTCGGCGACGCGCTGCTGTTCAACATGTCGAAGGTGATGCTCCGCGACATCGGCGTGAGCACGGCGGAGCGCGGGGCGATCAACGGCTACGGCACGGCGGCCAGCATCGCCGGGGCGATCCTCGGGGGGATGTGGATCTCGCGGGTGTCGCTGACGCGGGCGCTGCTGCCGATCACGCTGCTGATGGCGGTGACGCACCCGCTGTATTTAATTATCGCGGGGTCGATCGTGCCGATGCAGGCGGCGGTGCTGGCGGACGCGCCGGCGTACGCGGTGGCTCACCTGGCGCCGTCGCACCTGACGATCGCCAGCATCCTGGTGGTCGAGCAGTTCTGCGGGGGCATGGCCACCGCGGCGCAGATGGTGTTCTTGATGAGCCGCTGCCACCCCGACCACAAGGCGGCCCACTTCGCGTTCGGCACGGCGATCTACTCGCTGGCGCAGATGATCACCGGGAGCCTCAGCGGGCACGTGTACGAGCTGCAGGGGCCGCTCGTGTACTTCGCGCTGACCTGCGTGGCCTGCATCCCGTGTGTGCTCCTGGTCCGGTTCGTGCCGACGCGTTGACGCGGGCGGCGACGCGGGCGAAGATCCGCGCGGGTGAGCGCCGACAAGGAAGATCTGGCGGCCGCGGGCGAGGTCTCTGACCTGCGCAAGCGCGTCGGCCGGGTGCTGGGGCCGCTGGCGTTCGTGGCGCTGCTGGCGGCGCCGACCGGGTTGACGCCGCAGGCGCACGCGCTGGCGGCGATCACGGTGCTGACGGTGGTGCTGTGGGTGACCGAGGCGATCCCGCTGGCGGCGGCGGCGTTGTTGGCCCCGGCGCTGGCGGTGCTGCTGGGGGTGACGGGGGCGACCGAGGCGTTCGCGCCGCTGGCGAGCCCGTTGATCTTCCTGTTCATGGGCGGGTTCATGCTGGCGCTGGCGCTGGCCGAGCAGGGGCTCGACCGGCGGGCGGCGCTGTGGCTGCTGGGGCGGCGCTGGGTGGCGGGTTCGCCGGCGCGGGCGAGCTCGGCGATCGCCATGGCCTCGTTCGCGTTGTCGATGTGGATCTCCAACACCGCGACCACGGCGATGCTGATCCCGGTGGCGCTCGGGCTGTGTCGGACGATCCGCGCGGCCGCGCCGCTCGACGAGCAGCACCGCTTCGATCGCCACGCCGAGGGCACGCTGCTCGGGCTCACCTACGCCGCCTCGCTCGGCGGGGTGGCCACGCCGGTCGGCACGGCGCCCAACGTCATCGCCCTCGGCATGCTCGAGGAGCAGGCGGGCATCAAGATCGACTTCTTCCAGTGGATCAAGTTCGCGCTGCCGACCAGCCTGCTCACGCTGCTGGCGGTGCTGCTGTTGGTGGAGTACAGGTTCCCCGCGCCGGTGGCCCGGCTCGCGGCGCTCAGCGAGACTGTCGAGGAGGAGCTGCGCAAGCTCGGGCCGATGTCTTCGGGCGAGCGGCGGGCGGCGGGCGTGTTCATGCTGGCCGTCGCGGGGTGGCTGACGCCGTCGATATTAAAGCTGTCTTTGGGGCCAGGTAACGCGTGGACCACGTGGGCGGCGCGCGGGCTCGATGAGGGGGTGGTGGCGATCCTCGCGGGCGTGCTGGTTTGCCTCGTCCCCAGCGGCAAGCGCGACGGTAAGCCGGTGCTGGGCTTCGACCGGGCCATGCGGCTCGACTGGGGCACGCTGCTGCTCTTGGGCGGGGGGCTGTCGCTCGGCAAGCTGATGTTCGACACGGGGCTGGCGAAGACGGTGGCGCAGGCGGTGCTGGCGCTGGCCGGGCCGCTGGCGAGCTCCCCGCTCGGGCTGCTCGCGTGCAGCACGCTGCTCGTGCTGTACTTGACGGAGATCACCAGCAACGTGGCGACGACCAGCATGATGGTGCCGGTGCTCATGGCGATCGCCCAGGCCGGCGGTAACGACCCGGTGCCGACCACGCTGTGCGTGACCATGGCGGCGAGCTACGCGTTCATGCTGCCGGTGTCGACGCCGCCCAACGCGATCGCCTACGGCACGGGGCTCATCCGCATCGGGACGATGATCCGCACCGGCTTCTGGCTCGACATCGTCGGGTTCTTGATAATTTT
The DNA here is from genome assembly GCA_016793465.1 of Myxococcales bacterium. Next base: position 139,760 of record JAEUJW010000038.1, read on the forward strand.
TGCCTGCGGGGCGCTGCTGCTGCCGCGGCTGACGTTCGGCTGAAGTCGTTCATGGGCCGATCGATCGCAGGGCGACGAGCGGGCCCTCGGGGAACGGGTCGGCGCGCAGGTCGATCTCGCCCTCGAGCGCCCACAGGTTGTCGCCCTCGGGGTCGACGAGCACCTGACGCACGCGCCACGTGCGGTCGCCGGTGGGCGTGAGCAGCGTGTACTTGGGGTAGCGGGCGTCGTGACCCCAGCGCAGCTCGGAGTACTCGCGGTGGTACTCGGCCATCGCCGCCTCGAAGCGTTCGGCGCGCCACGGGTCCTCGGGGTCCCAGCGCACGCCGGCGACGGCGTCGTCCCACTCGCCGAGGGCGAGCGCGCGGACGAGGGCGTGCAGCTCGGCGCGCACGCGGGCCGTGAAGGTCTTAATGTCTTCGCCGAGGTGCTCGATGCGGCGCACGCCGGCGGCGGGGACTTCGTCCTGCGGGTGGAGCATGCGCTCCCACTCCTGCAGCAGGCTGGTGTCGACGTGGAGCACGATGGCGCGCAGGAAGGCGATGATGTCGTGGAGCTCGTCGGTCTTGGCGGCGTCGGGGATGGTCTGGACGAGCGTCTTGTAGGCCTGCATCAAGTAGCGCAGCAGCACGCCCTCGGAGCGATGGAGGCCGAACTCTTTAATATAATCGTTGAAGGCGGCGTAGCGCTCGGCCATGTCGCGCACGATCGACTTGGGGTGGATCGACTCGCGCGACAGCCAGGGGTGGCGGGCGATGAACTCGTTGAAGGTGTCGTAGATGAAGTCGGCGCTGGGCTTGGGGTACGAGACCTTCTCGAGCTCGGCCATGCGGTCCTCGTACTCCATGCCGCTGGCCTTCAGCTCGGCGATCTTCTCCGATTTAATCTTGTTCTCCTGGGCCTGGAGGACGACGGCGGGGTTCTCGAGCATCGACTCGACGAGCGAGACGGCGTTGACGGCGTAGGACTCGGCGGCGAGCTCGAGCCGGCGCAGGGCGTCGAGCAGGTAGAGCGAGAGCGTGTGGTTGAGCGAGAAGTCTTTTTGCAGGCCGGGGTCGACGACGACCACGCGGCCGCGGGCGTCCGGCTTGCGGGCGTCGAGCGGGGCCAGGCGGATGATGCCGGCGGCGCGCAGGGCCCGGAACAGCACGGCGGCCTCGCGGCGGTGGCGCGACTTGCTGACGTCGTGCGAGGCGGCGACGATCTCGATCAGCCGGCGGTAGCCGCCGCCCCACGCGTTGGTGTTCGCGGGCGACTGCAGTAAGTTGAGGATCATGCCGTGGGTGACGACGAACCGCGAGCGCAGCGGCTCGGGGTCGCTGCGGATCAGCTTCTCGAAGATCGCCTGGTCCCACGGGACGTAGCCCTTCTCGGGCGGGTTGCGGCGCTGGAATTTCTTCTTCTTGCCGTCGGCGCCGACGCTCTTGGCCTCGAGGCGCTTGTTCTCGATGACGTGCGCGGGGGCCTGGCAGACCACGTAGCCCTGGGTGTCGAAGCCCTTGCGGCCGGCGCGGCCGGCGATCTGTTTAAAATCGCGGACGCTGAGGATCGCCGTGTTCTCGCCGTCGAACTTGCACAGCTTGGTGAAGAGCACCGTGCGGATGGGGATGTTGACGCCGACGCCGAGGGTGTCGGTGCCGCAGATCACCCGCAGCTTGCCCTGCTGGGCCAGCTGCTCGGTCAGCAGGCGGTACTTGGGCAGCAGGCCGGCGTGGTGGATGCCGATGCCGTTCTTTAAAAAGTTGGCGACCTCCTTGCCGTACGGGGTGTCGAAGCGGAAGCCCGAGAGGGCGGCGGCGATCGCCTGCTTCTCCTCGCGCGAGCACAGCTGGAGGCTCATCAGGTTCTGGGCCTCCTCGGCGCACTCGCGCTGGGTGAAGTTGACGATGTAGATCGGCGCGCGGTCGCGGTCGAGCAGGTAGGCGAGGGTCTCGTGCAGCGGGGTCTCGCGGTACTCGAAGTCGAGCGGGACCGGGCGCACGGCGGAGCGGATGACGGCGATGTCCTTGCCGGTGAGGCTCTTTAAACTGTCCTCGAGCTTGCTGGTGTCGCCGAGGGTGGCGCTCATCAGCATGAAGGTGGTGAACGGGAGGGTCAGCAGCGGGAGCTGCCAGGCGATGCCGCGGTCACGGTCCGAGTAGTAGTGGAACTCGTCCATGATCACGTCGTCGACGCGGGTGCCACGGCCCTCGCGCAGGGCCATGTTGGCGAGGATCTCCGCGGTGCAGCAGATGATCGGCGCGTCCTTGTTGACGCTGGCGTCGCCGGTCATCATGCCGACGTTCTCGGGGCCGAAGTCGCGGCAGAGGGCGAAGAACTTCTCGCTGACGAGCGCCTTGATCGGGCAGGTGTAGAACGAGCGGCGGCCGCGGGCCATCGAGGCCAGGTGCATGGCCACGGCCACCAGCGACTTGCCGGACCCGGTCGGCGTCGACAAGATGACGTGCTTGCCGGCGAGGATCTCGAGCACCGCCTCCTCCTGTGCGGGGTAGAGCTCGAGGCCGGACTCGGTGACCCAGTCGAGGAAGACCTCGAGGATCTGGTCGCTGGTGACGGCCGGCGACCGCTTCTTCAATAATTCGGCGGCGTGCTCGTGGAGGTTCACTTGGGCACGATCTCCCCGGCGAGCGGGTACCTCGGGAGGATGTCGACGGGGATGTTCGTCAGGCCGTCGAGCGCCTTCTGGGTGTCGGGCGCGACGACCCCGTACCTGGCGAGGAAGGCCTCGGCGGCCGCGGCGTCGCCGTCGCTCTGCAGCACGCAGATGTCGCGCACGAGGTCGGCGACGGCCTGCTCGACCTTGCCGAGGTCGAGGCTGTAGCGGCCGTCTTTAATGGACGCGGCGCCGGCCTCGACGAGGCGGTTGATCTGCAGGGCGGCGCCCTTGCCGTGGGCCTCGGCCACGCCGAAGCGCACGCTGCGGAACAGGCCGGCGAAGTAGCTAATGAGCATCTTGTCGCGCAGGTCCGGCGGGACCTCGCCCTTTTCGATCATGAAGAGCAGGTTGTACACGCCCATGACGTCGGCCTTGGCCTCCTCGAGCGGGGAGTAGGCGGCGCCGAGGGCGACGCGGACGTCGAGCTTCTTGTCCTTTTTGGTGAACGCCGGGCCGAGGCTGTGCGACAGCTCGTGGAACAGGACCTGCTGGAAGAACGCCTGGTCGTCGAGCAGGGGGACCTGGGTCGGGTCGAGCACGCGCTCGCCGATCGGGCGGAGGATCGAGTTGAACTTGGTGGCGATGAGGTTGCGGAGCAGGACCTTCTTGGCGCCCTTCTCGGCGCGGACCTTCTCGTCGTTGGGGAGGTTGAAGGCGATGGTCTGGACCGACTTGCGGGCGTCGCCGGCGGTGAACACGAGGTCGACCACGCGGATCGGGCTGGCGCTGCCGCGCTTGGTTTTAATCGCGTCGGGGATGGGGAGGTGCTGCTCCATCGCCGGCAGGTACTTCTTGAATTTGGCGAGGTCGGCGCTGGCCTTGGGGTCGGCGACGGTCACGAACGCCTCGAACGAGGCCTTCAAGTTGAGCAGCTCGTCCTCGTAGGTCTCGTAGGGGCCGATGGTGATCTCGACGGGGCTGTCGACGTCCATCCAGGCCTTGTCGCTGGCGTAGTAGTCGTCGCTGGCGAAGGCGGCGGCGCGCAGCTCGAGGAAGGTCTTTAACGATTTGTTGTCGGTGAGGGCGGCGGCCTCGGCGAGGGCGGCGGCGGCGGGGGTCAGCCACTCCTTGTAGACCTCGCTGTAGGGGCGCGCGGCCAGGTCGGGGCCGTCCTTGACGATGACGGTGGTGAGGCTCTCGAAGGCGGCGCGGTCGGCGGGGTGGTCGGCGACCCACTTCTTGAACTGCTCGGCGGTGAGGTCCTCGGGGTAGAAGCCGGCGCCGGGCGGGCGCGGCTTGTCGGTGGCGAACGGCGCCCAGTGGTCCTGACGATCCCAGGGGCCGCGCATCATGTTGAAGTACTCGCGCTTGTTGAGGCCGGACACGCTGGTGTCCAGCGCCAGCTGCTCGCGCATGGCCGGGTTGCCGGCCCAGGCCTGGCGGTCGAAGATCGGGTCCATCTGGCGGGCGGCGGCGATCAGCTTGTCGAGCACGGCGCGCTCCGAGGCGGACAGGCCCGAGACGTCGGCCGTCAGCTCGGCGACGGCGTAGCGGCCGAGGCGCTCGGCGAACGGGTCGGGCTCGGGCTCGGGCGCGGGCGCGGGCGTGGGCGCGGGCGGGGCGGTCGGCCTGGCGTCGACCTGCGCGCGCTTGTTGACGTTCGGCGGGTTCACGTCGTTGCAGGCGAAGAGGCTGGCGAAAAGGACAGGTACGACGGCGCGGCGCATGGCGGGGGCGCGAGCATACCCGAGCGGGCGGCCGGGACGCCAGGGCGCCGCGGCGAGGCCGAGGCCGGAGCTCCGCGCGGCGTGCGGGCGGGCGTGCGGGGCGAAGCGGGCCGCGCGAGCAGCCCGGCGCGGACGTATGTGGCCGAAGGGACATGGCCGTGAGGCCATGTCCTTCGGGTTACCAGGAGATCTTGATCTCGCCGTTGCCGACGCGCTGGCCCTTCATCGTCGAGGCGTTCATCGCGTTGCCGTAGAACGACGACCCGCCGCCGCCGCCGGCCGCGTAGGCGCCGCCGCCGCCGTAGTAGCCGCCGCCGCCGGCGCCGATGTGGTAGGGGCTGCCGATGGTCCCGCCGCCGACGCCGAGCGCACCGCCGGCGCCCGGGTTGGAGCCGGGGCCGCCGCCGGCGCCCTGGGAGGCGCCGCCGCCGGGGGTGAAGCCGCCGCCGCCGTTGGTGCCGCCGTCGCCCATCAGGGCCCCGCCGTCGCCGCCGGCGCCGTGCTCGGGGCAGCCGCAGTTGCCGCCGCCGCCGCCGCCGGCGACGAGGACGCGGTCGGCGAGCTGCTGCGCGCCGGTGCGGAGGTCGGTGGCACCGCCGCCGCCTGCGCCCCACTGGCCGCCGGTGCCGCCGCCGTTCCAGCCGGCGGGGCCCTCGGTCACGCCCTTGCCGCCGACGTAGCCGTAGAGCTTGTCGCCGGGGGCGACGGTGAGTTCGGCCTTGACGTAGCCGCCCTTGCCGCCGTCGTCCTGGATCGAGTTGTCGCAGCACTTGGCGCCGCCGCCCTGGGCGCCCCACAGCTCGACGGTCAGCTTCGACACGCAGGCGGGGACCACGAACTCCTGGCTGGCGCCGGTGAACGCGAGGGTCGTCATGCCGGGCGCGCCGCCGGAGACCGTCACGTCGACGCAGCTCGGCGCCGAGTCGGCGCAGCCGTCGTTGGCGATGACGCACACCTGGCCGCTCGACCCGCCGAGCTTGATCTTGGCGGCGGCGGTGCCCTGGCCCATCGTCACCGTCGCGCCCATCGGGCCGGTCCAGTCGTAGGTGAGGCCGTTGACCGGCGCGACCGCGAAGTCGAGCTCGGCGTTGGCGCAGGCCATGGTCATGCCCATGACCGGCCCGGGCGCGGCGGGGGCCGGGTTGGCCTCGCACATGCCGGTCGCGCAGGTCGAGCACGCGTCGCACACGATGTCGCAGCCGCCGCAGTGGTCGTTGTCGGTCTGGGTGTCGACGCAGGTCATGCCGCACGGCTCGAGCGGGGCGGCGCAGTCGAGCGCGCAGGCGCCGTCGACACACAGCTCGCCCATGGCGCACGGCTGGTCGCAGCCGCCGCAGTGGTTGGTGTCGGCGTCGGTGTCGACGCAGTCGTCGCCGCACATCATCAGCGGCGCCACGCACGACGGTCCGGTCGAGGTCGAGTCGTCGGTGGTGCTGCTGTCGCTCGTGCTCACGGTGACGGCGGTGGTCGTGGCGGTCGTCTCGCCGGTCGTCGTGGTCGGCGTGTCGGTGGTCGGCGTGTCGGTCGTCTCCGTCGAGGTGCCCGACATCGAGTTGCCGGTCATGATGTCGGTGGTCGGCGTGTCGGTCGTCGAGGTGTCGTCCGGCGTGCCGGTCGTGCTCACCGACGTCATGGTCATCGGCGTCGTCACCGTCGTCGTCATGTCGGTGGTCGGTCCGGCCGCGCTGTCGCCACAGCCCACGCTCAGCGCGCCGAACACACCCACAATTGCCCAACTCCACGTTTGCTGCATCGCGGCAGAATCGAGGACGCATCACGCGATGTCCACGCCCCGCATGCGAGGAACGTGACGGCGCGGGACGTCCATGGAACCGCGCGGCGAGGGGCGCCCCGGACCGCCGGCCGCGCGGGCTATCGCGCGAGCGCGGCGTGGAGGAACGGCAGCGAGACGTCGAGGCGGTAGTCGGTGCCGTTGTGGTCGTCGGGGAACTCCTCGTAGGTGTGGCCGATGCCGGCGGTCTGCAGCTTGCGGACGAACGCGCGGGCGGCGTAGTGGAGGGCGTACTGGTCGCGCGAGCCGACGTCGATGTACAGGCCGCGGAGCGAGCGCATGGCCTGCTGACAGGCGGGCTCGTCGATCATGCGCAGGGGGTCGTGGGCGAGCCAGCGCTGCCAGGCGGCGGCGTCGAGGGTGCAGGTGTGCGGGTCGACCGGCAGGCGGATGCCGCGCGGGGCGCCCGGGTCGGGGTCGTAGGAGGCGGCCATGGCGAGGGTGCTGAGGGCCATGAACTCGGCGCCGCTGAACTTGTGGGCGCCGGCGGTGCGGGCCAGGAACGACTCGACCGAGCCGCCGTGGCGGGCGAGCGCGTCGAGCGTGCGGGGCAGCTCGGGGCGGTAGACGAGGTCGAAGTCGATGTCGCCGGAGTGGCAGGCGACGGCGCCCCAGGCGTCGGCGTGGCGCATGCCGTGGACGAGGGCGCCGTAGCCGCCGCTGGACTTGCCGAGCACGGCGCGGCCGTCGCGGCCGCGGATGGTCCTGAACTCGGCGTCGATGCGGGGCAGCAGGTCTTCGCGGAGGAAGGTCGACCAGCCTCCCATGGCCGCGGAGTCGATGTACTGGTTGCCGCCGAGCGAGGTGAAGCAGTCGGGGAACACGGCGATCACCGGGCCCATGGCCCCGGCGGCGACGAGGCGGTCGAGGCGCTGCGGCACCGACTCGCCGAAGCCGGTCCACGCCAGGCGCTTCAGGCCCGAGTTGGAGAAGGAGGCGAGGTCGACGAACACGGGGTAGCGGGCGTCGGAGCCGCGGTAGCCCTCGGGCAGGTAGACGGCGACGGTGCGGCTTGCGGGGTCGCCGAGGAGGTTGGTGCGCAGCGCGTCCGACTCGATGGTGAGGTGAACGAGCTCGCCGCGGGGCTGGGTGAACGCGTGGACAGGCATCGCGCGGGCGAGCCTAGCCTCACGCCGGAGCGCGCGCCAGGCCGGGTGGCCATCGTATAAGCTGCCGCGATGACGCAGACGACGGCCGACATCTGGAACGGCGGATTGACCGCGGACCTGTCGCGGATCTTGCTGACGGAGGGCGAGATCAAGGCGCGCACGCAGGCGCTCGGGCGCCAGATCGCGGCCGACTACGCGGGCAAGGACCCGCTGATGGTCGGGATCCTCAGCGGGAGCTTCCTGTTCATCGCCGACCTGGTGCGGGCCATGAACCTGCACATCGGCGTCGACTTCATGGCCGTGTCGTCGTACGGCGACCGCACCACGTCGTCGGGCGTGGTGCGCATTCTCAAGGACCTCAACAGCTCGATCGCGGGGCGCGACGTGATCCTCGTCGAGGACATCGTCGACTCGGGGCTGACGCTCGACTACCTGGTCCACAACCTGCGCACGCGCCACCCGGCGTCGCTGCGGGTGGCCGCGCTGCTCGACAAGCAGGAGGCCCGCCAGCGCGCGGTCGAGCTGGCCTACGTCGGCTTCGAGTGCCCCAACGAGTTCGTGGTGGGCTACGGTCTCGACTACGGCGGTCGCTACCGCAACCTGCCGTTCATCGGGGTGCTGCGCCCCGAGGTGTACCGCAAGGGGGACTGAGCCGATGCCCGCGCTGCCGCTGTCGCTGATCGAGAAGCTGCCGAAGACGGACCTGCACGTCCACCTCGACGGCTCGATGCGGATCTCCACGCTGATCGAGCTGGCCAAGGCCCAGGGCGTGCCGCTGCCGGCGGACACGCCGGAGGGGCTGACGGCGGCGATGGGCTTCGGCCGCAACTTCGGCAGCCTCGTCGAGTATTTAAAGACGTTCGAGCTGACGCTGCAGGTGCTGCAGGACGAGGAGTCGCTGCGCCGGGTCGCCTACGAGCTGGCGGCCGACGCGGCGGCGGAGAACGTGCGCTACATGGAGGTGCGCTACTCGCCGATGCTGCACACGCGCAAGAAGCTGAAGCTGACGACGGTGGTCGAGACGGTGCTGCGCGGGCTGCACGACGCGCAGGTGGCCCACGGGATCGAGAGCAACCTGATCGCCTGCGGGATCCGCAACATCTCGCCGGAGTCGTCGCTGCGCATGGCGGAGCTGGTGGTCGCCTACAAGAACCGCGGGGTGGTCGGCTTCGACCTCGCGGGCGCGGAGTACGACCACCCGCCGAAGGCCCACAACGAGGCGTTCAGCCTGGTCCGCCAGAACAACATCAACGTGACGATCCACGCCGGCGAGGCGTACGGGCCGGCGTCGATCGCCCAGGCCCTGCACGTGTGCGGGGCCCACCGCATCGGCCACGGCTGCCGCCTGCGCGAGGACGGCGACCTGCTGCGCTACGTGGTCGACCACCGCATCCCGCTCGAGGTGTGCCCGTCGTCGAACGTGCAGACGCGGGCGGTGTCCAGCATCGCCGAGCACCCGCTGCGGCTCTACTTCAACCTGGGGGCGCGGATCACCATCAACACCGACAACCGGCTGATCACCGATACGACGGTGTCGAAGGAGCTGCACCTCATCCACACGCAGCTCGACTTCGACTTCGCGGAGCTGCGGCAGGTGATCTTGAACGGGTTCAAGAGCGCGTTCCTGCCGTACCACGAGAAGCGGCGGCTGATGCGGGCGATCTCCGCGGAGCTCGACGAGTTCGGGGCGAAGCTCGACGCGCCGGCGGCGTGAGCCGCGGCGTCATCGACGCTTGCCCGGCGTATCGACCAGGCGGTCGAACGTGGCGACCAGCGTCGAATCGTCGAGCACTGCCCCGAGCGTGGCGATGCGCTGACGAGCGACCGAGAGCACGAGGTCGGGCGGCGCGGCACGGACCACGGCGCGCACGTCCTCGAGATCCTTGTCTCGCCCGGCGAGGATCTTGAGCGCGAGCAGGTCGGCCGTGTCGATGAAGGGGATCTGACTCGCGCCGACCCTCCGCATGCGTGTGCGCGAGAGCATCTCCTCTTCGAGCCCCGGACCGGCCAGGACGACGTCGACCGGGAGACCAGACTCGACGTGTTCGACGGGGATCACCCTGGTCTGCGCGATGAAGGTGGCGGGGTCGCCCACGTCGCGCAGGCGGAGCCCCTGGGACGCGAGGGCATCGACCAGCGCGTGCGTGCCCTGTGTCGGTTCCTCGACGGTGACGTCGATGTCGGCCGTCAACCGTGGCACACCGACCGCGATGACAGCCTGGGCTCCGAAGACGTACCAGCGGGCGCCGAGCCCTGCGAAGGCGCTGGCGAGGGCGGTGAGTACTTCAGGGACGTCGTCCGCCACGGTCGAGTAACCTTCTCAGGCGGACTGCGGCTGCCAGGTCGGCCTCGCGGTCGGCGGGGCTCGGCTCGGCGCCCATGGCCTTTGCGTGGGCCCGCAGGCTCGCCGCCAGGCGAAAAGCCGCCTCCACGCCCTCGCGCTCGATCGTCGCCGCGTTATGCTGGTCCTTGAGCACGCGGAGCCGATCCCATGGACGGGCGAGGAAGGCGCGCAGCTCTTCGCGCGTGGGCATCGGAGGCAGGGTAACGCACCTCGACGCCATGCGCATCGGAAAGTCTGGCGTGTCATTCCACGGGGCGGAGCTCGCTGCAGGGGGCGGAGCGCGGGTGGCCGCTGTCGGGGAGGAGCATGGCGGGAGGTCACGGCGGTCCCTCGCAGATGTAGAACAGGGGCGTCGCGCAGGTGAGGTCGTTCCACACGCCGGCCTGGCCGGCGGGGTACTGCACGCAGTCCTCTTCGTCGAGGTTGTTGGGCTCGCCGGCGGACCAGGACGAGAAGTCGAGGCCGGAGCCGTCGACCCACACGAACAGGCCCTCGTCGGCCGCGTCGCCGAGGCCGATCCACCAGGCGCCGGCGGCCTCGGCGGGCACGGCGGAGATCTGGCCGACGACGGCGGACTGCTCGTCGGCGCCGTGGAAGACGGCGAGGTCGGTGCCGGCGCCGTAGGCCTGGCAGGCGGTGCGGGCGGCGGGCCACGCTGTGAGCGCGCTGCAGAGGTAGAAGACGCGACTCTCGGCGGGCCACACGAACATGCGGCAGCCGCCGCAGGCGAGGTTGTCGGGCGAGTACTCGTCGACGCCGAGGTCGCAGTCGTTGTCCCGGCCGTCGCAGAGCTCGGGCTGGCCGGGCGAGACGTCGCCGGCGACGGGGTCGCAGTCGCCGGCGACGGCGGCGTAGCCGGGGGGCTGGGCGCAGGCGAGGAGGGCGCCGTCGTCGACGCCGTAGCCGTCGCCGTCGGGGTCGGGGTACCAGGTCTGTTCGAGGCAGCCGGTGGTGGTGAGGTCGGGCTCGCCGGTGGTCGCGGCGGTGGAGGAGGTCGAGGTCGTGAGCGCGGCGGTGGTGGAGTCGGCGAGGCCGGTCGAGGTGACGGAGGAGGTCAGGGGCGGCTCGAGGGCGGTGGAGGCGGGGTCGGAGGCGGACGCTGGGGGCTCGGTGGTGGTGCCGGGGTCGACGCGGGCGCCGTCGTCGTGGAAGCAGGCGACGAGCGAGAGGGCGCCGACGAGGCGCAGGCACGCGAGCGCGGCGCGGCGCGTGGGTCGAGCGGACAGCATGCGACGATCTCGCAGCGTATCAGCTCGCAGGCGGGCGCGGGCCGGACGCGGGTGGCCCCAGGAGCGCGGCGACGCTCCGCTTGACCGCGGGTGGCGGTTCGGTCGATCGTCGCGGCATGCGACTTACCCTTGACCCTCTTCGTACATCACTGCTCGCAGCGCTCGGCCTCCTCGCTTGCACGCCCGGACCCAAGGGCGGCGAGGACGCGAGCGACACCCAGGCCGACACGACGATCGACCCCGACACCGGCAGCACGGCGGTGACGAGCGGCCCGAGCTCGGCGAGCGAAACCGCGGCGGACACCGGCGAGACCGGGATGTCCGCGGGCGGCACCGTCGGCACGACGAGCGACGAGACCGGCGCCACGGTCACGAGCGCGACCACCCTGACGGAGCCGACGACGTCGCCGGCGACGGGCGAGTCGGGCGAGTCGGGCGACACGGGGACGTTCGCGTGCGCCGGCGCCGTCGAGGAGGTGCCGCAGGGCAACACCGAGCCGCCGCTGCCGTCGGGCTTCGAGAAGTGCGACGGGGGGATCATTCACCGGGCGGAGAAGGTCGAGTGCTCGGTGCCGGCGACGCCGAACTCGTGCATGGACTCGTCGGGCGGCGGGACCTGCACGGAGGACGCGGACTGCACCGACAAGCCGTTCGGGACCTGCCAGCAGGACATGATCTTCGGCGGGGTCATCGGCGCCGGCGGCACGTGCTCGTGCGTGTACGGCTGCCAGTCGGACGACGACTGCGAGGCCGGGCAGATCTGCCGCTGCGGCGGCGACGAGCTCGGGCTGTACACGCAGTGCATCAGCGCCGGCTGCACGGTCGACAGCGACTGCCCGGCGGGGGAGATCTGCGGGCTGTCGCCCGACATCTGCGCGCCGGGTGGCTTCGAGACCGCCTGCACCACGCCGAACGACGTGTGCGAGAGCAACGCCGAGTGCCCGAGCCAGCCGGGCTGCATCTTCGAGCTCGACCACTGGAAGTGCTCCGAGGCGGTGTGCGGGCGGCCGTTCGTGGTCGAGTCGACGGCGATCACGGCGCCGACGGCGGCGCGCGAGGACTGGCGCGGGCTGGTGCGCGCGCCGCGGGCGGTCGACGCGGCCACGGCGGCGCTGCTGGCGGACCACTGGGCGAAGATCGGGCAGTTCGAACACGCGTCGGTGGCCTCGTTCGCGCAGTTCGTGCTGCAGCTGCTGGCGGTCGGCGCGGGGCCGGAGCTGGTCCTGGCGGCCCAGCAGGCGCTGGCCGACGAGGTCGAGCACGCGCGCCTGGCGTTCGCGCTGGCCAGCCTGTACGCAGGGACAGGTGTGGGGCCGGGGCCGCTGGCGGTCGTGGGGGCGGGTCCGGCGACGGAGCTGCCGGCCGTGGTCGAGGCGGTGATCCGCGAGGCGTGCGTGGGCGAGACGCTGGCGGCGTTCGAGGCCCGCGAGGCGGCGGCGCAGGCCGGCGACCCGGCGGTGCAGGCGATGCTGCGCGCGATCGCCGGCGACGAGCGGCGCCACGCGGAGCTCGGCTGGCGCTTCGTGCAGTGGGCGCTGGCGCAGGACGAGTCGCTGGCGCCGCTGGCCCGGGCGACGTTCGCGGCGGCGATCGCCGAGGCGCGCGCGGGGGCGGCCCGCGACGCGACGCTGCCGGGCGCGCCGGGGCTGCGCGAGCACGGGGTGATCGACGAGCCGCTGCGCGCGGAGATCTGGGCGCGCGGGCTCGACGAGGTGATCGCGCCGTGCGTGACGGCGCTGCTGGCCACGCGCATGGCGGCGTGAGCCCGTCTTTAATTAACAGAGCGACGGGCCTCGGCGCGGTGCCGGGGCCCGTTCGCGTTCAGCGGCGGTGCGACTCGCGGAAGGTCTGGATCGCGCGGATGCTCTTGCCCAGCAGGCCGATGACGATGACCTTGATGATGATGCCCTTGTACAGCGACGTGGGGTCGGCGAGGGCGGCCAGCAGGTGGATGACGATGTAGAGGCCGAGGCCGGTGATGCAGGCGGGGTAGGGGTTCGAGCGGGCCCACACGTAGAGGCCGGCGAACACGGCGACGATGCCGTAGGCGAACGCGAGGGCGAAGGGGTCGGGGCTGTGGTCGGAGAAGACGAAGAACAGGAGGGTGGTGCCGACGAGCTCGAGGAGGGTGACCGCGAGCAGGGTGTTGGCGCCGGAGCGGCCGATGACGGCCTCCTCGTCGGACTCCTGGCGCTCGACCTCGGTCGAGGCGGCGGCGGGGGAGTAGACGGAGTTGATGTCGTAGCCGCCGCGGCGTTCTTCAGGTTGTCCGGCCATTTCGCCACGGTATCACGCGGCCGCGGCGCGCAGCAACGCGCGGCCGTGCACGCGGCTTTTCAGGAGGCGCGGACGCGGCGGTCGTGGCGGCCCTCGGCGAACTCCTCGATCATCTTGTCGTTGAAGGCGTCCAGGTCGTCGGGCTTGCGGCTGGTGACGAGGCCGCGGTCGACCACGACCTCCTGGTCGATCCACGAAGCGCCGGCGTTCTTCAGGTCGGAGCGGATCGAGGGGTACGAGGTGACGGTGCGGCCCCTCAGGCCGTCGGTCTCGACGAGGGTCCAGGGGCCGTGGCAGATGGCGGCGATCGGCTTGCCGGTGCCGACGAAGTGGCCGACGAACTCGACGGCTTTCTGGTCGGCGCGCAGGGTGTCGGGGTTCATGACGCCGCCGGGCAGCACGAGGGCGTCGTAGTCGTCGGGCCTCGCGTCGGCGAGCTGGACGTCGACGGGGAAGGTGTCACCCCAGTCGGTGTGCTTCCAGCCCTTCACTTCCTTGCGCTCGGGCGAGACGATCTGCGCGGTGGCGCCGGCCTTCTCGAGGGCTTTCTTCGGCGAGGTGAGCTCGACCTGTTCGAAGCCGTGAGCGACCAGGATGGCGACCTTCTTGCCGCTGAGCTGCTGCTTGTCCATGGGGTTTCCTCCGCGGGGGATATGGGCGGGCTCGCGAGCCGGGGCAAGCCGCAGAAACCGCGGCGGCGGCGAACGGGTTGCCGCGGGCCGTCAGGCGGGCTCGGCGAGCAGGGCGGTGATGGTGGCGTGCAGCTCGTCGTACTCGGCGGGGCTGTACTCGGGGCCGGGGTGGACGAGGCGGACGACGCCGCGGCGGTCGATGAGGAAGGTGGCGGAGGTGGCGTCGCGGTCGCCGGTCGTCAGCCACCAGGCGTCGACGGTCGACCAGGCGGCGTCGAGGCCGACCGGGAACTCGAGCGACCACTCGCGGACGGTGGCGGCGACCTCGTCGGGGGCGACGGCGCGGCCGCGGGGTTTGGGGTGGTAGAGGCCGAGCACGGTGAGGCCGCGGTCGCGGAGCTCGCGGTCGAGCTGGCGCAGGCGCGGGGCGGTGCGCTTGCAGTACGGGCAGGTGTCGGTCCAGAAGCGGACGAGCACGACCTGGCCGCGCAGGTCGGCGAGCGCGCGGGGCTGACCGTCGAGCCAGGTGATGTTTAAAAATTCGCGGGCCGGCGCGCCGACCAGGGACGACGTCGGCGCGGCGGTCGGCGCGGGCTCGGGCGCGCTCGGTTCGGGGGCGTCGGCGCCCGGGCAGGCGGCGAGGGCGAGGACGAGGGCGGCGCGGCGGACCACGGCGGCAGTGTAGGCGAGCCGCGGGCCGGTCGGCGAGCGCGCGCGTCGCGGGCGTTGCCGTGCCGAGGAGGAGCCGCGACAGCGCGGCCGCGCGGAGGCTGCGCGGAGGATCGCGGCGACGACGACGCGCCCGCGGGGCCGCGACAGCTGGGCCGCGAGGAGGTTCCGCGGGAGAGTGTGACAGCGGCGACGCGCTCGCGGCGGGCGACAGCGGCGCTCGCGGGATGTTCCGCCGGAGCGCTGGAGCGGTGAATCGGGGCCCGCTTCGCGGCCGTACGAGGGTTCACGGGCCCGTGCGCGGCGGCGGCGGCGGCGTGTGTGAGAGCGGCGGAGACCGGCTCGGGCGGCGCGACAGCGGGGTTTTTCGGAAGTTCCGGGGCGGCCCCAAGCGTCGGCCCGAAATTATCAGAACCGGCGCTGGCGCCCGCGGACAGCGGAGTTTCGGGAAAGTTCCGCGTGCGAGGCTTCGAAAAAAATCTCGCGGCGCGGGGAACCCGGGCCCGGGGGTGCTGTCTGAAGCGGCGTCAACTGGCTGATGGAGAGGATAGCCGCCATGTCCCGCACGACGATGACGTTCAAGGTGTATCGCGCAGGCTCGGAGATCGAGACGCTGCGCTTCGACGGTGAGGTGGTCAAGCTGGGCAAGCTGCCGAGCTGCCACGTGCGCCTCGAAGACGAGACGGTCGCCCGTACGCATGCGGTCGTCGAGGTGGTCGGGGAGAAGGAGGTCAAGCTCATCGACCTCGGGAGCCCGGCGGGTACGGTCCTCAACGGCCAGAAAATCGAAAAGTTCGCCACGCTGAAAGACGGTGATGTCATGACCCTCGGTAACACTCGCATCGATGTCCAGATCTCCAACCCTGTCGCCGCGGCCGCTGCTGCGCCCGCCGCGGGCCCGCAGTTCGACGCCCGCCCGTTCGAGGTGCAGGACGGGACGCGGGTGGCCGAGGTGACCGCGATGTACGGCAACACCGTGATCGACGTGCAGCACGTCGGTCAGGTCACCGACCGGCGCAAGCAGGCGCCCGCGTGGCTGGCCGTCGGCGGGCTGATCGCCGTCGCCGGCGCGGCGATGTTCGGCTACGAGGCGTCGCGCGACTGGGACTCGTACAGCGAGCAGGCGATCGCCGCCCGCGAGGCGAGCCTGCCCGCGCCGGCCAAGCCGGGCAACGGCCTCGGCGGCCTCGGCTTCGGCCTGGCGATGCTCGGCCTGGTGCCGATCGGCGTGGGCTTTTCGCGCATGCAGGACCGCGGGCGCAAGGCCTACACCCTCGGCGAGTCGCACGAGGCGACCATGCACGTGCCGGCGGCCACGCTGCCGGGCGGGGAGACCTTCCCGCTGGTCGCCGGCGACGGCGAGTACGCGCTGCAGTTCACCAGGGACATGCAGGGCGAGCTGACCTTCGACGGCCAGAGCGTGTCGCTCGAGGCGCTGGTCGCCTCGGGCCGCGCGAGCGGGCGCGGCGAGGTCTTCAGCGTCCCGCTGGCCCCGGGGGCCAAGGCCCGCGTGCGCCACGGCGCCCTGACCTTCCACATCCACTCGGTCGCCCCGGGCGTCGTCACGGCGCGCAAGGGCGAGCTCGACAAGCCGTTCTGGGTGACCAACGGCGGCTCGGCGGCGGTGCTGGGCTCGCTGCTGGTGCTCACGCACCTCATCCCCGGCGAGGCCGGCGCGATCGGTGCCCAGGAGGGCGAGGACATGGCCCGGTTCGTCGGCTACCTCGCGCAGCCGACCCAGACCGTCGAGGAGGAGGAGGTCGTGTCCGAGGAGGAGGCGAAGGAGCCGGGCGGCGTGTCCGCCGAGCGTCACCGCGGCAACGAGGGCGCCGCCGGCAACCCGAGCTCGAAGAAGCCCGACGGTCGCTACGCGATGAAGAAGATCTCCTCGGGGGTCCCGTCGATCGCCCGCGACTTCAACCCGGAGATGAAGGCCCGCGAGGCCGGCATCCTCGGCGTCATGGCCCAGCACCAGGGCCACTTCATGGCCTCGGTCGACGGCTCGGCGTACGCCAACGGCGCCGACTCCGACGACTTCTGGGGGAAGGTCACCGGCACCCAGGTCGGTGAGTCCTACGGCGGGGCCGGCCTCGGCCTCGTGGGCACCGGCCGCGGCGGCGGCGGCACCGGCGAGGGCACGGTCGGCCTCGGCGGGGTCGGGCTGCTCGGGCACAACAAGGGCGGCGACGGCAGCGGGATGACCCGCTCGGCCGGGTTCTCGGACCGCGGGACCAAGGTCCCGGTCGCCCGCGTCGGCAAGGCCGAGGTGGTCGGCTCGCTCGACAAGGACCTGATCCGCCGGGTGGTCCGCGCGCACATCAACGAGGTCCGCTACTGCTACAACCAGGGCCTGGCCAAGGACCCGAACATGAAGGGGCGGGTGGCCGTGCAGTTCACCATCGGGGCGACCGGCAAGGTGCCGTCCTCGATCGTCTCGGAGACCGACATCAAGAACAGCTCGGTCACCAACTGCATCGCCCAGGCGGTCCGCCGCTGGTCGTTCCCCAAGCCCCAGGGCGGCGGGACGGTGATCGTGACCTACCCGTTCGTGCTCGCGGCCGACTGAGACGACCGGAGAGACCCCTGACGGGCGCCGCTGACGCGGGGCCGTGACCGGACCGGGCCGACGCCCGGTCCGGTCTTTTGTGCTGGTTCAACGACCGCCCGCGCGCGTTATAGTGCGCGGGCATGTCGGAGCCCGCGCCAGTCGAGCCGCACCGCCGAGGCCTCGCGCTCGCGGCGCTCGCGGTGCTCGCGGTCCACTTCGCGTGCTTCGCCTACTTCGTGCCGACGGCGGTGTGGTGGACCAGCGAGCCGATCATCGGCGTCGACTACGAGACCCACGTCGGCCAGACCTGGGGCGTGATCGCCGGGCTCGACGGCTGGGGCCGCTCGTGGGTCTACGACCCCACGCTGCTCGCGGGCTCGCCGCAGGGGCTCATCTTCGACGCCGACAACAAGGGCTGGGAGCTGTTCACGTGGGCGCTCCACCGCCTCGGCGTGGCCAAGGGCCTGGCGTTCAACCTGTTCGTGGTGCTGGCCCACTGGGCGGTGCCGGCGGTGATGTACGCGTCGGCCCGGCTGTTCGCGCTCGGGCGCGGGCAGGCGGTGGCGGTCATGGCGATGGGCTCGCTGCTGTGGTGGTTCGACTCGTTCGCGCACTGGCTGTGGTTCGTCGGCATGACGGCGTACGGGTTCGCGGGTTACTTCTGCCTGCTGCCGCTGGCGCTGTTCTGGCGCTGGCTGCGGGACCGGCGGGCCTGGCAGGCGCTGGCGGCCGGGGCGACGCTGGCGCTGGCCCACCAGATCCACCCCTACAGCTTCACGGTGCTGGCGGTCCCGCTGCTGCTGCTGTACGTGACGGCGGCGCGGCGACTCGGGTGGCGCGGGCACGCGGCGGTGTGGGCGATGGTGGCGGCGACGCTGGCCGTCAACACCTGGTGGCTGGTGCCGTCGCTGAAGTACTGGCACTACATCCTCGACTCGGGCTACTTCGGGCAGGCGGGGCCGCAGTTCATCCTCGCCGACCTGTTCGGGCTGGTGCTCGACACCACCACGTCGGGCATGATCGGCACGCGCTCGGGCCTCCGCACGCTGGTGCTGGTGCTCGCGGCGATCGGGCTGGTGCTGTGGCGACGCGAGCGCGACCCCCGGCTGCGCGTGCTGGCGACCGCGCTGGCGGTGCTGGCGGCGCTCACGTACTTCGGGGCGCTGGTGTGGCTGCTGGCCCAGATCCAGCCGTACCGCCACGTGCTGCCGCTCGGCATGTTCGCGACGATCCCCGCGGCGGTGGCCCTGACCGCGGGGCTGCGCTGGTGGCGTGAGACCGGGCGGACCACGCGGGTGGCGCTGGCGGTGGTGGCGGTCCCGGCGGCCCAGCACCTGGCGAGCGACGCGCTGTACTACATGCGGGCCTCGCTGCCCGAGGTGGCGCTGATGTACAGCGGCGCGCGCGCGCCGATCGCCAGCCAGGGCTTCCCGGCGCAGGTCGACTACCGCATGCGCCCGCGCAACGAGGCCGACATGCGGGTGGCCGAGTGGGTGCGGACGATCGACGACGGGTCGCGCATCCTGATCGAGGAGCCGATGCTCGGCGAGCAGATCGCCTGGCGGACCGACGCGCAGGTGCTCGGCGGGTTCACCTACCGCAACCTGCAGCACGGGTTCGCCAACCTGTTCCGCCGGCGCAAGATGGGCGTCGCCGGCGACGACGAGCTGCGGGCCTACTTCGAGACCTACGGGGTCGGCTGGGTGATCCTCACCAACCAGTCGCCGGCGTGGGACCGGCGCAAGGAGGTGCTCGAGCCGGTCGCGCGGTTCGACGGGCACCGCATGTATCGCACCAAGATCAAGCCGACGCTGCTGGCCGAAGGGACAGGTACGGTGTCGGTCGACACCAACCTCATCCGCGTGACCGGCAGCGACCCGCGGCGCGACCTCGTGCTGCGCTTCCATTGGATGGAGACGCTGGTGTGCGCGCCGGACTGCGAGGTCCGGCGCGTGCGCGTCGACACCCACGACCCGGTGGGCTTCATCAAGATCCCGGCGCCGCACCCGGCGGACCTGGAGGTTCGCAATGGCTACTGAGTCGGTGCGGGTCCGTGACGTGCTGCGGATCGTCGGCGAGGTGGCGGCGTACCGCCTGCGCCGGCTGGAGATGGCGAACATGGCGGGCGCGGCGGGCATCGCCGTGGCCCTGCACCTGCCGCCGGCGGACTGCGCGGTGCGCCTGTGCTTCGCGTTCGGCCTCAACCTGCTGGTGTATTTGAACAATGACTACCTCGACCTCGCGGACGACCTGCTGGCGCCGGGGCGGGACGACGCGAAGACGCGGTTCCTCCGCGACCACCGGCGGGCGGGGCTGGTCGCGCAGCTCGGGCTGGTGGTCGTGCTGGTGGTCGGCGCGGCGCTGGTGATGCCGTCGCTGCTGCTGCCGCTGGCGCTCGGCGGCGGGGTGTGCTGGGCCTACTCGGCGCGGCTGAAGGCGATGCCGGGGGCCGACATCGCGGCGATGATCGCGTGGGGCGCGGCCATGCCGCTGGTCGGCAGCCCGCCGGAGCTGGCGCTCGGGTGGGCGCTCGTGGGCTGGCTCGGGCTGTTCTCGGGGGCGTTCGAGGGCATCCAGGTGATCCGCGATCACGACGCCGACGCGGCCGCCGGGGTGCGCACCACGGCGGTGGCGCTCGGGGTCGGGCGCACGCTGCTGCTGGTCCGCGTGATGCTGGCGGCCAGCGCGGTGTACGGGGCGCTGGTGGTCTCGCCGTGGCTGGCCGCGCTGCCGGCGGCGGCGATGCTGGTCCCGCTCGATCGCAGCGCTCCACGGCCCTCCGGGCCTGGGGTCGACGCGACGCGCATGTGGAACCGGGTGCGGCTGCTGCTCGGGCTGGCGTTCCTCGGAGCGCTGGCGTGGGTGTGGTGGACGGGCTCGACGCACGGGGTGCTCGTGCAGGTGTCGCGCGCGACGGTGCTCGGGTGAGGCGGCGGGCGCTGCTGCTCGGGACGGCGGGGCTGGCGTGCGCGGGGGCGCGGACGCGAAGACCGGCGAGCGTCGATGCGGTGAAGTGGATGGTCGGGCGCTGGGTCGACCCCGAGGGCGGCGGGGAGGCGTGGACGCGGATCGATGATGTGTTGCTCGGCGTCGGCTGGCTGAGGGGGGCGGAGGGCTGGAACTACGAGGTCATGCGCATCGACGCGCCGGCGCGGCTGCGGTTCACGGCCTGGCCTTCGGGACAGGTCGTGGCGCACTTCCCCGAGAGGGCGCGCGGGGCGGAGCACGTCGAGTTCGCGGCGCCGGAGCACGACTTCCCCAAGGTGGTCCGCTACGCGCGGCGGCCGGGCGGGCTGGTGGCGCGCGTCGAGGGCGACGCGCCGGCCGACGGTCAGGATTTTAATTATGTGGGGGTGCCCGAGGCGCCGATGCCGGAGGTGGAGGCGGCCGATCGCGGGCTCGTCGCGGTCGGGCCGGGGGCGGTGCTGTGGCTCGGGGAGCGGCGCGTGGAGGCGGAGCGGCGGGTGAACGGGCGCACGGTGGTCGCCAGCGGGGCGGCGCCCGGGGGCGAGCTGGCGTACACGCTGGGGCGCTACGCGGACGGGGCGGAGCGCGGCGGCTACGTGTTCGTGTGGCGACGCGTGGAGGCCGGGTGGCGCGTCGAGTTCGCGGTGCTGCAGCCGGGGTGATTCGTCGTCATCGGACGGGCGACCGTACCCGGGGTCAGCGGTTCGCGAACACGTCGAGCTCGGCGACGGGGACGAACCCGAGGCGGGTGAGGATCGGCGCGGAGGTGTCGGCGAGGGCCTGGATCGTCACCAGGCGGAGGCCGGCCGCGGCGAGGGCGGCGAGGCGGGCGGCGATGAGGGCCCGGTAGACGCCGCGGCCGCGGAACGGCGGGAGGACGACGGCGCCGACGAAGTAGGCGGAGCGCGCGAGCACGATGTGGTTGGCGCCGCCGACGGGGCGGCCGTCGATGCGGGCGAGGAAGCCGCGGTGGCGCCGCGCGGGGTCGGCGATCTGGGCGCGCTGGAGGTCGGCGAGCGGGGAGCCGCGGGTGTCCCAGCCGGTCGTCACGACGTCGGCGAAGGCGTCGACGTTATCGACATCGACGGGCTCGACGGTGACGTCGGGGGTGGGTGGGACGGTGATGTCGGCGATGTCGGCGGCCATGACGATGCAGCGGCGGTGGAGCATGCCGCGACGGGCGAGGCGCTCGCGGAGGTCGAGCGGGCGGCAGCTCGGCGTGACGACCCACTTGAAGCGGATGCCCTGCGCGGCGTACTGCGCGAGGGTGGCGTCGATGACGGCGTCGGCCTCGTCGTCGGCCAGCTGCGCGCGTGAGACCTCGTTGAGGCCGCCGTCGCGGAACGGCGGGGAGATCAGCTGGAACCAGCCGGGGCGCTCGATGACGGTCACCCCGGGGAACGGCACGAGGGCGCTCCGCGGGGTCACGAGGGCTTCGTGGAGGATCTCGTCGCGCTCGAACCCGGCGATCATCGGGGGACGGTAGACGAGGGCTCGTCCGCGCACCAGTGGGGCGCCGCAGCTGGGCCAAAGCGTCCCGCGTGCGATCTGCGCGCGCGTCCACGGTGCGAGGGCCGGTGTATCCTGCCGGCCATGTTCAACAAGATGGTTCTGTCGTCGATCGCAACGTTGTCCCTCGTCGGCTGTTCGCAGGAGCTGAACGAGGAGGACTCGCGGGTCGGGTTCGCCGCGGTGTCGTCGGTGCTGGCCACCGGGGTGCCCATGGCCCAGTCGAGCGCCGCGGCCACGCCGGTGGTGGCCGACGAGACGCCGGCGTTCCGCGCCGAGGGCTCGGCCAACGTCGACTTCAACTTCAACTGCCCGGGCGGCGGCACGGCCCGCTTCGTGGGCTCGGCGGCGGCGGCGGGCGACCCCTCGGCGGCGGCCGGCACGTTCTCGCTGTCGACGACGTTCTCGGGCTGCAAGTCGGCGCTCAACGTGACGATCGACGGCGACCTCGACTACGAGGCGACGGCCTCGGCGACCGGCGACTCGGCGCAGCTGTCGTTCTCGATGGTGGGCAGCCTGTCGTTCTCGGGCGAGGTCGACGGGAGCTGCGACATCGACGTGAAGATCTCGGCGTCGGCGAGCCCCGGCTCGGCTTCGGGGACCTACCAGGGCTCGATCTGCGGGCACGACGCGTCGGCCGCGGCCAACGTGCAGGGCTGAGCCGGCGCGCGCGACGGGGCGCCGTCCCGCGGGGCGGCGCCTCGCGCTCTTCAAGCGGCGCGTGAATGTTTGTATGCTGCGGGTGTGCAGCGCAGGCTGATCGTGGTGCCCCGCTGGGGCGGAACGCCGAGGTCGGACTTTTATCCGTGGCTGGCGGCGCGGCTCGCCGGGCGCCCGGACATTTTTGAAGATGTGTACGTGTGCGACCTGCCGGAGCCGGGCACGCCGCGCATCGACACGTGGCCGCCGGCGATCTCGCGGGCGCTCGCGGATGGTCTCGTCGGCGAGACCTTCGTGCTGGCGCACAGCGTGGGCTGTCAGGCGGCGATGCACGCGATCGCGGCGCTGCCGGAGGGGGTGACGATCGCGGGGATGCTGGCGGTCGCGGGCTGGTGGACGGTGGATCGTCCGTGGCCGACGATCGTGCCGTGGATCGAGCAGGGGCCGGATCTGGCGCGTGTACGTGCAGTTTGTCCGCGGATCTCGGTGCTGCTGTCGGATGACGATCCGTTCACCGCCGACGCGGCCGCCAACGCGGCGCTGTGGCGCGAGCGGCTGGCGGCGGAGGTGACGCTCGCCCCGGGCGCCAAGCATTTTAATGATTCGGAGGAGCCGGCGGTGCTGACGGCGCTGGGGCGGCTCGTCGGCGCGGCGCTCGGGTGATCAGCGACGGCGCCGCGGCAGCAAGAAGCCGGCGAGCAGCGCGAGGAGGCCGAGGTCGGTGCCGTCGGCGAGCGAGCACATGCCGGCCTTGCTCGCGGGCGCGGGGGTCGCGGGCGCGGGCGTCGGCGTCGGTTGTTTGATGTCGGGCGCCGGCCCGGGCTGCTCGGTTTCGGGGGCGACTGGCGGAGGGTTCGGTGACTTCTGGCCGGGCGCGGTCCAGCTGCCGGTGGCGCCGGGCGGGCAGAACAGCTGCTGGCCGCCGTAGTTGCCGCCGTTGCGGCAGCGGAGCTCGAGGCCCTTGCTCTTCATGAGTTCGCGGCACTCGGCGCCCTCGTTCTTCCAGTCGCCGTCGGGGTCGCCGGGGCGGAACGAGTACGGGCAGTTCTCGCCGGTGGGGCACTGCTCGGCGGGGGTGCAGTGGGCGTCGGGAGAGTCGGGGTCGGGCGGGACGTCGGCGCGGGCGAGCGAGGGCAGGGCGGCGAGGGCGAGGGCGAGGGCGAGGCGACGGACCATGGCCGATGGTACCGCCGCGGGGCAACGTTTACACTCGGCGGCGATGAAGACTCGCGGGTCGTTCTACCTCCGTCTGGCGCTGACCTCGATGGCGCTCTACTTCGTGTGCTGGTGGATGGACTGGTCGACGGCCGCGCTAATTCTTAAAGCGATGCCGGCGCTGGCGTTGATGGCGTGGGTGCGGACGATCGGCTCCGGGGACGCGTCGCTCGTCGCGCTCGGGCTGCTGCTGTCGGCGTGCGGGGACGTGCTGCTCGGGATCGACCTGTTCCTCCCGGGGCTGGTGGCGTTCCTGCTGGCGCACGTGGCCTATCTGCTGGCGTACCTCGGGCGCACGAGGGCGCTGCACCTCGGGCGGCTGCTGCCGGTGATCGCGTACATGGTGCCGGTGTACCTGTGGCTCGAGCCGCACCTCGGCGCGATGAAGGCGCCGGTGATCGCGTACGTGACGGTGATCGCGGCGATGGTCTGGCGGGCGATGGCGCAGATCGGCGAGCACCCGCGTGACCCGCTCTTGCCGTGGTACGCGACGCTCGGGGCGGTGAGCTTCGCGGTCAGCGACACGATGGTGGCGTGGCACCGGTTCGTCGACGTCGACGCGCCGATCCACGTGCCGCTGATGCTGACCTACTGGGCCGGACAGCTCGGGATCGCGGCGTCGTCCGAGCGGGCCTAGCTTCACGCGGCCGGGCGGGCGTCGGGGTCGAGCACGCCGCGGAAGCTGTCGCGGTAGGTCCAGGCGAGGAAGGCCTGCAGGAAGGTCAGGAAGGCCGCCATGCCGAGGTCGCCCGGGGTCAGGAAGATGTGGTACGCGGCGATGTTCACCACGATCGGCGCGAGCACGACGAGCGCGAGCGGGACGAATCTCCCGCTGAGCAGGGCGAGCCCGGCGAGCACCTCGGTGCCTTTAAGCAGGGGGATGAAGTAGCCGGTCTGGGCGAGGGCGCCGAAGAACGCGCCGGCGGCCGGGGGCGGCGGCGGCATGGGCAGGAAGTGGAGGAAGCCGTTGAGGCCGATGACCGTGAAGATGAGGCCGAGGAACAGGCGGGCGACGAGCGGGAGCAGGCGTTTCATGCGACTCAGGGTGGGCCGTTGCCGAAAACGCGACAAGCCTGCTAGGATAGGACGCAATGTTGCATGAGGCGGAACAATCCGGGCCGGACCTCGAGGAGGTGGCGGCGTTCCTGCGGGTGGCAGAGGCGGGGTCGTTCACCGAGGCGAGCCGCAAGCTCGGGCTGCCGAAGTCGACGGTGAGCCGCCGGGTGGCGCGCCTGGAGGAGAAGCTGGGGGTGCAGCTGCTGCACCGGACCACGCGCAGCCTGGCGCTGACGGAGGCGGGCAACGTGTTCCACGAGCGCGCCGCGCGGGCGCTGGCGGGGCTCGAGGAGGCGACGCAGGCGGTCCGCGAGTCGCAGGAGACGCCGCGCGGACATTTGCGAGTGACGGCGCCGTACGACCTCGGCGAGGCGCTGGGTCCGCTGGTCGCGGCGTTCGCCGGGCAGAACCCGGGCGTGACGGTCGAGCTGCTGCTGACCGATCAGCGCCTCGATCTGGTGGCGGAGAACATCGACCTGGCGCTGCGCGGGGCGCCGTCGCTGCCGGACTCGTCGCTGGTGGCGCGGCGGCTGGCGACGATGAAGATGTATCTGCTGGCGAGCCCGGCCTATTTAAAAAGGCACGGGCGGCCGAAGGCGCCGGCCGACCTGGCGGGGCACGCGGTGCTGGTGATGCGGACGAATCACGGGCGCACCAAGCTGCGGCTGTACGGGGCCGGCGGCGAGCAGGAGGTGGCGGTGCGCACGGCGATCGCGGCCAACGACTTCACGCTGCTGCGCCAGGCGGCGCTGGCGGGCGCGGGCATCGCGGTGCTGCCGGACGCGCGCGTGGCCAACGAGCTGCGCGGGGGCCGGCTGGTCCGCGTGCTGCCCGACTACACCGCGGGCGAGGGCAACATGTACGTGGTCCACCCGGCGTCGCGGCTGCTGCCGGCGAAGGCGCGGGCGTTCCAGGAGTTCGTGCTCGAGCACGTCGAGGTGCTGACGATCGGCCGGGCCGCGCCGTCACCCCTGGCGCGGGCGCGGGTGCGGTGCGCGGTCAAGAAGCGGGCGGCGCGGCGGAAGTGAGGGGCGCATGAACGGCGAGCGCGGGGCGGGGCGGCGAGCGGGGTGACGAAGCGCGACACGCCGGCGCGCGCCGGCGTGTCGGAGGGGGCGACGCCCGGTCAGCGGAGGTCGCAGCGCATAATTAAAGTCTCGCCCTTGCGCTCGACCTCGACGGAGAGGGTGTCGGAGCCGCGGAGCTTGGTGTAGGACGCGAGGGCGGCCTCCGTGCTGTCGAGCGGGATGCCGTTGAGGCTGAGGATGGTGTCGCCGTTCTTGTAGCCGAGCAGCTTCGGCAGCGAGCCGGGGCGGATGCCGTAGAGCTTGAAGCCGTGCATCCGGCCGTCGCGGATCGCCGGGATGACACGGGCCTGACGCGCGAGGGCGGCGGGGTTGGCCAGGGCCTCGTCGATGTAGTTGCGGTCGATCGTGCAGTGGTTCTCGGCGGGGCAGGAGATCGCACGCTCGAGGCCCGGGGGCATCGGCGGAGGCGGGGCCGGGGGCGCCGAGATCTCGACGAGCGGGGCCGGGGGGGCCGGGGGCATCGGCGGGAACAGGTGGTGGGCGGGGCGCTCGGCCTCCTGGCGGGCGACCTTCTCCTTCAGCTCGGCGACCTGGACCTTCAGCTCGGCGGCGGCGATGCGCAGCTCGGTGAGCGCCTCGGTGTCGCTGGCGACGCGAGGGTCGCGGAGGGTGAAGAAGGCGATCACGCTGCCGGCGACGGCGAGGCCGCCGAGCAGGCCGCCGACGATCGAGGCGGAGGTGTCGGTGCGAGGGGCGGGCGAGAAATTCATGGGGTGCTCCTTCGGTCCGCTTCAGCAAGAACGGTACCAGAGCGGGGCGGCGGTGCGGTGAGGAGGTTTGCGGGGCGGCGGAGCCGGCGGCGTGTCAGGTTGGCACGCGAGGCCGCGGGCCGCGAGGCGGGATGACAACGGGACCGGAGAGGTCGCGTGGCGCGCGTCCGAGGGGATGGCAAGGGGACCGGAGAGGTCGCGTGGCGCGTGTCCGAGGGGCCGGCAGCGGTCGCGGCGCGGGCGAGCTCGCGGAGGTCGAGGCACGAGGCCCGCTTCGGCGACCGGCGGGCCGCGTCGTCGCGAGGCTGCGTTCAGGTGCCGGCGAGCAGGAGGTCGGCGCGGGCCTGGCGGGTCGCGAGGGCGGCCTGGTGCAGCGACCACTGGCCGCGGGCGCGCAGGAGGTTGTGCTCGCCGGCGGCGGGGAAGCGCGCGCGGTCCCAGCCGAAGTAACACTCGCGGAGGGCGTCGGCGGCGAAGCGGGCCGTGAGCTCGAGGGAGATCCACTCGACGCCGTGCACGAGGGCGCGGCGCTCGGCGAGCGTCGGCGGCTCGGCGAGCGCGCTCTGCCAGCCGGCCAGCGAGGCGGCGAAGATGTCGAGGTCGAAGGCGGCCGTCGTCTGGTCCTCGCCGCCGCGGTTGCACCACGAGCGCCAGGCGTCGCCGAGCTCGCGGTGCAGCGGCATGCGCTGGACGGTGTCGAGGTCGATGATGCCGGTCGGGGTGACCTGGTCGCGGGGACCTGTCCCGAGGAACAGGATGTTGTTGAACTTCAGGTCGCCGTGGCCGACGCGCAGGGGCACGTCGCCGGGGTCGGGCAGGCCGGCGAGGCCGGCGAACAGCTCGGCGGCGAGGGCGGCGACCTCGGCGTGGAGGCGGTGGCCGCCGTGCTCGTCGAGGGCGGCCTCGAGCGTGCGCAGGTGCGCGGGGGTGTCGTGGGTCTGGCGGACGACCTTGAACTCGTAGTCGAGGTCGGCGAGGGCGGCGTGGAAGCGGCCGACCTGGGCGCCGGCGGCGTGGGCCTGGGCGGTCGACTGGACGGTGGCGAAGCTGAGGCCGGGGAGGCGGGTCATGACCCGCCAGACGCCCTCGGGGCCGAGGTCGGCGTAGGGGCGGCCGTCGCCGGCGAGCAGCAGGCGGGGGGCCGGGAGGTCGCGGCGGCGCAGGTGGTCGACGACGGCGGCGATGTTGTCGTGGACGGGGGGTGCGAAGATGGGGTGGACGCGCTGGAGGATGTACTCGCCGTCGCGGGCGACGACGGCGAAGGTGTGGTGGATGAGGCCGCCGGCGAGGGGGACGGCGACGGGGTGGACGAGCTCGGGGAACGCCGCGAGGGCGCGGTCGAGGTCGGCGGGGGAGGGTGCGCCGGAGGACATGGGGGCTCGTGCGTGCGGGTCAGAGGTACTTGTTCATGACGCGGCGCAGGCGCGGCAGCATGACGACGATGAGGCCGCAGGACACGAGGGCGAGGACGCAGTTGAGGGCGAACGCGTAGGCCTTGGTCTCGAAGATGTTGAAGAGGCCGGAGAGGATGCCGGCGAGCTTGTTGCCGATCGAGGTGGAGAGGAACCACGCGCCCATCATGAGGGCGGTGAGGCGGGGCGGGCTCAGCTTGGAGACCATGGACAGGCCCATGGGGCTGAGGCACAGCTCGCCGATGGTGATCACGAAGTAGGTGCCGACGAGCCACAGCGCGGAGGCCTTCTCGGCGCCGTTGTGGGTGACGATGGCGGCGGCGATCATCACCAGGGTCGAGGCCGCGGTGAGGAACATGCCGAGCGCGATCTTCCCGGGGGTCGAGGGCTCCTTCTTGCGGCGGCGCAGCATGGCGAACACCGCCACGACGATCGGGGTGAGCAGCACCACGAACGCGGCGTTGACCGACTGGAACAGCTCGGACGACACCAGCTTGGTGTTGTGCGCGCTGCACCTGGCCCTGGCCTCGCCCGCGAGGTCCTTGGCCATGCACTCGGCCGGCGGCGGGGCGGGGCGCTCGGCGAGCGGGACATTATTAAAATAGGGGTCGGGGCCCATGGCGGTCTTCGGCTTGCCGTCGGGGCCGAGGATCTTGTCGCCGTGGCTGTCGCGCAGGGAGACCTCGCGCTCGCCGGTGTTGACCTCCTGCACGAGGCCGACCTGGTCGGCCGCGCTGGCGACGCTGGCGGGCATCTCGCGGCGGGTGTAGTTCTCGGCCCAGTCGGTCAGCGAGGCGCCGTTCTGGTGGAAGATGGCCCAGAAGGCGATGACGGCGGCGCAGACCGGCAGCAGCGCGCCGATGCGCTCGCGGTCCTCGCCCTGGGCGCGGCGCCACAGCGAGCCGTAGAACCACACCACCGGGATGCAGGCGAACAGGAAGGCGTCGTTGGTGTGGCTGCCGATCAGCGGGTGGCCGAGCAGCAGCTCGGGCACGAACCAGCCGACCCCCGCGAACGCGAACGCGGGCAGGAAGACCTGGGCGAGGATGACCGGGACCGGCTGGTCGCCGGGCACCGTGGGCTTCAGGACGTCGGCGTGGACGACGTGCTTGGTGCCGGCGATGAACCAGATCACGCCGAGGAACATGCCGATGCCGGCGGCCAGGAAGGCGTAGCCCCAGCCGTAGTTGAGGCGCAGGTAGGCGGCCACGAAGTTGCAGGCGAAGGCACCGATGTTGATGCCCATGTAGAAGATGTTGTAGCCGGCGTCCTTCTGCTCGCGGTAGCGGTCGTCGTTGTAGAGGTTGCCGACGAGCGTGCTGATGTTCGGCTTGAAGAAGCCGTTGCCGAGGATGATGAGCAGCAGCGACAGGAAGAACATCGGCCCGTAGCCGGGCATGGCCAGGCCGCAGTAGCCGAGGCCCATGAGGATGCCGCCGATGACGATCGCCTTGCGGTAGCCGAGGATGCGGTCGGCCAGCAGACCGCCGACGAACGGGGTCAGGTAGACGAGCGCGAGGTAGGTGCCGAAGATGTCCTTGGCCTGGAGCTCGGGCAGGCCGAGGCCGCTGCGGCCGGGGACCACCGTGTCCGGCCCCGCCTGCATGTAGAGCACGAAGATGCCGAGGATCAGGTAGAAGCCGAAGCGCTCCCACATCTCGGTGAAGAACAGGACGGGGAGACCCTTCGGGTGGTTCTTGAACACGGCAGCGCACGATACCGCCGCGCGCGCCGGGAGGGAAACACTTTGCAGGCGCGTCGTTGCGGGGCGAGCACCCGGAAGCGAAGGGCTCACCGCGCGACCAGCGACACATCGGGCCCTTCAGGGCCGACCGCCCGCAGGGCGACCCAGGCCCCCGAGGGGCCGTGAAGTCAGTCCCCGAGGCGGGCGTCGAGGGCACGGATCCGGCGCAGCACGTCGGCGTGCTCGGCGGAGCTGGACCAGTTGGGGACGAGGGCGGCCATCTGCTCGTCGAACTGCTTGTACATGATGCGGGCCCGGCGGAGGCGCTCGGGGTCCTGCTTGACCTCGTGGCTGCGCTCGTAGACGACGGCGAGGTTGTATTGGATGTTGCCGAGGATCTCCGGGGCCTTGGGGTCCTTGCTGTCGCGGATCTTCTCGTAGGCCTGCTTGAACCTGGCGATCGCCTCGTCGTAGTCGGTGAGCTCGTAGGCCCTCTGGCCGGCGTCGGCGAGGGCCCGGGCCTCGGCCATGGCGGTGCCTCCGCCGGCGGGGCCTCCGCCGATCGGGACGGTCGGGACGGGGTCGGCGGACGGTGTGGGGGCGGTCGCCACCGGGCCGGCGGGCGCCGTCGAGACCGGGACCGTGGCGACCGGGACCGCGGCTCCGCCGGCGACCGGGCTGGCCCCGAGGAGCTGCGCGGGGTCGCCGTCGCGGCGCACGAGCACGTTGATGTCGCGGTCGACCGTGAAGGCGGCGGCGATCCGCCGACCGTCCGGCCAGGTCGCGGCGATCTCCGCGACCGAGTCGGTGGGCACCGACCAGCGGTTGCCCCTGGCCGGGTTGCCGCCCAGCGTGACGGCGGCGCCGGCCGGTTCGCTGTCGACCTTGACGACGTAGCGCGTGCAGCCCGCGAGGACGAACGCGCCGAGGGCGGCCAGGAGGGCCGGCTGCAGGAGACCCCGCATGGCCGCCTAGGATACACTGGCGCGCGTTGGCTTCACAGGCGCCAGATCCCGCGGAGGAGGCGGTCCAGGCGGTGCACGAGCGCTACCAGCGGGAGGCGGTCGAGGACCTCAACCTCTGCCCGTTCGCCCGCCGCAGCCGCGAACAGGGGCGGGTGCATCGCCCGCTGGTGTACGCGTCGGAGCCGGAGCCGGCGGCCGCGGCCGCGCGTCGGCTGCGGGAGATCAGCCGGGAGCACGCCGACGTCGAGGTGGTGCTGCTGACGTTCGTGCTGCCCCGCGAGGCGGAGCACGCGTGGCACGACGTCGACGCGTTCGAAGAAGTGGTGAAGGCGGTCCGCGCGGCCTACGGCGAGCACACGCGGCCGCGCTACTACATGGTCGGGTTCCACCCGCGGCCGCGGATGAGCGACGGGAGGCGCAAGCCGACCGCGGAGTCGCTGGTGCCGGCGCTGCGGCGCAGCCCGGACCCGGTGATCCAGTGCATCAGGGCCGACCTGCTCGACGACCTCCGCAAGCAGGCGCAGGCGGCCGCCGACGCCCGCTTCATGGCCGAGATGGCGAAGCTCGGGCCGGAGTTCAAAATTTTGGCGCAGCAGGCGATCCAGTCGGACTACGAGCTGTCGTCGGACATCGCCAGGCACAACTTCGCCAGCGTCGGCGCGGGCGAGGGGCGCGAGCGGCTCGAGCGGTGCATCGCGGACATCCTGGCGGCGCGCGCGAAGCTGTGAACGATTCGAAGCGTCGTCAGAGCCAGCCGTGGTCTCGCAGGCGCGTCCAGGCGGCGGAGACGTGGGCCTGGCGCATGCGGGCCGCCTTGCGCTCGCTCCACGCGTGCACGGCGCGCAGGGCCGTCGCGGGTGAGCGCTCGGCCGGGGTCTGGTCCTGCTCGACCCAGTGCACGCTGGCGAGCAGCTCCATGCCGAAGGGGGTCTCGAAGCCCTCGATGAGGCCGGCCACGCGCTCGAGGGCCAGCAGGGCGGCGGGCCGCGGGTCATCCGCGGGCGCGGGGTGCTCCGTCCGGCGTGAACACCAGCACGCGGACCGCGGGGAGCGCGGCGAAGGCGGCGGTGATGCGCGGGAGCACGTCGTCCCAGGCCAGGCCGCCGTTGCCGCAGCCGAGCGGCGGGACGGCGACCGAGCCGATCTGCAGGCGCCGGAGCTCCTCGATCAGCGCGTCCAGGCCGGCGTCGATGTACTCGAGCTTCGAAGGGGCGCGCCAGGTCTTCTTGGTGGGGAAGTTGATGATGTAACGCGGACGGACCAGCCCGCCGGCGTCGTAGGTGAGCACTTTGCCGACGTCCAGCGTCTTCGCGTCGCAGGCTTCCTTGTAGCGGCGGAAGTTCTCCGGGTACGCGTTCTTGAACTGCAGCGCGATGCCCTTGCCCATCACGCCCTGCGTGTTGACGGCGTTGACGAGCGCTTCGACCTCGGCCGCGAGGAGATCGCCGGTGGTCAGCTCGAGCATGTGCGCCTCATGTGTAGTACCAGCCCGGGCGCGACTCAACCCGGGGTGGGGCGCGGTCGGCGAAATGGCGGGGGGGTGCAGCGGGTGGGCTGCATCTCGGGGCGGCGGGGTGGTATGTTCGCGGGTCATGGCAGACGGGCCTCGGATCACACGACGCAGTCTGTTTCGCGGGCTGGGCTCGGCCACGGTGGTGGCCGGGTGCGCGACGCCGGCGAAGCCGACACCCAATCCGGAGACGAACCCGCCGGGCGTGACGCCGCCGGCGGACGGGACGGCGCTGGGGCCGGGACCGGCGCCGCTGCAGTTCACGCTGAACGGCGAGGCGAAGACGGTCGAGGCGGCGCCGAGCGCGACGCTGGCCGATCTGCTGCGGCACGAGGTCGACGCGACCGGGACGAAGGTCGTGTGCGACCGCGGGGCCTGCGGGGCGTGCACGGTGATGATCGACGGGGTGGCGCGGCCGAGCTGTATGACGCTGGCGCACGACGTGGCCGGGCGGCGGGTGACGACCGTCGAGGGGCTGGCGGAGGGCGGCGAGCTGTCGCCGCTGCAGGCGGCGTTCGTGCGGCACGACGCGCTGCAGTGCGGGTTCTGCACGTCGGGCATGTTGATGTCGTGTCAGGCGTTGTTGTCGCGGACGCGTTCGCAGGCGCTCGCGGCCGACGACGTGAAGCGGGCGATCTCCGGGAACCTGTGTCGCTGCGGGACCTATCCGAACGTGGTCGCGGCGGTGCTGTCGGTGGCCGACAGGAAGGCGGGCTGAGATGGCCGACGGGACGACAAAAATTAAAGTCGGGTTCGCGGGGCAGACGCGGGACATCGAGGTCGCGCTGCCGGCGGGTGAGCCGCAGCCGTGGGACGCGAACAGCAAGCTCGAGGTCGTCGGCAAGCCGGTGCCGCGCATCGACGGGCCGGCGAAGGTGACGGGGGCGGCGAAGTACACGCATGACATTCGTCTGCCGGGCATGCTGTACGCGGCGGTGCTGCGCAGCCCGCACGCGTGCGCGACGCTGACGGGGCTCGAGCTCGAGGCGATGCGCGCGGCGCCCGGAGTGGCGGCCGTGCTGCCGCTGGCGAAGACCGGCGACCGCATGCTGTTCGCGGGCCAGGACGTGGCCGCGGTGGCGGCGACGTCGCCGCAGGCGGCCCACGAGGCGCTGCGGCGGGCGGTCGCGACGTATCAGGTCGAGCCGCACGTGGTGACGACGCGGGCGGCGATGCAGGCCGACGCGCCGCTCGTCCACAAGGGTAAGGTCGACGAGCGGGCCACCGAGGGCGACGAGCCGGGCGCGGGCGGCGGAGGGCCGCAGCGGGGCAACGTGCGCACCACGCCTTCGATGAAGAAGGGCGACGTCGAGAAGGGGCTGCGGGCGGCCAAGGTAACTATTAAAGAGACGTACACGACGCAGGTGCACACGCACTCGGCGCTCGAGACGCACAGCATCGTGGTGCGCTGGGACGGCGAGAAGAAGATGACGGCGTGGTGCTCGACGCAGGGCATCTTCTCGGTGCGCGACGAGCTGGCCGAGGTGTTTAATATCAAGCCGCAGGACGTGCACGTGATCACGGACTTCCTCGGCGGCGGGTTCGGGGCCAAGTTCGGGGCGTCGGCGCCGGGGTCGCGGATGGGCTTCATCGCCGGCGAGCTGGCGCGCATGACGAAGGCGCCGGTGTCGCTGCTGCTCGACCGCCGCGAGGAGCACCTGTGCACCGGCAACCGCCCGGACTCGATCCAGGAGGTGTCGCTGGGGGCCGCGGTGAACGGCGAGCTGACGGCGATCAAGGTGCAGGCGCACGGGTCGGCGGGGATCGGGACCGGCGCGGGGGTCGGGCGCAACGCCTTCGGCATCTATACGAGGTGTCCGAACATCCGCGTCGAGGCCCACGACGTGTTCACGCACGCGGGGCCGGGCACGGCCTTCCGGGCGCCGGGGCACCCGCAGGGGGCGTTCGCGCTGGAGCTGGCGCTCGACGAGCTGGCCGAGAAGCTGAAGAAAGACCCGATAGACCTGCGGGTCGCCCACAACGAGCACCCGGTGCGCAAGCATCAGTTCGAGCTCGGGCGCAAGCAGTTCAAGTGGGACGAGGGCAGGAGGCGGGCGGAGGAGCTGCGCAAGAAGGGGGCGCGCGTGCGGCGTGGGGTCGGGGTCGCGGCGTCGATCTGGGGCGACTTCGGGCGGGCCAAGGCGGTGGTCGCGACCGTCAGCGTCGGGCGCGACGGCACGGTCGAGCTGCGCGACGGGCTGCAGGACATCGGCGGCGGCATCTTCACGGTCGCGGCGCAGGTGGTCGCGGAGGTGCTGCAGCGGCCGGTGAACGAGGTGAGGGTCAAGTTCGGGAGCAGCGACCTCGGGCCGGGGGTCGGCAGCGGCGGCAGCACGACCACCGCGTCGGTGACGCCGGCGGTGCGCAGCGCGGCCGAGCAGGTCAAGCGTCAGCTGACCGAGCTGGCGGTGAAGGAGCTCGGCGCGAAGAAGCCCGAGGAGGTGGTGTGGAGCGCGAAGGGGGTGAGCCGCGGCAAGCAGACCGTCGCGTTCGCGGAGCTGTGCAAGAAGATCGCTGGCGAGGCGATCGTGGCCACGGGCTCGCGGCCCGACACGTACGGGGCGTATCCCATGAAGTTCATGGGCGGGAGCTCGTACCAGATCGCCGGGGTGCAGTTCGCGGAGGTCGAGGTCGACACGTGGACGGGGCTGGTGCGGGCGACGCGGGTGCTGGCGGTGCACGACTGCGGGCGGGTGATGAACGAGCTGACGACGCGCTCGCAGATCAACGGGGGGATCATCCTCGGGACCAGCTACGCGCTGACCGAGCAGCGGATCATGGACCCGGTGCGCGGGGTGATGCTCAACGCCAACCTCGACAGCTATAAGATCGCCGGGGCGCGCGACATCCCGGACATCGAGGTCGTGCTGACCGAGGTGCACACCGGCGCCAACAACACCGGGGCGATCGGCATCGGCGAGCCGGCGACGATCCCGACGGCGGCGGCGATCGCCTGCGCGGTGTACAACGCGCTCGGAGTGCCCGTGCGCGACCTGCCGCTCACGCCGGACCGCGTGCTCGCGGCCATTAGTCTCAATAAAGACCCTGCTGCCAGGGCGGGAGGTTGACCATGCAGTCGTTCGCGCTCATTCGCCCGCAAACCCTGACCGCCGCGCGCGCGCGCGTGCAGGAGCGACCGCAGGAGCGGGTGTTCCGGGCCGGCGGGATCGACCTCATCGACCGCATGAAGGAGGGCATCGACACGCCCGCCGAGCTGGTCGAGCTGGCGGGGCTGACCGACGAGGTCGGCGGCCGCATGCGTGCGCTGCAGGGCGGGGCCGGCGGGTTCGAGATCGGCGCGCTGGTGACGCTCGGCCAGATCGAGGCGGCGGAGCTCGCCGCGGGCCACCGGGCGCTGCAGCAGGCGGCGGGCTCGGCGGCGACGCCGGGGATCCGCAACGTGGCGACGCTCGGCGGCAACCTGCTGCAGCGGCCGCGCTGCTGGTACTACCGGGCGGCGGATCTGACGTGTTTGAAGAAGGGCGGGAGCGCGTGCCTGGCGGTCGCGGGGGAGAACAAGTACCACGCGATCCTGGGCGGCGGGCCGAGCTTCATCGTGCACCCTTCGACGCTGGCGTCGGCGCTGCTGGCGTTGGACGCGAGCGTGGAGATCGTCGGGGAGGCGGCGCGGACGATCGGGATCGCCGAGCTGTTCGTCGGGCCGAAGACCGACCCGAGGCGCGAGCACAGCCTGGCCGCCGGCGAGGTGCTGGTGCGGGTCGCGCTGCCGGCGGCGAAGCCCGAGCAGCGCTCGGAGTACGCGGCGCTGAAGGAGAAGCAGTCGCACGACTGGCCGCTCGCGGAGGCGGCGGTCAGCCTGTCCCTCGAGGCAGGTGTGATGAAGAACGTCCGCGTCGTGCTCGGGCACGTGGCGCCGGTGCCGTGGCGCTCGGCCGAGGCCGAGGCGGCCCTCGAGGGCAAGGCGCCCGAGGCGGGGCTGTTCGCCGCGGCCGCCGCGGCCGCGCTGGCGCCGGCGCGCCCGCTGAAGCACAACGCCTACAAGGTCGCGCTGGCGCAGGGGCTCCTGCGCGAGGCCCTGCACCGCGCGACCGGGGTCGCGCTGCCGGAGTGAAGTCATGCCCACGTTCCTGCGCGTCATCGACACCGACCAGCCGGTCTGCCGCCACCTCCGCACCAAGGCGCTGCACGTCTACGGGCGCGACACGCCCGACGCGTTCATGACGTCGCGGTCGAGCCACTACCACTGCTTGAAGACGCAGTTCGTGACGGGGCCGGACGGCGGGCTCAGCGTGCCGGAGGAGTGCCACCCGCGGCGCGAGTGCTTCGAGGCGCGCTGAGGCGGTCGCGCGAGGCGAGCGGCCTCGCGGGTCGTTCGTACATGTCCATCGGGGCAGGTCGGCTGTACTCGAGAGGACGCTCGCGTACCGGTACAGTTGCGGGGAAGAATCGGCGGTCTGCTGCACGGGTCGCGACGCGGAACGTGGTGCGGGCGGGTGACGGAGGGCGCGCGGCGGAGGAGCGGTACAGCGGAGGCGAGGCCGAGCAGCGGGACTGAGGTTGCGCGGGGCGGCGGGGTTTGGCATGCAGGGGGGCATGCGGATCCCCTGCTATCAGGTCGATGCATTCACGAAGAGGCGGTTCGCCGGCAACCCCGCGGCGGTGTGCCCGCTGGTGCGGTGGCTGCCGGACGCGACGCTGCAGGCGATCGCGGCGGAGAACAACCTCGCGGAGACGGCGTTCTTCGTGGCGGACGGGGACGGGTTTCACCTGCGGTGGTTCACGCCGACGGTCGAGGTCGACCTGTGCGGGCACGCGACGCTGGCGGCGGCGTTCGTGCTGATGACGGAGATCGATCGGTCGCGCACGGTGGTGCGCTTCGGGTCGCAGGGCGGTCCGCTGGCGGTGACGCGGGCCGGGGACGCGTACACGCTCGACTTCCCGGCGCGGGCGCCCGTGGTCGAGGAGGGGCCGCCCGCGCTGGCGGCGGCGCTCGGGTGCAGGCCCGAGGCGGTGCTCCGATCGCGGGACTGGCTGGTGGTGCTCGAGTCGGCGGAGGCGGTGCGGGCGGTGCGTCCGGACTTCGCGGCGCTGGCCCGGGTCGACGGGGTGTTCGCGACGATCGTGACGGGGCCGGGGGACGAACCGGGGGTCGACTTCGTGTCGCGGTTCTTCGCGCCGGCGCAGGGCATCGACGAGGATCCGGTGACGGGCTCGGCGCACTGCACGTTGACGCCGTACTGGGCGGGTCGCCTCGGCAAGCAGGAGCTCGCGGCGCGGCAGGTCAGCCGGCGTGGCGGGGAGATCCGCTGCCGGCTGCGCGACGGGCGGGTCGACCTGACCGGGCACGCGGTGATGGTGCGGACCGGGGAGTTCCTGCTCGACGATCCGGGGTGAGGTGATACTGTGGCAGGGGGAGGCCGCGCGTGAGCGACGATCCGGGTGATGGGTCGTGAGGCCCAGGGTAGGATGCGGGTATGCGGGTCGTGCTCGAGGCGATGGATGCGCGGACGTTTAAAGTCGTCGTCGAGCGGGGTGGCGTGGCGATGTCGTGGGCGGAGGTCGTGGCGGGGTGGGTGGACGAGGCGCCGCTGCGCACGGCGATGATCGAGGCGATCGCAGGGGTGGGGTTCGCGGCGGTGTACTGGGAGTCGCGGTCGGTCGCGCCGGACGACCTCGACCGGGAGTTCGAGGCGGTGGTGATGGACGCGCCGGGGCTGGCGCGCGAGGCCGCGGACGTGCGCTCGTTCCTGACGCCGCTCGCGGGGGCGCGGGCGCCGGCGGTGGGGTGCTTCGCGAATCTGTCGGGGGACGCGGAGCTGGTGGTGCCGGCGCCGGGGGAGGTGAAGCAGGGATATCCGCACCTCGCGGCGTTCATGCGCACGGCGCCGGAGGAGCAGAAGCATGCATTATTAAAAGTGCTGGGGGCGGCGGTGGAGCGGTGGCTGCGAGAGCGACGCACCCGCGTGTGGGTGAGCACGGCGGGGCTCGGGGTGCCGTGGTTACACGTGCGGCTCGACAGTCGGCCGAAGTATTTCAAGTATGCGGCGTACCGCTGAGGCGGGCGGCGAGGTTGCGCCAGAGGGTGCGCGGGTCGATGAAGCTGAGGCCGGAGAATTGCGGGTCGCCGGTCTCGATGACGCGCCAGGACATGTCCTCGAGCTGGCCGATGTCGAGGGCGACGAGCGGGGCGGCGAAGCGGCGGGCGGCGCGGCGGGCGAGGTCCAGGACGGCGGTCTCTTCGGCGGGCGAGAGGGCGGCCCAGTCGCCGGTGTAGGGCCAGTAGTAGCCGTGGGCGAGGGGCTCGCCGCGGAGCAGGAACACGCGGAATTCGCGGCCGACGGGGAAGTCGCCGGCGGGGACGGTGAAGCGGCGCAGGGGGAGCAGCTCGCGGATGACGGCGCGGCCGCGGGACAGGTAGCGCTGGCGCAGCAACGAGGCGGCGAGGCGGCGGAGGTCGTCGGCGGTGTCGGCCACGCAGGCGCGCCAGCCGCTGTGCTTGCGCGAGAGCAGGGAGCCTTTAATAAAGACCGGGAGGCCGAGGTCGCGGATCGCGTCGTCGATCTGCGCGAGGTCGGTGATCACGCGGCTGCGGGCGGTGAGGTCGGCGATCTTTGGGTAGGCGCGGTCGAACTCGAAGATCTCGAGGTGCGCCTCGGGGTCGTTTAATAAGTGGACGTTGCGCTGCGCGAGGGCGTGGAAGACGGCGCGATAGACGGACTCGTCGGGGATCGTGCCGATCCAGACCGCGGGCTCGGGCGCGGGGCGTGCGGGCACGTCGGCGAGGGCCTCGGCGACCTCCTCGGGGCGCAGGAGCGCGGGGGGGAGGCTGATTAAATCGAAGCCGCTGGCGAGGGCGGCGCGGGTCGAGGCGACGATGTCGTCGCCGTGGTCGGACAGCGGGAGCGGGGCCTGGCTGACGACGATCATGGCAACGGACGGAAGTAGGCGCCGCGGTCGAAGATCGTGTTGGAGCCGCCGACGGCGAGGTGCGTGCGGGTGACGTCGAGGGCGATGCTGCGGATCTGGACGCGCTCGAGGCCGAGGCTCTGCCAGGTCGCGCCGCCGTCGGCGGTGGTGAACACGCCCTCGCCCCAGGTCGCGAGGTGGGCGCGGCGGCCGTCGACGGGGTCGGCGATCAGGACGCGGATGTCGCTGGCCGGAGGCGTGCGCGCGACGAAGCCGGGGTCGTCGGGGCCGCGCACGTGCAGCGTGCTGCGCCATCTGCCGCCGGAGAACACGTAGCGCCAGCCGTCGCCGCCGATCGCGGCCGCGGGAAAATTATTAAACTCCTCGACGGGCGGGGTGAGGTCGGTGAAGTACTCGCCGTCGGCGCTGCTGCACCAATGACGACCGACGACGAGCAGCTCGCGCTCGTCGGGGGCGAGGGCGACGCCGGTGGGGCGCTCGCAGTCGGTGACCATGGTCCAGCGATTTTCGCTTCGATCGAATCGGTGGAGGTCGGTGGTGACGAGCCAGGCGGAGTCGCGGCCGATCGCGAGGGTGCGCACGCGGCCGGCGGGGCGCGGGACGATGGACCAGACGCCGGCGGGGTCGCGGACGTGGAGGCGCGGGTCCTCGTCGGGGGCGAGCCAGAGGCTGGCGTCGGGGCCGGACTGGAGGGTCCACGAGGGGCCGCCGGGGTAGTCGAGCGGGTGCACGGCGCCGTCGTCGGCGTGGAGCTCGGCGGGGCCGCCGTAGGAGCGGACGACCAGGCCGGAGGGGAGATAGGCGACCATGAGGTCGCTGCGATCCTCGCTGCCGGGCACGCGCGTCCAGTCGGGGTCGATCGGCTGGAGGAGGGTGGCGAGGCCGAGCACGGCGATGCCGGCGTGATAGACGATCACGAGGTTGCGCAGGTGCGGGGCGGCGCCGCGGGACCAGGCGAGCAGGTGATCGAGGGCCTTGATGTCGAGGAACAGGCCGAGCAGCCCGAGCAGGATGGCGGCGCCCGCTAAGCCGCGGGCGAGGCACATGGCGGGGAACACCAGCAGGAACGCGGTCCAGACGGACAGCGCGAGGTACGTCCAGAGGACGGTGAGGCGGTGAAGCCCGACGATGACGGCGGGCTCGCGGGGTCTGCCGCGTCGGGGCATGACCGGGAGGATACACGGATCGATGCAGGGGCGATCTCAGCGGTTGTCGGCGCGGCCCTGGGCGGCGCCCATCTTGCCGGAGAGGACCTGCGTGAGGTGCTGCTTGGCCTCCTCGAGGGCCTTCGCGTCCTGGTCGTGGAGGCGGCGCAGCAGGGCCACGCACTCCCGGGCGTTCACGGCCTCGGCGTCGTCGATGTACTTGGTGTAGGCCAGCAGGGCCTCGGCCTTGCTCTTGACCACGGAGATCCAGTCGAAGGCGAGGTCGCTGAGGGGGGAGCTGGGGTCGTGGGAGGATTCGTCGTGTGCCATGGCGGCAACCATGCGCCGCGGGAGAGGTTCGGCGCGCGAGTGTGTTGCGCGCGAAACAGCAGACTCTGCCGCGGGCGCGCGAGTGCGCGGGCGAGCGCGGCTGCGCGTGGACGGCGGGTCGCAGAGGCTCGCGCGAGGGGCTCCGGTTTGCGATGGTGGGCGGCGATGCTGAAGCTGTATTACACGCCCAAGACGTCCGCGTTTCGCTGTCGGTGGTTGCTCGAGGAGCTCGGTGAGCCGTTCGACCTGGTGCGGGTGGACTTCGCCCGCCGCGAGCACAAGACGCCGGAGTACCTGAAGGTGCACCCGCTCGGGTCGGTGCCGGCGCTGCAGGACGGGGAGCAGGTGATCCTCGAGTCGGCGGCGATCTTGATGTACCTCGCGGATCGCGGCCCGGGGCTGCGCTTCGCGCCGGCGCTGAACTCGCCGGAGCGCGGGGCGTACTACCAGTGGATCATGTTCGGGATGACCAACCTCAACGAGGCGATCCACGGGCCGTACCTGCGCTACTACATGCGCGGCGAGACGGCCTCCGCGGCGGAGCGCGAGGCGCTGGCCCGCTTGCTGGCGCTGTCCGACGAGCGGCTGACGAGCGGGCCGTACCTGCTCGGCGCGCAGTTCACGGCGGCCGACGTGGTGCTGGGGGCGCTGCTGGTGTGGGCCGAGGCGTGCGGCCTGCTGCTGGGGCGCGAGCCGCAGTCGTCGTACCTCGAGCGGCTGCGCGAGCGGCCGGCGTTCGTGCGGGCGTCGCAGGACTGACGCGCGCGCGCACGCGGGCGCGGCGAGCGATGCGCGCCCGGACCTGTCTCGAGAGACACGTTACGCGAGGGTCCACGCGGATGGTTCGGTGGTCGCGGCGGGGGATGCGACGTTCACCGGCGTGAGGCGAGGTGGGTGCGGGGGACGTGCGCGCGATGTCGGCCTGCGGCCCGCTTGAGGTGGACGCGGAGGAGGTGAGACCATGTCTCGGTTGTGACAGCGAAGGCAGGGGATGGCGGCGAGCTGCACCTGACGCGCACGGGGGAGGAGCCGCGGGCCACGGAGGTCGACACGCGCGTGGACGAGGGGCCGGGGCAGCGCGAGGAGGTGCGGCTGGCCGACACGCCGCCGTCGATGTTGGGGCGCTACTCGCTGCTGCGCAAGCTGGGCGAGGGCGGGATGGGGATCGTGTGGTCGGCGTACGA
Source organism: Myxococcales bacterium (assembly GCA_016793465.1). The sequence continues at coordinate 181,006 of JAEUJW010000038.1, forward strand.
CGAGGAGCTCGACCGCAAGGTGGCGATCAAGCTGATGCGGGTGCGCGGCGGCGGGGAGAGCACGGCGGCGACGCGCATGCTGCACGAGGCGCGGGCCATGGCGATGCTGTCGCACCCGAACGTGGTGCACGTGTACGACGTGCGGGTGGTCGGCGGGCAGGTGTTCCTGGCCATGGAGTTCGTGGCCGGGCCGACCCTGCGCGAGTGGCTGCGCGGGCCGGGCGAGGCCATGCGGCCGTGGCCGGAGGCGCTGGCGATGTACCTGCAAGCCGGGCAAGGGCTGGCGGCGGCCCACAGCGCGGGGCTGGTGCACCGCGACTTCAAGCCGGACAACGTGCTGGTCGGCAACGACGGGCGCGTGCGGGTGGTGGACTTCGGGCTGGCGGCGCGCAGCGACGCGGCGGGCGGGGAGGTGCGGCTGACGCCGGAGGAGAGCGAGGCGCGGGCGCTCGAGCTGAGCCGCAGCGGGAGCGTGCGTCACCTGCGGTCGGACCCGCAGCTGACGCCGCACGGGACGCTGCTCGGCACGCCGGCGTACATGTCGCCGGAGCAGCACCTGCGGGTCGCGGCGGACGGGCGGTCGGACCAGTACAGCTTCTGCGTGAGCCTGTACGAGGGGCTGTACGGCGAGCGTCCGTTCGCCGGCTCGACCTCGGCGGAGATCCGGGTCAACGTGCTGTCGGGGCGGCTGCGCGACCCGCCGCCGGGGCGCAAGGTGCCGGCGTGGCTGCGCAAGGTGGTGGTGCGCGGGCTGTGCGTGGCGCCGGAGGAGCGCTACCCGTCGATGGAGGCGCTGCTGGCGGCCCTGGCCGCCGACCCGGGGCGCGTGCGGCGGCGACGGCTGGCGGCGCTCGGGGTGGCGGTGCTGGCGGGGGTGGCGGTCGCCGGCCAGGGGCGGCGCCCGGAGGTGTGCGGCGGCGACGAGCGGGCGCTGGTCGGGGTGTGGGACGAACCACGGGCGGCGGCGGTCGAGCGGGCGCTGCGCGCGACGGGGCTGGCGTACGCGCGGGACACCTGGCCGCGAGTACAGGAACAATTGGACATGTACGCAGGGACGTGGCGGTCGGTGCGGCGCGACACCTGCGAGGCGACGAACCTGCACGGGACGCAGTCGGCGGCGCTGATGGACGTGCGCATGGCGTGCCTCGACCGGCGGCGGGCGGACCTCGGGGCGGTGGTGGGGGTGCTGGCGGAGGCGGACGCGCAGGTGGCGGAGCGGGCGGTGCACCTGGTGGCGGAGCTGCCGGCGCCCGGGGGCTGCGCGACGGCCACGGGCGAGCTCGAGGGCGGGGACCCGGCGGCGGTGCAGGCGGTGCGCGAGGCGCTGTCGCGGGCGCGGGCGGACGAGCAGGCGGGCCGCTGGGTGCGCGGGCGAGAGGTGGCGCAGGAGGCGGTGGCGGCGGCGGAGGCGACGGGGGTGGGGCGCGTGCTGGCGGAGGCGCTGATGCAGCGCGGGGGCCTCGAGGCGGCGGCGGGCGACTACGCGACGGCGGAGGCGACGCTGACGGCCGCGTACACGCTGGCGGAGACCGAGGGTCACGCGGAGGTGAAGGCGGAGGCGGCGACGCGGCTGGTCCGCCTGGTGGGCGATCACCGCGGGCGCGACGGCGAGTCGATGCTGTGGAGCCGGCTGGCGGAGGCGGTGCTGGCGCGGCGCGGCGACCCGCGGATCGAGGCGGAGCTGCGCCAGAACCTCGGCATCGTGCACAACCGGTTCGGCCGCTACGACGAGGCGGAGGCGGCCTTGCAGCGGGCGATCGCCGTCGACCACGCGGAGGAGCGGGCGGCCACGTATCACCGCCTGGTCGGCAACGTGCACTACCGGCGCGGGCGCTACGCGGAGGCGCAGGCGGAGTGGGAGCGGGCGATCGCCCTCGGCGAGGCGGCGCTGGGGTCCGACCACCCGGACCTGGCCAAGTCGATCACCAACCTCGGCGAGGCGCTGCGCAAGCAGGGGCAAGGCGCGCGCGCGCGGGAGGCGTTCCTGCGGGCGATCGCCGTCTGGGAGGGGGCGTTCGGGCGCGAGTCGGCGCTGCTGGCGGCGCCGCTCAACGGGCTCGGCACGCTGGCGCTGATCGACGGCGACTTCACCACGGCGGTGGCCTCGTTCGACCGCGTGCGCGTGCTGGTCGAGCGCAGCTCGGGCCCGGACCACCCGGACGTCGGGGCGGTCACGGCGAACCTCGGCGAGGCGCTGCTGCGCCAGGGCGAGGTGGCGCAGTCGCGGCGGCACACCCAGCGGGCCCTGGAGATCCTCGAGAAGGCGCTCGGACCGGACCACGACAACCTGGCCGACGCGCTCAGCAACCTCGGGCGGGCGGATGTCCTCGAGGGCAGGTTCGCGGAGGCCGAGGCGAGCTACGCGCGGGCGGTGAAGATCCTCGAGCGCGCGCAGGGCGTCGACTTCCCCGAGCTGGCCAAGCCGCTGACCGGGCAAGGGCTGCTCGAGCTGGCCCGCGGGCGCCCCGAGGTCGCGCTGCGACCGCTCGAGCGGGCCCTGACGCTGCACCGCGAGAGGGGCCGCGATCCTGCGGACCTGGCCGAGCTGCGGCTGGCGCTGGCGCGCGCGCTGTGGGACAGCGGGGTCGACCGCCGCCGCGCGCACGCGCTGGCGGCGATGGCCCGCGCGACGCTGGCGGCGACGCTGACGACGCCGCCGCAGGCGACGCGGCTGCGGGAGATCGACGCGTGGTTGGCGGCGCACCCGGAGCCGGTGTGAGCGCGGCTCGCGGGTGACGCGGCCTCGCGGGCGTGCGATACCCGGGCGATGGCGCGTGAGGCGATGCCGACGTGGTTCTTCTCGCTGGTGGTGGTGCGCCGCGGCGACCGGTTCTTGCTGGTCCAGGAGCGCAAGCACGGGCAGACCTGGTACCTGCCGGCGGGGCGGGTGGAGGCGGGCGAGTCGCTGGCGGAGGCGGCGCGGCGCGAGACGCTCGAGGAGACGGGGGTGGAGGTCGAGCTCGAGGGGGTGCTGCGGGTCGAGCACAATCCGGGGCTCGAGGCGACGCGGGTGCGGGTGTTCTTCGTGGCCCGGCCGATCGGCGCGGGGGCGCCGAAGCAGGCGCCCGACGAGCACTCGCTGGCGGCCCGCTGGGTGACGCTGGCCGAGCTGCGCGAGCTGCCGCTGCGCGGGCGCGAGGTGCTCGAGATCTACGAGGCGGTGGCCGCGGGCGTGCACGTCGCGCCGCTGGCGACGATCGTGCCCGAGGGCACGCCCTGGCGCCCGCGCGGGTGAGCCGCGCCGGCGCTCAGAACGACAGCGTGTACTTGGCGCTGCCGCCGTTGACGGTGGCGTTGAAGCCGCGCAGCGAGCCCTCGAGGAAGCGCGCGGTGCAGGTGCCCATCGGCGTGCCGTTCCACGAGTCGGTGATCGCGACCTTGGTCGCGCCGCTGGCGGCGACGCTCACGCGCACCGACATCTTCAGGCCCGTCGACTTGGCGAGGCCCGACTTGCCGCCGCACGAGGAGCGCACGCGCGGCTCGAGCGCCTTGATCTTGGAGACGATCCGCCCGGAGTCGATCTTGTCGGGCAGGCCGCTCGCGTCGGGCTGTTTAATTGTTGGAGGCTCGGGGTCGGGCTGTTTAATTGTTGGAGGCTCGGGGTCGGGCTGCTTGGTCGGCGCGACGACGGGTTGGTTCTTGACCGGCTCGGGCTGGCTCTTGACCGGGGTCGCGTCGGGCTCGGCGACCTCGGTCTTCTTGGGGCGCTTGGTCTTGGGGGCGGTCTGGTGGGTCTTGGTGGCGACGTCCTGCTTGCCCTTGGGGGTGCTGCGGCCGCGGGGTTCGGTGATGAGGAGGATCGCCAGCACGACCAGGCAGGCGATGATGATCGCCACGCTGATCGTGCGGATGTTGTTCGAGGTGGCCGGCGAGGCGCCGGCGGCGTAGTGGACCTCGATCGGCGGGGGCTGGACGCTGGGCACGACCGGCGGCGGGGCCGTGACCGGGGCGGCCAGGTGCGTGAGCTGGATCGAGGGCCCGGCGGGCCGCGCGGGGGTCGAGAGCGCCGAGGGCGTGACCGGCTGCGACGGCGCCCGGCCGGGGGCTTTCTCCGGGGGGCCGGAATTATTACTAAAGACCTTCGCGGCGAGCTCGGGGTTGTGCTCCTTCAGGTCGGCGGCGAAGGTCGCGAGCGGCACGGGCTCGGCGGCGGCGCGCACCGGGGTGCTCGGCGGGCGCGCGGCGGCGGCGGCCTTGCGGCTGCCCTCCTCGTCCCAGTCGGTCGGGTCGAGCGAGAGGATCTGGGTGACGCGGCGGAGCTCGCCCTCGCGGGCGCGTACGGCGAGCAGGGCCTCGTCGAGGACGCGCAGGTCGGGGTAGCGGTCCTCGGGGGCCTTGGCGAGCGCCTTTAATATAATTTGCTCGAAGGCCTCGGGGATGTCCTGCTCGGGGACGACGAGGCGCGGAGCGACCGGCTCCTCGTACATCTGCTTCTTCAGCACGGCGAGGAAGGACTCGCCGCGGAACGGCGTGCGACCGGTGACCAGCTCGTAGAGGAGGATGCCGAGCGCGTAGATCTGGGTGTGCGCGTCCGGAGGACCGCCGCTGGCGATCTCCGGGGCCATGTACTCGGCGATGCCCGGCGGGGTGCCCTGCGAGAGGGCGAGGTTGTTGTCGAGGTTGCGGAAGGCGCTGGTCAGCGGGGTGACGCCGACGTCGAGCAGTTTAATTTTGTCGCGGCGGCGCTCGCCGTCGGGGGGGGGCTCGCTCGTGGGGCGCAGGCGGATGACCGTCGACGAGTTGAGGTCGCTGTGCACGAGGCCGCGGTTGGCGGCGACGATCAGCGCGTCGCAGATCTGGTTGCCGAAGGCGGCGACGTCCTGCCAGGCGATCGGGCCCTCGTTGCGCACCACGCCGGCGAGGGTGTCGCCGTCCAGCAGGTCCATCACGTAGTAGGTGAGGTGGTCGCTGGTGGTGCCGGTGTCGAGGATCTCGACGATGTGCTCGCTGCGCAGGCGCGCGAACTGCTGGGCCTCGTACAGGAACTGGCGGGCGCGCTGCTCGGCCGGCGAGTAGGTCGGCGCGAGCACGCGGACGGCGACCGAGCGGTCGCCCTCGAGCGACTCGCCGGCGTACACCCGCGTGGCCATGCCGCGCGTCAGCGGTTTAATTAAACGGTAGCGGCCGAGCTCGCGGCCGATCAGCTCGTCGGGGTCGCTCCACAGGTCGAGCGGGAAGGCCTCGCCGAGGTCGGTGGGGATCGGCGCGAGGTTGACGGAGGGGGTCTGCGGCTGCCACTCGTCGTCGTCCTCGGCCTCGGATTCGGCGGCGGGTGTGGCGGGGGGAGCGGGGACCCACTCGTCGTCGTCGGTCGCGGCGGTCGCGGCGGGCGTGGAGGGCGGGCGCGCGGCGGGAGGCTCGGGGACCCACTCGTCTTCGGCCGCGGCGGGGGTCGACGGCGGGGCGGACGACGCGGGGGGGTTGGGGACCCACTCGTCGTCGTCGTCGTCGGGTTGATCGGCGACGGGGATGGCGCCCGAGAACGCGGCGGGGCGCGCGGCGGGGGCGTCGTCGGAGGCGACGAGCGCGGGCGACCAGGTGGTCTCGTCCTCGGTCGGGGTGGCGGTGAGGTCGTCGCTCGCGGGCGCGGACCAGCCGTCGGCGGGCGGCGCGGGGGGCGTGCGCCAGTCGTCCTCGGCGCTCACGGGGGTGGCGTCGGCGGGCGCCGGGACAGGGGTGGTCACCGCGGGCGGGACGCCCCAGGCGGCGTCGTCGTCGTCGTCGTCGATCGCGGCGACGGGGATCGCACCGGAGAGGTTGGGCGGGCGCGGGACGACCCAGTCGCTGGTGTCGTCGGCGCGGTAGAGCGTGGTCGGCTCGCCCTCGTCGTGGGGGGCCGCGTCGCTCGACTGGTGGTCGCTCGACCGGTGATAGAGGCCGGTCGTTGGGTTCGCGGCGTGGACGAGCGAGGACTCGTCGCTGTCGACGCGGGTCGCGACGGTGTCGTCGGCCTCGGGGTCGGGGTCGGCGAACATGCGGGCGGGGTCGCGGTAACGCGGCGGGTCGCTCGCGGGGCCGGTGGTGGTGTCGCGGAAGGCGGGCTGGTCGCGACGGACGGGCTCGGTGGGGGCGGGCTCGTCGTCGTCGCGGAAGGCGGGCTCGGCGGCGCGGGCGTCGTCGTCGCGGTAGGGCTGGGCGGGCTCGTCGTCGTCGCGGAAGGCGGGCTCGGCGGCGTGGGCGTCGTCGTCGCGGTAGGGCTGGGCGAGCTCGTCGTCGCGGAAGGCGGACTGGACGGGCTGGTCGCGATGGACGGGCTGGGTGGGGGCGGGCTCGTCGTCGTCGCGGAAGGCGGCCTCGGCGGAGTAGGCGGGTTCTTCGTCGTCGCGGAAGGCGGGCTGAGCGGGCTCGTCGTCGTGGAAGGAGGGGTGGGCGGGCTCGGCGGCGTGGGTGGTGTCGTCGTCGCGGTAGGAGGGGTGGGCGGGCTCGGCGGCGAAGGTGGTGGTGTCGTCGCGGAAGGCGGGCTCGGCCGGCGGGGTGTAGGGGGTCTCGTCGTCGTCGAAGAACGCCGGGGAGACGGCGCGGGACGGAGGCGTGGTGGGGTGGTCGCCGGCGGACGGGCGGGCCCGCGGGGGCGGGGCGGAGCGGGGCGGAGGAGGCGCCTCGTCGAGCACTTCGTCGGCCTCGAGCTCCTCGGCTTCATCCTCTTCGGGGGCGTGGTTGCGGAGGGCTGCGGAGCGCCAGCCGGCGGCGTCGGGGGTCGGGTCGTCGTCGGCGGGCGGTGGTTCGTCGCGCCGGAGCTGACGGAAGGGGAAGCTCTGGGGTGCCTGCGAGGTGATGCGCGGCGGGAGGGCGATCTCACCGTCGTCGATGAACGCCGAGCGGCCGGGGCTCATCGGCACCGGCGCGGGGATCGGCGGGGGCAGGCGGTGGCGGGGGCGGACCTCGGTGACGAGGGCGGAGTCGAGGAGCTCGGGCTCTTCGGCCTCGAGCTCCTCGGCGGATGCGACATCGTCGTCGGAGAGGTCGCCCTCGAGCAGGTCGGGGACGTTTTCGCGACTCGACACGAACTCGGGCGGGGCGGGCAGCGGGCTCTCGTCGTCGTCCATGAATTCGAACGGCGCCGGCTCGCGCGGCACCGGTTCACGCCATTCGAGGTCGTCGCCGACGGGCGACCGTGGAGGAGTCGATCCCTTGCGCTTGGTGTCCACGGGGTTCGCTAGAGTCGCATAGGCGCGGAGCGCAGGTCAAACAAGCGCAGCCGCCGGCGCGCGATCCGGCCGCGTTTGTCCGTACGCGAGTGGGTCTTCATGGCGGAATTGCGGCGTGCGCGAGCGGTCGGTCGCGGACAAAGGCCGATCCGGGCGCGAGTCATTGTCCGGCGCGAGTGGGGTCTGCAGGGCCCGATCGGCCGAGACTTGTATGTGCACGCGAGGGTGCGCCGTCGTTCGTCGACCCGTCGCGTGGGTGCGCGAGCGGCCCTTCAGGGCCTCGCCGGGGTCAGCCCGGGGTCTTCGTCTTCTTGCGCTTCTCCTTGGCGGCGGCGAGGGCGGCGGCCTTGGCGGGGTCGATGGGCGGGGTCATGCGCAGCTCGAGCAGGCGGCGGTCGACGTCGGCGAGGACCGCGGGGTCCTTGATCTTGCCGCGGTACTCCTCGAGCAGGCTGATGGCTTGCGCGGTTTTGCCCGGGATCTGACTCGACAGGACGGCCTGGTCGAACAGGTACTCGGGGTGGGTGGGGTCGAGCGCGTAGGCCTTGCCGGCGGCCTCGGCGGCGTCGACGAGGCGGTCGGGCACGCCCTGCAGGGCGGTCGAGTAGAGGTACCAGTCGGCGGCGGTCGGCTTGATGCGGGACATCATGCGTTCGAACGCGATGGAGGCCTCGCGGGCGAGGCCCTGGGCCATCATCGCGGCGCCGAAGCGGCGGAGGTAGACCTCGTCGAGGGCGGGGTCGTCGGCGAGCAGCGACTGGTCGAGGAAGTAGCGGGCCTCGGCGGCGTGGCGGCGCTGCTTCAGCAGCAACATGGCGAGCTCGCCCTCGCAGCGGATGCTCTGCGGGACCTTGTTGGCGCAGGGGCGGAGCTTGAGGATGGCGTTGACCTCGTCGCCGAGCTGCAGGTCGGCGGCGGCGGCGGCGAGGGCGGCGGCGACCTGGTCGGGCGGGAGCTGGGGCTCGCTGCGCGGGGGCGGGGGCTCGCGGTCGGGGTGGTAGAACGGCGAGGGCTGGGCGAGCGGCGGCGGCTTCACCGGGGCGATGGGGGCCTTCGCGTCGGCGGCGATCTTGGTCGGCGCGGGCGGGTGGGCGTCGTTGCAGGCGATGAAGGCGGTCAAGGTCAGGGGCGCGAGAATCCACGCGCGGGCGGATGCAAGGCGGAGCATGGCCGGGATTATACTCCGGAACGTGCGCGAGCCCGAACCTGCCGAACATCCTCAAGGCCCTCCGGGCTCGAACGAGTGTCACGGGCCGCGGACGGCGGTGTACCCGGGGTCCTTCGACCCGATCACGCGGGGGCACGTGGAGATCGTCGAGCGGGCGCTGCGGCTGTTCGACCGGGTGATCGTGGCGGTCGGCAAGCACCCGAGCAAGCCGGGGTTCTTGCCGCTGGCGGAGCGCGTCGCGCTGATCTCGGAGAGCGTGGCCCACCTGCCGGGGGCGCGGGCGGAGCACTTCGAGGGCCTGGTGGTCAATTTTTGTCGCGCGCGCGGGGCCGCGGCGATCGTCCGCGGGCTGCGCACGCAGGGGGACTTCGAGCCGGAGTTTCGCATGGCGCTGGCGAACCGCGACCTGGCGCCGGACATCGAGACCGTGTTCCTCGTGCCGCGGCCGGAGCAGCTGTTCGTGTCGAGCTCGCTGATCCGGGAGATCGCCGCGCACCGCGGGGACTTCGCGCGCTACGTGCCGGCGCCGGTGGCCGCGGCCGTGCGCCGCAAGCTCGACGGGGCCGGGGCATGAGCGACGCGGACGACAGGTCGAAGGCGCTGGCGCGGCCGAGCTGGCGAGGCGACGAGCACAAGCTGCAGGTGCTGGCGGCGCAGGAGGCCGGGCTGGCCAGCGGACAGGTGGCGGTCGACCTCTACACCGAGGGTTTCAAGAAGGGGATCACCGAGCGCGACCCGGCGGACGGGGCGATCGTGCTGCGCGGGCGGACGATCTTGAAGACCGAGGAGCTCGAGCGCTGCCTGAGGCCGATGTTCCAGTTCTTGCGGGTCGGCGCCGACGCGGTGCGCATGCGGGTGTTCGACGGCAACTTCGAGGTCCGCGTGGCCGCGCAGGCGGCCGAGGCGAGCGCGCCGGTGCAGGGCGCGGCGCGGTCGGTGCTGCTCATGTGGATGGCGGGCGGGCTGCTCGGGTGGTGGATGCTCTCGGTCTCGCGGGTGACGACCTTCCTCGTGTGGGGCATCACCCTGCTGCTCGGGGCGTGGAACTTGCGGCGCGGGCTGGTCAGCGGGCGGACCATGCTGGCGGCGCGGATGGCGGTGGGGCTGGCGTTGCTGGCCCACGAGGAGCAGCTGATCTTGCCGCCGGGTGGCTCCAGCGAGGGCGCGTGACGAACGGCGGTGGTTCGTCGCGGGCGCCGCGGGACGTCGAGCCCGGGCTGTGCGCCGGGTGTGCGCACGCCCAGGTGGTGGTCTCGGGGCGCGGGTCGAGGTTCTGGCGGTGCCTCGTGCACGACCGTGAGCCGGCCTGGCCGAAGTATCCGCCGCTGCCGGTGCTGCGATGCGCCCGCCATACGCCGCGCGCCGGAGGGGTTTCGCGGGGCCCGGGGGAGGGGTAGATTGCCGGGCATGTCGACGGTCGTGCGAACGATGATCTGCGCGCTCGTGGCGCTGGCGCCGCTCGTGGCGCTCGCGGGCAACGGGACGCACCCGCGGACGCCGGTCAAGTGGGAGCCGCGGCCGGCGTGTCTGACGATCGTCGACCGCACGCAGTCGTCGGTGCTCGAGTTCGGGTACAGCATCCCCTACGAGGACCTGCGGCCGGAGGACGCGGTCGACGAGGTCGACAACAGCCGCCAGCACCAGTTCGTGGCGTTCTGCCGCCCGCACAGCGTGCAGCTGCCGCTGCCGGTGTGGCTGTCGCAGGCGGACGTGGACATCGCGGCGGAGAAGATGCTGGTCGACCCGGCCGACCTGAAGCCGGAGGACGTGATCGAGACCAGCGCCGAGTGGAGCGACTGCTTCGTGCGCATCACCGGCGACGACGAGCGGCGGCTGATCACCTTCGCGGAGACCATGAAGCCGGTGGTGTGGGACACGACCGGGCTGCCGGCCGGGCCGTACGTGATCAACGGGTACACCTGGGAGCCGGCGTTCAACATCTATTCGCTGCGGCCGGGGGTCGTCAAAGTGGTCGACGACCCCGACCCGGCGGCGAGCCCTCCGGTGCTGGCGATCTCGAACCAGCTCGGCGAGGAGATCGTGTACGAGACCGAGGAGCTGCGGCTGTTCGGGTGCGCGAGCGCGATGGACGGAGCGACGATCACCGGCTACTGGGCGCAGACCGACAACGACGGCGGGCCGCTGGAGTGGCACAGCTTCGCCGAGGACACGCCGATCGCGGGCGAGGACTGGGAGCTGATGTTCGCGCCGCCGCCGGAGACGGTGAAGAAGCTGATCGCGCTGCGGGTCGACATCAAAGATCCGATGGACCGCGTGTATACGGCGCACATGGATCTGCTGGCTTCGGTGCTCGAGGGCAGCCCGTCGATGACGGGCGGCGACTGTGATGGTTCGGGCTTCATCGCCGAGCCGGGGTGCGGCGGCAGCAGCAGCGAGGAGTCGGGCGAGCCCGGGTCGAGCGGAGGGACCGCGGACGGCACGGGCGGCGCCGGCAGCGGCGGGCCGACGGACGGCGGGTCGAGCGGTGGAGCCGGCGAGGGCTCGACCGGCGCGATGCAGACGCCGGGCGAGGGCGAGGGTTGCGCGGGCTGTGCGGTCGGTGCGGTCGGTGCGGCGCCGTGGTGGTTGGTGGTGCTCGCGCTGGGTCGGCGGCGTCGACGCTGAAGCGACGCGGGGTCGTTCGTGCCTGTGTGATGCAGGCCGCACGGGGCCGCGTTCAGACGCGCGAAGGTGCGAGGATCCACACTGGTCGCGGTCATGCGGGGTCTTTCCCGGGGGGGTACACTGCGCCCCCGCCGTGGTCCGTCAGGAGTCCATCCCTGAGCTCATTTGCGAGCTGTGTCGCCTGTTTTACGGGCTCGGATGGGTCAGCGGGACCGGCGGAGGCATCAGCATCCGCGGGGCGGAGGGCATCTACATGGCTCCTTCGGGCGTGCAGAAGGAGCGCATGCGGCCGGAGGACGTGTTCCTGCTGGACGGCGAGCGGCTCGACGCGGCGCACGTGCGCTGCGCGCCGGCCGACGGGGCGTTGAAGCTGAGCGAGTGTCAGCCGCTGTTTTACAACGCCTATCGCCAGCGCGGTGCTGGGGCGGTGATCCACAGCCACTCGCTGTGGGCCGTGCTGGCCGCGCGGATGTTCGCGGGGCGGGGCGCCGCGGGGGACGGGGTGGTCGGCGAGTTCGTGAGCCAGGGGCTCGAGATGCAGAAGGGCCTGCGCGGGATGGGCTGCTTCGACAGCTTGCGGGTGCCGATCGTGGCGAACACGGCGCGCGAGGCGGAGCTCGGCGAGCGCATGGCGGCGGCGATCGACGCCTATCCGGCGGTCGACGCCGTGCTGGTCGCGGGTCACGGGGTGTACGTGTGGGGCGAGACGTGGGTGAAGGCCAAGACCCAGGCCGAGTGTTACGACTACTTGTTCCGGGCGGTCGTCGAGGGTCGCCGCCTGGGGCTGGAGGGGTGAAGCGATGGAGTTGACGTGGCTCGAGTCCGGGGGGTCGGTCGCGGTCGAGGAGCTGGCGCGGGTCGGCGTGTTGCACGAGCGCTTGCCGCTGGACGACGCGCAGGGCTCGCTCGACCGCCTGAAGCGCGAGCGGGGCTACGTCGAGCAGGACATCATCGAGCTCAGGCCCGACACGCCGAACCTCGAGGTCGTGTGCGCCAAGTTTAAAGACGAGCACCTGCACCGCGACGACGAGGTGCGGTTCGTGCTGGCCGGCGAGGGCATCTTCGACATCCGCTCGGCGGACGACCGCTGGATGCGGGTGAAGGTCGAGGCGGGCGACCTGATCGTCGTGCCCGCGGACCTGTACCACCGGTTCTTCCTGACCGATCGGCGGGCGATCCGCTGCGTGCGTCTATTCAAGGACGCCGCGGGCTGGGTGCCCGAGTACCGGGCCGGGGCGACCTGATCGTCGATTGAGAGAAGTTTTTCGAGAAGGCACAACCACACTTCAGCGAGAGAACGAGTTAGCGATGACTGCGAGCACTGTTTCGAGGATTCACCCTGTCACCCGGCAGGACTTCAAGGTTGCCGATATGTCCCTGGCGGACTGGGGCCGCAAGGAGATCGGCCTGGCGGAGAAGGAGATGCCGGGGCTGATGGCGCTGCGCGCCAAGTACGGCCAGCAAAAGCCGCTGAAGGGGGCGAAGATCGCGGGCTGCCTGCACATGACCATTCAGACGGCCGTCTTGATCGAGACGTTGATCGCGCTGGGCGCCGAGGTGCGGTGGTCGTCGTGCAACATCTTCTCGACGCAGGACCACGCGGCGGCGGCGGTCGCGGCGGCGGGCGTGCCCGTGTTCGCGTGGAAGGGCGAGACGGAGGAGGAGTACTGGTGGTGCGTGGAGCAGACCGTGCGCTGGCCCGACGGGAGCCCGCCGAACCTGATCCTCGACGACGGCGGCGACCTGACGATCGTGTTCCACCGCCCGGAGCACGCGGCGGCGCTGGCCGGCTGCTACGGCATCAGCGAGGAGACCACGACCGGCGTGCACCGGCTGGTGCAGATGGCGGAGCGCGGCGAGCTGAAGACCGCGGCGATCAACGTCAACGATTCGGTGACCAAGTCGAAGTTCGACAACCTGTACGGCTGCCGCGAGAGCCTGGCCGACGGGATCAAGCGGGCGACCGACATCATGGTGGCCGGCAAGGTCGTGGTGGTCGCGGGCTTCGGCGACGTGGGCAAGGGCTGCGCCGAGTCGATGAAGGGGTTCGGGGCGCGGGTGCTGGTCACCGAGATCGACCCGATCTGCGCGCTGCAGGCGGCGATGGAGGGCTACCAGGTCGTGACGATGGAGGAGGCGGCGAAGGTCGGCGACATCTTCGTGACGGCGACCGGCTGCTGCGACGTGATCACGCTCGAGCACATGCGGCAGATGAAGGACGAGTCGATCGTCTGCAACATCGGCCACTTCGACAGCGAGATCGACGTGGCGGCGCTGATGGCCGACAAGTCGGTCAAGATGATCAACATCAAGCCGCAGGTCGACCGCTTCGTGTTCCCGGACGGGCACGCGATCCTGCTGCTGGCCAGCGGCCGCCTGGTCAACCTGGGCTGCGCCACGGGCCACCCGAGCTTCGTGATGTCGAACAGCTTCACCAATCAGGTGCTGGCCCAGATCTCGCTGTACACCGAGCAGGGCCGCTACGAGCGCGGCAAGGTCTACGTGCTGCCGAAGAAGCTCGACGAGGAGGTCGCGCGCCTGCACCTCGGCAAGCTGGGGGCCAAGCTGACCACGCTGACGGACAAGCAGGCCGAGTATCTCGGGGTCGGGCAGCAGGGCCCGTACAAGCCGGACCACTACCGTTACTGAGCCGGTGTCCGGGTCGACCGGGCAACATCGGTCGTACGTCCGAAAGCGGACACGAGTGAATGACGAGAGGCGGCCTGGCGGGCCGTCTCTCGTTTTCGCGCGCGTGCTTGTGGAGGTCTTCTGATCAGGGCTGGAGGTCCGATCAGGCCCGATCGGCCGCGGCCAGCACTCGGGGTGACGATTCGCTGCAGGGAGATTGCCCGTGTGCCGCGGGCCTGGGCGTGGTGGCAGGATGACGCGGGGGGATGGTGGGGACGCGGAGTCCGGGCAGATGTTGGCAGTGGATCGGTCGCGGGCACTCGGAGGATTCGGGAACGGCCTTATGGCCAGGTTCTTCGCCCGCGGATAAGATTAAAAAACCTGTATCGATGGTTGACGGCGCATTTGTTTTTATGCACATTGCGACTATGTCCAAGTTCGAAGCTACTTTCCGCACCGCCGTCGCCAATGCCGAGAGGGACGTGCTGGTGGAGCAGATCCGCGCGAATCCTCAGATGAGTCTCGGTGAGCTCGGCAAGCTGGCGACCGGCGAGCTGAGCGGCCTGCTGCGAAGCATCACCGTGGGCGACCTGATGGGCGGCGGGGGCGACGGGGCGGAGGCGCCGGTCCGCAAGGCGCGTGGCGGTCGAAAGGCCCGCCAGGGCGCAGGGGGGGGCAAGCGCGGCGGCAAGCCGGGGCGCAAGGCCAAGGCGCCGGCGGCCGACGCGGTCGACACGCGGACGGCGGAGGGGCGGGGTGCGTACGACCAGAGCGTGCTGGCGGCGCTGAAGGCGGCGCCGGGTCCGCAATCGGCGTCTGACCTGACGTCGAAGGTCGGTGGTTCGCCGCTGCAGATCCGGACCGCCCTGGCGCGGCTGATCGAGGCCGGCAGCGTGAATTGGTCGGGTCGCGCTCGCGGCACGCGATACACCGCCAAGTGAGCGGCGCGCGTTCTCGACCGCGGACGAATGACCGCGGACATTTCGTGGTATGTCGATAGGAGCTCCCGCGGTCGGGGATGCGTATTACCCGGGGCCTCGTGTCGCGGGCCCGGGGCTGACGAAGACCAGGTAATCCGCGAGCTGAAGCCGAGTGGTTGCGAATGGGGGCAGGCGACGCCGCGCCTCAACTCACGCACGGGCGGCCGGGCGAGCTTCTCCGGGGTGTTCGGTGCTGTGATACGCAAGGCGCCGATGCGAGCCGACCAGCCCCCGCGTGATATCTCCGCTCCTTTGTTGGCGAAATTCGTCGACACGATCAAGACGCTGGCCATCGACGCCGTGCAGAAGGCCAACTCCGGCCACCCGGGCATGCCGATGGGGGCGGCGGCGATGGGGGCGGTGCTTTGGGGGCAGTTCCTGGTCCACGACCCGAAGGCGCCGCAATGGCCGGACCGCGACCGGTTCGTGCTGAGCGCCGGTCACGGGTCGATGCTGCTGTACGCGCTGCTGCACCTGACCGGATACGACCTGCCGATGGCGGAGCTGCAGCGGTTTCGCCAGTGGGATTCGAAGACGCCGGGGCACCCGGAGCACGGGCACACGGTCGGGGTCGAGGTGACGACCGGTCCGCTGGGCACGGGGTTCGCGGCGGGGGTCGGGATGGCGCTGGCGGAGCGCTTCCTGGCGGCGACGTACAACCGGCCGGGGCACGAGGTGGTCGACCACTGGACGTACGGCATCTGCAGCGACGGCGACCTGATGGAGGGCGTGGCGTCGGAGGCCGCGAGCCTGGCGGGGCACCTCGGGCTCGGCAAGCTGGTGTACCTGTACGACGACAACAAGATCTCGATCGACGGCTCGACCGACCTGGCGTTCACCGAGGACGTGGCGGCGAGGTTCGCGGCCTACGGGTGGCACGTGCAGAAGATCGACGGCCACGACGCGGCGGCGGTCGCGAAGGCGCTGGTGGCCGCCCGCGCGGACGCGCGTCCGAGCCTGGTGTGCTGCCGGACGACGATCGCGCACGGGAGCCCGAACAAGGCCGGCTCGCACGGGGCGCACGGGTCGCCGCTCGGCGACGCGGAGGTCGCGGCGACCAAGAAAGCGATGAGCTGGAAGGAGGAGGCGTTCCACGTGCCCGCGGAGGTGCGGGAGGCGCTGGACGGGCAGCTCGCCGGGCACCGGGCGGCGCGGCTCGCGTGGGAGGAGCGGTTCGCCGCCTACAAGCAGGCCCACCCGGAGCTGGCGGCGCAGTTCGAGGCCCACCAGGGCGGCACGGTGCCGCAGGCGGTGCTCGACGCCATCCCGAAGTTCGCGCCGGGCGAGGCGATGGCCTCGCGCAAGGCGGGCGGCAAGGTGCTCGAGGCGCTGGTGAAGGCGCACCCGACGCTTATCGGCGGGTCGGCGGACCTGGCGGGGTCGAACGGGGTCGAGCTCAAGCTGCCGAGCCAGTCGAAGGCGCAGCCGGGCGGTCGCGTGCTGCACTTCGGGGTGCGCGAGCACGGCATGGGCGCGGTGTGCAACGGCGTCGCCCTGCACGGCGGGGTGCGGGTGTTCGACGCGACCTTCCTGGTGTTCTCGGACTTCATGCGCGGCGCGATGCGGCTGTCGGCGCTGATGAAGGCGCCGGTGGTCCACGTCTTCTCGCACGACAGCTTCTGGGTCGGCGAGGACGGGCCGACGCACCAGCCGATCGAGCAGCTCATGAGCCTGCGGATGATCCCCGGGCTGTACGTGGTGCGCCCGGCCGACGCCAAGGAGACCGCGGCGGCGTGGCGGCTGGCGCTGCAGCGCGGGCCCGCCGAGGGGCCGACGGCGATCTTGCTGACGCGCCAGGACCTGCCGACGATGGAGGAGACGCGCGAGGCGATCGACGTCGGGGCCTACGTGCTGTGGCAGCCGGAGGGGGACGGCAACCTCGACGGCATGCTGCTGGCGACCGGGTCCGAGGTGTCGCTGGCGCTGACGGCGGCGAAGACCCTGCTGGCCAACCACGGGCGGCGCGTGCGTGTGGTCTCGATGCCGTGCTGGGAGGCGTTCATGGCCCAGCCGCAGGCGTATCGCGACGAGGTGCTGCCGCCGGGGCTGACGCGCAGGCTGTCGGTGGAGGCGGGGACGACGTTCGGGTGGAGCCGGTTCGCGGCGCACAGCCATGGGATCGACCACTACGGGGCGTCGGCGCCGGGCAAGCTGCTGGCGGAGAAATTCGGGTTCACGCCGGCGGCGCTGGTCCAGCAGTATCTGGCGCTGGCGTAGCGGACGGCTGACCGCAGAAGCGGCGGCGAGGGCGGCGTGGCGGGCTACAGGGCGTGTGGCCGGTCACGCCCCGGAACAGTGTCCGAAGCGGCGCGATAGGGGTCGCTGTGGCATGCTCCGCGCCCGTCGACCGGGTCTGCCCCGGGTTTTCTATTTTGCCAGAAGACCCGTAGCACCGGCGGCAGCACCGAATCGGGGCACTTCGCAGGCGCCGATTCTTCAACGGCCCGCAGGGGCCAGCAACGACACAGGCGAAAGCAAGCAGACACTACCATGGAACTCGCAAAGGTCCGCAACATCGGGATCTCCGCGCACATCGACTCGGGCAAGACGACCCTGTCGGAGCGCATCCTGTTCTACGCAGGGCGCATCCACAAGATCGAGGAGGTCAAGGGCAAGTCGGGCGTGGGCGCCACCATGGACTCGATGGATCTCGAGCGCGAGAAGGGCATCACGATCCAGTCGGCCGCCACGTTCCTGACGTGGAAGGACTGCTTCATCAACCTGATCGACACGCCCGGGCACGTCGACTTCACCATCGAGGTGGAGCGCGCGCTGAGCGTGCTCGACGGGGCGATCCTCGTGCTGTGCTCGGTCGCGGGCGTGCAGTCGCAGTCGATCACGGTCGACCGGCAGATGCGGCGCTACAAGGTGCCGCGCCTCGCGTTCATCAACAAGATGGACCGCGCCGGCGCCGACGCGTTCAAGGTGACCAAGCAGCTGCGCGAGAAGCTGCACCACAACGCCGTGCTGGTGACCTACCCGATCGGCGCGGAGGACCGCTTCGAGGGCGTCATCGACCTCATCGGTCGTGAGGCGCTGTACTTCGACGGCGACAACGGCGAGCACGTGCGCAAGGAGCCGGTGCCGGACAGCTACAAGGACGCGGTCGAGGAGTACCGCCTGAAGCTGGTCGAGGCGCTCGGCGACTTCGACGACTCCATCATGGAGCAGTTCCTCGAGGGCGAGGGCGCGGGCGTCACGGCCGAGCAGATCTGGCCGGTGCTGCGCAAGGCGACGCTGTCGCTGAAGATGACCCCGGTGTTCGTGGGCTCGGCCTTCAAGAACAAGGGCGTGCAGCACCTGCTCGACGGCGTCAACGCGCTGCTCCCGAGCCCGCTCGAGGCCAACAACGTGGCGTTCGAGCTGAAGGGCGGCAAGGAGATCGAGACGCCGCTCGTCAGCGACGACACCAAGCCGCTGTGCGCGCTGGCGTTCAAGCTCGAGGACGGCAAGTACGGGCAGCTGACGTACATCCGCACCTACCAGGGCAAGATCTCGAAGGGCGACTCGATCTTCAACACCCGCACGGGCAAGAAGAGCAAAGTCGGCCGGCTCGTGCGCATGCACGCCGACGAGATGCAGGACATCGAGGAGGTCGGCGCGGGTCACATCGCGGCGCTGTTCGGCATCGACTGCGCGTCGGGCGACACCTTCCAGAACGGCGACACCGTCTACTCGATGCGCTCGATGTTCGTGCCGGCGCCGGTCATCAGCTACGCGGTGACCCCGACCAAGAAGGACTCGCTGCAGAACTTCTCGAAGGCGCTCAACCGCTTCTCCAAGGAGGACCCGACCTTCCGCGTGCACCGCGACGAGGAGTCGGGCGAGACGATCATCCAGGGCATGGGTGAGCTGCACCTCGACATCTACATCGAGCGCATGAAGCGCGAGTATCAGGTCGAGACGACCGTCGGCGAGCCGCAGGTGGCGTACCGCGAGACCGTGACCCGCGAGGTCGACTACTCGTACACCCACAAGAAGCAGACCGGCGGCTCGGGCCAGTACGCCAAGCTGGCGGGCGTGATGCGCCCGATCCCGGAGGACGCGGAGGAGAAGATCTACCGGTTCGTCGACAACGTGGTCGGCGGCAAGATCCCGCGCGAGTACATCCCGTCGTGCGACAACGGGTTCCGCCAGGCGCTGGACCGCGGCGTGCTGATCGGCTTCCCGGTGGTCGGCGTCGAGATGGAGGTCAACGACGGTGCGGCCCACGCGGTCGACTCGAGCGACATGGCGTTCCAGATCGCCGCGCGCGCGGCCTTCAAGGAGACCATGCCGAAGGCGGGGCCGGTCGTGCTCGAGCCGATCATGAAGGTCTCGGTCGAGACGCCGGAGGAGTTCCAGGGCGCCATCCAGGGCGGCCTGGTCCGTCGCCGCGGCAACATCATCGACTCGTCGAGCAGCCTGGGCCAGTCGGTCATCGACGCCCACGTGCCGCTGGCCACCATGTTCGGTTATTCGACCGAGCTGCGGTCGAGCTCGCAGGGCAAGGCCGAGTACACCATGGAGTTCGCCAAGTACGAGCCGGTGCCGCGCAACATCCAGGACGAGCTGGTCAAGAAGTACGCCGGCAACCGCAAGGGCTGAGCGGCCTTTGACGGCGTGAACGAGGCAGGCCGCGAGACACCTCGCGGCCTGTCTCATTCGGTGGGGTCGAGCGGCTGGCGTCAGGGGGACTCGGCGAGCTGCTGCTTGTAGGCGTTGCGGCGCTGGAGGGCGGCGCGGTCGCCGGGGCGGGCGGCCAGGCGCGGGAGCAGCTCGCGGGCGCGGGCGCGGGACTCGCGGGTGCCGTCGCGGAGGAACGACTCGACGAGGGCGTCCTCGAGGAGGGCGAGCTCGGCTGGATCGGTGATGCGGCCCTCGCGGAGGGTCTCCTCGAGCACGGACTGGATCTCCCGCTCGCGCGGGACGCCGAAGGCGCGCAGGGCCTGGACGTGGAGCAGGGTGCTGGTCACGTCGCTGGGCGCGAGCTGGCGCAGCAGCGTGGTGTGGTAGCGGGCCAGCGTGGGGTTCTGCATGTCGAGGGCGATGCGGACTTGCAGGCGCAGCACCTCGGGCTCGTAGCCGTCGACCTGGTTGCGGGCGGCGGCGAGGATCGCCGCGTAGGCGGGGTCGGCGGGGATGAGGGACTCCATGACGAGCGTCCACGGGGCCAGCGCGGTCGGCATGTAGGTCGCGAGCTCCTCGGCGTTGGGGTAGCGCTGGCGCAGGGCGCGGGCGACGGGCTGCGGGAGCGGCTTGCGCACGACGGCGAGCATGCGCGCGAGGGCGGCGGCGCCGGCGTCGTCGTGGCCGAGGGCGTGCTCGGCGTTGGTGAGCAGCCACCACGGGTCGGCGGCGTCGGGGTGGAGGCGAGCGGCGACGAGGGCGCGGGCGCGGGTCGACTCCCAGTCGGCGGCCTCGGCGGCCTGATAGGCGAGGGCGGTGTGGAGGTCGCCGTCGAGCGGGCGCATGCGCAGGTCGGAGGGCCGGCTCTGGGCTGTCCGTTCGGACAGGTCGCCCCGCGGGCGGCGCTGCCAGGTGTGGGGGAACGACCAGGCGGCGAGCACGGTGGCGCCGACGAGCAGCAGGCCGACGAGGCCGGCGGCGCGCGGGGTCCAGCGGACGATCTGCTGGCGCTCGGACAGCGAGCCGGCGAGCGCGCACAGCGGCGCGGCGACGCCGAGGAACTCGAGGCTGAAGTCGCCGAGGCTGTGGATCGCGAGGGCGAGCGGGCCGCACAGGGCGATGCGGCGGGGCCGACCGTGGCGTCCGCCGCTGCTGTAGACGGCGGCGATCCACCACCACAGCAGGCCGAGGCCGATGAGCGCGCCGCCGGCGGGGCCCCACTCGACGATCATGGCGACGGGGGACGACTCGAGGTGGGTGTGCACGACGCCGGCGGGGCGGCTGTCGATCGCCGGGAACAGGTCGATGAAGGCGCCGCGGCCGATGCCGACGACCGGCGAGAGCGGGATGAGGTCGACGGCCTCGCGGGCGACGCGGAACTTGGTCTCGACGCCGGGGTCGGCGCTCTGGCTGAGGGTGGCGAGCTCGGTCCAGGCCCCGCTGTTGCGCGCGACGAACACGCCGACGGCGGCGAAGCCGGCGAGCAGGGCGAGGCGGCGCCACCACAGCGAGCGGTCCTTGTCGGGGTAGCGCCAGGCCAGCCAGAGGGCGATGGGGGTGACGAACACGAGGGAGGTCATGGCCCCGCGCGACAGCGAGAGCACGAGGGCGACGCCCTGCACGCCGACGGCGGCGAGGGCGACGAGGCTGCGCTCGCGCGACTTGCTGGCGCGGGTCGGCTCGGTCGCCTGCTGGGCGGCCATGCGGTGGTAGACGGCGAGCGCGGCGGCGCTGAAGATGCCGAGCAGGAACAGGCCGGACTGGTGGTTGGCGTTGACGAAGCTGGTGAGCAGGTGGACGGTGCCGGCGGGGTCGACGTCGGCGGGGCGGTAGAAGCCGTAGATCTGGCGCACGCCGAAGCCGGCCTGGATGAGGCCGAGCAGGGCGACGGCGCTGCCGAGGCCGGCGACGATGGTGGCGCTGACCCGCCACGACAGCTGGGCGGCGGCGATGAACAGAGCGGTCAGGCCGAGCAGGCGCGCGGCCTCGAGGGCGCTGTCCCCTGGGACAGGTGAGAGGCCGGGCCAGGCCGTCACGCCGCTGCCCGCGAGCGCGGCCGTCGTCATGTCGGCGAGGTCGGGGGCGAGCCAGACGCGCAGGGCCTCGGGCAGCGGGACCCACTGCAGGAAGGTGAGCAGGGCCGCGAAGCCGCCGATCGCGGCGCCGTAGGGCACGCGCAGGCGATCGGGCGTGCGCGTGCACAGGCGCAGCCACAGCAGCAGGACGACGGTGAGGAACACGGGCACGACCACGGCCGGCACGCCGCCGAGCCACAGCGCGGGGCCGCAGACGGCGACGCCGAGGAGGATGCGGGCCCACGGGGTCTGGGCCGGGCGGTCGCGGGTGGTCGAGCTGGCGGCGGCGTCGGGGTCGTCGGGGGTCAGCGGCAGCGACTTGGCGGCGGGCAGGTGCGTCGAGCCGCGGCGGTGGACCACGACCGAGGGCCTGCTGCCGCGCGGGGGGATCGGCTGGGGGATGTCGGACGACGCGGCGGACGTCGCGGCCACGCCGTTCGCGGTCGACGATGTCGATGAGGTCGTCGCGGTCGAAGAAGTCGCGACAGAGGATGGGGTCGCGACTTGCTCGGGTGGGTCGGCGGACGCGGGCTGTGGCTCGCGGGCCGGTGGTTCGGCCGGCGCTGACCGGGGGGGCGTGTCCGCTGCCATGGGGGGTGCAACGCGCGTCGGGGGTGCCGGGCCCTTGCTGGAGGAGGGGCAGGTCCGAGGCGGGAGGGAGGGCTAGGAGGGGCTTTCAGGCCTGTTCCGGGCTGGTATCGCGCGCGTGGTAGGCATAGTACCCGACGCCGTAGCCGGCTTCTTCCCGGCGGGCGTCGACCTCGTTGAGGATGACGCCGAGCAGGTTGTTATCGCCCCGGCGGAGGATCGACAGCGAGCGCTGGAGCTCGGAGCGGGTGGTGGCCTGGCAGCGGGCGACGACGACGAGGCCGTGGGCCATGCGGGCGAGGATCAGCGGGTCGGTGACGGGCAGGACCGGGGGCGAGTCGAGGATCGCGACGTCGTAGCGCTCGGCGAGCTCGGCGAGCAGCTTGCGGGCCTGGGCCGAGTCGAGGAGCTCGGCGGGGTTCGGCGGGATCTCGCCGCAGAGCAGGATGTGCAGGTTGTCGGGCAGGTCCTCGCCGCGGGTCAGCACCGCTTCGTCGAGCGAGCAGCGGCCGGACAGCACGTGGGCGAGGCCGACGGACTCCTTGCCGATCGGCGCGGGGAACACCTGGTGCAGCCGCGGGCGCCGCATGTCGGCGTCGACGAGCAGGACTTTCTTCTGGGCCTGGCAGAAGCTGAGCGCGAGGTTGATGGCGGTCGAGCTCTTGCCCTCGTTGGAGTTGGGCGAGGTGACGACGAGCGTGCGGCACGGCGTGTTGCCCTGGACGAACCCGAGGGAGGTGCGGATGGCCCGGATGCGCTCGGCCATCAGCGACTGCGGGTAGAGCAGGGTGTGGAGGTCGCGGTGGCGCCGCTGGGCGCGGAGGTTGCCGCTGCCGATGCGGGCGTCGGCGGGCAGCAGCGGCAGCTGGCCGAGCACCGGCAGGCCGAAGCCGGCGAGCGCGCGCTCGAGGTCGAGGAGGCCGCGGATGCGGTGGTCGCGGATGTCGATGGCGAGGGCGAGCAGCGAGCCGAGCACGAGGCCGCCCATGGCGGCGACGGCGAGCAGCAGGAGCTTCGGCGGGAACACCGGCTCGCGCGGGGCGTAGGCGCGGTCGAGGATCTCGATGTCCTCCGACTCGACGCGGTTGGTCATCTCGATCTCGGTGTCGCGGCGGGCCACGAGCGCGTACGTCTCGCCGGCGGTGGTCGCCTCGCGCTCGAGGGCCCGGTACTCGCGCTCCAACTGGGTGAGCTCGAGGGCGCGCTGCTTCTCGTGGGTGAGCGAGCCGGCGAGCGACTGGACGGTCGAGGCGGAGGCCGCGGCGCGGGCCTTTAATGATGCGAGGAGCTCCTTCTCTTCGCGGTCGACGCGCTTGTTGATCAGCGCGAGGCGGCGGCGGGCGGCTTGCAGCTCGGGCATCTTCTCGCCGTACTTGACGCTGAGCTGCTCGACCTCGCGTTCGGCCTCGAGCTGCTCGGTGCGCATGTTGTCGAACAGCTCGCGCTCGAGCGGGGGGAGCAGGGTGATGCTGGCGAGGCTGCCTTGGGTGTGCAGCTTGTGGGCCTCGTCGTAGGCGGCCTGGGCGGCGAAGCGTTCGGCCTCGGCGCCCTTCAAATTTTTGTTGGTGGCGATGATCGCTTCGGTGATGACGTTCTGGCGGTCGGCCAGGGAGATCGAGGAGATGCCGTGCTCCTGTTTGAAGTCGGCGAGGGCCTTCTCGGCGGCCTGCAGGGCGACGAGGGCCTTGTCGCGCTCGCTCGCCATGTTCTTCTCGGCGGCCTCGCCGGTGCGCGTGCGGCTCTGCTGGATGTGGGCGAGGAAGGCGTCGGCGACCGCGTTGGCGATGTCGGCGGCGATCTGCGGGTCGGGGTAGTCGGCGGAGATGCGCAGCAGTCGCGAGCCGCGGACCTCCTCGATGAACACGAGCTCGCGCAGGCGGTCGATGGGGTCGATGGCCTCGGTCTTGGCCAGGCGCTCGGCCTCGGACACGATGCCGTCGATGCCGAGGAACACGGGGTCCTGGGCGAGGCCGAGGGTGCCGAGGGCGCGCTCGGCGACGATGCGGCTGCCGATGATCTCGCGCTGCGTCTGGTAGTACTCCTTGTAGGCGAGGATCCGGCCCTCGTTGTCGTCGGTCACGCCCTTGACCTTGTCGAGCACCTGCGGGCCGGCGAGGTGGAGCACGACGCTGGCGCTGGCGCGCCACTTGGGCTGGAGCATCGAGATCGCGGCGAACGCGGCGCAGATCGAGACCACGGCGGTGGCCGAGACGATCAGCCAGCGGCGCGCGAGGATGTTGCCGAAGCGGACCAGCTGCTCCATCGCCCGGTCGGCCTCGTCGCCCTGCGCGCCGTCGGGCGGATCGCCCCGGGGTGAGGTGCTTTGGGCCGCCGGCGACACGGAGGTGCAAGCTTAAGCGGATCCGCGAGCGATCGCCAAACAACCGGCGAGGGCTCGCGGAACTGCCCGGGTCCGCGAATCGCCGCGGGGACGGGGTTTGGTGGCGGATCCGAGGCGGATGGGCTCCGCGGCGTGGTCGGGGCCGCGGAGCGCCGGGGCGATTCGTGCCGTCAGGGTGCGGTCCGGAGACCGACTACTTCTTCGGCGGGGGAGGGGCGCTGATCGGGGTGGTCGGGGGCGGCAACTTGGTCGTCGACATGCGGGCAGGTGAGTGTCGGGATGTGGGCCTGCGGATCACCGAGAAAGCGGCGAATGTCGGCGTGTCCCGCGATCACGGGCGCGAGCTGGGATCGCGGGCGAGGCGCGCGAGCTCGGCGGCGGTCTCCTCGGCGTACGGGCGGTAGGCGGCGGCGTCGCCGTCGAGGGCGGCGAGCACCGGGGCGAGCGCCTCGCGGGCGGCGGCGACGTGGCCGCGGAGCTGCTCGGCGCGGGCGAGGCCGAGGCGGGCGAGCCAGCGGTCGGCGGCGAGGGGCGCGGGGGTGTCGGCGGCCTCGAGGCGGGCGAGGGCGCGGCGGTAGTGGTCGGCGGCGGCGGCGGGGTCGGCGGGGTCCTGCAGGGCGAGGTGGCCGAGCAGGAGGTCGGCGGTCGCGCGCCACGACGGGGGCAGGTCGCCGAGGGCGCGGGCGACGGGGGCGGCGTGCTCGCGGGCGTGGTGCAGGCGGTCGTGGAGGTAGTGCAGGCCGGCGAGGGCGACGTGGACGGAGAGGGCCTCGGGGCTGCCCGGGCCGAGGCGCTCGTCGTAGATGCGCAGGGCCGCGAGCAGGGTGGCCTCGGCGTCGGGGTCGTCGGCGCTCGCTTGCAGGGTGCCGAGGGTGCGCAGGGCATCGGCGACGGGGCGGGTGCCGGGGCCGTCGTCGCGGAGCAGCAGATCGCGGGCGGCGCGGGCGGCGGCGAGGGCGGCGGGGAGGTTGCCGCGCTGGGCGGCGAGCTGGGCGCGGATCAGCAGCTCGCGGGGCTCCTGGACGTCGCCGCGGAGGGCCGCGACCTGCCCCAGGTGGTGGTCGGCGCGGGCGAGCAGCCCGGCCTGGACGGCGGCCGCGGCGGCGCTGAGGTGGACGTCGCGGGCGCGGCGGCCGTGCGCGAGGCCGAGGGCGGCGAGCTTGCCGAGCGCGGCGGGCACGTGGTCGAGGGCGCGGGCCGGCGCGGGCCGGTCGCCCTGGACGAACACGAGGAGGCCGAGGATGTCGGCGGCGAGCAGGGCGTCGCCGCTGGCCTCGGCGTCGCCGAGCGCGAGCAGGAGTTCGTCGGCGGCCTGGTCGGCGGTGCGGTCGAGCTCGACCAGGCCGAGGCGGGCGCGGGCGCGCTGCCAGGCGGCGGCCGGGCTGTCGTCGGCGGCGAGGGTGATGAGGCGGAGGAAGTCGCGCCGCGCTGCGGGCGCGTCGTCGGCGAGGGAGGCGGTGATGGCGGCGTCCATGACGGCGTCGGGGGTCGTGAGGAGGTCGTCGGGGTTCGTGGGCTTCGCCGCGGAGGTCGCGAGCGGGACGGTCGGGAGGTGAGGGGCGAGGCAGTCGGCCGGTGAGTCGAGCTGGGCGAGCCAGCGGGCGCGCTGTTCGGCCCAGGGGGCGCGGGGGTCGTCGGCGTGGCGGGCGGCGAATTGTTCGACGGCGGTGACGACCCGGGCGACCGCGCGGCGGCGCTGTTCGAAGCAGGGCAGACGCTCGCTGGCGAGGGCTGGCGAGGCGGCGGCGTGGGCCTGCTGGCAGGCGGCGGCGTGGGCGGCGGAGAAGCGGGCGGCGTGAGCCGTGAGCTCGGCGCGCAGGCTGTCGACCACGGGCGCGGCGCTGGCGTCGGGGGCGGCCGCGGCGAGCTCGGCGAGCGCGCGGTCGCGGGCGGCGTTCCAGGCGGTGAGCGAGTGGTCCTCGCACATCGGCAGCGCGGGGGCGGCGAGGTGGAGGGCGAGCGCGGCGGTGACGGCGGCGGCGGTGACGGCGGCGGCGAGCACGGGCCACCAGCGCCGGTTCATGCGCTGCTCGAAGGCGGCGACGAGCGCGTGCATGTCGGGGAAGCGGTCCTCCTTGCGCGGGGCGAGGCCGCGGAGCAGCAGCTTGCGCAGCCAGCGAGGGCCGACGATCACGGGCGCGTGCGGCGGGTCGCGCGGCGCGGGCGGGCCGGAGACGGTCGAGGCGACGCTGGCGGCGGGGTACGGCAGGGCGCCGTGCAGGGCCTCCCACAGGGCGACGCAGAAGGCGTATTGATCGGCGCGGGCGTCGGCGAGCACGCCGGGGTTGTACTGCTCCGGGGCCATGTAGCCGGGGGTGCCGCCGCGGTAGAAGGTCGTGATCGAGGCGTCGTGGTCGGGCAGGTCGGCGCCCTGGAGGCGGCTCTCGAGGTGGGCGAGGCCGAAGTCGAGGACGCGGACGACGCCGCGGGTGTCGACGCGGAGGTTGTCGGGCTTGATGTCCTGGTGGACGACGCCGCAGTCGTGGATCGCCGCCAGGCCGCGGGCGGCGTCGAGGTAGGCGCGCACGACGTCGGGCCACGGGCGGGCGGCCTGCCAGCTGCGCATGCTGGCGCCCTCGACGTACTCGGTGGCGATGAAGACGGTGTCCTCGCACTCGCCGACCTCGTACACGCGCAGCACGTTGGTGTGGTGCACGCGCGCCAGCAGCTTGCCCTCGAGCAGGACGCGCTCGCGTTGGCCGGGGCTCGGCGTCGACTTGGGAAATTTCAACGCGACGACGCCGAAGTTGGGGTCGACGGCGGTGCACACGAACCCCATCGCGCCCTGGTCGAGCAGGTCGACGATCGCGTACTTGCCGACGACGATCGCGTCGTGGGCGGCCTCGGGGTGGCGGCGCTTGTGCTCGGCGAAGCGGAGGATGCGGGCGACGAGCTCGCCGTGGTCGTCGTCGCTGAGCACCAGCAGCGAGGGCTCGGTGGCCGCGCCCTCGCTCGAGGGGTTGCCACCGGTCGCGGGCGCCGGCTGGGTGACGGCGTACGGGAGCGGGTAGGGGCGCGCGGGCATCGGCCGGGTCATGAGTGTCGCAAGCGGCCGGAAGGATCACACCGACGACGCGATCCGGCGCAATTTGTCGAATGAACGGCGTTTGCCGGAGGTGCGGAGGCGACCTACATGGCCCGCGGCGGGGAATCGACGCGAGGACTGATCGCGGCGGCGGCCGAGGTCCACAGCGAGGACGTGAACGCCGCGACCGAGATCCTCGAGGTGACCGACTTCCACGGGCTGCAGATGCGGCCGCTGCCGGTCGGCGAGCGCCAGGCGGTGATGCTGCTGCTGGCTCGACACGGCTGGGCGATCCGCCGGTTCTTCGTCAACAAGGTGCGGCGGGCCGGCGACGTCGACGCGCTGGTCACGGCGGTCAAGAAGGTGATGGGGACGTCGAGCCCGTGGTTCGCCAAGTACCGGACGTTCGCGTCGCACCTGTTCGCGGCGCAGCAGGTGGTGCTGCGCCGCTACTACGGGCTCAACCTGGTCGAGCCGGCGGGCCGCGGGATCGCGGCCATGGGCGCGGCCTCGCCGACGTGGCAGGAGCCGGCGCTCGCGTGCCAGCACATCCTGACGACCCTGCGCGCGCTGCCGCTGCCGCAGCAGGAGGTGCTCGAGGCGGTCTACTGGGAGGACCTGTCGGCGGCCGAGCTGGCGGCGGTGCTGGCGGTGCCGATCCCGCTGGCGGCGAGCCGGCTGCGCGCGGCCAAGCTGGCGCTGCTGACGAGCATGGGCCGCGCGCCGTCTACGGCGGCGCAGGAGGCGGCGATGCTGGGGTCGCTGGACACGTGGGCCCGGGAGATCGGCGAGCGCCTGCTCAGCGGGCGCGCGCCGCTGTGATCGCGGCGTCAGTCGGCGTCGCGCAGGCGCGGGAGGATGAGGCCGTAGAAAGCGTGCGCGCCGGACGCGTCGGCCCAGGCCCAGCCGAGGTGGGCGTGGCAGTTGCTGCAGACGACGAGCTGCCACGGGAGGCCGGGGAACCACGAGTAGAAGGCGACCGGCTCGCCGACGCGGGCGACGCCCTCGGCGCGATCGAACAGGGCGACGTGGAAGGCGTGGCCGTGCGGGTTGACGAAGTGGTGCTCGTGACCGCCTTGCACGGAGATCGCGGCGTCGCGGTCGGTGATCGCGTGGTCGCAGGCGGCGCAGCGGAGGCGGCGCTTCGCGGCGGGGCCGCGATCGGCGGGGGTCTCGACCGTGTGCGGGAGGGCCGGGTCGCGATCAGGGCGGGCGCTGCGGGCCTGTCGCGGCGGAGGCTCGTGGAGGGCGAGCATGCGAGCGCGAGGGTAGCTCGAGGACCGCGTCAGGCGGGGCGGCGGAGGCTCGCGGAGGGCGAGCGCGCGCGCGAGGTCGGCTCGCGGACCGCGTCAGGCGGCGGAGCGGACGGCGGGGCGGCGTGGACGCGGCGGGAGCGGCCAGCTGCGCGCGACCTCGCGGACGCGCGGGGGCGGGAGCTTGATGCTCCTGTCCGCGAGGGAGAACAGCTCGGTGATGTCGTCGGGCACGCGGAGGACGATCTTGATGATGGCGACGTTGCCGGGGCCGGCGAGCACGAGCGAGACGGCCATGCCGGTGCGCGCGGGCAGCAGGTCGACGTCGAGGGTGTCGTCGCCGGTGATCGAGCCGAAGCGGCGGCCGGTGAGCGGGTGGCCCTGGAGGTCGGCGAGCAGGAGCCTGGTGCGCGGCGCGTCGCCGTCGGGCACGACGTGCAGGCGGACGCGCTGCCAGTCCCTCCAGGTCGCGTGGGGGATGTCGAGGCGGTCGTCGACGAGCGCGAACGGCGGGTCGCAGCGCACGCGCACGCCGTGGTCGTGGCGGTAGCGCAGGGCGAGCACGGCGTCGAGGCGGGGGCGCGGGGGCGCGGGGTCGCGGGTGGCGAGGATGGGGGCGACGGGCATGACGAGCTCTCTCGCCAGCAAGTGTCGGGCTCCCGGCGGATCGATCAGCGGTCCGCCGGCCGCGCCTCCGGGCGGGGATCAGAACCAGCTCGGCTGCATGCGCGCGTAGGAGTCCTCGCCGCGGCGGCACAGGTCGGCGAGCAGGTCGACGCGCGGGAGCTCGCTGGCCAGCCAGTACTGCGCGGCGCACAGCTTGCCCTCGTAGAAGCCGCGGTCGGAGGCGGCGGCGCCCGGGAGCGCGCGGGCGGCCACGGCGGCCTGGCGCAGCCACTGCCAGGCGATCACGAGGGTCGAGAACAGGTCGAGGAAGTCGGCGCTGTGGCGCAGCATGAGGTCGAGGTCGCCGCGCTGGCCGTGACCGGCGAGGGTCATGGTGAGGCCGCCGGCGGTGCGGACGGCGGCGTCGAAGCGGGTGAGCCACTCGTCGGGCAGGCCGGCCGCGCGCGCGGCCGCGGCGGTGGCGGCGAACTCGGCGGCGAGGGCCGGGAGGGCGCCCTCGGCGAGCGCGCGCCGGCCGAGCAGGTCGAGGCCGTGGATGCCGGTGGTGCCCTCGTGGATGCTGTTGAGCTTCTGGTCGCGCAGCCAGGCCTCGGGCAGGTACTCGCTCGAGTAGCCGTAGCCGCCGTGGATCTGCAGGGCGAGGGTGTTGGCCTCGAAGCCGCGCTCGGCCGGGAAGCTCTTGGCGACGGGGGTGAGCAGGTCGAGCAGGCGCTGGTTGCGGCGGCGCTCGTCGGGGTCCGGGTGGTGCTCGGCGCGGTCGGCGTAGCCGGCGGCCTGGACCAGCAAGGCGAGGCCGCCCTCGACGATGGCCTTCTGGCGCAGCAGCATGCGGCGGACGTCGGGGTGGTCGACGATCGCGACCTGCTGGGCGTGCGGGTCGCGGGCGCCGGGCAGGCGGCCCTGACGACGCTCGCGGGCGTAGCGCAGCGACTCGTGATAGCCGACCGAGGCGGTGGCGATGCCGTTGACGCCGACCATGATGCGGGCCTCGTTCATCATCTGGAACATGTGCGCGAGGCCCTGGTGGGGCTGGCCGACCAGCCAGCCGTGGCAGTCGCCGCGCTCGCCGAAGTTGATGGCGAGGCTCGGGAGGCCCTTCCAGCCGATCTTGTGGATCATGCCGGCGGTGTGCACGTCGTTGTCGACGAGGTCGTCGCCCGCGGGGCGCAGGCGCGGCACGGCGAACAGCGAGATGCCCCTGGTGCCGGCGGGCGCGCCGTCGATGCGGGCGAGCGCGAGGTGGACGAGGTTGGCAGTGATGTCGTGGTCGCCGCCGGAGATGAAGATCTTGTGGCCGGCGAGGCGGTAGGTGCCGCCCTGCTGCGGGGTCGCGCGGGTGGTGATGTCGGCGAGGCTCGAGCCGGCCTGCGGCTCGCTGAGCGCCATGGTGCCGGTCCACTCGCCGCTGTACATGCGGCGCATGAAATTATCTTTCAAGAATTCGTCGCCGAAGGCCTCGATGAGGTGGGCGGCGCCGGCGGTCAGGCCGGCGTAGCCGTAGACCGCGAGGTTGGCGGCCATGAGGTAGGCCTCGGCGACGATCGCCACGCTGCGCGGGAGCTGCTGGCCGCCGACGGCGTAGGGGCGCGAGGCGTTCAGCACGCCGAGCTCGCACATGCGCGGCCACAGCGCGCGCATGGCCGGGTGCACGCTGATGCGGCCGCCGCTGAACTTCGGCGGGGCCTCGTCCATCGGGCGGTAGGCCGGGAACAGGGCGCCGCGCGCGAGGCTGCGGGCGCTGTGCACGTAGAGGTCGAAGGTCTCGCGCCCGTGATCGGCGAAGGCCGGGAGCTGCGTCAGCGCGGCGACGTCGGCGAGCTCGTGCAGCTGGAAGTGGACGTCGCGGTCGGACAGCAGCGGGTTTTGCTCGGGCATCGGGCGGAGAGGATACAACGAGACCGGCTGGCCCTGGGGACACGGGGCGAGTCAGACATGCAGGAGCGCAGGGGCGACGAGGACGGACGGGAAGAGGGCATGCGTGTGGGGAGGTTGAGGGTCACTCGCCGATGATCTTTATCAGGGCTCGCTTGCGGCGGCGGCCGTCGAACTCGGCGTAGAAGATCTGCTCCCACGGGCCGAAGTCGAGGGCGCCGTTGGTGATGGCGACCACGACCTCGCGGCCCATCAGCTGGCGCTTGATGTGGGCGTCGCCGTTGTCCTCGCCGGTGCGGTTGTGGCGGTAGCGGGACGTCGGGGCGTGGGGGGCGAGGCGCTCGAGGAAGTCGTCGTAGTCCTGCAGGAGGCCGGGCTCGTCGTCGTTGATGTAGACGCTGGCGGTGATGTGCATGGCGTTGACCAGGCACAGGCCCTCGCGCACGCCGCTGTTCTTCACGGCGGCGGCGACCCGGTCGGTGATGTTGATGTAGGCGCGGCGCGTCTCGGTCTCGAAGGCCAGCTCTTCGCGGTGGGACTTCATCGCCCGCGAGGGTCGCTCACTTCGAGCCGGCGTGCCAGTGGGGCATCGAGCCGTGCGGGCTGTGGAAGTACTTCACGGGCGAGGCGTAGCGGAAGTTGGTGACGCGGCTGGTGTAGATGCAGGCGTAGCTCTCGACCTGGGCGCCGAAGCGGGAGGTGTCGCGGCGGGCGGCGAACACCGAGCCCCAGTAGGGGTTGAAGGCCTCGTCGACGTCGGCGATGCGTCGCTCGAGCGTGTCGGCGACCTCCTCCTCGTACTTGCGCAGACGGTCGAAGCGCCTGCGCACGCCGGTGCGGGTGTCGGCCAGCATATGCTCGGCCTCGGCCGGCGCGACGCCCTGCTTGATCAGGTCTTCGGGGCCGAGGCGGGCGAGCAGGCGCGAGAGGTAGCGCTGGGACGCGACGTCGTCGGCGAGGGCGATGCGCAGGCCGGTGAGGTGCTCGATCTCCTTGAGCGTGATGTGGCGGTCGCGGCGGACCGCGAGCTCGTGCTCGAGGTCCTCGATGATGAGGGCGGTGCGCCAGCCGGAGCTCTTCTTGCTCTTGACGATGTCGCCGTAGATGTGGTCGCCGACGTAGAGCACCTCGTCGGCGTGCACGCCGAGGGCGGCCTGCAGGCCCTGCTGGTTGCCGCCGAGGTAGATCCTGCCGCGCTTGGGCTCCGAGGCCGGCTTGCCGACCGGGCGGTCGGCGAGGTCGAGCTCCTGGAACGGCTGGTTGCCGATGAAGAACTCGGGCTTGCGCGCGCCCACGATGATCCAGTCGAAGTAGTCGCGCCACGACGCGTAGGCCGGGAGCTGCCCGCCGAGCACGTGGCGCATCACCGGGTCGGTGTAGGGGTAGAGGCTGTTGGTCAGGAGGAACAGCTTCTTGCCGGCGCTGCGGAACTTGTGCAGCGTCGACCCGAGCTCGGGGTCGACGTGGAAGTAGCGGCCGAGGTCGGCCTGGATCAGGTCCTTCAGCGAGCCGTCCTGGTGGGCCTTGTCGATGCACTCGCGCACGTCGGTCCAGGCCTGGGTGTAGCTCGGCGGGCGGGCGGGTCCCCACAGCTCGGGCTGGTGGTCGATGCAGTCGACGACCTCGGCGTAGAGCGTGACCTCGGGCAGGGCGAACAGGGTGTCGACGGGGGCGAAGCGCTCGCGCTCGGTGCCGAGGCGCTGGGCCCGGTAGAGGGCCTTGCGCTCGGGCTTCGGCATGAGGTGCTTGCCGTGGTAGGCCCGGCCGACGTAGCCGTGGCGGTCCATCTTGATGATGTTGCCGAACTTCTTGTCGACCACGAGGCCGCGGATCGCGAACGCGGGGTCGGACTTGATGTCGCGCAGCGCCTCGGGGTAGCCGCGGGCGATCAGCTTGTCGAGCGTGCAGCGGATCGACAGCTTCTCGAGCTCGTCCTGGCGGTAGAGCGCGAGCGTGTAGTCCATGTCGAAGCCGATCACGGTGACGCGGTCGAACGGGAGGTCGCGGTTGGTGAAGATCCGCCGGGTGTGCGGGGCCTCGAGCACGAGCTCGGCGTCGTGGAGCAGCTTGCGGATCGGGGACGGGAGGCCGGTCTCGGAGGACATGCGGGGAGGTCGAGCGTACCAGCGGCGCACCGGGCGGCAGCGGGGCGCCGTTATACCCGGCGCAGCGCCGCGTTTGCCGCGGGTCGGCGCGCGGAACGCTGTTTGGTGGCCTGAATTACGCTTCCATGACGCGTGGTCACGCAGATCACGGGATTGCGTGATTTCGTGGGCTTGCGTACGGTATCGACCACGTATGGTCGCCGCACCGTCGCAGACGCTCAAGGATGAGAAACGCGCGCTCTGGTATCTGCGCAAGATCCCGCTGCTCGAGGGGCTGTCCGGCGACCGCTTCCGCGAGCTCGTGCCGGAGGTCGAGGTGCGCGAGCTGCAGCGGCGCCAGGTGGTCTACCTGCCCGGGGACCCCGGCGACCACGTGTTCTTCATCCAGGGCGGGCGGATCAAGTGCAGCAAGGTCTCGCGCGACGGCAAGGAGCTGACGCTGACGTACGTGACCGCGGGCTCGTTCTTCGGCGAGCTGTGCGTGCTCGACGGGGCCCCGCGCGAGGAGATGGCGGAGGCCATGAAGAACTCGATCATCACGCTGCTGCCGCGGACGTCGATCCAGTCGCTGCTGCTGGCCGACCCGAAGATCGGGTTTCGCTTCTTGAAGGTGATCGGGCAGCGGCGGCGGGCGATGGAGACGAAGATCGAGCAGCTGGTGTTCCGCGACGTGCACCAGAAGCTGGCGGCGCTGCTGATCGAGCTCGGCGAGGAGTACGGCAAGGAGACCGAGGACGGGCTCTTGATCGATCAGAAGATCACGCACCAGGAGATGGCCAACCTGATCGGCTCGACGCGCGAGACGATCTCGCTGACGCTGGCGGCGTTCAAGCGCAAGGACCTGATCGAGCTGCTCGGGCGGGCCGTGGTGCTGACCGACGTCGAGGGGCTGGCGGCGCTGACGTAGCGGCTCAGGGCTCGGTGTGGTCGCCGAGGTCGACGCCGATGATGTCGGAGATGCGGCCGAACTTGTAGAACTGCGGGGCGCCGAGCTCGCGGACGGCGACGCGGCCCTCCTTGTCGATCACGACCACGGCGGACTGGTCGGCGGGGATCTCGAACAGCGCGCGGGCCTCGGGGGCCTCGAGCAGCTGCTTCCACTTCTTCAGGTCGAGGCCCTCGGTGGCGCCGACGAGCACGGCGAGGGTCTTGCTGTCGTCGAGCTTCTCGTCGGCGGCGGCGGCGAGGCCGGCGAGGCGCACGGCGGGCTTGCGGCCCTGCATGCCGCTCGCGGTGACGTCGCCGTCGAAGCCGCCCTTGATGCCGGGGATGTCGCTGCGCTTCACGGGCTCGTGGAGGAACACGAACATGCAGGCCTTGCCGGCGCAGGCGGCGTTGTCGACGTCGCCGAGTTTGAATTGTGGAGCGGGGGGCGGGGCGGGCTCGCTGGCCTTCAGGGTGGTGCGCAGCTGCTCGAGGAAGGCGTCGTCGGCCTTGCCGCTGCGGCGGATGAGCACGTCGCCGTCGGGGCCGAGCACGACGATGCCGACGTGGCCGCGCGGCAGCTTGAAGGTCTTCATGAACGCGCCCTGGTAGTCCATGTAGAGCGGGATGCGCATCTCGGAGCGCATGAGGACAACGAACTCCTCGATCTTGGAGGCGAGCAGGGCGAAGCCGTCGACGTCGCCGATCTGGTAGCCGACGACGTCGGGCGGGTAGACCCAGCGGTTGAGCGCGCGCTGCAGGCTGGTGCTCTCGCGCGACTGGATGCTCTCGCGGTCCTCGACGACGATGTAGGCGGTCTTGCCGCGGAGGTCGGCGATCTTGAGGTCGGGCAGGCCGCTGGTGCCGCCGGGGATCACCATGGCGGCGGGGTCGGCCTCGGCGGCGTTGATCTCGGGCAGCTGGTCGGGGATGGCCTCGGCCCGCGAGCGCAGCTTCCACGCGATGACGCCGACGAGGACCAGGAGCAGGAGGGTGAACCCGAGGGCGACGCGCTTTAGGAGCGACACGCGCCGGCAGTATCACGGGCGCCGGAGCGGCGCCAGCGGCTCGCGGACGCGCACGCGTCACTCAGGGGCGGGCGTGGCGATCAGGCGGCCGAGCTCGAGGGCGCCGTGCGAGAGGCAGGCGAGCGCGAGGGCCGGGTCCTGGGGGTCGTTGCCGGCGAGGGTGGGGGCGAGCGCGACGGCGTCGCAGTGCAGGGGCTCGGGGTCCGCGAGCGGCTGGACGGCGAGCGCGCTGCCGTCGCCGAGCACGAGGTGGACCGGGGCCTGGTCGCCGTAGGGCACGAGGAACACGGTGAAGCCGCGGACCACGCCCGGGGCGAGCGGGCCGGTGGGGGCGGCGTCGGGGAGCTCGTCGATGTCGGGCGAGACGTCGCGCGCGGGGTTGCTCCCGCTGGTGTCGAGGTAGGTGACGCCGAGGCGGCCGACGCGGTCGAGCGCGACGACGCTGCGGCTGCCGAAGCTGCTGGCGATGGCGGCGAGGGACAGCGCGCCGGACACGGCCAGGGGGGCGTTGAGGTCGGGGGTGGTGAGGGCGACGGTGCCGTCGTCGCGGGCCTCGAGCAGGCCGGGGTAGACGCCGCCGAGGCGCACGGACAGGGTCGCGTCGACCGAGGCGGCGATGTCGGCGACGACGGGGGCGGGGCCGAGGGCGTCGAGGTCGGTGGGCGCGGGCATGCCGATGCGCTGGGGTGGGGACCAGCGGCGCACGTCGTCGCGCCAGAAGCTGGTGTAGACGCGGCGGTCGCCGGGGTGGGGGACCTCGCTGTCGAGGGCGGCGACGGTCTCGACGAGCAGGGTGCGGCCGACGAGGAAGGGGCGCTCCAGGGCGGCGTACTCGACGGGTTCGCCGGCGAGCGCGTCGGCGAGGGTGAACACCGGGAAGGCGTCGAGCACGATGGGCGTGGGGTTGAGGGCGATGTCGCGGGCGGTGACGGTGTGGCCGGGCTGGCCCACGCGCCAGGCCACGCGCATGCGCCGGGCGGGGCTGCCGTCGGGCTCGGGGTAGGCGACCGCGGCGACGGCTGGCCCGAAGGACATGTCTCCCTGGACATGTCCGTCGAGGGGCACGAGGATGGGCTTGTCGGCGGTCCAGCCGCCGCCGTCGTCGGGGCGGAGGAGGCGCAGCGCGGGGTCGGGGTCGCCGGGGCCGACGAGCCCGAGGAGGCGGCCGTCGCCGGCGCCGACGGGCAGGAGCGCGGCGATGTCGGCGAGGTCGGTGGGCTCGAGGGCGTGGGAGAAGCTCGGGCGGGTGTCGGGCTTCGGGGGCGCGACGACCATGGTGAGGGTGACCGAGTTGCGCGGGCCCTCGGGGCTGGGGTTGACGAGCTGGAGCGAGTGGGTGCCGGCGACGAGGGCCCCGCGGAGGGTGAGCTCGAGGCTGTCCTCGCCGAGGGCGCCGAGCGGGTTGGCGGCGCTGAGGGTGCCGAGCGGGCTGCCGTCGAGCAGCACCTGGGTGAGGCCGGGGATGACCCGCTGGACCACGAACGGCTCGGGCACGGTCTGGTCGGTGAGCACGCTGAACTCGCCGATCGCAGGGTTCAAGAACGCGGGCTCGGGGATCTCCGCGTCGGTGGTAGCGCCGGTGTCCTCGCCCTTCTCGTCGCCGTTGTCGTCGCCGCCCTCGTCGCCGCCGGGCGTGCAGGCGAGGGTGCCGGCGAGCAGGACGAGCACGGGGCGCATCGTCGACAGAGTACACCGTGCTCCGCGCCGGAGACGCGGGGCTCAGTGGATCGCCGCGGCCACCACCCAGACGAGCGCGAGCAGGCCGCCGTGGCTGAAGCCGAGGACGAGGGCGGCCCAGCGCAGGCGGGCCTGGGCGGCGATCGTCACCAGCAGGGCGCACAGGCCGAGGCCGAGGGCGAAGGCGGGGAGGGCCCGCTGGTCGAGGGGAGCGCGGCCGTGGATCTCGAGCAGGGCCTGGCCGCCGAGCAGGAGCAAGACCAGGGCGGACCACCACATCGCGCGGGTGAGCAGGCCGAACAGGACGGCCTGGCGGCGCACGACGCCGGCGACCAGGCCGTGGCGCAGGGCGGTCCACACGCGGGCGAGCAGGGCTCCGAGGTGCATGGTCCCCTCGCCGACGGCGGCGAGGAAGCGGCGGAGCAGGCGCAGCAGGGGGCGCAGTTCGGCGATGCGGCGGCCGGCGGCCCGCATGCCGCGGCCGGTCATGGTCGCGCCGCGGCGGGCGAGGGGGCCGAGCTGGCGGCCGAACTGGGCGGCGCGCGGGGCGATCTGCCGGCCGAGGGCGGTGGCCTGGGGGATCAGCCGGCGGCCGATCGCGGCCGCCGGGTTGCCGACGGCGGTGCGGGTGGTCGGCTGGGCCGCGGGCAGCGGTTCGGGCTGGGGGGGCTGGCTGGCTGTCGGGGCGACGGGGGGGATGCGGCGGATGATCGTGCGGTCGGCGGGGCGGCTGCCGGATTCGGCCGGGCGCGGGCTGCGGCGGTGCTCCCAGGTGTTTACGTCGCCGGGCACGCTCGGGTCGGCCGCGGTCTGGTCGCCGGACGCGGCCGTGGTGCCCGGCGTGGGGTCGCCGAAGCGGTGGCGGTCCCAGACGCGTGGTTTCGGGTCGGTGAGGTCGGCCGAGGGGCGGTCCCAGGCGCGCGGGGGGTCGGTCTCGGTGAACTCGGCGGTGAAGTCGGCCGAGGGCCGGTCCCAGGTCGGCGGGCTGGCCGGAGCGGGCTGGTCGGGCGCGGAGCGAGCGGCGAGGGTGTCGTGGATGGTGCGCGGAAGCGCGCAGAGCCACGAGCCGAGGCTGGCGAGGCCGGAGCCGAGGCGGCGCAGCTGGACCTCGAGGCGCTGGCCGTGGCGACGGGCGGCGGTGCGGGTCTGCGAGGGCCGCGGGCGGCGACGGTTGACCGGGTGCTGCTGGCGGCGGCGGTTCGGCGGGTGCACGCGGCGAGGGTTCCACGCGGGGCGGCGCGGGCCAAATTTTTGCCTGTTCGGGGCGGGCGTGCCGGGGTCGTCGCAGCGGGGGGCCGGGCAGGCTGCACGCCGATGAGCTGTGAGGCTCGATACCAATCTTTCTCTCAGCGCCCTTCGCACGACCGCCGCGACCTCGCTGCACTCGTCCATGAGGTCGCCGTGGCCTTACAAGACGGCCTCGAGCTACCCGGCTCGCGGCGTCTCCGCCTTCAGGTTTGCCCGAGCGCTTATTTCAGGGCTAGCATCGGCGAGTTTTGCTGGCGCTCCCCCTGGCCCTCGCGCTCGCGGCCCCGCCGGTCGCAGAGACGACGCCGTGGGCCGAGGCCGGAGGTCGACCGTGGACGAGCTGCCGCGACTACGAGCGGCAGGCGGAGCGGTTCCTCGGCACGTCGAACGTGCGCTCGGAGGAGGCCCGCGGCGACACGCCGTGGCCGGCGCGCGCGCGCGAGTGTCCGAACACGCCGGCGGTGCTGGTGATGGCGGCGCTGCTCGAATTGTTGAAGATTCCGGGCTTTCCGCCGCTGGTCGACCTGCAGGACGCGTTGCCGGCGCTGGCCGAGGCGCACCGCAAGACGCGGATGCAGGCGCTGACGTGGCTGCGGCGGGCGCTGACGGAGGCGGAGCGGCGCGGCGAGCCGCCGCCGACGCTGACCAACTACTTCGTGGCGTACGCGGCGCTGGGGCTGGGGGACTGGGCGACGGCGCGGTCGGCCCTGCTCGCGGCGGAGCGGCGCGGCGAGGTCGAGACGTGGCGCACCGACCGCGCCCTGGCGATCGCGGCGCTGCTGGCCGGCGACCTGCCGGAGGCGCTGCGGCTGGCCCATCGCTCGCGGGAGTTCGCGACCTCGGCGGATCGTCAGGCGTCGGTGCTGATCCTCGCGCTGGTGTACGACCGGGCGGGCGCGCCGGAGGCGGCGCAGCGCGAGCTGGCGGCCCTGAAGGCGCAGAGCTTCAGCGGCAGCGACGAGCGCACGTCGGTCGAGACGCTGCTGCCGCTGCCCGAGCGTATCTATCTCCAGGCGCTGCAGCAGCAGGCGGCGCAGCACCCGGGCAGCGCGACGCGGCTGTGGGAGGCCTACCTCGCGTGCCCGGAGCCGGCGGAGCCGGAGCGCAAGCTGGCCGCGCAGCGGCGCGACGAGCTGAAGCAGCGCGGCTCGGTGGTGCCGAGCGGACGCGGCGCGCCCTGAGAACGAAATTTAGGCACTGGGATCGATCGAGGAGTGGGCGCGGGCTCAGGGTCGACCGCCGAGGTGCGGCTCGGCGATGTCATTGCTGACGAACTGGCGCGGCCCGCGGGCGAGCGCCGCGGGCCGTGTCAAAAATTATCAG
This sequence comes from Myxococcales bacterium, assembly GCA_016793465.1. The sequence continues at coordinate 220,249 of JAEUJW010000038.1, forward strand.
AGCGGATCAGCGGGTGATGCTGATGCCGTCGGGGCTGCACGACCACTTGTAGTCGTCGCCGAGGATGGTCGGGCCGAGGTAGTTGCAGATCGACTCGGTGTCGGTGCCGGGGGCGGCGAAGGCCGGGATCGTCGACGGGTCCTGGTCGGGGCTCGGCACGCCGGACAGCATGAACTGCGGGGTGTTCATGATGAGGCCGGCGTAGCGGCGGGTGCCCGCCTCGAGGGCCGCGCCGTCGACCGAGAGCATGTCGGCGGCGGGGTCGAGGCCGATCACAGCCTGAATGACCGGCAGCTCGGCCTCCTCGATGGTCGGCTCGGTGATCAGGCGGTCCTTGATCGCCGCGGCCAGGTCGCGCACCGTCACGCCGCCGGTGCCGGCGGCCTCGGTGAGCATGAGCTCGATCCACTCGTACATCGCGCACGGCTGGCCGAGCGGGCCGGTGCACTCGCCCTGGAGGTCGGGGTCGTAGCCCTGGGCCAGCTCCGACTCCCATGACAGCATGCCGTTGAAGTCGACCCCGTTGAAGCCGTTCTGCGCGTCTTTAATGAAGACGCCCTGGTCGCGGAGGAACGACAGGTTCGGGTAGTTGTTCTTGTTCTGGGGGATCTGCTGGACCGGCAGGGCCCACCACATCGCGCGCATCGCCGACTCGATCAGGACCCACGAGCTGTAGCGCTGCACGCGGTCGCCGACGCCGTTGCCGAGCTTGCTCGGGTCGCTGCTGGTGATCGAGAACGGGTCGAACACGGGCTGCATGAAGTACGGGTTCGAGGTCTCGCAGGCGTCGGGGGCGTCGGCGTTGAAGTACGGGTGGAGCGCGACCTCGGTGACGAGCGTGCGCAGCGAGAAGTCGCTCGAGACGTAGGCGTCGGTCAGCGACTGCAAGATCTCGCGCTGCTTCTCGTTGCGCGGGAAGCCGTGGGCGAGGGTCAGGGGGTAGCCCATCATCTCGGTCCACACGTTGTTGGCGAGGTTGACGGCGGTGAGGTAGGCGAGCGCCTGGTCGGGGGCGACGTTCATCTCGCCGTCGAGGCTGAGGCCGTCGGCTGCGAGCGCCTCGAAGCCGGTCTTGAACAGCGGGTCGATGTCGAACAGCTGCTGGTTCTGCGGCAGCTCGCCGCCGAGGTAGCCGGGGTTGCCGAGGATGTCGCCGTCGTGGCTGCTGCTGAAGGTGCCGCAGTCGCTGTCCATGCCCCACGGGTGGTCGCCGAACTCGGTGACGAAGTTGGTCCAGCGGAAGGCGGCGTAGACCTCGGCCTCGTCGCGGCCCTTGGGGTCGCCGTAGAGGGCGCGCTCGAAGTTGCCGGGCAGGGCCCAGAAGCGGTTGAACGCGGGGTTCGGGTTGTAGGTGACGGACTCCTCGCTGTTGTGGCACTCGAGGCAGCCGGAGCGGCGGCCGAGGTAGGCGGACTCGAAGATCTCGCCGAAGTTGGAGCGGGCGTTGACCTCGAACTCCTCCTGCGAGATGTTGGCGCCGTTGAGCGGCGAGGCCATGCGGGCGAACATGTCGGCGCGGTAGAGCGGGGACATGTCGTCGAGGTGGAGCGCGCTCTCCATGACGTCGCCGAGGGTGAACGAGGGCCCGAAGTCGGCGCCGAGGGCGTCGTTGTCGCGGATGAAGGCGGCGAGGTCGCCGTTGGCGGCGGCCGGGGTGGTGACCGAGTAGCAGTTGAAGTTCGACTTGATCTCGATGCGGTTGATCCGCAGCTGCTCCCACAGGAACGTCTTCCAGCGCCGGCGGTAGAGCGCGTCGGAGGTCAGGCCGTCGGCGACGACGGCGCGGCCGTCCTTGCCGGCGGCGTCGAGCTGCTCGATCATGCTGACGAGCAGCCGGACCTCGCGCATGCCCTCGGGGCGGCGGCCCTGGAGCAGCGGGATCACGCGCTTGACCCACGCCTCGTCGCCGGCGTCGCAGGTCTCCTCGGCGGGCGGCTGGGGGTCGACGGGCTCGCCGCTGTCGGCCGCCGAGCCGCCTGACGTCACGGGCCCGCCGGAGTCGTCGGGGCCGCCGGTGGGCGTCGTGTCGGTGGGGTCGGGCTCGTTGGTCTCGCCGCCGCCGGTGGGGTCGTCGTCGCCGGAGTCGGTCTTCTTGGTGTCGTTGGTGTCTTCGCTCGAGCCGTCGTCGTTGTTACAGGCGGCGAGCGGGGCGAGGAGGGAGAGCGACAGGAGGGTGTTGGTGATGGTGCGCATGGTGGTGGTCCCTCCGTGTCAGAGCTTCATGCCCATGTAGATGTCGCGCAGGCGGGTGGCGGCGTCGAACTCGGTCGGGGCGCCGACCACGTCGCCGCCGGCGAAGGTCTGGTTGCTAAACGGGAAGATCCCGAGGGCCATCATGATGAGCATGCGGTTCTCGGCCGGGGTGACCCAGGTGGTGGCGAAGCCGTCGTCCTCGGCGATGGCGCCGTAGACGCCCTTCTCGGCCGCGCTGATGGGGCCGCCGATCAGCACGTTGACCATGCCCTGCGGCCAGTGGTTGAGGCCGTTGTCGCCCTGGCGGTGCGGCGTGCGCCCGAACTCGGTGTTGATGACGATCATCGTGTCGTCGAGGTCGACCTTGGCCGGGTCGCCCTCGCCGGGCTTGTTGATGATGTCGGCGAGGCACTGCATCGTGTGCGAGACGTTGCGCGAGGCGTCGTTGACGTGGTTGTCGTGGGTGTCGTGGCCGCCGGAGCCGTTGGGGATCAGGCCGCCGTCGATCCACTGCACGTAGCGGGCGTCGTCGCTGGCGCGGGTCAGCAGGCTGGCGGCCATGCGGGCCTGCATGCGCGACTTGTCGATGTCGCCCTGCTCGCCGCACTCGGGGCCGTTGGTCGGCTCGAACAGGTCGGACGAGAGCACCGACTGCAGCTGGTCGGCGCCTTGGCGGGCGAAGTGGGCGAACTCGTAGTTGCGGCGCTCGGCCGAGCGGGTCGGCTGGCCCTTGGCGCCGGGACGGAAGCGGTTCTGGTAGGTGCGCAGGTAGTAGTCGACGGCCTTGTCGAACTGCTCGCGGTTGTTGGCGACGCCGGGGCGGGCGAGCAGCTGCGAGAGGCTCGAGTTGGGGTCGACGGTGACGCTGAGCGGGCGGGCCGAGCCGGGGTGGAAGCCGACCGACGAGGCGGCGCGCACGTTGTCGGTGGGGAAGTCGACGCCGGGGTAGAGCACGTAGGCGTAGGGGGACGCGCGCAGGCCGCCCTCGCGGTCGAGGAAGTGGCGCTGGATGGCCGCGCCGACGCCGGCGAGGCGCGGCGAGCCGAGGCGGCTGCCGGTCAGCGCGTAGGGGTTGGCGCCCTCGTGCGGGAGCAGGTCGTGGCGCTGCACGAGCACGCGCATGCGCGCGGTGATGTCGGGGCGGGCGCGCAGCGGGGAGACCCAGGGGCCGAGGTGGATCATCTCGCCGTTGCTGTCCTCGCCGAACGGCTCGGTCAGCTCGCCGGCGAAGCCGCAGTCGCCGAAGCGGGCCACCGTCTGCGGGTAGTAGGCGTTGAGGAAGCGCTCCTGGCCCATGCCCCACGAGGGCACGGTGTAGAAGGTGTCGAACGCGTTCATGCCGCCGTAGAGGTAGAGCTCGAGCACCCGCTTGGCCTGGCGCTCGACGGGGATCATCGAGCCGGCCTTGTCCGCGGGCCACTCGCCCCAGCCGGCGTGGGCGCGGGGCTGGCGGAGGATGCCGAAGGCGCCGGCGCCGGCGCCTGCGGCGGCGGCGAGGCCGGCGGTCTTGAAGAATGTTCTGCGCTGCATGGCGGTCGTCTCGCTTTGCTCGGGGGGATGGGCTCGGGAGATTGTTTAGGGGCTAGAAGAGGTCGGGGTAGGCCCAGACCTCGTGGCGGGCGGCCACGCGGAGGGTGCCGGCGTCGACGCCGATGTCGGTGATCGTCTCGCGGGTGAGGGTCATGGTCGCGGCGCCGAGCGAGAGCTCGGCGAGGTCGGCGGCGGCGACGGTGTAGCTGCCGTCGTCGGCGGCGTTGGCGGTGAACATCTCGCCGAACTGGTCCCACATGCGGATGACGACGCGGTCGCCGTCCTCGCCGTCGGCCGTCCAGGTGACGGTGAGGTCCATGGTGTGGTCGACCGGGAAGTTGAAGGCGGAGACGTCGGGGGCGCTGACGGTCAGCGCGGTCGGGGTGCGCACGGCCGCGGCGAACGTGCGGTCGGGGAAGTCGTCGCCGCCGTAGACGGTGAGGTCGTAGCTGGTCGCGGGCTGCCAGCGCGCGGGGTCGGGGGCGCAGGCGGGGTCGAGGTTGTCGGCGGCCTCGCTGAGGTAGACCGGGAACTTGTCCTTGTAGACCTGCAGGCACGCGACCGAGTCGCCGAGGCGCATGCCGTTGCCGAGCGTCACCCAGGTGTCGGCGAGGCCCCAGTCGTACACGCCGGGGCCGGTGTGCTCGAGGGTGTCGGGGGCGGCGGGCGCGGGCGGGAAGAACGTGCCGAGCGCGCGCACGGCGAAGAAGTCATCGGTGGTGAGTTCGGCGGTGCGCCAGGCGCCGGCCATGCCGAGCTGGGCCGGCGAGCCGGAGGCGTCCTCGGGGTAGAAGGTGAAGCCGAGCACGCCGAAGTTGGGGCCGACGTCGATGCCCTCGCTGTCGCCCGTGGGGTCTCGCGTGGTGGGGCCGGCGGTGCCGTCGCCGTCGTCGGCGGTGGTCGACGTCGGATCCGGGTCGGTTGCGCCGGAGCCCGAGGTGGGCTCGGCCGACGTACCGTCACCGTCGTCGGCCGCGGTGTCGGACCCTTCGTCGCTGCCCGAGTCGCCGCAGGCGAGCGCGAGGTGGGTCGCGAAAAACCACGCGGAGCCGCGTGCGAACATTGCAGGTGCGACCCGGGCGTCAGAACAGCGGTTTCTCGGAGAAAGCTGACAATTCGATCGCATCGGGAGCCATGGTTTCCCGAGAGCGGGGCCGAAATCCAACCCACATTGATCACCCTGCATGTGGCGCGGGTGATTTTTGTCACCGGGCTGCGAGCCGGTAAATGGGTGGCGGCGGGGGTGTCGCGGTTTTTTTCGGCGGGGACACACCGCAAGTGGAGGTTGGCGATATGCTCCGCGCCGCGTGTCGACCTCATCCAAAGCGGGCAAGCCAGGAGAGATCCCCGGAGCCGGGAGCGAGGCCCAGACACCCCAACCGCGCCGCGTGACCGTGCCGGTGCTCGCGCGCTACAAGCGCCAGGGCCAGCCGATCGCCATGGTCACGGCCTACGACGCGACCTTCGCCCGCCTGGTCGATGAGGCAGGTGTCGACGTCGTGCTCGTCGGCGACAGCCTCGGCATGGTGATGCAGGGGCACCCGCACACGCTCGAGGTCACGCTCGAGCACATGATCTACCACGCGCGCTGCGTGCGTCGGGCGGTCCAGCGCGCGCACCTCGTGGTCGACATGCCGTTCATGAGCTACCAGGTCAGCCCCGAGCAGGCGCTGATTTCGGCGGGGCGGCTCGTCCAGGAGGGCGGCGCGGAGGCGGTCAAGCTCGAGGGCGGCGCGCGGGCGGAGACGGTCCGGCGCATCGTCTCGGCGGGCATCCCGGTGATGTGCCACCTCGGCCTGACGCCGCAGAGCGTGCACGAGTTCGGCGGCTTCCGCGTGCAGGCGCGCGACGAGGACACGGCCGAGAAGCTGCGCCAGGACGCGCTCGCGCTGCAGGAGGCGGGCGCGTACAGCCTGGTGCTCGAGGGCATCCCGGCGCCGCTGGCCCGGCAGGTCAGCGCGTCGCTGGCGATCCCGACGATCGGCATCGGCGCGGGCGTGGGCTGCGACGGGCAGGTGCTCGTCATGCAGGACCTGCTCGGGTTGAACGACCAGTTCAGGCCGCGGTTTGTCAAACGTTATGCGGAGCTCGCGGAGGTCGTGCGCGGGGCCTTCGCGACGTTCGCCCGCGAGGTCCGCGAGCGGCGCTTCCCCGCCGACGAGCACAGCTTCCTCGGCGAGGCCCCGGCGAAGGCGGCGGGCGAGTCGGGCGGCGGCTACGGGCCGGCGTGAGGCGCGATGAGTAGTTCGACCGTCACGGTGCTGCGGACGCGGGCGGAGGTGCAGGCGTGGCGGGCGAGCGTGGCCGGGCCGGTCGCGTTCGTGCCGACGATGGGCTTCCTCCACGAGGGTCACCTGACGCTGCTGCGCGAGGGTCGACGACGGGCCGGGGGCGGCGCGCTGGCGCTGTCGATCTTCGTCAACCCGACGCAGTTCGGGCCGCGCGAGGACCTCGACCGCTACCCGCGCGACGAGGCCGGCGACCTGGCGAAGGCGGCGAGCTGCGGGGTCGACGTGGCGTTCTGCCCGCGAGACCGCAGCGTCATGTACCCGTACGCCACGCACACGTGGGTCGAGGTCGAGGGGCTCGACCGGCACCTGTGCGGCGCCAGCCGGCCCGGACACTTTAAAGGGGTGTGCACCGTCGTCGCCAAGCTCTGGGGCCTGATTAGGCCCGACGTGGCGCTGTTCGGCGAGAAGGACTACCAGCAGCTCGCAATTCTCAAACGGATGCACGCGGAGCTGGGGCTGGTCGGCGAGGTCGTGGGGATGCCGATCGTGCGCGAGGCCGACGGGCTGGCGATGTCGAGTCGCAACGTGAATTTAAGAGATGGGGCGCGGGAGCAGGCGCTGGCGATCCCGCGGTACCTGGACGGCGTGCGTCGGCGGTTCGCGGCGGGGGTGCGGGACGCGGCGGGGCTGCTCGGAGACGCCGCGGGCGAGCTGCAGCCGGGGCGGGTGGACTACGCGTCGCTCGTCGACGCCGAGGAGCTGCAGCCGGTCGATGAGGTGACGCGGCCGGCGTTGTGCGCGGTGGCGGCGTTCTTCGGCGGGGTGCGGCTGATCGACAACTGCGTGCTGCGGCCCTGAGCTCAGGAACCGGCGAGGCGCAGCTTCTCGGGCATGTCGGCCGACCAGAAGCGGCGCAAGGCGAGGCGCAGGCGGCCGATCCGCCCGCTGTGGACCAGCGGGGCGAGCGAGCGCGCGAACGCCAGGGCGACGCGGTTGGCGAGGGTGTAGCGCTCGCGCAGGTGGTCGGCGGCGACGAGGCGCCACTGGCAGAACAGGCGGTCGACGAGCCGCGGGTATATGGAGGACGCGTCGGACCAGCGGTGCAGCAGGCACAGCGCGAGCTTGTCGACCTCGGCCTGGGTCTCGAGCTCGAGGCCGCTGACCGGGCGCTCGCGGCGGGCGGCCTCGACGAGGTAGAGGAGGTGGCTGAGGCCCTCGACGATCGGCAGCGTGTCGGCGAGGGCCGCGTCGCCGAGCACGCTGGGGCAGCGCTCGAGGCGGTCGAGCGCGGAGTGCTCGACCGCCAGGGCGATCTCCAGGGCGCCGTCGTCGGCCTCGCGCACGAGCACGAGCTCCTGACGATCGCCGGGGCCGTCGACGGGGACCAGGAAGTCGACCGGGTCGACGCCGGTGTCGGCGCCGTTGACGGCCTCGAGGCCGCGGTAGAGCCGGCGCAGGGTGTTCATTGCAGGGTGTCGGAGCCCTCGGGGTCGAGCACGACGCCGGCGGCGACGAGGCGGCGGGCGTCGCGGGCCTCGCCGTAGCGGCGCCAGCGCTCGTAGAGCTCGAGGAGGTCGCGGTCGGCCTCGCCGCGCGGGTCGGTGGCCTCGGAGATCACCTCGGCGGCGGCTGCGAAGCGGTCGGCGAGGACGTGGAACACGGCGAGGGCGCCGTGGCCGTCGGAGATCTGCCGGTACGCGGTGCTGCCGAGCGAGCGGACGTAGCGGAGGTCGACGGCGGTGCGGTCCAGGCTGTGGGGGACCACGCCGGCGATGAAGAGGGCCCGGTCGCCGACCTCGCGGAGGGCCTGGGCGCGGGCGCTGCCGGCGGCGGCGCGGGCGCTGAGGTACTGCAGGGCCAGCGGTCCGCTGCGGCGGCCGGCCAGGGCCGGCTTGCGGGCGCAGTCGGCGAGCAGGTGAACGACGTAGGCCTCGACTTCGCGGGGCAGCGTGGCCCCCGTGCGGGTCTGGGCGTCGCCGACCTGAGAGAAGAAAAACGCCTCCAGAGAGCCTTCAACAGCGAGAGAACCGTGTGCCACCGTCAACCTCCCAGCCCGACAAGGCCATCAATCCACGGTAGCAGCGTCGGTTGGGCGATCAACGAAATTATGTGAGCAAACAGGGTGCACTAGCGTCCGGAGGCCCGGGGAAAAATTTCCGGTCGGGGGGTTGACCACCTGGGGTGGCAGCCTAAACTCGCGCCGCGTTGGCAGTCGCCCCTGGCGACTGCCAGCACTCCCAACCCCGGGCCTGCCAGGGCCCTTTCCCGCTCACTCAGGCGAGATGAGCGGCGAGCCGGCGTGCGGCCACGAAGCGGGCCCACGACGCGAGATTCCTTTTTACCGACCACCGGCCGGAGACGGCCGCAGATCCGCCAAACGGAGCGCAGGAGAGAACAGATGACGAAGGTTCGTCCCTTGAATGATCGGGTTTTGGTGAAGCGCATGGCCGAGGACGAGAAGACCGCGGGCGGTCTTTTCATCCCCGACTCCGCCAAGGAGAAGCCGGCGCGTGGCGTCGTCGTGGCCGTGGGCCAGGGCAAGGCGGATGACCACGGCAAGCGGACTCCGCTCGAGGTCAAGGCCGGCGACAAGGTGCTGTTCGGCAAGTACTCGGGCACCGAGATCAAGCTGGACGGCGACGAGCACATGATCCTGCGCGAGGAAGAGATCCTCGCGATCATCGAGTCCTGAGATCGGCGAGCGCGAGGACCTGGCCCGGGGGGCAGGTCCGCCGCGCACCCGTCAGTGACCCCCGAAAGATTCCAGACAAGCGAGAGATAATCCCATGGCAGCCAAAGAAGTTCGGTTTGATGAGTACGCCCGCAACGCCATCCTCCGCGGCGTGAACGTCCTCGCGGACGCGGTCAAGGTCACCCTCGGGCCGCGCGGTCGCAACGTGGTGATCGAGAAGTCGTGGGGCTCCCCGACGGTCACCAAGGACGGCGTGACCGTCGCCAAGGAGATCGAGCTCGAGGACAAGTTCGAGAACATGGGCGCGCAGATGGTCAAGGAGGTCGCCTCGAAGACCTCCGACATCGCCGGCGACGGCACGACCACCGCGACCGTGCTCGCCCAGGCGATCTACCGCGAGGGCCTGAAGATGGTCGCCGCGGGCCACGACCCGATGGAGCTGAAGCGCGGCATCGACCAGGCGGTCGAGACCGTGATCGGCTTCATCAAGGAGAACCTGTCGAAGGCGACCAGCAGCGACGACGAGGTCGCGCAGGTCGGCACGATCTCGGCCAACGGCGACGAGGAGATCGGCAAGCTGATCGCCAAGGCGATGAGCAAGGTCGGCAAGGAGGGCGTGATCACGGTCGAGGAGAACAAGGCCAACACGACCGACCTCGACGTCGTCGAGGGCATGCAGTTCGACCGCGGCTACCTGAGCCCGTACTTCATCACCGACCAGGAGCGCATGGTCGTGTCGCTGAGCGACACCTACGTGCTCACCTACGAGAAGAAGGTCTCGTCGATGAAGGACCTGCTGCCGATCCTCGAGCAGGTGGCGAAGCAGGGCCGCAGCCTGCTCATCATCGCCGAGGACGTCGACGGCGAGGCGCTGGCGACGCTGGTCGTCAACCGCATCCGCGGCACGCTGCAGGTCGCGGCCGTCAAGGCCCCGGGCTTCGGCGACCGTCGCAAGGAGATGCTGAAGGACATCGCCGTGCTGACCGGCGGCAAGGCGCTCACCGAGGACCTCGGCGAGAAGCTCGAGAACCTGACCCTGAAGGACCTCGGCACCGCCAAGCAGATCACGATCGACAAGGACAACTGCACGATCGTCGACGGCGGCGGCAAGAAGGACGACATCAAGGCCCGCGTCAAGCAGATCCGCGCGCAGATCGAGGAGACCACCTCGGACTACGACCGCGAGAAGCTGCAGGAGCGCCTCGCCAAGCTGGTCGGCGGCGTCGCCGTGATCAAGGTCGGCGCGGCGTCCGAGGTCGAGATGAAGGAGAAGAAGGCCCGCGTCGAGGACGCGCTGCACGCGACCCGCGCGGCCGTCGAGGAGGGCATCGTCCCGGGCGGCGGCGTGGCGTTCATCCGCACCCTGAAGAAGCTCGAGACCCTGAAGGCCTCGACGCACGAGCAGCAGGTCGGCATCAACATCATCCGCCGCGCCATCGAGGAGCCGCTGCGCCAGATCGTCGCCAACGCCGGCGGCGAGCCCAGCGTGGTCATCAACAAGGTGCGCGACGCCGAGGGCGGCTTCGGCTACAACGCCCGCACCCAGCAGTTCGTCGACCTCATCAAGGACGGCGTCATCGACCCGACGAAGGTCGTCCGCACCGCCCTCCAGCACGCGGCCAGCGTCGCCGGCCTCATGCTCACCACCGAGGCGATGATCGCCGAGAAGCCCAAGAAGGACGCCCCCGCGGCCCCGGCTCCGGGCGGCGGCGGCATGGGCGGCATGGACATGTAGTCCGCCGACCTCACGGCGCTGCCGTGGGGTAGACGAGGCCCGCAGCCGGCGACGGCGGCGGGCCTTCGTCGATTCGTCACCCGCGCCCGGCGAAGTGTTATGCGTGGGCCATGCAGGTGCAGGGAAGCGTCGCCATCGTCACCGGGGCCTCGTCGGGCATCGGCCTCGCGGTCGCGCGGGCGATCGTCAGGGCGGGCGGCAAGGTCGCGCTGGTCGCTCGCACGGCGAGCAAGCTCGAGGAGGTGGCGCGCGAGCTCGGGGCCGACGCGGCCGCGTTCCCGCTCGACGTCGCCGACCTGCCCCGGCTCGGCGAGCTGCCGCGTCAGGTGGTCGAGCGCTTCGGGCGGCTCGACGTCGTCGTCAACAACGCGGGGCTGCACCACCGCGGTGACATGTTCCGCCACGCGGCGTCGCAGCTCGCGGACATGTTCACGGTCAACCTGGTCGCGCCGGTGGTGCTCACGCGGGCGGCCGCGGAGCACATGCGGGCGGGCGGCGTGATCGTCAACGTCGCCAGCCTGGCGGGCAAGCTGGGCGTGCCGGGCTCGGCGGTGTACTCGGGCACGAAGGCGGGGCTGCGCTTCTGGGCGCTGGCGGCCGCGGAGGACCTCGGCAAGCGCGGGCTGCGGATCGCCAACGTCAACCCGGGTCCGGTCGACACCGGGTTCTTCGACAACGACATCCACGCGGTCACCGCCCTGACGTTCTCGCAGCCGATGGTGTCGGCCGAGCGGGTCGCCGAGGCGGTGCTCGACTGCATCCGCGGCGACGCGACCGGCGTGGAGGTCGACCTGCCGTACTTCTCGGGCAAGCTGTCCACGTTCGCCTATCTCGCCCCGGCCGCGGCCCGGCTGCTGCGGCCGCTGCTCGAGCGTAAGGGGGCGCGGGCGAAGGCGAGGTTCATGAAGCGCAAGGGCCTCGGCTGATCCATGATGCTGACCCTCGGTTAATTCATAGTGCGCTGTTTACGAGCGGATCACGGTTCGGCTCGACCGCGCGAGGAAATTACTCGTAAAGGCTTGCGCAGCGGTTGCACGGACAGTTGTGCGAACATTGGACGCCGTGAACCGGCTGTTGCCCGCGCTGGCAGGTTGCCTATACTGCCGGCCGTAACGGCGCGTTGGTGCAGGCCATGCAACCCGCCACGGACGGAGTGCACGACATTGCAACAGACGACCGCCACCGATCACCCGCGGGGAATCGCCAAGACGCCGAGCGGCATCCACGGCCTCGACGAGATCACCAAGGGCGGCCTGCCGCAGGGGCGGCCGACGCTGATCTGCGGCAGCGCGGGCTGCGGGAAGACCCTGCTGGCGATGGAGTTCCTGGTCCGCGGCGCCACCGAGTACGACGAGCCCGGGGTGTTCTTCGCGTTCGAGGAGACGGCCGAGGAGCTGGCCCAGAACGTGCGCTCGCTGGGCTTCGACCTCGAGGCGCTGTCGGCCGCGGAGAAGGTGGCGATCGAGCACGTGCACATCGACCGCAGCGAGATCGCGGAGGCCGGCGAGTTCGACCTCGAGGGGCTGTTTATCCGCCTCGGCCTGGCGATCGACATGATCGGCGCGAAGCGGGTGGTGCTCGACACGCTCGAGACGCTGTTCAGCGGGTTCGACAACCAGGCGATCCTGCGCTCGGAGCTGCGAAGGCTGTTCCGCTGGCTGAAGGACAAGGGCGTCACGGCGATCATCACCGCCGAGCGCGGCGACGGCACGCTGACCCGTCAAGGCCTCGAGGAGTACGTGTCGGACTGCGTGATCATGCTCGACCACCGCATCACCGAGCAGGTGTCGACGCGGCGCCTGCGGATCGTCAAGTACCGCGGGACCTCGCACGGGACCAACGAGTACCCGTTCCTGATCGACGCCGACGGCTTCTCCGTGCTGCCGCTGACGTCGATCGGGCTCGACCACGAGGCCTCGAGCGAGCGCGTCTCGACGGGCATCCCGCGGCTCGACGCCATGCTCGGCGGCGGGCCGTTCCGCGGCAGCAGCGTGCTGCTGTCGGGCACCGCGGGGACCGGCAAGTCGAGCATCTCGGCGTTCATGGCCGACGCCTGCTGCCGCCGCGGCGAGCGCTGCCTGTACTACTCGTTCGAGGAGTCGCAGGCCCAGATCCTGCGCAACATGCGGTCGCTCGGGCTCGACCTCCGGCCGTGGCTCGACGCGGGCCTGCTGCAGTTCGTGTCGACGCGGCCGTCGCTCTACGGGCTCGAGATGCACCTCGCGTCGATGCACAAGCGCGTCCGCGCGTTCGACCCGCACCTCGTGGTCGTCGACCCGATCAGCAACTTCGTGGCCGCGGGCTCGGAGTCCGAGGCGGAGGCGATGCTGCTGCGCCTGGTCGACCACCTGAAGTCGCGGCAGACCACCGCGGTGCTGGTCAGCCTGGTCGGCGGCGGCGGGGCGCGCGAGGCGACCGACCAGAACATCTCCTCGCTGATCGACACCTGGGTGCTGCTGCGGGACATCGAGCTCGGCGGCGAGCGCAACCGCGGGCTGCACGTGCTGAAGTCGCGGGGCACCGCGCACTCGAACCAGGTGCGAGAGTTCGTGCTGTCCAGCGAGGGCGTCGACCTGCTCGACGTCTACGTCGGCGCCGACGGGGTGCTGACCGGCTCGATGCGGCTGGCCCAGGAGGCGAAGGAGCGCGAGGCGAACGAGGCGCGCAAGCAGGCGATCGCCCGCAAGCGCCGGGAGGTCGAGCGCAAGCGCAAGGCGCTCGAGGCCCAGATCCTGGCGCTGCGCGTCGAGTTCGACGCGGACGAGTCCGAGCTCGAGAGCTTGATCTCGGTGGAAGAGGCGGCTGGACGGCGGCTCCTCACCGACCGCACGGAGATGGCGCGCAGTCGCCAGGCCGACCGGCCAGGAGAGAAATCATGAGCGACGAACAAGGCGGAGCCACGAGGTCGGGAGACCAGGATGTGTGGGAGTTCCGGCTGTACGTGGCCGGACAGACCCCGAAGTCGTTGCGAGCGGTGGAGAACCTCAAGCGGATGTGCGAGGAGCACCTGCCGGGACGTCACAAAATCGAGGTCGTCGACCTGCACAAGAACCCGCGGCTGGCGAAGGAGGACCAGATTGTCGCGCTGCCGACGCTGGTTCGTAAGCTTCCGGACCCGCTCCGGCGGGTGATCGGCGATCTTTCCAACCTCGAGAAGACGCTGATCGCGCTCGAATTGCGTTCTACGATCCCGACGTGATCGGTCAAGAACGCCTCATGCCTCACTGCCGTGCATTCGGTCGGACCCGTCTGTTCGCGCCTCGCGGGGCGAGCAGCGAGGCGGGGCGATGAGCGACGACCGCGTCCAGCTCCTGCGGGAGATCGACTCGCTGCGCCGCCAGCTCGCGGAGGCGCAGGAGACCATCAGCGCGATCCAGGCCGGCGACGTCGACGCCGTCGTCACCGACACCGAGCAGCCGCGGGTCCTGACCCTCGACGCCGCGGACAGGCCGTATCGCCTGCTGGTCGAGCGCATGAACCAGGGCGCGGCGACGCTGACGATCGAGGGCACCGTCCTCTACTGCAACGAGCAGTTCGCGTGGCTGGTGCGCCACCCGCAGGGCTCGCTGATCGGGCGGCCGATCCAGGACGTGATCGACGAGCCGTTCATGCCGCTGTTCGAAGCGATGATCGGCGACGGTCTGGCGGCCAGCGTCGAGGGCGAGGTGATCCTGCGGCGAGGCGACGGCATGCGCGTGCCGGTGTTCCTGGGGGTCAGCGGGCTGCACGAGGGCATCGCCGGCCCGTGCCTCCTGCTCGTCGACCTGACCGAGCTGAAGCGGCGCGAGCGGCTGGTCGCCGACGAGGCGCTGGCGCGGTCGATCCTCGAGCAGGTCATCGACGCGGTGATCGTGTGTGACAGCGACGGCAAGGTTCTGCGCGCGAGCCGGGCGGCGTACGAGCTGTGCGGGCAGAACCCGATCTTGAAGCCGTTCGACCAGATGTTCGAGCTGGTGCGGCTGCGGCCGGACAACGTGGCCGGCGAGCGCGTCGACGTCGGCGCGGCCTGGCGGGGCGAGATGCTGCGCGGGTGGGAGGTCGGGCTCGAGCGTCCGGACGGGCGGCGCGAGCTGCTGCTCGGGGCGGGGCCGCTGGTGGCCGCCGGCGGCGAGGTGCTCGGGGCGGTGATCACGCTGACGGACATCACGCCGATGCGCGACGCGCAGGACGAGCTCGAGCGGCGGGCGACGGCCCTGCAGGAGGCCGACCAGCGCAAGGACGAGTTCCTGGCGATGCTGGCCCACGAGCTGCGCAACCCCCTGTCGCCGATCCGCTCGTCGCTCGAGATCATGCACCTTCGCATGCTCGACGACCCGATGATGCGGCGCTGCCGCGACATCATCGAGCGTCAGGTCCAGCAGCTCACGCGGATGGTCGACGACCTGCTCGAGGTCTCGCGCATCAACAGCGGGAAGATCCAGCTGCAGGTCGACCGCGTCGATCTGTCGGCCGCGGTGACGCGCGGGCTCGAGACCATTCGTCCGGTCGTCGACGCCAAGAAGCACCGCCTCGCGCTCTCGCTGCCGAACGCGCCGGTGTGGGTGCGCGCCGACCTCACGCGCGTCGCCCAGGTCATCGGCAACATCGTCCACAACGCCGCGAAGTACACCGAGGACAGCGGGGTCATCTCGGTGAAGATCCGCCAGGAGGGCGACGAGGGGGTCGTGCGCGTGCGGGACACCGGCATCGGCATCCCCGTCGAGATGTTGACCAAGGTGTTCGACCTGTTCACCCAGGCCAACCGCTCGCTCGACCGCTCGCAGGGCGGGCTGGGCATCGGGCTCGCGCTGGTCAAGCGGCTGGTGGCGATGCACGGCGGGCGGGTCGAGGCGTTCAGCGAGGGCGTCGGCCGGGGCAGCGAGTTCGTGGTCTGTCTGCCGCTGTGGCACGGCGATCGTCAGGGGACGGTCGCGCAGGCGGGTGGGGCCCGCGGCGACGGCGGGCGGGGTCGGCGCGTGCTCGTGGTCGACGACAACCAGGACGCCGTCGACGTGCTGGCGTCGCTGCTCGGCATGCTCGGTCACACCGTGCGCACCGCCAACGACGGGCGCGCGGCGATCTCCGCGGCGACCGAGTTTCGTCCGGACGTGGTGCTGTGCGACATCGGCCTGCCGCTGATGGACGGCTACGCGGTGGTCGCGGCCCTGCGCGGGCTGCCGGGCTTCGAGGACACGCAGTTCGTGGCGCTCACCGGGTACGGGCGCGAGGAGGACCGCCGGCGCTCGCTGGCCGCCGGCTTCCACGCGCACCTGGTCAAGCCGTTCGAGCTGGCCAAGCTCGAGGCCGTGCTCGAGCGGACGGGGCGCGCGGGCGTCAGCGCAGGCGGATGAGGCCGCCGATGGCGAGCACGTAGAACACGACCGAGGCCCAGGGCATGCCGATGGCGTGGAGCAGGGGGAGGTCGAGGGCGAGGCAGTAGGTGCCGCAGGCGAGGAAGGTGACGGTGAGGGCGGCGCGGACGGCCACGCGGAGGTGGGCGCCGAAGGCGTCGTGATGGGCCTTCAGGGTGCCCGGGGCGATGCCGACGGCGAGCTTGCCGTCCTGGATGTCGCTGAGGATGGCGGGCAGCACGCGCGGGAGGCTGTGGGCCATCTTGGACAGCAGCTGGAAGTCGGTGATGACGAGCTGCTTGATGCGGTCGCTGCTGTAGCGCTCGGTCATCATCTGGGTGATGAAGGGGCGCGCGAGCTCGATGGGGTCGATGTCGGGGGCGATGGACTTGGCGAGGCCCTCGGTGGTCACGATGGCCTTGAACATCATCGTGAAGTCGGACGGCATGCGCACGCGGTGGCGGGTGGCGCCCTCGACGAGCTCGCCGAACAGCTCGCCCATCTGCAGCTCGGACAGAGGCACGCCGCCGAGGTAGCGCTCGGCGATCTCGACGACGTCGGCCTCGAAGGCGGCGTAGTCGATCTTGGTGCTGGGGATCGCCAGGGCGTAGAAGCAGCGGGCGAGGTTCTCCAGGTCCTCGTTTAGCACGGCGTGCAGGATGTCGATGAGGTGGTCCTTCATCGACGGCGACAGGCGGCCGACCATGCCGCAGTCGATGATCGCCAGGCCGCCGTCGGCCTGCACGAACACGTTGCCGGGGTGCAGGTCGCCGTGGAAGAACCCGTCGACGAACAGCATCTTGTAGGCGGTCTTAAAATAGACCTCGACGAGCGGGCGGGTGTCCTCGCCGCTGGCGAGGACCTCGCTGAACTTCCGGCCCTCGACGAAGTCCATGCAGAGGATCTCGCTGGTGCTGAGGTCCTCGTGGACGATCGGGATGCGGACCCGCGGGTCGTCAGCAAAATTGCGGCGGAAGCGGGCCATGTTGCGGGCCTCGCAGTGGAAGTCGAGCTCCTGCGCGAGCGACTTGGCGAAGCCGCGGAGCACGCCGCCGATGTCCATGGCCGCGGCCTCCTCGAACGCGTCCTCGACGTAGGAGGCCATGCCGCGCAGGATGTTGAGGTCGCTCTCGATCTTGGGGCGCAGGCCCGGCCGCTGGATCTTCAGGACGACGGGGGTGCCGTCCTTCAGGGTGGCGCGGTGGACCTGGGCGATCGACGCCGACGCCAGCGGCGTCTCGTCCAGACTATTAAAGAAGTCTTTGAAGTTGGGGCCGAGGTTGGTGCGGAGCTGGGACTCGATCTGGTCGAAGGGCAGCGGGCTGACCTGGTCCTGCAGCTGGGTGAGCTCGGTCAGGATGGCCGGGGGCAGCAGGTCCGGCCGCGTCGAGAGGATCTGGCCGAGTTTAATAAAGGTCGGGCCGAGCTTGGTGAAGGCGGCGACGAGGCGCTTGCCGGTGTCGGCGTTGCCCATGGCGGCGCGGGTGAGGTCGGCGCCCTCGTAGTCGACCTGCAGCTCGCGGCGCAGCTTGAGCTGGGCGAAGAACCAGCCGAAGCCGTGGCGCACGAACACGGTCGCGATCTCGCGGAATCGGGCGACGTCCTTGGCGCCCGTGACCAGGGCCCGCGAGGAGCTGACGATTGTGCGCAGGACGGACACGGGGCGAGAGTATACGGCACCGGGCGCGGAGCCGGACCACGGGCGGACCTGGCCCGGGGACCGGCGTCGCGGCTCTGCTACCCTGCCCGGCTGGAGGCATGACGATGGAACGGACAATCAAGGCTGTGCTGGCCGTGTGCCTGGGGACGGTGGCGGCGTGCGAGGCGACGCGAGACGCGTCGGAGCGGGCGCAGCGCGAGGCGGGGGTGGTGGCGGAGCAGACGCAGAAGAAGGCGGCGGAGCTGGCGTCGGCGGCGGGTGACCGGACGGTGGAGGCCGCGCGCGCGGCCCGTGACTGGGCGGGCGGGCTGGTGGCGTCGGGCAAGCTCAGCGAGACGGTGGAGGGCTGGCTGCGGCGCGGCGCGGCGGCGTCGGGCTCGGGCATCGAGGCGGTGCTGCGGCGCGGCGAGCAGGCGGTGTCGGTGGCCCAGGAGATCGGCAAGGCGCTGGTGAGCGCGGTCGACGTCGACACGATGATCGAGCCGATCTACCAGGAGGTCGTCGGCGACTCGCCGGAGCTGGCGGTGCGGCGCAGCGAGGCCGACGAGGCGATCCGCGGCATGTCGCGCGTCGAGGTGATCGACGGGCTGCAGGTCGGGTTCAAGGAGCTGTCGAGCGTCGACCTCGGGCATCACCTCAGCGAGCGGGCGTACCTCGTGGTCTGGCGGCAGGACGACCGGCTGATCGGGTTCGTGTATCGCTCGCGGCGGGACATCGCCATGGCGGAGCTCGTCGACGCGGCGCCGAAGATCGTCGCGCTGGTGCGCTCGTCGCTCGGGTGACGCTCATGCCAGGCGGCCCGAGATCAGGTGGTAGCCGAAGTGGCGCCGGGCCAGGCCGAGGACGAGGCCGAACACCGGCGCCATCACGTTGCCGAGGCGCAGCGGGACGAGCCGGCCGCGTCGGCGCTCGCGCAGCAGGAAGCGGGCCGCGGTCGCGGGCACGTGCAGCGCCGAGGGGACCAGCGGCCAGAACACCTCCTCGACGGTGATGTCGACGAACCCGTGCTCGCGCAGGGTGGCGACGAACGCGGGCAGCTCGGCGAAGCGGTCGATGGCCCAGCCGTCGCACACGCGGCGGCAGACCGGCGCGAGCCACCCGGGCAGCGCCTCGCCGTGCTTGAGGAAGCCGTCGGCCACGGCGAAGCGACCGCCAGGGCGCAGCAGGCGACGCAGCTCGCGGATGCATTCGCGGCGCCCGGGGCCGCGGGCGTGGCAATAGCTCTCGATCGCGTAGGCCGCGTCGAACGACGCGTCGGGCAGCGGGGCGCGCGTGTAGTCGGCGTGCAGCACACGGACGCGACGCTCGAGCCCGGACTGGCCGATCAGAACGTTGGCGCGGGTGACCTGGGTGGGGGTGACGGTCAGCCCGGTGACGTCGGCGAGGGGGAAGCGGCGGGCGACGTCACGAGCGACCTCGCCGAGGCCGCAGCCGAGGTCGAGCACCCGCGCGGGGCGATCGGCGGGCACGTGCAGGCGGGCGGCCACCTCGACGTTCATCTGCGCGAGCATCGGCGCCAGCCGCCACGGGCTCATGCCGCGGCGGAAGTAGCCGAAGTGCATGTTGAACACCGGGCTCCAGGCGGCGTAGTCGGGGCCGGCGGCCTCGTAGTAGTCGATCACCCGCTGCAGGTCGGCGTCGATCGCGACCGCGGACTCCGGCACGACCACGGCGCGCGCGGCATCTGACACTGGGCCACGATAACTCGCGCGCTCGCGGGCCGTCGACCGGCGTTCTCGCGCTCGCGGGCGGTGTCAGGCCGCGGCCGCGTGCATCGCAAAAGTGCGCCCCCGCGTGCTCGCGGAGGCGCCGGGGGACCTCGACAGGGGACTACGTGCGGGGCGTCTCGGTGTCGTCGTCGTTGCCGACGAGGCGATCACGGAAGCCGCGGAACGCGTCGCGGGCCTGGTCGATGCCGTCGCGGATGGCGTCCAGGGTGTTGTCGGTGGCGCTTCGGATCTGCTGCTCGAGCTTCTCGAAGCGCGGCTCGATGCTGGTCTCCCACTGTTCGCGCGCCTCGCGACCGGCGAGGTGGAGCTTCAGACGGACCTCGTCGCGCAGGGTGCGGAGCTCGGCCATCCCCTTGTCGAACGCGCTCGGCTTGTCGGTCGTCGCGGTGGTCTTGTCAATCTGGTTGTTCATGCCGGGGGTTATGCTGCGAAAGTCTGGCGATCGCCCCCGGCAAATACTCGGGCGAGGACCGAACGGATTGCGCCGCGGGGGCTACGAGCCGCGGCGCGGGCAGGTGCGCAGGACCTCGGCGAGGCGGGGGGCGTCGACCGGCTTGTGCAGCACGTCGAGCATGCCGGCGGCGAAGCAGGCCTGACGATCGGCCTCGGACGTGAGCGACGTGAGGGCGACGATCGACGGGCGGCGGTCGGCGGTCATGCGGGCGCAGATCTCCCGCGTGGCCGCCAGCCCGTCGAGCTCGGGCATCTGGATGTCCATCAGCACGAGGTCGTAGTGGCGGCCGGCGACGGCCTCGACGGCGGCGCGACCGTCGTCGACGACGTCGGGCTCGCACCCGTGGCGGCGCAGGGCGCTGCGGATCACCCGCTGGTTGAACAGGTCGTCCTCGGCCACGAGGATCCGCAGCGTGATGACTGTGACGTCGTCCCTGTCGCCGCTGGACCCCAACCTCGACGTAAGCTCGTCGTTGGACACCATAAGAAGTGACAGCATTCCCGGTCTTCGCTCCAAGTGCCAGGAGCAGTTTCATGGCGGTCGCGAGCTGCACCCACCTGCAGCCACATACATGGCTCGCAGCAGACACTGCGTGGGCCGAGGCGGCCCGCGCGGGTCATGGTCCGGCATGTCGAACGCCTCGAAGTCACCCGACAAGCAAGAACTCCGGCCGCCGCAGTCTCAGGACCCGCCTGGACGCGAGTCCGAGATGACCCCCGCTCCCCTGGTGATCTCCCCAGGGTACCGCGGCAGCGACAAACTGGCGGGCAGGGTCGCGCTGATCACCGGAGGGGACAGCGGGATCGGGCGGGCCACGGCGGTGCTGTTCGCCCGCGAGGGGGCTGACGTGACGATCGTGTACCTCGACCGCGCCGAGGACGACGATGCCCGCGAGACCGCCCGCATGGTCGAGGAGGAGGGCCGACGCTGCCTGGTCCTGCGCGGTGATGTCGGCGACGAGGAGTTCTGTCGGCGCGCCGTCGCCGACACGATCAAGCAGTTCGATCGCCTCGACGTCCTGATCAACAACGCCGGCGAGCAGCACCCGAGCAAGGACATCGCCGACATCGACGCGGACCAGCTCGATCGCACGTTCCGCACCAACATCTACAGCATGTTCTTCATGGTGAAGGCCGCGCTGCCGCACCTCGGCAAGCAGAAGGGCGCGAGCATCGTCAACACCGCCTCGATCACGGCGTACCGCGGGTCGAAGCACCTGCTCGACTACAGCGCGACCAAGGGGGCGATCGTCACGTTCACGCGGTCGCTGGCGCAGATGCTGGCGGAGCAGGGCATCCGCGTCAACGCGGTCGCGCCGGGGCCGATCTGGACCCCGCTGATCGCCTCGACCTTCCCGGCCGACCAGGTCGCCAAGTTCGGCAGCGACGTCCCGCTCGGCCGCGCCGGCGAGCCGCACGAGGTCGCGACGTGCTTCCTGTTCCTCGCCGGCGCCGACGCGGCGTACATGACGGGGCAGGTGCTGCACCCGAACGGCGGGGAGATCGTCAACGCCTGATCAAAGGTGTTACCGTCGCGGCCGCATGCGTGCCGTCCGTTGCCACGAGCTGATCGGCCCCGCGGGGCTCCGCGTCGACGAGGTCCCCGAGCCCGCGCCCGGGCCCGGCGAGGTGCTCGTCGACGTGCGCGCCGCGGCGGTCAACTTCCCCGACGTGCTGCTCACGTACGGGAAGTACCAGTTCAAGCCGCCCGCGCCGTTCACCCCCGGCGGCGAGGCCTCCGGGGTGGTCGCGGCGGTCGGGCCCGGCGTGACGAGCGTGGCGCCCGGGGCCCGCGTGGCCGCCACCATGGTCCACGGCGCGTTCGCCGAGCGCGTGGTGGTGCCGGAGCTCGCGGTCAACGAGCTGCCGGAGGGTGTGAGCTTCGAGGTCGGCGCGGCCACGCTGCTGACCTACGGCACGACGATGCACGCGCTCGTCGACCGCGCGAAGCTGCAGGCCGGCGAGACCTTGCTGGTGCTCGGCGCCGCGGGTGGCGTCGGCGTGGCGGCGGTCGAGCTCGGCAAGTGGCTGGGCGCGCGGGTGATCGCGGCGGCGTCGAGCGACGAGAAGGTCGCGTTCTGCCGCGCGCACGGGGCCGACGAGGGCATCCAGTACGGCCGCGAAGATTTAAAAGAGCGGGCCAAGCTGTTGACGCGCGGCGAGGGCGTCGACGTGGTCTACGATCCGGTCGGCGGCGCGTTCGCCGAGCCGGCGCTGCGGTCGATCGCGTGGCAGGGCCGTTACCTCGTCGTCGGCTTCGCGAGCGGGGAGATCCCCAAGGTCCCGCTCAACCTCGTCTTATTAAAGGGCTGTCAGATCGTCGGCGTGTTCTGGGGGGCGTTCGCCGCCCGCGAGCCGGCCAGCAACCGCGCCAACGCGGCCCGCATCCTCGCCGCCGTCGCCGAGGCCAAGCTGCGCCCGCACGTCGACGCCGTCCTCCCGTTCGCGGCGGCCGGCGAGGCGCTGGCCCGCGTCGAGCGCCGCGAGGTCAAGGGCAAGCTCGTGCTCGTGCCCTGACGCCGGCCTGGCGCCTGCGAGAGACCGGCTCTCGAAGCCTCTTGAACCGAGTTTCATTATGCTGGTAGAACTTTCAATATGGCGAACGCGGCGAGCGACGGCCTCGAGGTCCACGCCGACTGGCTGCGCGTGGCCCTCGGCGGGGGTGAGCACGCCGACTTCCACCACCGCTGGCTGCGCCACAACTGCGACCGCGAGCGTCACCCGCGGACCGGCGAGCGCACGCGCTGTTCGTCCGAGCTGCCCGACGACCTGTCCCCGCGGACAGCTCGCCTGACGGCCGACGCGCTCGAGATCACCTGGCCCGACGGTCACGCGAGCGTCTATCCGCTGGCCTGGCTGCGCGCGCACGCCTACGCCGTGGGTCGGGTCGATGTGGCGGCGCCCGGAGCCGACCTCGCCGCGCTCGAGCTGCCGCGCGGGCTCGGCCTCGTCGAGCAGGTCGCCGGGGCCCTCGAGCGGGTGAAGAGCCGCGGCGCCGCCGTCGTGCGCGAGGGTCACGGCGACCCCGAGGCCGCGATCGAGTTGATTATTAAAGAGTTCGCGGCGCGGGGTCTGGCGGTGGTGAGCACGCACTTCGGTCGGGTCGAGGACCTGCGCACCGACAACACCACCAACCAGAACACCGACCAGCTCGGCTACACCGACGCGCCGATCCACCTGCACACCGATCAGCCGTTCCTCGAGCGTCCGCCGCGGCTACAACTGTTGCAGTGCGTCCGCCCGGCCGACGAGGGCGGCGACAATTTGCTGGCCGACGCGCGGGCGGTGTTTCGCCACCTCGAGGCCCACGACGCGCGGGCGGCGGACCTGCTGGCGAGCGTGCCGGTCCGGTTTCACCGCCGGCAGGCCCGGTTCGAGCGCGTCGTCGACGCGCCGATCGTCGCGCGCCGCGGCGACGACGACTTCCTGGTGCGCGGCTCGTACTTCACGCTCGCGCCGCACCGCCTGCCGTTCGCCGCGATGACCGAGTTCTACCGCGCGCACGACAAGTTCTTCCGCCTGCTGCGCGACCCGGGGCACCACGTGCGCGTGCGGCTGGAGCGCGGCGACTGGCTGATCTACGACAACCACCGCAGCCTCCACGCGCGGACCGGGTTCGTCGGTCCGCGGTGGCTGCGGGGCGTCTACTTCGACGTCGACGGCGGTGACGCTTCGGCGAGGCTGCCCGCGTGAGCGGTGTAGAGGTCGCCGAGGAAGGCCAGCAGGGCGGCCTCGCGGGCGGCCGGCGGGAGCGCGTCGAGCAGGGTGTTGATGGTCGCCAGGCGCTCGGGCAGGGCGTTGCCGCGGACGCCGGCGAGGGCCAGGGCCTCGCGGAAGCCGTCGTCGCTGAGGTTGTTGAAGTCGAGCGAGGCGGCGGCTTGCAGCAGCAGGCCGAGGGCGGGGTCGGGCTCGTGCGCGCGGGCCTCGTCGACGCTCGCGCGCAGGTCGGCGAGGAAGGCGTCGGCGACCGCGAGGTGGCCGGCCGAGACGGTGAGGTGGAGGTTGGCGGGCGAGCCGAAGCCGGCGAGCTGGGGCTGGACCAGCCAGCCGCGGGCCTTCATGGCGTCGGCGATGGCGAACACGGACGGGCCGCCGGGCGTGGTGGCGAAGGCCAGCAGGCTCATCTCCGGCGGGGCGAGCAGGCGCAGCCAGGGCAGCTCGGCGATGGCGTCGGCGAGCTTGCGGGTGGCCGCGAGCGTCTTGCGGGCGAGCTCGAGGTAACCGGCGTCGCCGAGCGCGTGCAGCAGGGTCCAGGCGGCGGCGAGGGGGCCGCCGGACTTGGTGCTCTGCACGGTCGCGTTGATCACGGTGTAGCCGGTCCAGCCGGCGCAGGCGTAGAGCTGGTGCCGGCGCAGCGCCTTGTCGCGGTAGACGATCACCGACGCGCCCTTCGGCGCGTACGCGTACTTGTGGAAGTCCATCGAGATCGAGGTGACGCCGGGCACCGACAGGTCGAACGGCGGGACCTCGGCGCCGAGGCGGCGGAAGTACGGCAGCAGGAACCCGCCGATGCACGCGTCGACGTGGAGCAGGACGCCGCGCTCCTGCGCGAGCGCGCCGAGCTCGGCGATCGGGTCGATCACGCCGTGGGCGTAGCTCGCCGCCGAGGCCGCGAGCAGGATCGTGTTCGGGGTGATCGCCGCGCGCATGGCGGCGACGTCGGCCTTGAACGTGTGCGGGTCGACGGCGACGGCGACGAGCTTGACGCCGAGGTAGTGGGCCGCCTTGTGCAGCGCGGCGTGGGCGGTCACCGGCAGCACGAGCTCGGGCTCGGTGACCTCGGGGCGGTGCACGCGGGCCCACTCGCGGGCCGTCTTGACCGCGAGGATCAGGCTCTCGGTGCCGCCGCTGGTGAAGTTGCCGGCCGCCTCGGGCCCGCCGCCGAGGTGCCGGGCCGCGAAGCCGACGACCTCGTTCTCCAGCTGAAGGAGGCTGGGGAACGCGGTCGGGTCGAGCCCGTTCGCCGGCAGGAACATGGCGTAGGCCGCGTTCGCCAGCTCGGCGGCGGCCTGCTCGCCGCCGTCGTACACGTAGGCGAACGCGCGGCCGCCCTGCGTCGGCAGGTCGCCGGCCTTAAGCGCGGTCAGGGTCGCGAAGATCTGGTCCTTCGACCATCCGTGTTCATGCAACATCGCTGCTTCTCCTCTCGGGCTCCACGAATTGTCTCAACAGCGGCAAGCTGAGCAGCGCCAGCAGGGCCGGCGCGATCGACATGGCGAGGTGCACGCCGAGCAGCGCCGTGGCCGGCTGGACCACGCTGGCGCCGGCGGTGCGCTCGACGAACCCGCTGGCCGCGAGCATGCCGCTGACCAGCCACGCGCCGAGCGCGAAGCCCCCCTTCTCGCCGACGTACCACAGCCCGGTGAACACGCCCTCGCGCCGGCGTCCGGTCCGCGCGGCGTCGGCGTCGATCAGCTCGGGCAGCAGCGCGAACGGGAACACCTGCAGGCCGGCGAAGCCGACCCCGAGCAGCGCCACCTGGACCCCGACGAGCGCCAGGCGGCCCGGCCCGGCCAGCAGCAGGCTCGCGGCCATGACCGCGAAGATGGTCGCGGCCACCAGGTAGCTGGCGCGCTTGCCGATCCTCCGCGACAGCGCGGACCACAGCGGCATGGTCACGATCGCCGGCCCGACGAGGCACACGAACAGCAGCGTGACCGCCTCCTCGCCCTCGACCAGCGTGTAGCGTACGAAGTACGGCACCGCCGCCAGCACCGCGCCGAGCGCCACGCACTGCAGCGCGTAGGCCTGCCACAGCGTGCGGTAGGCCCGGTCGGCGATCGCCACCGCCAGCTGCGCGCGCAGGGGCATCGTCGGCGGATCGCCCGCGTCGGCGGTCTGCGGCGCCGCGCGGGTGCCGAGGAACGCGACGAGCATGGCCGCCGCGGTCACGGCCGCGAGGACCACGCTCATGCGCGCGTACCCGGCCGCGCCGCCGCCCGCACTCTTGATAATTATCGGCGCGAGCGCGCCGGCGGCGAGGATGCCGATCGTCACGAAGGCCATGCGGTAGGCGACGAGGGCGGTGCGCTCGTGGTAGTCGGCGCTCATCTCGGCGGGCATCGACGCGTACGGCACCTGGAACAGGGTGAACGCGGTGGCCGCGAGGCAGAACGCCACGAGCACCCAGGCGAACGCGAGCGCGGGCTCGCCGACGGGGGCCATGAACAGGGCGACGAAGCACGGCGGCAGGGTCAGCGCGCCCGCGAGCAGGAATGGCCGCCGGCGACCCCAGCGGCTGCGGCTGCGGTCGGACCACGCGCCGACGATCGGGTCGGTGAAGATGTCCCAGAGCTTGGGGATCAGCACCGCGAGCCCGGCCAGCCCGGCGCCGACGCCGAGGGTGTCGGTCAGATAGAACAGCAGCAACAGGCCGGGGATCGTGCTGAAGATCCCCGCGCCGATCGACCCGGCCCCGTAGGCGAGGCACAGCCCGCGGCTCAGCGGATGGTCCGACACCCGGGCACACTAGCATGCGGGCCGCCCCCCGCAGATCCACCATCGCCGTGAACGCCACACCTCGTCGCGTCCTCTTCCTCGTCGTCCTCCTCGCCTGCGCCCTCCTCGCGCCGTCGGACGCGCTCGCCCGCCGCAAGAAGAAGGACACCGGCCCGCCGAAGCCCGACCGCCTCGAGTTCGGGGCGCTGCCGGCCGTCAACTACGACATCGACCTCGGCTTCGGCTTCGGCGCGATCGCCAGCCTCGCCAAGTTCGCCAGCGGCTACCGCCCCTACAAGTGGCGCCTCGAGCTGCTGGCCCAGGCCACCGTCAAGCGCGCCCCCGGCAAGGGCGCCGAGTTCCCGTTCCACGACGACTACCTGAACTTCGACTTCCCCGGCCTGCTGGGCAACCTGCTGCGCATCACCGGGCGCGTCGGCTTCCGCAAGTTCGCCAACACCGGCTACCACGGCTTCGGCAACGACTCGGTGTCCGAGACGCCGTGGTCGGAGATCGACCCCGACGTCGACCTCGCGGCCTACCAGGCGGCCCGCAAGTACCACCGCTTCGATCACATCTACCCGTACATCCTCTTTAACACGCGCATCCAGCTGTGGGACCGCAGCACGCCGACGGATCGCCGACGCGTCGAGGCGCTGGTCGGCCTCAACACCAGCTACAACGTCGTGCGTCCGTACCCGGACAGCAAGCTCGAGGCCGACATCGTGGCGGCGAAGGCGGACACGGCCGACGGCCGCACGCTCGCCGGGCTGCTCCGCGGCACCGACCCGCACCTGCTGCTGGTGCTCAACCTCGGCCTGCTGTTCGACACCCGCGACCACGAGTACACGCCGACGCGCGGCACCTTCACCGAGGTGTCGGCCCGCAGCTCGCCCGGCGTGCAGCAGGATCTGCGCTACGTGGCGTTGACGGTCAACAGCGCGTGGTACCGGTCGATCGTCGGCGAGCACCTGTCGGTCGCGCTGCGCGGGGTCGGCGACTTCATCCTCGGCGACGCGCCGTTCTACGAGCTCACCCGCTTCGGCGCCCTCATGCCGCGCGACGGCCCCGGCGGCGGCTGGTCGCTGCGCGGCGTCCCGCGCCAGCGCTACTCCGGAAAGATCAAGCTGATCCAGAACCTCGAGCTGCGCAGCATGTTCCTGCGCTTCAACGTCCGCAAGTCGCGGTTCACCGTCGGCGCGGTGGCGTTCGTCGACGCCGCGAGGATCTGGGCCGACACCCGCGCGACCTCCCTCGGCGGCGAGTCGGTCGACGGCGGCACCTTCAAAGTCGGCACCGGCGGCGGCCTGCGCGTGCGCTGGGGCGAGACATTTTTAATTCGCTTCGACGGGGCCTACTCGCCGACCGAGCACACGCCCGGCTTCTACGTCGACATCGGCCACGTGTTCTGACCGCGCGCCGGCGGCACTTGATCCGCCCGGCGTCCTCCACCACCATCGGCGCTCATGCTGCTGCCTGCGGCGCTAGCCCCCGTCCTCGCGCTCGCCGAGCCGTCGATCGCGCTCGACTGGCAGGCCCCGCGCGAGTGCCCCGACGCCGCCAGCGTGCGCGCCATGACCCTCGACCTGCTGCGCCGGCAGCCGTCCGACGCGGTCCCGCCGCCGGTCGACGTGCGCGTGGTGGTGGCGCGCAGCGGCGACCGCTGGCGCGCGACGCTCTCGCTGCGCTCGTCGCTCGGCCGCGTCGACCGCAAGCTCGGCGCCGGCGGCTGCCCGCCGCTGGCCCGCGCCGTCGCGCTGCTCGTCGCGGTCCACCTCGACCCGACCGCCGTCTCGCGCCGCCTCGCGCCGCTGCTCGACCCGCCGGCGCCGCCGGTGCTCCCGCCCGAGCCGTCCGCCGCGGCCCCGCCCGAGCTGTCCTCGGGGACAGCCCCGACCGACCTGTCCTCCGGGACAGCGGCGAGCGGCACCCCGCCGGCGCCGACCGACCTGTCCTCCGGGACAGCCCCGACCGACCTGTCCTCCGGGACAGCGGCGAGCGGCACCTCGCCGGCGCCGACCGAGCTGTCCTCCGGGACAGCCACGGCCGCCGAGGCCCCACCGCCGGCGCTCGCCCCGTCACCCGCGGCCGGGGACGAGCTCCCGTCCGACCTGTCCCCGCGGCCAGCTCCGACCCGCGGGCCCCTGCGCGGGCACCTGCGCCTCGCCGGCGGCTTCGACGGCGGGCTCTTGCCCGGCTACGGCGGCGACGTCGAGCTCGCGGGCGGCCTCGGCGGGCGCCACTGGCGGGTCGAGGCCGGCGTGCTCGGCGTGCCCCGGCGGATCCAGCCCGCGACCGACACGACCCCCGGCGGCCGCTTCGACCGCGTCGTCGGGCTCGCGCGCGCGTGCGCGGTCTGGCGCATCCCGCCGCGGCGCGAGCAGGTCGCGCTGCTCGGCTGCCTCGGCGCCGAGGCCGGCGGGATGCATGCGGTCGCCACCAGCGGCGCGGCCGTCTCGCGCTGGATCCCCTGGAGCGCCGCGCTGCTCGGGGCCGGGGCCAGGATCCCGCTGGTCGGGCCGCTCGGGCTGTGGGTCGGCGTCGAGGCCGCGATCGCCCTGCGGCGTCCGGCCTTCACCGCCGGCGAGGACCAGAGTACGGTGTTCACGATCTCGCGCGCGGGCGTGCGCGCGAACCTCGGGTTCGACCTGCAATTCGTCGCACGGAAACGCCGGCCTCCGACGACAGACTAGACCGTGCAGCCCTCCGCCCAGGATCTCGACTTCGACGCCGTCTACCGCGCCCACCACGCGTTCGTGTGGCGCACCGTCCGCCACCTCGGCGTCGACCCCGGCCGCATCGACGACGCCGTGCAAGACACCTTCATCGTGGTCCACCGTCGGCTCGGCGAGTTCGAGGGTCGGGCCGCGCTGCGCACGTGGTTGTTCGAGATCGCCAGACGTGTGGCCGGTCGCTACCGCCGGACCGCCGCGCGTGAGGCCCCGCGCCGCTGCGAGGTGCCCGAGCTGACGACCGGCGAGCGCCCCGACGAGGACCTCGCCCGGGCCGAGGCCGCCGAAATTCTGCAGGAGTTCCTCGACGAGCTCGACCGCGACAAGTCGGTGGTCTTCATCATGGCGGAGCTCGAGCAGCGCCGCGCCCCGGAGATCGCCGAGACCCTCGCGCTCAACCTCAACACCGTGTACGCCCGCCTGCGAGCCGCTCGCCAGCTGCTCGACCGCAAGATCCAGCGCCTGCAGGCCCGCGAGCGGCGCCCGCACGTCCGCCGCGCCGCCGAGATCGTGGCCGCCGCGCTGCTGCTCGAGATCCCGAGCGCGAAGGCCTGGCCCGCCGTCGTGGCCGCCGCCGACCCGCAAGTGTTCGAACTCACCGCCGACCTCGCGCCGCCGACCGGCCTCGAGCTCGCCGCGCCGGCGAAGCTCGCCGCTGTCACGATCGGCCCCGGCCTCGCCGGCGGCGCGCTGTGCGGGGCCCTCGCGGTCGTGCTGGCGATCCTCCCGACCCGCGCCCCCGCCGACCCCGACCCGACCCCCACTCCGGCCCCGGCCGTCGTGTCCGCAGATCCACGACCTGTCTCTTCGGCCATCCTGGAAGGACCGCCCGCGGCCCCCGCGGCCGCGCCGGTGACGACGGCCTCGGCGAGCCCGCGAGCACCCGCGCGAGACGGCGACGCGCTCGCGCAGGAGCTCGCGCTCTTCGAGCCCGCTCGCGCCGCCCTGCTCGCCGGCGACGCCCGCACGGCCCTACGCCTGCTCGACCGCCACCATCAGCGCTTCTCCGCCGGGATGTTCGCCCACGAGGCCGCCGCGGCCCGCGTGGAGGCCCTGTGCCGCCTCGGTGATCGCCGCGCCGCCGCGGCCCGCCGCGAATTCGCGACGCGCTGGCCCGACTCGACCTTGCTGCCGTTCCTCCGCGGTGTCTGCGACGGCGAGGCTCCGCTATCATCGCCGCCATGAGCGAGCGTGACGTCGAACGCAACTGCACCCGCCAATCCTTCATCGAGACCCTGCGCCGCTTGGCCGACGCGCTCGAGCGTGACGAGCCGTTCCGCGTGCAGGTCGCCGGTCAGCGCTTCACCGTGCCCGGCGACGCGAGTCTGTCGATCGAGCACGAGGCCGGCGACGGCGAGGAGGAGCTCGAGCTCCAGCTCCGCTGGCGCCGCTGAGTTTTTAATAATTCTAATTTTGATTATTAAAAATTCGGGGCACGGAACTCGCGGGCCGCGTGCACTCACCCGCATGCAACCGCCTCGCACGAACCTCGCCCTCTCGCTGATCATCCTCGCGCCGCTGGTGAACGCCTGCACCTTGCCCGGCAAGGTGTGCATAGGCGACTGCGACGAACAATCCGACGAGGGGGAAGGCACCGTCGACGGCGAGGCCGGAGGCGAGACGCTGACCGGCGGCGCCGACGAGTCCGACGCCTCGTCCGACGCGGAGCTCACCACCACATCGGCGATGGACTCCGGCGACGAGACCGGTCCCGCGGCGAGCTGCTTCGTGCCCGACACCGACCCGCCCGACCTCTGCGGCGCCTTCCCGGCCGCGGTCGACTTCTGCTTCATCTTCGGCAGCGGCGGCAAGTTCCCGCAGGGCATCACCTCGGTCCTGCCGGCCCAGCTCGACGGCGGCGGCGTCGACCTGCTGGTCGCGCACCCCGACGGCACCGTCACCGCGCAGTCCGCGGTGAGCGAGCCGGTCAACGACACGCCGGCGAAGCTGTGGGCGCTCGACCTCCCGCCCGGCGATCACGTGCTCACCAGCGCCGGCGTGTTCGACGAGGCCGCGCCGATCATGGTCCTGGGCCGCCTGAGCGGCCAGACCGGCGGCTGGACGGAGATCCGCACCGACGGCGCCGGCAACGCGCTCGCGGGGCAATTCCATGCGAGCGACCTGGAGCGCCACTTCGGCCCGGTGTTCGTCGACTGGAACCAGGACGACGACCTCGACTTGATCGAGATCCTGGGGTCCGAAGGCTTCTGGTCGATCACCATCGTCACGGGCGAGGGCGACGGCAACTTCACCAGCAAGGGCGGGCCGATCGACGACCCCGAGGACGCGCGCGTCGCCCTCGGCGCGTTCGGCCCCGGCGACGCGACCGACGACCTCGTGTTCGTGCGCTCGACC
Source organism: Myxococcales bacterium (assembly GCA_016793465.1). The sequence goes on from JAEUJW010000038.1 coordinate 251,328, forward strand.
GGCGCCGTCGAGATCCTCGGCGATCTGCCCGACCTGGCCGACTCCCAAAAGTTCGACCTCGGCCCCGACGTGCTCGTGCACGCCGTCGAGGTCGCCGACCTCGACGGCGACGCGCGCGACGACCTGGTGGCGCTCGTCGACGACACCGCCACCGCGACGACCTCGGTCCGCGTCGCCCTGCACGCCGACGGCTTCGCCCAGGTCGCCTACCCTGTCGTCTGCGGCGCGCGCGCTCTGGCGATCGGCCGGCTCGACGCCGACGACATCCCCGACATCGCCGTGCTCGGCCCGAACGACACCTCGCTGACGATCCGCCGCAACGACGGCAACGGCGGCTTCAACCGGACCACCAGCATCGATTTCTTCGACCCGATGGACCGGCTGCTCGTGTTCGACATCACCGGCGACGGCCGCGACGACATCGTCGCCGCCAGCACGATCGACGGCTCGTGGGGCTTCCGGCAAAACGGCGCGCCCTGACGCAGCCCCGAACGAACGGCGAGCGCGCGCCGCAGACAGTGCGCATGACGTTGCTGGTGCAGTGAGTCCACCACCAAGGGTATGTTCACCCCCTCGCCGACTCACGCACTGTTCTGCGGACTCCTGCTGGCCACCGCGTGCAGCGAGACCGTGACCCCCGACCAGGGCGCCGCCGACGACGCCGCCGAGGCGGAGATCGCCGCGGAGCACGACCACGAGCGCTCGTACACGGTCACCGATGTGGCCCTCGACGCCGCGCTCGCGGACCTCTGCGCGGTGCGGTCGTCCTTCGAGATCGACCCGACCCGGGCCGAAGCGGCGCACGACGTGTCGATCGCCGCGCTCGCGACCTGCTTCACCAGCGGACCGCTGCAGGGCCGCAGCGTCGAGCTGATCGCCCACACCTCGGCGTCGCACGACAGCAAGTACGCGCGCCGCCTCGGTGAGTCTCGCGCCGACTCGCTGCGCGACATGCTCGTGGAGAACGGACTGTCGGCGAGCGACGTCCGCTCGAGCGCCGCGGTGGCCGGCGACGAGCGCAGCATCGAGGTCCGCGTGGCGCCGCGACACGCCCGCTGAGGCCTCGCGACGGCGGGCGCTCGAACCCGCCAACCCGAGCCAACGCCCCTCGCGGGCGGGGCCTTACACGGCCCTGAAGTGCGGGAACGCGGCCCTCCGCGGCAAACCCGGAGACAGGCCGCGGCGTTGGTGGCCCGCGCGAGCACGTCTTTCCGCTACGCTCGCGAGCCTGGAGCTGCCATGTCCCGCATCGTCTCTGTCGTCGCCGTCGCCCTGAGCCTCGCCAGCCTGTCCACCCTGTCCTGCACGGCGAAGCAGCCGGACCCCCAGCCCGACCGCACGCAAGACGAGCCGGTCGGCGAGTGCACCCTGCAGTGGCGCGAGCCGGTCCAGGCCGAGGAGGGCGACGTGGTCGCCCCGTTCTCGCTGACCGCCCAGGACGGGACCGGCCTCGAGCTGGTCTCGCTGCAGAGCCGCGCCGTCGTCGAGGACCCGCTCGCGTTCACCGAATTAAAAATGGTGTTCCGCAACCCGCAGGACCGCCAGATCGAGGGCAGATTCGAGATCAACCTGCCGCCCGGGTCGGCCATCTCGCGCTTCGCCATGCTGATCGGCGACCGCTGGCAGGAGGCCGAGGTCGTCGAGCTGCAGGCCGCGCGCCGCGCCTACGAGGACTTCCTGCACCGCCGCCAGGACCCGGCCCTGCTCGAGAAGAACGCCGGCAACACCTTCAGCGCGCGGGTCTTCCCCATCCCCGCCCGCGGCGTCAAGGAGATCATCGTCTCGTACTCGGAGAGCCTGCCCTCGAACTCCGAGCCCTACCGCCTGCTCCTGCGCGGCCTGCCGCAGCTGCAGGACCTCGACGTCGACGTCGTGGTCCCCCGCGCCGACGGCCCGCAGCACCTGACCCTGCGCGAGAAGAACTTCATGCCGCAGAAGGACCTCGAGCTGGCGACCGGCCGGCGCAGCGCCGAGGTCGGCCTGCGCTTCGACCGCCTCGCCGTCGCCCGCATCCAGCCCGACATCAAGCTGCCGGCCGAGCCGCTGACCGGCATGACCGTGCTGTTCGACACCAGCGCCTCGCGGGCGATCGACTTCCGCGGGCAGGTCGCGCGCCTCGGCAAGATCGTCGAGGAGGTCCGCGCCGGCGCCGGAAACGACTTCGACCTGCGCGTGCTGTGCTTCGACCAGACCGTCGAGCAGGTGTTCGCCGGCAAGGCCAGCAGCTTCAGCGCCGACGTGCAGCAGACGATCCTCGCGCGCAGCCCGCTCGGCGCCAGCGACCTCACCGGCGCGCTCAAGTACCTGAAGGCGCACCCGAGCGGCCACGACCGCGTGATGGTGGTCAGCGACGGCATCCTCACCGCCGGCGAGACCGAGCGCGACAAGCTGCGCGCCGCGGCCTCCGAGCTGCGCTCGATCGGCGTGCGCCGCATCGACGCGGTCGTCGACGGCGGCATCCAGGACGAGATCTCGCTGAAGCAGCTGACCGTCGCGGGGCTCGAGCGCGACGGCATCGTCGTCAACGCCCGCCTGCCCGCGCCGCTGCTGGCCTCGCGCGTGCTGCGGGCGACCCGCAGCAACCTCAAGGTGCGCGTGCCCGGGGCGACCTGGGTGTGGCCCGAGACGCTCGACGCGGTCCAGCCCGGCGACCAGGTGCTGGTGTTCGCCGACCTCCCGCCCGGCGGCGACATGCGCGTCGAGCTCGGCGAGGGCGAGGCCCGCGTGGTCCCGCTGCACGCTGCCGAGCGCCCGCTGCTCGAGCGCGCGTGGGTCAAGGCGAGCATCGACCGCCTGACCCACATGCTGAGCGACGGCGAGACCGCGACCACCGAGGACGCGAAGGCCGGCATCCGCAAGCAGATCCTCGAGCTCTCGACCAAGTACCGCGTGCTGTCCGACTACACCGCGCTCCTGGTGCTCGAGACCGAGTGGGATTACCAGCGCTTCGGCATCGACCGCACGGCGCTGGCCGAGATCCTCACGGTCGGCCCGGCTGGCGTCACCACGATCGACCGCTCGCGCCTGCCCGACAAGCCCGGGACGATCGCCCGCGACATCGAAGAGGACCGCCCCACCCGCAACAACAACCGCGGCCTGCTCGACGACCTGTTCGGTGAGGCCGACGAGCAGGAGAAGGACAAGGCCAAGACCTCCGCCGCGCCCGCGGCCGAACCCAGCAGCGAGGCCGAGGCCGACGACGGCCGGCGCCACCGCGGCGAGGAGGGCCGCATGGGCGCCCCGTCGCGCGCCTTCGAGGCCGCCGCCGACGAGGTGAGGGACCTGCCCGCCGACCCGGCCGCCGCGCCGGCCCCGGGCGGTGCGCCGCCGCCGCCGCCCGCCGAGCGCCGGATGGTCGAGGAGAGCGCCCCGCTCCGCGCCGAGCCGGCGGCGACCGGCGACCTCGGCGGCGCGTCCTCCGAGGCCCCGAGCCTGCGGAGCCGCCGCGCCGACCGCCTGCCGATCGCCGACGCCCGCCGCCCCATGCCGATCACCCAGCCCTATCTGCCGAACCCCACCCCGGCGCCGCGGCCGGCCGAGCACCCCAAGCCGACCGACGCCTACGAGGGCAAGTTCGGCGCCGTCATGGCCAAGGTCAGCGCCGGCGACCGCGGCGGGGCCCTGCGCGAGGCCTGGAGCTGGCGCGAGCAGAACCCCGGCGACGAGCTGGCGCTGCTGGCCCTCGGCGAGGCCGCCGAGGCGAGCAACGACCTGACCCTGGCGGCCCGCGCCTACGGCTCGCTCATCGACCTGTTCCCCGGGCGCGCCGACCTGCGCCGCATGGCCGGCGAGCGGCTCGAGGCGCTCGGCCCGGTCGGGCTCGACCTGGCCGTCGACACCTACGCGCAGGCCGTGGCCCAGCGCCCCGACCACCCGTCGAGCCACCGCCTGTACGCGTTCGCCCTGCTGAAGGCCGGCCGCCACGCCGAGGCGTTCGCCGCGGCCCTCGCCGGGGCCCGCCAGAGCTACCCGTGGGGCCGGTTCGCCGGGGTCTCGCGCATCCTCGACGAGGACCTGCGCCTGATCGCCGCCGCCTGGCTGGCCGAAAGGCCAGGCGACGACAAGGCCATCCGCGAGGAGCTGGCCCGGAACAACGTCATCCCCGACGCCGCGCCCTCGCTGCGCTTCGTGCTCAACTGGGAGACCGACGCCAACGACGTCGACTTCCACATCTATGACGGCAAGGGCGGCCACGCCTACTACAGCCAGCGCAGCCTGGCCTCGGGCGGCGAGCTCTACGCCGACGTGACGACCGGCTACGGCCCCGAGTGCTTCACCGTGCCCGGGCAGGCGCTGGCCTACCCGTACACCCTCCAGGGCCACTACTACTCGCGCGGCCCGATGGGCTACGGCATGGGCAAGCTCGAGGTGATCGAACACGACGGCGCCGGGCACCTGTCGTTCAAGGAGCACCCGTTCGTGATCATGAAGGACAGCGCCTACGTCGGCCTCGGCCGCCTCGACGCCCCGCTGGCGAAGTCCGCGTCGGGCGTTCGTCTGCCCACCGGCGCGCCGGACGGTCAGCCTGGCGCCAGCGGCGTCGCCTACACGCCGCCGCCGCCGGCTGCGCCCCAGCCGCTGCCGCCGACCCGCTTTTGACCTGCATCCGACCTCCATCTGACGTCGTGCCCGACGCGACCCGCATTGCGCAGGTCGCATCGGGCATGAAACCATGATCCGGAGCACGCGCCCGTGCAGCTACACGGATCGCCGCCATTCGTCGTCACACGCGCGTTCATCGGGCGACTTCGCGCTCCGGGCCGACGTCCGCCCGCCACCTGACGAACACTTAATCTGCCCCGGATCGCGGCAAAGGTGGCACGATGGGCGCAGGTGTTCTCAACCCGTACCTTGCATGAGCGTGAGTTGGTCATGAAGCGCTGTAGTCTATTCGGTCTAGTGTCATTCGGCCTCTCGTTCGCCCTCGCGTGCGGCGACGGTGGCAGCTCCTCCAACACCGCGAGCCTGTCCGACAGCCAGTCCGGAGGGTCCTCGGAGTCGTCCGGCGACAGCGTCCCGACCATGGGGTCGCACAGCATGTCGGCCACCGAGACCGAGGGCGGCGGCAGCATGTCCGACTCGGCCTCGGCGACCGACATGTCGATCAGCGGCATGTCCGACAGCATGACGATGTCGTCCGACGGCACCACCACCGGCATCGGCGGCGGCGGCTGCGGCGACAACTCCGTCGACCCCGGCGAGGAGTGCGACGACGGCCCCGACAACGGGCCCGGCAAGGCGTGCAAGGGCGACTGCACCAACAACTTCTGCGGCGACGGCGACCAGGGCCCCGGCGAGGGCTGCGACAACGGGGCCAACAACTCCGACATGGGCGCCTGCAAGCTCGACTGCCAGCCGGCCAGCTGCGGCGACGGCGTGGTCGGCCCCGGCGAGGGCTGCGACGACGGCAACACCGATAACACCGACGACTGCACCAACACGTGCAAGGCCAAGAACTGCGGCGACGGCACCGTCGCCAACACCGAGGAGTGCGACGACGGCAACGCCGTCGACGACGACGAGTGCACCAACAACTGCACGCTCCCGGTCTGCGGCGACGGCCTGGTCCAGGTCGGCGCCGGCGAGATGTGCGACGACGGCGTCAACAACTCCGACATGGGCGCGTGCACCCTGCAGTGCAAGCCCGCGACCTGCGGCGACGGCCTGCTGTTCAACGACGGCGGCGACGAGCAGTGCGACAACGGGGCCGGCAACGGGCCCGGCCAGTCGTGCCTCGAGAACTGCATCCTCAACGTCTGCGGCGACGGCGACGCCGGCCCCGGCGAGGCCTGCGACGACGGCAACGGCCAGGCCGGCGACGGCTGCACCTCGATCTGCACGCTCGAGGCCTGCGGCAACGGCGTGCTCGACATCAACGAGCAGTGCGACGACGGCAACAACAACAACGACGACAGCTGCAGCACCCTGTGCCAGCTGCCGAGCTGCGGCGACGGCTTCCTCCAGCCGAGCAAGGGCGAGCAGTGCGACGAGGGCGGGATGAACAGCGACACCGGGTCGTGCACGAGCATGTGCAAGAACCCGAGCTGCGGCGACGGCTTCATCTGGGTCGGCCACGAGCAGTGCGACAACGGCCCGGCCAACGGCCCGAACCAGTCGTGCAAGGCCAACTGCACCAACAACGTGTGCGGCGACGGCGACAAGGGCCCCGGCGAGGCCTGCGACGACGGCAACGGGGACAACACCGACGGCTGCACCAACGTGTGCAAGCTGGCCAGCTGCGGCGACGGCTTCAAGCAGGCCGGCGAAGAGTGCGACCTCGGCATGCAGAACAACAACACCGGGATGTGCACGCTGGCCTGCACGCTGCCGAAGTGCGGCGACGGCTTCAAGCAGGGCCAGGAGCAGTGCGACCTCGGCATGAACAACAGCAACACGGGCGCCTGCCTGGCGACCTGCAAGCTGCCGACCTGCGGCGACGGCTTCGTGTGGCAGGGCATGGAGGCCTGCGACGACGGCAACCAGGTCAACACCGACGACTGCGTGACGGGCTGCAAGCTGCCGAAGTGCGGCGACGGCTTCAAGTGGGCCGGCCAGGAGAACTGCGACGACGGCAACCAGATCAACACCGACCTGTGCACCAACATGTGCCTGGCGGCGATCTGCGGCGACGGCATCGTCCAGCCGATGAACGACAACGAGATCTGCGACGACGGCAACATGATCGACACCGACCTGTGCGCCGACTGCCGGCCCGCCGCGTGCGGCGACGGCATCGTCCAGCCGATGAACGGCGAGATGTGCGACGACGGCAACGGCATCAACACCGACGCCTGCACCAACCAGTGCAAGACCGCCAAGTGCGGCGACGGCATCAAGGGGCCCGGCGAGGAGTGCGACGACTCGGACATGATCAACACCGACGAGTGCACCAACGCCTGCAAGCTGCCGAAGTGCGGCGACGGCATCGTCAGCCCCGGCAACAACGAGCAGTGCGACGACGCCAACATGTCGGTGATGGACAAGTGCAACAACACCTGCAAGCTCACCAAGTGCGGCGACGGCGTCGTCCAGCAGCCGAACGGCACCGGCACCGGCGGCCCGAACAACAACGGCAACGAGCAGTGCGACGACGGCAACACCAACAACATGGACACCTGCGCCAACGACTGCACGCTGGTCGCCGGCTGAGCCGCAGAAGCTGCAAGGAGAGCTGAAAAGCGGGGCCGCCGACGCGGCCCCGCTTTTTTTACGTTCTTCGCCTGACGGGCCGCAGAGGGGCATCTGCGGGGCCTCCCGGGGGTCTGGCGAGCCGCGCGGGGACCGTGGTATGAGGTCCCCGCGCGAGGACCCGTGAATACCGCAGAGCACAACTACGAGGGCGTACTGGCCAAGATCTTCGAGTATCTCGAGGAGCACCTCAATGAGCGGCCGAACGCGCCGATCACCGCCCAGTCGCACATCATCCGCGACCTCGGGCTCGACTCCCTGCAGAGCTTCGAGATGCTGTCCGACCTCGAGGACCACTTCGGCGTGACCATCCCGCTCGACCTGTTCCAGAACTCGGAGACGCTCGAGGACGTGGCCACCGCGGTCGTCGAGGTGTTGAAGGGCGAGGGCGGCGAGGCGGCATGAAGGCCACGACCCTGAACGAGGCGCTGGCCGAGGTCGGCGGCGACGAGGCGCACGGCTACTCGCACCTCATGCACGAGAAGGAGCCGGCGCGGTTCGTCTCGTACGCCGAGATGCACCGGCGGGCCCGGCGGTTCGCGGCGGCGCTGCAGGGGCTGGGGGTCCAGCGCGGCGACCGGGTCGGGCTGATCCTGCCGGACTCGGCGGAGTTCATCGACAGCATCTACGGGGCGATGCTCGCCGGCGCGATCGCGGTGCCGATCTACCCGCCGATGAACCTCGGGCAGTTCGACGCCTACCTCGGCAACACCACCCACATCCTGCGCCAGGCCGGCTGCACGGTCATCATCACCGACAACAAGGTCCGGCCGATCCTCGGCAAGTTGATGACCAACGTGCCGCGCGTGCGCACCATCGAGACCTACGCCGGGGCGCTGAAGGGCGTGCCCGAGGGCGCCGAGCCGAAGACGGTCGACGTGCGCCCCGACGACGTCGCATTCTTACAATTCACCTCGGGCAGCACCTCGCGGCCCAAGGGCGTGACGCTGACGCACGCCAACCTGATGGCCAACGTCGCCGCCATCGGCAGCAGCGACGGCGGCATCGGCATCAACGGCGAGTCCTACGGGCTCAGCTGGCTGCCGCTCTACCACGACATGGGGCTCATCGGCTTCGTGTTCACGCCGGTGGCCTGCAAGGCCCGGGGCGTGCAGTTCATCTCACCGCTGATGTTTTTGAAGCGCCCGGCGGTGTGGCTGCGCCAGCTCTCGGAGATGAAGGCGACGATCTCGTTCGCGCCGAACTTCGCCTACGGCCTGTGCACGACGCGGGTCAAGGACTCGGAGATCGCCGGCATCGACCTCTCGCACCTCGCGGTCGCCGGCTGCGGCGCCGAGCCCATCCAGTACGGCACGCTGAAGGCCTTCCACGAGCGCTACGCGCCCTACGGGCTGCGCAGCAGCGCGTTCCTGCCGTGCTACGGCATGGCCGAGCACTCGCTGGCGATCACCTTCATCGGCCTGAAGGAGGAGATGAAGGCCGACCGCGTCGACGCGGCGGCGCTGGCCGGCAAGCGCGCCGAGCCGGCCCGCGCGGGCGAGCCGGCGGTCGAGGTGGTCTGCTGCGGGCGGACCTTTAATAATCACGCGCTGCGCATCGTCGACGAGGCGGGCCAGCCGCTGCCCGACCGCAAGGTCGGGCAGATCCAGCTGAAGGGCCCGAGCATCATGCAGGGCTACTGGAACGACCCCGAGCGCACCGCCGACGTCATGCGCGCCGGCTGGCTGTCGACCGGCGACCTCGGCTACGTCGTCGACGGCGAGCTCTACGTGTGCGGCCGGATCAAAGATTTGATCATCATCCACGGCCGCAACTACCACCCGCAGGACATCGAGTGGCAGGCCTCGCAGATCGAAGGGGTCCGCCGCGGCAACGTGATCGCGTTCGGCGTCCAGCCGCCGGGGCTCGACCGCGAGCACGTGGTGGTCGCCTGCGAGGTGCGGCAGGTCAACGACGACCCCGCGCAGCAGGAGACGCTGCGCCAGCAGATCTCCGCGGCGATCCTCGCGGCGCTGTCGCTGAAGGTCGACGTCGTGCTGCTGCTGCCGCCGGGCGCGCTGCCCAAGACGTCGAGCGGGAAGCTGCAGCGCCACAAGGCGGCCGAGATGTTCGCCGCGGGCGAGCTCGGCAAGGGCACCGACCAGCCGGGCGCGCTCGGATTATTAAAACACCTGGCCGCGTCGCGCTGGAGCTTCATCAAAGCGTCGTTCGGGTCGCGCGGGGAGTAGGCGCGGCGTCACTGCCGGGGCGTCTTCGTCGGCGCCTCGGCGGGGCCCGACGTCCGGGTCGGGGTCGCGGCGGCGAAGTAGGCCACGGCGATCGCAGCGGCCGCGAGGATGACGATGAGCACGGCGACGCGGCCGCCGTTCGGCCGCGGTGCGCGGCTGGACACCAGCGAGTCGGCGGGGTGGATCGGCGGGAAGACCGGCGCGCTCGGCTCGGCGGACGGCGAGGGGTCCTCGGCGTTGGGGAGCAGGTTGGGCAGCCGCGTGGTCGGGATGACGGCGACCGGACCCGGGCTCGGGCGCGGGTCCTTGCGCCGCGCGGCGGCCATGGCCGCGGACGGAGAGGACGGCGCGGCGACCGGGACGTCGCCCTTGCGCGCCGGCGGATCTGCCGGGGGGATCGGCTCCTCGCGGATGAGGTCGTCGAGGCGCAGCGAGGACATGATCGCCTCGGCCGACAGCGTCGGGCGCTTCGCCGGGCGCGGGGACGCGGGCGCGGGCTGCGGCGCGACCAGCGAGGGCGCTGAGGGCGAGAGCCCGGGCGCGGGCGTGGGCGACGCGTTGGCGAGCGGGGACACCCGCGCGGGCGTGGGTGACGGGTCGGCGAGCGGGGTCACCGGCGCGGGCGACGAGTCGGGCGCGGGCGCCGACGGGGCCGCGGACGCCACAGGGGCGGACAGCGGACGGCGCGGCGGCGGCGGCAGGACGATCGGCGCGGTCTTGCTGGCCGACTTCGGCTGGATGACGACAGGCGCGGCCGAGGGGACAGGTTCGCTCGGAGCGACGGAGCCTGACCTGGCGGAAGAGACAGGTTCTGTCGACGGGGCGCCGGGGCCGGCCGGGGCGGCCGAAGGGACAGGTTCGCTCGGGGCGACGGAGCTGGATCTGGCGGAAGAGACAGGTTCTGTCGACGGGGCGCCGGGGCCGGTCGGGGCGGCGGATCCGGACCTGGCGGAAGAGACAGGTTCAGTCGACCGGGCGCCGGGGCCGGTCGGGGCGGCGGATCCGGACCTGGCGGAAGAGAGAGGTTCGGTCGACCGGGCGCCGGGGTCGGTCGGGGTGGCCGAAGGGACAGGTTCGCTCGGAGCGACGGAACTGGCCGAAGGGACAGGTCTGCTCGGAGCGACGGAACTGGCGGAGGAGACATGTTCGGTCGGGGCGACGGATCCTGACCTGGCGTAAGAGACAGGTACGGTCGACCGGGCGCCGGGGCCGGTCGGGGTGGCCGAAGGGACAGGTTCGGTCGGGGCCGGCCTGAGGCCGGGGCCGGCGGCGGCGGTCGCCGCGGAGGCGGCTGGCTTGAACGCGGCGGGCACCGCGGGCTTCACGCCGGTGGGCAGCGTGGGCCTGGCTCCGGCGGGCGCGGCGGTCACGAGGGGCTTGGCGAGGAGCGGGGCTGGCGCGGGCGGCTTGAACGGAGCGGCCGGGGCGGCGGCCCTGTTGCCGATGACCATGACGGCGGCGATCGACCCGGACGACTCGCCCGGAGGCCTGCCGCCGGCCGCGGCGCGCGGTGCGGTGGGCTCTTGCGGCTTGGCGGCCGATGAGGCGGGCTCGGCGGGTCTTTGGACCGAGGCGAGGGGAGAGGAGGGCTCGCTGGGATTGCCGTTGAGCGAGGCGAGGGGAGAGGAAGGCTCGCCGGGACTGACGTCGAGCGAGGCGAGGGGAGAGGAAGGCTCGCCGGGATTGACGTTGAGCGAGGCGAGCGGGTCAGAGGGCTCGCTGGGATTGCCCTTGAGCGAGGCGAGGGGAGAGGAGGGCTCGCGGGGTTTGACGTTGACCGCGGCGAGCGGGTCAGAGGGCTCGCGGGGCTTGACGATGACCGAGGCGAGGGGGGCGGAGGGCTCGCGGGGTTTGACGATGACCGAGGCGAGCGGCGCGGAGGGCTCGCGGGGCTTGCTGTTGACGATGACCGAGGGGAGCGGCGCGGAGCCGGTGCGCGCGGCGAGCGGGCTGCTCGCGGCGCGCGACGCGGCGGCGGGGACGGGGCCGCTCGGCACCGACAGGGTGCCCGACGAGGTCGCGGAGTTCGGCAGCGAGCCGGCGTGCAGCGTCGCGGCCGCGGCGGACGAGGACGCGGCGCGCGGCGGAGCGGCGGAGACCTGCGGGCCGCTCGCGCGGTGCGGTGCGTCGGCCGCGGGGGCCGGGCCCGACTTGTCGGCGGTCGAGGTCGCGTCGGGCGCGGCGGGCTCGACCGCGGGCGCGGCGGGCACGGGCTGCGAGGGCGTGTCGGCGGCCGGGCGGTAGCGCGAGGCGACGACCGTGGTGGGCTTCTGCCTGGGTTGGGGTACGTCGCCGGCTTCGAGCGCGTCGGCGACGAGGAAGTCGCGCAGCGCGAGGTCGAGGCTCAGCTCGTCCTGGGGCTCGACGCGCGCCGCGGGGGCGGGCGATGCGGTCGACTGCCGGTCGGTGACGGGCGAGGCCGCGGCCGGAGCGTCGACGGCGGTCGTCGCGGGAGCTGGATCTGCGAGGACGCTGGCGGCCGCCGAGGCGTCGTCACGCGCCGCGTCGACATCCGTCGAGGATGCGGCGGGGTTCGTAGCCGCGGGCGCGTCGACATCGACGTGCGCCGGCTCGTCGATGTGGGGCGAGCTCGACGTGGGAGCGGTCGCCGGTGCTTCGGTGTCGGGTCGGTCCGCGTCGAGGGCTGCGGGTGTGGGCGCCGGGGCGCCCGGAGCCTCCGCGCGGGCCGTGAGGGCGTCGACGTGGTGCGATGCGGGTAGCGAGGAGGCCGGTGCGGTGCGCGGCGGGGGGAGGATCTCGAGGGCGGTGGCGCCGTGCGTCGGAGCGTCGGCGACGAGCTCCGGACGGGGCACGAACTCGTTCTGCGAAGTGACCACGGCGTCGCGCTCCGCGGCCGCGTGAGCCCCGGAGTCGCTGCGCGGGGGGGCGACGGGGATCGCGTCGGACGGCGCGGCCGCGGCGGCGTGATCGGTGCGCAGCGCGGCCAGCCACGACGTGACCTGCTGCGGGTGTAGGCTCGGGCGGCCGTACGAGCCGGAGCGCGAGGCCACGGGTCCCTCGGAGGCCGTGAGGGCGGGCTCGGACGGCGGCGGGGTCGCGGGCTCGACGGCGAGGGCGGACTCGGCGGCGGCGACAGCAGCGGCGACGGCGGCCTTCGCAGCGGCGACGGCGGACTCGACGGCGGCGACGTCGGCGGCCGAGGCAGAGTCGGCGGCGGCGGCGGCGGACTCGGCGGCGGCGACCGCGGCGGCGGCGACGGACTCGGCGGCGGCGACGGCGTCCTGCACGGAGCTCGTGAGCGGGCGCGGGTCGACTCGAGTCGCGGGCTCGGGAGTCGCAGAGGGGTCGGGTCGGAGCGCGGGCTCGGGGGCGGGGCGCGGGTCGACTCGAGTCGCAGGCTCGGGAGTCGCAGAGGAGTCGGGTCGGAGCGCGGGCCCGGGGGCGGGGCGCGGGTCGACTCGAGTCGCGGGCTCGAGAGTCGACGAGGAGTCGGGTCGGAGCGCGGGCTCGGGGGCGGGGCACGGGTCGACTCGAGTCGCGGGCTCGAGAGTCGTAGAGGGGTCGGGTTGGAGCGCAGGCTCGGGGGCCGTGGGGGTGTGCTCGCCGGGGATCGCAGGGGCGGCGCTCTTCGTCGTCGCGGGCTCGGGGAGCGCGGCGGACACGGGGATCAGCATGGTCCCGCGGCGCTGTACGCCGGCGAGCGAGCCGAGCGTGCCGACCTGCGCGAGCATCCAGGCGACCGCCCGGTCGAGCGCGTCGCTGCGATCGAACGTGCGGCTGCGGGCGAGCTCGCGGCTGTTGCCGGCGAGCACGGCGAAGTACGCGAGATCGTCGTCGTCGCGGCGGCGCTGGTAGTGCTCGCGCTGCATGGCCCCGCGGATCAGCGCGCGCATGCCGGCGTCGCGCTCGCGCGGGCTGCCGTAGCCGTGCGAGAACAGCAGGGCCGCGCCGTCGGGGCCGTTGAGGTGGAAGTAGTGGCGGCCGTCCTCGCCGCGGAACACCTCGAAGCCGGGCTCGCCGGTGCTCGACGGCCGGTCGAGCAGGTAGGCCGCCGCGGCCGACGACTTGCGGCCGGCGCCGACGTCGAGGTCCTCGAGGTCGGCGCCGGCCGACGCGGCGGCCCCGATCAACCATGTGATGCACGGCTCGCACTCGGCCCAATTGTCGAACCAGCGGCTGCGGGCGAGCTCGCGGCCGTTGCGGGCGTTGACCGTGAAGTACACCCGGCCGTCGCCGTCGTGCCGGCGGTAGCGCTTGCGGTCGTGCAGGCTCTGGACCAGCGCGCGCGCCTGTTCGTCGCGGGCGTGGCGGCCCTGGAAGCCGCGCAGGAACAGCAGGGCCCGCCCGCCCTCGTCGTTGAAGTGGGCGGCGTGCAGGCGGTCGCCGGCGCGGCGCAGCAGCTCGAGGCCGCCGCGGCGCGAGCGGGACGGCTCGTCGAGGTCGTAGCGGACGACGACGGCGATGTCGGCGTCGTCGGGGTGGGCGACCCGCTGCTCGGGCGGGAAGGTGATGCGGATCGAGGCGGCGGCGCCGGCCTGCAGGCGGAGGTCGGCGAGCAGGGCGTCGGCCTCGGCGGCGCTGGGGCGGGCGGCGGTCTCGGCGAGGGTGCCGCCCTGCTCGTCGAGGAAGGCGTGGCGGTGCTGGCCGCCCTTGCCGTGGCGGACGGCCGTGCCCTCGCGCAGGCCGGTCACGACCTCGCGGATGGCGTGGGTGCAGGCGTCGATGTCACGCTGCGCCGCGCCCACGAGGGCGACGCTGCCGTCCGGGAGGACGTGTTGGAAGGACAGCGAACCGCTCGCGCGCTGGACGATGTGAAAGTGCATGGACCAGCCCCTCGGCCGCCGCTCCTGACGCCGATGCGGCGCCATTTTCCAACGAGCTTGACGCAGTGGCAACCACCGCCGCGTGCGGTTGGATCGTTGCGTATGCGTGCAAGCGCGCGGACTGTTCGGGCGCGAGGGCTCGGATCAGCCCCTCAGGGCGCGGAGGGCGTGGAGACGAAGTGGAACTCGTCGGCGGCCTCGTCGATCGCGCGAGGATAGGCCTCGGCGGCGAGCGCGGCCTGCAGCTCGGGGGAGAGCGGGAGGACCATGGGGGCGGGTTCGTAGGCCACGGGGGCGCCGGTGGTGCGATCGACGACGCGGCCGCGGCGGAGCAGATCGCCGGCGAGGTGGAGCGGGGTCCCGCCGAGGGCCTCGCGCAGGGCTCGCAGGCGGGCCCCCGCGCGCGGGTCGACGAACCGCAGGCGGCGCGTCCACTGGACCGCGAGGTGGTACTGCGACGGCGTGACGAGCAGGCCGGCCAGGCCCACGCGCTCGCAGGCGACGATCAGCAGGGCGACCAGCTCGTCGAACAGGCCGAGGCCGGGGTGCTCCTGGCCGGGCAGACGCGGCCTGCGCTCGTCGAAGCGCTCGCGGGGGTTCTGCAGCAGCATCCAGTCGATCGACAGCAGCTCGAACCCGGGGATGGTCCGGCGCTCGCGGTGGACCACCAGCTCGACCAGCAGCTCCTTGCGGTCGGGCTCGCCGTAGATGGCGATCGACTGGCGCTCGGGGTCGTCGAAGTGGGTGATGATGGTGGGCTGCTTGAAGCCCTTGGCGCGCAGGCGACCGAGGTAGCCCTGGCGCTCGAGCGCGAACTCGAGGCCCTGGCGCGAGTAGTAGCCGAGCAGGCGGGTCTCGTGGGCGCTTCGGCCCATGCTGGGCACGAGATCTTCGAGGGTGAGGCCGAGGTCGCCGAGGGGCTCGTCGCCGGACCCGTCGGTCAGCTCGGCCGGGGTCAGGAGGGCGCCGAGGTGGCGCGCGCGCATGAGGCTGAGCTCGTCGTTGGCCGGGGGGCGAAAGCCGTGGTGGCCGCTCTGCAGCCAGGCGAAGCTGCGGGCGGAGTGGCGCCAGGCGGCGGGGCCGTAGCCGCCGGCGAGCACGACCACGAGGGCGGCGTCGGGGGCGAGGTCGCGGACGAGGTCGAACACGGTCTCGTCGCGCGCGAGCATGGCGGCGTCGGAGATCGTCCAGTTGCCGAGGGCGTCGTCGTGGGCCGGGTCGACGCCGGCGACGAAGAACACGAGGCGCGGCCGGAACTGGCGCAGGGCCGCGGTGACGTGGCCGCGGACGACGTCGAGGTAGGTCGCGTCGTCGACCTTGTCGCCGAGCGCGACGCTCGTCGACTCGAGCGCGGCCGTCGGGCCCCAGTCGTGGTTGTGGATCGAGAGCGTGTGCACGCTGGTGTCGCGGGCGAAGATCGAACGCGTGCCGTCGCCGTCGTGGAGGTCGAGGTCGATGACGAGGACCTTGCCGCCGAACCCGAGGTCGCGCTGCTCGGCGATCGCCACGGCGATGTCGTTGAACACGCAGAAGCCGCGGCCGACGTCGGCGTGGGCGTGGTGGAACCCGCCGCCGAGGTTGATGGCGACGTTGCCGGTCGACAGGGCGATGTCGGTGGCCAGCATGGTGCCGCCGGCCATGCTGCGCTGGAGGTCGAGGACCCGCTGGGTGTCGCGGTCGCCGACCGACATGCCGAGGATGCGCTCCATCGCCGCGGGGGTGGACAGGCCCTCGAGGTAGGTCGCGGTGTGGACCCGCAAGATCGCGTGGTACGAGGCGAGCGGCGGCTGACGGATGTGCTCGCGGGCGCTGATCAAACCCTCGGCGGCGAGGGCGGTGAGGATGCGTTCGCCGCGGATCTCGTCGAACGGCACCCCGGGCCAGGCGAACTGGTACTGCGGACCGTAGACGAATCGGGCCGGCTGCGGCCGCCAGCGGGCGAACACCTGGTTGGCCCGACGACGCAAATGACGCAGGAACTTCGGCTCGTTCTCCATGGCCACCTCGCTCTTCGCATGTCCCGCGGCGCCCGCCAAGGGGCCGGCGCGATCCGGGGTAGGATGCCGGCCGTGACGCAGGGCGTGTGGCACATCTGGATCGACCGCGGCGGGACCTTCACCGACTGCGTGGGCCGCGACCCGACCAGCGGGCGGCTGCGAGTCGTCAAGCTGCTGTCGTCGGACGCGGCGCCGGTCGCGGGCATCCGCCGGCTGATGGGGCTGCCGGACGGCGCGGAGATCCCCGCGTGCCGGGTCCGCATGGGCACGACGCTGGCGACCAACGCCCTGCTCGAACGGACAGGCGCGGCGTGCGGGCTGGCGATCTCCCGCGGGCTCGGCGACCTGCTCGAGATCGGCGACCAGACCCGGCCGGACCTGTTCGCCCTGGCGATCGCGCCGCGCACGGCGCTGCCGCGGCGGGTGCTCGAGGTCGACGCGCGCCTGGACCGCGACGGCGCGGCGCTGCAGCGGCCCGACTTCGATGAGCTGGCGGAGCGGCTGCGTTCGCTGCGGGCCGAGGGGCTCGAGAGCCTGGCGGTCGCGGTGATCCACGCGCACCGCGACGGGGCGCTCGAGCGCGACATCGCCGACGTCGCGCGGGCGGCGGGGTTCGAGCACGTGACGCTGTCGCACGAGGTCGCGGGGGCGCAGGGGCTGCTCGCGCGGGTCGAGACGGCCTGCGTCGACGCGTACCTCACGCCGCTGCTGCGGCGGTACATGCAGGCGCTGGCGGCGGAGCTGCCGGGGTCCGACGTGCAGGTGATGCAGTCGAGCGGCGACCTGACGCCGGCGCGGCGGTTCCGCGGGCGCGACGCGGTGCTGTCGGGGCCGGCGGGCGGCGTGGTGGCCTGCGCGGCGGTGGCGGAGGCGCTGGGCCTGGCGGCGGTGATCGGGTTCGACATGGGCGGGACGTCGACCGACGTGACGCGCTGGGCCGGCGAGTTCGAGCGGCGCGCCGAGACCGAGGTCGCGGGCGTCCGGGTGCGCACGCCGATGCTGGCGATCCACACCGTCGCCGCCGGCGGCGGGTCGATCTGCCGGTTCGACGGCTCACGCCTGACGGTCGGGCCCGACAGCGCGGGCGCCGATCCGGGGCCGCTGTGCTACGCCCGGGCGGGCGCGACGGAGCTGACGATCACCGACGTCAACCTCGCGCTCGGGCGGCTGAGCGCGGCGAGGTTCCCGTTCGAACTGCACGGCGAGCGCGTGCGGGCGGCGCTCGCGGGGCTGGCCGACGCGGTCACGGCGGCCGGGGTGCCGCGCTCGCCGATGGCGGTGGCCGAGGGGCTGCGGCGGGTCGCCGACGAGCACGTCGCGGCGGCGATCCGCGAGGTGTCGCTGCGCCGCGGGCACGACGTCCGCGGGCACGCGATGGTGGTGTTCGGCGGGGCCGGCGGACAGCACGCGTGCGCGGTGGCCCGCCTGCTCGGAGTGCGCACGCTGGTGTTTCACCCGCTCGCGGGCGTGCTGTCGGCGTGGGGCATGGGCGTGGCCGGCGTGGGCTGGCACGGCGAGGTCGACGCGGGGCAGGTGCCGCTGGCGGCCGGGCTGCTGGCTGGCCTCGAGGACAGGTGGTCGGCGCTCGCGCGGCGCGGGCGGGCCGAGCTGGCCGAGGCCGGGGCGGACGGCGAGCTCGCGGAGACCCGCCGTATCGACCTGCGCTACGCGGGCTCGCACGCGGCGCTGACGCTGGCGGTCGACGGCGACGAGGCGGCGCTGGTGGAGGCGTTCACGGCGGCGCACCGCCGGGCCTTCGGCTACGCGCGCGAGGGCCACGCGATCGAGGCGGTGTCGCTGCGGGTCGAGCTGGCCTCGCCGCGGGCGCCGGCCGAGGCGGTCGCGCTGGACATGTCCGAAGAGTCAGGT
The DNA here is from genome assembly GCA_016793465.1 of Myxococcales bacterium. The sequence continues at coordinate 269,355 of JAEUJW010000038.1, forward strand.
AGCGACGGAGCCGCGGAGCTGTGGCTGGACGGCGGCTGGCGCGCGGTGCCGGTGCGGCGTCGCGAATTGTTGAGAATCGGGGAGTCGGTGGTCGGGCCGGCGCTGATCGTCGAGGCGACGGCGACGATCGTGCTCGAGCCGGGGTTCGTCGCCGAGCTGCGGGCGGACGGGGTGCTGCTCGCGCGGGACGTCGGGGCGGCGACGGAGAGCGAGTCGGCGGGGCGCGACGCGGCGGCGCCGGGGGCCGTGGCCGACCAGGACGTGGAGCTGCGCGGAGGCGGCGAGTCGGCGGGGCGTGACGCGGCGGCGCCGGGGGCCGTGGCCGACCAGGACGTGGAGCTGCGCGGAGGCGGCGAGCCGGCGGGGCGTGACGCGGCGGCGCGGAGCGTCGTGGACGACGACGAGCGGGCGCGGGACCCCGTGCTGCGGGAGGTGCTGGCGCACAGGATCTCGGCGATCGCGCGGCAGATGGGGGTCGTGCTGCAGCGGACGGCGCTGTCGACCAATATCCGCGAGCGGCTCGACTTCTCGTGCGCGGTGTTCGACGCGGCCGGGGATCTGGTGACCAACGCGCCGTACATCCCGGTGCACCTGGGGGCCATGCCGGAGTCGATCCGCGGGGTGCTGGCCGCGCACCCGCGGCCGCCGCCGGGGGCCGTGTACGTGACCAACGATCCGGCGGCGGGCGGGTCGCACTTGCCGGACATCACGGTGATCTCGCCGGTGCACGACGCGGGCGGGTCGCTGCGGTTCTTCGTGGCGAGCCGCGGGCACCACGCCGACGTCGGCGGGACCACGCCGGGGTCGATGCCGCCGTTCGCGCGCAGCCTGGCCGACGAGGGCGTGGTGTTCCGCGCGGTGGCGGCGGTGCGCGACGGAGTCTTCGCGCGCGAAGAAATCTTAAAAATATTGAACTCGGGGCCGTGGCCGGCGCGGCGGCCGGCGGAGAACCTCGCCGACCTCGAGGCGCAGATCGCCGCCAACCGCGCGGGGGCGCGGCTGCTCGACGAGCTGTGCGCGGAGCACGGGGCCGGGCTGGTGACCGCGGTGATGCGGGGGATCCAGGACGACGCCGCGACCGGCGTGGCCGCGGCGATCGCCGGCCTCGCGCCGGGCGTGCGTCGCTTCGCCGACGCCATGGACGACGGGGCGGAGATCCGGGTGGCGATCGAGGCGGCGGGCGGGCGCCTGCGCGTCGACTTCACCGGCACGGCGGCGGAGCAGACCGACGGCAACTTGAACGCGCCGCGGGCGGTGACGGTGTCGGCGCTGCTGTACGTGCTGCGCCTGCTGGCGGGGCGCTCGATGCCGCTGAACTCGGGCTGCCTGCGCGCGGTGGAGCTGGTGATCCCGCGGGGGACGCTGCTGTCCCCGGGGCCAGATCGGGCGGTGGCGGCGGGCAACGTCGAGACGGCGCAGCGGGTGGTCGACGTGCTGCTGGGGGCGCTCGGGCTGGCGGCGGCGAGCCAGGGCACGATGAACAACCTGACCTTCGGCGACGCGTCGTTCGGTTACTACGAGACGCTGGGCGGCGGGGCGGGGGCGTGCTTCGGGCACGCGGGGCGCTCGTGCGTGCACACGCACATGACGAACACGCGGGTGACCGACCCGGAGGTGCTGGAGGCGCGGTTCCCGGTGCGGCTGTGGCAGTTCGCGCGGCGGCGGGGATCCGGCGGCGCGGGGCGGTGGCCGGGCGGGGACGGCCTCGTCCGCGAGCTCGAGTTTTTGCGTGCGGAGCACGGGCCGATGCACGTGGCGATCCTCTCGGAGCGACGGGTGCGGGCGCCGTTCGGGCTGGCGGGCGGCGCGGACGGGGCGCCGGGGCGCAACCTGATCGACGGGCGCGAGCTGGCCGGGCGGGCGGCCGAGGCGGTGCGGCCCGGCCAGCGCGTGCGCATCGAGACGCCGGGCGGCGGCGGGTTCGGCGAGCCCGGGTCCGACGGGACGGAGGGCTGAGGCGCGGGCGTGCGGGCGGTCCGCGGGCGCGTGCGGCCCCGGCGGCGCGCGGCGCAGGGTGTGAGCGGGCGCGGCCGAGGCCGGGGGCGGGGGCGTGTGCAGGGCCGGACGCGGCGCCTGCGGGGCGGCCGACGACTTTTAACAGTGGAGGTTTTGCGCGGGCGGGCGCGCTGAGTTACGGTGCGGCCCTCCATGCTCGAAGCCTTGCTCCCGTACATTCAGACGCCCGAGTACGAACTCGGCAACCTCCCGGTGATCGGGCCCCTGAGGCTGCAAGTGTTCGGTCCGCTGGTCGCGGCGGGGGTGATCATCGGGTACCACCGCTGCCTCGCGTACGCGAAGAAGAAGGACGTCGACGAGTACATCGCGCGCGACCTGATGTTCTGGGTGCTGGTCACCGGGTTCGTCATCTCGCACTGGGTCTCGGTCATCTTCTACTTCCCGGCGCGCGTCGAGGAGAACCCGCTGGTGCTGCTGATGATCTGGAACGGCCTGTCGAGCGTCGGCGGGTTCTTCGGGGCGCTGGTCGGCATGTTCTGGTTCCTGCGCAAGATGAAGCAGCCGTTCCTCGTGTACGCCGACATGCTGCTGTTCGGGCTGATCGTCGGGTTCACGTTCGGGCGCCTCGGCTGCGCGCTGGTCCACGACCACCCGGGCAGCATCGTCGAGGCCACGCACCCGCTGGCGGTCGGCCCGTGGGGCAAGTCGGGGCTGTACCGCCTCGACCTCGGGCTGCTCGAGTTCATCTACCTGGTGCCGCTCGCCATCTACATCCAGTTCTTCTACAACATCAACAAGCGCCCGGGCCTGCTGGTCGGCACGGTGTGCCTGCTGTACGCCCCCTACCGCTTCATCCTCGACTTCATGCGCGACGAGGACATGCGCTACCTCGGCCTGACGACCGCGCACTACGCGACGCTCATGATCCTGGCGATCGGCGTGTACCTGGTGTTCATCCGCAAGCCCCAGCCGGGCGACACCGACTGGGCCAGGGACAGCGACCGCATCGCCCGCGAGAAGGCGGCGATCGAGGCGGCCAAGGCCGCGGCCGCCGGCGAGAAGGCCGCGACGTAGGTCGCGTCAGGCTGCCGGCTCGGCGACCGCAGGCGTCGCCTCGCGCGAGCGGGCGACGCCTCGCTTCGTCAGCCCGCACACGAACACCTCCATGCGGTTGCTCGGCAGCTGGGTCGCGCGCACCTCCTCCATGCCCATCGACTCGACGCTTTTGATGAAGCGCGGGATGTGGCGCACGGCCTTCCAGTCGTCGAGCTTCAGCGTGAGCAGCACGCCGCACAGCGCGGGCCGGGGCCTGGCGGCGAGGCGGCGGGCGGTGATGAGGGCGACCTGGGGGGCGAGGTTGACGTCGAGCAGCAGCCAGTGCAGCTCGAGCGGGAGGTCCTCGCGGGTCACCAGGCTCATGGGGCGCTGGAGGTGGGTGAAGCCGGGGTGGTCGAGCACGACGGGGGCCATCCTGGCGGGGTCGATGCCGTGGACCTTGACGCCGCGGCGGAGCAGGGCGTAGCTGGCGCCGCCGGGCGAGCTGCCGATCTCCACCGCGGAGTCGCCGGCGCGCACGGGGGCGCCGGACCAGATCAGCGCCTCCTCGAGCTTGCGATAGGCGCGCGACGGAGCCTCGGGCGGCATGTCGACGGTGATGCGTCCGCCGGGCAGCGGCGAGTGGCCGGGGCCGTGGCGGTGGAAGCCGAGCCACCACGGCTCGTCCGCGGCGACGACGACGTCGAGCACCCAGTCGCCGGGCTCGGCGCGCTCGCCGGGCAGCAGCGGACGCGGGCCGGACCACGCCTGCTCGATGCTCGCGCGGGCGGCCGCGGCGAGCGGGCCGTACTGGTGCCCCGGCGGTTCGTCGCCGGGTTTGATGATGTCGCGCTCGAACACGTGGAGGCGGACCGCCTGGCCTTCGGGACAGAAGCGGTCGACGGCGGCGAGCACGGCGGTCGGGTCGGCGGCCGGGCCGACGGCGGCCCCGAAGGCGCGGGTGAACACCGAGTCGACGGTCACGTCGGCGGCGATCGGCCGCGAAGACTTGAAGGTGATGAGGCCGGGGCGGGCGAACGAGCGGCGGAGGTCCGGCCGCGTACGCGCGAGCTCCTCGGCGATCGCCGCCTCGGCGCCGGCCTGGCACACGCAGAACAAGAAGGCTGTCGCGGTCACGCGCGGAGTTTAATACGGCCGACCGGCGCGCGCGGGCAAGCTCGAGGTGCCCGTGGAGATCTTGACCGCCCGGTCTAAAAAATCTTGACCGCTCGGTCCGGTAACCGTATCTTGACTGCATGGTCCAGAATTCATACGCTGAGCCGGCCAGCGGTCGGCCGACGGGGTTACCCATGTCTCGCACCAAAGAATTCGATCCGGAGCGGGCGCTCGACCTGGCGCTGGACATCTTCTGGCGGCGAGGCTACGAGGGCACGACGCTGCGCGACCTGCTCGAGGGCATGGACATCTCGCGGCAGAGCCTCTACGACACCTTCGGCGACAAGCGCTCGCTCTTCTTAAAGGTGCTGGAGCGGTACGAGCGGCTGATGATGGAGGGGCTCACGGTGCGGCACCTGCAGAACGCGGGGTCGATCGAGGCGGTGCGCGGCTACTGCGAGTACTTCCTGGCGGAGATCGTGCACGACCCGGCGCTGGGGTCGTGCCTGATGGCCAACACGGCGATCGAGGTGGGCGCGGCGGACCCGGAGATCCAGGCGATCGTGCGCGCGTACTTCGGGCGGCTCGAGGGGATCTTGCAGTCGGTGCTGGCGGGCGCGCGCAAGGCCGGGGAGATCGGCGAGGACCGCGACGTGCGGGCGCTGGCCCGCCACCTCGTCAACGCGCTGCACGGGCTCGGGATCATGGGCCGCAGCGGGGCCTCGCGGTCGGTGCTGCGGCAGATGCTGAACATGGCGCTGTCGGTGCTCGAGCGGTGACGACGCGGGCCGACGCGGCGGTGTGACAGTCGGTGAGTCGTCGTTGGTGCGGGCGATGGGCCCGCGAGGAGGTTGACCATGGCGTTCGTCAATTATGCGGCGCGGGAGATCACGCTGAAGATCGTGTATTACGGGCCCGGGCTGGGCGGCAAGACCACCAACGTGCGCTCGCTGCACGGGGGCACGGCGCCCGAGCGGCGCGGCAAGCTGGTCGAGCTGTCGACCGACGAGGAGCGCACGCTGATGTTTGACTTCGCGCCGCTGGCGGTCGGCGAGGTCCACGGGTTTCGCCTGCGGACCCACGTGTACAGCGTGCCGGGGCAGATCTTCTACGCGGCGACGCGGCGCTTGATCGTGCGGGGCGCCGACGCGATCGTGTTCGTGGCCGACTCGAACCCCGACCGCTTCGACGCCAACGAGATCTCGCTCGAGCACCTCGAGGTCGACCTCACCGAGCACTTCGGCGACGCGCGCGGCGTGCCGTGCGTGATGCAGTACAACAAGCGCGACCTGCCCGACGCGACGCCGCTGACGCACATGCAGCGCGTGCTCAACCCGCACGGGTGGCCCGAGTACGAGGCGGTGGCGCTGCACGGGATCGGCGTGCAGACTACCTCGCGGGCGGCGCTGAAGCTGGCCATGCGCGGGCTGCAGCGGCAGTTCGGCGAGTCGGCGGTGCGCGTGGCGGGCTGATGCGCGCGGCGTCGGCGGGCGCGCGAGGGCCACGCGCGCCCGCTGGCGCATGAAGAGAACTTCATCGAAGCGGCGGCTGTGTGTCCATCGGCGGCATGCGGTATCCTGCGCCGGCGAATGTCGGCCGATCTCGCCCACCACGTCCAGGACCTGGGCATCATCCTCACGACGGCGGTGTGCACGAGCCTGCTGTCGGCGCGGCTGAAGCAGCCGCCGGTGCTGGGCTACCTGCTGGCGGGGATCATGCTGGGGCCGTACGTGCCGGGCATCGTGCTCGACGACGGGGCGCTGACCCACAGCCTGTCGGAGCTCGGGGTGATCCTGCTGATGTTCACCATCGGCATCGAGTTCAGCCTGCGCAAGCTGGCGCGCATCGGCATCCCGGCGGGGCTCACCTCGGTGATCGAGGTGGGGCTGATGATCTCGCTGGGCTACCTGGCGGGGCGGTTGTTCGGCTGGACCGAGAAGGAGAGCCTCTTCATCGGCGTGTGCGTCGGCATCTCGTCGACGATGCTGGTGGCCAAGGCGTTCGAGGAGAAGAAGCTGAAGGGCGGGTTCGTCGAGGTCGCGTTCGCGGTGCTGGTGTTCGAGGACATCATCGCGATCCTGATGCTGGCGGTGCTGACCGCGGTGGCGACCGGCGGGGACATGTCGGCGGGCGAGCTGGCGGTGATGATCGGCAAGCTCGTCGGGTTCCTGGCCGCGCTGCTGGCGGGCGGGCTGCTGGTGGTGCCGCGCTTCATCCGCATGGTCGTCAAGCTGAAGCGGGCCGAGACCACGCTGATCGCCGGCATCGCGGTCTGCTTCGCGATGGCGGGGCTGGCGGCGGCGGCCGGCTACTCGGTGGCGCTCGGGGCGTTCATGGCCGGGATGTTGATCTCGGAGTCGGGCGAGGGGCCGAAGGTCGAGCACCTGATCCAGCCGCTGCGCGACCTGTTCGCGGCGATCTTCTTCATCTCGGTCGGCATGACCATCAACCCGGCGCTGGTGCTCGAGAACTGGCTGCCGGTGCTGGTGTTCACGGCGCTGGTGCTCGGCGGCAAGTTCATCGGGGTCACCGTCGGGGCGTTCCTCTCGGGCAACGGGCTCAACCACTCGGTGCGCGCCGGCATGAGCCTGGCGCAGATCGGCGAGTTCTCGTTCATCATCGCCAGCCTCGGCATCTCGAAGGGGGCGACGCGCGACTTCCTGTTCCCGGTGGCGGTGGCGGTGTCGCTGTTGACGTCGCTGACGACGCCGATCATGGTCGGCAAGTCCGAGGGGGTGGCCAAGGCGATCGACCGCTGGCTGCCGAGCCGGGTGCAGACGTTCGTGACGTTCTACGACTCGTGGATCCAGCAGCTGAAGACGGCGCCGCGGACCGAGTCGGTGTGGGCCAAGATCCGCGGGACGATCCTCATGCTGCTCGTCGACGCGGTGCTGCTGCTGGTCGTGCTCGCGGCCTCGAGCGTGCTCGAGTACAAGGTCGTCGAGGCGGTCGCGCACCGCTTCACGCTGCCGGTCGAGGCCGTCGACATCGCCTGGATCGGCATGACCGTGCTGCTGGCGCTGGTGTTCTTCACCGGTGTGCTGCGGCGCGTCGCCATGTTGGCGCGCATCTTGACCGAGGTTGTGGTGCCGTCGCGCAGCGGGACCGACAAGCCCGACCTCGGGGCGGCGCCGCGGCGGGCGATGATGGTGGTGCTCGAGCTGGCGCTGGCGCTGGTGGTCGGGCTGCCGCTGGTGGCGCTGTCGCAGCCGTTCCTGCCGGCGAGCTCGGGCCTCGGCGGCCTGGCGCTGGTGGTGATCGTGCTGCTGTTCAACGTGTGGCGCAGCCTGGCCAACCTGCAGGGGCACGTGCGCGCGGGGACCGAGCTGATCGTCGAGATGCTGGCGCGGCAGGCCAAGGCCAAGACGATCGTGCCGGGCACGTCGAAGGAGGCGATCATGGGCCACCCGGGGCCGTCGGCGGAGGAGTCGCTGGTCGAGGCGCACGGCATGCTGCCGGGCTTCCCGGACATGAGCCCGCTGGCGCTGGTCCACGGCAACGCGGCGGTCGGGCGCACGCTCGGAGAGATCAACCTGCGCGCGCGCACGGGGGCGACGATTCTGTCGATCAACCGCGAGGCCGCGGGCCTGGTGCTGCCGGCCGCGCGCGAGCGGCTGCAGGAGGGCGACGTGTTGACGCTGGCCGGTCCGCCGGAGGCGATCACGCGGGCGCACAAGATCCTGCAGGACGGGCCGGCGGTCGAGAACTGGGCCGACGACGCCCGCAAGCTCTACGGCGGCATGGCGGCGGCGAAGTCGGAGCCGCAGCCCGACCCGCACGCGTGAGCCGTGGCGCGTCGGGCTCCATGATCCGCATGTCGCGGTCCGCGGCCGCCGGGATGGGCTAAGATCCGCGGATGCGCAGTCTCCCTTGGTTTGCCCTGCTCGGCCTCGCCGCGTGCCACCAGACCCTGCCGTCCGATGACGATTCGGGCGGCAGCTCGACCGGTCCGAGCATGATCACCATGCCGATGCCGGAGACGTCGACGACGGCGACGCCGACGACCACGATGACGCCGACGTCGACCGGCGAGGACTCGACGAGCACGGGCACGACCGGGGCCGTGGACCCGTCGACGTCGACGACCACGGGTACGACCGACGGCGAGACCACGGTGGCGACGACCGGCGAGACCACGGCGGAGTCGACGGGGGGGACCACGCTCGTGCCGGTGTGCGGCGACGGGGTGGCGGAGGGCGACGAGCAGTGCGACCTCGGCGACGACAACGACGACCTGAAGCAGGGCGGTTGCCGCGAGGACTGCCGCGATGCGGGCTGCGGCGACGGCGTCGTCGACTTCATCCTCGGCGAGCAGTGCGACGACGAGAACGCGGCCGACGGCGACGGCTGCTCGGCGGGCTGCGCGATCGAGGCGGGGCCGAACTGCGGCGACGGCAAGGTCGACCTGGTCGACGGCGAGATCTGCGACGACGGCAACAACGCCGACGGCGACGGCTGCAGCGGGGCGTGCCAGTTCGACGCGGCCAGCATGACGTGCGGCGACGGCACCGAGGACGCCGGCGAGGCCTGCGACGACAGCAACGCCGACAACGGCGACGCGTGCAACCCGACGTGCACCCTGAAGAACACGACGACGCTGTTCGCGGGCACGCCGGGGGTGGCGGGCACGACCGACGGCGTGGGTCCCGCGGCCAAGCTCGGAGGTCTGGGGGCGATGGTGGTGGTCGGGCCGCACCTCTATCTGGCCGACGGGATCAACGACTCGATCCGCCAGATCGACATCGCCACCGGGACCGTGGTGACGATCGCCGGGTCGATCAACGGCACGCCGGGCTACTCCGACGGCCCCAACGGGCTGATGGCGCGCTTCAACGACGTCGAGACGATCACGACCGACGGGACCACGCTGTACGTCGGCGACCGGCTCAACCGGCGCCTGCGCGGGGTCTCGCTGACGCCGCCGTACGCGGTCACGACCCTGGCGGGCAGCGGGCAGCAGGGCTGGGTCGACGGCCCGGGGCCGGCGGCGCTGGTCGACGACATCCGCGGGCTGACCTACTACAAGGGCGTCGTGTACATGGTCGACGCCGGCTCGGCGGTGCTGCGCACCTACGACGTGGCGACCGGCGAGGTCACGACCATCGCGGGCATGGGCTACGACAAGAAGTCGGTCGACGGCGTCGGGCTGCAGGCGCGCTTCACCGGTCCGCGGCACATGGCGACCGACAACAGCGGATTGCTCTATATCGCCGACAGCGACGGGTTCGCCCTCCGCACCTACCACACGACCACCAAGTACGTGGGCACGCTGATCGGCACCGGCGTGAAGGGCTACGTCGACGGCGACCTCACGACCGCCCAGCTGTCGCGCCCGCGCGGGCTGTTCTCGGACGGGAACAGCGTGTATTTCGGTGAGTTCGACCAGCACACCGTACGTCAGGTCGTACTGGCGACCCAGACGGTGTCGACCAACATCGGCACGCACTGCATGGGCATGCCGATGTGCATGGGCGGCTACATGGAGGGCGTGGGCGCGGCGGCGCTGCTCAATACGCCGTTCGAGGTGGCCTACGACCACGCGAGCGCGTCGCTGTTCGTGCTCGACAGCGGCAACAAGGTGATCCGCCGGGTCCAGTGAGCGTCGTCGGAGGTCGGGACAGCCCGCGAGGCCGCCACGGGCGGTTCGCGGGCCGTCTCGCGAGGCGCTTCGAAGCTTTGTCGAGGCGAAGCGCGTGGCTTCGGGCGCGAGGCGTGGAGAGAGACAGTGCGCGGCCGCCAGATCGGCGTTGACGCTGAGCAGGCGGCTTTAGTACCGTCCGCGCCAACATGGTGACACTGCGTACCAGCAAGATCATTCTCTCGGCGCTCCTCCTGTGCGCCGCGGCCGGCGGATGCAAGAAGTCCGGCTCGGCCTCGACCGCGCCCGAGCTCCCCGCGGAGCCGACGTACGACAACCCCTACGCCCAGCTCGAGGACCTGCCGAATCAGGTCAACGCCAAGGTCGAGTGGGTCAAGCAGCCGCTGGCCGACGCGAGCGCGCTGGGCGACGAGTTCTCGGCGCTGCAGGCCAAGTACAGCATCGACGTGAAGCAGCTCGGCGGCATGGCGAGCGCGGCGTTCACCAGCGGAAAGATCGAGATCTCGGCCGACGCGAACATCGCGGCCGACGCCAAGGCCGACATCGAGGCGTTCCTCGGCAAGGTCAAGCTGGCCGGCGAGGGCGTGCTGGCGATCCCGCAGCGAGCGACCACCGCGTCCAAGGCGATCGGGAAGCTGACAGTCAAGGTGCCGGGCATCGCCGTCAAGGCGACCGCGCACCTGAAGAGCGAGCTGAAGGCCGCGGCCGACGACGCCAAGGCCGAGATCCAGGGCAAGATCGAGGGCATCCCGCAGCTGACCGCCAACGTCAAGGCGATGGTCCCCGACGCCATGAACAAGGTGAAGGCGATCCCGCAGGAGTCGGCCGGCACGATCACCGAGCTGAAGGCCGCGTTCGCCGGCGAGGGCAGCTTCCCGAAGGTCTCGGGCAGCGCCTCGGCGTCGGGCAGCGTCGAGGCCGGCGGCGAGGCGTCGGCCGAGGGCGAGGCGTCGGCCGAGGGCGAGGCCGCCGAGCCAGCCGCCGCGGAGTAGGCGCCGGTCCGTCTCGTGCACAGCGACGCCGTCGTTCCCGCGGGAGCGACGGCGTCTGTCCTTGGGCGCGACGCGCTGTCGAGAGAGTCGGCCCGGAGACTTTGTTCGTGCCGGCGCCGAGGTTCGTCCGCTGTGGGTGGCCGTGGTCCGAACTCAGTAGGGCGGGTCGTACTCGTGGGTGTAGCGGTGGGCGTCGACGTCGGTGTTCACCCAGCGGATCGTCCCGGTGGTGCTGCGCAGGGCCAGGCTCTGGAGGTGGAGGCGCTCGCCGATGTGGCGCACGCCTTTTAATAGTGGGCCGGACGTCACGCCGGTGGCGACGAACAGCACGTCGCCGCGGGCGAGGTCGTTGACCCCGAGGATCTTGTCGGTGTCCCCCATGCCCATCTTGACGGCCCGCTCGCGCTCCTCGTCGCTGCGAAACTGCAGCTTGCCCTGGAACTCGCCGCCCATGCAGTGCACGGCGGCCGCTCCGAGCACGCCCTCGGGCGCGCCGCCGATGCCGTAGACCATGTCGATGCCGCTCTTGGGGATGCAGGTGGCGACCACGGGGGCGACGTCGCCGTCGGTGACGAGCAGGATGCGGGCGCCGGCGGCCCGCAGCTCGTTGATGAGGTTGTGGTGGCGCGGGCGGTCGAGCACGACGACTGTGAGCTGGTCGGGGCGGCGACCCTTGGCGGCGGCGAGGGCCCACAGGTTGTCGCGCGGCGACTGCTCGAGCGAGATCTTGCCGCGACCCTCGGGGCCGCAGGCGATCTTGCTCATGTACGTGTCGGGCGCGTTCAGCAGGTGGTTCTTGTGGGCGACGGCGAGGACGGCGAGCGCGCCGGGCAGGCCGTGGGCGCACAGGTTGGTGCCCTCGAGCGGGTCGACGGCGATGTCGACCTCGAGCAGCTTGGGGTCGTTCGGCCCCACCTTCTCGCCGATGTAGAGCATCGGCGCCTCGTCGCGCTCGCCCTCGCCGATGACCACGGTCCCGTCGATGTCGAGCACGTTGAGCGCCTGGCGCATGGCGTCGACCGCGGCCTGGTCGGCCGCCTTCTCGTCGCCATTGCCGATCAGCCGGGCGCTCGCCAGCGCCGCCGCCTCGGTGACGCGGACCGTGTCCATGGCGAGATTCCGGTCCTCGCTGAGATACTCAGCCATGCGTTGCGCTTCCCCTAGGATCGTTCGATGCGAATCATCCGCGGCGGCTCGAGCACGGTCGGCAGGGCGCCGATCCGTGCCAGCGCGTCGCGCATGCGGGCTTCGGTCGTGTCGTGGCTGGTCAGCACGATCGGCACCGCCTGGCCCGGATTGCGGCCGCGCTGGATCAACGATTCGATCGACACCTCGTGATCGCGCAGCACGGCCGAGATGTCGGCGAGGACACCGGGCTCGTCCAGCACCATCAGGCGGATGTAGTAGCTGCCCTCGTGCGCGGCCAAGGGTGCGATCGGGTGATCCGCCAGCTCGTCCGCCGGCACGCCGAAGGTCGGCACGACCGAGCCGCGCGCGATGTCCAGGATGTCGCCGACCACGGCCGAGGCGGTCGGGCCGGCACCGGCGCCGCGGCCCTCGTGCACGACCGCGCCGACCTCGTCGCCCTCGACCACGACGCCATTGAACACGCCCTCGACCTGCCCGATCGGCGCGGAGGCCGGCACCATGCAGGGATGCATGCGCTGCTCGAGCCCGGCCGGGGTCATGCGCGCCACGCCCAGGAGCTTGATCCGGTAGCCGAGCTGGTCGGCGAACGCGATGTCCATGGCCGAGACGTGGCGGATGCCCTCGATGTCGATCGCATCGAAGCGCGGCCGGCCGCCGAAGGCGAGCGCGGCCAAGAGGGCCAGCTTGTGCGCGGCGTCGATGCCGTCGACGTCGAAGGCGGGATCGGCCTCGGCATAGCCCAGGCTCTGTGCCTCGGCGAGCACGTCCGCGAACTCGCGCCCGGTCTCGCGCATCGTGGTGAGGATGAAGTTGCAGGTGCCGTTGAGGATGCCGTGGACGCCGAGGATCCGGTTGGCGGCCAGCCCCTCGCGCAGCGAGCGGATGATCGGGATGCCGCCGGCGACCGCCGCCTCCCAGCGCAGCGCCGCACCCCGGTGCTCGGCGAGCCGCGCGAGCTCGCTGCCGTGCAGGGCGAGCCTCGCCTTGTTGGCGGTGACGATGGGTCGACCGCGCCGCAGCGCCGCGCGGACCAAGTCCAAGGCCACGCCGTCGCCGCCGATCAGCTCGCAGACCAGATCGACCTCGGGGTCCTCGGCCAGGGCCCGGGCATCCTCGTGCCAGCGCAGGCCGGCGAGATCGACGCCACGGGAGCGGCCCCGGTCACGCGCGCTCACCGCCGTTACCCTGAGCCGGCGACCGCAGCGGCGTGCGAGCAGATCGGCCTGCTCGCGCAGCAGCCGGCAGGTCGCGGCGCCGACCGTGCCGAGCCCGGCGATGCCGACCCGCAGCTCCGGGCCGGAGGCCGTCATGCCACCACCATGGCTTCGGCCGCGACGCCGTTGCCGTGCCGGGCGAGGAAGGTGCGGATGTTCCGTACCGCCTGGCGCAGCCGGTGGCGGTTCTCGACCAGCGCCAGCCGCACATAGCCCTCGCCATACTCGCCGAAGCCGATGCCCGGGGAGACGGCGACCTCGGCCTCCTCCAGCAGCAGCTTGGCGAAGCCGAGCGAGCCCAGCTCCTTGAACGGCTCGGGCACCGGCGCCCAGCAGAACATCGTCGCATCCGGCCGCGGCACCGGCCAGCCCGCCTTGGCGAGACCGTCAACCAGCACGTCGCGGCGGGCGCGATAGAGCTCGCGGAACTCCTGCACGCAGTCCTGCGGGCCGTTCAGCGCCGCGGTGGCGGCGACCTGCACCGGGGTGAACGCGCCGTAGTCGAGGTAGGACTTGATCCGGGTCAGGGCGCCGACCAGCCGCGTGTTGCCGGCGGCGAAGCCGATGCGCCAGCCCGGCATCGAGTAGGTCTTGGACAGCGAGCCGAACTCGATCGCGACGTCGAAGGCGCCGGGCGCCTCGAGGATCGAGGGCGGCGGCCGGTCGTCGAAGTAGATCTCGGCATAGGCGATGTCGGACAGGAGCCAGATGCCCTTCCGGCGCGCCCAGGCCACGACCTCCTTGTAGAACTCCGGCTCGCAGGTGAGTGCCGTCGGGTTCGAGGGGAAGTTCAGCACCACCATCGTGGGCGCCGGCACGGAGTGCTCGGCGGCGCGCGCCAGCTCGCGCATCAGGTCGATCCGCGGCCCGAACGGCACGTGACGGATCGAGGCGCCGGCGATGATGCAGCCGAAGGGGTGGATCGGGT
>JAEUJW010000043.1 GCA_016793465.1 Myxococcales bacterium
CCGGCCTGGCAGGTCTGGCCGACCGGGCAGTCGGCGTCGGACATGCACACCGGCGGCACGTCGACGCACACGCCGGCCTGGCAGGTCTGGCCGACCGGGCAGTCGGCGTCGGACATGCACATCGGCGGCACGTCGACGCACACCCCGGCCTGGCAGGTCTGACCGACCGGGCAGTCGGCGTCGGACATGCACATCGGCGGCACGTCGACGCACACCCCGCCCTGGCAGCTCTGCCCCGGCAGGCAGTCGGCGTCGGACATGCACATCGGCGCGACCGGCTCGCACAGGTTGGCGACGCACTGCTCGCCCTGCGGGCAGTCGAAGTCGCTGAAGCACTCGGGGATGAAGATGCAGAACCCGTCGATGCACTGGTCACCGGGCGGGCAGTCGAGGTCGTCGAAGCACGGGTCGGCCGGGACGCACTGGTTGTCGACGCACTGGTTGCCGAACGGGCAGTCGAAGTCGAACTCGCACGGCGGCAGCGGGAAGCACATGAAGTCGACGCACTGGTTGCCGGGCGGGCACTCGAAGTCCGAGGTGCACTGCGGGTCGAACACGCACTTGTTGTCCTGGCACGAGAACCCGTCCGGGCAGTCGTTGTCGTTGAAGCACTCGACCGGCACGCACATGCCGAACTCGCAGATCTCGTTGAAGTCGCACTCGAAGTCCTCGACGCAGGTGTTGTCGTCGGGCACGCACGCCCCGTCGACGCACACCTGGCCCTGCGGGCACTCGAAGTCGTTGAAGCACGGCGCCGGCGGCTGGCACACCCCGTCGAGGCACAGCTGGCCCTCGGGGCACTCGAAGTCGAACTGGCAGGCCGGCGGCACGTCGGGCACGCAGTTGACGCCCTCGCAGTGGGTGCCCGGCGGGCACACCGGGCACATCGGCTCGCCGCCCTGGCAGAACCCGGTGTCCGCGTCCGGGTCGGGGAACACGCAGGTCTGGCCCGCCGGGCACTCGAGGTCGTCGTCGCAGACCGTGGGCTCGACGCACTCGTAGCCGAGGCACTTCTCGCCGGCGTCGCAGTCGGCGTCGACCTGACACTCGGCCTCGACCTCGTAACACACGCCCTCGGGCGTGCACACGCTGCCCTCGCCGCAGTCCTCGTCCTTCACGCACGGGGTCGCGAAATCGGTGCGCCCGCACGCCGCAACCAGCAGCCCGACCAGGAACCCCCGCACCCCCAGGCCCACGGTGCCGTGCAACGACGAGGCGCTCCGACGGAGCAACGAGGACGACCAGGAGCGGGCTGTATGGAACATGGCGAGATCCGGTGATTAAGCTGAAGCAGGGCAGGGCAGGGGCCGCGACGCGAGGCGGTCGCGGCGAAGGCGACGGGCGACGGGCGACCCGGTGTCCCGGGGCCGTGGACCGCGCACTCACCACTGTAGAACTCCGGCGATGTCCGCGGCAAGCTCCGTGCAGATCGGCGATCCGGCGCCGGTCGTCCGCTCCCTCCGGGCTTCCTCCGGCGTCCGGCCTCGATCTCCGCCGCGCGGCCACGCGCCACCGCCCGCCGCGTCCGCGGCCTCCCGAGCTGCCACTGGCCTCTCCGGCCGCCCTGCGGCAAGCTGGGCGGCACGTGCACCACCCCGGCAGACCCGCGGCGCGGCAGCTCCGTCCCCGCCCGACTTGCCGCGGTCCCGCCGTCCCGGCCGCACGCGCTCGCATGACGGCCTTTTGCACGCGCACGCGCCGGACCCGCGCCGACGCCCCGCCGCGGGCGGACGTCGGCCGCGCCCTCGGCCGCTGGTCGGCCGCGCTGCTCGGGGCGCTGGCGCTGTTCGTGTGCGTCGGCCCGGCCCGCGCCGGCCCGGCCCCGCGAGGCCCCGTGACCGCCGGCCCCGACGTGCCGGTCCCGCCGGCCCCGATCGTGGGGCCGGCGGCGTCGGAGGTGCGCGTGCACGACGTCAGCGTGCGCCTGAAGATCCACCGCGGCGGCGAGCGCCTGGCCGACGGCCGCAAGGTCGCCCGCCGCGGCGCGGTCGTCGAGGGCGAGGCCGTGTACCGCCTCGAGCGCCCGGCCGCGGCCGGCGACCGCCTCGTGCTGCTGAACTACGCCGCGGTGCTGCCGAAGGAGCCGATCGAGCTCGACGAGGTCGCCGTCGGCAGCTACCTCGACGGCCCGTTCCAGGCCGGCGAGCTCGACGTCGTCGCCTCGCAGGTCGTGGTCGGCGGGCCCGCCCCCGCCGACCTGCGCCGCATCGGCGCCCGCGGCGACATCGAGGTCGTGCTGCGCCCCGGCACCACCGAGCTGCGCCTGTCGTACCGCGTCACCGTGCCCCACCGCTACTGGCCGTTCGGCTGCTCGCAGCGCCGCTGCTCGCTGGCCGGCGCGCTCGCCCCGCTGCCCAGCGTGCCCGCGGTCGGCGGCCCCTCGCTGCCGTCCGGCCGCGTCGTCGACCCCGTGATCTGGGACGTCGCCGAGGTGCGCTTCGCCGCCGTTCCGACCTGGTCTCCGGGACATGTCCCTTCAGCCAGCGAGCAGAGGGCCCTCGGCGGCGACGAGATCGTCGTCACCCGCGAGACCATCGGCGGCGACGGGCGCCTGGCCTACCCCTCGGTCTACTGGGGCCGCCGCTGGCGCCGCGCCGGCCAGGACTACCGCGGCGTGCACATCGAGGTGCTGCACACCCTGTGGCGCCCCGGCGACCAGGTCCCGAGCGAGCGCCGGGCCCAGCTCTACCGCGACGTGCCCGGCCACGCGCTGCTGGTCGCCCGCCAGACCATCGACATCGCCCGCGCCGCCGGCCTCGAGGCCCCGCTCGGCAGCACCATGACGATCGTGCAGGGCCCGCTGCGCCACAACATCGCCGAGTACCACCCGAGCTCGATCACCCTCAGCGACCAGTTCATGCAGGTGTGGCCGGGCAAGCGCTTCATGCAGTTTCACACCGCGGTGGTCGCCCGCGCCAGCCTCGACCTGCTGACGTACGGCCCGCTGGTCGGCCGCCACAACCCCTCGGTCGACCTCTGGCTGCACGACGCCCTGGCGGTCGCGCTGCTCGACGTGTGGCGCGTGCACCGCGACCAGGCCGACGAGTACGCGCTCGACATCTTCCGCAACTTCACGTTCGTCCCGACCGTCGACAACTTCCTCTACTCGGGCCAGGCCAGCTTCGCCTCGGCCTACTTCCGCGGCAGCGACGACGTCATGCCGGTGCGCATCCACCCGCTGTACTTCAGCCACGAGCTGCCGAGCGGCCGCCGCATCCACGAGAAGCTCGGCGACCTGATGACGCCGTCGCAGCGGGCCCAGATCTACAAGCACCTGGTCGCCGACCCGTCGGCCGACCCGCGCCGGCTGGCCGAGCAGGCCTACGGCCACCAGCTCGGGTGGTTCTTCGACCAGTGGCTCGCGCCCCACCCCGACGTCGACTACAGCGTGCGCAGCGTGATCACCACGCCCGACGGCAGCCGCTTCCACCACCGCATCACCATCGGCCGCGACGGCACCGCGCCGCTGCTCGAGCCGGTCCAGGTGCTCGTGCAGGAGCGCGGCGGCCGGCGCCACTACCTCGTGTGGAACGGCGAGACCATCGGCGACCAGCACCGCGGCGCCGAGAAGTCGGCCAGCCACACCTTCGACCTCGTCACCGACCGCGAGCTGCGCGCCGTCAGCGTCGACCCGCGCGCGCGCCTCGTCGAGACCCCGCTGCCGCCCCGCGCCAACGTCGACCCCCTGTTCAACAACCGCCACCCGGCCGGCGGCCGCTTCATCTACTCCGGCATCGGCGTCGAGGTCGCGACCGCCGAGTTCGCCGCCGCCGAGACCGCCGCCGCCCGCCTGCAGGCCGTGTCCGGCCGCGTGCTGTTCGAGGCCAGCAACCGCCGCGACATCCGCCGCACCGGCCACCTGCAGTTCAACCGCGACCGCGAGGCCTCGGTCGCGCTCGGCGGCGGCGCCAGCCTGTGGTTCGGCAAGAAGGTCAACCGCCGGCGCCGCATCGGCCGCGTGCGCCTGTTCGCCGACGTGCAGTGGCTCAACCCCGAGAGCCTCGACCAGGTCGGCGGCCTGCGCTTCAACCAGTCGGCCGCGATCGTCCACGACGACCGCAAGTTCTCGCTGTGGCCCGACCGCGGCCACCGCCTCGCGTTCTCGGTCGGCGCCGGCCAGACCCTGCGCCTCGACGACGAGCGCCGCTACAGCCTGCAGTTCTATGGCGGCTGGACGCAGATCTGGCCGCTGGCCCACGAGCACACGCTCGCCAGTCGCCTCGAGCTGTCGATCATGGCCCCGCTCGGCACCCGCCCCGAGTACCGCAGCCTGCTGCGCGCCGGCGGCCTCGACGGCCTCGGCGCCTACGGCGGCAACGAGCTGTTCGGCCGCGCCCTCGCGCTCGCCCAGCTCGAGTACCGCCACTTCTACGCCCGCAACCTCGACTGGAACCTTCTGCACCTGCTGTGGATCCGCGCGATCGGCGGGGCCCTGTTCACCGGCGTGGCCAGCATGTCGCACTGCGACGACTACCGCGGGTGGTTCGGCAAGCAGAGCTGGTACGCCCAGGTCGGCTACGGCGTGACCGCCCAGATGCAGGCCCTCGGCGTCAACCCGCAGTTCATCCGCTTCGACGTCGGCGTGCCGCTGATCCGCCGCCAGTACACCTGCCTCGGCAACAGCCACCCGACCTACCTCGGCGAGCTGCAGGGCATCCCGCCCGCCGAGTACTCGCTCCCGCCGGTCGGCGTCAACGTCACCTTCCTGCAGCCGTTCTAGGCCGCGACGATCGGTCGCGTCGTGAGCTCACGACGGACCTCGCGGGCCGACGCCCCGCGCGAGCGTCTCACGCCGGCCGCGACACCTGACGAGCGTCCGCACCGCCGCCGCTTGCACGTACGCCGAACCGCCGCCCGCGTCGCGCGTTCACGCCCAGTGACCGCGACGTCCGCGGGCTGCTAGGATCGCCGCCCCTCCACCGATGGCCACGCCCCGGATCGCCAGCGGCACCGTCATCGCCCGCCGCTACGTCGTCGAGTCCACGGCCGGCAGCGGCGGCATGGGCGTGGTCTACCGCGCCACCGACCTGCACAGCGACGGCCCCGTGGCCCTCAAGGTGCTGCAGCGCGGCGCGGCCCCCGGCCACGAGCTCGAGCGCTTCGGCCGCGAGGTGCTCGCGCTGATCGAGCTGCGCCACCCCGCGATCGTCGGCTACGTCGGCCACGGCGCCACCGACGACGGCTCGCCGTTCCTCGCCATGGAGTGGCTCGAGGGCGAGGACCTGTCGCGCCGCCTGCGTCGCCGCCGCCTCGACGTCGAGGAGGCCGTGTCGCTGGCCGGCCGCATCGGCGAGGCCCTCGCCGCCGCCCACCGCCACGGCCTCATCCACCGCGACATCAAGCCGCACAACATCTTCCTGCGCGACGGCCTGGTCGGCCGCGCGACCCTCCTCGACTTCGGCATCGCCCGCCGCGTGCGCGAGCACGGGGTGCTCACCGCCACCGGCGCGCTGCTCGGCACGCCCGAGTACATGGCCCCCGAGCAGGCGCGCGGGCAGGGCGACGTCGGCCCCGCCGCCGACATCTTCTCGCTCGGCTGCGTGCTGTTCGAGGCCCTGACCGGGCGCTCGCCGTTCGTCGGCGAGCACATGACCGCGGTGCTCGCCAAGATCCTGTTCGACGAGCCGTCCCGCCTCGGCGACGTGCGCCCCGACCTCCCGCTCGAGCTCGCCGACCTCGTCGACCGCATGCTCGCCAAGGACCACCACGAGCGCCTCGCCGACGGCACCGCCCTCGTGCACGCGCTCGCCGGGCTGCCGCCGGTGCGCTCGCTGACCGCGCGGACCACCGGCGGCCGCACCCACGGCGTCACCCTCGACCGCGGCGACCTCGGCGACGACGAGCAGCGGTTCGTCAGCGTCGTGGTCGCCACCGAGGCGACCCTGCTCGGCGAGCGCACCACCCTCGACCCCCGCGTGCCGCACTCCGGCAAGTGGTCGGCGCTCGCGCTGCACAGCTTCGGCGCCCAGGTCGAGGAGCTCGCCGACGGCTCGATCGTCGCCACCGTGCTGCCGTCGCCCGGGCTCACGCCGTCCGACCAGGCGGTGCTGGCCGCCCGCTGCGCCCTGCTCGTGCGCGAGCGCCTGCCGGACCGCATCGTCGCCGTCGCCACCGGCCGCCGCGTGCTCGCCGACCCGCTGCCGCGCGGCGAGGCCATCGACCGCGCCGTCGCGCTCCTCCGCGTCGTCGCCCCCACCGACGTCCGCTGCGACGCGCTCAGCGCCCGCCTGCTCGGCGCTCGCTTCGACATCTCCCGCGTCGACGAGCAGGTCTCGCTGATCCACGCCGAGAAGCTGACCTTCGACGAGTCGCAGCCGCTGCTCGGGCGCCCGACCCCGTGCCTCGGCCGCGAGCAGGAGCTCGGCGCGCTCGAGGCGACCCTCGCCGCCTGCATCGACGAGTCGATCGCCCGCGTCACCGTGGTCCGCGGCGGCCCCGGCATGGGCAAGTCGCGCCTGCGCCACGAGTTCCTGCGCCGCACCCGCACCCGCGGCGACAACCTGCTGGTCCTCCAGGGCCGCGCCGACGTCATGCAGGCCGGGGCCGCCCACGCGGTCCTGCGCGACGCCCTGCGCGCCCACTGCGACGTCCAGCCGGGCGACGACCTCGAGACCCAGCAGCAGAAGATCCGCGCGTGTGTCGGCTGCGCCCTCCTCCCGGACTCGTCCTCACGGCCCTTCGGGCCTGAAGACGCCGGCCGCGTGTGCGAGTTCCTCGGCGAGCTGTGCGGCGTGCCGTTCCCCGACGACAAGAGCCCGAGCCTGCGCGCCGCCCGGCGCGACCCCAAGCTCATGCACGAGCAGCAGACCGCGGCCTTCATCTCGTTCGTCGGCGGCCAGGCCCGCGCCCGCGCCGTGCTGCTCGTGCTCGACGACCTCCAGTGGGGCGACGCCCCCAGCATCAAGCTCATCGACCAGACCCTGCGCGCGCTCACCGAGCTGCCGGTCATGGTCCTCGCGTTCGCCCGCCCCGAGGTCGACGAGCTGGTGCGCGGGCTGTGGCGCGAGCGCGGCGTGCAGGAGCTGCGGCTGTCCGGCCTCGGCCGCCGCGCCAGCGAGCGCCTGGTGCACCACGTGCTCGGCGCCGCCGCCGACCCCGCGCTGGTCGCCCGCATCGTCGACCAGGCCGCCGGCAACGCCCTCTACCTCGAGGAGCTGATCCGCAGCGCCGCCGAGGGCACGCTCGACACCCTGCCCGACACCGTGCTGGCCATGCTGCACGCCCGCCTGCAGGCCCTCGACCCCGCGGCCCGCCGCCTGCTGCGGGCCGCGAGCTGCTACGGCGAGACATTCTGGCGCGGCGGCGTGCTGGCCATCCTCCACAGCGAGTCGTCGACGCAGGAGCCCGACGCCTGGCTGCCGCTGCTGGTCGAGCAGGAGCTGCTGGTCAAGCGCCCGCACAGCCGCCTGCCCGACGAGGTCGAGTACAGCTTTCGCCACGCGCTCGTCCGCGAGGCCGCCTACTCGCTGCTCGCCGACGAGGACCGCGCCCGCGCCCACCACCGCGCCGCCGACTACCTCGAGCGCGCCGGCGAGGCCGACCCCCGCGTGCTCGCCGAGCACTGGCACCGCGCCGACGAGCCCTCGCGCGCGGCGCCCTACGACCTCGAGGCCGCCGAGCAGGCCTACGCCGCCGGCGACCACGCCGGCACCCTGCGCCACGCCGAGCGCGGCCTCGCCGGCAACCCGAGCGGCGAGCTGCGCGGCGGCCTGCTCATGACCGCCGCGTGGGTCCACGCCTGGCGCCTCGACCCGCGGGCCGCCCCGATGTGCGAGGAGGCCGTGCTGCTCGCGCGACCCGGCGGCGTGTGGTGGTGCTCCGCGATGACCTACCTGCTCAACGCCACGTTGTTCGGCGATCAGGTCGAGCGCTTCGCCAGCCTCAGCGACCGCTACCTCGCGACCACCCCCGAGCCCGCCGCCGAGCCGATCTACGCCTCCGGCGCGGCCAACCTGGTCTCGCTGCACGGCATGCGGGGCGCGCGGGGCCCGGCCGCCGCCGCCGCGACCCGCGTCCGCGACATCGCCGCCCGCCACCCCGACGACCGCGCGACCCAGGGCTGGCTCGGCGTGGCCGTCGCCGAGTACCTCCGCGCCGGCGAGCCCGACCCGCAGCAGCAGCAGGACGGCCTGCGCGCCGCCCACGAGCACTTCTCCGCCGCCCAGGACCGCCGCAACGCGTTCTTCTCCGGCTGCATGTACGGCCAGGGCCAGGTCGAGAGCGGCCTCGTCGCCGAGGGCGAGGCCACCCTGCGCGACAACCTCGCCCTCGCGCTCGGGCTCGGCGACGGCTTCTTCATCAACATGGCCCGCATCCACCTCGCGGCGGCCCTGGCCCAGCGGACAGATCCGGCGCCGCTCGTCGAGGCCGCCGAGATCGCCGCCGCGCTGACGACCGGCGAGGGCGTGGGCGCCGGCTACCGCGCGTGGGCCCACGGGATCCTCGCCCAGGCCCGCCTGCAGCAGGGCGAGCTCGCCGACGCCGAGCTGCACGTCGGCGTGGCCCGCAACGCGCCCTCGACCAACGCCCTGCGCCTGCGCCTGGCCGCCACCACCTACCTGCAGGTCCTGCTCGCCCGCGACGCCGTCGCCGAGGCCCTCGCGCTCGCCGAGTCCGAGCTGCGCTGGCTCGCCGACGCCGGCGGGGCCGGCTACGCCGAGCTGCCGCTGCGCCTCGCCGTCGCCGAGGTGCTGCACGCCGCCGGCGAACACGACCGCGCGCGCGCGCAGCTCGGCGTCGTCCTCGCGACAGTCGCGACCCGCGCGGCCCGCATCGTCGATCCCGCCTGGCGCGCCCGCTACGTCGAGGCCGTGCCGACCCACGCCCGCGCCGCCGCCCTCGCGCGCGCGTGGTCGTGACGGCGACCGCGGCCCGCTGCTCACCGCCGACGAGTTCGTCGCGGCGCCCGGCGTCCGTCGCCGATCCGGCGTACAGCCCCACGTCTGGCGCACCGGGCCACCGGCCCCGAGATCTACGCCTGACCCGGCGTCAGCACCCTCCGCGTCTCCGCCAGGATCACGTCGATCGAGCGCGCGAGGCGGTGCTCGTCGTCGACCAGCACCAGCCGCACCGCCGGGAACTCCGCCGCGAACGCCTCGCTGACCGCCGCCGGCACCACCTCGTCGCCGCGCCCGTGCACGATAGTCGTCGGCGCCGGCGGGTACAGCCGCATGGCGTCGGCCGGCGGCTCGCAGCGCATGAGCGCCGGGGCGCACAGCACGAGCCCGCGCACGCGCCCGCCCGCCTCGACGTGGCGGATCGCCGCGCACAGCGCCGTGATCCCGCCGTAGCTCGAGCCGACCAGCACCGCGTCGGGCTCGGCCTGCAGCACCGGCAGCAGCGTCGCCACCCGCGCGGCCAGGGCCTGGCCCTGGAAGTCGGGCGACACCACCGCGAGGCCCGCGGCCGTCAGCGCCTGATACTTCGCCCCGTGCGGGCTGCTCTCGAGACCATGACAGAACACGACCGTCGTCATGCCCGCATCGTACCGCTCGCCGGCGCCCGCGGGGGATCGCAGCCCCACGCGCCCGGCCCGCGAGTTGCGTAGGATGCCCGGATGCTCTCGCCGATGCTCCTGTTGTTCGCCGCCCAGATCGAAATTACCCCGCAGGACGACCTGTGGGGCACGCTGCAGGCCCTCCAGCCCGGTGACGAGGTCATCATCCGCGCCGGCGACTACCCGGTCCCGGGGTTCGTCGACATCAAGATCCCCGGCACCGAGGCCATGCCGGTGATCGTGCGCGCCGCCGACGGCGAGACCCCGGTGATCGTCGGCATCGACTCGCAGAACACGTTCAACATCTCGGGCACCTGGTACACGCTGCGCGGGCTCGAGATCGCCGGCGGCTCGCACGGCGTGCGCCTCGGCAGCTCGGCCCACGCCGTCATCGAGGACATGCACATCCACAACACCCTCGACGTCGGCATCTCCTGCAACCGCCCCGACAACACCTACGAGGACATCACGATCCGCCGCAACCACATCCACGACACCGGCGGCGGCGGCCCGGGCGAGGGCATGTACCTCGGCTGCAACGACGGCGCCTGCAAGATGTGGGACTCGCTCGTCGAGTTCAATTACGTCCACAACACCACCGGCGGCGACCAGGGCGACGGCATCGAGTTCAAGACCGGCTCCTACAACACCGTCGTCCGCCACAACGTCATCCACGACACCAAGTACCCCGGCCTGACGATGTACGGCACCCAGGGCATGCCCGCCAACACCGTCGAGGGCAACGTCGTGTGGAACGTCGAGGACAACGGCATCCAGACCGTCGGCGACCTCGTGCTCCGCAACAACGTCGTCTTCAACGTCGGCGCCTCGGGCATCGCCTCCAAGGCCTCGCAGGGCGAGGCGGTCGTCAACCTCACCGTCGTGCACAACACCGTGATCGGGGCCGGCGACGCCTGCTACCGCGGCAACAACTTCGACGCCGGCGACGCCATCACCGTCGCCAACAACGCGTTCCTCTGCGAGGGCGGCACGGCGATCAAGCTGGCCCAGGGCGCCGGCCCGGCGTCCCTCCTGGCCAACGCCGTGCTCGGCTCCGACGAGTCCGGCAGCGGCTTCGACGCCATGTCGCTCGGCGCCTCCTTCCTCGACGCCGCCGCCATGAACGTCTACCCGGCCGCGGCCTCGCCCCTCATCGACGCCGGCGACCCCGGCTCCGCCCCCGCCGAGGACTTCAATTGTCAGCCCCGCACCGGCACCCCCGACGTCGGCGCCTACGACTACAGCACCCCCGACAACCCCGGCTGGACCATCCAGCCCGGCTTCAAGACGTGCGAGGGCGTCGACCCCGACACCGACTCGGACACCGGCGACACCGGCGACACCACCGACCCCACCGACCCGTCCGGCTCGACCGGCGGCGCCGACGCCACCGGCAGCGCCAGCGACAGCGCGAGCATCACCGACGTCGGCACCGGCGACAGCTCCGCCTCCGCCGGCGAGACCGCGGCCGAAGGCGGCAGCGACGCGCCGACCTCCGGCGCCAGCGACACGCCGACGTCCGCCGGCGACGGCACCGTCGGCAGCACCCCCGGCGGCTCGACCGGCGACACCGCCCCGGTCGACACCGCCGGCGAAGGCGGCGACGGCTGCCAGTGCGACGCCTCGTCCGCCCCGCTGTCGATGTCCGCGCTGTTGCTCGTCCCGTTGCTCGGCCGCCGTCGTCGCCGCTGAAGCTCTCGGAGCGAAGCGCCGCCCGCACGGACGCCGACGCCGTCGTCCGTGCGAGGCGCCCGCGCACGCGCGGCCGCGGGCTCCGGCGCGTCCTCACCGACGAAGGGCGCCCGCGCCGACACGACCCGACGTTCGATCGACGGCGGACGTCGACGCACGAGCGGCCGCCGCTCACTCGCCGCTGACGCGCGCGACCCCGACGAGCCCGGGCCGCACGATCCACGGCAACCGCAGCCGCGTGTCGACGAGCCCCGAGGTGTCGAACCCGGCCGCCTGCAGGTGCTCGCGGGGACGGGCCGTCGGATCGCAGCCGCCGAGGCAGGCCTTCCAGGCCGGGCGCAAGGCCCGCTGGCAGGCCCGCTGCAGCGAACCGGACGCGACCTGATGCTCCGCGATCAGCAGCGCGCCGTCGCTGCGCAGCATCCGCCGCGCCTCGGTCAACAATTCGGGGACCCGCCGCGCCGAGCACAGCACGAACGTGATCACCACCGTGTCGAAGCTCGCCGGCGCGAGCGGCAGGGGTCGCGAGCCCGACTGCACCACCACCTCGTGCGGGCGGCCCCACTGTGCGAGTCGGCGGCCGGCCACGCTGGCGAGCCCCTCGGACGGCTCGACCGCCACCAGCGAGTCGACCGCGGCGGGGTAGTGGGGCAGGTTGCTGCCGGTCCCGAACCCGATCTCGAGCACGCGGCCGCGGGCCGCCGTCAGCAGCGACGCGCGCAGCTCGTCGACCCCGCGCATCCCGAGGTCGAGGACGCGGCTGAGGACCTCGCGGTCGTACCACCTGCCGAAGCGACCGCGGGCCATCGTCACTCCCGCAGCACGTAGAGGCCGGCGATGCGCAGGCCGCCGGCGGCCAGCAGCGCGCCGATGCCCACGATCGCCAGGTCGATCGCGCGGCCCGAACCCGCGAGCAGGCCCGGCGTGAAGCCGACGAGCGCGATCGTCCCGCCGACCGTCGCCGCGACCGCCAGCAGCGCGTCGCTCGGCTTGCGGACGCGGGCCGAGGGCACCGCCCCGAAGCGCCGCCTGCGGATCGCCCGCAGGATGAACACGACGCCCGCGATCACCAGCGCCTGGCCCGCGAGCCACAGGAAGATCCGCGCGTACATCCCGGCGATCGGCCCCGCGGACGCGAGGTAGAGCGACGAGAGGCCGAGCAGCACCACCAGGCCGAGGACCACGCGCGTGCAGCGGAGGACCTCGCGCACGCGCTGGATCTTGGCGAGCTGCTGCTCGGCGTCGGAGCGGTCGGGCGTGCTCACGGGACGAACGGGTCGCACATGTTCACGGCGGCGAGGTCGACGTCGGCCTTGCCGCGCGGCTGCAGCTTCGAGTTGGCGAAGCTGTAGCCCATGATGCCGACGATGTCGTCGAACTGCGTGCCGACGGCGCAGGCGTTGTTGAGGCCCATGTCCTTGACCCCATCGGTGATCTGGTCGTCGACGCGGAGGTTGCCGGTGATCGTGAACTCGTCGTAGTCGCCCATGCCCATGTCGGGGTTCTGCACGGTGATGGCGACCGGGCCGACGCGCACCAGCATCGACTCGTAGGGCTCCGCGTTGGCCTGGCCGGTGGCCAGCGTCGCGGGGTCGAGCAGGACCGGCTCGAACGGCAGCATGGTGCCGTTGTCGAGGATCGTCACCTCCGGGCTGCCGATCTCGCCGAGGCCGTTGAACTCCATGTACACGCCGGACACGCTGACCTGGTTGCCGACCTGCACGCCGGGCGCGTTGCCGCCGGTGAACACGAAGATGCCGTTCCACGGCTCGGTCGTGTCGTTCTGGACGTAGAAGCCGCGCGAGTTGCCGGTGTTCGGCCGCACCGCCGTGACCCACGCCGGCGGGATGCTGACCGGCGAGTTGACCATCGGGTGGTTCGGGTCCATCGGGTTGCGGATCGCCGGGATGGTCGTCGGGCACAGCGCCGGGCCGGGGTTGGGCTCGGCGCACGAGTCGCAGGCGTCGCCGTGGCCGTCGCCGTCGACGTCGGCCTGGTCGCCGTTGGCCTCGCGCGGGCAGTTGTCGGCGCCGTTCGACACGCCGTCGTCGTCCATGTCGTCGGCGTCGAGCTTGGCGCAGGCGTCGCCGGCCTCGAGCGGGCAGGGGTCGCAGGCGTCGCCGACGCCGTCCATGTCGTAGTCGAGCATGGCGTTGTCGCTGAGCATCAGCGGCGGGTTGAACACGTTCGGGCAGTTGTCGTCGGCGTTGGCCAGGTTGTCGCCGTCGAGGTCGTCGTCGGACGGCACGCCGTCGTACTCGTCGCGGGACGGCACGCAGCTCGGCTCGAGGTCGGGCACGCCGCAGTAGAACAGCCCGTAGGTCGGCTCGATCGCCTGGGTGATCGAGGCCAGGGTCGTGCCGTCGCCGAGGTCCTGGGCCACGCAGGCGCGCTTGGCCACCCCGCACACGTTGACGGCCTCGCACGCCTGCCCGCCGATCGACGGGTCGGCGACCAGCGCCGAGTCGCCGTACAGCACCTCGCCGCCGCGCAGCACCAGCACCGTGTCGGGCAGCTCGGCGCGGACCACCGCGCTGTGCTGCTTGTCGACCGCGCCGTCGAAGATCGCGATGTCCGCGATCATGCCGACCTTCAGCAGGCCGATCGCCTTCTCCGACCCGGTCGCCAGGGCGGCGTGGGTCGTCACCATCTTCCACAGGTCCTCGTCGGTGAAGTGGTTGTCGTAGTAGGTCTCGTTGAGCTCGCGGGCGCAGGTCAGCTCGCGCTGCAGGTTCATCGAGCCGCTGGCCACCCAGTCGGTGCCGAGCGCGATCGGCACGCCGAGGGTGTCGAGCGCGGTGACCTGGGCGGTGTTGCCGTAGAGAACCACGTTCGAGCGCGGCGACCAGATCACGCGGGTCTTGGCCGGGTGCAGGGTGGCGGCGTCGCCGGCGTGCAGCGCGATGGCGTGGATGATCGCCGTGTTGGGCTCGACCACGTCGTTGGGCGCGGTGCCGAGGCACACGAACTCGTTGCGGGCGAAGTCGTTGATGCCCTCGGAGATGTGCGGCAGGTAGGCGTCGAGCTCGTCGATGTCGCCGGTCTCGACCATGTTCGGGTAGTTGCACATGTTCGCGTTCTGCCAGCCGTTGCTGTCGCCGAGCGGGAACGTGTCGCTGTCGGCGGCCTGGATCGGCAGCCCCTCCATCAGGTTGGCGGTGTCGATGTTGCGCAGCAGGCCGGCCTGACCGCCCGCCGAGGCCGCGCTGGTCGCCCCGCTCATGATGAAGCGCAGCTCCGCGGCCAGCACCTGCGGCTTGCTCGCGCCGCCCGGCACGTTCAGCTTGGTGTGCCCGTTCTTGCCGATGCGCCAGTCGTGGCGGTGCTCGTAGCGGTCGGTGCCGTTGCCGATCGGCTTGTTCTTGGCGAACGTGATGTGGTCGTGGGCGTTGATGAGGCCCGGCGAGATGACGCCGTCGGCGCAGGCGACCTCGGCCACGTCGGGCCCGGCCACGCAGTCGCAGCCGACGCACTGGATGACGCCGGCGTCGTCGATCAGCACCGCACCGTTCTCGAACACCGTCTCCGGCGCGAGCACCGTGCCGCGCAGCAGCAGGCCCTTGGTGCCCGGCGTCGTCACCTCACAGGTCCCCTCCATCGGCGGCGTCAGCGGCGGGTTCATGTCGCAGACCACCAGCGGGTCGGGGTCCACGCCCATGGTGTCGCCGGTGTCGGTGTCGGTGTCGGTGTCGGTGTCGGTGTCCGTGTCGCCGGTCGTGCCGGTGGTGGAGGTGCCGGTGTCGCTGCCGCCGGTCGAGGTGCCGGTCGTCGCGTCGCTCGTGTCGATCGCGCTGGTCGTGTCGGTCTGCGAGGTCGTCGGCGGCGGCTCGCTCGTCGGTTCGCTCGTCGTGGCGGTCGTCGTCGTCGTCGTCGGCGGCGTGGTCTCGGTGGTGGTCGGCAGGTCGCCCGACGAGCTGCTCCCGCCGCTGCTGCCCGTGCTCCCGCCGGAGCTCGCGGTCTCCGTGTCGAACTGAATGTCACCAGGACACGCGGTGAGCGCAATCGCACAGACCGCGCTGGTCAGGGCGTAGGAGGGGCGTAGAGCAAGCGAACGTTCCATCGCCGGACCATACCCGATCGGCCCGGCGAGCGGCTACGGCGATTCGGCGCGCCGGGTGACGCCGGCGTGACATCGCGATGAAGCGTGAGGCAACCCATTCGCTGGGGCCGGGCCGGCGGTTGTGGCGACACGCGACGATCGGTCATAGCCGTGCCCATCGGAGGGGCCGAGACGATGATGCATCACCGAATGAACCGACCGACCCGACGCGCCCTGGTCGGCGCCGGATTCGCCGCCCTGTGGACGGCCTGCGGCGGCGACCCGCCCGGCACCGACAGCTTCGGGAGCCAGACCGAGTCGGCGCCGACGACGGTCCCGGCGGCGACGACCGGCGAGCTCGAGAGCACCGGCGAGGTCCCGACGTCCTCGGGATCTTCCACCGGGTTCGAAACTTCATCCGCGTCTTCATCTTCCTCGACCGGCGACGTCCCCCCCGAGTGCAGCGCCGACGAGGACTGCGCCGACCACCCCGGCGGCCCGGTCTGCAGCGGCGGCCAGTGCACCACGCCGTGCGCCCCCGGCGCGACCAAGCCCTGCTACTCCGGCCCCGACGGCACCCTCGACGTCGGGCCCTGCCGCCGCGGCGAGCAGACCTGCAGCGAGGACGGCATGACCTGGTCGGCCTGCGCCGGCGAGGTGGTGCCCGAGGCCGTCGACCTGTGCGCCAACACCGTCGACGACGACTGCAACGGCGCCGTCGACGACGACCCCGACGCCGACGGCGACGGCTGGGGCGCGTGCGCCGGCGACTGCTGCGACGCCGACGGCGGCGACTGCTTCGACGCCGCCCAGGTCAACCCCGGCGCCTACGAGTACGTCGGCAACGCCGTCGACGACGACTGCGACGGCGACATCGACGAGGTCGAGGCCGCCTGCGACGACGCCCTGACCAGCAACAGCGGCGACGCCCTCGACTACGCCCGCGCGCTCGACCTCTGCAGCTTCACCACGCCGAACCCGGACGACCCGCGCGACCGCACCTGGGGCGTGCTCGACGCCGAGCTCTCGCTCGCCGACGGCAGCGGCAGCCCCGCGGCCAACTCGCGGTCGATCCGCCCGGGCTTCGGCGACGTCATCAAGAGCCAGCGCGGCGCCCGCCTCGCGGTGTTCAGCAGCGGCCACGCCGCCGACGCCGACGACCAGAGCCCCGCCCACGCGGCGTTCGAACCCGGCAAGGACATGAAGACGACGTCGCCGCCGCCCGCCGACTGGCTCGACGCCAACGGCGGCATGCTGCCCAACCCCATGGGCTGCGTCGCCCCGGCGGTGCCCGCCGCCAACGACGCCGTCATGCTCACGCTGACCCTCCGCGTGCCGACCAACGCCAAGTCGTTCTCGGCCAAGATGTACTTCTTCTCGGCCGAGTACCCCGAGTGGGTGTGCAGCGACTACAACGACTTCTTCGTGGCCCTCGTCGACTCGTCCGCCGACAACCCCGAGGACAAGAACGTCGCCGTCTACGACGACGGCCAGACCAAGTGGCCGATCGGCGTGAACCTCGCGCTCGTGGCCGACGGCCTGTTCCGCCAGTGCGACAACGGCCCGGTCGGCTGCGCCGTCATGAAGAACACCAACTACGACGGCTGCGACGGCACCGCCCAGCTCGCCGGCACCGGCTTCGACGCCTTCGACGACTACGCCTGCAACATGGCGCAGGACAACGCCGGCGGCGCGACCGGCTGGCTCAACCTCCACGGCAACGTCACGCCAGGCGAGACCATGACGATCCGGCTGGCCGTGTGGGACAGCGGCGGGCACATCTACGACTCGCTGGTGCTGCTCGACGCGTGGGAGTGGTCGGTCGACCCGGCCAAGCCCGGCGTGACGCCCGGCTGACGCGTCACGGCCGCAGCCCGCGGGCCGCGCGGTAGCGCCGGCACAGCTCGCTGGCCGCCTCGACCTTGCGGCAGGCGAGCGGGCGGTCGGCGTAGATCGTGCACCGCACGTGCTTGCCGAGCTTGCCGCGCAGCGCGAGGCACCGCCCCTCGGGATCGAGGCGCATGTGCGCCGCGCCGTCGTCGGACACGACGACCAGGCGCCGCACCAACTCCGGCTTTTGTAATAGCGGCGCGCGATCGTCGACCTCGATGTACTCGACGAACCCCTCCGCGCGGTTGGCGGGCGGGTTGCAGCAGCAGGCCCCGCACTGTGTGCAGTCGTACCTCGACATCGGCTTGACCCGGCGCGCGGGCGCGGGCCATGGTACCGCCATGGCCTGGCTTTCTCGCGCCCCCCTCGTCGCGCTCATGCTCACGGGCTGCGGCCCCGGCGGCGGGTCGTCCGCCGACGACTCGACCTCCCCGCCGGCGTCGTCCTCGTCGTCCGCGTCGGCGACCGACGCGACCTCGTCGACCCCCGTGACCGGCGGCGCCACCACCACCACCGGCGAGACCGGCGGCACCGCGACCGCGACCGGCACCGCCTCGACCTCCTCGACCGGCGGCCCGACCACCGGCGCGCCCGCGACGACCACCGGCGAGGGCCCCGACACGGCGACCGCGGTCGGCACCACGACGCTCGACTCGAGCGGCACCGCCGCCGGCTCCGAGACCACAGCCGGCCCCGCCGGCAGCTGCGCCGCGGTCGGCGGCGAGTACGGCGACTGCGACGCCTTCCTCGGCTACGCCTTCGACGGCGCCGCCTGCAAGGGCTTCTCCGGCTGCGACTGCGGGCCCGACTGCGCGCACTTCTTCCCCGGCCCGGTCGAGTGCGCCGCCAGCTGCGCGGCCGCGGGCGAGTGCCGCGAGGACATCGTCGAGGCCAAGGCCCTGGCGATGGCGCCGATCGGCCCCGGCTCGCTGTGCGACGAGGTCGACGCCTGCGTGAACTCGCCCGAGCTGCAGGCGTGGCTCGGCGAGCTGTTCCCCGGGCTGGCCTGCGAGGCCGGCGGCTTCTGCGACAGCGGCGACAACTGCCACCTGCTGTTCCAGAACATTCTCAGCCAGGAGCAGTGGACCCAGGTCTGCGCCGCGACCCTGCTGCCCGGCATCGAGCAGATCCTCTGCGTCGTGTTCGGCCCGTGATGTGGCATGCTGGCGGCATGCCCGGGTACGCCGATCCCTACGCCGTCCTCGGCGTCGCTCCCACGGCGACCGCCGCCGAGATCCGCGCCGCCTACCGCCGCCGCATCGCCCTCGACCACGCCGACCGCCACGGCGGCGACGCGGCGGCCGCCGAGCGCACGCGAGAATTGAACCTCGCGCGCGACACCCTCCTCGATCCGATCCGCCGCGCCGCCCTCGACCGCGCCCGCCTGGCCGCGCCGACGAGCGACCCGCTGCTCGACCAGCTCGGTCGTCACTTCGGCGCCGCGCCTCCGCCGAGCTCCGCCGTGCGCGCCCCGCCGGCCGCGCCGGGCTGGCTGCACGCGGTGGCCGTCGGGTTCGTCGGCGCCGCGACCGTCGTCTCGATCGCCGCCGCGGCCGTCCGCGCCGCCCGCGTGCGCGGCCGTTGATCGCGGCGCTCGTCGTGCGACGGCCGGTCCGCGCTCGTCGTCCCGTGATCGCCGGGCGGGCCGCGCCGCTCACCCGCGGTCCGGGCACAGCAGCTCGATCCGCAGCCCGAGCAGCGGGTGACGCAGGAGCCCGTGCAGCCACGGCTGCGAGAAGTACCAGGCCGCCGGCTGATCGACCGGCCGCACCGGCACCGCCTCGCCGAGCCGACGCTCGAGCTCCTCGGCGGCCCGATCGCGGGCGGGTCCCGGGGCCAGCCGCGAGAACGCCGCGAACGCCGCGTCGTAGGCCGGATCGCAGTACCCGCTGAAGTTGTCGGGCGCGTCGCACACGAACGGCGCGAGGAAGTTGCCGGCGTCGAGGTAGTCGGCGTCGAAGCGCAGCAGGAACAGCTGCGCGTCGCCGGTCCCGACCGCGAACAGATAATCGGCGCGGCGCGTGATCTGCAGGTCGATGCCGAGGGGCCGCAGCGCGTCGCGCAGGATCGTCGCCTCCTGCTCCTCGCCCTCGCTGGTGCCGGTCCAGTAGCGCAGCGTCCGCGGGGTGGTCGCGAGTCCGGCGGCCGCCAGCACCTGACGCGCCTGCTGCAGATCGGCGGACGGCGGGGCGAAGCGGTGCAGAACCTCGCCGGTGTGCTCGCCGACGCCGCGCGGCACCAGGCGCGCGCGCGGCTCGGCCCACGCGCCGTTGCGGATCACGCGGTGGAACCGGGCCCCGTCGAACGCCAGCGCGACGGCCCGGCGCAGCGCGAGGTGCTCAGCGTCGACGCGCGGGTCGGGCGACTGCCCGACCTCCGCGTCGCGCATGCGAAACACCAGCATGGTGGTCGCCAGCACCGGGAACTTCTCGAGGCGCGCGCCCGCCGGCAGCGCCCCGGCGATCGGCGCGCCGTCGGCCACCACCTCGGCGAACTGGGCCTGACCCGGCGACAGCGCCGCCAGCTCGCCGCCCTGAAACGCCCGCAGCGCCGGCTCGGGGTCGTTGAAGTGGCTGAGCACCACCGGGCTGGCGCCCGGCCACCCGCACGGCGACGTACCTGTCCGCGGGGACAGGTCGGGGTTCGCCACCAGCACGGCCGTGCGCGGCAGCTCGCTCGCCGCCGCGTCGAGCGCGTAGGGCCCGCTGCCGACCGGGTGGCGCGCGAACCTCGGGTGCTCGGCGTCGCGGCCGTCGTAGTAGGCCACGCACTCGGGCGGCACGATCGCCAGGTTGGGGCTGGCGAGCAGCACGCCGAGCTCGGGCTGCGGGCGCGTCAGTCGCAGGGTCACCGTCGCGGCCGCGTCGTCGGCGGTGATCTCGGCGAAGCGCCCGGCGATCAGCGCCGCCGCGGCCGGGTGGCGCGCCGGGTCGATGCGCCGCAGCGACGCCGCGACGTCGCTGGCGCGGACCTCCCGCGACGCGCCGCCGAGGCACGGATCGCGGGCGAAGCGCCGGGCCTCGGCGCCGCGGCGCAGGCGCAGCACGACCGTCGTCTCGTCGGGGTCGGCGACCGGCAGCTCGCCGAGGATCTCCGGCACGAGCCGCGGCGGATCGGCCCGCGGATCCCAGCCCGTCAATGTCTCAAAGATCTGTCCGGCAATCCGGCGTGACACGGTGTCATTGGCCTCCGCCGGATCCAGCGAGTGGACCTCGGTCTCGAGGGCCAGGCGAATCGGCCCCGGCGGCATGACCGCGTGAGGGTCGGCCTGCGGAGATCCCCGCGCTCCGCATGCGCTGAGTACCAGCGCCGCGAGCATCGCGCGCGAGCGGTTCAACCACGGTCTCGTGTTAGCTTCCGGGCCATGGCTGAAGGCGGCAACGTCATCCCGGGTCCGGCGTCCTCGTCGTCCTCCTCGGACTTCGCGCACCTGCACCTGCACACCCAGTACAGCCTGCTCGACGGCGCGATCCGGACCAAGGACCTGTGCAAGATCGTCAAGGAGCGCGGCATGAAGTCGGTCGCCGTGACCGACCACGGCAACATGTTCGGCGCGCTGCAGTTCTACCAGGAGGCCAAGGCCCAGGGCATAAAGCCCATCTTCGGCTGCGAGGTCTACGTGTCCGACGGCGACATGACCTCGAAGACCGAGCGCAAGAGCTACCACCTGGTGCTGCTCGCGCGCAACGAGACCGGCTTCCGCAACCTGCAGTTCCTGGTCTCGAAGGGCCACCTCGACGGGTTCTACTACAACCCGCGCATCGACCGGAAGCTGCTGCGCGAGCGCAGCGAGGGCCTGGTGGGCCTGTCGGCCTGCCTCGGCGGGCACATCTCGCGCTTCGTCATGAACAACGACCTCGACGGGGCCCGCCGCACCGTCGAAGAATACCGGTCGATCTTCGAGCCCGGCATGTACTTCCTCGAGCTGCAGCCCAACATGATGGCGCAGCAGGAGACCGTCAACGCCGCGCTGGCCCAGCTCGGCAGCGACTGCGACGTGCCGCTGGTCGCGACCAACGACTGCCACTACGTCAACAAGGACGAGGCCCACGCCCACGAGATCCTGATGTGCATGGGCCAGGGCCGCACGCTCGACGACCCCAAGCGCATGAAGCACGAGTGCGAGGCGTTCTACATCAAGCGCCCCGACGAGATGGAGCCGTACTTCCGCCAGTACCCGACGGCGCTCGAGAACACGGCCCGCATCGCCGCCATGTGCAACGTCGAGCTGGCGCTCGGCAAGCCCGAGCTGCCCGACTTCAAGCTGCCCGACGAGGTCCAGGACGACCTCCCGGGCTACCTCCGCAAGGTCGCGCACAAGGGCCTCGAGGAGCGGTTCGTCGAGCTGACCCGCCGCGGCCAGAGCTTCGACCCCGACCTCTACCGCCAGCGCCTCGACTACGAGCTCGGCGTCATCGTGCAGATGAAGTTCCCGGGCTACTTCCTGATCGTGTGGGACTTCATCGCCCACGCCAAGAAGATCGGCGTGCCGGTCGGGCCGGGCCGCGGCTCGGGCGCCGGCAGCCTCGTGGCCTACGCCCTGCGCATCACCGACCTCGACCCGATCCAGTACAGCCTGCTGTTCGAGCGCTTCCTCAACCCCGAGCGCGTCAGCATGCCGGACTTCGACATCGACTTCTGCATGGACCGCCGCGAGGAGGTCATCCAGTACGTCACCCAGCGCTACGGCGCCGACCGCGTGGGCCAGATCGCGACCTTCCACAGCCTGAAGGCCCGCGGCCTCGTGCGCGACGTCTGCCGCGTCATGGGCCTGCAGCCGAGCGAGGCCAACGACATCGCCAAGCAGGTCCCCGAGGGCCCCAAGGTCTCGCTCTCGCTGGCCATGGCCGACCCCGCCGAGATCAAGGCCAAGATCAAGCAGAAGCCCGAGGAGGCCGCCAAGTACCAGGACGCCCTGCTGATCGCCGAGGCCTCGACCAAGCTGCGCACGCGCGCCAGGGACGAGCCCCGCGTCGCCGAGGTGCTGAAGATCGGCACCGCGCTCGAGGGCCTCAACCGCCACGCCGGCATGCACGCCGCCGGCATCGTCATCGGCAACCGCCCGCTGTGGGAGCACGTGCCGTGCTTCCAGGCCGACGGCAAGATCGTCACGCAGTACACGATGACCGACGTCGAGCTCGCCGGCCTCGTCAAGTTCGACTTCCTCGGCCTCAAGACCCTGACCGTGCTGTCGACCGCGGTGGGGTTGATCAACGAGCTGCGCGGCGGCGCCGACCCGTTCGACCTCTCGGCCATCCCGATGGACGACGCCGGCGTCTACGAGATGATCAGCCGCGGCGACACCACCGGCGTGTTCCAGCTCGAGTCCTCGGGCTTCAAGGACCTGCTCAAGAAGCTCAAACCGGACTGCTTCGGCGACATCGTCGCCGCCGTCGCGCTGTACCGCCCGGGCCCGCTCGAGGGCGGCATGGTCGACCAGTTCATCGACTGCAAGCACGGCCGGCGCCAGATCGAGTACCCGCACGCCATGCTCGAGGACGTGCTGCGCGAGACCTACGGCGTGTTCGTCTACCAGGAGCAGGTCATGCAGGCCGCCCAGGTGCTCGCCGGCTTCAGCCTCGGCTCCGCCGACATGATGCGCCGCGCGATGGGCAAGAAGAAGAAGTCCGAGATGGACCGCCAGCGCGCGCTGTTCGTCGAGGGCTGCGCCAAGACGGCCCAGATCTCGGCCGAGAAGGCCAACGAGATCTTCGACTTGATCGACAAGTTCGCCGGCTACGGCTTCAACAAGTCCCACTCCGCGGCGTACGGCCTGATCACCTACCAGACCGGTTACCTGAAGCACCACTTCCCGGCGTCGTTCATGGCGGCGCTGATGACCTGCGACAAGTCGAACAACGACAACGTCGTCAAGTTCATCGCCGAGGCCCGCTCGATGGGCCTCACCGTGCTCTCGCCCGACATCAACGAGTCGGGCCGCGACTTCTCGGTGGTGCGCCGCAAGTCGGCCGCCGGCGCGGACGAGGAGCAGATCCGCTTCGGCCTCGGCGGCGTGCGCGGCGTCGGCGAGAACGCCGTCGACGCCGTCCTCGTCGCCCGCAAGGCCGACGGCAACTTCACCAGCCTGTTCGAGCTGTGCCGCCGCGTCGACCTGAAGAAGGTCAACAAGCGCACGCTCGAGGGCCTGACCTGCGCCGGCGCGTTCGACTCGGTGGCCGGCGGCCGCGACCGCGCCGTCGTGCTCGCGGCCATCGAGTCGGCCGTCGAGCAGGGCCAGGGCGCCTCGCGCGACCGCAACAGCGGCCAGTTCGGCCTGTTCGACATGCTCGCGACCACGGCCCCGGTCTACGACGAGACCTACCCGAACCTCGAGCCGTGGGCCCCGAAGATCAAGCTGCTGAAGGAGCGCGAGGCGATCGGCTTCTACCTGACCGGCCACCCGCTCGACCGCT
Source organism: Myxococcales bacterium (assembly GCA_016793465.1). The sequence continues at coordinate 23,531 of JAEUJW010000043.1, forward strand.
ACCAGACCGACATCGACAGCGGCGGGGCCCGCCGCACCGGCCAGCTCACCGTCCAGCACCAGGGCGAGAACGTCACCCTCGCCGGCGTGCTGTGCGACCTGCGCGAGGTCCAGACCAAGAGCGGCAAGGGGGCCATGGGCTTCTTCCAGCTCGAGGACCAGTTCGGCCGCGTCGAGTGCGTGGTGTTCCCCAAGACCTACGCCCGCGTCGACGAGGAGAGCGGGCTGGCGTTCTCGGACCGCCTGCAGCAGATCGGCGACGACCCGGTGTTCGTGTCCGGCAAGCTCGAGGTCGACCTCGGCGAGGACGGCGAGGCCAGCAAGTTCAAGCTGCTCGTCGAGGACGTCAAGGCGATCGCCAAGGTCCGCGAGGAGCGCACCAAGCGGGTGCTGCTGAAGCTGACGATCGAGCAGCTGACCAACGACCGCATCCTGCGCCTGAAGCAGGTCATCGCCGACCACGGCGGCCCTTGCTCGCTCGAGATGCAGGTGACCAGCGAGCGCTACGGCGCCGACCTGGTGTTCGGCGACCGCTTCCAGGTCCGCGTCGACGACAACCTCATGCACGCGCTCGACCGCCTGTTCGGCGAGAAGGTCGCGCACCTGGTCGAGTAGGGCGGGGCGCTACTTGCAGCCCGCGGCGGCGACCCTGGCCTGGTCGAGCGCCTCGGGCTTCGGTTTCCTGGCGGTGAACTGCTTCAGCGCCTCCCTGGCCGGCTTGCACTGCCTGGCGTCGGCGAGCGCGCCGATCTTGCGGATGTGGGCCGAGGCCAGCTCGGGCTTCAGCTCGAGCGCCCGGTCGAGCTTGGCGAGCGCGCCCTCGGGCCCGTCGAAGCGCCTCAGCTTGGCCAGCGCGGCGCCCCACTCGGACCACACGATCGCCTGGTCCGGCAGGCGCGCCGCCAGGTCGGCGAGCGGGACCAGAGCCTCCTCCGCGCGGTCGAGTTTAATATAGGCGCGGGCCAGGCCGAGCTTGGCGTCGACGTCGTCGGGCTTCTTCTGCAGCGCCGCCGCGAACTCGAGCTGGGCCGCGGCCCACTCGTCCTTCTCCATCAGCACGTGGCCGAGCGTGCGCCGGACCTCGGCGTCGTCGGGGGCGCGCTGGGCCGCGGCCTTGGCGGTCAGCAGGGCGTCGCCCGTGCGGCCGGCCTTGCGGTGCAGCTCGGTCAGGGTGAAGAGGATGTCGACGTCCTCGGGCGCGAGCTTGTTGGCGGCCTCGAGCGCGCTGCGGGCCTCGGCGTCCTGGCCGAGGGCCATGCGCGCGCGCCCGAGGTTGTAGTGCGCGTCGGCGAAGTCGGGTTGCGCCGCGATCGCGGCCTCGAACGACTTCGCGGCCTCGGCGGCCCGCCCGGCGTCGAGGTCGATCGCCCCGATCGCGTTGAGGGCGGGGTGGTACGTCGGCTTGATCTTGAGGGCGGCCTGCCAGGCGGCGACGGCCTCGCCCGGGCGCGCGAGCTGCTCGAGCGCGATCCCGCGGGCGTACTGCAGATCGGGGTCGTCGGGGCGCCTGGCGGCCTCCTCGTCGAGCAGCTTCAAAGCGTCGGCCGCGCGCCCGGCCGCCATGAGCTCGCCGCTGCGTTCGACCGGCGGGCGCTCGGGCAGGGTGTCCTCGGTGGCCACGTCGTTCGGGGTCGCCACGTCGTGCTGGCTCTTGGGCGTGCAGGCGGCCAGCAGGACGGCCGTGAGGGCGCCGCGGACGGCGAAATGCAGGGACGGGGCCATGGGCGGGCAGTCTACCCCGATTCGCCGCCGGCCCGCGACGCGCGGGCCCGACGATCGCGGGCGCCCGGCCGCGCGGACGCGGCGTTTGCCTCGCGTCGGCCGATCGCGCATAGACGATCGCCATGCGTGGAGCCCTCGTCGTCGCCCTGTCCGCCCTCGCCTTCGTCGCCCTCGCCCCGCGGTCGTCCGCTGCCGCCGACGTCAAGCGCAGGGGCGGGCAGTTCGAGGGTCTGTTCGGCGTGTCCGCCTGCATCCCCGGCAGGGCGGAGTGCAAGTCGGAGGCCGACGTCGTCGGGCGCACCGGGCCGTCGTTCGGCATGGGCTTCACGCTCGGCTTCCGTCCGCTCCGCTCCCTGCTGATCGGCGGCGCCTACAACGTCGGGTTCTTCAACGCCAACTACCTGACCGGCAACGCGGACACCTACAAGCTGGCCTATCAGAACAGCCTGTTCGGGGTGATCCGGGCGATCCTCCCGATCTGGCGGGTCGACCTCGGCCTCGAGCTCGCGCCCGGCTGGTCGCGTCAGGCCTTCAAGCTGCGCGACGGCGCCGGCTACGACGACGCGACCAAGGAGTACTCGCAGGGCTTCGCCCTCAAGCTCGCGCCGGTGGTCGACTTCTACATCACCCGCCACCTGTTCATCGGCGCCAAGGTCGACTTCATCTTCAACTTCCACCGCCAGGTCTGCCGCGAGTTCATGGGCGGCAGCCGCACCTGCTTCGACAAGTCCGACAAGAACCAGGCCTCGGTCCACCAGCTGATCGCCGGCTTCCACGTCGGCGCGACGTTCTGAGCCGGCCGCGGTCGCGACGAGAGGCGCACGGGCTTCGGCCGCGTGCGCCTCTTTCGTGCGGCGACCTCGCGCCTACTTCTTGGTCGGCGGGTTGGTCGGCGGGGTCGGGGCGACCTTGCCGGGCGGGGGGGTCGTGGTCGCCGGCGGGGTCGTGGTCTTGGTCGGCGGGGCGCCGGTCGCGGGCGGGGTGCCGGTCGCCGGCGGAGTGCCGACCTTGGTCGGCGGGGTGCCGGTCGCGGGCGGGGTGCCGGTCGCCGGGACGCCGGTCGCGGGCCTGGTCAGCGCCTCGACCTCGGCCTCATCTGAACAGGTGAGCAAGCAGGTCTGGCGGTTGGTCGCGTTGAGCGTCTTGTCGTCGTAGCAGGCGGTCACGCAGCCGCGCAGGGTCTGCCAGGTCTGCTTGTAGGTCGCCTTGGCCGCGTCGTCGGTCAGCGTGTCCATGCCGGTCTCGGCGAGGGCGTCGCAGTCGAGCTTGCAGGTCTCGCGGTTGGTGGCGTTGCCGTGGCCGCGGAAGCAGTCGCTGTAGCACTTGTTGTAGGCGACGATCGCCTCGGCGGGGTTCTTGAACTTCTGCGGCAGCGCGGCGTCCGCGGGCGCGTCGACCTTGGTGTCGCCGGTCTTGGTGTCGCCGGTCTTCCCGGGCGGGGCGGTGGTCGCGGTGTCCTTGCGGGTCTCGCCGGCGTCGTCGCAGCCCAGCGGGGCCGCAGCCGCCAGCAGGCCGAAGAGGATGGCCGACACGGTGAGGGAGGGCCGTGACTTCTGAGTCCGGGTCATGGGCGCGACTATATTCGATGACGCGCGGGCGTGCGAATCATTTGACAGTCGGGCGCCCCTCGGGCCACGATCTCGCGCCTTTGCCGGCAGACCAAGGAGATCGGGCAGCCAAGGCCGCCGAGAGTGACATGACCTGGGCGCTGCACGTCCAGGGCGCTCGTCTCATCGTGCGTGAAGGCGACGGCGCGCCGCTCCAGATCCCGCTCGAACGGCGGCCTATCACCCTCGGGCGGGCCAGCGACAACGACATCGTCGTGCGCGCCGAGTTCGTCGCGGCCTACCACGCCCGCATCGAGCCGGTCGGTCAGGACTTCCGCATCGTCGACCTCGGAGGCGCGTGCGGCATTCTCTTCGGCGGGCAGCACGTCGGCACGCACAACCTTCGCCACGGCGACGTCATTCGCATCGGCGATCCCCTGACCGGCAGCTTCGTGACGCTGGCCTACCAGCGGCGTCAGCAGACGATGGCCCCCCAGGCCTCGCCGGCCGAGCCGATCCAGCTCGACCGCCCGGTCTCGACGCTCGGTCGCGAGGGCTGCACGCTCGACCTGCCGAGCCCGCTGGTCTCGCGCGTGCACGCCGAGGTGCGCAAGCTGCCCGGCGGCGGCCACGAGATCCGCGACCTCGGCAGCACGAACGGCACGTTCGTCGGCGGCGACCGCATCAAGGCCCGCAAGCTCGAGCCGGGCCAGCTGATCACGATCGGCCCGTTCAAGCTGGCCTACAACGGCACCTCGCTGGTCCCGTTCGACCAGCGCGGCCAGCTCACCATCGAGGCCCGCGACCTCGTGCGCACGGTCTCGGGCGGGCGCACGATCCTCCAGCAGATGTCGCTGGTGATCCAGCCGCGCGAGTTCGTGGCGATCGTCGGCGGCTCGGGGGCGGGCAAGAGCACCCTGCTCGGCGCGCTCTCGGGGTTCGCCCGCGCCTCGGCCGGCGAGGTCCGCGTCAACGGCGACGACTACTACGCCAACTTCGACGCCTACCGCGGCGTGCTCGGCTACGTCCCGCAGTACGACATCCTGCACGCCCGCCTGCGCGTCGACCAGGCCCTGAAGTACAGCGCCGAGCTGCGCCTGCCCGCCGACACCGCCGACTCGGAGATCGAGGCCCGCGTGGCCCGCGTGCTCGCCGACGTCGAGATGACGGCGCACCGCGACAAGTTCATCTACCAGCTGTCGGGCGGCCAGCGTAAGCGCGTGTCGATCGCCGCCGAGCTGCTCGCCGACCCCGCCCTCTTCTTCCTGGACGAGCCGACCAGCGGCCTCGACCCCGGCCTCGAGAAGAAGATGATGTACACGCTGCGGCGCCTGGCCGACGCCGGGCGCACGGTGGTGATGGTCACCCACGCGACCGCCAACATCACCCAGTGCGACCACGTGCTGTTCATGGCCGAGGGCCGCATGGTGTTCTTCGGCCCGCCGCGCGAGGCCCTGCGCATGTTCGGGGTCGCGGGCGGCGACTTCGCCGACATCTACACCAAGCTCGAGGGCGTGGCGGCCCCGGAGAACCCGCTGGTCGAGCGCGAGCTGCGGCGCGAGTACGACATCAGCATGGACGGGCGGGCCGCCGGGTCCCCGGCGCCGACGCTGGCCGAGCTGTGGGCGCTGCGGTTCGTGCGCTCGGAGCCGTTTAGCCGCTTCGTGTTCGACCGCCTGCACAAGGCCCCGCCGAAGATCGCCAGCGACGCCCAGGGCTCGAAGCGGTGGAGCCAGCTCAACGACCCCGGGGCGACGTCGACGTCGCTGGCGGCGACGTCGCTGGCCGCCAAGATCGTGCTGGCCGACGAGCCGCAGGTCCGCCCGGCCGCGGCCGCGGTCTCGCGCGGGCGCCAGTTCGGCATCCTCACCCGCCGCTACCTCCGGCTCATGCTCGGCGACCGCCGCACGCTGCTGATCCTGCTCATGCAGGCGCCGATCATCGCCGGCATCCTGCTGCTGGTCGCCAGGGTGGACGCGCTGATCAACGTCAACGCCTCGCACGGCCGCCTGGTCCTGTTCCTCCTCGCCCTGGTCGCGGTGTGGTTCGGGATCCTCAACAGCGCCCGCGAGATCACCAAGGAGCAGGCCATCTACCGCCGCGAGCGCCTGGCCTCGCTGCGCATCGGCCCGTACGTGCTCAGCAAGGTGTGCGTGCTGGCGCTGCTGTGCCTGGTCCAGAGCGTGCTGCTGCTGGCGATCCTCGCCATCAAGGTCGACTTCTCGCCCGACGTGGCCGAGTTCACCAGGGACGGGCCGGTCCACTACATGCGCGGCGAGTTCCTCGGGCCGTTCGGCTTCGTGCTCAGCCTCGGCATCACGACCTTCCTGACGTCGCTGACCGGGCTCGGGCTCGGGCTGCTGCTGTCGAGCGCGGCCTCCTCGTCCGACCGCGCGATGAGCGTCATCCCGCTCGCGCTGGTCCCCCAGATCGTGTTCGCCCTGGCCCTCATGCCGCTGCCGCAGGCCGGCGCGTGGATCTCGTACGTGACGAGCAGCCGCTACGCGATGGAGGCGTTCGGCTCGCTCGCGCGGCTGCCGATCCCCCGCGACTACTCGCAGTGCGAGATCCCCGGCCGCCCGAGCACCTGCGAGATCTACCCGACCGTCAGCTACGAGCCGTCGACCGAGCACATCCTCACCCAGTGGGGCCTGCTCGCCGGCTACACGATCGTCTGCCTGCTGCTCGCCGCCTACGTGCTGGCCCGCCGCGACCGCGAACGCACATGACGGCGCGGCGCACACGGGCCCCGCTGCGCGCGCTCGCCGAGCCCGCGCCGGCGCCCGCGCCCAGGCTCGAGGTGGTCGAGCGCCTGGCCCCGGGGACAGGTCCCGCGGGCGGCCGGCTGATCCACGCGCGCGACAACCTCGCGGCCCTGCACGCGCTCGCTGGCGAGGGCGTGGTCGTCGACCTCGTCTACCTCGACCCGCCGTACATGGCCGGCAGCGACCGCGTGCTGGCGGCGCCCGGCGATCCGCTGGCGTACCGCGACACCTGGCCGGGCGGGCGCGGCGAGTACCTCGAGATGCTGCGCGCGCGCGTGCTGGCGATCCGCGGGCTGCTGGCGCGCACCGCCAACCTGGTGCTCCACCTCGACTGGCACGCGGTCCACTACGCGAAGGTGCTGCTCGACGAGCTGCTCGGCGTCGGCAACTTCCGCAACGAGATCATCTGGCGGCGGGCCAACGCGCACAACGACCCGGCGCGCTTCGGGGTGATCACCGACACGCTGCTGCTCTACGGCGCCGGCCCGAGGCCGTACTGGGCCGACGTGCACGTGCCGTACACGCCGGAGTACATCAAGTCGCACTGGCGCCGCCGCGACGACCGCGGGCCCTACCGCCTGGTCCCGCTCGACGCCCCGCGCCACGGCGACGGCGGCCAGCTGGTGTACGCGTGGAGGGGCAAGCTGCCGGCCGCGACGCGCACGTGGGCGGTCGTGCGCGAGACCATGGAGGCGCTCGAGCGCGAGGGCCGGATCGCCTACACGGCCGCGGGCACGCCGAACCTGAAGCGCTACCTCGACGAGTCGCCGGGCCTGCGCGCGCAGAACCTGTGGGACGACATCCCGCCGGTCAACCCGATGGCGCGCGAGCGCCTCGGCTATCCCACGCAGAAGCCGGTCGCGCTGCTCGAGCGCATCGTGAGCGCGACGTGTCCGCCGGACGGGCTGGTGCTCGACCCGTTCCACGGCTCGGGCACCACCGCCGAGGCCGCCGAACGGCTCGGGCGCCGCTGGATCGGCGTCGACAGCAACCCCGACGCCGTCCGCATGGCCCGCGACCGCCTGCTCGCGCTGCACGGCAAGCCCGGGCGCGGCCCGCAGGCGGCCCGCTACGACGACTGCGAGGCGTGCGGCCGGGTGACCCGCCGCGTCCGCCACGCCAAGGCGCCGCCGCTGCAGGTGCGACCGTTCACGGTAGAGCGCGTGTGAAGCGAGAGCGCCCGGGGCAGGGCAGGCACAAAAACCAGGAGTGGCTCCCGGGCCGTGCAGGCGCAGGCGGTTGAACGATCGTCCGTCAACGACGGCGGCGCACGAGGCCCGCGATCATCACCAACCATGGCAGCGAAGACGCGCGGTCGGTCTGCGTGCAGTTGCAGCTCGACTTGCCGCCGTCGCCGTCGCTGTCGCCGCCCGACGAGCCGTCGCCGGTGACCGGGCCCGAGGCGCCGCCGGTCGGACCGGTGTCGTCGCCGGTGCCGGTCGCGCTGGCGCCACCGGTGCCGGTCGCGCTGGCGCCACCGGTGCTGCCGGCGGAGCCGCCGGTCGGTTCGCCGGTGGTCGCCTCGATCGGGGGCAGGCACTGCTTCTTGGCCTGGCAGGTCGCGCCTGCGACGTCGCAGCCGTTGTCCGGCGTGCACGCGCCCTCGTAGGTCTCGACCGGCGAGGGCTCGGGTTCGCCGCCCTGGCAGTTGATCGTGCCGAAGCAGGCGGTCACGTCCTGGCAGGTCCAGCCGCCGCCGCACTCGCTGTCGTCGGCGCACAGCGCGGGCTTGCAGAACGGACCGCCGTGGCACACCTCGGGCGAGGCGCCGGTCGCACACGCGGGCGGCGGGTCGCCGACGACGTCGGCGCGCGCGAGGCCCGGGGCGGCGAGCGCGACGAGCAGGGCGAGGCCCGATCCGAGGGTGTTTAATAAGCAGCGAAAGGGAAGGCGTGGAACCGTGCGCATGATCCCCGGACGGTATCATCCGCGCCGGTCCGTCGGCGACGGCCCGCGCGGCCGCCGAAAAATTGCCGTGAGGCTGTCACCTTCGCCAAGCTGGCCCGTAGAGGCCCGTACGCGATGTCGCTCCTCGCCCCGCTGCGTGACGAGATCCAGGCCCGCCGGGTCGCGCGGGCGCGTGAGGGCGACGCGGCGGCCTTCCGCGCCCTGTACCGCGAGCTCCACCCGACCGTCGCGGCGTTCGTCGGTCGACGGGTGCGGGTCAGGGCCGACGCCGAGGACCTGGTGTCGCGGGTGTTCTTCGCCTTCTTGAAGAATTTGCCGAGCTACGAGCGCTCCCGCGGCAGCGTGCAGGCGTGGGTGCTGACCATCGCTCGCAACGCGATCGTCGACCACGTGCGGGCGCGGCGGGCCGCGGTGCCGCTCGACGCGGTGGTCGAGGTCCTGCCCGGCGCCGGCGACCTGCTCGGCGAGCTGCTGACGCGCGAGCGCCACGGCCAGCTCGCCGCGCTGATCGCCGCCCAGCCGGCCGAGGTGCGCGAGCTGCTGGCGCTGCGCTTCGCCGACGGGCTGCGCCACGCCGAGATCGCGGCGATGCTCGGGCTCAGCGAGGCCGCGGTCAAGCAGCGGGTGTCGCGGGCGCTGCGCGAGCTGAGGGCCCGCATGCGACCGATCGCCGACAAGGGGGAGGCCGACTATGTGGTTTGATCGCACGACCCTCGCCATCAAGCGGCTGTACCGCGGCGCCGAGCCGCCGACCGGGGCGCCGCCGCGGGCGCTCGAGCAGGCGCTGCTGGCCGAGCACACCCGGCTGTATCCGCCGCGCGCGCGCGGCTGGCTCGGCGCGCACCGCTGGGCCGTGGCCAGCGTCGCCGCGGCGTTCGGGGCCGTCGCCGCCTGCCGGGTGCCCGTCGACTACGAGCGCGCGTTCGGGGCCAGCGTCGTCTGCGAGGTGCCCCGGGAGACATGGCCCGAAGTGCAGCTCGAGGAGCTCAGCGGGGCCATGGCCGCCGACCTCGGCGCGCACCGGGTGGCCATCCAGGCCCACGACGACGCCGGCCCGACCCGCGGGTTCCGCGTCGACCTGTGGGGCGCGGAGGACGTCGACGACGCCGCGCTGCTCGCGGCCCTGCAGGCGCACGCGCCGGACATCCCCGCGGGCGCGTGCACGACGTCGCCGCTGGCTGGCACGGTCCACGGCACGCTCGGGGGGCGGCTCGGCTACGGGCTGCTGGCCATCGACATCGACCACAACGACGCCGAGGCGGCGCGGCTCGAGATCCTGCGGGGCCTCGAGCAGCAGGGCATGCGCGGCTCGGCCGACGTCGAGATCCGCGACGACGGCGACGGCAAGCGCGAGGTCAAGATCCGCATCGAGGCGTACCACCCCGACGAGCCGCGCTGAGGCTCAGCCCATCTTGAAGAAGTTGAGCTTGTTGCCGTCGAGGTCGCGGAAGTAGCCGGCGTAGAAGGTCGGGCTGCGCTCGCCGGGGTCGCCCTCGGTGGTCGCGCCGAGCTCGATGGCGCGGGCGTGCAGGCGGTCGACCTGCTCGCGGGTCGGCACCGCGAGCGCGACCATCGTGCCGTTGCCGACCGTGGCGTCCTTGCCGTCGTGGGGCCGACACACGGCCAGCGAGGGCGTGGCCATGTTGACGCCCCAGACCACGAAGCGGTCGAAGTTCATGATGCGCTTCGCGCCGAGGTCGCCGAGCAGGGCGTCGTAGAAGGCGGCGGCCTTGTCGAAGTCGTTGGTGCCGAGGGTGACGTATCCGATCATGCGGCGGACACTATCAGTCCGCCGCCTCGGCGGGGAGCGCGGCCTTCAGGCGCTCGAGCACCTCGGGGGCGGCGCGCACGACCAGGCGGGTGCCGGCGTCCTCATGGGTCTCGCGGACCACCTGGGCCTGGGCGTGGAAGGCGGCGACGACCGCGTGGCTGGCCCACGGCACGAACACCTCCTCCTCCTGCATGTCGGCGGTCACGCGGGCGATGATGGTCGCGCGCAGGGCGGCGACGTCGGCGGGGTCGCGGGAGGACAGCTGGACCGCGTCGGGGAACTCGGCGCGCAGGGCCTCGCGGGCCTCGGCGTCGACGCGGTCGATCTTGTTGAGCAGCAGCAGCGAGGGCGCCTGGTCGGCCTCGATCTCGCGGAGCACCGCGCGGGTGACCTCGTACTGCGCGCGGAAGGTCGGGTCGCTGGCGTCGACCACGAACAGCAGCAGGGACGCGTTGCGGGCCTCGTCGAGGGTGCTGCGGAAGCTGGCGACGAGGTCGTGCGGGAGCTTCTTGATGAAGCCGACGGTGTCGCTGACGAGCACGCGCGGGTGGCTCGGCGGGTGGAGGGCGCGCACGGTGGTGTCGAGGGTGGCGAACAGCTGGTCGGCGACGAGCACCTCGCTGCCGGTCAGCGCGCGCATGAGCGACGACTTGCCGGCGTTGGTGTAGCCGACCAGCGCGGCCGTGGGGGTGCCGTGGCGGAGGTTGCGGCGGCCGCCCTGGTCGCGCTGGATCGCCGCCAGCTCGCGGCGGATCTCGGCCATGCGGTCGCGGATCCGCCGGCGGTCGAGCTCGAGCGCCGAGTCGCCGGCGCCGCGTCCGGCCTGGCGCTCGCTCGGGCCGCCGGCCTCGCGCAGGCGCGGGGCCACGTAGGCCAGGCGGGCCAGCTCGACCTGCAGGCGGGCCTCGCGGCTGCGGGCGTGGCGGTGGAAGATCTCGACGATCACGCCGGTGCGGTCGAGCACCTGGGCGCCGGTCGACTGCTCGAGGTTGCGGGCCTGGTTGGGCGTGAGGTCGTGGTCGACGATCACGATCTTCGGCCGCTTCGGGCGCTCGGGGTCGTCGTCCTCGACGTCGTCCTCGGGCTCGAGGCCCTCGTCGTCGTCCGGGCCCTCCTCCTCTTCGCGGCGCAGGCGGGCCTTGTCGGTGCGCGCGGGCGCCTGCGACGGCACGTAGCCGCGGCCGCCGGTGATCGCGGCGAGCTCCTTCAGCTTACCTTCGCCGAGCACCAGCGACTTCGACAGCATCTCGCGCCGCTGCGAGACCTCGGCGACGACGTCGTAGCCGAGGGTGTCGACCAGGCGCACGAGCTCGGCGAGGTTGCCGGCGTGCTCCTCGTCGGAGACTTCGGGCAGTTGGACGGACACGAGGACGGCCCTGGGCCGCGGCGGCGTTCGCTCGGACATGCGGGGGCGAACTGTGGCCGACTACTCGTGAAAGCGCACGTGAAAATGGTTGACGTGGCCGCGCCAGTGGCGAACGAGCCCGCTCGGGGCGTGGCGGCCGCGCGGGTACTGGAACACGCGCTCGAGCCGCTCGGCGGACACGCCCGCGGCGAGGGCGTGCTCGTAGAGGAGCTTCTGCAGGCCGTGGTCCATGAAGACGTAGTGGATCGCGTCGGTCGCCAGGAAGCCGTCCAGGAGGGCCCAGGTGCGGGCGACGTCGAGGTTGTGGCGGCCGGCGTTGCGGAACAGGGTGTCGTCGGCCTCGGGCCCGCGGAGCACGTAGCCGACGTCGACGTCGCGGCCGTGGCGGTGCGAGAGGTGGGGCGGGAAGGCGCCGCCGCCCTTGCGGCTGATGTCGCCGACGTGGATCTTCGGGCCGCCGGCGCCGGCCTCGTCGTGGTAGCGGCGCACGGCGTCCTGGATCCGGCGGATGGTGTGCGGGGTGCCCCAGGCGTTGTCGGGACGCTTAATTATGTAGTGCAGGCCGGGCGGCAGCTGCAGGCCCTGGGCGAGCACGCCGACGAAGTCGTCGGGCTCGACGAGGTCGGGGTAGTAGACATCGCCGTCGCGCAGCTCGACCGTCTCCTGGCGGATGCTCAGCGACTCGCTCTGCTGCGGGCGCTGAATTTGAACGACGCCACGCGAGACGGCGGCGAGGGTCGCGTCGTCGGCCAGCGGGTCGCCGACGCGGTACTGGCGGATCACGCCGGTGTCGTCGTTGCGGATGGTCGCGGCCGCGTCGGCGGGGTCGGCCGCGTTCATGGTCGCCAGCAGGGTGAGGCCGAGCTCGGTCGGCGGGAGCGCGGCGATCGGGTCGACGTCGCGGGTGCCGGCGTCGGGCTCCCCGGTCTCGCCGCCGCCCTCGACCTCGGCCGACCCGGGCGGCGGCGCGGGGGCGGGGGTCGAGGGGTCGGCGAGCTCGAGCCCGGGCGACGGCTCGCCGCAGGCCCCGAGCAGGGCGAGCGCGACGAGCAGGCGGTGGAGCGCGGTGGCCACGGAGGTGCGCGAGATTCGCAAGAAGCGCGCCACAAACGTGGCGGGGAAGTGCTTGATCTGCCAGCGAAGCGGGTGCGGGTGCGGCTGACAAACTGTCACGCCGCGGGCGGTCGGTCCGTCACGCCGTCACCTGCGCGGAGGTGCGCGCACGCGGCGGCTGTCCTCCGGGACAGGTGACAGGGCGCCCGGATGAACCGCGGGGACTGTCTCGAGGGACAGGTGCTAGCGGGGAACCACGCGCGGGCCGCGAGCAGAGCTGTCCCGTGGGACAGATTAATTAGAAGATCAAAAATTCCGATCAGCTGCAGGTCGCGCCGTTCTCGAGGCACTTGCCGAACTCGCAGCGGCAGCGGACCGTGCGGCCGTCGGGGAAGCTGGTGTCCCAACCCTGGCCGAAGCAGTCGCTGAAGTTGCAGGTCGTGCGGGCCGTGCCGCCGCCGGGCAGCGCGGTCTCCCAGCCGTTCTTCGCGCAGTCGCCGAAGCTGCAGCTGGTGCGGGCGCTGCCGCCGGGCAGGTCGGTCTCCCAGCCGTTCTTCATGCAGTCGCCGAAGCTGCAGCGGGTGCGGACCTCGGTGCCGTCGGGCATGCCGGTGCTCCAGCCGTCGGTCAGGCACTTCTGGAAGCTGCAGCGGGCCTGCACGCTGCCGCCGTCGGCGCTGGCGGTCCAGCCGTTCTTGGCGCAGTCGGAGAACTCGCAGCGGCCGGCGGCGAACATCAGGGCGATCGCGCCGGCGAGGGTCCGGGCCTGGGCGCGGGCGGTCTCGGCGGCCTCGGCCTCGGCCTTCACGCGGGCGTCCTCGGCCTTGCGGTAGGCGGTGAGGTCGGCCTTCGCGCTGGCCCACTTCAGCTGCTTGCTGTCGCCGCCGGCGGCGTCGAGGCAGGCGGTCACGAACTCGGGCACGGCCTCGGGGACCACGGCCGGGCGCACGCGCGGGCAGGCGCGCAGGACCGCGGCGTCGACGTCGGGCGCGCGTGGCACGGTCGCGAGCTCGACGAACGCGGGGTACGAGGGGCCGTCGGCGGCGGCGCGCTCGAGGTAACCGGCGGCCTCGAGCCACAGCTTCGGCATGTCGAGCCGGCCGTCGCGCGTCGGGGCGGTGCCGTCGGCCATGCGGACCTTGCCGGCGAACGCGATCGCCCGGTCGGCGGTGACGCCGGCGTCGACCTCGACGCGGGCCGCCTCGATGGCCTGGACGCGCGCCTCGTCGCGGGCCTTGTCGTCGCGCGCCCGCTCGGCGAGGGCCTTCTTCTGGCGCGCCTCGTCGTCGGCGCGGGCCTTCTCGGCGGCGCGGGCGGCGGCCTCGGCCTCCTGACGCCGCGTCTCGGGGGTGCTGACGTTGAACTTGAACAGCGAGCAGCCGGCGAGCAGGAGCGCGGAGACGGCGAGGCGTGGACGCATCGGGCGACGGTATCCCGCGCGGACGGGGCGATCAACGCTCGACACGGACCGCGCGGGCGTGGCACACCCCGGGCATGAGCGGAGAACGCGTGCGCGGCGGCCTGGCGGGGCACCTCGCGGTCGCGCTGTTCGTGGTGGCCTGGGCGTTCCCGGTGCTGTGGCACGGGGCGGTCTCGCAGCGGCGGCTGCCCGGCGATCCGCAGTGGCTGCACGGGTGCCACGACGTGGCCTGCCTGTTCTCGGATCGGCCCGCGGCGTGGAACACCTATTACGTGCAGGTGCGCTTCGCGGGCGGGCCCTGGCAGGCGTTCGACGTGGCCCCGTTCTTCGCCATGGAGCCGTTCGGCTACCGCACGCGCATGCACCGGATGCTCATCCAGTGGGGCGACCGGCACGAGGAGCGGCGGGCCGAGCTGGCGGCGTGGCTGCTGGCCCGCTACCGGGCGCTCTACCCCGAGGCGCCGCAGCCGGTCGCGCTGCGGTTCGCGTACACGTGGACGGTGCCGCGGGCGGACGCGCCGCCGCAGGGTCGCTGGCGTCCGCCGCGGATCGAGGACGTCGCGCCCAACCGCCTGCGCGTGCTGTCGGTCCACGAGGCGGAGGCGCCGTGACGCTGCGGGGCGCGTGGAGCCGGTTCTGGTTCGCCGAGGTGCCGGCGATCCGCCTGGCGGCGTTCCGCCAGGTGATGCTGTTCACGCTGGGGTTCTACCTGATCGAGCGCTGGCGCTTCGCCGGCGAGTGGCTGACGGCGGCGGGCTTCCACCCGACCGGCGATCCGCTGTTCGGGCCCAGGTTCCCGCTGGTGCCCGAGGCGTGGCTGCCGGGGCTGGGGGTGCTGCTGTTCGGCTCGGTCGGGCTGGCGATCTTCGGGGTGGCGCGGCGGGTCATGCTGGTGGTCGCGCTCGCGCTGGTGATCGTGGTCAGCGGGATCGACCCGGTGTCGGCGTTCACGCTCAACCGGCTGTACATCTTCGTGCTGGTGGTCCTCGCGCTGGCGCCGCGGGTCCGCGAGGGCCTGACGCCGGCCTGGCCCGAGCGCATGCTGCAGGTCCACCTGCTCGTGCACTACTTCGCGGCCGGGCTGTGCAAGCTGCGCGAGGACTGGAGCGGCGGCGGCGACGTGCTGTGGATGCAGGTCCAGGGCGTGTACATGACCGAGGCCGCGGCCTGGCTGGTGCGCACGCTGCCGGGCTGGAGCTGGACGGGCATGCAGCACATGGCGCTGGGCTTCGAGCTGCTGGCGCCGCTGCTGTTCCTGGTCCGGCGCCTGCGGCCGCTGGCGATCGCGCTCGGGCTCGGCTTCCACCTGATCGTCGCGGTCACCATGTACCAGCTGATCTATTTCAGCCTGCAGATGCTGGGTTTTTACGTGCTGTTCCTCGAGCCGGCGACGCTCGAGCGCTGGCAGGCGCGCCTCGGCCTGAAGGACTGACCGCGGGGTCGGCCGGTTTTTTGATCCGGGGGAGGTGTTTATCCTACATCTCGTACACCGGAGAACGACGATGGACGAACGACGCCGAGAGCGCAGCGAAAACCCCTGGATGGCCGGGGATCTCTACTTGCAGCGTGTCGCCGAGCAGCACGGGCTCGACCAGCTCACCCTGGCGACGCGTGAGGGTCTGCTGCTGTCAGGCACCGGCGATCGCGACCTGAGCAACCGGCTGGCGGCGGTCGCCCCGGTGTTCGCCGAGGAGCCGGCCACCCTGAAGCCGGGTCTGCTCGAGGAGATGGCCCGGGGTCAGCCGATCCAGCTGTGGCGGGTGACCATCCGCGAGCGGCCGTTCTACCTCATCGGCTTCGGCACGCCGACCGACATGCCCGAGGAGGTGCAGGCCGCGTTCGACCGCATCTTCGCGCGCCGCTCGCGGCTCGCCAACTGAGTTTACGAGTGGGCACGAAGCCCACGACATCACTTGGCTTTATTAATTTCGTCCCCGGGTCGCTGTCACTCGAGTGACCAGTCGATCTCGGGGACGCCGAGCTCCGAGAGGGCGTTATTAATGGCCGTGAACGGCCGGCTGCCGAGGAACTTCGGGCCCTTGCCGACGATCGGCGAGGGGTGGGGCGCGGCGCAGATGCGGTGGCGGTCCTCGTCGATCATGCCGGCCTTCTTCCTGGCGAAGTCGCCCCACAGCGCGAACACCAGCGGATCGCCGCGGCCGCTGAGCTCGCGGATGACGGCGTCGGTGAACTTCTCCCAGCCCTTCTGTTTGTGCGAGCCCGGCGTGTGGGCGCGGACCGTGAGCACCGTGTTCAGCATGAGCACGCCCTGCTCGGCCCAGCGGGTCAGGTCGCCGTGGCGGGGGATCGGGTGGCCCTGGTCGGCCTGCAGCTCTTTGAAAATGTTGAGCAGCGAGCCGGGCGGCTTCACCCCGGGCTGGACCGAGAAGCACAGGCCGTTGGCCTGACCCTCGTCGTGGTAGGGGTCCTGGCCGAGCAGGACCACCCGGACCTGCTCGAACGGGGTCCGCTCGAAGGCTCTAAAGACGTCGTCTTCGCTCGGGTAAACCGTATGGTTCTCGCGCTCTTGCGTGACGAAGTCGACGAGATCCCTGAAGTAGGACTTGTCGGTCTCGTCGCCGAGCACGGAGGCCCAGGTGCCGGGCAAGGTCCAGGGGCTGCTGCCGTAGTACATGGGTGCCTCCGGGGGTTCTTACTCGAGGCGGCGCACGGCCTCGGACAGCAGCGCGACGCCGAAGCCGGTGCCGCGGTTCTTGGGGAAGGAGGGGCCGGCGAGGTCGATGTGACACCACTTCACGGGGGTGTCGTCGATGTGCCACCAGACGAACTGGGCGGCGCAGGCCGACTGGGCGTTGTTCCGGTTTTTCACGGAGTTGCACATGTCGGCGACGTTCGACTCGAACTCTTGCTTGTAGAACTCGGGGGCGAAGGGCAGGGGGTGCACGAGGTCGCCGCTGTGCTTGCCGGCGGCGAGCACCAGCTGCTCGAGGGCCTCGTCGTTGCAGATGATGGCGGCGTGCAGCAGGCCGGTGGCGACCATCTGGGCGCCGGTCAGGGTGGCGGCGTTGAACACGGTGTCGGCGCGGAGCACGCGGGCGGCGTAGCTGACCCCGTCGGCCAGCAGGAGGCGGCCCTCGGCGTCGGTGTTGTTGATCTCGACTGTCTTGCCGGAGTGCATGCGGAGGATGTCGTCGGGCTTGTAGGCGGCCGGGCCGACGGCGTTCTCGGCGATGCACAGCACGAGCGAGAGCTGGTGGCGGCAGCCGGTGGCGGCCAGCACGCCGAAGGCGCCGAGCACGGCCGCGGCCCCGCCCATGTCGCCCTTCATGGTGTTCATGGCCCCGCTGATCTTCAGGCTGAGGCCGCCGGTGTCGTAGGTGATGCCCTTGCCGACGAGGGCCACGTGGCGGCCGGACGGCGCCTCGGGGGTGAAGGTCGCCACGATCATGCGCGGAGGGGCGAGCGCGCAGCGGCCGACCGAGTGGATGCCGACCAGGCGCTCGGCGAGCAGCTCGTCGCCGGTGATCTCGCGGATCTCGACGCCGGGCAGGGCGGCCAGGAGCTCGCGCGCACGCGCGGCGAAGGCGTCGGGGTTGAGCTCGGTCGGCGGGGTGTCGACGAGGCTCGCGGCCACGCGGGTCGCGTTCATGGTGGCGACGACCTCGGGGCCGACGGGCAGCGGCCGGCCGGCGCCGTCGACCGCCAGGATCTGCAGCTCGTAGACCGGCGCGGGCGCGGATTTGGCGAGGTACTGCGGGAGGGCCCGGCCGACCGCGTTGACGGCCGGCAGCACGTGGTCGGCGTCGGCGAGCACGAGCAGCACGGCGGCCTTGCTCGGGCTGCCCGCGGGCAGGCCGGCGAGGCCGGCGTCGAGCCCGGCGCTAGCGACGACCCGGCGGATGCTCTCGGCCCGCGACGGCGAGTTGTAGCGCGAGCCCCCGTCGGGCAGCACGCCGATCGCGAGCTTGCGCGGGTCGCTGTCGCCGGTCAGCGTGACGGCGTTCGAGCCGAGGTCGCCGGGCTTGGTCTCGCGGGCCAGCTCGACCACGAGGGCGTGGAGCTTGTCGGGGAGCACGGCCGGGAGCACGTCCGGGGCGAAGCTGGCGGCGGGGGCGACGACGAGGAGGGTGCGGCAGTTCTGCAGGAGGCTCTGGACGTTCGGGGCGATGCTCAGGGTCGGCACCGCGGCAGTATGCCCGATCCATGATGCGGCGGACCTGCGGCGAACCTGCGGCGGACCTGCGGCGGACCGCTGGGGGCCGCGGTCCGCACGCCCTCGCAACGGGGCCGTGCGCTGGATCCTGCAGAAAATCCCGGACAATGACGATGCGTGGTAAGGTCGGCGAAACGCCGAAGATGCGCCCGGGCGCCCGAAGGTGTGTTAGCGTCTCCGCCAGTCCCTGCCCCCGGGGCTCTGGCACGGCACGCGGTCTCTCCCAGCGAAAGACCTCATCCCTCCCGAATTGCCCAAACTTCCCTCGACTCCCTCGACTCCCCTCGTCTTGGCCCGCCGAGCGCCTTCGCCAGTCCCCCCTTAAACACGTCCATGAGCAAGCCGGAAGATACCCCGCAAGTTGACCCCCTGCTGGGGACGACGTTCGCGCGTCGCTACCTGATCGAGCGGCGACTGGGCCGCGGCGGGATGGGGGTCGTGTATCAGGCGACGCAGATCGACCTCAATCGTCAGGTCGTGCTGAAGCTCCTGGCGCCCGACTGGATCGGCGATCCGGAGGCGCTGGCCCGGTTCGAACGCGAGGCCCGCGGCCTCTCGAGCCTGCAGCACCCGAACATCGTGACCATCCACGACTTCGGGCGGGTCGACGGGCGCGCGTTCATCGTCATGGAGTACGTCTCGGGCGAGACGCTCGACCGCTTCGTGCGCCGCAAGCAGCGCCTCTCGCTGGCCGACTTCGTGCCGATCGCCGCCCAGGTGCTAAAGGGCCTCGGCGAGGCCCACTCCCGCGGCATCATCCACCGCGACATCAAGCCGGCCAACATCATGCTGTGCGAGCGCCAGGGCCGGGCGAACTACGTCAAGATCCTCGACTTCGGGCTCGCCAAGCTGGTCTCCGGGTCGTCCGACATCACCAAGCAGAACGTGCTCGGGACCCCGACCTGCCTGTCGCCCGAGCAGATCCTGGGCGAGAAGATCGACCAGCGCGTCGACGTGTACGCGGTCGGCACGCTCTTCTATTTCATGCTCGCCGGGGTCATGCCGTTCGTCGCCGAGAACGACACGGCGCTGCTCTACAAGCACGTGCACGAGAAGCCGCAGCCGCTCGCCGGGCACCTCCCGGAGGACCACGGGGTGCCGGACGGCGTGCTCGACCTGATCGGGCGCTGCCTCGAGAAGAGCCGCGACAAGCGCCCGCGCGACGCCAACGAGGTGGTCGAGGGGCTGATCGACCAGGTCCCGTTCTCGATGTTCCGCCTGCCGCGCGCGGTGCCGAAGAGCGAGGAGCCGGCCGAGCTGGTCGAGGAGCCGAAGGAGCAGACCGGCGAGCGCTCGAAGCCGGTGCCCGCTGCCCACGAGATCCAGGTCGGCAGCTTCGGCCGCGGCACCGAGTCGTCGCCGGGCTTCACGCCCCCGCCGACGCCGGCCTCGGGCCAGTACCCCCCGGCCGCGCCGACGCTGCGGCCGATGACCGTCCCGCCGACGACCATCCCGCCGGCCATGTTCCCCCCGGGCGCGCTGGCCGACCAGCTGAAGGCCCAGGGCATCCCGATGGACCAGTCGTCGGTGTTCCAGGCCCAGGACGGCCGCACCGTGGTGGTCGTCGGCGCCAACAACCCGAACGAGCAGCGGCGCAACCTGATCTACGGCGGGGCGGCCCTGCTGATGGTGGTCCTGCTGGTCGCGTACGCGCTGTCGGGCCGCGGCGACGACGAGGCCCAGGCCGACCCGACGGCGGCGCCGATCGCCGGCTCCGCGGGCGCCGAGGAGATCAGCGAGGAGATGCTGGCCGACCAGCTCGCCGAGGCCGAGGACCTCGTCGACAGCAAGAAGTTCAGCAAGGCCAAGCTGACGCTCGACACCTACGAGGACGACTTCAAGCGCTACCCCTCGCTGGCCCTGCGGGCCGCCGACCTGCGCCAGCGCCTCGAGACGTCGCGCCTGCTGGCCAACGGCCAGGGCTTCGAGTCGAGCGGCGACACCCTGGCCGCGCTGCGCATCTACCGCACGGTGCTCGAGACCGACGGCGAGAACGCGGACGCCAAGTCGCGGATCAAGGCGCTGGTCGGCGACACCTCGTTCGGCCTGATCGCCTTCAGCACGACCGGCGGGGTGGTGGCGGCCATCAACGTCGACGGCAAGGACATCGGCCAGACCCCGATCACCCACCCGCTGGCCCCCGGCAAGCACACGGTCACGCTGAGCGCGACCGGCTACAAGCCGTTCTCCGAGACGTTCATCGTCACCGGCGGCAAGGACGAGCCGCGGCCGATGACCCTCGAGGCCAAGTCCTCGGCGCCGGTCAACAACGGCCCGCCGCCGACCAAGACGGTCAAGAAGCCGCCGCAGCCGAGCGGCGGCGACGCCCCCAAGAAGCCGCCGCCGACCAAGAAGCCGGACGAGGACAGCCCGCTGATGAGTATCCCCAAACGCAACAAGTGACGGTGCGTCGGCTTCTTGCGTAGACTTCGGGCCCTCCGGGGCCCCGACCCTCCGACACCCTCCACGGCCCGCACGGGCCAGCAGACCCTGACGGCCCGCACGGGCCTGCCGCACGAGACTCCCATGAAAAAGTTCGTCGCCTCGCTCCTGGTCGCCCCGCTGCTCGCAACGAGCGCGCCGGCGATGGCCGCCGTCGGACCCCACGGGGCGCCGCCCGCGGCCGTCGGTCTCGGGGCCGTGCAGGTGTTCTGGGCAGCCCCGGCGGCGGGGGTCGCCGCGGCGCCGGCCGAGGGCCCGGCGAGCCCGCCACCGGCCGAGACCGAGACGTTCGAGTCGCTCATCGGCCAGGCCACCGAGAAGTTCAAGGACAAGGACTACGCCGGCAGCGTGGCCCTGTTCGAGCGCGCCTACGCGGTCCAGAACGAGCCGGCGATCCTCTTCAACATCGGCCGCATCTACGAGGAGGCGAAGAACGTCGAGGCCGCCATCGGCTACTACGAGAAGTTCATCGCCGACGAGAGCGTCGACCTGAAGGACCGCGAGAAGGCGGTCCAGCGCCTGCAGATCCTGAAGACGATCATCGAGATCCGCGAGAAGGAGAAGCAGAAGACCGACCCCCAGCCGAAGCCGCAGACGGACCCGGTGACCCAGCCGAAGACCGACCCGCAGCCGACGCCCGAGGGCCCGAAGACCGACCAGAAGCCGGCCCAGCAGGGCAAGCTGATGCGGCCGATCGGCTACGCGATGTTCGGCACCGGCGCGCTGCTGATCATCGGCGGGGCGATCGCCGGCGGCCTGGCCAGCGCCCAGCACAAGGCCGCGGTCAACGCCGAGACCCTCGACGAGCGCGAGACGGCCAACGAGCTCGGCCGCTCGCGGGCCATCACCGCCGACGCCCTGTTCGCCACCGGCGGGGTGGTGGCGGCCATCGGCGTGGTGCTGCTGGTCGTGCCGGCCATCCGCAAGGCCCGCGCCGGCAAGGAGCGGGCGCACCAGGTCACGCCGCAGGTCTCGCCGACCCAGGTCGGCATCGGCTACGTGCACCGGTTCTGAATTTTCCACCGGCCCGCCCTCCGCTGCCGCGGGCCTGATCCCTCTCGCACCTCTTCCTTCCCTCCGGAGCTCGTCCTCGCATGATTGACCGCCCCCTCACGAAGCTGGCCGCCGGCCTG
This sequence comes from Myxococcales bacterium, assembly GCA_016793465.1. The sequence goes on from JAEUJW010000043.1 coordinate 44,831, forward strand.
TTCGCCCTCGGCGCGTGCGCCGGCGCCTGCACGGCGGCGCTCGACTTCACCGAGTGCCGTCAGGACAGCGACTGCAGCAAGTTCTTCTCGAACGAGAAGCCGATGCGGTGCGAGGACTTCCAGTGCGTCGAGGCCGACAAGTGCGACGGCAACTCGGAGTGCGCGGGCCTCGGTGAGGGCTACGTGTGCACGGTCGTCGGCACCTGCGTGCAGGTCGCCAACGACGAGTGCGCGGCGCCGGTCTACCCCGACGACGAGCCGAGCGACGACGTCGTGCTGATCGGCTCGATCGTCGCCAAGGACGGGCCGGACAAGGCCGTCGGCGAGGCGGTCGAGAAGGCCATCCGCCAGGCCGTGGCCGACTTCAACGCCTCGGCGGCGCTGCAGGGCAAGGCGGTCGCGCTGGTCCCGTGCGACTCGAAGGGCGTGGTCGCCACGGCCCGCGCGGCGGCCGAGCACCTCGGCGACAGGCTGGCGGTGCCGACGATCCTCGGGCCGGTCGACGACCTCGAGTTCTACGACGTGCTCAACAACGTCACCACCAAGAACGGCATCCGCGCGTTCACCATGAGCCCGACCGCGAACGCGGAGATCGACTTCAACGACTCGAGCCTCGGCTGGCAGGGCCAGGTCGCGGCGGTCCACCAGGGCCGGGCGATCGGCCGCTACCTCGCGTACGAGATGGAGAACGACGTGTTCGCGGCCAAGCCGAACACGGTGATGCTGTTCGCCCAGGACGACAAGTACGGCTACAGCATGTACGGCGCGATCGCCACCGAGGACGACCCGAACAGCGCCGTCAACCGCATCCCCGAGGCGGGCGCGCAGCAGACCGCGTCGTACCGGACCGTCGAGGACGGCGCCGCCACGCTCGACAAGTACATCAGCGCCGACACCGACGCGCTGGTGCTGCTCGGCGGGGCCGAGGTCGCCGAGCTGCTGAAGTACTGGTCCGGCACCGGGAACCCGTGGCCGACGCGCGTGTACGTCGGCAACGCCTCGGCGCAGGCGGTGCTGGCCCTCGGCGACGCCAACCTCGCCGGCTCGCTGCGGGTGATCGCCCAGGACATCGCCGGCGAGGCCGCGCTGGCCGTCCAGGAGCGCGTCGACAGCGCGCTGCCGGAGGCGGTGCTGGCCTACGACGCGACGATGGCGACGCTGCTCGGCATGGCCGCAGTGCCCGAGTCGAGCGCGCTGACCGGGCCGAACATCGTCAAGGGCATGGCCCTGCTCAACCTCGCCGACGGCACGCCGGTCGCGTTCGGCGACGACCCGGCGAGCTTCGTCAAGGCGGCCTCGGACGCGCTGAACACCGGCGCGGGCCTGTCGATCAGCGGCGGCAGCGGGGCGCTCGACTGGGCGAAGGACGGCACGCTGTGCGACCGCCTGGCCGCGTTCTCGTACGACGGCGCGGCCTACACGCGCATCGACCAGTACGAGCCGGACTGCGCGGCCAAGACCGGCAAGTGGTCCGCGGCCGAGTAGTCGAGCGCCGGAGCGACGACGGCGACCTGTCCGTGGGGACAGGTCGCCGTCTCGCGTTCGTCGGGCCCGCGGATCAGAACAGCGCGGGGTCGAGGCAGCTCTCGTCGCCCGAGGTGATGGTCTTGCCGAGCGCGATGGCCTGCGGCAGCACGTTGGCGATGTAGAACTCGAGGTTGCGCAGCTTGCCGGCGAGCCGCGGGTCGTCGGGGCGGTCGTGCTGCAGGCGCCGGGCGACGACGGCCTGGTCGAGCGCCTCGAGGCCGAGCAGCACGAGCCCGAACATGCGGGTGAACGGGGTGGCCTGCAGCATCGCGCCCTCGACGCGGCGGGCCTTGCCGAGGCCCGCGAGGTGCATGGCGGCGCCGGCGAGGCTGTGCATGGCCTTGCCCATGGCGGCGCCGGCGTCGCCGAAGCCGGCCTTGCCGGCCTCCTCGACGGCAGTGTTGGCCTCGCCCATCCACTGGATGAACAGGGCGCCGCCGCCGACGCGCAGCTTGCGGCCGACGAGGTCCATGGCCTGGATGCCGTTGGTGCCCTCGTAGATCGAGGTGATCTTGACGTCGCGCAGGTACTGCTCGACCGGGTACTCGCCGATGTAGCCGTAGCCGCCGAACGTCTGCACCGCGAGGGTCGCGACCTCGAAGCCGAGGTCGGTGCAGGTCGCCTTGACGATCGGGGTGTAGAGGTCGACGCGCGCCCTCAGGCGCTCGCGCTCGGCCTCGTCCTGGGTCTCGTGCAGCACGTCGAACGCGAGCGCCAGCTTGAACAGCAACGAGCGCATGGTCTCGGTGTAGACCTTCTGCTGCATGAGCATGCGGCGCACGTCCGGGTGGTGGACGATCGTCACGCTGGCGGCGTCGGGGGTCTTCATGTCGCGCAGGGCCTGGCCCTGCACGCGCTCCCTGGCGTAGGCGAGGGCGCGGTTGTAGGCGGCGCAGGCGACCGCCTGGGCCTGCACGGCCACGCCGATGCGCGCCTCGTTCATCATCAGGAACATGAGCTCGATGCCCTGGTTCTCCTGACCGACGAGCCAGCCCTTGCACGGGCCGCGGGTGCCGAGCCCGAGCGTGCAGGTGGCGTTGCCGTGGATGCCCATCTTGTGCTCGATGCCGAGGACGTGCGCGCCGTTGCGGGCGCCGAGCGAGCCGTCGGCGCCGACGAGGAACTTGGGGACCATGAACAGGCTGAGGCCCTTGGTCCCGCGGCCGGCGTTCGGGGTGCGGGCGAGCACCAGGTGGACGATGTTCTCGGTGAGGTCCTGGTCGCCGCCGGAGATGAAGATCTTCTCGCCCTCGAGCAGGTAGACGCCCTCCTCGTCGGTGGGGATCGCCTTGCTGCGGTTGTCGCCGACCGAGCTGCCGGCGCCGGCCTCGGTCAGGCACATGGTGCCGCCCCAGCGCCCGCTGAACATGGCGGTGGCGAACGACTCGCGCAGCGCCTCGGGGCCGTGGGCGGCGATCACCCGCGCGGCCCCGGCGGTGAGGCCCGGGTACATCATGAAGGCCATGCAGGCGCCGCACAGGATCTCGTTGATCGCCATGGCCATCAGGAAGGGCAGGCCGGCGCCGCCGAGCTCGGCCGGGGCCGAGGCCGCGACCCACCCGCCGGCCGCCAGGGTGTCCCACGCGGCCTTGTAGCCGTGCGGCGTGGTCACGTTGCCGTCGGCGTCGAGCTTGCAACCGTCGCGGTCGCCGATCTTGTTGACGGGGGCCAGCACCTCGACGCCGATGCGCTGGGCCTCGGCGAGGGCGGCCGCATAGATGTCACGGTCGAACCCCGCGTAGCGTTCGAACCCCGCCAATCGCGTGTGCATGGCCAGTTGGTCGAACAAAACGAACTCGAGGTCGTGCATATCCACGGAAAAACTGCTCACGGATCCTCCTCCGCTGCGCCTGGCTCGGACAGCGTTCCTTGCCTACCATGGAAGGCGGAGCCCGCCCAGCGTTCGTGGGTTGGCTCCGCTTGCCGCGCAGGCCCGCGGCGGGCACCCTGGCGCCGCGTTTGGCCACCGTCGTCCTGCTCAACAAGCCCTACGGGGTGCTCACGCGGTTCACCGACCCGGAGGGACGCGCGACCCTGGCGTCGTACGTCGACGTGCCCGACGTGTACCCCTGCGGTCGCCTCGACGCCGACAGCGAGGGCCTGCTCGTACTGACCGACGACGGGCGGCTACAGCACAGGATCAGCGATCCCCGGCACAAATACCCCAAGACCTACTGGGTCCAGGTCGAGGGGATCTTGCAGGCGGAGGCGATTGCACGCCTGGCCGGGGGGGTCGACCTGAGGGACGGCCCGACCGCGCCCGCGATCGTGCGTGCGATCCCGCCACCCGAGGTGTGGCCCCGCGATCCGCCGATCCGGGTGCGGGCGGCGATCCCGACGTGCTGGCTCGAAATGACGATCCACGAGGGCCGCAACCGCCAGGTCCGGCGCATGACCGCGGCGGTCGGGCACCCCACGCTGCGGCTGATCCGCTGGTCGATCGGACCCTGGACCCTCGAGGGCCTCGAGCCGGGCGCGTGCAGGACCCTGCACGTGCGCCCGGAGCGGGCCTCGCCGGCCTTCGCTCCGCCCGCGAACAGGCCCAGGAAGCCCCGCGAACGGGCCCGCCGCGGCCGTTGACGGCCTCCGCGAGCGACCGGCGAAGCGCGAGCCGAACCGGAAAAACACGGCGACTCGGGCGTGACGGCGAGGCCGTGTCAAGCTCCACGACGGGCCGGGCGCAGCGCCGTGGTGTGGGTCGCGGAGCACCCAGGGGCGGCCGCATGAGGTCCTGCGTTCAGCTTTTCCGCCCGCGAGCACCGTGCTAGCGTGCTGCGGGTCCGATGGGCACCAATCCCGAAGGCAGCCGCGGTTTGGGCGGTCACGCCGGCACGCCTCCGGCGCGCGGCGCAGAGGAACCGTCCTCGCGGACCCTCAGCGCGGTTCCACAGGACGCGCCGTCGCGGCCGTTCGGGCCTGACTCGCCGCGCACGGGTCAGACCCTCGTGCCGCCCGAGCCGCCCGCGCGCACGGGAGAGACCGTGGTCGCGCCGCCGGACTCGCCGCGCACCGGACAGACGGTGGTCCCGCCGGCGCCGGTGCGCACGGGTCAGACCGTGCACACGCCGGTGCCCGAGCTGCCGCGCACGGGACAGACCGTGGTGTCGTCGACGCCGGCGCGTACGGGTCAGACCGTGCACACGCCGGTGCCCGAGCTGCCGCGCACCGGACAGACAGTGGTGTCGTCGACGCCGACGCGTACGGGTCAGACCGTGCACACGCCGGTGCCCGAGCAGCCGGTCGCCGCGGCACCGGTCGCGCCGCCGATGCGATCGATCGGCGTGCCTCCGCCCGGGCTGCCGCCGACGCTCACGCCGTCGACGCCGCGACGCACGCCGGCCCCGCTGGCCCCGCCGCCGGGCCTGCGGCCGCCGCCCTCGCTGTTGCCCGTGCCGCCGCCGCCGGTGCCCGAGTCGGCCGCGTCCGACGAGGAGGACGAGGGCGACCAGTCGGACGAGGACGACTCGGAGACCCAGGAGGCGGCCGCGCTGTTCGCCAACGTCGCGGCCGACGAGCTGGGCGGCGCGGGCTCGCTGAGCGGCGTCGACATCGGCGGCGTCGGCGCCTTCGACGACGGCGAGCTCGGCGAGGACGAGGGCTACGCCGACGACGAGGGCGACGACGTCGACACCGGCGAGAACCCTGCGCACGCCGGCGACGTCGCGGCCGCCGAGGAGCCGCGGCCCGAGCCCGAGGAGGACATCTCGACCGGCGACTACCCGGACGACGGCTTCGAGGACGAGGATGAGCGCGACGACGGCCCGCCCTCGCGCGACTTCGCCGACGACCTGACGCGGCACACCGCCGCGCCGACCGGCGACGGCCCGCGCTTCGTGTCGGTGAGCAGCGGCGTGGACAGCTTCGGCGACCTCGAGGACTTCGCGGTCACCGGCGGCCGCGGCATGCAGGACGAGGAGCGCGGCGACACGCCGACCAGCGCCGACGGGCTCGGCGGCGGCAGCTCGTCGAAGTCGAGCGGCTCGCACCCGCGGCGCGACGCGCTGTTCGGTCAGGTGCTGGCCGACCGCTACCGCGTGCTCGACCTGATCGGCAAGGGCGGCATGGGCAAGGTGTACCTCGCCGAGCACGTCGCGCTCGGCAAGCGGGTGGCCGTCAAGGTCTTGAACCCCGCGTACACCCACCGGCCCGACCAGGTGAAGCGGTTCCTCCGCGAGGCCCAGGCCGCCTCGACGATCGGCCACGAGAACGTCATCGACATCACCGACTTCGGCGAGATGGCCAACGGCTCGGTGTTCTTCGCCATGGAGCACCTGCAGGGCGAGGACCTCGGCAAGCTGCTGAAGCGGGTCGGGGCGCTCAACTGGCCGCGCGCGCGCCGCATCGTGCTGCAGATCTGCCGCGCGCTGCAGGCCGCGCACGCCCGCGGGATCATCCACCGCGACATGAAGCCGGAGAACTGCTTCATCATCCACCGCAACGGCATGCGGGACTTCGTGAAGGTCCTCGACTTCGGCATCGCCAAGTTCCTCGAGGAGAACCGCCAGGTCTCGCACACGCTGACGCAGGCCGGCGCGCTGATCGGCACGCCGGAGTACATGGCGCCGGAGCAGGTGCAGGGCGAGGCCGCGGATGTCCGCATGGACATCTACGCGCTCGGCTGCATCATGTACCAGCTGCTCACCGGGCAGCTGCCGTTCAGCGACAAGACGATGTTCGGCGTGCTGTCGCAGCAGGTCAACGTCAAGCCGGTCGCGCCGCGGCAGCTCGCGCCGGACGCCGACATCCCGGTCGAGGTCGAGGCGATCATCCTGAAGGCCATGGAGAAGGAGCGGTCGGCCCGCTTCCAGACCATGGCCGAGCTGATCGAGGCGCTGGTGGCCGCGCCGCGCGGGACCAGCGACGGTCGCGGCGGCACGACCAGCAACCTCGAGGCGGCGGCCTCGGCGGCGCGCATGGCCGCGGCGATGAACGCGGCGGCCGCGGCGACCACCCCGAGCGGCACGAGCCCGCTGCCGGGCGTGGCGACCACGCCGCAGGACATGTCGTTCGCCGGCATGAGCGGGCGCCCGATGGACAGCCAGTCGGCGCAGTGGCCCGAGGTCGGCCGCGATCCGGCGCTGATGACGAAGGTCGTGATCGCTCTGGTGGCGATCGTGCTGGTGCTGGTGGTCGGCCTGGTGTGCGCGCTGACCAACAAGACCGACGACGCGAGCAAGACCGACGCGGTCGCCGCGACGAGCGCGACCAAGGATGCGACGCCGCCGGAGCCGGTGGTCGTGCCGCCGCCGGTCACGCCGCCGAGCACGCCGGACCCGGCGCCGGATCCGACGGCGGGCGCCGACGAGGGCGTCATCATCGACGACCCCGATCCGACCAAGACCACGCCGACGCCGCCGACCAAGAAGGACCCGGTCAAGAAGGACCCGCGGAAGGATCCGAAGAAGGACCCGGGCAAGACCAACCCGCCGCCCAACCTGCCGGAGCCCTCGCTCGAGAAGCTCGAGCCGATGGACCTCAACCGCGTACTCACCAACTACAAGAAGGACGTCGAGTCCTGCCGCGCCGCCAAGAACGGGCCGCGCGGGGTGGTGGCGGTCATCAAGCTGAAGATCGAGGGAGCGAGCGGGCGGGTGCTCGAGGCGACGCCGACCGACGCCAACGTCGCGGCCCCGTGCATCGCCAAGTTCGTGAAGAACAAGGTCAAGTTCCCGCGCTTCAAGCAGAAGGTGCAGGAGCTGAACGCCCGCTTCCCGATGTGACGCGGTGCGGGTCGCGTTCACCACGCTGGGGTGCCGCCTCAACCAGTTCGAGACCGACGCGCTCGAGCAGGTGACGCGCGCCGCGGGGCACACGATCGTCGGCGCCGACGAGCCCGCGGACATCGTGGTCGTCAACAGCTGCACGATCACTCACGACGCCGACGCCGACACGCGTCAGGTCGTGCGCCGCGCGGCCCGCGGCGGCGCGCGCGTGGTCGTGACCGGCTGCATGGCGAACTCGGACCCCGCCGGCCTGGCGGCGCTGCCCGGCGTGGCGCTGGTGCTCGGCAACCGCGAGAAGGAGCGCTTCGCCGAGCTGGCCCTCGGGACAGGTGACGGCGGCGTGCACGTGGCCGCGGTCGACCTCGGGCGGCGGGTGCGGATGACGCGGCTGCGCCCGTCGATCGACCCGCGCCGCAGCCGGGCCTACTTGAAAATTCAGGACGGGTGCGACTACCGCTGCAGCTTCTGCATCGTGCCGCGGGTGCGGGGGCGCAGCGCGAGCCTGCCGGTCGCCGAGGCGCAGGCGCAGCTCGCCGACCTGGTCGCCGCGGGGGCGCCGGAGGTCGTGCTCACGGGCGTGCACCTCGGCACGTACGGGCGGGACCTCGAGCCGCGCACGGACCTCGCGGCGCTCGTGCGCGCGCTGTTGCCGGGCCTCGGCGACGCCATGTTGCGGCTCGGGTCGGTCGACCCGCACGAGGTCGACGACGAGCTGATCGCGCTGCTGGCGGGCGATCGGCGGCTCTGTCGTCACCTCCACCTGCCGGTCCAGAGCGGCGACGACGGGGTGCTGCGGGCCATGCGACGCGGTCATCGGTCGGACGACCTGCGCCGGTTGGTCCCGCGCCTGACCGCGGCGGTCCCGGGGATCGCCGTCGCCACCGATGTGATCGCCGGCTTCCCGAGCGAGACCCCCGCGGCCTTCGACGCGACCGTCGCGCTGCTCGACGAGCTGCCGCTCGCCGGCATGCACGTGTTCACCTACTCGGAGCGCGAGGGCACCGCCGCCGCGAGCATGCGCCCGCAGGTCGACCCCGGCGAGCGTGCGGCCCGCACCCGCGTGCTGCGCGACCTGGCCGCGCGCAAGGCCCGGGCGTTCCGCACGAGCCAGCTCGGCGCCGTCGTGCCCGCGGTCGTCCACCGCGCCCGCGACCGCCGCGGCGAGCTCGTCGCCCTCACCGACAATTTTATCAAGGCCACGCTGCAGGGGCCCGACAGCCTGCTCGGGCGCGCCGTCCGCGTGCGCCTGCGGTCCGCCGACGAGCCCGCCGCCGCGACCCTCGTCGACTGACGGCGATCGCCGCGCTCCAGACGCGCAGCGACAGGGACGCGGGCCTGGCGACGATCCGACTCCGCGAACGAGCGTGAACCCGCGACGGCTCGCGCGACGCGGGGCGGTGCCGCTGGCTCCCGGTCAGCCCTTGCAGTCCGCCCAGCTCTTGCCGTGGCCGGCGTCGACCTGCAGGGGCACCGACAGCTGCGCCGCGGACTCCATGAGCGGGCGGGCGATGCTCACGAGCTCGTCGACGCGGGCCGCGTCGCACTCGAAGATGAGCTCGTCGTGCACGGTGAGCAGCATCTGGGCCCAGGGCACGCCGGTGAGGGCCGTCTCGACCGCGATCATCGCCCGCTTCATGATGTCGGCGGCGCTGCCCTGGATGGGCGTGTTGCGGGCCGCGCGTTCGCCGTAGCTGCGCGCCGCGCCCTTGCGGCCGAGCTCGGGGATGCGACGACGGCGGCCGTAGATCGTCTCGGCGAAGCCGCGGGCCTCGGCGATGTCGACGAGCTCGTCCATGTAGCGGGTCACGCCAGGGATCTTCTCGAGGTACGCCTTGATGTAGCTGCCGGCCTTGCCGCGGGGGATGCCGAGCTGGCGCGACAGGCCGAACGCGGTCTGGCCGTAGATCACGCCGAAGTTGACGGCCTTGGCGACGCGGCGCTGCTCGGCGGTGACCTCGGGCTCGGGCACGGCGAACACCTCGGCGGCGGTGCGGCGGTGCACGTCGACGCCCTCGCGGAAGGCCGAGAGGAAGTTCTTGTCCTCGGACAGGTGGGCGAGGATCCGCAGCTCGATCTGGGAGTAGTCGAGGGTCACCAGCACACGGCCCTCGGGGGCGACGAACGCCTCGCGGATCCGGCGGCCGATCTCGGTGCGGATCGGGATGTTCTGCAAGTTGGGGTCCTTGCTCGACAGGCGGCCGGTCTGGGCCACGGCCTGGCGGAAGCGGGTGTGCAGGCGGCCCGTGCGCGGGTTGATCTCGTTCGGCAGGGTGTCGAAGTAGGTGCCCTTCAGCTTCGTGAGGCCGCGGTACTCGAGGATGATGTTGACGACCGGGTCGAACTGCGCGAGCTCCTCGAGCACGGCGGCGTCGGTGCTGTAGCCGGTCTTGGTCTTGCGCGAGGCCTCGAGGCCGCGCTCCTCGAACAGGAATTTCTGCAGCTGCAGCGGCGAGTCGGGGTTGAGGGGGTGGCCGGCCTCGGCCTCGATCTCCTTGCGCAGCTTGTCGATCTCGGCGGCGATGACGGCGCCCTGGGCGTTGAGCACGGCCGGGTCGACGCGGACGCCGCGCTCCTCGAGCCTCTCGAGCACGTGCGACAGCGGCATCTCGAGCTCGTCGAACAGGGCTTTGATCGCGGGGCCGCCGGCGTCGAGCTGGCGCCGCAGGTGACGGCCGGTGTGCAGCGCCAGGCTGGCGCGCTCGCAGGCGTAGGTGCCGGCCTGGTCGAGCTGCAGGCGCTCGAACGTGACCGCCTTCTTGCCCTTGCCGAGCACGGCCTCGGGCGAGAGCACCTCGTAGGCGAACAGCTCCTTGGCGAGGTCGGCGAGGGTGTGGGTCGTGCGCGCGGGGTCGAGGGTGTACGACAGCAGCTTGGGGTCGCCGACGAGGTTGCTGATCTCGAGGCCGGCGCGGCGCAGCACGATGGCCTGGAACTTGGCGCCGTGGGCCCACTTCGGCAGCGGCCCCGCGAGCAGCGGCTTTAATAATGTGATGGCGCTGGCTTGCGACATCTGGCCCGACAGCAGGGCGTCGCCGGTGTGGCCGAACGGGAGGTAGGCGGGCTCCGGGACGTCGGCGCCGACGGCCGCGAGCGCGACGCCGGCGAGGTGGGCCGCGGTCGCGTCGTCGTCGTCGACGATGATCTGCAGGGCGAGCGCCTCGGCCCTCGCCGCCACGGCGGCGCTCCACTCCTTGAAGGCGGGCTCGTCGACGGCGCGGTAGACCTTCAGGCGCGTGCGGTCGAGCTTCAGCGGCTCGCCGGGCTGGAGCTCGAGCGGGCCGCCGGTGTTGACGGCGGCGGCCGCCCGGGCGCCCTTGCCGAGCAGCGACTTGAAGCCGAGCGGGGCGAAGAACGCCTCCATGGTCGCCTGGTCGGGGCCGCGGTCGTGCATGCCCTCGAGCGGCGGGAGCACGAGGTCGCGCTTCAGCTCGACCAGCTGACGGCTGAGGCGCGCGCCGGCGGCGTGGGTCTCGAGCAGCTCGCGGCGCTTCTGCTGCTTGATCGTCGCGGCGCCGGCCAGCAGCTGCTCGAGCGAGCCGAACTCCTCGAGCAGCTGGGCGGCGGTCTTGGGGCCGATGCCGGGCACGCCGGGGATGTTGTCGGAGCTGTCGCCGGTGAGCGCGAGCAGGTCGCCGAGCAGCGGCGGCAGCACGCCCCACTTCTCCTGCACGTCGGCGGGGCCGATCAGCTTGTTCTTCATCGAGTCCCACAGCTGGATCGCGGGGCGCTCGCCGTCGCCGGTGTCGACCAGCTGCATGAGGTCCTTGTCGGTCGAGACGATGACGACGCGCTTGCCGGCCTTCTGCGCCTGCACGGCGTAGGTGGCGATGATGTCGTCGGCCTCGACGCCGGGGAACTCGACGATCGGCAGGCCGAGCGCGGTGGTCGCCCCGCGGATCAGCGGCAGCTGCGGCACCAGGTCCTCGGGCGGCGGCGGGCGCTGGGCCTTGTAGGCGGGGAACATGGCGTGGCGGTGGCCGGGTCCGCCGGCGTCGAAGATCGCGACCAGGATCTCGGGCGCGTACTCCTTGCGCATGGCCTGGACGATGCGGACGAACCCGTGCACGGCGTTGATCGGCACGCCGTTCGGCGCGGTGAGCGACGGGAGCCCGTGGAACGCGCGGTAGATGAAGTTGCTGCCGTCGATCAGCCACACGCTGTCGGGGCCGCCCTTGGGCTTCTCGCTCGGCGGAGCGGGGGTCTTCGGGGCGGGGCGCGACGGTTTCGCGGGGGGGGTGCTCACGGGGTCGCCTTGTAGCACCGGTGCGCGCTTTTGGCCACCGTGTGCCACGCAGACGCGGCGAAGTGTGGCCCTGCGAATTGCCGCACTCCGCTACCAAGAAACTGCCCGGACACGGGAGGGGCCCGGCCGTGGGCGGCGTCAGGTGAGGGTCAGGCTGCGGGACGGAGCTCGACCTGAAACCCGAGCTCGGCGAGCCTGCGGGTGTGGTGGGTGACGGCCCGCTGCTTGTTCTTTGGGGCTCGGTGTTGGTGAGCGAGCTCGTGGTAGGGGGCG